>BTWA01000005.1:0-232153 GCA_045863295.1 Candidatus Hydrogenedentota bacterium
CAATGACACCGCGGAGCTTTTCGGGAGTGGGTTTCCTAGCGGTAGCTCGGGAACGAGGGAAGGGAACAACTTCCCTAGCGTCTGCGGCCAATGCAGCAGATTTTCCCCAGTGAATAGGAAGGTCTTTTATGGAGTGCGGTGGCAAAGGCGCCAGCCGTCGACACCGCTATCACTGTCGAAGCCGGGACTTGTCTTCGTCTTGGTACTCCCGGCAAGCTGGTGGTGACAGCGTTTCAGAGCCTGTCACGATCTGGATATCCATACGGGAGGCGCCCGATGCAAAAACCCATTGGAACTACAGTGCTGGAAATCACTCTCGGCGACATCACCAAGGAATGCGTGGATGCCATTGTGAATGCGGCCAATCATACCTTACTGGGCGGCGGCGGGGTCGATGGCGCCATTCATCGCGTGGGCGGGCCGTCTATTCTCGCGGAATGCCGTGCGCTGGGCGGTTGCGACACGGGCGACGCGAAAATTACCACCGGCGGCAATCTGCCCGCGAAGTATGTGATTCACACCGTGGGCCCGGTGTACAAGACCGGCCTGCACGGTGAGCCGGAATTGCTCGCACGTTGCCACCGGCGAAGCCTCGACATCGCGGCGGAACGCCGACTGAAGTCCATCGCCTTCCCCGCCATCAGTTGCGGGGTGTACGGGTACCCGGTGGCAGAGGCAAGCGTGATCGCCATCGCTTCAGTGGCGGATTGGCTGCGGCAAAATGACAACGCGTTGGAGCTTGTGCGCTTTGTGACGTTCGGGCAGGAAACGTATCAAGCATTCCTGGCGGCTCTGGAGTCGTTGAAGTAGCAAAGTCGAGTAAAACGGTCGCATGTTTTTCTTGCATCGCCTACAAATGTAGGCTATTCTGATCCGTGGCAGGCGGCTGCCGTGGAGGAAGTAGTATGAATGCGTTGCGCAAGCCCGCTCGAATTTCAATCCTCGTTTTGTATGCACTCCTGGCGCTCCCCGTGCTGCCCATACTCGGCATGACCGTAAAGGCCCTCTTTTG
The DNA here is from genome assembly GCA_045863295.1 of Candidatus Hydrogenedentota bacterium. Classification (GTDB taxonomy): domain Bacteria; phylum Hydrogenedentota; class Hydrogenedentia; order Hydrogenedentales; family SLHB01; genus BTWA01. The sequence continues at coordinate 1,013 of BTWA01000005.1, forward strand.
GCTCGTGCCCATCGATATGTTCGTGCGCGCGGTACCGCTGTATCTGACGTTTCTGCTGGATCGGCAATTCGGCGACGGAGGCGAAGTTACCGCGGAGTGGATGCCGTTCTGGGTGATCGGCACCGCTGTGATGCTCTGGCCGATGATTGCATTGGGAGTGCGGCCTGGATGGTGGCAATTTCGCGCGATGCGCCGCGCCGTCGCAGGCTACTCGGCATCCGCCTTTGCAGTAACGTGCGCGTCTGCCTACTGGGTGTTCACGCACATGGGCGTCTTCTTCTGAGTCACTCCGGGCACGAATGACTCCGGCCCGCCCAGCGGCCCGGATCTTCCGTCAGCACGCCGCTCTTGAGCGTCGCCGTCCGGTGAGCAATCATGTCGAGGAACGGCCGGTTGTGCGATACGATGATCATGGCCTGCGGCAAGGAGCGTAACGTGCTCACCAGCCGCATCTCATGCGATTCGTCGAGCGCAGTGGTGGGCTCGTCGAGCAGCAGCAAGTCGGGTTCCATGGCCAGTATCGTGGCCAACGCTACGCGCCGCTTTTCGCCGTGGGAAAGCTTGTACGTGATGCGGTCTTCGTATCCCGCGAGATCGAGCTGCTCCAACGTCGATTGGACGACGGCTTTCGTCTCGTCCGGAGACTTGCCAAGATTGATGGGGCCGAACGCAACATCCTCGTACACCGTCGGACAGAAGAGCTGATCGTCGCTGTCTTGAAAGAGCAGCCCAGCGCGCCGCCGGACATCGCGAAAGTCCGCTTCGCGTTGGCGCACCGCCCCGAACGCGCGGATGGTTCCCGCGGTAGGCCTCAGCAGCCCCACAATCAATTGCAGGAGCGTCGTTTTACCGCTGCCGTTGGTGCCGATCAGACCAATGCGCTCGCCTGGTTGAACGGCGAGTGAGACTGCCTGAAGTACAGGCCGGTCCGCGTCATAGGCGAAGGAGAGGTTGTCCAACTCCAGTATGGGTTTGGTCATGTCCAGTCCGCCCACAACAACGTTCCCGTCACCGCAATGATCGTCGTGGTGAACAGCCAGTCGGCCCGTCGCATTGTGTATGGCCGCACCGGACGGAAGTGCCCGTTGAATCCACGGCATTTCATCGCGTTGGTAATGCGTTCGGAGCGGTCCAGCGCGCGCACGAGCAGCATGCCCACGAGGTACCCCAGGGTGCGAAAGGTGTGCCGGGACAAGGACGGTCGAAACGCCCGGAGCCGCATCGCGCGCCGAAGCTGCGCATATTCGACACCCAACACCGCCATGTAGCGCACGGTAAACAACAGCAGCCGAGTCAGTTTCGCGGACACCCCCAACTGTTCGAGGGCATGACCCAGACTGACCGGATCGAGCGTGGCCAACAGGACCGTAATCCACATCAGGATCGCGTTTCCCTTGACGGCCACGCGAATGGCTTCCTGCAATCCCTCGCGGGAGTAGGGCCACCCGCCGAGTGAGAACAACGGATCGCCCGGTTCCATCAACGGCATCAACAGTACCAGCACGCCCATGAATACGTTGAGCCCGGCAAACCGGCGAATCGTGGATGGCGACACCGCGCCGGCCGAAAAGGCAATGGCGATGGCCAATGCAACAAACACGGATAAGTATAAGTAGGAGTCCATCGCCAACACGGCCACGGATATTATGGCGGCGCAGGCGACGCGCGATCGCGGGTCGCGCCGGTGCAGCCAGGAATCGCGCCGTGTGAGTCCCGCATCGATCACGAGGGCGTGCCCTTACCCGAGCGGGACTTCAACCAAAAGACCAACGCCAGGAGCCCGGCAATGTATCCAATGCCGCCGATTACATCGTGCAACCGAACCGCATGCTGATACGCGTCGATCTGTTTTCGCAAAGGCGCGATCTGGCGGCTCACCGCTTCCTCCACCCGTTTCTCCACGCCGGCGGATTCCGGATCGTCCAGCGTTTCGAGGGGGGTGGTTTCCGCGGGCAACGGGGTATCCTTCGCGGGATTCTCCGCAAGGCCCGCCAACTCTGTTGCCGGAAGGGTGAACGAGGCCGCATGTCCATCGGGCAGTTCCAACGAGAAATAGTGGTCCACATGCAGTTCGGGGGAATACCGAAATTCACCTTGTCCATCCGTTTCGACTTCGCCCAACGGATCGCCCGCTGCTGTCTTTACGGTAACCGGCGTATTCGCCACGGGCTTGCCGTCGGAAAAATACGCGTATCCGTGAATGACATCGCCTTCCGCCGTGGCAAACAGATTTACACCATGGGCATGGGCCGTGCATAGGAGGAACAAGGAAATGGATACAAACATAACCACGCGCATCATGGCTTTACCACGGCTTCAATCGGATGAGGTACGATTTCGCGGCGATATTCAAACGTCTCCGGACGTACCCGCCGCAGAAAGCTCACGGCCGACCCGGTTACAAATCCCTCGACGATCATCACGGGCACATGCGCGGCAATCGCATAGCCCGCGACAAGCGCAAAGCTGCGCCCAGACAGCATTAGTGCGAGGGCTTGCAACAGCGCCGCGGCGGCAATCGAGCCAAACCCCGCGCCAAATCCCAAGGCAAATGCGCGGCCCGGCGAGCCTCTGCGAATGGACGGCAATAACCCTGCGTGGCATAGCGCGCCGGGAAGCGCCATGATCACCGTATTGACTCCCAAGGCCGTTATGCCGCCGAATCCAAACAAGATGGCTTGCAGCAGCAGCCCGATTGCGATCGCGGGAAATACCGCCCAGCCCAACAGCAATCCCGTCAAACCGTTCAGTACGAGATGAACGGACGTGAATCCCAGCGGAACGTGGATCAAGGAAGCCACAAAGAAGGCGGACGTCAACACGGCGGTCTTCACAAACGCTTCTTCGTCGAGCTTGCGAAGACCCACAACAACGCCCAACCCTGCCGCGGCCGTTCCCCCGGCCAATACGGGGGCTGTCAAAACACCGTCCGGGATATGCACCGGTTTACTTGCCTTTCGTCACCGGGTGCGCGCGTACCCACAAGGCCGCACCCATTTCCAAATCCATTTCATTTCCATCCGGGGACTTCATTTTGGTGTCGCCGTCCACCAGTGCCGCGAAGCCCCACCAGCCGTCCCACGGAATGCCAAAGGTGAACACGCCGTTGGAATCCGACTTCAACACTTGCGTTACGTGCGCATCCGTTGGAGCCGTCGCATCGCCCTCGGCGTTGTAATACTCTACTTCGACATGCGCCTCCGGTACCGGTTGGCCTTCCTTCATCACCACCGCCTGGAACACGTTGCCTGCCCAAACTCCATAAGGCCGGGTCAACGGCTTCAATTCCACGGGAAACCCAACCAGATCATCCCAGCCTGACCAGGATCCATAGGCATCCACTATCACTTTCGTGAAATGCTGAATGTAGGTTTCCTCGGCGGCCTCGAGATACGGTTCGGGTTCGATATAAAACACATGAGCCCCCGGCCGGTTTACTTTGTACGAAGCCGTAAACGCGCCTTTCCCACCGCGGTCGGCGGGCTTCAATGCACTGGATAGGTCCGTCTTCTCTCCGCGCACCATCACGCCGAATTGACGGGGCTGACCCATATCCATGACCGGTCCCCCATCCATCGGATGCGTAAACACAATTTCAAAATCGATATCCGGTCCGGTCTTCTCGGATACCGCATCAGTGGATGGCATAAGGACCTGAAAATGGGCGGCTGCCATGGGGGCCATCACGACCGATCCCACGATAATCCCCCATCCTGCAACGAATCGCATCATGAGCAACGATACTCCTCTCCATGTTCGATTGTCCGATCGGGCATGGTAGCGGTCCTTTGAATTGGGCGCAAGAAAAAGGGGGATTGCACGTTCGCAAGGGTTGACATGGCGGCACAGACGTGCTTAAATATACCTGAAAACAGTTTCAGCAACTGGAGATTGCCCCCAATGGCCAAAGGGTTGACCCGCCGGCAGACCGCCATCCTCGAGTTTATCATCGAATGCATCCGCGACAACGGAATGCCACCCACCATTGCCGAGATTGGAGAACACTTCGGCATCGTCTCCACCAACGGCGTCAATGACCATTTGGTCGCCCTGGAAAAGAAAGGCTATATCAACCGGACCTCCAAGGCGCGGTCGATTCAAGTGACCGACCAGGCTGTGGTGGGTCTCTACCGGAGCGAAGTGGGCACCCTGCCGCTGGTGGGCCGGATTGCCGCCGGTTTTCCCATTCTGGCGCAAGAGAACATTGAAGGACATGTGCCGGTTTCGACCTCGATCGTGAAGCCGGGGGCGTATTGCCTGAAGGTTCAGGGAGACAGCATGATCGAAGACGGGATCTTCGATGGCGACACGCTGGTGGTGCATCCGATTTCCGAACCGTCCAAAGGCGATATTGTGGTCGCCCTCATGGAAGACGAGGCGACGGTGAAGCGCTTCTACCGTCGCGGCGACATGGTCGAGTTGCGGCCGGCAAACCGGGCCATGCAGTCCATTCTGGTCCCCGCGCATATGATTCAGATCCAGGGGAAAGTGGTCGCGCTGCAGCGTTCGCTGATCTAAAGAGTGGTTCGGCACGGGAGTTGCCCCTGTAATGCGGGAATGGAAACCCGATTACAGGAGATTCCGAAATGACTGTTGAGCGTGCGCTTCGTTTGGCGGCGGGTCTGGTAACGTTGTTGTCTCTGGGGTTGGCTGTGTTTGTTCATCCCGGATGGCTTTGGCTGACTGCATTTGTAGGCGCCAATCTGCTGCAATCGGCCTTTACCAACTGGTGTCCCGCCAAGACGCTCTTTGAGAAACTTGGCCTGCCTTCTTGCGACTCGGCATCGCGCAGGCAATCTCAATTGTAGCGTTCGCGCAACGTTGCGTAACACCCCTGAAGTGCGTGCGCAAATTCGTTTTCCGGCTTGGCCGGCTGGAAAGTCCACACAATTGCCTAAACTTTTTTGGCATTCCCCATGCATTCCCCGCAAGTGGAATTAGCGTTCCCCCCGGAGAGAACGTGTTGAACAGCCCAATCCAAACCTGGTCCCAATCGGATTTCCGTGCCCGGATTGGCGACGGGATTGTGCTGGTGGAGTTCTTCGCCGTCTGGTGTACCCACAGCGAGGCCCAACGCACCATTCTGAATCGCATTGCAGCCGGTACCCACTGGGGCGTGATCGTTGCGCGTGTGGATGTGGAGGCTGCTCCCGCGATCGCCGCGCAGCACGCGGTACGCGACGTGCCTACATTGGTACTTTTCGTGGATGGGGTTGAACATGACCGCCTGATCGGTCTTCAATCCGAGAGGACCCTTCGACACTTCCTTGGGGACTTTGCCTCCGAATCGTTTGGCACTTACGACAGGTGTCCCGGCAACCAGTAATCGGACACGATTTCCTTGAGGGCGAAGGGTAGTATCCACAGAAAGCAATGAAGTTCCGCCACGATGCTGGCCTTCAGGTATTGGCGTGCGCTGAGCGTCTTTACAAACGGCCGTAGCGGCAAGCGCGGAATCCATCGAGGCACACGCGCCAAAAATTGCCGGTAAGGGTCGCCATATTTTTCCGTAAGATGCTGCTCCTCGTAACGCACTACCAGGGAATACACCAAGGCGATCCAAGCCAGCAGTACCGGCATGAACCAGAGCAGTTCCGACATTATGCACAGCGACATCAGGATAAGGGTATTGCCGATATATATTGGATTGCGTACGTAGGCATAAGGGCCGGTTTCGGTGAGTTCCTTGCGGACGCGCAACCGGTAATGGAGATGTGTTTGCGCCCAGATTCGCAGTGCCAGTCCACACAGGAAGACCGCAAATCCTAGAGGCCAAACGATGTAATCTTGTTCAAATTCGTACGAAAAGCAAAGGGCCATTAAAAGGACGGGAGGAACCATAAGGAGGCCGCGAATTTCGAACACCTGACGCAGCAAGGGTTTCCGTGAAGGACGGGGAGGCATTTGGTGTACTCCTGTGTGGCGGCTACTGCGATTGGGTCGTTCATCACAGGACGACAAATCATCCGCCACATTCAATTCTACCACCGATTTCGTTATTCCATGGGCAAGACCCAATCGGTTCGCGTGTGCTACATTGTCACAAACGTGTCTTAAACGAACGGGAGCTGGATCATGCGCACGATTGCGTCGTTCACCATTGTGTTGTTGCTCGTTGCCACTGCCGCCTGGGCGCAGGACGAACCGTACACGTCCGATCGGACGCTGTACGGTATCGCCGATGGTGTGGGTTTGATTGCGGATATACACGTGCCCAAGGGCGACAAAAACGGGCTTGCGGTAATCGATGTAATCAGCGGCGCGTGGTATTCGGACGAGGGCAAGGTGCGTGACCACAAGCGCGCCGGTTTTTACGATGTGCTTTGTTCGCGGGGTTACACGGTATTCGGCATCTGGCCGGGATCGCGGACGAAGTTCACGGCCGAAGAGATGGTGGCCCATTTGAAGACGGGAATTCGTTGGGTGAAGTCGAAAGCGCCGGCATACGGTTGCGATGCTGAACGCATTGGGCTTACCGGCGCATCCGCGGGTGGACACCTTGCGTGCCTTACCTCTCTGCAACCCGAACCCGAGAAGGCAGATGACAAGAACGAGTTAATGAAGTTCAGCACGGACGTAAAAGCCGTGGCGGTGTTTTTCCCGCCCGCCGATTTTGTGGAGTGGGTGCCGGGAACCCCGAGCGATCTATCGCGATTTGAGGACGTATTGTTTGGAGAGTCCATGGCGGGCAAGTCACCCGAGGAAATCCAGGCCAAGGCGAGGGCGATTTCGCCCGCGCTGCTGCCGATTCAATCGCCGCCTCCGTTTCTGTTGATTCATGGCGACGCCGACGACATGGTGCCGTTGTCGCATTCCGAACGGATGTTGGCCGCATTGAAGGCCGCGGGTGGCGAGGCGGAACTCATCGTGAAACCCGGCGGCGGCCATCCGTGGCTGACGATTAACGAAGAAGTGGTGAAGCTGGTGGATTGGTTGGATGCGCATTTGAAGAAGTAGACTTGACGCCGCAGAAATTCATCCATACTTCCTGCAGGCTTCGGGATTAGACGATTATTGAGAGGCCCCGGACACGCGTCTCGTGTCCGGGGCCTGTCCAATTCTAACCCCTACCGCACATCCTGCTGGTTACGCGCGATTGCGGTGCATGGACGGCGATCCGTCGTGGGCGCGTATCCGGGCAACGGCTTGACGTTCGCGTGGTATGCGTCGAGGAACCACGCGGCCTGGGGATAGTAATACTCTTCGAGTTCGGCTGGCGGCACGATCCAGTTTTCCGCGGCCACGATGACGGGCGGCGCGTCGAGGTAATCAAAGGCCATCTGCGTGACATTCGACGCGACCGTATGCAGGAAACTGCCGCGTTCGCAGGCATCGCTTCCCAACAGCAATTTGCCGGTCTTCTTGACGGAGCGAATCAGCGGATCGTAGTCGAACGGCACGAGGGACTGGCCGTCAATGAGCTCGACGCTAACGCCGAATTCCTTCTCGAACCGGTCCGCGGCCTCGGCCGCGCGGTAGAGTGTCGCGCCAAAGGTGAGGATCGTGAGATCCGTACCCTCGCGAAGCACCGCGGGCGCGCCGATGGGAATGGAGAAGTATTCGGACGGCACGCCCTGGGGGTGGAACTGCTCGGTTACGTCGTAAAGCCGCTGGCTTTCGAAAAACACGACCGGATCGTTGCCCATGAGCGCGGAAGCCATCAAGCCCTTCGCGCTGTACGGCGTTGCTGGGAAGACGACCTTTAGCCCCGGCACGTGCGCGCAGAGCGCGGTCCAGTCCTGCGAGTGCTGCGCGCCATACTTGCTGCCGACGGAGACACGAAGCACGACGGGCATCTTCAGATAACCGCCGGACATCCCGATCCATTTCGACAACTGGTTGAACACTTCATCGCCGGCGCGGCCCATGAAATCGCAATACATCAGTTCGACGAGCGCGCGGCCGCCTTCCAGCGCGAATCCGACGCCCGCGCCGACGATTGCGGCTTCGGAGATGGGCGAGTTGAACAACCGGTAATAGGGGAGCAATTCCGTGAGGCCGCGGTACACCGCGAACGCGCCGCCCCAATCGCGGTTTTCCTCGCCCCACGCGGCCAGCCTGTAATCGTTCGCGAAGTGGTGGGCGATGGCTTCAAATGTGGCATCGCGGAAGCTGACGGCCTTGCTTTCCTTCAACACGGCGCCATTGGCGTCGATGCCGTAGCGGGTCTTGCCCGCGATCTGCTTCACGCGCGGGTTTTCCACCAGGGGCATGAGCAGGTCGGTCTCGTTCTTCAGTCCGGGCAATTCCGATTCCGGCGCGCTGGAAAATACGATCTTGTCCAGGCCGATAAAGGGTCCCAGTTTCATGCGCGGCGACACGGCATCATCGGTAGCTAGTTTGCAGGCCTTGATCACCTTTTGCGTCGCGTATTCGCCGATGGCCTTGAGCGCGTCCTCCTTCACAATGCCCGCCTCGACCAGCTTGCCGCCGAATTCCAGGATGGGATCGACCTGACGCCACATGTCGATCTCGTCGCGTTCGCGGTACGACGACTGATCGCTCGGCGAGTGGCCGGATTGGCGGTAGCAGATCACTTCAAGCATCACCGGACCTTTGCCGGCCTTCAGCAATTCAATCTTGCGTTGGTACGCGTCGGCCACGCTGAGCGGGTTGTTGCCGTCGACGCATTCCGCATGCATGTTGTCGCGGTTCATGGCGGCGCCGATGCGCGCCAGTCGTTCGAAGCCCGCTGTCTCGCCGATGGGTTGGCCGCCCATGCCGTAGAAATTGTTCATGAAGTTGAAGATGATGGGCACGCCGCCCTTCCAACCCTCTTCCCAAAGAGTGTTGAACTGACCCATGGAGGCGAAGCCCATTGCCTCCCAGACGGGCCCGCAGCCGATGGAGGCGTCGCCAATGTTGGCAACGGCGATGCCATCCTTGCGCAGAATCTTCTTGCAGAGGGCCGCGCCCATGGCGATGTCGGCGCTGCCGCCGACGATTGCGTTGTTGGGATACACGCCGAAGGGGACGAAAAAGGCGTGCATGGAGCCGCCCATGCCCTTGTTGAACCCGGTCTCGCGCGCGAAGATTTCCGCCAACAGGCCGTACAGAAGGAAGTCAATGCCCAATTCCTCCTCGGCGTCGCTTTTCAGCAGGGCTTTGCCATTGCCCTTGAGTTCCGGCGCGCTGGCTGTTTCCTTGTGCGCCTCGACGATGCCCAGGATCTGACCGTCGAAATAGCCGCGCATGACAGGATCGAGTCCGCCGCCCTTCAGCTTGTGGATGGCGGACAGGCCCTTGGCGATGATTTCGCCGTGGCTGCGGTGGCTGCCGAAGATGTGATCATCCACGCCGAGGTGGAAACACTCACCGACGGCCGAGGCTTCCTGGCCGATGGACAGGTGCGCCGGTCCCGCGTGCTTGTATTTGATTTCCTGGTACATGCCCAACTTCTTGATTTCGTCGAGCATGGTCTCGAATTCGCGGATGATGACCATGTCGCGGTACATCCGGACGAGGTCTGCCGCGGTGACCGCCTTGTTTTCCTTCAGTTCCTCGGCGATGGATCGCCGGTAGGTGTTGATGGGGATGGATCCGAGGGTAAGTTCTTCCGACTTGCGTACTTCCGCAGGAACCACCATGAGCTTCTTGGGCATGATTCAAACGCCTTTCCAACGCCGCGCCGGGCATGACAGAACGGGCAATTCGCCCGAAGACCGCAGAAAACAGACGGGGAAGTATACTACACAAGGGGCAGGGGTTACGAATGGGGCTGGAGGCGAGGCAGGCGCGACGGGCGACGGGGTGCAGTGAGGACGGGGGCAGGTGCATTCTGTCCATTGGTGCACTTCTCCATGTGGCCTTACAAGTCATATCCCCCGCCTGCATGAAACTGACGTAAGAAACGAAAAGGACAAAACGCATGGGCACCTGCGGGGGGTGACGAATGGGAGCTATGGGACAGATGGGACCTATCGCTTGGGTCCGCGGCCTGCGCGGGGGGAGGAACGGGAATAGTGGGGCAGTCGGGAACTATCGCTAGAGCCCACGGCCTCTCGGGAACGGCGAGAGAGGTGGATGTGGAATGTACGACTGGGGAAATGTGGAAAGCGATCTGTTGGGAGCTTGTAAGGGCCTGGTGGACTTAGTGATTGGCGTGGACCGATTGGACTGAGCAAAAGGGGCTTTGTGTCTTTACCGTGCCATGCGCTAAAGTGCCAGGATTGTGTGTTCTCAATGGGCCGGGGTGCATCGGCGAAATCCATTTTGGGAGTGATTCTACTCGTGCGTTTTTTTGATATGTCCGATTGCGGCGATGACCGCGACCTGAATAATTGGACTCCTGCGGTCAGTCAGATTCGCGAACAAAGATGGATTCCCGCTTTCGCGGGAATGACGAAAGCGTGTGCGTGCGTGGCGCTTAGGATTGCGTGCATGACGATAGCTTTGGCTGGAATGGCGCTGAGGTTCGCGGGAATGAAGAACGCATGGTCGGGAATGATGTTGCGGCGTTCCGCTCTGGCCGCGGTGGTCATGCTCGCTTGCTTTTACGGCGCGGCAATTGCCCAGGAACAGCCGGCTTCCGAGACAGATTCGGTGGACAGGGATTATGCGGCGGAGTTGCCGCGGATACCGCACATGGAGCCGGCGGAGGCGCAGGCGGCGTTTGAGATTCATCCGGGGTTCCGGATGGATTTGCTGGCGATGGAGCCGAACGTATTTGATTCCGTGGCGGCGTCGTTCGACGAGGACGGCCGTTTGTACACGGTGGAGATGCGTGGGTATTCCGAGCAGTACGACTTGAACATGAGCGAAATCCGGTTGCTGGAAGACACGGACGGGGACGGGACTTTTGACAAAAGTTCGTCGTTTTTGCCGGGTCTGACGTGGCCGACGGCGGTGTTTGCATACGACGGGGGCGCGTTCATTGCGGTGCCACCGGATATTCTGTATGCGCGGGACAACGACGGCGACGGCGTCGCGGATGAAGTGAAGAAAGTGTTTACGGGGTTCAGCCTGAGCAATGTCCAGGGGCTGATCAATTCGTTTGTTTGGGGACCGGACAACCGGATTTACGCGTCGGCCAGCAGTTCGGGCGGCGATGTGCGACGGGCGGACGATCCGAATTCGCCGGTGGTGTCCGTGCGGGGGCGCGATTTTTCGTTCGACCCGCGCACGCTGGATTACCGCGCGGAGAGCGGCGGCGCGCAGCACGGGATGAGCTTCGACAATTTCTATCACCGCTTCGCCAGTATGAACAGCGATCACATTCAGTTGTACATGGTCGAAGACCGGTATCTCGCGCGGAACCCGTATTTTTCCGCGCCGACGCCGCGCATCAGCATTGCGTCGGATGGTCCGTCGGCGGATGTGTTTCGAATCTCGCCGGTAGAGCCGTGGCGCGTGGTGCGGACGCGGCTGCGCGTGAAGGGGATTGTGCCCGGGCCGATTGAAGGGGGAGGCCGCGACTCCGGGTATTTTACCAGTGCGACCGGGGTGACCATTTACCGGGGCGACGCGTGGCCATCCGAATATCTTGGCAACGCGATCATCGCGGATGTGGGCAGCAACCTGATTCATCGCAAGATTGTCGAACGCAAGGGCGTGGAGTTGGTGGCGCACCGCGCGGATCCGGGCACGGAGTTTATCCGTTCGAAGGACATCTGGTTCCGGCCGGTGCAGTTTTACAACATGCCGGATGGGAATCTGTTGGTGCTGGATATGTACCGTGAGACGATTGAGCATCCCGCCAGTCTACCGCCGGTAATTAAAAAGCATCTTGACCTCACCAGTGGACACGATAGGGGGCGGTTGTACCGGATCGCGCCGGAGGGATTTCAACAGCCCAAGCCGGTGACGCTGAGCGCGGCGTCTTCGTTGGAACTGGCGGGGCTGCTGGACCACGCGAATGCGTGGCATCGCGAGACGGCGGCGCGATTGATCTACCAGCGGCAAGACAAGAGCATTGTGCCCGCGCTGACGCAGGCGGTTGCGGACGCGATTTCGCCGGAAGGGCGCATGCATTCGTTGTATGCGCTGGCGGGTCTGGACGCGCTGACTCGCGACGTGGTGTTGAAGGCATTAGACGACACGCATCCGCAAGTCCGACGCCATGCGGTTCGCGTGGCGGAGCGCATGGAGGGAGCCGACGAGGCCGTGTTGGCCAAGCTTTCGGGGATGGCCGACGACGGCGATGCGGAAGTGCGGTATCAGCTTGCGTTCTCGTTGGGCGAGGCGCCGAGCACGCCGGAACGCAATGCGGCGCTTGCGGCCATCGCGTTATCGAACGGCGGGGACAAATGGTTTGCCACGGCGCTGATGAGTTCGCTCACGTTGGGCGCGGGCGAGGTGCTGGCGCGATTGATGGACGATGCGACATATCGAGCCAGCGAAGCCGGAAAGAATTTGATTGGGGATCTGGCACGGCAGACCGGCGCAACCGGAAGAGACGAAGAACTGCGGCTGGCGCTGCAAAAGATTGACGCGCTTCCTCCGGCCGAGGATGCGTTGGCGCAGACCGCCGTGTCGCGGATCGTTGCAGGGCTGCAACTGTCGGGCCGGGGCGGCGAGTCGCAGCGCGTGCTGGCGCAAAGCACCCGTGCGAACGCGCTGGTTGCGTCGATGATTGCGGATGCGCGGATAGCGGCTCAGCAAGCGGACGGGGAAACGGCCAAGCGCGTGGCAGCGATTAGGACATTGGCATTCGATGCGCCGTCCGAGGCGATTCCCGTTTTGTCCGGCCTGCTGGATCAACGGGAAGCGTCAGAGGTCCAGGCGGCGGCCCTTGCCTCGTTGCGCGGCTACGATGATCCGGCGGTGGCACAATCCTTATTGAATGCGTGGCCCACGCTTAGCCCCACCGTACGATTGCAAGCCGTGGAAGCGTTGTTTTCGCGAAAGCCGTGGGTGGAGGCCCTATTGGACGCGATCGCGGAGGGCACGTTTCATCCGAAGGATCTGGAGTCCACGCGCATTCGTGCGCTGCAATCCAGCCCGGATCCGGCCATCAAGTCGCGCGCGGAAAATCTGTTGGGCGACTTTGACTTCAGCACGCGGCAGGCCGTGGTGGATTCGTATCGCGATGCGCTCACCATGGGCGGCGACGCCGCGCGGGGGAAAGAAGTGTTCGTTCTCAATTGTGCGCAGTGCCACAAAGTGGGTGATACCGGTTTCGACGTGGGTCCGAATCTGGTGACGGTTGCGCAGGCGGGCGGCGAAAAGATTCTGATGAATGTGCTCGATCCGAACAGTGAAATCAATCCGCAATACGTGAATTACACCATCGACACGGACGACTTTCAGACGCACACCGGCGTGATTGGATCGGAAACGGCGACCAGCATCACGTTGAAACGGGCGAACGGCGAGACCAGCACAATCTTGCGGGTCAACATCGAGAGTATTCGCAGCGAAAACCTGTCGATCATGCCGGAAGGTTTGGAGCAGACCATCGATAAGCAAGCGATGGCGGATTTGATTGCGTTTCTGACGTCAATCGAGTGAGCGTAGATGCGGTGTCGTGCCGCATCCGCGGGCTTTGACGGCGGGCGGGAAGGCTGGGAAGCCATCGAGGGCTACTTCACTCCCGGATGCCTTTGACGGCGCGATCGATTTCGCGCTTCACTTCGCGCGTGCGGATGCTGTCGCGTTTGTCATGAGTTTGTTTGCCTTTACACAGGCCGAGTTCGATTTTGGCGCGGCCCTGTTTGAAGTATACGCTCAAGGGAATTAGCGTCAATCCTTTTTCGGCAATCCGCTGCGATAGCTTCAGAATTTCGCGCTTGTGCAGCAGCAGCTTGCGGTTGCGCTCGGGATCGTGATTGTAGATGTTGCCTTGTTCGTAGGGGTTGATATGCGCGCCTACGAGGTACATCTCGCCCCGAATAATGTCTACGAAGCTGTCCTTTAGCACGATTTTGCCGTCCCGCAGGGATTTCACTTCCGTTCCCTGCAGGGCGATTCCCGCCTCAAGCGTTTCCAGCACGTGATAGTCGTGACGTGCTTTCCGGTTGGTTACAACGACCTTTGCACCCACTTCATTGCTCCAGATTCACAAAGAGCGCAATTGTATCACGCTGACGGGCCTGGGAGAATTCTCCAAATCATGCGCACTACAGCAAAAGCCCCCGGGGTGTTGGCCCGAGGGCTTTTCGAATTCAAGTTCAATCGGATTACCGCCTAGGTCCCCAACTGGGTCCTTGGCCGTTGATGGTTAGCTGTGGCACTTTACGGTTTTCGCCTGTGGACAATGTGGCGGTCCACAGTTCGGAGCGGCCGCTGCGGGTGGAGGTGAAGACCACGTGGCGTGAGTCGGCAGACCAATTGGGCGATTCGTTGTTGCCAGCGGAGTTGGTCAATCGAATGGGATTCGAGCCGTCGGATCCCATGACGTAGACTTCCTGGCCTTCGCCGCCTTTTTCCACGACGTAGACGATGGAGCGTCCATCGGGCGACCAGTTCGGGTCGACGGAGTTGCCGCCTTGGGTGGAGATGCGCTGGGCGGCGCCGCCGCTGGCGCTCATAACGTAAATCTGCGGCGATCCGCCGCGCTCGCTCACAAAGGCGATCTTGGATCCGTCCGGACTGAACGTGGGGGAGGTGTCGAGTCCCGGGTCGTTGGTGAGGCGTTGCTTGTTGCTGCCGTCGGCGCTGAGCCGGTAGATTTCCATGTTCGCATCCTTGCTGAGCACGATGGCGAGGGAGCGTCCGTCCGGGGCCCAGGTGGGCGAGCCATTCAATCCGGGATCGCGGGAGAGCGAACGGGATTTTCCGGAGGAGAGGTCGAGGATGTACAAAAACGGAAAGCGGTCTTTGAACGAGGAATAGGCGACCTGGTTTCCATCCGGAGAGAACGCGGGGAGGATGGAAATTGATGCATGTTGGGTTACTTGCCGGGCGTTCGCGCCGTCGTAGTCGCACAAGAACAGTTCTTTTTTGCCGGAGACCACCGACGAAAAACACAGTTGCGAGGTGGCACATCCGGGCTGACCGTCCAGTTGCGCGGTGACTTCATCGGAGAAGGCATGCGCGATTTGCCTTGCCCACTGGGGGCTTTCGGCAAGCCGCTTGCCCATCATTTGCCTTCCGGAGGCGACATCGAACAACCTGCAATATACCGCGAGTTGTCCGTTTTCCGTGGCCACGTATCCGTGCACGAGAAACGCGGCCTTGGTTTGCCGCCATGCGTCAAACGACACCTGGTCCGGTTCCTGTGTAAAACCGGTGAATGCTGGGGGGTATTGATCGCGCGACATGACCCGGAAGACGCCTGTGAAGGCGAGATCATCGCGAATGATTTGCGCCATCTGCACGCCCATTGATTCCTGCCCCGGGGCGGACGCAAAGTCCGGCACGGCAATCGGCAGGCGCTTATCCTGGGGCTGTTCGATGATGGTGCCCGTAACCTGCGCATTAGCGCCGCCACAAAACACTGCCAGCGCAATAAAACACAATCCCATCCACTTCACGTAGTCATCTCCTTGCATTGCTGTTGGCTGACTGGCTAGTCCGGATATTTCACGACATTGTTCAATTATCTGGGTAACAACAGATCCACCGCACCATTGTCGAATGCGATGCAAGTACAGTTTGCACGCGGAATATCCTCGGCGTTTCAAGCCCAAACTATTCTGCGTGAGCATTTTGCATCACGGAGACTGTACTTCAGTCTTCGTGGTGCAAAATGAGGGCTAAATCGCCGGAACGAACGTGAATACTACCTGCACTTCCGGCTCCCGGTACGACTCCGGCACACGTGGAAACGGTTGCGCCTCTTTGATGGCCTTTATGGCGGATTCCGTAACCGCTGAATCAAGTGCCGGGCGTACGACTTCCGGCTCGCCAAAGAGCTGGCCCTCGCGCGTTACCCAGAATGAAACCAGAACCGAATTGAGATCGGGGTTCGCCACAATTCCGGACGGTGTTCTCCACACCTGTTCGACCCGCCGCATCACCAGGCTACCCCATGTGCCAAGCACGGTGGGCAGTTGGTTCATGTTCACACCTTGCTTGAGCGCAGGCGCATCGCGCGGTGCGCCCTGCGGGCCGTCGGTTTTGTCTGTTGCCGGTGCGTCGAGATCCAGCGGAGCATCGGGCCGCATACCCGCTTCGAGCTTCGCCATTTCCTTCTCGATGTTCCGGGCGATTTCCTCTTTTGTCGGTTTCTTGGGTTCCGGTTTCTTCTCGACTTTCTTTTCCGCGGGTTTGTCCTTTGGCTTGGTTTGTTCGGCTTTGGGCTCCGGTTTCGGATCCGGTTTCTTCGCTTCTTTAACCGGTTCCGCCTTCGGTTCCGGAAGTGGGTCTGGCTTTTTCGCCACCTGCACCGGCTCCTTCGGTGGTGTCGGCTTCGGCGTTTCCGGCTTTTTTTCCACGGCCGGGGCGGGGGTCGCCAATTTGTCGTCCACTGGAGAATTGGGGTCGGGCGGGGCATTCACCGGCGTCAGATCCTGGGAGTTGCCCACAAACTGAACCGTGTAGATTGGGATTTCCGGAGTCGATGGACGCGTCGCGAACACGATTGTGGTGGCGACAAGAATGGCTGTATGCACCGCCAAAGAAGCCATCACCGCAAACCGCAATTTGGTCGTGGGTTGTTGGTGTTGGTAGTAATACCGGTACAGACTTAATACAGGCGTCGTCCGCGTCCGGTAGACCTGACCGATATGTTCATGCATTCGGGTAATCATGGTTGCCCCAATTGTAGGGTCTTGGACCTCCCGAACGGGCTTGACTCCACAAGGTATTGTTATCTGGGTGTAAGTATACCCTGTAAATGGTACCGTTTTGCAGCGATAAAATCAAAGATTTGCCGAGTGGGTTTGCCCATTTTGTGTTGGCCACGGGTGCGAATATTGTGTAATTTATAATGTTTGTACATAAATTACACATCCATATAATCCCTTTGCGACGCCACAAGTTCCCGACTACCGGTCCTTTCCGTAGCCGCACCCGGTTCAATGGAAATGCCGGGGTTGCCTGCGTACAATACGCCGTCATTCCACTCTGGCCAGGTCCGCCCGTCGTGTGGATCGCACCAACGGTACAAGGCAACTCATGTCGGTAGAGCGGTATATCCAACGCGAGCGTTCGCTTTTAGGAGGGGCCTTGACCGGCCGGTATGCCCGGGCATTGGTCCTGTTCCTTATCGGATGCCTGATTTGTTGGATTGTGGGCATCGAAGGCATCTACCGGCATCCGACCCCTTTCTATGCGATGTTTCACCCGGTGTTCGATTCCCTGCTCATGCCGAGTTTGATATTGCTGGTGATGGCCGGGGGCTATGTTCTGACACGATTCCTGGTGTTTCCGTATAGTCCGCGATCGTCTCGGCGCGCGGCGGCGGCCTTTGCTTCGTGGATGGTTGCCCTGTTGGCTGTTGGAGTTTTGGTGGCGCGCGCGGCGTTGGCGCGCAGTGCGAATCCCTTCACCGTGTTGCTGTCGGAATGGTCCGGGCTGCGCTGGCACTTGCTCGCCTTGTGCGTGTTCGCGGGTTTTTTCGCGCTTTGGTGGTGGCTGGTGTTGCGGGCGCGATGGTTTGCAGAGCCATTGAGCATCCGGCAGCGGCGGTGGTTCTTATTTGGCGTATTCGCCTTTCTCTTTTGTTTCTCCGGATCGATAGCCATGCTTCGAGGGGGGCCTCAGGGCATTGCTCAGGCATACGAACGCGAGACTCTGGAATACGTTGGCGACATTGGCAAGGGGCTTTCGATCCGGGGATTATTTCGCGACTATGCCAAGATGCACGACATGTTGAGCATACATGCGAAAGTGCATCCGCCGGGGCCGATAGCGGTTCTTTGGCTAGGCTCCTATGTCGTAGGCCGCACGGCGTTGAGTTTGTCGTTGTTTACGATGGTGCTTGGCGCGCTTGCCGTGTATCCGCTGTTCCTTTGGGTGCGGGACATGGTTCACGAGCGAGCCGCCTGTACGGCGTGTCTGTTGTACGCGCTGACGCCATCGATCGTGTTGTTTAACGCCGCTAGCGCGGACATATTCTTTTTGCCGTTTATTCTGTTTACGCTCTACTTTTTTTGGCGCGCCATGCACCGCCCCTCCTGGCGTTACGCGGCTGCCGCGGGCATAGGATACGCTTTGATGTCGCTCATGTCGTATGGGCTGCTGTCGATTGGCGCATTCTTCGGATTTGTGGGTCTGTGGCGATTGACGCAAGGTCAGTGGAAGTCCGTATTCCAGACGGCCGCCGTCATGTTGTTGGCGTTTCTCGGCGTGCACGGCGCGGTGTGGTTGTGGTCTGGATTTAATGCGGTGGAAGTGTTTTTTTTGTGCAAGCAGCAATTCGATCAGGATCAGTTTGATCTGGATATGGGATCACCGCGCTATGCGGCCTGGGTGTTTCGCGTGTTGAATCCGTTGGCCTGGGTCTACTTTGCGGGAATTCCGGTCACGGTGCTGCTTGTTTGGCGATGGTTGAAACCGGAATCCGGCACAAAGGCCTTGTTCGTAGTTTTTGGTCTGACGCTGGTTGTACTCGACATCACCTATCTCGCCCGAGGCGAGGGCGAACGTTCGGCCATGTACGTTCTGCCTTTCATGATTGTGCCGGCGGCGCACCTGCTGGATCAGATGGGGTATGTGGCCCGGTCCTACAAGCCCTTAATCGCGACCATGGTGTTTCTGGCCTTTCAGTGTTGGCTGACCGAGTCTATGATGTATACCTATTGGTGAGAGTACTCGCGACGATGACAGCAAAGGTGTTGCATGTGGCGTGACAAGACAGTGTCCGTGATTTTTCCGACCTACAACGAAAAAGACTCGATTCGACAGGCGATCGAGGACTTCTTCGCGTCCGGCTACGTGGACGAAGTCGTGGTGGTAAACAACAATGCGGCTGAAGGCACCGACGACGAAGTCAGGCAAACGCGGGCTCGCCTTGTGCACGAAGCGCGACAGGGCTACGGCCACGCGATATGGCGCGGGCTTCACGAAGCCACCGGCGATTTGCTTATTCTCGCGGAACCGGACGGCACCTTCTATGGCCACGACGTGATCAAGCTGCTCGCCTATTCCGACGACGTGCCCGTGGTATTCGGCACGCGCACGCAGCGTGAATTCGTCTGGGAAGGTGCGAACATGGGCGTATTCTTGAAGTGGGGCAACTGGGCCGTAGGCAAGATGGTGGAGTTTTTGTTCAACACCACGCTGCTGACCGATGTCGGTTGCACCATGCGCCTGTTCCGGCGCGAAGCGTACGAAACCATAGCGCCGCAATTCTCCGTGGGCGGATCGCCGTTTGGTCCGCAGCTTTTGCTGCTTACGATTTTGAACAAGATATCCTTTATTGAAATCCCGGTGAACTACGGCAAACGCGTCGGTGAATCATCGGTCACGGGGAACAAATTTCGCGCGTTCACGCTGGGCATGGAGATGATCTTCATGATTCTCCGCTACCGCATCCGATCCTGGTTCGGCTGGAAACCGCCAGTGGGGAAGAATCCCTACGCAAAGTGAGGTAAAGCAGAATTTACCACGGAGGGCGCAGAGGGCACAGAGAAGAGCAAAGGCAGGCGCGCAAAGACTCCGTCGTCTCTGTGTCTCTGTGGTGATCTAAGTTCCCTGCACCATGCGTTTTATGCCGTCCTTGAGAACGGTCACATTAAAATTGATGAGAAGCCCGTGGCTCTTTCCCGCGAGTTTCAGATAGGTCAGTAATTGGGCTTGGTGAATGGGCTCGATTTTGCCGACCGATTTCAGTTCAACGATGACTTGATTGTCCACCAGCAAATCGATGCGAAACCCCGCGTCCAGTTCCCGTCCCTTGTAACACACGGGCAGCATTACTTGTCTTGCCACATGGAATCCGCGGTCCGCTAGTTCTGTCGCAAGGCACTCTTCATAGGCCGATTCAAGTAGTCCCGGACCAAGTTCGCGGTGGACTTCGATTGCAGCGCCGATGATGGCGCCGGTAAGGTCATTGATGTCGCTTTGATTAGACATAGTATTCCTCACCACAGAGACGCAGAGGACGCAGAGATTCTAGATATGAATTCAGCTTCTCGGATTCTCAGCGGCCATTCCCTATTATGCCGGAATGGTATTTACACCGCCTACCTATTTGGCACGGCGTGTTGCGCTGGGGCGCGGCGCGGACGACTGAGTACAGTCTCAGAAGTGAGGACACCGGCCACAACATGGCAGGTCAGGAAGCCTTTGGAGGGGCGGACGTTTCGAAGACGAATCTGCTGGGATCAAAGTGGGTGGTACGGCGTGACAGGTTCAGGATCTCCACGCTCACAACTTCATTGCTTCCGTTGTAGTCCAGCACCAGCCCCGGCGAGACTTCTTCCGATTCGACAATACTCGAATCGTCCAAGCGCAAATACAACGCGTCGGCGTCTTGATCGAAGTGCAGCTTCATAATCTGCCTCTCATTCGTCGATCAAAGAATACGCTTACCACTCGAATTGGGTCAACACTAGTATAGACTACAACGCGCAGCACACGACCTTCTTGATCCGGGATTTGCCGGTACTATCGCTTCAAATTCGCGTCTGAGGGGTCAGTTTCCTGTCGTTCGGGGTGCGATAGGGTCATCTCGACCCAAGCCATGGCAATTCCACGTTCTTCAATGACCCTGCTGGCGTGCGTGGTCAGGATGTGCCCAGTTGGCTCGCGTTTCATGGTGCCACCACTCTGCCCGTTTGGGATGCCTCGCCGCAATCAAAAGCATTCCAACCGCAGATTGCGCCGATGCGGACCGGAGCAACCCCGTGGCTCGGGCATCCCTGCCCGAGTTTGATTGCGCTAGCAGGCACGCGGCGGCGCTAAAAGAGGAGACCATGCGGGTACGCACGGCCTCGGCGTGGCGGTAACGACTGAGTACAGTCTCAGAGGTCAGGAGACCGGTCACAACATAGGGGAAATGCGATCGGCCACGAATGAACACGAATTCGCACGAATGGCAGCGGGGAGAGGACGAATCGGCATGTTCGGCGGCGTGGCGCGGTGAGTAGACCGGACACAACAAAAATAGGCTGGACCCAAATCTTTGAGCGCTAAATGACCTGTAAGCCAATCGACTTCAGATACTCATAAGTTGCATTGTAGTGTGAAGGGCAGCGAGTCGGGTCCGAAGGATCGCCCTTCGGTACAACGATTATCATGCCCTGTCTTGCACGTGTTAGAAGCACCCTATATGCATTCTTGAGGTAGGTTTGCCTCTCTTGGCTTCGAATATTCTGCCACTTACTACCTCGGAAAGAATAGTGTTGCCAGCCATGAGCCGAAAACCGAAAGTCGCCATCCCAGGTAACGCAAGTCCAGTCTAACTCAAGTCCCTGCACATGAAACTCTGTGGCTGCATCTTCAAGATAGTAAGACGATTTCACATCACTTCTGTCATCAAGAAACCATTTGACTGGATTCAGTGGTGAGCGGACGTCTATGGCAAGTGGCTTAAGTCGCTCCGCTTGTGATGAGACGACAATACCATATCGTTCCGATCCGCTCGCTTTGTTTCGTAACCATTCTTTGGCCACATCCAATTCGCGAGTAATCGCAATTGGATATTTGTTCTGAATCGCGCGCGTCAAGTTTACGGCAGCCTGCTTCTTGCAGTTCAATATCTCCTTCACGAGAGAAGAAACGTGCTCTGCACGAAATGAGCGCATTGATACACCGAGATGCAATTCGGGTTCATACTGAACTTTGCCCAACTTTTCAACCGTTCTAAGTTTATCGGTCGCACTATACTCGCTATCGACCAAATTGGGCGAGATATGAACATTCCAATGAGGAAACCGCCTTTCGAGTGCGTCTAGCCACTCCCCAATACCCGCTTCCCCCGTGTTGATTTCCTGTCCACCCCCCACAAGACAAACGACTACTGCCCAATCTGCTCTCCTGTCCATACAAGAGATCAGGAAATCAGGTTCCGACTCGTCAAAGTTGCGAATGCCCTTCTTTCGTCGCATAAAGGCAGATGTCTGCTTCTTATCCCACGCTCTTTGCGCCTCATCAAACAGCGCCACGTGGTCAACAGGTGGGCGTAGTCTATCGCGGAGACACTCATCTCTGAAGTGGTGTACATTTTGTACGAACGACTGTACTCTCGATTGCGCTTCTTTCTTTCTAATTCTGCGGCCATTTAGAGCCTCGCGCCGCACTAAGTCACGCGCGAGAGCTTCTCGAAGAATCGCCACTAAAGGGCCATTACCGGAGAGGAAGACGCTATGCAACTCACTATCTGGGTCATTGTACTTTGTTGCAATATTGAGTCCTACAAGTGTTTTCCCTGCACCAGGCACGCCAGTGACGAAGCAAATTGCTTTTTGATGGCGCGTTCTGGTTGTCTCTATTATCTGAATAATGCGCTCGGTCGTGCCCTGTAGATTGATTGCGCTAGCGTCGCAACGTGCGATCTCCGAGACTTCGTGGCCCGCATAAAGCGCGCGGGCTGCCTCTATTATTGTGGGTGTCGGGGTGTATCGAGAGCCTTCCCATTTCGCGGCATCAAAAGGTGTGGGACGTGATTGGCATATTGCTAGCTTCAGCGTGGCTTCAAGATTTGTAGCATTTGCGCATACTGGCTTGTATAAGCCCGGCTCTGTGTGGTGTTCTCCAAGTTCAATTTCGGTATCGGCTGCATGTGTTGCCACTAGAACGGGTATGACCGATAGCCTGTGACTTGCCTCGTGAAAGTATTTCAGGTCAAGTGCATAGTCGTACGTTTGGTCAAGGTCACAACGTAGATATTTATTCTGGCCTACTTTGAATTCTATTACGAGTAGTCTGCCTTGCGACAGCACTACGGCGTCTATTCGCTTACCCATGCGAGGGATTTCAAATTCAAGAAATACTCTTCCTTGAAGTGTGGCGAGAGCGTCTCTAAGTAACTGTAGTTGCACAAGCCAGGAATCACGTTGCGATTGGAGCAGCGAAAATGAATTGTTTTTCACAAGTTCCGCTAAAACTGTTTCATTGTCGGAATGCAGGAATTGGTCAATTGGCGCCGCGTACCATGATCTACGCACTTGTGCTGAACTCCGTGCTCAGTTGCCGGTTGATGTTCGGCCTACCACGTTCGCTAGCCAGGTTAGCAAGAGATGGTGGAAAACTAAACTATCCAGACGTCTACCCCCCTTCACGCATCCCAACATTCTACGCCTTGCAGGCTCAGCGGAACTCCGCGCCGGAGGCGCTGGAGGGGGTGTAGTAGCCGGGGGCGATGGGGTTGTTGAGGAGGGTTTCGGTACTGGTTAGGGCGGCGTCGACGGTGAAGTTGTAGGCTTCGGGGGTGCGCATGAGGAGGGTTTTGGGTTGGCCGCCGGGGCGGGCGGCGAACTCAACCCCAAATACCCCGGTGGCATTCCGGCGTTGACTCAATTGCTTGAATCCGAGGGGCACCTCGTGGTCCAACGCGGCAAGCGATTCTTTGTAGCGGACTACGAGATGCGTCTCGCCGACTTGGAGGGCCGAGCGGGGTCATCAGCCATACTCCCGAGCCGTGATCCACTCGTACACTCCGATCATCGTGGGGCGCGCGGCACGAGTTGGCCCGCCTGGAGTATGAAATAGTCTTCGCCTTTAAGTTGGTATCCGGGATACTTGCGGTACGTCCACTCAGAGCCATCCGGCACGCCACGCATCAGGTTAAATGTGCCCAATGCGTCGAAATCGGGATTCAAGGTTATCTGGGTGCGTGTGAAACTGGAGTCGATCACCGATGTTAGATTCAGATCGAGATTCTGCATCACAAGTTGATGGGTGAAGGCTTTGACCACCCATTGTCCATCCACCATGACGAATTCGGACACATTGTAAACCTCGTCTTGGGTCATTTCGGCCCGCCTACGTATCTGCGATCGATCTTTTCGATCCAAGTGGCCTTCACGCCGCTGAATGGTGTAGCGGCCCACGTCGTAGTCATGTTCGGGGTCAAACCACACGACGAAAAATCCATACGGGGTATCCGCTTCGACCACGGCATAGTCAATGCCATTGTACGTCGAGTAATACAACCGCGATTCATTGGCCTGACTCAGAATTTCGTCCATCCGGCGGCCTTCTTGAAGGGGGAATCCCATTGCTTTTGGACCGCCCAAATACATGCCCCAAACGCCGTAATACCGGCCGCTGGAAGGCGCCTGGCGAATCGTTTCGCCTATGGGAGCGCCCCTGCCAATGGATCCTATGCCTGGCTTGCTTTGCGCGCCGTCATACTGGATATCCTGCTCACCATCGTAGGTTATGATGCGATGCGCGGGATCGCGCGGTTCAATATAATTGAAACGCGGCGGGCCGCCCCAGCGAACGGTGTGCATGTAGAACCGCCGCCCATCGTACGCGACTTCGCCTGTTTCGCCTCGTGAAAATGGCCCGTTCACGCGCGCCTCTGGCAGATTGGGTGGATATTGCCAGTTCTCTTGGGTCCCCGCTTCGTATCGAAACTGGATGCGCTCGATTCGCGACTGATGATCCGCGTAGGCTTTGAGTACTTCCCGCACACTGCCCAGCCGTTTTGATTCGGCTTCTGCATCGGTTGTGTTCCCACTCTGTCCTGGTGGCGATGCCTGCGGTTGTGGGGTGGCAGTCGCCTGAGCATATGCCGCGGAATCCGGGCCGGACTGCCGGTCTGTCTTGATTGCGAAACCGGCCGCTGTTGCCACTACGGCCACGGCCGCCATGGCCTTCACGGCTGACCCGCCGAGTAGTGTCCATCCGCCTGCCGCGGCCGTGCCACCCGAACCGGACAACGCCAGTTTTCCCAGACCCGCAATGACGCCCGCGGGTAGGGTGGCTGCCTGCGCAAGATTGGCAGCCATAGCCGTAGCCAAGGCGGCGGACCCAATTGTGACGCCGCGCCTGGCGAGCGCTTTCCGCGTCTCGTCAATGCCTTTGAGGATGCGGTTATTGACCGTTTTCACGGGCAGGCCGAACTGGTTCGCAATGGCGGTCTGGCTCTGGCCTTCGAGAAAGTGGGCGACCAGTGGCACGCGCAGCACCTCGGGCAGTTCGGCCAAGGCTTCGTCCACGTAGTCGTAGATGTCATCCCAGACCGGATCGTGGGCTGCCTGACTGGATTCCGCATAGCGCAGGTCGCGAGCGCGGGACCGATGCGCGCTTCGCCGCTTGTTCAGCGCGATGTTCGTGGCCACGCGGTGCAGCCACGGCCCCAGATAACGCGCGGGGCAGCGATCGACCGAGGCGAGTTTCTGAAAGCACTCCTGAGCCACATCCTCCGCGTCCGGCACGTTGCCTGCCACCCGGCGGCCGGTGGCAAACACCATGGCCGCGTAGCGGGTTACGAGCATTCGAAAGGCTTCCGCATCGCGCTCCTTGACCCAGCGATTCAGTTGGATTGTATCGTCCATATGCATGGTTCGCCGCCTCACTGTTTTGCACTGTATAGAAAAGACACCGCGCAAAACAGAATTGGCCATTGATCCGTGACGAATAGGGTCGGTTGAACACTTGCCCAGCCGGGAGCGCACGGTGACCGCCGGTTTGGTCTGTAGGACAAATTCCTATTCGGTTTGTCGCAAGAAATGTGTTTTTCACGAAGCGAACGGGGTGTTACGCCGGACCTCTCTGGTGTACGTGACTGGCACTGGATGTCCTTGAGTTACACTTCCCAACACTCCACGCCCGTCAGTCCGAGCACGAATTCGGGCCCAAATGCCAAAGACGGAGTGTAGTATCCCGGCTCCAACGGATTCTCGATCAGCGTTGTCACGCTGGTAATTGCCGAATCAACGGTCAAGGCATATGCCTCGGGCGTACGCATGAGCAACGTCCTCGAATCCCCGTTGGCATTGATAACCTCGCCCCAAAGTTGTACCTCGCCAGCCGCGCGTTGCTGATCATCAGGTCCCTTCACCTTTCGATCGATGGCTTTCTTGATGCGGCTCTGAACAGCAGGTATGGCCAGGAACCAGCCGAGCAGATTCATCCAGACCAGTGAGTCCATCATGCGTTTGGGCGCTGCGTAATAAACTTCGATATTGGGGATTCCGGTGGAGTAATACGCGGTGGCGACGTCTCCCCAGGGAATGGCGATGGTGTTTGCTTCGCCGTCGTAGAACGGAATGCGGCGCGAATCCGATCCCCACGGCCGCTGCACAATGGCTCCATCTTTCCGTACACGGCACCCGCGGGGCATGTTCTCAATGGAAGTCTTCGTCGTGCCAGGGCTGATGCCGCCGCCCTTCTGTTTCATGGCCAGTCGGAGGTGCGTGGCATCCGGCAATTCGCGGACGAGCATCGCTGCGAGGCAATCGGTGGGGACTACGTCGTATCCGACACCGGGTATCACCACCAGTCCCGAGTTGGCCCATCGGGAGTGGCCCGCATGGAGCGATTCAAACACATCAATTTCGCCCGTGATGTCAAGGTAATGGGCACCCGTTTGCAGACAACCCGCAATCATAGGTTGAGCCGTTGCGGAAAACGGACCCGCGCAATGCAGCACCGCGACGGAATCGGCGAGACCTCGCGCGACGGCACGCGGGTCGTCCAGCGCAAATGTGCGCCACGGCAGCCCCAGGGGATCGGCGATCGCGCGCACCGAGTGCTCGGTTCTGCCGGCCAGTACGGGGGCATGGCCGCGGCGAACGGCCTCCTCCGCGCACAAACGTCCGGTATAGCCGTTGGCTCCGTATATCATCCAGGCTTGTGACATTGCGCCATCTCCAATAGACGTTATCGTACCTGAAATTCGGGGCGTGGGGCACGAAGCAAGGCTTTACAATGCACTCCGGTCGCTGTAGCATCGTACTGCCGATTCGCGCGTGGGGTTCTGCAGGCACTTCAACCAAGGGGAGTCCCATGCCCGACAAAGTCATCGTCACCAATTGGAGCGCAATCCAGGGCAAGTACAACGCCTGCGCCCGCACCATACGCGACGCCGTGGATGAACTCGTTGTTGCCGATGCAGCGAGGGGGATTCAGGACCGGATCATCGATCTTTCCGATTCGGCATCCATGGCGGCCGTGGGTGCTACTGCGGTCACGAATGCGACGCACTGCAAAGAAAATAAAGATGCCATTGATGCAGTGTTCCGCCACTATGCCCCCGATTACCTTCTGTTGTTGGGGTCCGTGGATGTGATTCCGCATCAGAATCTTGAGAACTCCATTCGGGATTCCGATTTGGTGATTTGGTCCGATCTTCCCTACGCGTGCGACGCGGGCTACAGCAAGTTGGTAAAAGACTTCGCTGCCCCCACGCGCGTGGTAGGCCGCCTGCCCGATCTCACGAAGAAATCCGATGCGGCTGGTTTCGTGACCACGATTCGTACGGCCGCACGATGGCAAATTCGTGATCGAGCCGACTACGAGATTCCGTTTGCTCTGACTGCGGAAGATTGGAAAGAATCCACGAACACCAATCTCAAGGCTGTGTTCGGAAATGGCCAGACCGCGTTGGAATCCCCTCCGGACGGTCCTAAGTGGCCCGCGGCCGATCTTGCACGGCGGTCTCATTTCGTCAATTGCCATGGCGAAGCAGATACCCCCCATTTCATGGGGGAAGGAACAAGCGGCCGCTGTCGCGCCCACAGTGCCGCATTGTTGCCGGGCAAAATCACGGAAGGAACCGTGCTCGCGGCCGAGTGCTGTTACGGGGCGCAACTCTACGACCCCCAAATCAGGTCCGGCCAGGAAGGTATTTGCAACACGTATTTGCTGCATGGCGCCTACGGTGTCATGGGCAGTTCCACGGAGTCCTACGGATCCGTGAAGAGCAATTTGTCCGCGGACTTGATCTGCCAGTATTTTTTCAAAAGCGTGCTAAAGGGCGCATCACTTGGCCGTGCATTGCTGGAAGCACGCCAGGAGTTTCTCAAGACCACCCAACCCTTTGGCCCCGTCGCGGAAAAGACGTTGGCGCAATTCAACTTGCTGGGCGATCCGTCGATTCATCCCGTGCAGTCCGCGCCTGTGCCCCCGGCCGGTCCGCCGCCCCCGCCCGGGGTCTGGGCGCCGCCGACGGCGGAAGTGAAAGGGCGGCGTGAGGAACTTCGTGCGACCGGCCTGAATATTTTGAATACGCTCGCCCGGGCCTATCCCACAAAAGCTGCGTGGATACTCGACGAATTTCCGGAGCTTGCGGACATCGTCCAATCGATGGAACTCGGCAACACGTCGCTCTATGAGTTTCGGATCGACGGTCCGCCTCACGATCCACATGCAAACCTTTCGCTGAATGTACTGCTCGGATTCGCCCCGCCGCCCCGCCGCCGTGGAGTTGGCGGGACCGGTTTGCTACCTGCCGAACCGGCCTCCGTGGTCATCGAGGCCTTGGTGGACGGCAAGAAAATCGTGACCCACGAAGTGTACGTCAGCCGTTAGTTTGAACGGTGGCGGAGAGGCATGGCGTAATGGCCTCAATAGGGGACATACTTGTGGAAAGTAATTGGATTCCTTGACTTATCACGACGCACACCGGCCAAATGGTCCGGTCTGTCTACCCAACTTGCGGCGCAAACGTCCGGCCGAAACTTGATACAAGCGGAGTTTTTGACCTACAATTACCGCCTTACCGTGCGATAGGCGGTTCGCCCGGTAGTAGCACGCGGTGACATGCATGCCTGGTGAACGTTCTGGCCCATTTGCAGGTGTGTCGCGGCGGTCTTTCTCTTTTCTTGAAGACCAAGTCCGTTCCGTCACCGTAACCCCTTGAATTTACATGAGGTAGTACGCCGTGGATGCCGAAGCCCAAGTAATACCCGATTTCGACAGCGAGTTGGATTCTGATTTGCAGGATTGGATTCAATCGCTGAATGAGATTTACGATGTTGAAGGACCGGATCGTGTCCAGGAAATCCTGGATCATCTGGATCGCCGGGCCGCCCAGTTGGGTGTAAATCCTTCGTTTGCCATTAACACGCCCTACATCAACACGATCCCCAAGAACCGGCAGCCCGCTTACCCCGGTAACCGTGAAATCGAACGGCGCATCAAATCCATCATCCGGTGGAATGCCATGGCCATGGTCGTCCGGGCCAACCGCGAATCCGAAGGGATTGGCGGTCACATTTCCACGTTTGCCTCCAGCGCAACGTTGTATGAAGTCGGTTTTAACCACTTCTTTCGCGGTGCGGGCAAGGATCATTCGGGCGACCAGATTTATTTTCAGGGCCACGCGTCTCCCGGCATCTATTCCAGGGCATTCATGGAGGGTCGGCTGAAGGAATCGCACCTCGAGAATTTCCGGCGCGAGTTGGCGGCAGGCGGTGGGCTATCTTCGTATCCGCACCCGTGGCTGATGCCTGAATTCTGGCAATTCCCGACCGTGTCCATGGGCCTGGGTCCGATCATGGCGATTTACCAGGCGCGTTTTAACCGCTATCTCGAAGATCGAGGCCTGAAGAAAGACACCAATTCCAAGGTTTGGGCCTTTTTGGGAGATGGTGAAACCGACGAACCGGAATCCCTCGGCGCGATTACGCTAGCCGCGCGGGAAAAACTCGACAACCTGATTTTCGTTATCAACTGCAATTTGCAGCGGCTCGACGGGCCTGTGCGCGGGAACGGGAAGATCATCCAGGAGTTGGAGGGCATTTTCCGCGGCGCCGGCTGGAACGTGATCAAGGTAATCTGGGGCGGCGAGTGGGACGGCTTCCTGGAACGCGACCGCGAAGGGCTGCTGGTCAAGCGCATGGGGCAAATCGTTGACGGTCAGTATCAGAAATATACCGTTGAAAGCGGCCGCTACACACGCGACCATTTCTTTGGCAAAGACACAAAACTTGCGCGGTTGGCGCAGGGCGTGTCCGATGAAGTGATTCGCAAGCTGAAGCGCGGAGGCCACGATCCCGAGAAGGTATTTGCGGCGTATCACGCCGCTGTGAATCACACGGGCCAGCCCACCGTGATTTTGGCCAAGACAATCAAAGGCTATGGGCTTGGCGAAAGCGGCGAAGGCAAAAACATTACGCACCAGCAAAAGAAGTTGAACGAAGATGAATTGCGCGAGTTTCGCACGCGATTCGCGATTCCCATTTCCGATGAAGATGTGGCGCTGGCGCCGTTTTACCGGCCCGACGACGACAGCCCGGAAATGCAGTATTTGCGTGAGCGACGCCAGCAATTGGGCGGCCCCGTGCCATCGCGCGCGCCCAAGTGCGAACCTGTCAAAGCGCCCCCGGCTTCCACGTTCGAAGAATTTCACAAGGGATCGGGCGGCAGGGCATTGTCGACAACGATGGCGTTTGTGCGTCTGCTTACGCGCCTGCTGCAGGACAAGAACATCGGCAAACTGATTGTGCCCATCGTTCCCGACGAAGCCCGCACTTTCGGCATGGAGGCGTTGTTCCGCCAAGTTGGGATTTACGCGCATGCGGGGCAATTGTACGAGCCGGTGGATTCCGACACGCTCATTTATTACAAAGAAGCGGAAGACGGGCAGATACTGGAAGAAGGCATTACCGAAGCGGGGTCCATGTCGTCGTTGATTGCAGCGGGCACGGCGTACTCGACCCACGGCATTCCGATGATACCGTTCTTCATCTATTACTCGATGTTCGGGTTCCAGCGAATTGGCGATTTGATTTGGGCCGCGGGCGATTTGCGTTGCCGCGGTTTTCTGTTGGGCGCGACGGCAGGGCGCACGACGCTGAACGGCGAAGGCCTTCAACACCAGGACGGACACAGCCATTTGTTGGCCATGCCCGTGCCCAATCTGGTTGCGTACGATCCCGCGTTTGCGTACGAGATTCCGATTATTATTCAAGACGGCATCCGCAGGATGTACGTGGATCAGGAAAGCGTGTTCTATTACCTTACGCTGGGCAACGAGTCGTATCCCATGCCGCCCATGCCCAAAGGCGCGGAAAAGGGCATACTCAAGGGGATGTACAAATTCAGCGCTTCCAAGAAGCGCAGCAAGAATAAGGTGCAATTGTGGGGCAGCGGCGCGATCATGAACGCCGTGTTGAAGGCGGAGGAAATGCTTGCAGAAGATTGGGGTATTGCCGCCGACGTATGGAGCGTGACGAGCTACAAGGAATTGCGCCGCGACGGCCTTGAAGCCGACCGGTGGAACATGTTGCACCCTACCTCTCGAGCCAAGATGCCGTACGTCACGCAGTGCGCGAAGGCCGGCAAGCCGGATGTGGTGGTGGCGGCGTCGGATAATATGAAGGCCTTGCCCGATCTCGTAAGCAAATGGGTGCCCGGCCGATTTGTGTCTTTGGGCACGGAAGGGTTTGGCCGCAGTGAATCCCGCAAGGCCCTGCGCGATTTCTTTGAAGTGGATGAACGGTATGTAACGGTAGCGGCCTTGTGGGGACTGGCACAAGACGGCAAATTGGACTACAGCGTCGTCAAGAAGGCGATCGAACACTATGGCATCGATCCGAATAAATTGAATCCTTTGACGGCGTAACCCGAATCAACCAGGTGACAGGAATACGATATGTCCGTTGAATTCAAATTACCGGCCCTTGCGGAAAACGTCGACACGGTCACAGTAACCCGTGTCTTGGTGAACAAGGGCGACGCCGTCTCCAAGGATCAGGCCGTCCTGGAAATTGAGACCGACAAGGCCGCGACGGAAGTCCCTGTCAACGTGAGCGGTGTTGTCGAGGATATCCGCGTACAAGAAGGTCAAAAGGTGCAGGTGGGCACGGTGGTGCTGGTCATTGCGCCCGGCGCGTCGGCTCCCGTCCCAGCACCCGCACCCGTGGAAGCGCCCAAGCCCGAAGCGAAGCCGGCAGAGGTCGAGGCGCCCAAGCCGGTAACCGTGGAAGCGCCGGCGCCCAAGCCCGCCAATGTGGCGGCGTTTCAGCGCACCTCGCCGGCCGCGGGCGGTCCCGTGTCGGCGCCTCCATCCGTTCGCCGACTGGCGCGCGAATTGGGCGTAGACCTGCATACCGTCGTTGGGTCCGGTTCAGATGGCCGCATTACCGAACAAGACGTGCGCCGGCACGCGGCTCAGCGCGAAGTGAAGTCCACCGCCGCCGCGCCTTCGCCGGAACAACTTGCCGCGAAACCCGCGGCTCCGACACCCCGCGCCCCGGAACCCGCGCCGCGCGCAGTGGTGGAAGGGATTGCCGAACAGAATGCCTTTGGCCAGATTGTCCGCCAGGAGATGAACAGCGTCCGTCGCCGCACGGCGGAGAATCTTTCCAATGCCTGGGCAACGATTCCGCACGTCACGCAGTTCGACAAGGCTGACACGACCGAGATTGAATCGTTGCGGAAACGCTACGGCAAAGTGGTGGAAAAGTCGGGTGGAAAGCTCACCGTGACCGCCATTCTGGCCAAGGTGCTGGCGGTGGCGTTGAAGAAGTTTCCACAGTTTAATTCGTCTATTGACGTGGCGGCGAACCAGATTGTGTACAAGCAGTACTACAACATCGGCATCGCGGTGGATACGGAGCGGGGTCTGATTGTTCCCGTGGTGCGCGATGTGGACAAAAAGAACATCACACAGATTGCCGCGGAGCTGAACCAGATAGCGGAGCGCACGCGCAACCGCCAGATCAAACTGGAAGATTTGCAGGGATCGACGTTCACAATTAGCAACCTTGGTGGTATAGGCGGTTCGGGTTTCACCCCCATTGTGAATCCGCCGGAGGTGGCGATACTCGGTGTGTCTCGATCGTCGGTAGAACCGGTGTGGAACGGATCGGAGTTCAAGCCGCGCACAATGTTGCCGCTGTCGTTGTCGTACGACCATCGGGTCATTGACGGGGCGGACGCGGCCCGGTTTTTGCGCTGGGTATGCGAGGCGCTCGAGGAACCGTTCTTTATGTTTGTGGATGGCTGATCGGGATTGGCGTTCCGGCGTGAAGCGGGTTATTCATCCGAACGCGCGCAACCATTACTTGTGTATGCCGGCGTGAATGCCGGATTCGGAAATACCTTCAATTAGCCATGCGGCTCGCTAGGGCCGCGTTTGATGAAAGTGAGAGGCATGAGCGACGGCAATAAGGGCAACGGAAATTCCGGCAAGACTCGCGTAGCCATCATTGGCGGGGGCCCGGGCGGATATGCGGCGGCATTTAAAGCGGCGGACATGGGATTGGCGGTTACGCTGATTGATTTAAATCCGAATCCGGGCGGTGTGTGTTTGTACCGCGGTTGTATCCCGTCGAAGACACTGTTGCACGTGGCCAAAATACTGACCGAAGCCCGCGATGCCGAACATTGGGGCATCAAGTTTTCCAAACCGCGCATGGATCTTGGGAAGTTGCGTGAGAGCAAAGATGCGGTGGTCGAGAAATTGACGGGCGGACTGGGTCAGCTTGGCAAGGCGCGCAACATCACGTATTTGCAGGGGCGGGCCTATTTCGAAGAATCGAAACGCATCCGCATCACGGACGATGCGGGCAAGGAAACGTTTATTGATACGGACTATACCATTATCGCAGCGGGATCCCGCCCTGCGCGTCTGCCCAATGTACTTATCGAATCCGAGCGGTTGATGGATTCCACCAACGCTCTGGACATTCCCGAGATTCCGAAGACGTTGCTGGTCGTCGGAGGCGGGTACATCGGTTTGGAGTTGGGATCGGTATATGCCGCGCTGGGGTCGAAGGTAACAGTTGTGGAAATGGCGCCGCAGCTTTTGCCCGGCGGCGATGCCGATCTCGTTCGAATCCTGCATGAACAGATTGATGGCCGCATGGAGAGCATACTTTTGAGTACGAAGGTGGCCGACTTGAAGGAAACGAAGGACGGCATTCAGGTCACGCTGCAAAGCGAAGGCGCCAAACCCCGGACGAAGGTATTCGAAAAGGTGTTGGTCAGCGTGGGCCGCAGGCCCAATTCCAGCGGCTTGGGCTTGGCGAATACGACCGTTGAAGTGGATGAGAAGGGCTTTATCAAGGTTGACGAGCAACGGCGTACGACCGACGCCTCCGTATTTGCCATTGGCGATGTGTGCGGCGAGCCCATGCTGGCACACAAGGCATCGCACGAGGGACGTGTCGCGGCCGAAGTAATCGCCGGCACCAATGTGGCCTTTGAACCCAGTGCGATTCCGGCTGTGGTTTTCACCGATCCCGAATTGGCGTGGTGCGGAGTGACGGAAAGCGAGGCCAAGAAGAAGGGTCTGCCCATTAAAGTGTCTCGTTTCCCCTGGGGCGCTTCCGGCAGAGCCACGACGTTGAACCGATCCGATGGACTTACAAAGCTCATCACGGATGCGCAAACGGGCCAATTGCTGGGGATGGGCGTTGTGGGCCCGGGCGCCGGCGAGTTGATTGCGGAAGGCGTGCTGGCCATCGAGATGGGCGCCACGGCGACCGACATCGGCCTGTCCATCCATCCTCATCCGACCTTGTCGGAAACGGTCATGGAAACGGCCGATATGATTTTCGGTCACGCAACGCACATTTACCGGCCGGGAAAAAGCTGAGTTACCCATTGCAAAACTGAAGCCGGTTTGCGTTCCATTTTCACGGGACGCAAACCGGCTTTTTCAGTCCGCCGCAGCCTCACAGCGATTCGTTACTTAAAAGGCGCGCCCGTATACCAAATCCATTTGGGGCGCGCCCTGGAATTCAAGGCGCGGGTTCCTTCCGCGAGCGAAGCCACGCTACGGGATTCGCAATAAAGTCACTCCGTCGCCATGTACTGCGGCCGCCCACGTCCCTGTGGCGTTCGCCGTGAAAACCGAGGCATCGTTCCATTCGATATCGGCAACCTCTTCGCGTCGATCGGGGGTGGACATGGTCAATCGTGCCACGTGCATAACCCCGGTGCCCGAGGCCGTTGAGATGATTAGGTCGCCCGAATGTCCGGCCCAACCGGAGAAACCGGATCGTCCAACGCAGACAGGCGTTGCCGATGGAGAGGTATTGGAAACCATCAGCGTTTCTCCGCCATCGCCGCCTTTCGAGTAGAAAGCAATTCTCTGCGCGTAGGTGTCAAATGCCGAGGGTGCGAGCCGAATGGCGCGTGCCTCGTGCAAAATCTGTTCTACGCCGTTGCGAACTATGGAAAGCCGCTGACCGCCGTCAAACGTCGAAATTACCGCGACCCCTTGGCCGTGTGGCTCTACTTGCAGCGCGTCCACGCGCGCTTGGAGAATGACGCTTGAGACGGGTGTCGACGGGTCGCTCAGGGCAACGACCGAGACCATGGACGAGGCCGGTTCCTGGACGATGGCATACGCCATGGCAGTGCCGGAGGTGTTTATGTCCGTGGCAAGCACTTTGCCACCGGGTTGCAGCGCGTGCACGGATTCAGCGCCGTCCACTGCCAACGAGCGGCGTTGGATAGCCAATCCGGCTTGTTCCGCTGTCATCACGGCCACTACATCGGCCCCTGACCCATTGTGTGCCACCTGAAATGCATGCTCATTCAGCCAACCCGGCGCGGGTTGCAGCGTCGCTTCCTTGGTCGCGGGATTCAGCGTCCACAGTGCGTATTGCCGATGGGTGTACGTATTCGATTTACCGCGCAGGACCGCAATGGCTTTTTCGCCCGCCCATTGCAGAGACACGGTCTCGAAATTCTGCAAAGGCGTTGCCACGGAGTAGAGGTCCTTGGCCGTCTCAACAAACGTGGACGCCGGAGGTTCCGCCTGCCACAAGGCCGATTCGGCGATGCGATGCGCCTCGAATTGTTGGAGGTCGATTCCGTCTTGGCGTGCAGTCAACGTTATGCCCGTTGCAATGCCGGCAAAGAGGAGGCAATAGGCCCCATACGCCCATTTCATCCACTTGGGCAGCACCATCCACCGGCGTGTTAATGGCTTCGCAGCATCTTTCAATGCGGCCACCGCCCGATTGACCGATACGCTCGATGGGTTAGCCACACCGCCCTGCTGTGCCTTTTCATTTTTCAAATCGCGGCGAAATTCGACTACTGCCCAGGCCGCGGAAAGTTCGCGTTCATCAAGCGGCTGGCCGCGTCGTACGCGTTGCATGGCCGACCGCAAGGCAATGGCGGATTGCGGCCGGGCTTTCGGGTCCTTGTCCAATAACCACGCGATGAGCCGTTCCACATCTTCGGGAAGATCACCGACATGTTCGCTTACACGAGGCGTGGGATTGGCGAGAATTTGTTGAATGAGTTCCCCCGAAGACGCCGCGTCGAACGGCAAGTGACCGGTTACCATTTGAAAGAGCAGCACACCCAGCGAATACAAGTCGCTGGACGCGGAGGCATCCCCGTTCTGGCAACGTTCGGGCGCCATGTAGTGAGGCGTGCCCAGCCGCGATCCGTCTACCGTAAGGCCATCGTCCGCCGTGAGAATTTTGGCGATGCCAAAATCGGTAACGTATGCCTTGTCTCCATCAATGAGAATGTTCGATGGCTTGATGTCGCGGTGAATGATCTGCGCTTCGTGGGCTGCCGCCAGCGCGGAAGCGATTTGTCCGGCGATATGAAACGCGCGGCGCCATGCCAGCGGCCCTTCGGAATACAGCAGTTCACTCAGCGGTTCGGCATCCAGAAACTCCATCGCGATGTAGTGGGTGCCGTTGGCTTGGCCGACCGCATAGATTTCCGCGATGTTGGGATGTTCCAGGCTCGCCGCGGCGCGTGCCTCGCGCGCGAACCGGCTCACAATTTGGGGTTGCGCCTGCAAATCGTCGCGGAGGACCTTTAGCGCGACGATGCGATCCAGCGACAGGTCCAGCGCACGGTAAACCACTCCCATTCCGCCACGCCCAATCTCTTCGAATATCTCGTAGTTGCCGAGTATATGGCGTGCCGGTAATGCGCCTCCCAGATCATGCATGAGCGTCTATCTCCCCTGCACCCGAATCGGGATTTCCATGCGCGGTCTTTTCCGCACCTTCCACCGTGCTCCTATTGGAATCGAGCTGAATGATGAGTAGTGCCGGTTCGGAATCGTCCGCTACTGCCGCCGCGTGTGTACCGTCCGGTGAAATTGCTCCAGCCACGGAGGTCACGGCATACCCTGAAGCGGGCGTTGCAATGGTGGAGCCGGTTTGAAAATCGGTCAGGACAAGGTGAAGGGGCCGTTCGTCGTCCGCGCGCGCGACGAGAATCCAGCGGCCGTTTGGATGCCACGCTTGGCGTGCGACGTAGCCCATGCCGAGCCGACGAATGGTTTCGCCTGATTCCACGTTTACTACGCGCACTTCAGGACGACGCGACTGGGCGCCGCGAATTGCCACCGCAATGCGCTTTCCGTCCGGGCTGAACGCGAACGACGGTTCGATGGATTCACCCAGCGAAATGGGACGGCCGTTTGCCTCGGATCCGTCTGACTTCACAATCCAGAGTGCCTGCTTGCCCGCTGCATCGGATCGAATATAGGCGATCCGCGAGCCGGTGGGATCGTACAGCACACTTCCAGGAATAATAGTGTGTGCCGAAGCAATTTCGAGTGCCTTCTCACGCGTCGCGGTTTCGCGCGCATGCACGCGCAAAGTTGCATGTCCCGCCTCTTGCGAGGCTATGCAAATGTGTGTGCCCTGCGGATGCATCGCTATGCTCGGCTCGGCGGCATTGCCCACGCGATACGTTTCGCCTCCGCGGGCGAACGGGTGGGCCTCGTTCCAACGTTGCGCGTAAACCGACAGATCGGATCCTTCCGGTTCCGCACTTACGGCGTACATTACCAATGCGTCCCGCAGACTGGACGAGTCCGTCATAGTCGTCCAGGGCGAAATGGTCATTCCGGGCATTTCCAGGGATCCGGCCGCGGTGTTGGACAACACGCTGCGCGGAGCGAGCAGGCTGTACGCGTGTCCGGACTCGACGTTGATAGAGGCCAGTCCACGCGATCCCTCCAAGTACGAGCCGGGCCGTCCTTCGGCCACGAAGCCCAGTACCGGGTGCTGCGACGAGATCCAGCTCAGGTCGCGAATACGAAGCATGGGCACGGCCAGCCGTCCCAATGTCACGCCAGGGGCAGGCGAAGAGACTGTGAAGGCGGGTAACGAAGGTGCGGGCAAAGGCGCCGCGCCGGCCGTTCCTCGGCTGAGTGCCCAAAGTGAAAACGCGCCGAAGCCCGCCAACGCCAGCGCGACAAAAGCAGTACGCCGAATGCGCCCAGGCTCCGGCTTTCTGAGGTCGTGCGGCGTGTCGCCTCGCACCATTTCCGACTCGTTAACCGGTGTCGGAATGACACGAATCGAGCGATTGGCCGCTTGTTCTTTGACGTATTCCGCCAATGCTTCCGGTATGGCGGAGCGCCCGCCATTTTCCGCCAGGAGCCGTTCCATGACAGCCAGCACAGCGGTGGCGTCGGCCGGGCGCTGACCCGGCTCTTTCTCCATCAGATGCGCTACCACCCGCGCCACATCGTCCGGAATTTCCGGGACAATTCGATTCAGACGGGGCGGCTCTTCTTCCATGATCTTCTTGAAAACCGCTACAGGGGTCGCGCCTTGATGGGGCGTTCTGCCCGCCATGATCTCATAAAGCGTTACGCCCAGCGCATACAGATCGGACAGGGGCGATGCGGGCAAACCTGCGCATTGTTCCGGTGATAGATAGTGGGGCGTGCCGACCAACTGGCAACTCTTGGAGCCATCCGTGGGCACGGCGATGTTTGCGATTCCGAAGTCCGTCAGCCGGACCCGGCCTTGACGGTCCAGCAGGATGTTGGCCGGCTTCACGTCGCGGTGCACGATGCCTGCGGCATGGGCGCACTCCAAAGCCTTGGCCATTTGAATTCCGATATACAACGCGGTTTTCCATGGCACATGACCGTTGCGCCGCCAGTA
Organism: Candidatus Hydrogenedentota bacterium; assembly: GCA_045863295.1. Lineage (GTDB taxonomy): Bacteria > Hydrogenedentota > Hydrogenedentia > Hydrogenedentales > SLHB01 > BTWA01. The sequence continues at coordinate 39,571 of BTWA01000005.1, forward strand.
GCGATCCAGCGGTTCGCCGGGAACGTATTCCATGGCGATATAGGGAATGCCTTCGTCCATGCCCGCGGAATACACGCGCACGATGCTGGGATTGCGCAGCGGTGCGGCGGCCCGCGCCTCCCGATGAAAGCGGTGGACACTGGCGGGGTTGCGTGCCAAGGCTCCCAGCAGAACCTTGAGGGCGACCGGCCGGTCCAAGGCCAGATCATGTGCGAGATATACGGTCCCGGTGGCGCCGCGCCCGATGAGTGCGCGGACCTCATACCCGGCAAATACGGAGCCGAGGAGGGAGGCTTTACCGTTGCTTATACTACGCTTATGTGGGGTCGGTTTTGGCATGTTTACCGTATGTGCTACAACATATTGGGTAGACTAGGGACCGTGAGCAGGGTAGCAACAAATAGCACTTTTGTCAATAGTTTTCTTTTTCGATCGAAACGCCTTGTGTAACCTTCGGGTTCCCGAGTCACGGACGCCCCGCCAAATGGGATATGGTATGTGTAAACCACTGGAAGGAAATATCTTGTGACACTAGATGAAATCGTTCGGAACGAATCCCTGCGGCAAAGTCTGGCCCCCGTGACCGCACACCAAGTCTTTCTGGCCCATGCGGGAGTAGCGCCTCTCCCTCGCGTTGCCATCGATGCCATGCAGGAGTATCTGCGGCGGTCGGGTAACGGAATGCAGGAGAATTCCTGGACCGCCGAGCGCGTGCGGCTCGCCAGAGAGACTGCGGCCGAGTTGCTCGGGGCGACCGCAGGGGAGATCGCCCTGCTGGGTCCGACGGCATTGGGGTTGAGTCTGGTTGCGAACGGACTTTCGTGGCAGGTCGGCGATGAAGTCATCTATTACCAAGACGATTATCCGGCCAACGTTTACCCGTGGAAGCGATTGGAATCTCGTGGGGTGAAAGCTGTCTCACTGGAGCCAAAGCAGCCCGGTGCCATCACATGGGAACTCATCGAAAAATCCATTACGCCGAAAACACGGCTGGTGTCGCTGGCCACGTGCAGTTTCCTGAGCGGCTACCGGATCGATTTCGATGCCATCGGGCGGCAGTGCCAGGACCGTGGAATTCTCTTTTGCCTAGATGCCATTCAGTCGCTCGGCGCCTTTCCCATGTCTGTGCAGTATGTGGACTTTCTCAGCGCGGATTCTCATAAATGGTTGCTGGGTCCCTGCGGCGCGGGGATCGTTTATGTGAAAGCCTCCCGCTTCGAACAACTTGAGCCCACACTGGTTGGATCATGGAATGTACTTTCACCCAACTTCATCGCGCAAGACCAAATTGCCTATCCCAATCACGCGCAACGTTACGAACCGGGATCGTTGAACTTACCGGGAATTGTGGGCATGGAAGCCTCGATGCGCTGGCTGCTGAACCTCGGCATTGAACACATCGGGCAGCGGCTGCGCGATCTTCGGCACTATTTTCTGGATCGTGTGCGGCCCGAAGGATACCAAGTGTACTTCGAATCGGTGGGAACCGGACACTCCATGCCGGAATCGGCGGAGTCCGGGATCATTTCCGTTGTCCATGATCGCTTTGACTTGTCCGAGGTCTCACGCACGCTGGCAGCGCATAATGTAATCGCATCGCTTCGTCGCAATCGCGCGGGGCGCGAGATACTGCGCTTCTCGCCTCATTTCTACACCACCAAAGAGGAGTTGGATCGGGTGGCCGGCATGTTGAAATAAAAAAACCGGGGTCACAGACGGGCGACCCCGGGGCATTGCAGTCTGACGGGCACGAATTTAGGAGTTGACGGTACTTGAACCACGGAGACGGTGAACAGCCAGCCCTGCAATGCCAAGACCCAACATGACAAACGTCGCCGGTTCGGGCACAACGCTGATGCCACGAACGGCGATGACCATGTCGTTATAGTCGAAATCTTCCTGTGGATGATTCGCGGGCACGTCTTCGAAAGCCAACAGAAACAAATCCGCGTATGGCGTGGACAGCGCGACCATGTGATCGCGTTGATCGCTGTTCAGGGTTGCATCGGAGTACGCGATCATCCCGCCTTGAGACAGCGTGTCGCCATAAAGTCCAAAGGGCCCGCTAATCGATCCCAGGTCGAACCAATCCCCTTGATCGGGAGTTCCCTGGAATACGGGATGCATAGAGACAGTCCCGTTTTCATCGGTCTGATACCAGCCAAACGACTGATCGAATCCTGCGAAACTCACAAGGAACACGACCCAGGAATCCATGTCGGAAAGCGTGAATAGGGTGTCGTCGTCCAACTGGACGAGCTCATTGCTGGACTGAAAATCAGTTCCGAAAAGGTGATTGTAGATTTGGTATACGTTGCGTTCGCCCGCGCCGCCTCCGCCGTTGGGCGACCACGAATCGTGGATGTAGGTGGCATGAACGGAACCGCAGAAACAGGCAACCGCGAGACAAAGCGTCGAAATGGTGCGCACCCCACTCATTTTCCTCGTCTCCAAGTCGAACCAGAAGTTAGGCACGTTTATCTGTTTGATCACTTTAATTACAACAATCGTGCCAACCATGCTCGGATGTGTAAGATAAACCTGGACAGTCTCTTGTGGGAACTACTCCACAAATATAGTTTGTTGATATGGCACTGAATGGCGCAAATTTCGCTACAAATTACTCACATTTGAGCAATATTGTCCGGGTCCTGTCTCGAATCGACCAACTCCCAACTCAGATAAATGCCGGAGAGTACCTGCTGGACGAAGCAGGCAAATTCGTGATAAGAATCAGGCATGCCAAACTTCTACGATGCGGTGCATAGACTGGTACGGGAAATTCCGCGTGGTCGGGTCACGACGTATGGTCGAATTGCCGCAATTCTGGGGTGTCCACGGGCGGCCCGAGCCGTCGGGTATGCGATGAAGGCCAGTCCGGATGACGTCCCCTGGCAGCGAGTCATCAACCGAAAGGGTGGCATCAGTGCGCGCGGGGAAGTGGAACGGCCCATGCTCCAGCGGGAACTATTGGAACAGGAAGGCGTCGAATTCGATGCCGATGGCAACTGCGATCTCAAACAATATTTGTGGACGCCTTCAAACCCTGACGATTTCCTGTACGAAGGCAATATGGACATGCCCTTTCGCTAAGGCCGTGGGCTGCCCACGCGGTTATCGGTTGATGATGCTCTCTAGGGCGGAAAGCAGGACGGGGCCCGTCTCCGGGCCGAGCGACATGCTTGTAAGGTACTCGGCGTGCGGCAGTGACCCGTCTGTGAAATATTCCGGCTTCAGAATGTATCCCAATGCATCGAGCCCAAGCCCGATCACAAATTTGGGCTCTGTTGGCATCCACTCCTTAGTGGCGAACGAGTAAGCGGGTGGTGTCTCTCCGGGGTGCGTTGCGAACTGGGCTGACCCGACGGCAAACCACACCACTTCAGATTCCACGGTGTCGCCAACCTCTCTCTCGATGACCCCAGCCTGGCTCAACATTTTCCACCCTTCGTTTTGCACAGGAAAAGTTACCTTCTTGCTGGCAAAGCGGATCCGGGTTCCTTCCACGGGTTGAGCCTTGGTCAACGCGTTGATGACCGTCTTGGCGAGATCGCCGCCGTAGGTGTCCGCGAGTGGAAAGCTCCGATCGCCTTTGTCGGGTTGTACCCAACCGCCCACGGCGCCCTGCACAAACACGTGTTCACCAGGCAGTGCCTTTGCCATCGCACGGTAAAACCCGCCTACATAATCCGCCGATACGACGCTATGTACGGCGTCAAAGACCGTGGGATGGCACGCGAAATTCGTGATGGTGACGACGTTCGAGCCCGCCGAGTCCAGGCACTGCAACGAGGTCACCGATCGATCCAACACGCCGGGTTCGCAGATGTTGTGAACCCATTCGCCAGGGTACTGTGTGGTGGCATATTGGAGGGTTACCGGCCTCATTGATTCCGCCGCACTACGCACTTGATCGGATGCGGACTCCACGAGGAACTTCATGTACGCAGGATCGACACCGGAATGCATCTCGTCCGGACCCCAGATGCCCACAACGTCAGGTCCGGAATGGGTGTGTGTGGACGATACCACGACACGTTCGGGCGGCAGTGTCATTGACGTGACTTTTTCCGAGGCGCGCCGCCGGATCTCCTGTACTGTAGTGTACGAGAGTCCAATGCAATCCACGACCACCAGCGCAGCCGCGGACTGTTCGTCGGAAAAAACAACCGCTTTTGCGAAAAGATCGTCGTGTACACTCGTAAACCGCCGGTTCCGCGCATCGCCGGCGATAAACGAACCCATGGGCGGATTCACCGTGGCAGAAGCCGCACCCGCATGTATCATCGTGGAATTTCCTTCGACTTGTCCGTAGGTGGTCTCCACCGGACCAATCAACGCGACGGTCACGACGGCGCAGATCCATTTCCAATGGGTTCCAATTTTGCGTGTCATGTAGCCCCTCGCATGGTGTTGTGCCGTCCCGGAGCAGCTGTTGGTCGGCTATTTGTCCGCAGTTGCGGCTTCCGATTCGTCCAGTGCTGAGGCCCGATCACGAAGGGTCTCGCCGGTCGCGGATCGCAGGGAATGCCACGCCTGCCGCAATTGCACGCGCGCGGATGCCAGATTGGCCTGCGCAGCGATTAGATCTCGTTGCGCTTCATTCAAACGAACCAGCGAACCTACGCCCGCACTGTATTCCTTCTCCACGAGATCCCGGTTTCTTTGAACGAACGTTGCGTTGGCCCGCTGAAGCACGAGCAGTTCCTGCGCGGACTTCAGCGCTTCGATGGCCTGACGCACCTCCGAAGCCACGCCCAATTCCGTTTGATAAAGATTGCGCTCTGCTTCGTCGCGCAGGGCCTTTGCCTCAGCGACCCGGGCTACGTTCCGGCCACCGGCAAACAGCTCGTAATTCACCGATACGCCGACCGTGGTGCCAAAATCCTCTTCGCCGAAATGCAGGTTTTCATCGCGCACGGCATCTTTCGACACGCCAGCTACGACGGTAGGGTAATACGCGGAGCGTGCGCGTCCTATGCCGGCTTCGAACCGTTTCACCGAAAACTCGTTCAGACGTAAATCGGGGCGGTAGTTTTTGGCCAGTTCAAGAGATTCATCGGTATCCGGCAGGTTGAGTTCCTGCAACGACTCCGACTCCAGATCGGCAACCTCCATTTCGCTCGGAAACTTTGACTCCGGCAGGGCTAGCAATTCCGCCAGCACGATCAATGCGGTCCGGTACTGTTCTTCCTGCACGATGCGCGCCGAACGCGCCGCGTTCGCCCTTACTTCAAAGTTCAATTCATCGCTCAGCGATCCAGTGCCAACGCGCCGGCGCGCGCGGGCTTCTTCCAGTTGGCGGCTGTTAAATTCCTCATCGGCTTCCGCGATGGCCACGTTTTCGCGAAAGAGCTGCGCGGCATAGTAGGCCTGAGCAACCGCATCCAGGAGCAGCCGGTGCGCTTCGTCATAAGCCGCTTCGGTCTCGTGCAGCCCAAACTTGGCTTCCGCATTCGCGAACTTGCGATCAAAACCGTTGAACACAATCCAATTGGCCGCTATGGAAATCCTGTGGTCTTCAAACGAATCGTCGACCAGCCGCCGGGCCTGCGCGGCGCGCAGCCAGGTCGCCACGAAATCGTTAAAGATGGGCTGTTGCGCCAAAGGTGACTGACCCGCTCCGCCCGTACCCGTCAAGAAGGCGAGCCCTTGGGCAAACGCACTTAGCCAGTCGGCCTGCAGCTTGCCGATGGTTTGCAGGCCAAAATTTCTCAAGTAGGCGTCGGAAGCCTGATTGCGAAATGAGCGGTAGGTGTTTTCAGCCAGCCATGTGTAACTTGTCGAACCGGACAGCGTCACGGTCGGATACCACAAGCTTCGCGCTTGCTTCACCCGCGCTTGCCCTTGCCGGACACGCGCCTCGGCCGCCTGCAACGACGGATTCTCAATGAGGGCGATTCGCTGCGCCGTATTGAGATCGAGCACTCGAAGTTCGCCGGACGCGAGGGCCTCGATCGACAAACGGCCCGGGGTTTGACCGGCCGATTCGCTTTCCGCTTTTGCATCGGCTTCCGCAACAGGTTCCGGCGAAGTTGCCGTACTGTCTGCCGGGACCGTTTCCGGTGACTCGGGTTCTGTGAACGCATCCGGGGGAGATAACACGGACAGGCCCAGTAACACGAGCCACACACTACGCCGGATTCCGCTAGCAATCACGAGACCAACTCCTTCCGCAATTCCGCACTTTGGAAAGTTCAACTGAAACATCCGTTCCCGCAAACTCTCCCGCACCCTTGCAAGGACACCGGCCATTCGGCCCATCCTCGATCTTGCACACAGCCGGTTGGCTGGCCTCCCTCGCCGGCAGGGTACGCATTGTCGGTACTACACACAGTCCGCAAATCGTTCGTCAATAACGAGTACGACGCGATTCCAAGCGTCGTCTATTGCGCCACACAGGTTCTCCGCCGGGCCCCAAAGGCCGATTAGTCAAATGACAAATTCACCTTGGGAGGCTCCGGGCGGCCAAAGATTTCCAGTTCTTCTTCCGGGTTCATGATTCGCTGACGCGCCGGTTCGACTTCTTCAGGCGCTACCCAAACGCCGCTGAACAGGTAGCGCAGACCCCGTCGAATGTCATTGAGAATACCGAGCAGACACGGCACGAGCAACAAAGTAAGAAGTGTGGCAAAACCAACGCCCGCCGCCAGCGACAACGCCATGGGGACGAGAAACTGCGCCTGCACATCCTTTTCCATAATCATGGGGGCCAGTCCACCGACGGTTGTGACCGTGGTGAGAAAGATGGCGCGGAACCGGCGTGTGCCCGCATTGACGATGGATCGGAAGAACGAGGTGCCCTCGGAGATGTTAGTGTTTACACATTCTATGAACACGATCGCGTCGTTGACCACCACGCCTGCGAGCGCAACGATGCCAAACATACTCATAATGGTCAGCGGGTATCCCAGCAAAAAGTGTCCCCACAACGCTCCTATAATTCCAAAAGGTACCGTCAGCATGATGATGAAGGGCTGGAGGTACGACCGGAAGATTGTGGCGATAATGACAAAGATGCCGGCCAGGGCCAACGGAAATCCCACATACAAGCTGCCCAGGGAATCGGCGGACTCTTTTGCTTCGCCTTGGAATTCCATTCGCACTCCAGGAAATTCCGACATGACCTCGCCAAACGCTCCGGGCTGGCCATTTGTTCCTTTTGTCAGCGCGTTGGTGATGATGGTCGCCGTGGTGACACTCGTATCCACGTCCGCGCTGACCGATACCCGGCGAAAGCCGTCCGTGCGGATGATGCTTGCGTAACCGGGACCATACGAGATGTCCGCGACAGACATCAGCGGCACTTCTGTGCCCATGGGAGTGCGGATTCTAACGTTGGCCAGATCATCCACTTGACTTCGTTCTTCCGCCGTATAGCGGACTTTGACGCGGATATCGTCACGGCCCCGCTGTATGCGCAATGCCTCCTCGCCAAAGTACCCGGCATACACCTGGCTGGCCAAATCGTTTACGGTGATTCCCAGTGAGCGCGCTTCCGGCTTCAGACGCATCCGGAATTCATTTTTGCCCGGGCGAAAGTCCGTTTGCACCTGCAGCACGCCTTCGTACGACTGCAGCTTCTGTTTGAGCCGATCGGCGGCGCCCAGAATCTGTTCCATGTCGCGCCCTTGCACCCAAATCTCAATGGCGGCGCCAGGCGGGCCAGTTTCCATACCCGCAAACGTCAATGCGGTGATTCCGGGAATGACGCCCACTTCCTTCTCCCAAAGTACCATGAGATCCTTCGAATGCAGGTCGCGAAATTCCGACTGGACCAGCTTGGCCCGAACGGCCCCCAAGTGCTGGCCGGACGAAGTACGGTTGTCAAATTCCGCTGTGGCCATGCCGCTTCCCACCAGTGAGTAGCTGGACAAAACCACGGGGCTTCCATCTTTGGCCCGTACCTTGTCTTGAATTCGACTCAGTGCCGCTTCTACGTCCCGCACTGCCGCCTCAGTCACCTCATACGGCGTGCCATTGGGAAATTCCACGCTGGCGGTGATCTGATCGCCGTCAATGTCCGGAAACAGTATGAACCTCAAGAATCCGCCCGCATTGAGACCTAGCGTGAGCAGGAAGACGGCTACGGCCATGCTGAACACGACGTAGCGCCACCGCAGGCACAACCTCAGGAAGGGCGCATACATGTGTTCCACAAACCACTCCAGGCCGTTGGAGATGTTCAAGCGCATGGCGCGCAACCGGTGAATAACGGGATTTTCGTGGTGCGGCGGTCGATTGGGATCCGGAAGATTGTTGAGATGTGCTGGAAACATGATGATGCTTTCAACCAGCGAAATAAACAACGCAGCAATGACTGCAATGGGCAGTATTGCAATGAATTTTCCCATCACGCCGCCCACGAACATCAATGGAACGAATGCGACCATCGTAGTAGTGACAGCCGCGACCACAGGCATGCCAACTTCCATGGTCCCGTTTACTGCGGCGGCCAGTGGGCCATCGCCTTTCTTTCTGTGAACATAGATGGCTTCGCCAACCACGATTGCGTCGTCGACAATGATTCCCAGAACCATGATGAGCCCGAAAAGCGAAATCATGTTGATGGTCGCGCCCAGAAACCACATGATTGCGAGACCGCCCAGGAGTGAAATGGGAATGCCCATCGATGCCCAGATGCTAAGACGCAAATCCAGAAACACCCAGAGCAAAATAAAGACCAGCGCCAGCCCCATCAGCCCATTGCGCAGCAACAAATCGATGCGCTGTTGGATCATGACGGACTGATCGTCCCAGATGCTGATGTCGAGGCCTTCCGGCAACGTACCCTGCTTCTCCGCCACCCATTGGCGCACGGCGGCCGCAATGGCAATCGCGTCCTCCTCCTGGGTCTTTGACACCATGACCAAAACGCATGGTTCGCCGTTCATCGTGCCGCTTAATCGATCTTCGGTAAAGCCATCGTTGATCTTGGCCAGCTTGTCGAGCGTAATCGTCTCGCCGTTAGGCCGGCTCAGGATAATGATCTTCGAAAAGTCGGCGCCCGTGTAGTTGCGTCCGAGCGTACGAAGGCGGATCTCTTCGCCTTTCGTGCGAATGGTGCCGCCGGCCAGATTCAGGCTATTCGCCCGGATGATGTTCGACACTTGATCGAACGTAAGGCCGTATTGGCGGAGCTTCTCTTCGGAAATCTCAATGGTGATTTCATAATCGCGGGTGCCCGCCACGGATACCTGGGAAATATCCGGCAAGTTCAGCAATTCGTCCTTAATGTTTTCGCCCCACTCCTTGAGCTGACGTTCGTTCAAGGGGCCTGAAAGGGCCAGCGCCACGACTTCCCGCTTTAGCGTGACTTCCACAATAATGGGCTTTTCTGCGTCCACCGGAAACGTGCTGATTGCCTCGACGCGGGTGCGTACCTCGTCTTTGACCCACTCGACGTCATAACTCTCCTTGACTTCGATATAGGTGAGACCCACGTTTTCCATGGAAACGGTGTCGTACTGCTTGATGCCTTCCAGACCTTCGATGGCCTCTTCGATCTTTCGGGAGATGGCTTCCTCTACCTCTTCAGGATCCGCGCCGGGATAGAGGACGTTGATGGTGATGATATCGACGGAAAACTCCGGGAAGGCCTCGCGTACCATCAAGACCGAAGCCAGCAGGCCGGAAAAGATAATGGTCACCAACACAATATTGGCGAAGACGCGATTCCGGGCGAACGCCGCGATAATGGTTCTCATGAAGCCGGTACCGCTTCCGGTTCCGCCGGGGCAATTTCCAGCAGCGTATTCTCAAGTGGATTGACCAGGCGTGTTGTCACGACAATGGTTCCGGGTTCCAATCCCTCTTCCACGTAAGCTTTCTCGTCTTGTTTCCACGCCACCTTGACTGGTGTCGTCTTCAGGCGGTTGTTGACCGAACAGTAAACGGTGTTTTCGAAACTCACGGCCCAATCCGGCAACTCCACCACCCGGGCTAATGTCCGACCAGGAATGGATACTTCACAGAACATTCCGTCGACAAGGGGCAATCCGCCGTTTTTCGAGAAAGCCTCTTCACCCTCGACGCGCACCGCCACGGTCAGCGTCCGGGTCTGCGAATCGATCCGTTCAACGCGATCCAGCTTGCCGGTCCACTGGTGATTTTCCTTATCGGCAGTCCACCGAACGGTGCATGGGACATCCTTGAGCTGATTGAACCACGCCAGGTTGTCGCCCGGCCTTTCATCGTTGAATGCGAGCCACTGGCGCGCCTCCGAACTGTCCAACGGCACAGAAATCTCCAGCACCTCGTCGTTCGCGATCGAAAGCACCGGCTGGCCCGGACTCACAAACTGTCCGACCACTACACGGAAGTCCTTGATCCGCGCATTAAATGGGGCCTTGACCCGCGTACGATCCAGGTTGAGTTGAGCTATTTCCAATTGGGCCTTCGCCGCGGCAAGACTGCCTTCCGCTTCGCGGATCTGCATCGGATACGTATCCACGGCCATCTGCATTCGCTGTTGCGCTTCAAGGGCCGTGTTCAATATTTGTTCCTGGGCTTCCACCCCGGAGAGACTGCCCACGTTGTCCTTGTTCAACAGGTCTCGCCGCCGGTCAAACTCGGCTTTGGCCAATTCCGCCGTGCGCTGCATGACCTCGAGTCGGCCCTTGTCGTTGTCAAATTGCACCTTGAGCCGCTCGATCGTACTGGTCAAGGTCTGTACCTGGGCTTCCGCCTGGCTGACATTTGCTTCGTACGTGCGGGGGTCGATCAAAAACATCGTTTCCCCCTTTGGGATGACACGGCCGACGTCAAGGTTTGGATGGACTTCAACGATATTTCCAGAGACTTCCGGAATGACGGAGACGACGTCAATGGCCTTTGCTTCCCCGGTCTGGCGAAGTATCACCTGAACGTCGCGAGGTTCAGCACGAATGCCCTCGACACGCAACGCGCGCTCGGCAGGGGCGGCTTCGGCGGGATCCTGACGCATCGCTCCGAGCCCGAGCATGGCCAATACGCCAAACGCGATAATGAACAGACTCAGCCCAATCGTAATGAACACTCTGCTCATGAACCGACTCCAGTGCGTTCCCGGCTGTCCGGGGCCAAGCGAGGTTGTTCGTCTTCGAGAATTTTTCCAATGCGGTCGTACACGGTGCACCACATCCGGGCGGTTTCAGGCCCTGCCTTTTCAAGCAAATCGACAATGAATTCCAGAATCAGGCTCTCCGTGGCATGAACCGCGTTATCGCCCATTTCCGTCAGTTGCACGACCACTTCACGGCGATCCACCTGGCTCTGCTCGCGCGTTACCGCCCCAATATCCACCAGCCGGTCGACCATGGTCGAAGCCGAGGGCGCCGATACCTCAAGCGCCTCCGCCAAATCCTTGATGGTGACTTGCCCGCGATCGCGCACTGCCGCCAGCATGTTCAGTTGGGGAATGGTCAATTCCAGAGCGTCTTCCGAGCCCGACCCGCAACAGCACGAGGCTCGATTCAGATTTCTGGACGTGATACGCGCCTTAATAAGGCGAATCGTTCGCAACAGGTCACGCGCCTGTTCTCGTACGTCGTTTTGCACCAGTTGCAGCCTCTTCGATTAACGGTTAATGTATGCATTATTTAGAAATGCTAACAATAACTCTATCGAATTATTCCGCTTTTGGCAATAGCCATTTTGAGAGGAACAAGTGTCATGCCATATCCCCCTTTATTCATAAAACATTGCAAACAAATATGTTATGCAAATAAAGCTGCTTCTTCGCAGTGAGCCCAAATGGCGGTTTTCACCCAGTATTGCACGAATGGACCACTCCACTCGGGCCACGGCAGCGGCATAGGGCGATAGGTGCCGTCGGATTAGGCCGGCTGTGAATACACGGGTTGCCACGCACACGGTGCAAAGAAGCGCCGGATCGTGCGGGCTTTGCGCGCGCTGTTCGTTGTATGGCGTTTATTGGGCTCTACCGCACAGTGCACGTTGAAAAAGGTTGCAGTGGACACGCAATTCCCCTAGTTTGGTTCGGCCATGATTACGGTCAAGCGCATACGCACCCTTCCGGAGAACTTTTCGGAATTTGTTCACGAGGTGGCCGAGGGGATCGGCGCGCTCTACGGCGCCTGTGCGGCCGATTCGTATCGTCGCAGCGCGGCGCGACAAATTCAGTTGGGGATGCAGCATCTAGGCGTAGCCTTCTATGGGGCGTTCGATGGCATGGACGCGGCCGGCATGGCCACGACGGTGCTTCGCGGTTCCCACGGCTACGTGAGTTTTGTGCATGTGCTGGACCGATTTGCAGGCGGCGGTGTTGAAGCGATGCTCGTTCAATCCGCGGTAGACGACCTTCGCCGTGCGGGCGCAGTGGCCATCGTGGCGGAGAACATCGATTTCAGCCGGCTCGACCTCGAGGGCGTTTATGGGGACCTTCAGTTTGGGCGCGTTGATCGCCTCTTGATGAAGGCCCAGACGTCTGACCTTGTGTCGGGGCTGACGCCGGGCCGGGGAAGTATCGCGTGCTTGGGCACGCAGTACGATGAAGTGGCCGAGGTCATCTATCAGGCCTACTTGAATCATCCCGGCCGGGATCTGCATCCAGAAGTGCAGGAAATTGGAAGTACGCGCGAGTTCGTGCGGTTGGCTGCGATTGGCGCGTTTGGCGTGAGCGAGCCGTCGTATGTGCGGATTCTCCGGCAAGGTGGCCGGCCGGCGGCGGCCATCGTTGGCTGCGAAGCGGCGCCCGACACAGGGTTCGTGCTTCAGGTGGCGTGCGTGCCGGCGGCGCAGCGAAAGGGCATGGCCACGCGATTGCTTCGGGATTTGGCGCAGGAATTTGCCGGCAAGGGATTAGGCTCGGTGGTGCTTGGGGTTACCTTGTCGAATCCTGCTAAACTTTTGTATGAAAAACTGGGCTTTGGCACGTTGCGGCCGGTAACGGCCTATGTTTGGTGGGCGAGTCCCTCGGCCGATCGTCAGGCTGGTGCCGAACCGGCTCGTCTGCGGACTGGAGAATGATCATGCGAGTTTTTCCGGTGCGAGTACGCTTTATAGTCACAGGGGTGTTAAGTGCCTTGTCCATGATCGCCGTGGCGGAGAGCCCCGATCAATCTGCCTCCCAACCCAGGAATCTTATTCCAGAGGCGCTGTGGGATGCGTCGTTGTCGGAAAACGAAATAGTGACCCGGGTGCGCAATTTCGACATTCTGCAGAACGCGATGGCCGATTGGGACCAATCCATGTCGCGTCAGCTTGCCATGAAGGGACAGGCCGATCTGGCCGCCGATCGGGAAGCCATGATGCGGCGGCGATACGCGCAGATTGAGCGGGCGTGGCGCGAAGTGATCAACCGCTATCCGAATAATGCGCGCGCGGTCAATTACTTCGGCGAAGTGATGTACGATCACGCGGGGGATCAAGTCGAAGGGCTACGCATGTGGAAGCTCGCGGAATCGCTGGACGGCAAACTGAGCGAACCGAAAAACAACCTGGCGTTGTATTACCTGGACAACGGCGACTATGAACAGGGTATTCGTTATCTTGACGCCGCGTTGAAGCTCGATCCGGACAATGCCGACTATCTGTACAACGTGTCGCAGATCTACATGATTCACTGGCCGCAAGTGCAGGAAGTCAAGAAGTGGGACGAGGCACGGGTCTACAAGGAAGCCATGGAAGCATCGAAAAAAGCGATGACCCTCAAGCCCCATGACTTCAGCCTGATCGAGGATCATGCGCTCAATTATTTCGCCGCGGAGCGGTTCAACATCACGCCGGATTGGGCGGAGGCCGCGGGTATGTGGCAGACGGCCCGCAGCCTGGCGTACGAATCCGATCAAACGTTTAATTCGTGGCTGAACGAAGCCCGGTGTTGGATTCGCGCCAGCGAATTCGCCAAGGCAGAGTCCTGCCTGCAGGAAGCGGCCAAAATCATGCCGGACAGCGATGCCATTCGGGCGCTGCTGGAACGCGCACGCAGTGGCGGACAAACCCAGGGCTGACCGGGAGGCGCAGATCACGTGGCGACCGATGACCAAGGCATGCATTGGGGCCGGTTTACTTTTTATGTCGTCTTTATACTCTTTGCAATTGGCGTCATTCTGGCTTTTGGCGTGGGCGGCCTGCGGCCTATCCAGATCACTCAGCACTCCATGCGGCCGGGATTTGAACCCGGCGATTTTATCTTCTCATTTCCGCAAGAGACCTATCACCGAGGCGATATCGTCATTCTCGATTCACCGACCGGCAGCGGCGAGTTGCTGATCAAACGAATTGCCGGTGTGCCGGGCGATCGGTTGTTTGTCGATGCCGGCTGCCTCTTCATTAATGGCAAGTACGCGTCCGAACCGTACATACTCGAGCCCATGAGCTATTCGATCGAAGAGCTGACCGTCCCCGAAGGCGAGGTGTTCGTGCTTGGCGACAACCGCAATGAGAGCGAAGACAGCAGTCTGTGGCGCATCGACGCGACGACAGGCATCGCCGAATTGATGGATTCCTACGATGCCTCGGGCGGGCAACCCGGCGTGTGGAAGCGGACTGTGCCGATTTCCAGCATTATTGGCAAGGCAAGTTACCGCTATTTGCCGTTTGACCGCATGGGCGCCATTCAATCGTTCCCCCTCACCAACGTGGATGGCGAGTGACCCGCCGCATCCGCCGAAGGATTCGTCATGGCCATACCCGATCGATTGCAGGGATTGAAAGGCAGTTGGCAGGGATCCAAACGCGTCTGGTTCGAGCCCGGAGATCCCGTGTGCGAGTCCGACGTCACCTTCGTAGTTTCAACCGTTTCGCAAGGGCGCTTCCTGCACATGGCCTATCAGTGGAATTTCAACGGCGAACCGCAAGACGGCCTGATAATCCTGGGCGCGAAACTGACATCGGACAGTACGGGTCCTGTCACGCCTCTGGCGGTCTGGGCCGATTCCTGGCATATGGGGCACGACCTCATGGAATGCGCGGGCTTGCCGGCGGAATCCGATGCGGTGGCGGTGCTGGGAGCCTACGGCGATCCGCAGGGCTCCCTGTTTGGCTGGCGTATTGAGTTTGCTCCGCGCGAGCGGGACAGCTTGAGAATTGCGATGTTCAACATTCCCCCGCAGCAGACCGAAGTGCTTGCGGTAAAGATGGAACTTCGGCGATCGGCCGCCGTGACAGAGTCTTGACCCAGCCCGCCACGGTTTGTAGACTCACGGGTTGAAGCCAATCACAACTGGAGGGGATGTATCATGCCTTCGGTGCTGATCCCGCTGGCGGAGGGATTCGAAGAACTGGAAGCCGTCACCATCATCGATTTGTTGCGCCGAGCGGACGTCGACGTGGTCACGGCAGGCCTGAAAAACGGTCCGGTGACAGGGTCCCGCAAGACAGTCCTGTCGCCGGATACGACGCTTGACGCCGCGTTGAAACGGAAATACGACATGGTGGCGTTGCCCGGCGGCCTACCGGGATCGGAACACTTGAAGAACGACGAGCGCATTCGCGATCTCGTGGTCGCAATGGCGGAACAAGGCAAGTACACCTGCGCCATCTGCGCGGCGCCGATGGTGCTGGCCGCCGCCGGATTGCTGGATGGAAAACGGGCGACCTGCTACCCCGGAGTTTTTGAGAATCTGAACATGCCGGATGTGAAATCCACCGGCGCCGCCGTCGAACGCGACGGAACCATTATTACATCGCGCGGACCCGGCACGGCCATGGATTTCGCGCTCGCGCTGATTGAAGCGATCTGCGGCAAGGCGAAACGCGATACTGTTGAAAAAGGATTGGTGCGCAACTGACGCCCTACGAATCATACAGGAGCACGACATGTTTTTTTCGGGTATTTCGGACGAAGCGGGCCAATCGATCGACATACAGATCAAGGCGCACTTGGATCTCGGATGGAAACATCTCGAGTTGCGCATGGTCGACGGCAAGAACATTACCGCCATCGACGACGCAAAATTCGACGAGGTGTGCGAAAAGACCGCCGCGGCCGGTTTGAGCGTGTCCTGTTTTGGCAGCGCGATCGCCAACTGGGCTCGGCCGATCACCTGCGATCCCCAGATCGACATCAGCGATCTCGCGGTTGCCATTCCCAGAATGAAACGGCTCGGCACGCCGTTCATCCGTGTGATGAGCTATCCCAACGACCCCAAGAATCCCGTTGACGACACCACGTGGCGCAACGAAGCCATCAAGCGCATGAGAGTGTTCGCGAAGATGGCCGAAGACGGCGGCATCATGCTGTGCCACGAGAATTGCAGTGGCTGGGGCGGACTCAGCGCGGAAAACAGCAACATCCTACTCGGCGAAGTGAACAGCCCCGCACTGAAGGTGGTGTTCGATACCGGCAATCCCGTCTCCTACGGGCAGGACGCGTGGGATTACTATCAGAAGGTCTTCAACGATATCGTCTATGTGCACATCAAAGACGCGAAAAAAGTGAACGGCGAAGACGTCTACACCTATTGCGGCGAAGGCGAAGGCTACGTGCGCGAAATCGTCGGCGACCTGCTGCAAAAAGGCTACGACGGCGGCTTCTCCATCGAGCCCCATCTCGCCGCCATCATCCATACCGGCGCGAGCACAGACAACGCGGCCGCACTCTACGATTCGTATACCGAATACGGCCGCCGCCTGATGAAAATCGTCGAAGAAGTCAGCGTCTGCAAGAAGTAGAAGCGGCATCCTGCCGCTTCCAAGCCCGCACGATGACCCCGCAATCATGACAGACCCCTTCCCGGCCGAGAATTAAGAGCCGGTAAGGGGTCTGACTCATTTGTAGAACCATGCTGTGCCGAAAACCAGGACGCGCCACGAAAGCGGCATCCTGCCGCTTTACCTTCAATTCAACCTAGCTCGCTCCAAAACTTTGCCGTGTGGTAAAGTCAGTGCGCGTCGCAGAGGGTGAAGTCTTACGTCAATTCATCGCAGGGAGAGATCCGCGCATGAACCGCGACCGCAATCTGCTGTTTGGCATCCTCGCTGTTCAAATGGGGAAAGTCACGCCGTCCCAACTCGTCGAAGCAGCTGGCGCTTGGGCGGCGGACCCATCGCAAAACCTTGCTTCTCGCCTCATGAGTTCAGGTGTTCTGAAGGAAAAGGACCGCGCGTTGCTGGATGCTTTCGTGGAAGAAGCGGTAAAGGCCCACGAAGGGGACTCGGGAAAGACGCTCGCAGCCTTTGGTGGACAGCAACAAGTGAACGCCACCTTTCACGGTTCCATCATCCTTTCGGAATCGGGCGGGGTAGATCCCGCGCCTTCGGCCCAATCTGACCGCTACGTTGACGCCACTTCGGTGCCCAGTGTGGAGGAATCGCCGGATCGCTATACCCACGTCAGTGAATACGGCCGCGGCGGCATGGGCCGTGTGCTTCTCGTGCATGACGCCTACCTCGGCCGCAACATCGCGCTTAAGGAATTGCTGCCCGGCGCGGAAGGTTCCTCCGGTCCGGCCACGCCTGCAACGCACTACATGAACATCCTGTCGCGCTTTCTTCAGGAAGCGCGCATCACGGGCCAACTCGAACATCCGTCCATCGTGCCGGTGTACGAACTCGGTCACCGATCCGACGGCACCTTGTACTACACAATGAAACTTGTGCGCGGGCGAACGCTGCGCCAGGCCCTCGCCGAGGCCGACGGTTTGCAAGGCCGCCTGCAACTGCTGCCGCACTTCGTGGATTTGTGCAACGCCATTGCGTATGCCCACAGCCAGGGCGTCATTCACCGAGACATCAAACCCGCCAACGTCATGGTCGGAGAATTCGGCGAAACCGTTGTGCTCGACTGGGGCCTCGCCAAGTCCAGGGATCAAGCCGACGTCCACGCCGACGAAATGGCCGAAACGTTGCGCATGTGGGAGATGGCGGAACAGCCAGCTGTTATCGGTCTAACCGCCCACGGCCAAATTATGGGTACCCCCGCCTACATGGCCCCCGAACAGGCCAAAGGTCAAATCGATCAACTGGACGTCCGGACGGATGTCTATGCGCTGGGTGTGGTCCTTTACGAACTGCTCACAGGCCAAACGCCATTTCAAGGCAAGTCCGCCAAGGAAATCCTGGACAAGGTCATCGGCGCGCAGCCCCGCCCGGTAGCCAAACTGGCATCAAACGCACCGGCTGAACTCGCGGCGATCGCCATGCGGGCGATGGACAAAAACGCGGCGAACAGGTATCAATCCGCCAAGGATTTGGCGGACGAAGTGCAACGTTTCCAGTCCGGGGCCTTAGTGAAGGCCTACGAATACACTTTCGGGGACAGGGCAACGCGGCTTATTCGGCGTCACAAGGCGCTGATTACAACGGCGGCAGTAGCGCTGGTTGTTCTAATGGTCGCGACAGGCTTCTATGTCGTAAGCCTCACTCAGGCCAACCGATTGCTTGTCGAAGCGCGAAATACCGCTGAGGACAAGACACGAACGGAAGGCGAGGCTCGGAAAGTAGCGGAAGAAACAGTTGAGAAGTTGAAGCGCGCAAGCTATGCATCGAGCATTCAGCTTGCACAGAAACACCTTGATGCGCAGCAAAGAGATTTGGCTCGCTCGCGTCTGATGGAAACGCCCGAACATCTTCGGAACTGGGAGTGGGGCTATCTCTACCGCACCATGGACAACTCGAAATTGACGCTCACTGGTCACAAGAATGGGTTGCTCAGCGCTTCATTCAGCCCGGACGGATCGAGGATCGTTACTGCGTCCAACGACAACACGGCCAAGGTATGGGACTCGATTACCGGTGCTGAAGTGCTTACCCTTACAGGCCACAGGTTTGGTGTGAACAGCGCTTCATTCAGCCCGGACGGATCGCGAATCGTTACTGCATCCGACGACAGCACGGCCAAGGTTTGGGATGCGACTACCGGTGCCGAAGTGCTTACGCTTACCGGCCATGGGAAGGCGGTGTACGGCGTGTCATTCAGACCGGACGGAGCGCGAGTTGTCACTGCGTCCTCGGACTTAACCGCCAAGGTTTGGGATGTGACTACCGGCGCCGAAGTGCTTACGCTTACCGGCCATAGGGAGATGGTGTACAGCGTTTCATTCAGCCCGGACGGGGTGAGAATTGTCACTGCGTCCTACGACAATACCGCCAAGGTATAGGATGCGACTACCGGCGCCGAAGTGCTTACGCTTACCGGCCATGGGGATGTGGTGTACAGCGCGACATACAGCCCGGACGAGACGAGAATCGTGACCGCGTCCGAAGACAGCACCGCCAAGGTATGGGATGCGACTACCGGCGCCGAAGTGCTTACGCTTACCGGCCATGGGATTGGTGTGCTCAGCGCGTCATTTAGCCCGGACGGATCGCGAATCGTCACTGCGTCCAAGGACAATACGGCCAAGGTATGGGATGCGACCACCGGTGCCGAAGTGCTTGCGCTTACCGGCCATGGGAATAGTGTGTTCAGTGTTTCATTCAGCCCGGACGGATCGCGAATCGTTACCGCGTCCTCGGACCTAACGGCCAAGGTATGGAATGCGACTACCGGTGCCGAAGTGCTTACGTTTGCGGGCCATGGGGATGTGGTGTACAGCGCATTATTCAGCCCGGACGGGGCGAGAATCGTCACGGCGTCCGACGACAGCACGGCCAAGGTATGGAACGCGACTACCGGTGCCGAATTGCTTACGCTTACTGGCCATGGGATTGGTGTGCTTAGCGCTTCATTCAGCCCGGACGGATCGCGAATCGTCACTGCGTCCTGGGACAACACGGCAAAGGTATGGGACGCGACTACCGGTGCCGAATTGCTTACGCTTACCGGCCATGGGAATAGTGTGTTCAGCGCTTCATTCAGCCCGGACGGATCGCGAATCGTCACTGCGTCCTTGGACAACACGGTCAAGGTTTGGGACGCGACTACCGGTGCCAAAGTGCTTACGTTTACCGGCCTTGGGGTGATCAGCGCTTCATTCAGCCTGGACGGGGCACGAATCGTCGCTGCATTCAGTGACGGCAAGGGCAAGGTATGGGACGCGACTACCGGTGCCGAAGTACTTACGTTTACCGGCCATGGGAGTAGTATGCAATGCGCTTCATTCAGCCCTGACGGCGAGCGAATCGTCACTGCGTCTTGGGACAACACGGCCAAGGTATGGGACGCGACTACCGGCACGGAGGTGCTTACGCTTACCGGCCATGGGAGTAGTGTACACAGCGCTTCATTCGGCCCGGACGGATCGCGAATCGTCACTGCGTCCTGGGACAATACGGCCAAGGTATGGGACGCAACTCCATGGTCGACTGAATCCTGGAAAGACGACAAACAACGAGGCATGCTAGTCGAATTGGCACTGCGCGAAGCCCCGATCATTCAGCATCCGTTGTTTCTTTCCTCAAGCGAGCAGCAAGCCGTCCTTGACGCCTTGAACTCGCTCGTAAAACGATTTCGCAATGGGTCATCCCCGGATAAGGCTCAAGGATTTCGTGACGTGGAGGGCCAAGGCATTTACATCGAAGACGCGGCGACATTGCCCGCAGTGGATGGCATACCGCTCCGCGACGAGGACCTGATCGTCGGTGTGAACGGTAAGCGTATCGACGCAGCCGCCGAAGCGGCCCGTGTCCTGATGGAATCCATTGCCCTTCCGATCAAGGACCCGTCCGCTCCGAGGACTTCGATCTCGATCGAGGTTGTAAACCGGTTTGACCGAAAGTTGTATCGCATACCGCTTGCCGTGTTCGTGGAGACGGAGATTCGTTTCCCGCGGCAACGCATTCTTGGGATTCTGAAACTGAAGTGCACCCTGATCGATAGGCGTATGAACGACAACGCGCGCAAATTTGGCACGGTAGATATTGAACAGGCCATCTCCGTGGACGAATTGGCCGTACCGTTGGGGTTGGAAGAAAATGATCTGGTAATTTCGCTGAACGGGCATGAGATTCGGGGATTGCCGACGCTTCTGAAAGCTTTCACCAGCACCCGGGACAAGGTTGAGGATGGATCGCTGACTTCTACCGACCTTGTCGTCTATCGCGAAGCGACTCGACAAGTTGTCACCACCAAGATCGTTGTCGATCCTTGATCGAAACTACTGCCTATTGTCCACCTTGTTGTTGGTGAAACTGGATCGGGTCCTTGATGCACGCGCGTTGGCAGGCGGGGCATAGGTCGAGGGTCATGCTTTTGTAGACCGTCTCTTCGATTTCCTTGAGGTCATTGTGTTTCATCTGCTCAATGTGGGCGGTGCCGAGGCTTTGTGACGGCGGCAGGATTCCGCTTCTATTCCCTCACCCCAAGGAACTCCCCCGGAATCCGTGACACTTCCGTGACGATGTCTGCATTCGCCCCTTCAATGATTTTGGGTTTAGGTTTGTTCCACCAACTCGGCACGGTTGGCCAGGGGAAGACGCCGTGCCATTGCAGGATGAGGGTGCGGCGTTGGTTGGACTGGTTGGCGTAGGCGGCGTGCAACAGTCGCGCGTCGTTGATGACGAGATCGCCTGCCTTGACGGGCAGATCCACCGCGTCGGGATGATCTTGAAAGGCGGGATGATCCGGCGTAGCCGCCTGGATTTCCGGGCCGTGCGCGGGGGGAAGCACGTCGTGCAGCGGAATGCGTTTTAAGTGCGTGCCGGGGATGGCGCGCAGACAGCCATTTTCTTTGGTCGTATCGACGAGATAGTAGGAAAGGAAAATGCGCGTGGGCCATGGCAGACACGCCTTGGGATGATTCCACTCCATGAAGTCCTGATGCCAGTAAAGCGCCGGACCGTTTGCGGGTTTGCTGAGGATGAGCATCGTGTCGTCGGGCTGTTGCCCTTCGAGTCCGAGTAGCCTGCACGCTTCCCATGCTTCCGGCAAGTCGACTAGTTCATCTACCAGCGAACTGGTCAATGCGGTGTCCGGCCGGTGCAAGTCGCCGCGCGCCTGACGCCGCAACGAGTTCACGTGAAAATCGCTGCCCTGGTATTGCGTAGCCGGGTCGGCGGGGAGATTGTCGAGCAGTTCATCGCTGAAGGCACGCAGACGATTCAACAGATCGCCACGCAACACGCCGGGAATGACGCAATACCCGTCATGCAACAGTTGATCGCGCTTTTCGGTGGCCTCAAGTTCTGACAGAATGGACATGCTTCAGCTCCCATGACATATACACAGATACAGCAAATCTTGCACAACGGCACTGGAAAAGCAATCTTGCCGGGTCGCGAAATCCAGCGAAATCAGACCACAATGAACTTCCGCGCGCGTTGACATTTGCGAACGGACGCTTCTATGGTGCTGGAATTACCGGTACGGGAGGAAGGGAGCCACCCATGGACGTTGTATCGCGTCGCCAGTTCTTGGCGGCCTCTACTGCCGCGGGCTTGGCCACGGCGCGTGCGGCCGCGCAACCGCCGTCCGCTCGTCCCAATATCCTGTTCGCGATAGCCGACGATTGGTCGTGGCCGCACGCGAGTGCCTACGGCGCGCCGCAGATTCACACGCCGAATTTCGATCGCGTGGCGGCGAACGGCTGCCTGTTTACCAACGCGTTCGTGTGCGCGCCGCAATGTTCGCCCAACCGCGCCAGCATTCTCACCGGCCGTTACATCTGGGAACTGGAGGAGGCGGGCTCGCATTTCGGCTACTTTCCGTCCAAGTTCACGGTGTTTCCCGATTTGCTGGAGCAGGCCGGGTATCACATCGGCCTTACCATGAAAGGCTGGAGTCCGGGAGACCTCAAAGGTAGCGGCCGGACGCGCAATCCGGCTGGCCCCGAATTCAACAAGCAGCGTCTGGAATCCACGCCAACCGACGGCATCAATCGCGCGGACTATGCCGGTAACTTCGCGGACTTTCTGGCGCAGAAGCCCGAAGGCCAGCCGTTCTATTTCTGGTACGGCTGCACCGAACCGCACCGCAAGTACGCCGTCGGTTCCGGAAAGGCCGCCGGCAAAGATCCCGGCAAGGTCACCGTGCCGCCGTTCCTGCCCGACACGTCAACAGTGCGCGACGATTTGCTGGACTATTACCTCGAGGTCGAGTGGTTCGACGCGCATCTCGGAAAAATGATCGACTTGCTGGAGCAAAAAGGCCTCCTGCAAAACACGCTCGTCGTGGTGACCGGCGACAACGGAATGACTTTTCCCGGCGCCAAGGCCAACGTGTATGAGTACGGCATCCACGTGCCGCTGGCAATGGCATGGGGCAAACGCATTCCCGCGGGGCAAACAGTTGAGAGCCCGGTTAGCTTTGTGGATCTTGCGCCCACGTTCCTGAATGCCGCCGGGCTGCCACCCGATCCCGTCATGACCGGACACAGTTTTCTCGGGATGGCCGCCGGTGGCCCCACGTTGGTGCGCGATCATGTGTTGGCGGGATTGGAGCGCCACAGCCATGCGCGCTACGACCATCTGGGGTATCCCATGCGCGCCATCCGGACCGCGGATTACCTGTATATCCGCAACTTCAAATCCGATCGCTGGCCCGCCGGCGATCCGCCCTATTACTTCGACATCGACGACGGCACGACCAAGCGGTTCATGATTGCCAACCAGGACCAATTTCCCGAACTTTTTCAGCACAGCTTCGGCAAACGCCCGGAAGAAGAATTGTACGAGGTGAAGTCCGATCCTGGCTGTCTGCGAAATCTGACCGGAAATCCGGAGTTTGATGCCGTGCGCGCATCCCTGCGAGAGCGGCTCGAAGCCGAACTCACGCGAACCAACGACCCGCGCATGTCTGGCGGGGGCGCTGTCTTCGAGAGCTATCCGTATTTCGCCAACATGCATCCCAAACTCGGCGGCTTTGCCACACGCGGCGAATACAATCCGGCGGTCCTGCCCAAATAAAAAAGCGACCGCTCCGCAGGCAAAACGGAGCGGTCTGGGCTGGGCTGCGTGTTGCCACGCAGAAGATCAATTGGCGTTGATTTGCTGGAACTTCGCCTGAATCGCGTTGGCCTCGTCCTGGGCGGTGCGGGCCTTTTCGCTCTTGCCCATCGCCACCATCAAATTGGCGTACGCGTGCAACCGGATCGCGACGTCGGGGTGCTCCGTTCCCACGGTCTCGTTTTGAATGAACTCGGCGTGCTTCAGCAATTCCTTGGCTTCATGCAGCTTGCCGCTCTCGATATACAACAGGGCCAGATTGACCATATTGGTCGCCATGTAGGGATGCTGGCGGCGGCCGGCCTTTTCGTGAATCTTCATGGAGCGCTTCAGCAGGTTTTCCGCTTCGACCTTCTCGCCCTTGTCGTTGTGCAACAAGGCCATGCCGTTCAGGGCGCGGCACACCTCTATGTTCAACTGATCGGAATCATGAATGTCGAGCGCGCGACGATACAGGCCTTCGCACTTTTCCCGATCGCCCGCCACGTAGTGAAGATCGCCCAGATTGTTCAGCGTCATTGGCACAAAACGGCTGCGCGGGCCGCAGTGGGTCTCACGCAGGCACAGCGCCTGCTGGAACGCATCTTCGGCTTCGCTGTACTTGCCCAAGGCCGTCTGCGACATGCCCAGTGCATCCAACGTATCCGCTTCGCGAAAAGCGGCTTGGGACTCGTCCAGCCCCTGTGTTTCCAGGGTCTCCGAGTTGGTGTAGAAGCCGGCATCGTAGTTCTGCCAACCCGTGAAATAGTAGGAAATCCAGAGATTGACTTCCTCCGCCTGGGCGGCAGGTGCGGTCCCCAGGCAGAGCAGCCCGATGACCAGGCAAACCAGCAGGCGTTTGTAATTGAACACGGCTGTTCCTCCTTGTTGAAACCATGGCCCCGGCGGGTAAAGCAACGTCGGCGGCACGACCGAGCCGGCAGGCTCAGGCTTGAGTGTATCGGTTTAGGTGAATATTGTCAAGAGTTAAGTATACAATCAAATGGGTGCCTCAAATTCATGATAACAACATGTTGAATTAGATGCGGAATCGACCACGATCCATGCTCAACAAAAGGGGTTGCCATTTTCGTGGCAGGCTGATATACTCTTGACAATATAACGGATTCGTGCCCCCGGTATCGCGCCGGAGAACGTGGAGAGGCCCCATATGAAAGCCATCGCCCCCATACTGTGCATCGGTCTTCTGGCAGCCCTGGCACCGGCCAATGCGTCCGAAGCGTGCGACTGCTGCAAAGACAAGAAGAGCGCCGTCAATAAGGTCGCCGTTTGCAAAGACTACCAGGGCGACACCGCCTTCGCGTCCGACGTCTGGTGGGGGCACAAGGAACGGTCCTTCGGCAACTATATCCAGTTCGCCAAGGCCGAGATCCCGGCGCCGCGCGTGGCCCCAGACTACGGCATTATTTACTTCGATCTCGACAAGTCCGTGCTGAAGCCCGAAGGTGTCGCCATTGCCGACAAGGTGCTGGCGCACATGCAGCAGTACCCCGAAGATCACCTGCTGGTGGAAGGCCACTGCTGCGACTTGGCCACAAATGAGTACAACATGAAGCTCGGCCAGCGCCGTGCCGATGCTGTGAAGAAATATCTAGTCGAACACGGCATCGCCGCCGACCGCATTGAAACGGTCAGCTACGGCGAGGAAAAGCGCACCACCAATGGAAAGGCGGAGCGTCCGCTCAACCGCCGCGCGGTTCCGGTCATTTGCATCAGCGCCGGCGAACCCGCGAAATAGCTGCAGCAAGACTACTGAATCAAGCCTCTGGCATTCACCCGAATGCCAGAGGCTTTTCGTTTTCAGAGGGGCTGCTTGCCGGTAACCGAGGCATTCGCGCATTCAATAAAGATGTCGCCGCTGTCCCCACCCGGCAAGGTAAATACGATGCGCACCGGCGTGCCAACAATCCACTCGCGCACGCTGGTTTCCTGATTGCGTACTCCGTACGAGACTACTTGGCTGGAAACATCGACTGCGCCGTTGGCGAAGTCAGGCCCTTGAGTCATGGCCGCGTATCCGATAAAGGGTGATTGAGCGGAATAGCCCAAACCTTGAAGATAGGATTCCACCGAGCTCGAAACAAACTCCGCATGAAACATTTCCGATACGATGCCGGGATTCACTGCATTGAGCGCATCGATTTGAAATAGCAAGGGCTGCAGCAATGGGCTGGTGGGCCGTTCATTCAAAACCACTTTGGTCGTCAAAGTCACGGTATCACCGATTTGAGGAGCGTCCGCCTTCGTCTCTCCTTCGGAAACGTTTGCCGTGGTCACGGTACCTGAGAACGTGAACAAGAACGGCTCAGGCGGCAGTGTCGAGAGCGGACACCCCACGCCCATGGTCAATAGCGTGGTGGAAAGCAACGTTGCGATGATGGCCGGATAGCGCATTCTCCGTGACATGATTTTCTCCTGCGGTTGTTGATGTTGGCGCACTCGCGGCGCTTGTGGAAACGACTTAGCAAGGTCCGATCCCGCTATTCGTGCATGCCAACGCAGACTCTTGCCGGACAATGAGTTGAGGCGTGTGTGCGACCACGGTCTGCCGTGAGATCAACCTGGTTGAAACGGCGCTCTGTTTAGATTTTGGCCACACCGTGTACGGAATCTGACTCGGCACGGAAATTGTCCATCCCCGGCGACAGATATCTGTTACTTCCGATGGCCGCGTTGCATACCGGAAGGAAATTCCGCGGCGAACATTAAGTCACATTCAAAGTGTTGTCGCACACGGTGGGTGAAGCGGTAGGTCCGTTCGCGCTACCCGTTGATAAATCTTATTTCGTAACCGCCAACGGAGATTTCTTGAATATGCTTTTGTCTGACCCTACGAGTCCTTGACCCCGGCGCACACCCATGCGCCGGGGTTTTATTATTGCGTTCTTAGAGCGGTTGAATGGAGGTAACCGTTGCGTTTCCGCAGGTAACCCACACCGAGTCTCCCGCCGGGGGATAGGAGAGCGGTAGCGAGAATTCGATTTTCACCGGCGTGCCAACCTGCCAATCACGCAACCCGACGGAATCATTGTAAATTACATGCGATACAACTTGGCTGGCGGTGTCAATTCGGCCCTGGTTTCCACTTGGAGTCACGCCATTGGTTGCGTAGCTCAAGAAGGACACCTGTGGCTCATATCCCAACCCAACCAAAAAGCTCTCCAGGGAACTGGACACGAAATCGGCTTTGAAAATCTCCAAGGTGCTATCGGGTGTTACCGCATTAATCGCGGCAATCTGGAGCACGAACGGTTGAAGCAACGGGTTGTCGGGAGTTTGATTGAAGACAATGTCCACCGTTAGTGTGACGGTATCGCCGACTGAGACCCCTTGAGCCTTTTCTCCTCCCCCGGATTCCTGCACGGACGTCACTTGTCCCGAAAATGTAAACCGGAACGGATCGGGCGGCTGCGTCGAGAACGGACACCCTGCCCCCATGGTCAATGATGCGGTTGCAAGCAGCATCGTGGCACTGATTGTGAAGCGGATTCCCCGTGGCATGATTGTCTCCTGTGGTCGATGAAGTGAATGCACGCGCCGCGCGTGCGAAAAGGTGAGTTAGCAAGGTCCGATCCCGCCATACGCGCACGCTAGTGCAGATCGTTGCCTGACAACGAGTTGACGCACACGTGCGACTGCGAACTATCGAAGAACGTGAGCGGTTGAATCGGCGGACTGTTTAGAATTTGGCCATGCAGTGTATGAAATCTGGCTCGGCACGGATCTTGTCGATATCGGCAAAATTGATCTGAGTCCGCCGATGGGCTACACTTTCGCCCCATGCACTACCAACTCACACTTCCCGCTCAATTGGTGTCCCGAGGCCGTGCGGCCGCGTGGATTGAAGTTCCCGTGGTCGCAGGGCTGATCGCCCTCGGCGCGCACGCGAAGATACCTTTCGAACCCGTGCCCATGACACTGCAAACCCTGCCCGTGCTGCTCGCGGGGTACGCAATTGGCCGTGAACGCGCCGTGAGCGCGGTCGCCCTCTATGTCGTGCTCGGGCTGTTGGGAGCGCCGGTTTTTACCGCCGTCACACTGGGTGCCACGGCCGGATACATCATGTCCTGGTTTTTCGTGCCCTATGTCGTCACGTTCTTCAAGAATCCCGCATGGGGCCTTCTTGCCGGCACCGCGTTCATCTATCTCTGCGGCGCAAGCTGGCTTGCCTTTTACCTGGGACTGACCCCAACACAGGCGATCGGCGCGGGCGTCCTCCCCTTCCTCGCCGGCGATATGCTGAAAGCCGTCGTAGGATATAAACTGCTGCCGTACCTGCGGCAGGGGTAAGAAGCAAATTCAAGTATTCGCGACCGGGCAGCGACTCAAGTAGTCGCCCCGGTCGCGTCTCGTTTTTGGCACGTCGTACTACTGATCCCTTTCTGTTTGAAACCAGTTCACCCTGCTATAATTCTGCCGTGGAAATCCAGACCATACCCTGGTAACGTTCGATTGCCTGGAGGGGTTTCGAATGATCTGCCGCAATTCCCCAATCCTCACGTCGGCGATTCTTATTTTGTTAATGCTCGCATTGCGAGTCCACTCAGATTCGATTTCCGATCAGGCGGTTTTCGAGAGTTTTAGCCAATCAAATCCCGAACTTGTCAATCTAGTTGTGCTGAATCGCGCATCTGTTGGCGATTCTCTCGAATTGGTGATAGCCCTTGGCAGCCCGAATGCCAACGCAAGAGATCCCGAAGGGTGGGTTTGGTGGAGCGACGGCACGAAAATTGGCTTGTTTCTTCAGGAAGTGGCCACGCCCGCCAACGTACATGCTTTGGGACCCGCGATCGAATCCGGACATCGGGATTGCATGGCGCGTATTGAACGCGTAACGGCGACGGATGTTGTTCTCTCGTGCGTTGCGGAGAAGGTTCACAGATATCCGAACCAAAAATGGGTTTTTGATGCCGGCGAAAAGCGCCTGATCAAACAGTTTTCCTATCAGCCGTTCTCGATGGACCGCGTGCATACGACAGACGATCGCTTAGTGGTCGTGGGGAACAATCAAGAGGAATCGATTGCCGTCGAATTCCGCCCCGGACGCAACCCGGAGTTTGAGATTCTACATGGCGCGAATGCAACAAAGTGGACAGCGCCACTGGAAGCAACCGGTGCAAAGCCAGGACAAGTTACACGAACGGATGCGCCCGATACTCCTCACTTCGGACCCTCCAGTTCATTCAGCCTGGAAAAAGTAGACAGTCCCTTTGGGGGATCCGTGAACGGGGCCATACGGGAAGCCATTGGCGCTGAATCAAAGATGTTTCTCATGCCGCAGTCCACGTACGATGAATTCGCGGTCGCGAGGTCAAGGCGTGTAGAGGACGGACATAGCAGAAGTACTACAACGATTGTCGAATGGATTGGTCCCTGGCAAATCGAGGGCGACAAATTCTGGTTTGGAAAGACCTTTTACGACGGCGAGGGCAACAGCGGAGTCGGTGGATTCGGCTATTTCGATCCGAGTGACCAGATCTATCATATGTTTGCCCCGCCGGAAATCGCGGATTGGTCTGTTTCAGCCATCCATGTGACCGCGAACGCCGTTTGGCTTGCACTGAAGGATCGCGGCGAATATCGGGAATCCAGCGGCGGGCTGTTACGCTATGACCGCAATTCCGGTGTCGTTCGCAAGTTTGACCTTCGCGATATCACCAATCGGCTTGTCTCCATTGGCGACAGCACTCTGGCCGCGACGGAGATCGGCGTCGCCGTAGTCAAAAGAGGCACGGTGAAAAGGTACTTCGTCGACCGTGCCGCAGATAATGAACTATGCATTTCTGAGGCAACGGAATGAGGTTTTCGGAATGCCGGATTAATTTCCGCGTCAGTTCGGCCTTTCCTTGTGTATCAGCCAGCCTTCGTCAAACGCTACGTGTTTGATCGAATAGCGCCGATAGGTATACGTCACGTGCACCATGCCGTCGCTATCTTCGATGACGCAGGGATATGAAAACTCGCCCCAGTCGGCTTCCAATACTTTCGGTTCGCCCCACGTGAGGCCCCCGTCAGTAGACTGCTTCAATACCAGCGGCGTGCGATCTGATTGATCGGTGTCGTTGTACACCAGCACCAGGCGGCCGCTCTTCAATTTCGTCATTGCGATGCCGGAGTCCGGACATTTCAATTCGGTGCGTTCGGGCATGGTCCAGGATTGGCCGGCGTCGGTCGAGACGCTCTGCAAAATGCGCGGTTCGCTTCGCATCAGGCTCAACAGTTCACCGTTGTCTCGCTGTATCACGGTCGGCTGTTCGCCGCCCGGCATCACACCCGGCAACCTCGACCACGATCCGTCCTTGTTAAGGGTAACCAGGAACCCCGCATACTTCCCATCCACACGTCCGCTTAGCGGAACCGCGATGGTTCCATCCGACAGCGTCAGCGCGGCGTTTCGCGGCAGCCACGCATACCCGTCCGGCATTTCCACGTCCTTGCTCCAAGTCTTGCCGTTGTCTTTCGACGTGCGCACCATGATGCGGCATTGGCCCCACCCCGATCCGCGGCGAAGCGGCCGTGTGCTTTCCATGCGGCCCCAGAGGATGATCATCTCGTCGCCGTAGCCGCGCAGAATCAGGGCATTTCCCGGAGGCTGGTCTTGATTGGCAAGCATGCTTTCCGGTTTCGACCATATGCGCTCGCCTTTCTTCAACCGCGACAGAAAAAGCGCTTGGTCTTCCGCCGATTCGTAGCTCCCCCCGTACCACAGGCAAAGGAGGTCACCGTTCGGCGCTTCGGCGATAGTAGAGCAGTGATGGACAGGGGCTCCGGGGATAATGGAGAAGATGAGCTCAGATGAAAACGCCATGGTGCCGTACGGGTTCGGGATTTCCTTTCTTGCACCCCGCTCACCAATGGGAGTGGTCTTGAGCTCTTTCTCCCCGAGAAGTCCCAGGATGGCTGCTTCCAAGCCCGTAACCGGCCCGTGATACTCCAGTGTGCCATCGCCATCGATCAGGAAGAATTCCGGCGTGACGGTCGCCCCGAATTGTGCAGCAGATTTCCCCGAAGGGTCCCGGTAAACGGGAAAGCGACATCCCTTGTTCTGCTGAAAAGCCCGAATCTCATCGCCGCTTTCCTCGGGATTGACCACAATGCCCACGAACAAGATATCTCTCAGGCGGTATTCTTCGTGAAGCAGATTGAATATAGGGAATTGCTGCTCCGTGCCCTCACAACGCGTGGAGAGAAAGGTAACGACCGTGCCTGCCCTTTCGCCGTAGTTGTTCATTGACCGGGGCAACCCGTCCAACGTCTCTATGGCCACGGCTCCCGGCGATTTGCCCAATTCCAGCGCTGCGGCCGAACCGGTCGCCCAGAATCCAAAGGCACAGGCAAGCAAGAGTGTCCACCGGTAAATCATACGTACCTCCCTCCGCATTTCGTTCACGCCTCCATGATGGCGCTCCAAAAGCAGGAATGCAACGCCGCCGCACCCCAGGCGCTGCACACGCGCTCTGGTGATGCAATTCGATACATATCCTGCTCGGTTATGCGACAGTTTCCTGGCGGGCCGCTCGTAACTCCCGTGAATTCATGGGATAATAGTGGCACGGTAGTTGCCCTTGGGAAAGCAGAGTTATTTCTAAGGGAGGGATTGTACATGCGTTTTGACCGCTTGACCATAAAGGCGCAGGAAGCCCTGTCCGAAGCAATGGACCGGGCCGCGCAAGAAAACCATTCCGAGATCACGTCATTGCATCTCTTGGATGCGGTGGTGTCTCAAAAAGGCGGCGCAGTCGTTTCCGTGCTGCAACGCGTAGGTGTGCCTATGGAAGGTCTCGCCGCGGAATTGCGGCAGCGCCTGGGCACGTTGCCGCGAGTTTCGGGCAATGCGCAACAGCCCGGGCTTGGCGCCAATGCGAATGCCGCGCTGAATCACGGTTGGAAGGCCGCGCAAGCCTTGAAAGACGAATACCTAAGCACCGAACACATTTTGCTCGGCATCCTCGATGTGCGCGGCGACGCGGCAGCGGATCTTCTGGCGAGACACGGTGTCACAAAAGAGGCCGTGCTCGCCGCGTTGAAAGATGTTCGCGGCACGCAGCGTGTGACCGATCCGAATGCCGAAGATACATACGACGCACTTCAGAAATACAGCCGCGATCTGACTCAATTGGCCCGCGCGGGAAAACTGGACCCCGTAATTGGACGCGACGAGGAGATTCGCCGCGTGATTCAAGTTTTGAGCCGAAGAACAAAGAACAATCCCGTGCTCATCGGCGAACCCGGCGTGGGCAAGACGGCCATTGCCGAGGGTCTGGCCCAGCGCATTGTGGCGGGCGACGTGCCGGAGAATCTGAAGAACAAACGAATCGCGCAATTGGACTTGGGTGCGCTTATCGCGGGAAGCAAATTTCGCGGCGAGTTCGAGGATCGGCTAAAGGCGGTACTGCGTTCGGTCGAGGAAGCCGAAGGCAAAATCATCCTTTTCATCGACGAGTTGCACACACTGGTAGGAGCGGGCTCGGCCGAAGGTGCGATGGATGCATCAAACATGTTGAAGCCGGCCCTGGCTCGCGGCGAGTTGCACTGCATTGGCGCAACGACATTGGATGAATACCGCAAGCACATTGAGAAAGACGCGGCACTCGAGCGTCGCTTTCAACCCGTGCTGGTGGGCGAACCCGACGTCGAAAACACCATCGCGATACTGCGCGGGTTGAAGGAAAAATACGAAGTGCATCACGGCGTGCGGATTCAAGACGCGGCTCTGGTGGCGGCTTCGGTCCTGAGCCATCGATACATTGCCGATCGATTCCTGCCGGACAAAGCCATCGACCTGATCGACGAGGCCGCCTCGCGCCTGCGAATCGAGATCGACAGCATGCCCTACGAAATTGACGTGCTGGATCGGCGCATTCGCCAGCTGGAAATCGAGCATCTGGCCCTGAAAAAGGAAAAAGGCAAGGCCGGTGCGGAACAGCGTGAAGGTATCGAACGCGAACTGTCGAACGCGCGTGAAGAACTCAATGCGAAAAAGACGAAGTGGCAGTCCGAGAAAGACGCCATAGACGCTATCCGCAAGGTCAACGAAGCAATCGACGCCGCCAAGCGCGAAGAAGAGATTGCCGAGCGCAATAGCCAATTGGACAAGGTCGCCCAGATCCGTTACGGCACAATTCCCGATCTCCAGAAAACGTTGCAGGAGAAGAACGCGCGCCTTGCGGATCTGCAAAAGGAAGGCAGCTTCCTCACGGAAGACGTCACCGGTGAGCAGGTCGCGAAGATCGTGGCCAATTGGACCGGTATTCCCGTGGCCAAGATGTTGGAAGGCGAAATGGACCGCCTGATAAAACTGGAAGAGCGGTTGCGGCAGCGCGTTATCGGCCAGGAGGAAGGCATTGTCGCCGTGTCCAACGCGGTACGCCGTGCCCGCGCCGGAATCAAGGAACCGGAACGGCCCATCGGTTCGTTCATCTTTCTAGGCCCTACGGGCGTTGGCAAAACGGAACTTGCCCGCGCGCTCGCGGAACTGCTGTTTGACGACGAGCACAACATGATTCGCATCGACATGAGCGAGTACATGGAGAAGCACACCGTGTCACGCCTCATCGGCGCCCCTCCGGGCTACGTGGGTTACGACGAAGGCGGTCAACTAACCGAGGCGGCCCGGCGCCGGCCTTACAGCGTCATCTTGTTCGATGAAATCGAGAAGGCGCACACCGACGTGTTCAATGTGCTGCTGCAGATTCTCGATGACGGACGAATCACCGACGGTCAAGGGCGAACGGTGGACTTCAAGAATACGGTCATTATCATGACATCCAACCTGGGCAGCGAGGTATTCACGCGCCAGGAGTTGGCCGAAAGCGACAAGAGCGAGTACGTAATGAACGTGTTGCGCGGGCATTTCCGGCCCGAGTTCCTGAACCGTGTCGACGAGGTGGTCGTGTTTCATCCGTTGGGCCGGGAGCACATCCGCCGGATTGTGGATGTGCAAGTGCAACGCCTCGCGAAGCGGTTGGCCGAAAAGCGCATCAGCATTGAGCTGACGGATCCGGCGCGCGACCTGCTGGCAAACCAGGGCTACGATCCCGCGTATGGCGCGCGGCCGCTCAAACGTGTCATTCAACGCCTGATCCTCGATGCGCTCGCAATGCGCATATTGGAGGGCAAGGTATCGGAAGGCGACACGGTTCTAGTAGACGCTGAAGGCGAAGTCTTACACTTCGAGACAAGAGTGAATAGAGCGGCTTAATTGTTCGTCTTGATCTCGTGACACTATTCACCGGCCCCGATGAATAGACCGTACAGAACGACCTCACGCCTGGCTCCCCCCAGCCAGGTTTTCCCCTGAAGGGCGGCGCCCTCCCCCGCGCCGCCCTTCCTTTTTTAACGGTTGCCATGCACCGGGACAACCGTTTGAGGTACCCTATGCGTTTCCAGACCGACCCAAAAACCAACGCACGACCTTGGGGATACGCACCATGAATCCGTTGCCTCCGCAGGCAATTCGAAAAGCGGCCGCCGGCACACTCGATATCGCGATCCGGAGCGTGTTTGAACCGTCCATTGCCCACGTCGGCCCTATCAATACCATTGGCTGCTTCTTTCTCAAGCACCTCACGAAGTGCAACTTCGTACCCATGGCGGGGTCGATTTGGGTGCCCGTTCAGGGCGGCAACGTCAGCCTGCAGGCATCCCTGGATCAGGTGGAGGACCACCAATACTACGTCTGGTCAGAATGCGAGATGCCGGATGGAAACGTCGTCCTGGTCGATTTTGCCGCCCGGTATTGGCCGGCGTGGGCGGCGGAATTTGGACTCTCCTGGCCCGGAAAGCCCCTCCCGTACCTGTGGCAGCCCCGTGACAGCATTGCCCCGGAAACGGCGGTCTACACCCTTCACCCGGAAATTACAGACTCGGTCCGTCACGGAATCAATCAAGCCATTGAGTCTTACGACGGGGACGAGCCCGTGGCGACATGGGAAGCGGTGATAAACGATGCCCTGGAGCGGATAGCCAACCGGATGCAGAGCAACGACGAAGGCTGGGACTATCTGATGGAGACCGGAGTCGTTACGCCCGAGGACGAAGAAGAACAATCGTCTCCGAACTGAACAAAGAGCGAACTTCCGGCAGCAAACGAAATGGGCTGTTCCGTCATCCGGAACAGCCCATGATCGCTGTGTGCCACAAATCGACTAGAACGAAATCTTCGTGTCAAAGTAGAAGTAGTCGCCATCGTCTTCCGCGGTGCCGCCCGTGAAGCTGGTCCCGTTGAAGTCGACAAAGTTGCCGTCGGTCAGGCCGTCGCCCGTGAACATGTGCGACCAGCCAGCTTCGAAAACCAAATCTTCGCTGTAGTGGTAGCGCGCCCAGATGCCCGCTTCCCAGCCGAGATCGTCGTCGGTACCCTGGGTCCAAAAGCTTAAAGCCGGGGCCAAGGGCACTTTGAATCCGCCCAAGGAAAAGCTTGCCGGTTGATCAAAGGTTTCATTGGCTTGGAAGTAAGCAAGATAAATACCCGCTTCAATGGCTTCCGTCGGTTTCACATCGACACCGGCTTGCACTGTCCACGCATTGGTCAACTGGTGCCACTCGTCTATGAAGTAACTATAGTGCTTGTTGGAAAACAACCGGTTGAAACTAATGCTCGATTCCGGCCGCGTGAAAGGATTCAGCCATTCAACAAAGCTGATTTCGCGATTGTCCTCACCACCGAAATAGGCGCCGTTTAGCCACGCCCGCGGTTGCCACGCAACATCAAACGTGTAACCAACTTCCACGTCGCCCGCCCACGCGCTGAATTCCGCGTCGTCGTCTCCGTACAAGAAAGGCTTGAAGAATTGGCCGTATTGGCCCGCCTCGCCAAACTGATATGCGGCTTCCGCCGAGAAGTCGAAGGCGCCGATTGTACCGGCAGCCCGCAACCCTACCGTATGCAGATTGGTGGGGTCGTAGTCGTCGAGATTGAATAGATCTTCCGCCCACTCCAGCGGCGCCACGAAATTCGTGTCGTTGATCCGCTGGGCATCGCGCAGCCAGAGCCAGTACGCGTCAAACGTAATGTCCTCAAGCGCGGTGCATGTCAGGTAGATGCCCGCGAAGTCCATGTCGGCATCTTGTTCCACCGAAAACCGTTCCGCCAGCTTCGCCCAAAAGACGTCGATGCTATACGATTCCCCGCTGTACGTCAGGCGAAACGCGTCAAACGAAAGGCCCGGAAATTCCGGATTCAGTTGATTATTGCCCACCAGCCATTGGTTGCCCAGCAGGATTTCCTGGCGGCCAATGCGCGCGCGCAAGGGCATGCCAAACATGTCCCGTGCTTCTATATAGGATTGGTAGATCTCCACGTCGTCGTTGGACACCGACCGGCGATCAAACCCGGTCACGTAGTTGGACCGGAAATCCTCGCCCCACACGTCGTAGCTTTCCAACTCGATAAACGCGTTCACGTCGTTGGTGAATTGCGCATTGAAGCTCAGCGTCGTGCGCTGTTCAATGGTTGCATAATCCGAACGGGAATCGTCCCAATCGTAAAACGAGATTACGGCATTGCCGCCGAACAAATCCCCAATGGGACGTTTGGGAAGAAAGAACCCCGGAATCCGGATCTCCGGCGATATGAAGGCCGGACGGTTGCCGGGCGTGAATACGCTATTGTAATAAAGGCCGCGAATATGAATTTCGCCGCCAATTTCAACGTTCTGCAATTCTGCCGATGCGGTGCCCAAACCGGCCAGCATCAACAGGGTAGCGGCAACGCATGCCCGATACATGGCGCCCATAGCTCGTGGTCCTCCCTTCCGAGGTCAGCCTTCTCCCAGAAATCCGCCAAGTCGAACTAATCAAAGGCGGTAGTTCCTGCCCCCATACCAGCAGGTAATCAATAGACAAAATTAGCACTCTTTCACTTCTGGGTCAAGTTAGTTTTTCCATGCGGTGGCCGCAATCCTACACCGATACACCGACTCCCATCAATTGGGCTCCCGGTTAAACTCCTCGCCCTCATCCTCGTATGCTTCTTCGTCGAAAGTCTCCTCCGACTCTTCATCGGATCCTTCCTCATACACTTCGTCCGCATCTTCATAATCGGAATCCGCGTAATCGTTGTACCGTTTTGGGCTTACAAGGTACATGTTTGTAGCCTGAAACCCGTTGTCGCGGCCCTCCGCCTGACTCAGGTCAAACTCGAACACCAGGTTTCGACTCGGCAACTCGCTGGAATGCACCACATTAGGCAGTCTCGAATCGTGGAAAAAAACACTCTGATACGGCGAATCCGCCTGCCGTGTATCCACTTTCCACAATTCCGATGAAATCGACTTCATGAATCGCAGAAATCCGAACCCCCGGTCGTGATTGTGGCTGTAACATACGCCCCGTACCCGCGACCCCAACTCGCCCCAAGGTGGCGAATCCCAAGAGGCCTTGGTCGGCAACAGGTTGGGTATCAGATAGCCCGGAGTGAACAAGTCCGCTTCACGGCGCAATTCCAATGAGACATTCTCGAACGCCACCACCTCGACCCGGCACCCCTTGTTCTGCAGCGCACGAACCACCTGCACAAAATCGCCGTCACCGGTTGCCAACAGTACCCGATCCACCCCTTGCGACTGCAACAGGGCATCCACCGCCAAATCGAGGTCCGCATTCGCTTTGCCGTACCGGTTACCGGCATCATCCTCGTACCACTTGATGTTTTTTTGAATAACCTTGTAGCCAAAATCGCGCAATATCGAAAAAAAACCGTATTGACCCTGCCGGTAGACCGGATCTTCCTTGGCCCTTTGTTCGTCGTATTGCACGTACGTGTTCAGGCGCATGGGCTCGGCCCCGCCCCGGCATGCAAAATCCCGCAGCACGTCGTAGCGCATGCCGTATCCCCCGTTCCGGGCGAGATTGGCGACATCCACATACACCCCCACACGAAGACCCGACTGGCGAGGCGGCATATAACACACTCCTTCTTTACTTCAGCCAATAAAATCAACCCGTTACGCACACTGCGAAACATGTGAACCAGGGAATCCGCGGCGAAGAACGGGGCAGTATCCGGCCCCAGAATTCTTTAACAAGCAGGTGGAAACGTCCGCCCTTAAACCATGTCATCCCAAACCCACAATAAAACAACCCAAGCGTCCGCATGGTAAAAGGTGGAATCGCGGCGAGTCAAGAATTCACCTAGCCCGAAACCCGAAGGGGTGTTCTCCGAGGCAACCATTCCCTGGCTGCACGGCAAGGTGTAATAGTTTACCCTAGCCGAGCTTTCCATGCGTGGGCGACTACAGCCATACGGAAAATAAGACAGGAGAAGTGGGGATCTACGCCCAGTCATCGCCAAACACATGATATGTCGGCATTTAGTGTCGCCGTCGACGGCATCGGAGGCCACCATTCTTGTGGAGAATGGACAGGTACTCTACCGGTAATTGGGGTTCTATTTGGAACACGTACGATTAGTTGTAGTGACTAATAGTTTACAAACTTCTAATACTCTGCATATTGACAATAGCCAAAATAAGTGGTACCTTGGCGTCAACTATCGGGACATCGTATCGAGGACGATCGGCGTCGGGGGCTGATTGATCCTGTCCTTCCTTACGACTGCGCTTCCGACCTATCTTGGGGGTCCGAAATGTATGGGGCTAACGTCTGGCGCTGTGGATGTGAGCGTCGTTATTGCGTGTTACAACGAGGAGGGACACCTGCGGCAGAGCGTTCAGGAGATACTGGAAATCCTGGACGCGACCCGTTGGACGTACGAAATCATCTTTGTCGAGGATTGCAGCACGGATTCCACGCGCGGCATTGTGGAATCGTTGCTGACCGAGTATCCGGACAAGAACCTGCAAGCCATCTTTCATGAAAACAACACCGGACGCGGCCGTACGGTATCCGACGGGTTTCGCGCGGCAAAAGGAGACGTTGTCGGATATCTGGACATCGATCTTGAGGTTCATGCGCGTTACATTCCTTCCTGTGTGTTGGCCATTCTGAACGGTGCGGACGTCGCGGTGGGTTGGCGTGAGTACCGGCTTCACGTGTCATTGTTCCACCGGCATGTACTGA
Source organism: Candidatus Hydrogenedentota bacterium (assembly GCA_045863295.1). Lineage (GTDB taxonomy): Bacteria > Hydrogenedentota > Hydrogenedentia > Hydrogenedentales > SLHB01 > BTWA01. Next base: position 78,358 of record BTWA01000005.1, read on the forward strand.
GCCGCGGCTACGTGTTTGTGATGCAGCGTATGCTTGCGCTTCCATTGCACGACACGGAATCCGGATTCAAATTCTTCCGGCGCGAACGATTGTTGCCCGTGCTGGATGAGGTGATGGATCCGGGCTGGTTCTGGGACACGGAAGTCATGGCGCGTTCACACTACAAGGGATATGCGATTTCGGAAATTCCCTGCCTGTTCATTCGCCGTAGTGACAAGAAATCGACGGTGCGCGTGATTCGCGATTCGATCGATTATTTTTCCAAGTTGCGGTCGTTTCGGAAGGAATTGCTCAAGTCGCCCGCGTCCGCGGCGAAAGGTCTGGAACCAGGCAAAACGAAAAGGTTGCCATGAGTAACTCTTCTTCGTGGATTTATTCCAGTCCCTGGGTGTACGGCCTTGTCATGCGTTTGCTTTACGGGTCTCACTACGGTTCGCGGTACGAATCGTTGGCGGGCATGATTCCCGCGGGGGTCTCGCTCGTGGATGTCTGCGCGGGCGATTGCCGCCTGTATACGCACTACCTGAAATCAAAGGGCGTGTCGTACACCGCGCTCGACATATCTCCGGGTTTTGTGAATAGTGCCCGGAAGTCGGACATCGATGCACGCCAATTTGACGCCAACGTCGACCCGATTCCCGCCGCAGATTTTATTGTGATGCAAGCCAGTCTGTATCAGTTTCTGCCCGATGCCGCGCCCATTGTCCGAAGAATGCTCGAATCGGCCCGCCAACGCGTGTTGATTGCGGAACCCGTCCGGAATCTCTCGGACTCAAATGTGCCGGTGCTGTCCGGGCTGTCGCGTTGGTTGACCAAGCCGCAATCCGGCCGCGCGGGCCAGCACGGGGACCGGTTCACTGACGAGAGTTTTCGATCGTTTGTGTGCGGATTTTCCGAACTGGACCAAATAGTTCCCATACCGGGCGGCCGTGAGTTGATCGCCGTGTTCAGGCGAGATCATGGCGCATGAAGCAGGAGATTTACGCGCTAGCGTTTCAGGAGGAGGACACGCATTGGTGGTACGCGGCACGCCGCCGGATCCTGGTCGAACTTGTTGCGCGATTGGCGCGTGCATCGGGGGAGCCGAATCGAATACTCGACTACGGTTGCGGCACGGGGTCAATTCTAAAGGCGATGCAGCCGCTGGGCGAGGCCTACGGAATCGACATGTCGGGCGAGGCGGTTCAACACTGCCGGCAGCGCGGTCTGGACCGCGTGGCGCATGTGCCGCTGGAAGAACTGATCCGTTACGAGAATCCGTTCGATCGACGATTCCATATCGTGACCATGCTTGACGTGCTTGAGCATATCCCCGGCGACGTTGGCGCGTTGCGGGGAATCGGGGAGTGGATTGAACCGGGGGGAAGGGTCGTGATTGCGGTTCCTGCCTATGAGTTTTTGTGGAGCGGCGAGGATTACGTATCCGAGCACGTCCGGCGCTATACGGCTTCCGGGCTGAAGCGCGTGGTGCGCGAAGCCGGTTTTCACGTCGAGCGCTGCACGTACTTCAACGCGTTTCTATTGCCGGTGCAGTTGGCCGTGGTATTGGCGAAGCGCGTGTTTGATCCCCGATCGATGTACGTGTCAATGGTCCGGCCCACAAGCCCGATAGTGAACACCGTGCTTCGCACTGTATTCGAGTCCGAGCGGTTCTTTCTGCCCTGGATGCGCTTTCCTGCGGGCGGGTCCCTCGTGTGTATCGGTGTGAAGCGATAGCGAACCGGAAATTCATCGGCACGTGTGATTTCAACACGCGATACTGACAATCGCGGCACAGCGGAAAAAGGCACAACAATGACATCGGCACCTGAAGTGAAATCGCGAATGCACCGGGCTGGACAGGTTGTTCTGGCACTTGCGGCCCTGGGGATATTGGCTTTTACGCTTCAACGTTTTTATCTCGCGGGGGCCAGCTTTGGCGAACCATTCCTTTTACATCCCGACGAGGACATGACCGCCGGAGTGGCGTTGGAGATGGTTCGCAAGGGAGAATTCAACCCCAAGTTCTTCGGGTATCCGTCGCTCTATCTCTACGTGCTAGGGGCCAATCATGCCGTCAGTCATCTCCGGTTTTTGACCTCGGGCGAATACCGGAAAGATTATTCCGATCCCCAGGGCAAACCTGCTTCCCGCACCTGGCCCGACATCAACGAGCACGATCAGTTTCTTTTCTATCGCGAGGCGCGAAAGCTGAATGCCTTGTTCATCGCCGCCATGGCGTTCTTTGTTTTTCTGACTGGACGTGAGTTGTTCAATGCTTGGTTTGGTCTGGTTGCAGCGGCGTGGTCTCTCTATTTTCCGAATCTTGTTGAAGAAGGCCATTATGCCGTTCCCCAGGCGATAATCGTGTGCATAGTTTCCGCGTCCGTGTACGTGGCGGTCCTGTATGTGCGGACCGGAAAGCTTTCCCACCTGTACCTTGGCGCAATCGTGGCGGGACTTGCCTTTGGCACGAAGTACAACTACGTGCCGCTCGCGGTGACGGTCGCGGCGCTGCTGGTGCGCGGACCGATCGTGCGGTGGAAACATCTGCCGCTCCTTGTGCTGACTTTTCTCGGCACGTTTGTCGTCACCACGCCATTTTCCGTAATCGATCTTCCCAAGTTTCTCGAGACTTTCGGCGCGGAAATCTTTGTGCACAAATGGGGTAGTCCCTTTATGACCCATGAGGGCAGGCCTTTGCTGTGGTACTGGAAAACCTGGGCATCCCATGGGGCCGTGTACTTCTACACTGCGTGGATTGGGCTTTTGATCACGCCATTTCTCGTAGGGCGTAAAGGCATTGTATTTGCCGTGTTTCCGTTGCTGTTCATCCTGGCCATGGCTGAAGTGAAGCTTTTGTTCGAACGGAATTCGTTGCCGTTGGTGCCGTTTTTTGGTCTTGGCTTTGCCGGGGCGTGCTTCGCGCTCTTTGTTTCGTCTCGCTGGATTGCGGAGCGGGTGATCAAGCACAACCGAGTCGCAATGGCCGCGGGCGCGCTTGCGCCGGCGCTACTTCTGGTGCTGGCCATGCCGGAACCGGTGAAGCAAAGCCAGGAGATTGTGAAACGCTTGCGCACGCGGGCCACGTTTACGGAAGCAAACACATGGATATGGAAGACCCTGCCCGCCAAGTCGCGGATCGTCTGCGACAACACCTGGCTTCCGGCGGTCGTTCCACTCGGGCTCGATAAGTACACCGTCACCAAGGGTCCATTATTTCTTTTTGCCAAACCGTACATTGCATACCTCGATCAGGATTACGCCGTGAGCGCCTACGGCGCCGTATACGACAACCTGGGGGCCATCCGTCAATACAATTTGAACGTTTTGGCGCAAACTACCAGCCGGATATCCACCAAGCCGATAGAAGACTATCTGGCGCGTAATCGCGACCTGATTTACAATCGCTTTCGTATGTTGAAAAATGTGCAGCATCTGCCACCCGAGCAGAACAACCGGATCAGCGTGTTCAATTTCGACATTGAAGTGTTTGAAGTGCCCGAGTTCACGCTTCACACGTACGAGGCGGAAACGTTCATGCCGGATGCAGCCATCGCACAACGGATGCAGGCCGATGGCGTGGTTCCCAAGGATGCTTTTCCGTTGGAATGGAATGGAAGCATTGGCCAAACCGTAGAGTTGCCGCGCGGGGTATACGACGTGTTCATGCGTGCGTCCTGCGACGTGGGCAACCGGGATGCCAGCCAGACTGTCCTTTTCCGTATTGGCGCGGATCACTACGAAGCAGAGGTGTTCAGTTATGAAAGCCTCGATTACTACATTGGCACCCTGCCGTTAGTCGCGGGAGGCCCAGTGTCCATTGCGATTGAGAAAGTCGATCCCATGCCGGTTTACGTGGACAAAGTCATCTTCGTGCAAACCGGGCTCGATCCGGAGAAGACAGCCGCGGAGGCAACCGACAAGAGCCGTTTTTCGAGCGCCAATCTGATGAAGAACGGCGGTTTTGAGTACGGCGATTCCCCGTATATCGGATGGAACTACAAGCCGACCGGCGGCGTGGCCCTGCACCGGGACAAGGTGGAACGCGCCGGCGGCGATGCAAGCCTGTACGTCGAGTTGACGCCAGACGTAAACCTGGGGATATCGCAAAACATCCTGGATGTAAAAGCGGGCACGCGCTACCTGCTCCGGGGAAAGATCAAGGTCGAGGCGTTGAAGCACTATGCGTGTCTGGAAGTGCAGGACATGAACACCGGGTTCAAGACCTTCAATGCGCAGACCAAACGCATCTCGGGCACCACCCCGTGGGTGCAGGTGGAGGTGGAGTTTACCGTGCCCGAAGGCACCAAGAATCTGTCGATCTTCCTTCGGCGGCCCTGCGTCGCGCCGGGCGAAAAAGGCGATGGCCGCATCTGGTTTGACGACGTCGAAATGTACGCGCTGAAACCGCAGCCGTAGTTGAGTCGTTCAAGCCGATCGGCGGCATCGTTTTGCGCGCCGTTCTTCGTGAACGATTAAGATAATGGCGTGTTGTGTCTGATTGACGTTTCCTACGCCTTACCGCCTCAATCAGGGCTGGCGCGGACGCGACAGTTCCCGCTTTCGCGGGAATGACATATCGCGTCTACTAGAGCTGCGACGATCCGCGGTTTTTGAGTTCGGCCACGGTGTGGCGCACGTCTTGCGCGCGATCTTTGGGCAGCACGAGGACGGCGTCTTCGGTCACGACAACGATAAGATCGTCCACGCCCACCACGCCCACCGCCATCCGTTTTCCGCCGGGTTCATTGTAGACGATGCACCCTTTCGCATCGTGCACCACGGGATCGCCCACGCACACGTTGCCACTGGCGTCTTTGGGATAGGAGCGATCGAGGGCGGTCCATGCGCCGACGTCGTCCCACGGGAAGTCGGCGCGCACGAGGGCGACTCGCTTCGCATGTTCCATCAACGCGTAATCGATGGAAATGTTTTCGAGGGACTCGAATAGCGATTTGGTTTCGGCCGCGTTCCCGGCGCGGATGGCCTCGGCCAACGCGCGGACCGTTGCCGCCATTTCGGGCCGGATGGCCTCGAGTTCCCGGAGGAACGCCGAGATCGTCCAGAAGAACATACCGGCGTTCCAGTAGTAGTTGCCTTGGAGAATAAAATCCTCGGCCTTTTCGCGGCTGGGTTTTTCATGGAAGGCGGTGACGCCGTACGCGGTGATGCCGTTGATGGACAGCAACTCCTGGCCGGCCTGGATGTAGCCGTAGCCCGTTTCGGGGCGTGTGGGCTTGACGCCGAGCGTGGCGAGCCTGTTATCTCTCTCCGCCGTATCCATGGCGACGGCAACGGTGCGCCGGAACAGATCCGGTTCGCCAATGTGATGATCGGCGGTGGTCACGGCCATGGTGATGTTGTCACCGTTGCCGCCAAAGCGCGCGAGGAGACAGGCGGCGGCGTAGACCAGCGCGCCGGCGGTGTTGCGCTTGGCCGGTTCCGCGAGGATGTTGGCGCCAGGCAGGCCGAGATTTGCGTTGCGAATGGGATCGATCAGGTGTTCGCCCGTGACCACGAACACGCACTCGGACGGGATCAGGGGCGACAGCCGGTTCACGGCTTCGCCAAGCATGGTCTCGTCCGGGCTGGTCAGCTTGAGCAATTGCTTGGGCCGGGATTTGCGCGACACGGGCCAGAAGCGTTCGCCGGAACCGCCGGCCATGATGACACCTACGCGAATGGGTTTTTGTTGTGCGGACATGGATACTCCCTGCGATTCAATTCCGTGAGGCCTGATGCCGCTTTGCGCCGTGCGTTGCCCGTCCTTGCGGACAGGGTACGATTTATCGTGGCCCGATATGCCATTATGGCTCAATTCACGGGGGCAATTCACACGAGGTTTGAAGCGATGCGCAGACGGCAATTCCTGAAAACGGCGGGGGCGGGTCTGGGGAGCCTGTGCGGACTTGCGCACTCGACGCCCGGGGGCGCGCCGCCCAATATCCTTTGGCTGACGTGCGAGGACATGAGCCCGAATCTCGGCTGCTACGGCGACGGCTTCGCGGCAACGCCGAACGTCGACGCATTCGCCACGCGGAGTCTGCGCTACACCCATTGCTGGTCGAACGCGCCGGTGTGCGCGCCCGCGCGCACCACGATCATCACGGGGATGTATCCGCCGAGCCTTGGCGCGGAACACATGCGGAGCAGCGTGGGGTTGCCGCCGGAGATCCGGCTGTATCCGCAATACCTTCGCGACGCGGGCTATTACTGCACCAACAACGTGAAGGAGGATTTCAATGTCGTGCCCAACGGCCCGGTGTGGGACGACGTGAGCAAGGATGCGCATTGGAAGAATGCCCCCGAGGGCAAACCGTTCTTCGCCATCTTCAATCAGACCTGCACGCATGAAAGCCAGATCCGCACCCGGCCGCACCCGGCGATCAGCGATCCTGCCAAGGTGCCCGTGCCGCCGTATCATCCCGATGCGCCGGAAGTGCGGCAGGATTGGGCGCAGTATTACGACAACATCCGCGAGATGGATGCGTGGGTGGGCGAGCGGCTGAAGGAATTGGAAGAGGCCGGGCTGGCGGACGACACGATCGTGTTTTTCTACAGCGATCACGGATCGGGCATGCCGCGAAGCAAGCGATGGTTGTATCAATCGGGGTTGCATGTGCCGATGATCGTGCACGTGCCCGAGAAGTTCCGGCATCTCGCGCCGGAAGGCTATGAGGCCCATGCAGTCAGCGATCGATTGATTGGCTTTGTCGATCTTGCGCCCACCGTGCTGAGCCTTGCGGGCCTGACCGCGCCGGAGCATATGCAGGGCGCGGCGTTCATGGGGGCGCATGCGAAACCGGAACCGGCGCATCTGTACGGGTTCCGCGGGCGCATGGACGAGCGGCCCGATTTGTCGCGGGCCGTGCGCGACAAGAACTATTTGTATATTCGAAACTATATGCCGCACCGGCCGCAGGGACAGCATCAGGCGTACATGTTCGAAACGCCCACGACGGCGGTGTGGAAGCGCATGTACGACGAGGGGAAACTGGACACGCATCAGCGCCGCTTCTGGGAAGCGAAAGCGCCGGAGGAGTTGTACGATCTCGCGGCCGATCCGTTTCAATTGACGAATCTCGCGGGGCGGGACACCTCCAAGGACGTGCTGGAGGGGTTGCGGCAGGCGCACAGGCAGTGGGCGATCGCGTCGCGCGATTTGTCTCTGCTGCCGGAACCGGAAATGCTGGCGATGGGCGCGGAAAGCACGCCGTACGCCGCGGCGCAGGATCCTGATGCGTATCCGATCGAGGATGTGCTTGCCATGGCGGATCGGGCGGCGGGGTTCGACTCGGACGCGATTCGCGATCTGGTGCGCGGGATGAGCGATGCCACCCGCGCGGTGCGGTTCTGGGCCGCGACCGGGTTGACGATTCGCGGCGCGGAGGCCGTGGCGGCGGGGCGCGAGGACCTGCGCCGGGCGATGGCCGAAGACGTTTCGCATGCGGTGCGCACGGCGGCGGCGGAAGCGCTCGGACTGCATGGCAACGAAGAGGACGTGTCCGCCGCGTTGTCCGTCCTGATCGAATTGGCGGATGCGAGGAAGCACGGCTACCTCGCGGCGCTGCCCGCGGTGGATGCGCTGGACCGGATGGACGGGAAGGCCAAGCCCGCCGCGGACGCCATCGCGAAACTCGTCGAGGGTGAATCCGTAGCGCCGGAACGCAGCAGCACGTACCTTAAGCGGATCGTGGACAAGGCAATGGCGGATTTGGCGGACTGAGCGCGCGAGGGTTTCATGCATATCCAATACGAGATGACCGTGGACGATATTGTCGATGCGCAGATCCGGAGCATCCGGCGATCGGGCGTGCATCAGCAGTGGCGCGTCGAGTCGGCGGTATACATGGCCTTCATTTCGGCGTTGCTGGTGCTTGTGCTGGTGCGCGATCCGATTGTTGTGGCGGTATTCATGGCCGTCGCCGCGGGTGTACTCGGGGCTATTCTCCAATGGTTCGTCTATGAAGGTTCCATGCGCAAACGCATGAAGAAGTATGTGCTGGAGGCGTACAAAGGCAATGCTCCGAAATTGTTTCAGGTGGAATTGCGGCCCGATGCCATTTGGACGCAATCCGGCTACACGCAAATTGTCTTCGACTGGCGCGATGTGAACGAGATTGTGGAAGACGAAGAGGTCATCGAATTCCTGATGAACGGCGGCTACTTCCTAGTGCGGAAAGCGCGCCTAAGCAGCGCCACCACCGCCGCCGATTTCGTCGCCCTCGCCAAACGTTACCTTCTCCAATCCAAGAGCACGACCCCGCCGCCGGTGTCCGGGAACTAAAGCCGGAGCGGCCTATTTCGTATCGGGCCCGTTCGTGCGTTGGAGTTGTCTCCTATTAAATACCCGCAGCTTGTTGCATCGTGGGGCGCATTTTGTTAGCGGATTTGGAACAAGGGGTTTTTCGGGCGGTTCACCTTATTCGTAGAGCGTGTACAGGCCGGGCTCGTTCCGGCGCGTGGGGTACGAAACGCTTGTCTTGTAATCCACGAGAACGGCGAAACTCAAGAGTGGAAAATGAGGAGACCATTCTGGTCCGGGTGCGTGCCGGGGTCGGGAAACCCCGGCACAACGGGGGACTGCTTTTGTTTGCGCCTGGGGAGGGGTATGAATACACGACGCACGGGTATCTATTGCTGGGCGCCGCGGTGGAGTAGGCCGCGGACATGCCGTTGCGGGAATACCTGCGCCATCATGTGTGGGAACCGGCGGGGATGTCGTCCACGGACTTCGAAACCTTTGGGAAGCCGCTTCCCAATCAGGCCGTGGGGTATAGCCATGGCAACGGGAAAGTCGTGGTGGCGAAGAAGACCAACGTGAGCAGCAAGTATCCCGGGGGCGGGATGGTTTCGACGGCGGAGGATCTGGTGCGGTTCGCGGCGAAGTTGCAGGACGGCACTTTGGTGAAGGCGGAGACCTTTGAGTCGATGCTGGTCCCTCCGCGCCTTCCCGCGCCGAAAAAGTCGAGCTATGGGTTTGGGTTCAGCGTGAGCAAGGAACCGGAGTACGGGCGGGTCGTATCGCACTCCGGGGAGATCGTGGGGGCGTGCACGCACCTGCGGATCCTTCGCGATCATGGAATTGTCGTGGCGGTCATTTCGAACACGCGGGAGGACAGCGTAAGAGACGTGGCTGTGTCGATCGGCAAGCTGGCGATGGATTGAATGCCCGCATAACGCGGTATTGAAGTTATTTTGCCGAGGGCTGGCATCGTTTGGTATTCTGTCTGGATACAGTAAAAAGAAGGATTTGAATCTTGGTATGGACGGAGCGGTCCGGCCTGGATTGGTTGGTTTGGCGTAAGGCGCTGTGATACAAGCCGTTGCAGGTGAAAGGCTTAGCCCTTGCCGGGATTGTCCGGGGGGGTGGCGTGTGTTATGATTGCAGCGGCATGGGCCCGTAGTTTGGCCGTAATCGATTGTCCGTGAAAAGGATACCTACCATCTCATGAGCGGTTTTGTGAAGCAAGTCTCGCTGTGGATCGTGTTGTTGATCATTCTGGTGTTGCTGCTGACGCAGTTGTCGAACAATCAGGCGACGAAGGAAGTGCTTTCGCCGCGCGACTTTGCCGAGCAGCTTACGGCGAAGAATATCGGCGACAAGGTGACGGCGACGGTTATGGGGACGAACCTGTACCGGTTCAAGGCGGATTTCAAGCAGGAGTACCGGGGCCACAAGTCCATTACCTTTAACTACCACCGGGTTCCGGAAGAGTGGGAAAAGGAGATGGAGGCGCAGGGGATCAACCTGAATGTCGAGGATCAGCCGGTGTTGTTGTACAACCTGCTGACCGGGATCCTTCCGATTATCATTATCTTCGCCATTTTCTGGTTCTTCATGATCCGGCAGATGCAGGGCGGGAACAACAAGGCGCTTTCGTTTGGCAAGAGCCGGGCGCGTCTGGTGAACCACAGCGACAAGGTGGTGACGTTCAACGACGTGGCGGGAGTGGACGAGGCGAAGGAAGAGTTGCAGGAGATCATTGAGTTCCTGCGCGATCCGAAGAAGTTTTCGCGTCTGGGCGGCAAGATTCCGAAGGGTGTGCTGCTGGTGGGGCCTCCGGGGTCTGGCAAGACGTTGTTGGCGCGAGCGGTGGCGGGCGAGGCGCACGTGCCGTTTTTCAGCATCAGCGGTTCGGATTTCGTGGAGATGTTCGTGGGCGTGGGCGCGAGCCGCGTTCGCGATTTGTTTCAGCAGGGCCAGAAGCATGCGCCGTGCATTATCTTCATTGATGAAATTGACGCGGTGGGCCGGCAGCGAGGCGCGGGCCTTGGCGGCGGCCATGATGAGCGGGAGCAGACGCTGAACCAGTTGCTCGTGGAAATGGACGGGTTCAACACGAGCGAAGGCGTGATATTGATGGCGGCCACGAACCGGCCGGATGTGTTGGACAAGGCGTTGCTGCGGCCGGGCCGGTTTGACCGGCAGGTGGTGGTGGCGAATCCGGATATCCGCGGGCGCGAGGCGATACTACATATTCACATCCGCAACAACGGAGTGCCGTTGGACGAGACCGTGGCGGTGACGACGCTGGCGCGCGGCACGTCGGGATTTTCGGGCGCGGATTTGGCGAACATGGTGAATGAAGCGGCGCTTCTTGCGGCGCGGCGCAGCCAGGACAAGGTGACGATGCAGGACTTTGAGGACGCGAAAGATCGCGTGCTGATGGGTCCGGAGCGGCGGAGCCTGGTGCTGAGCGCGGCGGAGAAGCGGAACACCGCGTATCACGAAGCGGGGCATACGCTGATAGGGCGGTTGTTGCCGGATGCGGATCCAGTGCACAAGGTGACGATTATTCCGCGTGGTCCGTCATTGGGTTTGACGAGTATGCTGCCGACGGAAGACCGGCATTGCATTTCGAAGGCGTATTGTCTTGCGGCATTACGCGTGGCGATGGGCGGGCGCGCGGCGGAAGAGATCATATTCGGTATGTTCAGCAGCGGCGCTTCAAACGATTTGAAGCGGTCGACGGAATTGGCGCATGCGATGGTGTGCCAGTGGGGCATGAGCGACCTCGGGCCGATTTCGTTCGGCACGAACGCGGAAGTGTTCCTTGGGCGGGACATCGTGCGCGAGCGCGATTACAGCGAAGAGACGGCGTCGGCGGTGGACAAGGCGATTCACCGGTTTCTCGAAGATGCCTATACGGATGCGAAGCGGTTGCTGGAAGAGCACAAGGATTTGTTGATCGCGATTGCCGAAGGACTGGTGGAGCGCGAGACGCTGGATTCGGAAGAAATCGATGACACCATTCGTAAGAATGGCGGATCGCATCTCCTGCCCGAGCCAGTGAAGAAAGAAACCGTGCCGGTAGTCAAACGCCCAGCCGAAGTTGCGCGTCCGGTGCGTCCGGTGGATGAAGGCGAGCGCGGGCTGGACATTGGACCGGGCGAGATCTTGCCGGGCACGGCGTGAGTCCTGACTGGGGACGGCGTTGTGCCGCGTTTGATTCCGGCCTGCTGCCGCGATGGTGAAGTCACTTTCGAGTCAGCGCGCTTTGGAACGAGGGCCGCGCGTTTATGAGCTTTCCACACGTGGAACGGACGCGGCAGGTTCCCGCCTTCGCGGGAATGACGGCCGCGTCTACTTCCAGTACACTTATTATGGGCGTGATGAATATCACGCCCGATTCTTTTTTTGACGGGGGACGGATTCAATCGCCGGAGGAGGCCGCGACGCGTGCGCGGCAACTTATCGCGGATGGGGCGGATATCCTCGACGTGGGCGCGGAATCGACGCGGCCGGGAGCGGAGCCGGTGAGCGCGGAGGCGGAATGGGCCCGTTTGGCGCCGGTGTTGGAGGCCTTGTGCGCAATCGATAGCGCGCGCGTTTCTGTGGATACGTACAAGGCCGAGGTGGCGCGAAAGGCCATTTCGTCTGGCGCTTCGATGGTCAATGACATTAGCGGGTTGCGCGGCGATCCGGCGATGGCGGAGACGGTGGCGGAGGCGGGTTGCGAATGTGTGATCATGCACATGCAGGGCGCGCCCAAGACGATGCAAGAGGCTCCGCGCTATGACGACGTGGTGGGGGATATCAAGGCGTTCTTCGAAGAGCGCATCGCCTATGCCGAAGCTCAGGGCATCCGGCGGGAACGGATCTGGATCGATCCGGGATTCGGTTTCGGCAAGACGCCGCCGCAGAACCTCGAACTGATTCGCCGCTTGCGCGAGTTTAAGGTGTTTGGCGTTCCCATTCTGGTTGGCACTTCCAACAAATCGACGATTGGCGCGGTGCTCGATGTGCCTGTGCATGAGCGGATGGAAGGCACGGCGGCGACGGTGGCCATTTCAATATGGAATGGGGCGGATGCGGTGCGCGTGCATGATGTGAAAGCGATGGCACGCGTGGCGAAGATGACGGATGCGCTTGCGCGGGTGCAGATCATTTCCGATCAATTATGAAACTCAGGGCGTTCTCCCTTGTGCTATCATGAAAGTGGATGAATTGAGGCGGAATGCCATGCGGCCGTTACTCCTCTCAATGACTTTGCTGGTCTTCCTCGCGGGCTGCGACGGATCGATTGCCGATGTCGAAGCCGCGAAGACATTTCCAATTCCGTTAAACGTTGACTCGCCTACTGACGGTTATTGTCTGCGACTTCCTGCCGATCCACTCATCGCGTATCCGAGGGAGCTCCCGGACTTGCGTCGAACCGCCGAGGGGTCGAGTCCTTACGGAAAACCCGAAAGCGGTGGAATTCGAATCGCCGTTTCCGCCAACGCCAACCAACTTTTTGACGAGAAGTATCAGGGCCGGGAAGTGGAGATTCTGAACGAGTCCGACACTATCAAGAAAGTGCCTGTGCATGATTTCCGCCTTTGGATGGTTCAAGAGGCGTTGGACGGTGAAGGTCAATGGCGCCCCATTGAGCGTCTGCGGCTAAGCGGGTGTGGGCTGAGCGATTTTCACGCCGCTCTTGCGCCGGGTCAGTACTGGGTCCTGACTGTACCGGTTTACGAAGGCGAAATTCGGACTTGGCTGCGAATTCGATTGGAGTTGTACGATAGTGAAGTCGTTTACTCCGAGCCCTATCTTGGAGGCGTTAATCCAGGGCAGTTTTTGCCTGCGGAAACAATCAGTGGTCCAAGGGACACCACTGCGTCTTCATGAGCAATCGCTGTGCATGTCATTGACGCGTGTTTTCCGCTAGAATGATCCTTGATCTTGGCATGGGTTGGTGCCGGGCAGTATAGGCAGCGTACAGGGAAATTGACGGGCAATGATAAAAGAGCGGCTATTCGGCACGGACGGGATACGCGGGGTGGCGAATCAGCACCCGATGACGGCGGAGGTGGCGCTTCGCGTGGGTCGCGCGGTGGGGTATATCTTTCAGAAGGAAGACCGACCCTATACGATTCTCATTGGGAAGGACACGCGCATCTCCGGGTACATGATCGAGAACGCGCTGACGGCCGGGCTGTGTTCGATGGGGTGCCATGTGTTGCTGGTGGGGCCGCTTCCGACGCCTGGCGTTTCGTACATTATGCGGAGTCTGCGGTGCGACGCGGCGATCATGATTTCCGCGTCCCACAATGAATACCACTACAACGGCATCAAGTTTTTCGGAAGCGACGGCTATAAGATTGCGGATGAAGTGGAAGACGAGATCCAGCGGCTGGTTCAGAACGGCGAGTTGGACAATGTTGGGCCCATTGCCGAGCGGGTGGGCACGGCGCGGCGCATCGATGATGCGGTGGGACGGTACGTGGAGTTCGCGAAATCGTCTTTTCCCAAGGGCATGCGTCTGGATGGGCTCCGCATTGTGTGCGACTGCGCGAACGGCGCTTCGTACAAGGTGGGGCCGTATACGCTGTCGGAACTTGGGGCGGAAGTGATTCCGATTCACAACCAGCCCAATGGCAGGAACATCAATGCGGAATGCGGGTCCGTGTATCCCGACGACATGCGCGCGACGGTGATCAAGGAGCGCGCTGACCTGGGCCTATGTTTTGACGGTGATGGCGACCGGCTGGTGATGTCCGATGAAGAAGGCCGGTTGCTTGATGGGAACGCCATACTCTCCATGCTGGCGGTGGACCTGCTTGAACGGGATGCGATGCCCAAGAAGATGCTGGCGACGACGATCATGGCGAATGGCGGATTGCATCGGGCGATCGCGCCGTACGGCGGGTCGGTGGTGTGGACCAAGGTGGGCGACCGGTATGTGGTGGAAGCGATGCGCGAGCACGGGTTGGTGCTCGGGGGCGAGTCTTCCGGGCATCTGGTGATGCTGGAACACAATGTGACGGGCGATGCGTTGATTGCCTGCCTGCAAGTGCTTGCGGCGCTTATTCGTCATGACCAGCCATTGTCGGCGCTGGGTGCGGCGTACCGGCCCATGCCGGAGGCTCATGCAAAGGTGCCGGTGAACGGGGCAAAGCCGAGTGACGAGAAGATTGCGGCGTTGTCGCAGGAAGCTGAAGACGACCTGAAGGGTGCGGGGCGTGTGGTTATTCGCGCGTCGGGCACGGAACCGATTATCCGGGTGATGGTTCAACACGACACGCAACGCGTGGCCGATGAGTTGGTAAAGGTTTTGGCGGACCGAGTGGCGAAGTTGTAGGCAGAGATCTCACGCATTGCTGTCAGGAATTATTGACAGCGTTTTCCCTTCGTCCTCTCGCAATTGCCAGTTGTGTTCCCGGCATATGGTTTCGATAATGCTCCACAGTGTGTATTCGCCGGCGGGCAACGTTATCGAGGTGCTCATTCGATCGGCCTGCGCCGCAATGGTCATATTTTGTTCCGTCGCTTCGGTCATCTGTTTGCAGAGCGATTCCATAGTTACCGGCGAACCATCGAGCTGAATTCGGCGATTCAAATAGTAGTACCGAATCACGCCGCCACTAATGACGGGGTCCTTCCACGGCAATGTGATGCTCGTCTCCTTCCCTTCGGCCATTTCGGCGATCCCGCTTCGCACCCATACGCCGCTACCCAGAATGAACACGGCGCAGACCGCGTATGAGCCCGGAGGGAAGTTGTTGAACTCGTACGAGGACAACTCTCCAGGCTGCAACCGCCCCAGTGCAACGCTTTGCAACCGGCCGAGCCGCTCGTCTTCAACGTGCAGGACGGCCATATCTGTCCACAACAGCACGCCGGTATCCCGTGTAATCACGATCAGTCGTGGTGATTTGGACCATTCATCCGGTCCCGGCTCCACAGTCACGGTCAAGTGCGAATCGCGGCGCTGCATCATTAACTCCGCTGTCACTTGCTGTCCGGTCCCGACTTCAATGGAGGGTATTGCGCCCCAATACGTCATGGAGCGATCCGTAATGCCGAATGCGTCTACGGCATATTGGCCTTCCCTCAAATCGCTGAAGTGGACCTTGCCATCGGTCTGCTTTTCCATGCGCCAGGTCTGCCCCGGCCAGTCCTCACGAATGGGATAGAACAAGCCGCCGTTCAAGTCCTCCAGCCGGACGCCAATACTCTGGGCCGCACGCCCATCCGGGTCTTTGGTCAAATCGACGTCAATCGTCGCCCCCGGTGTCAGCGACACATCCACAGAGAGTGCGGGAGTGTTTTCCGTAATCGAAAGCGTCTGCTGATGGCGCACGTAATTCTCGCACGTGACCAGAAATGGGCTTACTTCGTTCATGGCAACCTGTTCCAGCATGAACCGCCCTTGGTCGTCGGTCTCGTCATCCACAAGTAGGCCGTCGCGACGTATCCATTCCAGGTTTGCACCGCCGGAGTCTCCGGAATGATCAATACGTACATATGCGCCTTTTATGGGTTGGCCTGTGGCCGCGTCGGTTACTTTGCCACTTACAGTTCCACGGGGAGACTCAGCGGCCTCTTGCGACGAGGCGACTTGTTCGGAGGCGGTGTCAGCGACAGGTACTTGGGGCTGCGCGGGAAATGGATTTGGCTCAACCGCAATAGCCACGGGAAGGAATGTGGGCAAGACAACCAAAGCAAAGGCAAAAGTGCCGATCAGGCCCAGACGCGTGAGCGCGGGACTCCTGTGAACAGTATCGTCAAGAATACGAACCAATCGGCGGCCCAGCGGATGCAAGTTGTCAGCGCATCCGAAAGATAATGTATCGTTTTGCGGCCGGATAAGTTCCCGGGCAGCGCGTAGTAGCGTGTCGCTGTATGCATCACCTTCGGCGACTTTCAGTCCAAGGACGACATCGTCGCAGCAGTTCTCCCGAGTCCGATGCAGGGTGCGGACCAGCAGCCACACGACGGGATTGAACCACCAGATCAACAAGATCAATTTTTCTAACCAGATGAATGCCAGATCCAGCCTGCGATGATGAGCCAACTCGTGTGCGAGAATCGCCTCCAGGTCGGCAGTGGGCAGCGCATGGGCCAGCCGATCGGGAAGAATCACACCGGGAGAGAAGATGCCCACCGCGATTGGTGCGCATGCCGAGCGCGAAACCATAAGCCGGACAGACCGGCGCACATTGAGTCTTTTCGCGACCATCACATGCAGATCGTAAAGAGGGCCTGAAGTTAACGTCACAGTCTGTTTTAAGAGACGGCCCAATTTCAGATAACTCGCGATCATTGCCATTCCGATGAGCAGCGTACCGAAGAAATGCGCCGTGAAAAGCGAGAGTTTCCAGTAGTCGGCGGCAACATTCGCCGCTCGCGTTGTAACGCTCTGCGACATTTCATTGGATCGAGGCAAGAGTCGCGCTTCACTGCCGCCAACAGGGTCAATCGACGGTCCGCGCTTTGCGGAGGCGATTGTTTCCGTGATCGGCTGCGGCCATTCTGTCTGCGAGGTCAACGCAGGAGCCGTGTTGTTCAAAATGGGCAACTGTAATGCGGGTGGAATGAGAAACTTGATTGTCGCGACCATGAGCACAGCGTAAAGAAAAGACGCTGAACGTTTCTTGAATGCATGCACTGCCGCCATGGCCAGAATTGCCGCCAGACTGGATTGCCAGAGGCAGGGCCATACAACAGCCCACCAGTTTTCCGCGGCTATTTCCATCCACAAACGGGTATACATGATCACCCCTCCCTTATTCGGCGACGGGTCTCGGGTTTGCCTTTGAGTTGTCTCACCAATTCATCCAAGGCACGCAACTCGTCTTGATTGGGCGGATTTCCATCGAAAAGGGAAGCCATCATGGAAACGAGGCTTCCACCAAAGATGCGTTCGCGCATGCGATTCAAGATGCCTTTGTAGGTGGATTCCGGCGCGTGATCCGCGCGGTACACAAAGGCCTTGCCCACATTCGCCTTTTCCTTCGAGACGAGACGCTTTTCTTCAAGTCGCTTTAACAACGTTACTATGGCGCCATGACTCATGGGGCGGTAAGGCTTCATGATTTCGCGCAGTTGGCGAGCCGTTGCCATTTGTTCTCGCCAAAGGCAGGCCAGTACTTCCAGCTCGGCGGTAGGTAGATCTTCAAGCGAAATGGTGGACCCTTTCTTGGGGGTATCCCTGCGGGGCTTATTGTCACGAGTTCCCATGTGCGCCACTCAAAATTGGGCAATACTTTAAATTTATACTGTGTTTTATATTTTGAAATGGGGTTGTTTTGCGGGGTAAATTCTTAAAAACAAAAGCGCCGCCGCCCAGAGGATCCGGGCGGCGGCGCGGACGGTCAATGCCTTTTTGTCTAGAATCCCATATCCGGCCTCGGCGGTCCGTCGTAGGGTTTTGCTCCGAGGTGCAGGCCTCGGTGTTCGACGGTCAGCAGGTCTTTGTCCTTGGTGTCAGGCGGCAGGATCATGCCGTAATAGCGTGCCATCCAGTAGGCATCGAGGAATGCCGACGGGTCGGCCACAGCTTTTCCACCCGCGCCGCCGTCGAGGCGGAGAAAGTCGCTGTCCCACCGGCAGACGCCGATGTCACGCGCGGTCATGCTTTTCCAATCGGCGACGTAGTTGACGTATTCCTCGGGCACGCTCAAGTCAGTGCGGATGGAGTTTTTGTGGGTGTAGCTTCGGCAGTCGAGCGGCCATGCCTGCAGGTTTTTCAGCGAGCGTTCGTTGTCCATGGCGTTTCCGGTGAGTGCTCCGTAGATGTAGTTGAACCACACCATATTTTCCACGCGCTTGAGTTCCCACGAGCGTTCGAGGCTGCGCACGTAAATGGATCGCAATTCCGGGTCGGTTTCGTAGGTCAGCAACGGGTGATATGCAAGAAATGCGAGGCGGTCGTCGAAGTGGGTTATGAATGGGAAGGTGATTTTCTGCCGCAACACGGGTAAGTGATATTCCCATTCCAGCAGTTGTTGCTTTCCGTTGCTGAACTTCTCGTTGCCTGTGATGGCATGTGCCATGGTAATCATGGAGAGGGCTTCGGTGCCGTTCAGGCCCAACTGCACGAGACCGTCGCGGCTATGGAGGTATTCGGGATCCCAGCGAGCCCAACGGGTGGGTTTTCCGTCGAGATCGCGCAGGGTCCAGCCGTGGTCGACAATGTGGCCTACGACACGGTTTATGTGTTCAATGACAGCGACCTTCGATTTTCCGTGCGAGGCCAGTTCGTAAAAGATCATGCAGGATTGAATGTGGGAATCCACTTCATCGCTGGAGGTATCGCCTTTCCACAGCCACAGTCCGTCGGGGGTGGGGTTCCATTCCGAGGGCAGGCCCGCTGAGCCGGTGGCGGCGAGTTGTGACGGTTCGCTGACGGTGGCTATGGCGCGCGCGGGGAATCCGTCGATGGGCGTGATTTCCTCGCACCATTTGATGGTGCGGAACACTTCGATGGCTTGTTCGCGCACTTTGGGGTCTTTGGTGACGGCGTATTTGAAGCAATAGGCGTTCATGAGGTGCGCGGCCCAGCCGCCGTCGTTGTCACTGATGAACCGAACCCATTCGCCGCGGTCCTCGTCCCATGTGAGGGTGCAGATGAATCCGACGCGGCGCATGCCCCATTCCTCTATCCATCGCTCGTAGTACGCAGCCTTCTTCTGCAGCGTATACGGTTCATATCGAATGATTCCGAGTCCTCCGTCGGTGGCGATGTAGGCGACCTTGTCGCCGCATGCGATGGCATTCACCTTATCGTTGGGGATCCAGCGCTGATAGCCGAAGTACTGGTATTCTCCGTCGACATATCGAATGGCGCCGCGCGTTGTGCCGACCCAGTAGTCTTCCTTTTCAAAGCCGCGGGCGACGCAGGTGGTGTCTTCATAACAGAGGCCTTGTTTGCCTGTAATCGCGATCCAGCTCATGCCGCGCAGTTCGGCGAGACCTTTGTCAGTTGGGACCATTAAGGCACTGCCGAATGACATCAAGTCACGCGTGACGGAGCCGAGGGGCAGGTGTCCCCAGTCTTTGACGTCGTCATATTCCAAGGCGCCGTCAATGAGGAAACCGACCTGGGCCTGGTGACGGACATAGATAGTTTCTGCGTACGACGCGACTCCCAGGATGGGGAGACGGGAGGGGGCCTTGAGGAGGGGAGCGGGTTGGCCGTCGTTTAATCGGTACAGTTGCGTGGGGGAGGCCAATATCACGTTGCCGAGGTGCACACACGCATCGACGGCGGGTTCCAATTGGAGTTGGTTCCAGGTGCCGTCCGTGAACTGCCATGTTGCCTCGGGCGTGAAGGCGTACAGGGACCCATTCAGGGCCTTCAGCCGGTTTACCGCGCTGGAGGGGCCGCCGGCCGCGACGAGGGATTCCCCCTCGAGCCGCAGTACGCCGTTACCCGCGCCCACGTACAGGACATTTTCCAATACGGCCGCAGCGGTTAACGGGTAGGTGGTTTCCAGGCGGCCTTCGACTTCCTGCAGATATACTTCGTCGCGGACAGGGGTCCATTGTGGATTTTCGGGTATGGGCAATTCCGCGGGTGCCTGCCCGGGCCACATGCAGAATATTCCGATGACAGCGACGAGTACGCGAACAGACCGATTCGGTTTCATGGTGTCCCCTCCCCAGAGTCAGAAAACGTGCGCTATTCAGCTTCCATCATAGGGGTCGTGACGGGCGAGGGCAAGTGGCGGGTTCGGTCCGCGTTCGCGGTGCTTTTCAACGAGGCGCCCGGTATCTATAATGGCGGGGTATCCGTTTCAAGGCAGCGAAGGAGGGAGAATCATGGCCAAGAAGAAACTCAATGTGGCACTCATCGGCACCAAGTTCATGGGAAAGACGCACAGCAACGCGTTCCGGCAGGTGAACAAGTTTTTCGATTTGCCGTATGAGGTGGTGCCGAAAGTGATTTGCGGCCGCAATCCGAAAGAGACGCAGGATGCGGCGGACACGATGGGATGGGAAGAAGCGAGCACGAACTGGGAAGAGGTGGTGCAGCGGAAGGACATCGACATTGTCGATGTATCCTCTCCCGGCAATTTACATGCGCCTATGGCGATTGCAGCGGCGAAGGCAGGCAAGCACATTCTTTGCGAGAAGCCATTAGCCAACACGACCAAAGAATCCAAAGAGATGCTCAAGGCGGTTGAAAAGGCCGGCGTGAGCCACATGTGCGGATTTTCCTACCGGTTCGCGCCAGCGGTGGCGACGATCAAGAATTTGATTCAGTCGGGCAAGCTGGGAGATATCTTTCATTTTCGTGCGGCGTATCAGCAGGACTGGATTGTCGATCCCGAGTTTCCGCTGGTGTGGCGGTTGCAGAAGGATTTGGCGGGTTCCGGCGCGCTTGGGGATATCGGCGCGCATATTATTGATATGTGCCACAACCTGATTGGTCCGATTGCGGAAGTCAGTTCCGCGATGCAGACGTTTGTTACGGAGCGCCCGATTGCGGAGGCGGACACCGGTATCACCAAGAGCCAAGGTAAGACGACGAAGAAGCGGGGCAAAGTGACCGTTGATGACGCTGCGATTTTTCTTGCGCGTTTTGCGGGTAAGCCGACGCTTGCGACGTTCGAGGCGACGCGCTTTGCTCCGGGTCGGCGAAATCACCATGTATTTGAAGTGTACGGCAGCAAGGGATCGGTGGTGTGGAATTTGGAAAACATGAACGTGTTTCAGTACTACAATTCCGCGGACCCCGAGACGCTTCAAGGTTTCCGCACGATACACGCGACCGATCCGGGGCATCCGTACGCTGGCGCGTGGTGGCCTTCGGCGCACATCATCGGTTATGAGCACCTGTTTGTACACGAGGTGTATGACTTCGTGAGTCAGTTGGGCAAAAAGAAAGTGACCTATCCCACGTTTGCGGATGGCGTGCAGTGTCAGCTGGTGCTGGATGCGGTTGAGAAGTCTGCTAAGACGCGAAAGTGGGAGGCGGTGAAATAACGTAGCGCAATGTGGTGGCCGTGGCAATCGCATCAGGCAAAGGTACTTTGCGGCGCGCTCAGCGTGGCCGAGCGCGCAGGGTTGGGAGTTGTGATGGCCGTGTATCCGGCATGGCTTGTGTATGCGGTAGGCATGCCTTTGGTCCGTCTGCTGTTGAATCCCGGGCTGCCGGCCGCACTCAGTGCGTTGTATTTTCTGGCGCTTACGGTCTGTTTCACGTACGTGTACCTGTGTGTGGCGAAGTGTTATTTGCTGTTGACGAGAGAAGGGCGGCGACTCGCGTACCGGGCCGACGCCTTGGCACTGTTTCGATTTGACGAACGAGAAGGGGAACCGCGCCACGACGGCGCAACTGGAGGGAGGACCGAAACATGAAGTTAGGCGTGTTGACGGTTTTGTTCAGCGACAAAAGCCTCAAGGATGTACTGGAGATTTTGCGGCCGTTTGGACTTGATACCGTGGAGTTGGGCACCGGCAACTACCCTGGCAGCGCGCATTGCCCGGCGAAGGAGTTGCTTGCGTCCAAGCCGAAGCGCGACGAATTGAAGGCGCTGCTGAAGGGCGAGGGACTTGAGATCAGCGCGTTGAGCTGCCATGGCAATTGTCTGCACCCCGATGCTGCGTTCGCGAAGAAGAACATCGAAGTGCAGACCGACACGATCAAGCTCGCCAAAGAGTTGGGCGTGAAGACCGTGATCGATTTTTCGGGCTGTCCCGGATCGGACGAAAAGTCGACCAAGCCGAATTGGGTGACGTGTCCGTGGCCGCCGGATTACCTCGAGATTTTGAATTGGCAGTGGGAAAAGAAGGTGATTCCGTATTGGAAGAAGCAGGCGCAGTTTGCGAAAGACAACGGTGTACAGGTTGCGTTTGAAGCGCATCCTGGTTTTGTTGTTTACAACCCGGAGACGATATTGAAGATTCGCAAGGAGTGTGGGACGAATCTCGGGGCCAACTTCGATCCCAGCCACTTTTTCTGGCAGGGCATCGATCCGGTGGATGCGGTGCGCGCGCTGGGCGGCAAGGCCATTTTCCACGTGCACGCGAAGGATTCGAAAGTCTACGAGCAAAACGCGAAAGTCAACGGGGTGCTTGACACGAAGCACTACGGGGACGAGCTGAACCGGTCGTGGCTGTTCCGCACGTGCGGGTATGGGCATGGCTTCGACTGGTGGAACGATTTCGTCTCGACACTGCGGATGGTGGGTTACGACGGCGTCCTGTCGATCGAGCATGAAGACAGCCTGATGTCGAGCTTCGAAGGGTTGTCCAAGGCCGTTGATTTCCTGAAGAAGGTGCTGATTTTCCAGAAGAAATCGGCGATGACCTGGGCGTAAGTGCAATTGGATTGATTGAAGCGAGGGCCATCCCGGTGGGATGGCCCTCGCTTTTTTGGCTATTCCACGATCTTGCCGGTGACGACCACGAACATGGCGTCCTCTCCGCCGGAGAGGTTGCTCTTGCCAACGACCACGCTTTGTCCGACCTTCAAGTCCACGTTGGCGCGAATGCCGGTTTCCGACATGGAACCCGCAGGGACCCGCATGGGCGGACGCGCGGGCGATCCTTCCGGTAGCGGAGTTGGGGGCGAGATGTATTCCGTGCCAAAGACAAAGTCGTCGAGTTGAATGCGACTGTTCTCGCCGGAGCCGGCGATGCGTAGCTGATTCACCATCAGGTTGTAGTTTCGCTTAGCGCCTTCGACGTCGACCGGCAAGACGCCTGAAGTCGAAGTTTCGGAATCTTCCCGCCCCCGAATCCACAGCGTGTCGATCAATTTGTATGATTTGTAGGGGAAAGTTTCCGTCAATTGATAGACGACTTCACCCAGTGCGTCGGGCAATGTTTGCGGTTCGCCTTCCATAGTCCCTTGCAGTAAGTACATGGTCAGCTCGACATTTCGATCGGTATTCTCCGAATCGGGATCTTTTCTCACCACGTCGAGGCTGTCAATCATCGCCTCCACAGCCGGCATGAGACGGGCCGGCCCGATGACGACGATACTGTTGGAACTGGCGGCCTCGACGGCTCTTACGTTGAGTAGGCTGACCATCTGGGCGATTTCCTGCGCTTCCGCATGGGAGAGTTGAAAAACGCGCGTTTCAGCCGTCAAGGATTCAGCCGCCTTTTTTGCGAAATTGAGGACCTCGTACACTTCATCCGTTTCGCGTTTTGCCTCGGCATCGGGAGTGTCTGCCGATTTTTGCGCAAAGGCGTTCATATGGGTTTGCGCCAATGTGGCCAAGTGGGCTAATTCTTCATCCGTGTAGTCCAAGGCGGCAGGCACAGGTTTTCTCTGTTCCTGGGCTTCCGCGTTCAGTGCTTCCGAACACACAAAGCTACAAGCCAGCATAAAAACCAGCAGCGGATATTGTTTCATGACGAACCTCCTTCGTTGTCGGTCACCAGAATAATGACCACATTGGGATCATCTGTTGCCAGACGGATCTGTGAAAGTTTCAAGGGTGTACGCGGGGATTTGGGCGCATCGACGGGGGCCAGATCCGAGTCAGGGACAATTCTCTCCTGGGGTACCGGATCGTACTTTGCGATGGACCTTTGCGAGGTGGATTCAATTCCCGCGTCGTTGACGTTGCTCTCCTGGGTGATCCAATAGAGCGCGGCGCCGCATGCAATAAACGCTGTGACTGCAACCCAGCCAATTTGCGCCGCGGGAGACCAACGAAACGACTTCTGCGGCGTCTCCTTGAGGATTGCGGCACGCACCTGTTCCCGCAGTTCTTTGCAGTCCGCCTCGTCTATGCGCGAGGTGTGCATTGCCTTATACATTTCCTGACTTTGCCTCAACTCATTTGCGAATTGTTTGCAATGCCCGCATTGCGCGAGATGACTCCTGATTGCCAGTGAAACGAGTTTACCCGTATCGCCCGCCACCCAGAGGGCGATCTGCTTTTCGCAGGTCTTACACGTCATGAGATCGTTCCTTTTCGGCTTCATAGAACCGTTTCATCTTCAGGCGCGCTCTGCGCAGGTACGTCCGCACCGTTACTTCGAAACAGTTCATGGCTTTCGCCACTTCGCGGGCAGGCAGTTCTTCCAAATCGCGAAGTACAACGGCCGTGCGCTCACGTTCAGTCAGTGTGTGAAGGGCGCGTTGCAGAAATGACTCGCGCTCTTCGCGCCGCAATCCGGCGTCGGCGGCGCCTGGTGTTCCCCGCGTGGCCGACGCTTCCACGCGGGACAGCGTAACCGCCGTTCGCATTCTCCTGCGGGCGGCGTCGCGACAGGCATTGACCGTCAACCGGTAGAGCCAGGGTTCCAGCGGGCGCGACCCGTCGAACCGGTCAAAGTGGCGAAAGAGCCGCAGGAACACCTCTTGCGCGGCATCCTGAGCGTCTTCGCGGTTTCCGAGCAGGCGTAGCGCCGTTCGCAAGACCAGCGCCTCGTGGCGGACCAGCAGGGCGTCGAAGGCGGACAAATCCCCCGTTTTGGCGGCGCTCACCCAGGCCGATTCTTCCGAATCGCCTGAAGGCGCTGTCATGAGCCACGCGAGTTGTCCGTTTTTCGCTTCCACTTAGGGGTCCCCGGTTGCCTCTCACTTATACATACTCTGCCACATGGGGAAATGATGACAAGGCTGTAGTGGAACGCGATCTCGCGGCGGCGGCGGCACGACCGGTTGATTGTCCACGCTGCACGTCCGGCGGGTATATGATTCCCCTGAAAATGCTGGCGTGCTACACTCACGCGCGATTAACTTGAGGAGGGTTTTCGACTTCGTGGACGGGATTCAATACCGCTTTATCAGTTTAATTGGCCTTGGCGCCATGGTGATGCTGGCGTGGGTGCTGTCCGAGAACCGCAAGGCGGCGCCATGGCGGCTGGTGGTCTGGGGTGTTGCACTGCAGTTTGCGATTGGTCTCGTCATCCTGAAGACACCCCTTAAAGGCGCTGTTTTTTCGGGTATGCAACAGACGGTTCATATATTGACGTCGTCCACGCTGGAGGGGGCCACGATGGTGTTCGGATCCCTGTCCACTGATGCCAATCTCGGGGCCCTGTTTGCGTTTCAGGTGCTGCCTGTGATCATTTTTGTTTCCACGCTTGCCGCCATTTTACACCACCTGCGCGTAATCCAGTTCCTGGTAACGGGGATTGCGTGGGTGATGCGGCGCACCTTGAAGACCTCCGGCGCGGAGACGTTCGCGGCGGGGCTGCTCATCTTCATGGGCATCGAAGCGGTTTCGGCGGTCCGCGGTTATGTGAAAGGTATGACGCGATCGGAGCTGTTTACCGTGTTGTCCACGTTTATGGCGACGATTGCCGGGAGCGTGCTGGTGATTTACGCCAGTTTTGGCGCGGAGCCGGGACATCTGCTGTCGGCGTCGCTTATGAGTGCGCCCGCGGCGATTGTAATTGCAAAGATCATGGTGCCGGAGTTGGGCACACCTGCAACTTCCGGTGAAACGCGGGTTGCGGTAGAGGTCGAAAGCACGAACCTGATTGATGCGGCCGCGCGAGGGGTGTCGCAGGGGTTGAATATGGCGCTGCAGGTGGGCGCCATGGTGTTGGCGTTTGTGGCCACGGTTTATCTTTTGGACCTCCTTTTGAAAGGGGCCACGGGTTGGTTTTTGGACGAGCCGCTTACATTTTCCCGGCTGATGGCATTTGTGTTCTATCCGTTTGCTGTATTGCTGGGCGTGCCGCTTGGCGATGCGGGCGCGGTTGCGCAGTTAATAGGCAAGAAGACGGTGCTGAACGAATTTCTGGCGTACCTGGATTTGAAGGCCATGATTGAACAAAGCGCCATTTCCCCTCGGGCACGCATGATTGCCACGTATGCCCTGTGCGGTTTTGCCAATCCCGGGAGCATGGCGATTGGCATTGCCGGATTGGACGTGCTTGCACCGGAGCGGCGGTCGGAGATTTGCGCGCTAAGCGTAAAGTCGCTGGTGGCGGGTACGCTTGCTTGTTTGATGACCGCGTGCGTGGCGGGGGTGATTTCCTATGAGTGAGGCCCTCATTCCCAAGGCGTTGACCATTGCGGGGAGCGATTCCGGCGGTGGTGCGGGCATCCAAGCCGATTTGAAGACCTTTGCCGCGCTTGGCGTGTATGGCATGTCCGCGATTGCTGCGGTGACATCGCAGAACACGTACGGCGTCAGCGGTGTGGTGGAAATGCCGCCGGCGTTTGTTGCGCAACAAATTGACGACGTAGCGGCCGATATTGGTGTGGATGCTGCCAAGACAGGCATGTTGTCCAATGCGGAAATCGTGGAAGCTGTGGCGGATGCCGTAACGCGCAACGGAATCACGAAATTGGTTGTGGATCCGGTGATGGTCGCGAAAAGCGGTGATTCCCTATTGCGGGAAAGCGCGCGCGAAGCGATTGTCCGTGTACTTCTACCGCGCGCATTGGTGATCACGCCGAATCTGCCGGAGGCGGCGGTATTAACCGGCATTGAACTCACCGGGGAGGACAGCTATAAGGAAGCCGCACGACGCCTTCATGGCTTCGGGATACGGCATGTACTCATCAAGGGCGGTCATGCGGCCGGTCCGGATGCGGTCGATTGGCTATACGACGGCGAGAATTTCGTCACGTTTACGGCGCCGCGCATCGAGACGAAGAACACGCATGGCACCGGCTGCACGTATTCCGCTGCCATCGCCGCCAATCTGGCCAAGGGGATGGACGTTGTCGAGTCCGTCGAAAGCGCCAAGATCTACCTGACCGAGGCCATTCGGCGCAGTCTTTCCATTGGCCATGGCCATGGCCCGCTAAATCATATGTGGCAACAGGAGACTTCGACATGAAGCGGTTCGTGTTTTTTGGCCTGGCACTCTTTCTTGCATTGCCATTGACAGCCGACGCCCAGGAAGCCGCGCCGACGCTGGAGGCCGGTGCTGCCAAGCGCAGTATTGTGCCGCCGTTTCCGACGCGCATGGGTGGGTTTTTTGATCGAGTCACGGATTTCGAGGGCGTAAGTTCGCCTATTCACGCACGCGCGTTGGTGTGCCGATCGGGCGGCGAGACCGTGGCTGTTGTGACCACTGATTTGGTTGCCGTGTCCAAAGATCTGGTGATTGCATCGCGCGAGGCGATTCACGGCGAATTGGGGATTCCCACGGAGAACATCCTCATCAGCGCCACCCATAGCCATTCGGGACCCTCGGGCATCGAGCGGCAATTGGAGTACCGTGGCGAATTCAACGAGAAGCTGTTCACCTTTCTTCGCGACCAAATAGCGGAGGCCGTGAAGGAGGCGCATGCCGGTCTGACGCCCGCGCACGTGGGTTTTGCGTACGGCGAACTGGACGGCATCACGCGCAACCGGCAACAAAACAACGATCTGGTGGATCCGCAACTGGGTGTGTTGCGATTAACGGAGACCGACGGATATACGACCATTGCAACGTTGATCAATTTCACGGGCCATCCCGTCATTCTGGGCGGCGGAAATCTTCTGCTGTCCAGCGAATATCCGGGTAAGGCGTCGGACACCGTCGAGGCGGTGTTGGGCGGAATTGCATTGTATACCCAGGGGGCATGCGGCGATGTGACGATGCATCGTCAGGGGGATCCGTTCAAAGAAGTGGAGCGGCTGGGGACCTTGGTGGCGGGTTGCGTAGTGGAGACTTCCATGCGTATTCGGCCCAAAGCAGATTCGCGCGTATTGTCCCAGTTCGAGGAAGTGACTGTGGGCCTTCGCGAGGTTCCGCCGGTACCCGAAGCAGAGGCGCGCTTGGAAGCCGCCAAAGCGGCGGCCGAAAAGGCCAAAGCGGATGGCGCGGACGAGCGAACCGTTGCAAAATTATTGCGCGCGGCCGACGCGGCGGAAACCACGGCGATGGTGGCAGGTTGGATCGAAAAGAATCCCGATGGTATGCGCGACGCGGCGAATGCTTCGGCGCACGTGATACAGATTGGACCGATGGTGTCTGTAGGGATACCCGGCGAACTATTTGTAGAGTACGGATTAGAAATGAAGCGACGGATACGAGAAACCCTTGATCGGCCGATGATTCTGGTTGGCTATGCAAATGGCTATATTGGTTACATTGTCACTCCGAGGGCCGTGTTTACCGGAGGATACGAACAGGCGGTCGCGCGCGTGGATCAACACGCGGGACGATTGTTGACGGAAGCAGCCATGGAAGCGGCGGCAAATCTTGTTCGATAACCGTTGCCATACGCGTTCGCGGGTTCATGGGTGACGCGGGATGTCCATGGACGTATTAACCCCCTACCTTTTTTCCGGGGCGCTCATGATTGCCGTCGCCGCCTGCGTATTAATTGGGTGGCGTTTCGGCACCGGCGCGGCATGGCGATGGTTTGCATTGGGCGCGCTGACGTGGTTTGTTGCGATGCTGGGCAAAGTGGTCAGCGCTTGGATTTTTCATCCGTTGTTGCTTCCCATACTATCCGAGAACCTCTCTTATGCCTTCTACATGGTGGCCGGGTCCATTTATATCGGTGCGCTTACGGGCGTGTTCGAAGTAGGATTTGTGTGGGTGTTGGGCAGGCTTATTCCCAACGCCTTTCGACATCGATCTGCCGCCATTGCCGTCGGAGTCGGCGCGGGCGCGGTCGAGGCATTTCTGTTGGGTGCCGGCATGGTGCTGGGGTACGCGGCATCCCTGGGTTCTGAGCAGGTGCATTCTCAACTTTCGGCGATGCTTCACGGATCGTACGAATTGAATCCCGTAGGTTGGGCCATTGCGCCGGTGGAGCGTGTATTGGCAATTGCCTGTCATGTTGGATCCCGGGCGCTGGTATTTTACGGTCTCGCTACGGGACGCGGCCGTTATTTCTGGTGGGGCTTTTTGCTGCTCACCGCCATTGATGTCGTTGCCGGTTACGTCCATCTCAGCGGATTCATGCAGTTGCATTCGACTTGGTGGGTGGAGCTTGCCTTATTGCCGTTCGCGCTGGTTTCCATTGTCATCACTCGCGCGCTCTACGCCACCTGGCCCTCGCCGTCCGTCAGCGCCACCGAACGCACCGGAGCTTGATTCACCGCGATACCGGCGCCACGATGGGTGTTCGACTCACGGTAAATTCGCGGTTGCGCTCACCGAGATACACAAACGGCGAACTGGCTTTTCGAAATGCACTTGCCGCCAGGGGCGACGTTTCAACGACATCCGCCAGGAACGGCGCAGCTAAGTAATATGCGCTCACGATGCCTTGCCCCATCGCAGTCGGCTGCAACGTCTGGTCGCGGAAACTACGCAGGGCCTCAATTGCGCCAGGGTAATCCTTGAATGCCTTTTCCGCGGGGCAGATGCCGGTGTCCGTTCCGGGTCCCGGACCCGGATTGGTACCCTTCACATAATTCTGAATGGTCGGGTAAAAATCGCGAAACGAGGTGTAGTAATCTTCGTTGAAACGGGTATCGGTGCAACTGTGCGTAGGGCCGTTGCTGAGTGTGCCTGTGATGCGATAGGCGGACGCGACCAGCAGCAATGGACTTCCCGACGACCCTCCTTCCGTTACGCCGTTGTTCCAGTCCACATACGTCTGTTTTACAAACCCGGAGGAAGCCTGGTTGATGGCTTTTACCTGGCCATACGAAATGCGCATGTATTCGCCGCGCGGGAAGTGAATGCCTACAAGGTTTTCATTGACGACCGGGGCGCGCGTTTCCCAACCCAAATAGGCACGCCCCAAGGGGCCGCCGGGGACTTGATCGAGCCGCATCAACGTGAGGTCCAAGGTGCTGCTTGTGCCCAGCACGGACACACCGTTGCTTCGAGGCAGCGAAGAAAAAGACGGAGGATCGTTTGCGTTGCAACTTGACGTTCGAAAGTCCCAGAGGATGTCCACTTGATTTGCATTGGCGTAACTGGGCACGCAATGCCACGACGTGAGATAGTAGGGCTCGTTTTCCGCCGTATCCGGATTATTGATGAGCGCGCCTGAGCACAGCGCACTGTCGAAATTACCGCTCGGGATAACCATCACGCCCACGCCGGTGGACAGGTTCTGGACCGTGGAATTGGACTCGCAATTCACGTCGATGTTGCACGACAGGGCCGCTTTGAGTTCGGCCGCCGATCGGAAGAAATGCGATACGCCCTGGAGTTCAATGGCTGGAGGGGTGTTGCCGGGTGTGCGCGCGACCAGCAACGCTGTATCGCCCTCGGTTGTGGGGAGCCAGTTGCCTTCGGGGATGCTGTCCTCTTGCGTATACGGTCCGAATGCACGTCCTCCCACGGTGTCGACCACATAGATCTCCTCGCCCTCGGCAAGTTGAGACAAGTCGACGATGAGGCGGAGTGCCGTGGCATCTGCCGAAACGATGGCGGCCAAGAAGACCGTGTATTCCTGGTCTTGGAAACTCGAGCCGAAGAGCGGGATGCCGGACATGTCCGCGGCGAATCCGGCGCCGACGCGCAGGACTTTTCGGTCGGTTTCAAAGGATTTCAGGGCTTCGTTCTTTCCCAGGTATGGCGCGAACGCGTGCACTTGATCGACCTGGGTTAGATAATTCTGTACGGTTTCCAACGGTAATGCGCTTAATGTGTCAAGCGATTTGGCCGCGACGGGCGCCTGATACGCGTAATCTGCGAATTGGCCGGCTTGCGCGTAGGCCGTAGATGCGATAAGTATTGCTAAACCCAGTTGGCGCAATGGATTACTCCTTTGTGGGCGCTTCGAGTCCGCTTTGCGCGGGCAAAGTTGGGTTCATTGTACCATGTATAGACCTTGTACCGGCCTGGCTTTGGCCTGTTACATCCATTCGATTTCCCCATTCCGCTACGGGAAGCGCGATCGCCGTGAACGCGTTTCGTGCCACACCCGGTGTCGCTACCCAGCGGGCCATCTCCGGTGCGACTTTGTAGTATCCGTTTACCACGACGCGACCCGCAGCGTATTTGTTCAAACCCAAATCCCTGAACGAGCGCAGTCCTGCCAGGATACCCGGATTGTCTTTGAACAGGAGTGCCGCGGGACACAGGGGTTGTACCGGATTCCAGCTTGCACAATAGCCGTGGGGCACGGAGTCGGGCTGAGGCGGGGTGGTGCCGCTGAGGAATCCGGATGCCTGTAACGCGAAATCCGGCACTGAGCCCAGCCAGTCGTCATTGTATGTGGTAACCGTACAGGACATGTCCGGTCCGTTGCTCGTTACGCCTACGATGCGGTAATCCTTGCCGGGCAGCAGCACAGGCGATCCGGACGAGCCTTGTTCGGTAGTGCCGTTTGTGTAGTTGACGTGGATTTGCTGGACGAAGCAATCGGAGAATTCGTTGGTGCCTCGAACGGTTCCATAGGTGATTCGCATGTGCGACCCGTTGGGGTGATGAATTGCGAGAACCGCCTCGCCTATTGACGGTGTTTCGGCCACCCATCCGAGATAGGCCCGGCCCAGCGAACCCACAGGCACGGACGACAACCGCATGAGGGTTACGTCGAGGCTTGCGTTGGAAGAGAGGACGACTTCACCGTCACTTCGAGGCAGGCTTGCCAAGCCGGGCGGATCGTCCAATCCGCATCCCGAGGCGCGATAGTCCCATATAATGTCCACCTGGCCGGGAAAGAGGTAGTCGGGCACGCAATGCCATGCAGTGAGGAAATACGGTTCAAATGCTTGCGTGTCCGGATTGTTGATCAACGCGCCCGAGCATACCGTGCTGTCCAGCGTGGTGCCGCCGGACGTGACCATCAATCCGATACCAGTGGAGACTTGTTGCGCCATCGAGTCGTTGTCGCATGCGATGTTGTTGTGACAGGGCAACAATTTCAACGTGTCCGAAAGCGGCCGAAAGAAGTGGGACAATCCCAGGATCTCGAACGACGGAAGCGATTGTGTCGATCCGGTTGCGATAATAATTGCGGTGTCGCCTTGGATTGTGGGGGTCCAGCGGCCTCCCTCGACGGCGTCGGATTTTGTAAACGGTCCGAAGGCGCGTGGGCCGGTAGGATCTACCACGTAGATTTCCTCGCCCTGGTTGAGGGTGGATAAATCCAGGAACAAGCGCATGCCTTCGGCGTCGGCGGATTGAAGCGCGGCCGAACGAAAATAGACCGGGCCATCCCATTTGCCTTCGCCGAACAAATCGGCGGACAGGATATGTAGAGGCAATCCGCGCCCCACTTGATGAACGCCGGACGGTTCTGTTTCGGTTTCCAGCAGGGCGTTTTTGCCTTGGAAAGAAGTTATCACGTGGACGGCATCCACGTAGTTCAGATAGGTTTGCAGCGTCCCGTCGGCAATCGATTTGGGGCCAGGCTGGACGTTGAGCGGAGAGTCCGGGGGGATGAATGCATGGGGAGCGGACATTTGGGCACAAAGGTTCGCACATACAAAGGCGGCCGACACGACAATTGACGAAACGCGCATAGTCCCGCTACCTGTTTGAAAACAGCACACCCCAACCCCGCGTTGCGCGTGTACTATACTCTATGCAGTCAATTCTGTTACCTGCAAACGCGGGGCCGGACCTTTTACGTCGAGAGCACCTTTCCAGAGTTCGCCGTAGTGCAATTCAATCCTATTCGCGAGCGCATCGAGGTCCAGTCCCAGGCGTTGTTCTTCGGTTAAGATTCCCGAAGCTTTCACGGTCGCGATCCTGTCCATGGCTCGTTTGCTGTGAATGCGGGCACCGCGATCGCTACCCAAGTGAGCCTTAAGTTGGGCCGCACTGTTGAAGATTAGCGCTTGCAGCAGGTAACGGTCGGTGGAGCCCTCGCGAGTGCGTTGCCAGAGGTTCTCCCAGGCTTCATGCGCTTCCCAGAAATAGCCGTTGTGGTACAAGTCGATTCCCCAGAGGTAGTCTATGCAATCGCGCCAGGGATGCAGCGGCAGGGGTGTGAGATGTGCGCCGCGCGAATGCCCCCGCGGATGTCCCGTCGGGTGCGGATTCAGACCCGGCACAAACCGGTAGGGTGGAAACGCCCGGTCTGGCGCGAGACGCGGGGCGTTTGGCCAGACCGGTTCCGGCTCGCATTTTGGCGGCAAACTCATCGTGAGTTCTCCCAGGCGGTTCATCCTGCTACCATGCTGCCGATGAGTGACCGCGAATACAATTTGATTGTGGTATTGGGACCCACGGCATCCGGCAAAACCCGGCTTGCAGTAGAGCTTGCGCGAACGTTTGGGGGGGAAATCATTTCCGCCGACTCGCGGCAGGTGTACCGTGGATTGGATATTGGAGCCGGGAAAGACCTGAGCCTATACGGCGCCGGGCCGAATGCCGTGCGATACCACCTGATCGACGTGGCCGGACTGGAAGAAGAGTACAGCGTATTCCGGTTCCAGCGGGACTGTTTTGGCACACTTGCTGATTTATTCTCACGAGGAGTTGTTCCAATTGTCGCTGGCGGCACGGGACTTTACCTCGACGCGGTGCTGAGCCGGTACCGTATGGTTGACGTACCGGAGAACGCCGAATTGCGGCGGGAAATGGCCGCCTTGTCCGATGAGGCTTTGCGCGCGCGCTTGAGCCGGTTAAAGCCTGACATGCACAACAGCACCGACATTACCGAGCGATCGCGTCTTGTCCGGGCGGTCGAGATTGCGGAATACAGCCGGATTCACGAGCCCGAACCGGCGCCGCGTTTCAAGGCCATACTATTGGGCGCGCGTTGGCCGCGCGAGGATCTTCGACAACTGATAGGCGAGCGCTTGAAGCATCGGCTGGAGCATGGATTGATTGACGAGGTGAGCGGACTGATCCGGCAAGGGGTGCCTCGCGAAAAGCTGCAATTTCTCGGGCTGGAATACCGTTATGTCGAAGACTACCTCTCGGGCCGAATCGCCAGCAAACAAGCGTTGCATCAGCAGCTTCACGTTGCAATCGGCCAATTCGCCAAGCGACAGGAGACCTGGTTTCGCCGCATGGAGCGCCAAGGGCATGTGATTCACTGGATAGCGCGGGGCGATGCCAAGACGGCGGTTGGGATCCTCGCCGCACACGGTTTCAGGCCGCGCGAAACGTCTTTCCAATGACGAAAGATGCCCGATCGCTTATTCACCGGTATTTGAAGAATCACGGGAGCTGCGGCGAGTGGCCCATGAGCAACGTGAATACTTTGGATGCCGACACCGTTGTTGTGATTCCCGCGTACAACGAGCGCAACACGCTGCCGCGCACATTGAAAAGCCTGGCAGACAATCCGGCGCATTTTCTTTGCAAGACTCTTGTGTTGTGCGTGGTGAACAACCGTGCCCCGGACCGCACGCCGGCGTCGGTGCTTCATTCCAATCAAGATACCTTGGAATTTTTGCGCGACGTAGCCGGCAATCCAAATTCTCCAGTGCGGGTTAGCTTTGTCGACGCTTCCTCGCCGGGCCGTGAACTGCCTGCAAAGGGGGGCGTCGGGCTTGCCCGCAAGATTGGCATGGACTGGGCGCTGCACATTCTTGCGGAGGCGGAGCAAGACCGCGCCACGATTGTCTGCCTTGACGCCGACACGCAGGTAGACAGAGATTACCTGCCGGCCATCCACGCGTGGAGGCGCGGTAGAGACGCATGGGGCGCGGTGCTGCGTTATGCGCATCCAATGGAAGAGGACGAAAAACTAAACTGGGGCATCACGCAGTACGAATTGTTTCTGCGGTATCATGTACTTGGATTGCGCTATGCCCGATCACCGTATGCCTTTCACACGGTGGGGTCTTGCATGGCCTGTACCGCGCAGGCCTACGCCGTGGTTCGTGGAATGAGCAAGCTTCAAGCCGGCGAGGATTTCTACTTTCTGGAGAAGCTGGCGAAGACGGGTCCGATTCACGGCATTGAAGACACCGTAGTGCAACCGTCGCCGCGCCCTTCCGACCGGGTTCCGTTTGGCACGGGGGCTCGCATGCAGCAGTTTCTGGAGCAGCCGGAGGAGACGTATACGGTCTATCGTCCGGAATGTTATCGCGTGGTGCGCGCATGGATAGCGGCCGTCCAGCCGGATGCTACGGATTTGGAATTGATCCATCTCGCGGAACGTATTCATCCTGCGTTGCGCGCGTTTCTGGAGCAGGTGCAATTCTCGCTGGTCTGGCAGCGGATACAGTCGAATGCCGCGGATGACCGGACGATTATGGGTCAATATCATCGTTGGTTCGGGGCGTTTATGACGCTAAAGCTGATTCACCATTTGCGTGACACTGTTTTTGCGCCGGTCCCATTGGAAGAGGCGCTCCAGTATGCGGAATGGGTTCCTTCGGGATGGTTTGGCATGAGCGCGGCGCTGGCACGCGTGCGGGAGGTTGACATTATGAAGGAGCCCTCAGGGCTGGGGCGTGGCGCGCGAAATGGATTCCCCGAATAGCCGCTATCTTACCTTCGCACCTTCTTTATCATTGCATAGGCTTCGTTGACTGCCCGCATCATGTCTTCATCGCCGCCAAGATCGGGGTGGAATTGTTTGGCTTTCCGGCGGTATGCCTTCTCTATTTCTTCCCAGGCCGACGTGGGGGAGACGCCCAGGATGCGGTAGCACAGCTCCAGATCGGATTTGCCGGTTGCGGGGGCTTGTTGCTGCGGCGCTTCGCCCCGGAACTCGCGTAGTGCGCGGATGAACGGGGTCCACAGGCCGGTGATCACGAGAAACAGGATCAGTCCGACGACCATCAGCAATTCCTGAAAACCAACGTTGAGCACGGATCCCCTCGCGCTGCTATTTGCGGCGGCCCTTTTGTTCGAATTTAAAGATATTGTCGACGGCCTCTCCGAGGCGCTCCAAGCCGTCTTTCGGCTTCACTTCATTTTGCAGGCGCTTTTCCTGCCAGTCGCGCAGTTTTGGCACGGCTTTCATATACAGAAAGCCTGCCGCCATGCCGCCGAGGTGTGCCGGCACAGACACGCCTTTCGTATCGCCGCTCATGAAGACATTCATGAACAGGATAATGACCACCAGAAACCACGCCTTTATGGGCACTGGAAATGGGAAGATGAACACTTCGCGATGTGGATAGGCCACCGCAAAGGCCACCATAATCCCCGAGACCGCGCCGCTGGCGCCGACGATAGAGACGGCGTTTGCGCGCAGCACGGCCCATGCAATGGCCGCGGCGGCGCCGCCGAGGCCGCAGAAGACATAGAAGCGGTAGAATTTGCGCGTGCTTAGAATTCGTTCCACATCGGGGCCGAAGAAAAACAACACCAGCATGTTGCCGAACAGATGCATCAGCCCGTCGTGCAAGAAGAGATACGTGATTGGCTGCCAGATCCACCCCTGCAACACGAGATGGGGCTGGAGTGCAAACCATTGGGTCACCAACGACGCCGAGGGAGCCAGCGAGTTGCCGAGTTTGAACCCGAAAGGGATCAAGATCAGCAGTTGCAGGCTGAACGTGAGCGTGGTCAGCAATATCAGCCTCTGAACCGCACGTGTAATGCGGTTCTGTTGCGAATACTGCCGCCATTCAAATTGGTAATACGCGTTGCTCATACAATCCTGTTGGCGAGCCGCCCCGAATTCTCAGTAATGCAGCCCGCCCGCCTTGGCGAACCGTAATCATAGCATGAACAGGGAGATGCCGCATCCCTGCGCACGATCCGTGGAAACGGCACCCCGGGATTCGTTACTTCCACATTCAGTGGAATGGGCGACTCTTGCGGGGGTGGCCAAGGTACGGCGAGCATTCGCCTACTTCAATGCTTCAGCGAGGGCCGTTTCCATTATCTCCGCCACATCGGGATTCACCCAGCACCAGTCGTGGGCCTGGATAAATCCTTCTTCGATGGCGCGTGGGGTGGGAATGTATCCCGGAGCGCATTCACCATACCCTGCCACGAAGACGAGCCGGTCCGGACGGATTGCCTGTGCGCGCAGTTGCCAGCCCACGAAAGATTCGGCCGGCATTAACAGATAGATGGCTTTGCCAAAATCGACGGCCGGAAAATCGACGGGTTGCCCGGAGGCGACCCGGCTTTGCCAACTGAGTCCCATTGCGGCGAGTATGCGGTCAAAGGTTTTGCGGGACGGATCGGCCAGTGTACTTTTCAATACTTCCGGCGCGTAATCGCCGGTATCCCGTGCGGGAATCATGATTTTCGCCACGTTCACTCGCACGGCGTCCAAGGGTTCCCTCGCCGTACTTTCCAATGCGGTGTTCATTCCCGCATACAGTTTATCCGCGAGGACTTGCCTATTCTTGGGATTTCCGTCGTTCCACTTGCCGGCAATGGTGTCGCCGCTGCATCCAGAGAAATAGATCTGGAACGTTTCGGGATGTTCGGCGTGCATGCGCGTGCGTGCCATACCCACGAAGTCGGCGGATACATCGCCTCGGCCATAGTAACTCATTGGGTGGATTGAGAACGCATACATGGCGACGACGGGCGTATCGCCATTCCAGAAACTTATGGATTTTACCATGGGGTCGTTATCCCCCGCCGGCCGATCCCGCATGGCCGCGTCGGCGGTGGCGCTTGTGCGGTTGTAGTTTACGCCATCCGGCATTTCGACACGGCGGTTCGAGGCCAGTTCGTGCGTTTCGCCTTCGCCGTAGCCATAGTGGGTGATTGGCACGGCGTTGGGTAACGCCTCCCGCACCGCGCTTGCCACACGCTGTACGCAGTCTTCGTGATAGTCCGTAAACACGAGCGCGCCCTTCAGACCGTGTTCATCTAGGAGGCGTTGCGCCTCCAGATCGGCGATGGGGGTGTCATGCTGATGGATGCACGACATCAGTACGTGATCCGGCTGGGTGCCGGCGGCCGCGGAAATTTCGCTTCGCCACCGGTCGTAGGCGTCGTTGCGGACTTCGCACCAGTCGAGAGCAAGAAAGACAATCGGTTTCTCCGCACCGAGCAATACGCAGCCTTTGGCAAACAGCGAATCGATGACTTGATCCGCCGGCGCGATGCCGCCTCCCATCAGCGCGTGGCCCATGGGGGCCGTGATATCCACGTTGAATGTGGCCACTGAGAATTCGGCATGCGCCCCAAGCGAAGAAACAGCGAGTACTATGATGGCCGCGATGTACTTCTTCATGCCGTTTTGCTTTCTGGTTTTGCCGCACGCGATCGTTCGATCACCCAGGCTACGGTCAGGATTAACATCCAGATTCCGCTGAAGGCCAACCCACCGGATTCGCGGGCCTGTTCCGTTTCCAGAAAAGGCTTTTCCAACACGGGAAACCACCACCATGCGACGCCTAGAAATGCGAGCGCGCCTGTAGCCGCGAACGCAATGTCGGTTCGCTTCAATCCCACGAGCGTCACGACAAACGGATAGAGATAAATGAGCATCCAGATAACACCATCGGGATCGTTGTATTGCACGATGATGCTGGCGGCAAATGGGATGAGCATCAGTCCGCAGGAAATTTTTCTCAACATAAAGTCGGCTCCATCTTGGCTTTCTCACAGAGGTGGTCGAAACCGACTGCGTGCGTTTGCGAGTCGGGTTTCCGGCACTTTCCACGTACATTATCGAGCCAAGGTATCATTCCACGTCGGTCACCGGCCATTCCAACGGCAATGACACGCCCAGAGGCTGCATAAAATCCACGATGATTCGATAGGTCAAGCCCCAGATAGTGTACCCTTGGTAGTGGAAGCTGGGAAAAAGTCTTCGCAGTGGATCGGGAGGAAATATATATTCGCGCACGTTGGCCGAATCGCTGAAATGGGATACCGGTACCCATACCGCAGCGGCGACTTCGTGGTTCAAAACGAGGTCGTGTTTCACCGGGCAATGGTAAACATAGGGTGATACCGATAGTTGAAAGTCCGCCAGGCGGCCGCCGGTTACATCGCTTAACCTCGCCAGTAGCGAATCCGGAGCAATTCTTAAACCGACTTCCTCATAGGTCTCGCGGCGCGCCGCTGCCTCGGTGGAGTCGTCCTCCGGGTCCTGTCGGCCACCGGGAAACGCCATATGGCCCGACCATGGATCCTCGGGATGATGCGCGCGTTGGATGAACAGCATTTCCAGGCCATCCGTGCCGTCGTGCAATGCGACCGCGACCGCGGCCTTTCGTTGCGCATCCTGCGATGGGATGGCTTTGTGAGCACGGGAGTTGAACGCCCGTTGGATTTCCGCGAGCGTTAGCTTCGGAGGTGAAATGGGATCGGGCACAGCAGACATCCGAGGGTTCTATTGCTACTGACCACACACACCGCATCAGTATACATTCGAAGCCCTCGAACTTTCGAACCGCCTATTCCGCCCGCGTGGGCGGAGGAGGAGCGTATACGCCACGGGGCACGAATGGCACCGGCTCTGTATTTCCGTCTCCATCGACGTCTCTCAGCCTGAATTCCGTGGGTGTACCGGAGTAGATGGGTATTTCGGTATGAGCCACTTCTTCGATCGTAAGCACAATGGCCAAAAGCGACTTTTCTCCCATGGGTGTGGTGAAGATGTATATATCGCCCTTGGAATACTCGTAATCTGCACGAAGCGAAGCGGTGTTGTATGCGGGGAGTGGTTTCAATACCACTTGCTGCCGGTGATATGCCAGCATTTCCACGCGAAACGTGTCCATGGAGTTGGTTGGATGGATTCGTAGTCCGAGCAGGATTCCAGTGGGGAAGAGTTTCTCGACGCCGTCCGCCGTAGCGGAGGCCACATCAGCAATTAAGGCTCCTCGATTTCCCATGAATTCAACAATCTCCGGATCCATTTTGAGCAACGGTTTAAAAGAATCCGATTCGCGGATGCTGGATGAAGTCACTACTTTGGATGCGTACCCCCGCGCGTTGTCGGCAAGCAACGTAGTCACACGAGGAGCGGAAAGCGTTTCAGTATCTTTATGGCGCGAAAAAGAATCCAGGATAGACTGTTTATACTCGGCCGTCTTTTCTGGATCGACGGGTACCCGGTAGGCTTTGAATTGACCCTTG
The DNA here is from genome assembly GCA_045863295.1 of Candidatus Hydrogenedentota bacterium. GTDB lineage: Bacteria > Hydrogenedentota > Hydrogenedentia > Hydrogenedentales > SLHB01 > BTWA01. The sequence continues at coordinate 118,301 of BTWA01000005.1, forward strand.
TGAGTGACAATAGAGTCTGCTTCAGGGAGCGATCTCAATGCGGTTTCCGCAGTAGCCACATTCACTTTGCAGAATGCAGCTTCTATCGAAACCTGCCGGGATGGAGTACCGGTGGGGACATTGGATTGAACCCGCAGCAAGTGGATGGAGTAGACCGCATTGTTTTCCTCGGCGGAAATTGGCATACCGCCAAATCCTCCTTTGCTCATGCCACCGCCGAATGATCCTCCTCCGAAGCTGCCACCTCCGAACCCCCCACCCCCGATTCCGCCATGGGCCCCTGTGCCATTGGCAGACTTACCCATAGAATCCGCGGGCACCGTGTTCTTCAGCACGATTTTGAAAAGCGTATCCACTTCAGTCGCCGTCCGCACCGTTTCGTTGCTTTCCAATTCAGGCAGTTCGCGCTTTAAAACAAAGATCCACCGGCCGAGCTTTGCTTCTGTGAGCGTGTCCCATTCCGACTTTGAGAATTTCGGCATCCCAACCTCGGGCATCACGCCTTCCAGGGGAACGCGCCCCGCCAAAACCGAGTCGGTTCCTTTCATAGCAACCTTGACTGATTGGTCGTCTGAGCCCGGTTGAATCGTAAGTTCTATGCGGGATACCGGTGCGGACTCCGAATGTTTCAGCCGATAGAGGTTATCCTTTTCCAGTTCGAAATACTCGATTGGTTCGCCTTCGCTTACTATCTGGTATCGCTTCCCCGCGTCAGCCGCGATCTTTGCATCGGTCACCTGCTCCGCGAATTCATTACCCGGAGCCCAATCGGGATGCCACTTCAAGAAGCCATTTAATTCCGCGGACAGCTTTAATCCAGGCATCAACTCCACCGGGACATCTTCAATTACTCCCGTCACAACGGCACCATCCACTTTGGGGTGAAACGCCTCGCCCGCCGGCGCTTTCAAACGAAAACTCTGATACACCACGGTATATTGCGATTCTCCCCAAGCCAAGGCGCCTATCATGCCCAAGGCGGCCATCCATGCGGTTCGCATTAGCGCATCTCCTTGACGTGTACGGCGTGAATTCTATTCCGCCTTGGAGTCCTGTGGTTTGTACTCGGTCACGCGGAAGTAGACTGCAATCTTTACCTGAGCCTCGGCCGGGGTGCTCGCCTCCGATTGTATTGCCTGATCGTCTTGCACCGTCAAAACCATCCACTTACCCAGTTCAATTGCTTCCGGCGTGTCCAGCGTACTCGCCAACGTGCGAATGTCGGGTTTACCCACTGGCAACTGTGTTCCTTCAACCGGCGCGCGTGCCGCGACGGCGGCAACGTTGCAGGTCATTCGCAATGCGACCTTGGCTGGATTGTCCAGTGGAGTGAACGAGGCGGCCAATTCTATGCCGGGCGCCGTATCGGAGTTTTTCAATTCATAGCGGTTATCGCCGACAAACTCGAAGTACTGCAAGGGTACGTCGCCGCCAATGCGGATGTTTGCTTCCGCCCCTTCGAGGGTCACGATTCTGGGCGCCGCAAGGACGGTGTAGGACTGGTGTATCCAGGCGTGATCTATTTCGCCTCCGTTTACATCTACGGGCTCCAGAATTGATGGGTTCCGTTGTGAGTTTTCAGTTGCCTCATCCGAGACGTTTTTCTCACTGTGCTCGGGAATTTTCTGGGCTATCACAAATTCCGCTGAATATTGGATCTCCGCCGCGAGACAGAGGGTAGAAAACCCACTGAGTCCCAACACGGCCAATTGTCTGTAAACAGTGCGTCTCATGTGGACGGACTCCTTTCTTGATTGGGCTGCTCTGGTTCTTCCAGTTCGATTACATAGGCGCGGTTACGCCTGGGCTTGTCCGTGGATTGGAAACGTGCGGGCAGGTCAAATACGTTTGCGCTGCCCTGGGTTTCCTGGACGATATATATAATTTCACGACTGGGTGTAGCCTGCTGTCCGCGATAGAGCCAGGTTGCCGCTCCAAACCCGAGGGCAAGACATACGGCACATGCGCCCAGCATCGCGCGAAGTGTCACTCTCGATCCGTGCATTCTCTGCCGGCCGATGGCCGATTTCAGCAATAAGGCTTCCACGCGGCGATCGAGTTGATCGGAAGGGCTGCACAGTGCCCGTTGCCGCAACCGGTCTTCCATGTCGTTCATGCTTCATTCTCCCGGGTCATTGCCTGGAGTTTTTCAAGGCCGCGCCGGTACCACGATGCCGCTGTGCTCACCGGCACACCGCGCACGTCGGCGATTTCCTGAAACGTGAGGCCGTTGTACAGTTTCATCACGATGCATTCGCGCTCGTCGTCGCCGAGATGAGTCAACATAAATTCAATGTCATGTCCGGCACCGGCCGCAGGGGGTTCCGTGTGCCGGCCGTTGAATATGAACTGATCGCGGTTTCTGACCGTGTTGCGGCGTAGATCGTCCATTGCCGCATTACGGACCATGCGAAACACATAGGGGCGGAGGTCTTCCGGCGGTTGTCTAAGCTCCAGCAACCGGGCAATCGCACCATGCACAATATCTTCCGCCACTTCCCGGTTTTTTGCCAGCGCGAGCGCGTAGGTGAACAGGGCGTCCCGATGGGATTCGTAGAATCGGCGCACGATATCGGTTAATTCCGCGTTCAGCGTGTCGATCTCCCGCGAGTTGCCAGTCTGCTTGTACCACGCACCAGCATGGTCGATTTGTGCGGCCCGGTAAAAACGTACTGCGACGACCTTGGAGAGTCGGATGTTTTTTGTGTCAATAAACTACCTTGAAAAACGTGCTCAATGTTTGAAGAGTGCATTGGAATTACCGCATAAAAGCAATAAAAAGTAGGCGAGAGTGTAATAAATTGACTCAGTTTCAGGTCGCTGGAGAATTGACTCAGTAAGGTTGTGAGGTAATAGGCTTTCTGAGTTGTGGTCAAAACGGTGTTGGCTGCCCCGTGATGACCTTGTCAAACCAAATTCACAAAGCATTGTAGTGCAAGAGCTTGTGCTTGCTATCGCAATTGTGTGGCACGGGGCATTTGTGCTTGGAGCCAAGCAAGTTTGGAATCGAGAATGTAGTTACTTGATATAATGACATAAATATGCTAAATTATCTAAAAGATGCAATACTAAACTGGTTGGCCGAGGCACACCGGGGGCTCCCCGCCAAAGCGTGGGAATGCGGATTTCAAGCTCCAACGGGTTTCTGGCACGACACCACTTCGAGAGCACTAGTGGATCCTCTACACGATCGGCTGTACGCGCGAAACAATGCCGGTGCCACGTCGCGGATTAGTGTGATCGTTTTCGGGGTGCTGTTGTTTGCGTTGTGCTTTGAGGTGCTGGCCCATATCGTGAAGCAGGCGTATCCGGAGTTGTCCCTTTTGTCGGGCACGCTGACGCTTGTTGCCGTCATTACGTTACTGTTGCCCGCCGTTTACCTGATTGTCCGTTACGACGGTACTCCAGTGCTGAAATCGACGATAGTTTCGTCGTTCGTCTTACTGCTCTTGTCCCAACTGATCCAAGTCACGGCTTCGATCGACTATTTTGACGGTTGGCCTGTTATCAGCGAGTCGTCGCCGTTGCACGATATGTCACGGTGGGTGTGTCTTGTACTCGGCCTTGTCCTTATGATGGCCAGCCTTTACTTCGCGTTGCTGGAAACGGTCATGACCCGCAGCCGGCTGATGGAAGAACACGCACAACTTCGACAGGAAGCGGCGATACGAAGCCGTGCCGAGCAGGCTTTGGTGGAGCGGGAGGATCTGTACCGTCAGGCCATTACGCAAGCGGGTGCGATTCCCTACCGCGTGAATTGGACCCGCAAGGAGTATACATTCTACGACGACACTGTATCCCGGTTGACTGGTTTCACACGCGACGAATTGACCTTTGAAAAGCTGCAATCGCTTCCGATCGAGAGGCGGTTTATAGGTGTCTTGTCCGGTCTTTCCCAGCAGGAAGTCGATTCGGGATTCGCGAACGGAACGTTGAACCGCTGGCAGTGCGAGTACCGCTTTAAGACAAAATCCGGTGAGGAACGATGGATTCTTGACAGCTCGATTGAGATTCCCGGCCCTGATGGGTCGATTGCGGAAACGGTTGGCTTGTTTCAAGACATTACCGATCGAAAACGCGAGGAGGAGGCGATAAAGCGGAATGAGCGGTACTTCCGCGCACTTACCGAGAAGGCGCAAGATCTTATTACGGTATTAAATGCCGACGGTACCATCCGCTACGAAAGCCCTTCCATAGAGAGTGTTCTGGGCTATGGCCAGGACGAGTTGACTGGCCGCAATGTGTTTGACTTCATACATCCCGACGATCGGTCCCGGGCGCTTGACACGTTTGTCCATGCGGTTGCGGAACCCAATGCGTCGGCGACCGTTAATTTCCGGTGTCTCCACCAGGACGGTACGTACCGGATGCTGGAATCGATTGGCATCAACCGGCTTTCCGATCCCGACGTGATGGGCGTGGTTATCAATTCTCGCGACGTAACCGATCGTCTGGCGTTGGAGCAGCAACTGTTGCAGTCGCAGAAAATGGAAGGCATTGGACGTCTGGCGGGCGGTATCGCGCACGATTTCAACAATCTTCTCACGTGCATTATGGGGTATAGCGAGTATATTACGGCGAAATCACTGCCCGGCGATTGGTACGTGCCGCATGTCACCGAGATTACTCAGGCGTCCCGCCGGGCTTCGGAGCTGACGCGCCAACTGCTTGCATTCGCCCGCAAGCAGATATCCGAGCCGCGCAACACGAATTTAAATGCACTCTTGACGAACATCGACAAGATGCTGTGCCGATTGATTGGCGAAGACATCGAGTTGGTGACCATACCCAGTACGGAACCGTCGGTGGCTTTAATCGATCCAGTACAATTCGAACAGGTGGTGTTGAATCTGATTGTGAACGCGCGTGATGCGATGCCTGAGGGTGGAAAGATCACGGTTGAGCTGGATCACGTCGAACTGGATGATGAGTATTCGAAGTCGCACCCGGAAGTATTGCCCGGACCTTACATCTTATTTGCGGTAAGCGATACCGGTGCAGGTATGACAGAGGAAGTCAAGAGCCACATTTTCGAACCCTTCTTTACCACCAAAGGTCCGGGCAAGGGTACCGGTCTGGGTCTTGCCATGTGCTACGGCATCGTGAAGCAGTCCGGCGGTCACATCTGGGTTTACAGCGAACCCGGAAGAGGCACCACGTTCAAGATCTATCTACCCCGCGTGGCTGATGCCGTTCCCGCGGCGGAGCGCACCACTGGGCGTAACATCGCCAAGGGCGGCACCGAGACCATACTGGTCGTGGAAGATGAGCCGGGGGTCCGGTCTATTGCAGAGAGAACGTTAAGTGACCGGGGCTATACCGTCATCGTCGCGCCCGACGGGGCCGCGGCTCTGGAAATAGCCTTGCGGGAAGGTACGCGCATTGACCTGTTGCTGACGGACGTGGTGTTGCCCCATCTCAACGGGCCGGAGTTGGTTGCCCGGTTGAATGGAGACCTTCCGGGGCTGAAGGTGTTGTACATGTCGGGATATACCGAAGACGCCATCGTGCATCGCGGCGTGCTGCAGAATTCCATCGATTTTTTGCCCAAGCCGTTTACGTCCGAAACGCTTGCCCACAAAGTCCGGGATGTTCTGGATCAGTCCGTGGTTTCCTGAGCCTGATTCGCCGGGGGATGCTGCCGCGATCATTCCCATGTGTTATGATTCCGCCTCAAAACAGGGGAGGGTCAGAGTGCCATGAGCGAATCTTTGGTTTCTACTCGTACCGTCGGTGTCCTTCACTATATCTCGCTCAATAGGCCCTCCAAGCGGAATGCCGTTACGATGGAGATGTTGGCCCAACTGGAGTCGGCATTTCGCCATGCCGACCAACAGACCGGTGTACGGGCCATTCTGGTCACTGCCGAGGGTCCCATCTTTTCCGCCGGTGTGGATGTATTGGGGCTGGCCCAGATGCGCGCGGAAGCCGGCGATCAAAATCCCTCGCGTTGGCTCCGCCGCGTGGCGGAACAGATGCAGCAGACGTTGAACGTTATTGAATCCACGGAAGTGCCCGTCATCGGTGTCCTTCACGGTCAGGTATTGGGTTTGGGGCTGGAATTAGCGCTGTCTTTCGATTTCCGCGTGGCGACATCGGACTGCAAGTTGGGGCTGCCCGAAACGCGTCTGGGTCTCATTGCCGATGTAGGGGGTACCACCCGTCTCACCAAATTGGTCGGACCCAGCCGGACGAAAGATCTGTTGATGACCGCCCGAACTGTGAGCGCGGAGGAAGCGCTTCAGTGGGGACTTGTCAATCGCGTTGCTTCGCCCGATCAAGCGTTGACTGAGGCGGAGAAGTTGGCGGGCCAGATTTCCGCGAACGCGCCCATTGCCGTGGGTCTGGCGAAACTGGTCGTTGACCAGGGCGACGGATTGCCCAAGCATACACAGATGGCGATTGAGCGGTGGGCCCAGAGTCAACTTATCGCGACGGACGACCTGGGCGAGGCGTTCGGCGCTTTTATGGAGAAGCGTCCGCCCGTGTTCAAAGGGAAATGAGCAACGTCTCATTCCGTTGGGGGTACACTTTGTATCGGAAAGACTTTCCTTGGAGAGCGCAGATGGTTTTGCGATGGGGCCTATTGTGCGCATTGGGATCCTTGTGCCTGGGGTGTCCTCTGTTTGCGCCTCCTCAAGAATCAACTTTCAGCGAGGCAGGCGAGGACGCCCTGAACCCGCCTGTTATTCAGGGGGCGCATCTCTTTCGGTTTGCCCACATTACTGACACTCAGTTGGTCGACGACGAAAGCCCTGCGCGGACCGTGCTGGTGGATAGTCTTGTCAATTCGGCGTGGCGTCCGCAGGAAGCACACGGCACGCAAACGCTCGACGCCACATTGCGGGTTATCAATGATTACCACATGAATCAAGTAGGAGGATTTCCAATAGATTTTCTGGTTGCTACGGGCGACCTCGCCGACTGTGCGCAGAAGAATGAGATCCGATGGTTCATTGATGTCATGGATGGGAAGGCGGTTTTGCCCGACAGCGGAACTCCAGACGGACAGAACCGGCCGGTCGCTCCGGCGGACAATCCAAAACTTGCGTTTCAGGCGGAAGGTCTGCATCCCGATATCCCGTGGTATACGGTGTTCGGCAACCATGACGGGCTTGCGGTGGGTGTTTTTCCCATCTCCGACCAGGACGCCGATCCCGCGAATTGGTATGCGCCGTTGTTTGATCCAGTGGCCAACGTACTCGGCTTTTTTGCGTTGTCCCCGCCCGTTTCCGCGATGATGCCGACCTTGCCGCAGAGTCCGGCGGCCATATTTGGCACGGAGCCGCCGATGAACCCAAGCACGCTACAGTTATTAACGGAACAGCTCTTTCCTGATCGCATCGTGCCTGACCCGGACCGTCATTTCTTGAACCAGAAACTATTTATCAAGGAGCATTTCGATACGTCGACATTTCCTGTTGGCCACGGGTATACCGATGAAAAGCGGGTGAACGGCCAGGCGTTTTATAGTGCAAGGCCAATCAACGGCGTACCGTTGCGGCTGGTTGTGTTGGATACCGTATCGCCTTTGCCCGTGTTTGGCTTTCCGGTTGAATATGGCGTGCTGACGCGCGATCAATTTGAGACCTTTGTGAAGCCTGAATTCGAGGCGGCAAAAACTGCCGGCGAGTGGGTGATAGTTTTGTCACATCATCCGAGCAGCGACTTTGGCCGTTTCTATCCTGGTGACAACGTCAGCGACGTGGAGTTCAGGGACTATCTGAGCACGCAATCCAATATCATTGCCCATGTTTGCGGCCACGTACACGTCAATAAGGTATATCGTATCGACGGTGCTTATCCGTATTTTGAAATTCTGACCAGTTCGATTATCGATTATCCGCAGGAGGCGCGGATACTCGATGCCTACTACGATCAATCCACGGAAACGCTTACTTTGGTAAGCGATCTTATCAGCCACATGGACAATCCCACGGTCCTTTCGCAGGAGTCGTTTCGGAGGTCGGTTGTCGACAAGGATAACCGCACCGGCTTTTTGAAGCAGGGTATGTCCTGGAATGAACTGGTGGAATCCACCGGAGCGCCGGTATTTCACACCACGACACACACGCATGCGCCTTCTTCGGTTGAGAAGTTTGGAATGGAAGAAGATCGGCATTTCGTGGCGAGATTTCACCGGCCCAATCCAACGAAACCATAGCCGGATCTTGTAAGGCGAAGGCGGGAGCCATTAGAGTAGTGGTTCCTGTATCACGCATGACAGACCGGGGAGAGAACGTCCGATGAAAAAGTTACTTTGTTATACCATGGGTGCTTTTGCCTTCGTTGCCTTGACCTTTGTGGCCCTAGCCGATCCTGTTGAGTGGGTCAAGGGCGGCCTAATCACCCAAGGGGAAGCCGACGAGGGTTTTGTCCCCATTTTTAATGGAAAGGATTTGAACGGTTGGTGGATTCGCGGCGAAAACAAGGACGCGTACTATGTCAAAGATGGCAATCTGGTGGTTACCGGCAAGGAAGGCGGAGACTGGATTTTCACTAACGAGGAATACGGGGATTTTGTGCTGCGCTATGAGTACCGTTGTGTAAGCGGCGAAGGGAACTCCGGTGTCGGAATACGGGCGCCCAAAGAGGGCAATCCCGCGTTTGACGGGTTTGAGATTCAAGTGATACGAGCCGGCTGGGAGACGCCGTATCAACGGGCCGGCGCGTTGTATTCCGTGGTGCCTCCAAAGGTTGAAGCGGACAAGCCCTTTGGCGAATGGAACAGCGTCGAGATTCTTTGTGCCGGCGCGCGCGTGCGCACCCTGTTGAATGGGCAGGAACTGTACGACATCAAAGTGACCGACTATACCAAAGACACCGAAACCGAAGAGTGGCAGAAGCCCGCGGATACACGTCCGCTTAAAGGGTTTATTGGATTGCAGGACCATTCTGACGAAGTGTGGTTTCGTAATCTACGCGTCAAGGCGTTGCCGGATACGGCCGAAGTGGACCCGCCCGCTACAACGGATGCGCCGAAACGCCGAGATAAAGAAGAAGGATGAGGAGTGTGGGGGCGTCCCACGAGCGATCGAAAGTCACGTTAGCCCGCCGGACATTTTTGGCCGCGACGGTTGCGGGCAGTTTGTTGCCCGTCGGGGCATCGGCGGCGGCGCTGCCGGTCAGCGGTTATTTTTCAGCTTCCATTTTGCTTGCGGCGCGCGAGTACGTGATGCGCGCGAATCTGGGCAGGATTACCCATATAAGCGCCGGTCTGCCTAACTCGGTGGTGGGGGACTTGGCCCGTACGATTGCGTTCAAAAACGATCCTTCGGCCAGCCCGGCTTTTTATGCCATGCGCTACTATTTGCGTGATATTTATACCGTCGTCGGGCCGGTGGAACCGCTCCATGTGTCCGTTGCGGGCGGTACTTCCGGGAAAGCCACTGCACCAGACCGCCTCCTGATGGAGACTGTTTTGCCGGGTGGCAATCGCATGGTGTTGGCTACGGGCACTATGAACGCCGAGGATGCCTTTATTGGCGTGCGATATGACAAGGGAATGCTCTTGGTCACGTCTGATGAGCTTCTCTGGGACTCGTACGCCCAACAGTCGACGCGTATGTTGGCCGCCAGCCGCGATCGATCGCCATTGACTCTAGGTCCGCAGTCGCCTGCCTGCCTGGCAGCGGATGCCACCTTGGCCATGGCGTGGAGGGCGTGGCAAAACCGGCACGCATGACCAACCGCATTCAGTCGCGCCTTCCGCGGCTATAGCCGTTTAGCTGGGCCAGTGCCTCCGGCAGTTCCGCCAATGCAGCAATCCTTGCATGTGCGCCTTGCCATTCCCGCTCATTGCCGAAGCCGTACAGCGCCGCGACCGAATATATTCCGTGGGCGGATGCGGCACGTACATCATCCACCCGGTCCCCGATGACGACAGCCGGCCGGGTCTCGCATTGGGCAAGCAGATATCCCGTCATTTCAATCTTGTCTTTGAAGCGATCCGCCCTGCACATGGGGATATCCACCAGTTCGCGCAAGCCGTGATGATCGAGCACCTCGTCAAAATAGTCTTGGGGTGCGTTTGAGGATGTGGCGATAGTGCAGCCGCTTTCCTTCAATAGTCGCAGTGTGTCAATGGCACCCGGATACAAGGCGCCCGCTTCGGCGATTAATTCCAATTCACGCTTATCGGTTTGCTCCACGATGACGTCTAGCATGCCGAGTGGGCACTGCTGCACCAACCACGCATGGTAGTCTTCGACGTGCGCTCCAAAAAACGTCGCAATGATTTTCGCGTCGGGAACCGGGAGTCCGTGTGCGGCAAAAGTTTCCTGAACGGCGGGAATAGTGACGCGATCGGCTTGGAACAACGTACCATCGACATCGAATATCAGAAAGAGTTGTGAACTCATGTTCTCGCTTCCGGTAGCGGTTTGCCGGAGATACTGGGCAGGTGTACACTCTCGACTCGACTCTGGAACTTGCCCATTATGCCAAATCCCTGACATGGAGCGCCAAGCATGAGACTGGTCTATCTTCAACATGTTGATGCCGAGGACCTGGCAAACATCGAGCCCTGGGCGACAGCCAAAGGATTCGCCATCAGGGGCGTGCCGATGCATCGGGGCGGTGTGCTGCCAGATGTCCAGGACCTCGATTGGCTTGTGGTCATGGGTGGGCCAATGAATATCCACGAGCATGACGCGCATCCGTGGCTGGTTTCGGAGAAGGCGTTTATTCGCGCATGTATCGAAGTAGGCAAAACGGTTGTAGGCGTTTGTCTTGGAGGTCAACTCATTGCCGACGTGCTGGGCGGTCCGGTCACGCGCAATGAGTACAAGGAAATCGGATGGTGGCCGGTCAACCTTACGGACGAAGGCGCGGCCCTGCCGTTGTTCGAGGGGTTTCCCAAGGAATTTGTGGCCTTCCACTGGCACGGAGATACGTTTGCCACGCCGCCCGGGGCGGTGCGCGTCATCGAATCCGAGGGTTGCGCGAATCAGGCGTATCTATATGGCGACCGGGTGCTGGGACTTCAGTTTCACCTTGAAGAATCGACAGCCGCCGTTGATCAGTTGCTGAAACACTTCGAGCACGAGATGACGCCGGGAAGATACGTGCAATCGCCGGAACAAGTGCGCGAAGGACAATTGTACATTCCCGCGATGAACAAGCTGCTCTATAAAATGTTAGATGGGCTGTTTGCGAGTAACCGGTGAATGCGGAAAACGCCCACTCTCAACTGGCCGAGTGCGAACCGCACAGTATCCAATGAGTGAGCTTGTCTCTTCTTTCCAGCCCAACTTTGCACTGCATCCAACTCTACGTTGGGGTCGTGAAACGACACAATTCCTTTATTTCACAACCTTGGCGCGGATGACAATATCATCAAAACATCCGACATCGTCGAACGAGCCGATCCCGATGGCGCCAGTTGCGAACGTTTTGTCCTCGGCTACCATGATGGGCTTTTCCATGTCGTTGAAGTAGACTTCGATGCTGCCGGATTCGGTATTGCGAACGACACGCACAGTATTGTACGAGTCGGTTGATCCCCAATCGGTGCCACTAGTGCGATCTTTCGCAATCGACACGCGTGGTTCGTTGTTCACGAGAAAGATTGAATTGGCGTGGTCATCGGCCTTCGTTGCGATGTGGACGTAATAAAAGTGAGCGGCATCCTGTTTGCCGAAAAAGATGCAGAGATCGCGATGTCCGTACTCCTTGCCGGTCTGCTTCAGCTTGCCTTCAAAGACAAAATCAGAAACGTTCAGGTCCTTAATCCACGCAATGTTCAACGGGGAACGCACCGGCGGAGCATAGTCGCTGCCTTGAAACAGATGAAAAACTTTGTTTCCGCCTTCGTCCTCGATCTTCCAGGCCTTTGTGTCGGTCGGTTCCCAACGATCGGCGCCGTTTTCGAAATCATCCTCGAACACAACTGGCAATTTGTCCTCGGCCTTCGTGTCCTCCGCCGTTGCACAGCAGCTTAGCACAAACACAGCGGCGGCGGTCCAAGTCAGATTTCGCATGGCATTTCCTCCAGTAGTCGCCGATTAATCTTCATCGCCCAGATAGGCCTCTTTTACTCTTGGATCGGTTAGAAGCGAGGCCGCTTTGTCCTGCAAGACGATTTCGCCCGTTTCCAGCACGTAGCCGCGGTGCGCGAGCCTCAACGCGAGATGCGCGTTCTGCTCCACCAGCAAGATGGTCATGCCCTGCTGATTCAGTTCGCGAATGGTTTCGAAAATTTTCGCGGTCAGGATCGGGGCGACGCCCATGGAGGGCTCGTCCATCAACAACAATTTGGGCCGGCTCATCATGGCGCGGCCGATTGCGAGCATCTGCTGTTCGCCGCCGGACAACGTGCCGCCCAACTGACGGCGGCGTTCACCCAGGATAGGAAACAGCGCGTAGACTTTATCGAGGTCCGACTTCACACCGTCCGCATCCCGCCTCAAATAGGCACCGAGTTCCAAATTTTCCAGCACGGTCAATTTAGAGAAGATCCGGCGGCCTTCGGGCACCTGGGCCAGACCGCGCGCTACAAGCGTATGCGCTTTGCAGTTGGCAATGTTTCTGCCATCAAAATGAATAGCGCCTTTGCGGACTGGATGAATGCCGGAAACGCACATCAAGGTTGAGGACTTTCCCGCACCGTTCGCACCTATCAACGTCACGATTTCCCCGGGAAAAACATCCAGCGAGACGCCCTTCAGCGCCTCGATAGGTCCGTAGCCGGCCCGCACCTCTTTAATGGACAGAAGCGGCTCTGCCATCAGACGTTTTCCGTGCCGAGATAGGCCTTGCGCACCTTGGGGTCGGCCTGCACTTCATCCGGCGTGCCTTCGGCAATCTTATTTCCGTAATCGAGCACCGCAATGCGATCGGAGACGCTCATGACGAGATCCATGTGATGTTCGATTAACACGACGGCAATACCGCGATCCCGTATTTTTCGAATGAGGCCCATCAACTCCACCGATTCCGTCGGATTCATACCCGCTGCGGGTTCGTCGAGGAGAATGATTTTCGGTTCGCTGGCCAGCGCGCGCGCGATCTCAAGCCGCCGTTGATGTCCGTAGGAAAGCGAAGCAGCGGGTGCGCTGGCGTCGTCGTCGAGTTCGACAAACTCGAGCAATTCCATGGCCTTCCTCTGTGCGTGCGCCTTTTCCTTAAAGTAATACGGCAATCTGAAGGCCGCGTGCCAGAATCTGGATCGGAGTTTGGTGTCCATACCTACCAATACATTCTCCAACACGGTCATCTGGTGGAAGAGGCGCGGATTCTGAAATGTCCGCGCCACACCACAGTTGGCCACGGCATCGGGGGTGCGCCTCGCACGATTCCACACCGCATACGCTCCCGCCAAACCAATCCCAAACCCAGCCGCCGCGGGCAGGGCGTTCAACGTCCACGGCTGTTGCCGGAAGAACGTTATGCTGTCCGCGAGCGCTTTTCGCCATGGAAACGCTTGCTGATAAACATAGTTCGCCGTGATTGAAGCATCCCAGAGGCCCTGTAAATTGAGCGCGGCTGCGCAACCCAGCGAGGTCAGGCACGTAACGAGGATCAGGCCTGTGGCGGTGGTGAGCGTAAATGGTCGCATACCACGGACACCGCCAATCAATACGGCGCCCTCCGTGGGTTCGTACACTCCGGTAATTGCGTTGAAGATGGTTGTCTTGCCTGCGCCATTGGGGCCGATAATCGAAAAGATCTGCCCGCTTTCCACTTTCACGTCGACGTTGTTTACTGCGGTCAGTCCGCCGAAACGCAACGTGACATTTTTAACATGCAGCAAGCTCATCACGGACAGGCTTTCTTCTTTTTTGCGGCGCGCGCGTCTTCGTCGGCTTCGTGCAATTCCGCGCGCACTTGTCGCGAAGGCAGCAATCCCTCCGGTTTGAACCGCATGGTGAGGATGAGCGCCAGACCAAAGACCATGTATTTCCAATTGCCGGGAACAGTCAATACATTTTGTGTATCGACGATGCCACGCTGTGTAAGGATATCCGTCAACTTAACCAGAATGATGGAATTAAATCCTACCATGACCAAGGCGCCGAGCAACACGCCGCTAATATTGCCCATACCGCCGATGATGACCATGCAAAGCGCAATAATGGAGATATTGAAGTCGTAATTGCCGGGCTCGCCCGTCGAGCCCAGATAGGCCGCCCACAGTGCGCCGGACAGACTTGCCAGCGACGCGCCCATGGCAAAAGCCAACAACTTGGTCTTTACCGGATTGATGCCCATGCATGTGGCTGCAATTTCGTCCTCGCGGATCGAAATCCACGAGCGGCCCACCCGCGAATGCTCCAGATTGCGGTTCAAGATCACAACCACGGCCAACACTGCCAGTAACAAAAAGTACCATGGCCGCCAGTTTTCCGAAACGAGCACATAGCCAAACACAGAAGGTGGTGGAAGCGGATTTATGCCTTGCGTGCCTTGGGTGATTGAATCGAGATTCTTCAGCGAATCCTGCACCATCTCGCCGAAACCGAGCGTTACAATGGCCAAATAGTCGCCACGCAACCGAATGGTCGGCAATCCCAGCACGAACCCGGCCGTGGCCCCCACGAGAAGGGTAACGCCGAGGGCGGACCAGAACCCCAATTGAAACGGATAGATGTCGCACGTGAATATCGCGTAGCTGTAGGCGCCTATTGCCATGAACGCAGCCACACCCAGATTCAACAATCCGGTGTAGCCCGTAACGATATTCAGGCCGAGCCCAAGAATCGCGAAAATGAAGATTGGGCGCATGAGCGCGGCGTGTTGTATCAGGGGTGGCAGGAATGGGTCCACAAAGGGGAGCAGAAGCGCAATGGCCAATAAGATCCAAATGGAATGGAGAACGAGGAATCGGCGAAGGCTTCGCAGCATGCCTACACCTTTTCACGGGCGGGCACGCCCAACAGGCCGGAAGGCCGAAACGTCAATACCACCACCAGGATCGTGAATACGACTACATTGGTCCATTCGGTGGCGATGTATTGGTCACTCATGGCGCGAATGATACCGATCACGATTCCGCCCAGCATGGCCCCTGGCAGGTTACCGATGCCGCCCAGCACCGCTGCGGTGAATGCATCCATGCCCACGCGAAAACCCATTTGAAAATAGATGGTTTGGTTGTACGACGCGTAGACAACACTGGCCACGCCGGCGAGCGCGCCGCCAATCAAAAACGTGGAACCAATGACGCGATCCACGTCGACGCCCATGAGCCTTGCCGCGACGGGATTCTGTGCCACCGCCCGCATGGCCTTTCCCAGCCGTGTGAACTTCACCAGCATGCTCAGCCCGATCATCATGGGCACTGTGATTCCAAAGACCAGCAACTCATTCCACGTCAAGATAATGTTGCTCTCGTCACCCAACAGGTTCGTACTGGATACGAGCGCGGGGAAATCCTTTGGCGCAGCGGCGGCCACGCCGTCGCTGAAGACGTCCATGGGGAGGCCGCCCCAAAACAGCCCCAGATTTAGAAACACGAACGAAACGCCGATGGCGGATACCAACGGCGCCAGGCGTGGCGCATTGCGCAATGGACGGTATGCCAGACGATCCACGCTCCAATTCAACGTGGCGCAGAAGATGGGCACCGCAATAAAGAGCGGGATGACCCCCCAGGAGACCATCGCCGGTTCGGCCATTTGATCCAGGCCGAGAGCGCCCAGAATGGTAAGGGCCAGAAACGTGCCAAGCATAAACAAGTCGCCATGGGCGAAATTGATCAACTCGACAATGCCATACACCATGGTGTAGCCAAGCGCGATAAGGGCAATGATCGTGCCGTTCGAAAGGCCTATGATCAATTGCTGCAGAAAAACCTCGGTGTTGGTCATCGTTGCGCGGACACCCCCCAAGTGCCGTGGGCTTTACTGCCCGAGAATCTTCACGAATTCGAACTTGCCGTTTTTCACCGTGTTGCCGCTCAGCGTTTTCATGGTGATGTCACCGTTCTCGTCAAACGACCATTTTCCCAGCAAGCCGTCGAAATCCTTGATTTGGCCGCATGCGGCGGAAATGGCCGCGCGGTCTTTCTTTCCGGCGATTCGGATAGCTTCGAGCACCGCCCGCGCGGATTCGTATCCATAGGCCGAATAGGCCTGCGGTTCGCTGTTGTATTTTTCCTTGTACCGTTGGTAGTAGTCGGCGCCCTTGCCCGTCAGCTTGTCCGCCGGCAATCCGCCAAACGTGATAAATGTGTTGCCTTCCAGATTGTTGGCGCCCGCGGCTTGAATGAACGCATCTTCAAAACAGCCGTCGGGCACCATGTACTTCACCGTCAAATTGGCTGACCGCAAGTCCTTGGCGATTTGCCCCGCGTTTGTTTGCGTCGTGCCGCCGAAGTACACCAGGTCGGGCCGCTTCTGTTTGATCTTCGTCACCAGCGACCGGTAGTTCGCGGCTTTGGGGTCGATTCCTTCAAAGCCCACGATTTGCAAACCCAGCGGACCACTCGATTTTTCAAACATCGTCGCGATGCCTTTGCCGTAGAGTTCGCGATCGTGCAGGATGAACACCTTCGTGCAGCCCAACTCTTTGGCCCATTGCGCGGCCACCATGCCTTGAATATCGTCCGCGGGCACCACCCTATAATACGTGATCTTACCGGAAGGCCGGTAAATGCCCGGCTCGTTCGCTTCGCCAATCTTCGGCTTAGTCAATCCCGGCCACGTGTTCGCTGGGCTCACCATCAGCAATTGCGCCTGATTCAGCTTCGGCATCGCAATTTTCGCGGCACCGCTGTTAAACGTCCCGATATAGGCCATGATGTCCGGGTCCGCCACTGCCTTGTCCGCGTTGGCCGCTTCCACGGCCGGATCCCACTGGCCTCGCTCCGGCGAGGCGTCGTCCCACGCTTCGTATTGGATCGTGAACTCGCCCACTTTTCCGCCCACCTCGTCAATGGCGAGTTTAATGCCATTCACAATGGTCATAATCTGCGCGTTGGCACTGCCCGTCCGGGGCAGGCTGGACACGATCTTAATCACGTTCGGGGTTTGGGCAAGCGTAACCGGCGCGGCCGCAAAAAGCGCGATCGCCGCCAAGCATGCACACCATGTAAAGCGCCGCATGTGAATGCATCTCCTGGTGTTTGGGATTCAGGCCGCGCGCCGTCCGGCGGTAGTCCGCCTCCGCGGCAAGGGCCATTGGGTGCCTTCGGAATATCCAGACGCGGCAATACAATGTGTATTCACCGCTCTGGACTCTGATTGTCCATGAGAACGGCCCCGAATTCAAGGTTTTCAGGCTCACTCACCATTGCGCCGCACCCCAAGGGGTAGCCTCTCTATGAACCGGCGCACGGTCCTGTTGTACAATTCCCGGATTGCGCCGCATGCCCTTCGCGACACACGAACAGGTGCCCAAGCCATGGACCGCGTCACGCTACTGATCAAATGCCCCGACCGAAAAGGCATCGTTGCCCGGATATCCCAATTCATTTTTGAGACGGGCGGCAACATCATTACCTCGGATCAGCACACCACCGATCCCGAAGGGGGCCGGTTTTTCATGCGCCTCGAATTCAGCCTGGACACATCCGGGTCGCATCGGGCGGAATTTGAAACGGCTTGTGCGGCGATGGCGGCGTCCATTGGCGCGGAGTGGGAGGCCCACTACGCCAGCCGCACCATGCGCGTAGGGATTCTCGTCTCCAAACAGGATCATTGTCTGCTCGACCTGCTCTATAGGCGCCGGCGCAGGGAATTAGAAATCGACATTCCTTTTGTCATTGGGAACCACGAAGAGTCGCGCGAAACGGCGGAACGATACGGCGTTCCATTTCATTACATACCGGTCACCCCTGCCACTAAACTTCAGGCCGAGCGCGCCATGCTCGATCTCGTGGCGGAGTCCACCGATTTTCTGGTTTTGGCGCGGTACATGCAAGTGTTGTCCGATGGGTTCCTGGGGGCCTATGGGAAAGACATCATCAATATCCACCACAGTTTCCTGCCCAGCTTCAAAGGCGCCGATCCTTACCGGCAAGCCTACGAACGCGGCGTCAAAGTTATCGGCGCTACGGCCCATTATGTCACCGCCGCGCTTGACGAGGGTCCCATCATTGAGCAGGTGGTCGAGCGTGTGAACCCCCGCGATAATGTCGCCGATCTCCGCCGGAAAGGAAGGCTTCTAGAGCAGCAAGCGCTGGCCAATGCCATTCATGCGCATGTGGAGCACCGTATAATCCGGGACGGTCACAAGACCATCGTATTTCAATAATGCGCGCCGCCGCCCCGTTAGTGTAGAATCAAACTCTTTGGGTCGCACACAGTTTGTCGCCCGGATTGCACCCGCAACCGGCGATTGAAGGGAGAACCAGTCATGTCCAAGTTGGCGCTGTTCGGGGGAACGCCGGTCCGGGCGAAGACGGCCAAATGGCCTCAATGGCCCATTCACGACGCGGCCGATGTGAAGTTGATGAGCAAAGTGGTCCAATCCAACCGTTGGTCCTACGACGGACCGGTAGAATGGCAGTTCGCCAAGGATTTTGCGGCGTACCACAAATCCAAATACGGCATCTGCTGCGCAAACGGCACCATCGGCATCCAGATCGCTCTTGAAGCCCTCGGCATCGGGCAAGGCGATGAAGTCATCGTCCCCGGATACACCTGGCAAGCCACCGCCGCCGCCGTGCTTGATGTCAACGCGCTTCCCGTCCTGGTCGATGTGGAACCCGACACCTGGTGCCTCGACGTGGCCAAGGCCGAAGCCGCCATCACCAAGAACACGAAGGCCATTATCGTCGTTCATCTCTACGGATGCATGACTGACTTGACCAAACTCAAATCACTCTGCAAGAAAAAAGGCCTCTACCTTGTCGAAGATTGTGCCCACCAACACGGCGCGTTCTGGAAAGGCAAAGGCGTCGGCGCCATCGGCGACATTTCCAGCTTCAGCTTCCAGGAGTCAAAAGTGCTCTCCTCGGGCGAGGGCGGCTTCAACATGACCCAAGACAAAGTCCTGTTCGAACGCCTGTACTCGCTTCGCAATTGCGGACGCGGCTACATGGACGATATGACCAACGCCATGCAATCCGGCAATTTCCGAATCACCGAGTTCCAATCCGTTATCCTGGCCGGTGGCTTGAAGCGCCTTGACAAGCAGGTGAAATTGCGCGATGCCAACGCGCAATACCTGAACAAGATGCTCGCGCAGATTCCCGGCATTTTGCCCATGCGCCGCCGGAAAGAGATTGATCAAGCCAGCTACTTCAACTTCACCTTCCGGCTTGACTGGAACACGCTTGGCGGCGGGAAAGACTTGACGAATGCTCACTTTACCAAGGCGCTCTCCGCCGAACTTGGCTCCAACTGGGAACCGCCTTACGAACCGCTGAACAAGTGCCACCTTTACAAGCCCCACACCAAGAAGCGGTACAACCTGAGCGCGGCCTACTGGAAAGCCATCGATCCCAAACGCGTCAGCCTGCCCGTCTGCGAAGACGCCTTCGGCAAGACCGGCGTCGCTGTGCATCACCACGTGTTGTTGGGAACGAAGAAAGACATGGACAACATCGCCACCGCCGTCGCCAAAGTCGCCGCCCATGTCGACGACCTCAAAGCCCTCGGCAACATCACCTTCAAAAAAGGCCGCCCGCTCCCCAAGTAACCGCACGAACATACACGCCGCCGCCAGATGCAAATCCGGCGGCGGCGTTTTCTTTAGTGGGTGGGATTGGACTTGGGTCGGATTCTGTCGACTGACGGAGCGCGCTTTCGATTAAGCAATGCCAGCCAGATGTCGGTGCTCCAATGTGCCAGCACTGCCGGCGCACGACAAGCGTGAGATACAGACATTCCGGCGCAATCCAGATAGAAGTATGTGCTCCTCGGTCATCCTTGCACGCGGCTGGCGGGGACGACGCAGCGGAAGCCCACGGTGGGCAGTTGGCTTTCTTCGAAGAGGCCTTTGCGGAAGGAGCAGCGGAGTTCATTGGCGGGCGAGTGCCAGGATCCGCCTCGCACGACGCGCTGCGGGGCGGCGCCTTGTTGTTGCGCGGCTTCGCGCTTGGCGGGGTCGTAGGGAAGGAAGAGGCTGGTCGTCCATTCGTAGACGTTGCCGGCCATGTCGTAGAGTCCGTCTTTGGTGCGGCCTTCGTCGTGCATGGTGACGATGGAAGGCATATTCAGGAAATCGCCGTAGTTGGCCTTGTGCGAGTCCGGTTCCTGGGTGCCCCAGGGGTACTTGCGGTTTTCCTTGCCGCGCGCGGCGAATTCCCATTGCACTTCGGTGGGGAGTTGTTTGCCGGCCCAGCGCGCGTAGGCCATTGCGTCCGCGAAACTCACGGAGACCACCGGTTGATCGGGACCGTCAAACTCGCGCGCGCCCCAATACTTCGGGCGCGAATGCCCTGTCGCCTTCATGAACTCCGCGTACTGCGCGTTGGTTACCGGCGCCTGATCGATGTAGTAGGGCTGCACGTATCCTTCGCCCGCGGGCGCTTCATCCGGAAATTGGTGATTACCCATGAGGAAACTGCCGCCTTCCATGAACACCATGTTTTCCAAGGACACGGCCGTTTCCTCGGCGTCGTCCGGCCGTTGAACCGTGACGGTGCGCTTGTACGATTCTTCATAGGCGGCAAGCAACGCGTCTCGGAACTCGGCCGCGGTTTGCCAGCGGTCCTCCTTGGCCTCGTTGAGCGCCTTGTTGCGCACACGCACGAGCGAGGGGGATACGTCCGTGCGGGCTTTTTCCACGTCAATCGGTGGATCGAGCGGGGTGCGCAGCGTCAGCAATTCATGAAAGAGGAGGCCGGTGGCGAAGATGTCGGCTCGGAGATCGACGTCTTCGTGAAACCGTTGTTCCGGCGCGGCATAGGCCTCTGTACCGACTACCCGGTTGTGCTTAATCTCGTCCAGGGGCGAGGGGCGCAGATTTTCTTCGTCAATGGCTTTGGCGAGACCAAAGTCGAGCACCTTGGCGCGCTCTCCCGTAAGCAGCATGACGTTTTCCGGTTTGATGTCGCGATGCACGACGTACCGATGGGCATAGTCCAACGCGGCCAGTACTTGCGAGGTGATATCCACGACAAACCGGATGTCGAGCAGTTTGCGTTCCTCGCGCTTTTGCCGGAGAAACTTTCGCAGCGAATTCCCGCGCACG
Organism: Candidatus Hydrogenedentota bacterium; assembly: GCA_045863295.1. Taxonomy (GTDB): domain Bacteria; phylum Hydrogenedentota; class Hydrogenedentia; order Hydrogenedentales; family SLHB01; genus BTWA01. The sequence goes on from BTWA01000005.1 coordinate 139,382, forward strand.
AATTCCATGGAGATGTACAGAATGCCTTCGGGGGTGGAGCCCACGTCGTGCACGCCAACGATGTTGTCGTGGCGCAGGCGCCGCGCCCTCTGGGCTTCCTGGATAAAGAGTTGCACGCCTTTCTGGGTCCGCAGCAGCTTCGGATTCAGGAATTTAAGCGCCACCCGCTCGTGCATCAGCGCGTCGTGCGCGCGGTACACCACGCCCATGCCTCCCGCGCCGATTACCTGCTCGATGACGTAGCGATCCGAGATGCGGCGGCCCGTGTCGAATGCGATATCCTCATCCGAGAGCGGTTTTTCGGTGGAAGGCACCGTCAACGAGGAGCCGCACTGAAAGCAGACGCCCGTGCGGCCCTGTACCGTGCGGGGTACGCGAATGATTAACCCGCACCTGGGGCATGTTACTTGAATCATGGCTGCGTGCCGAACTCCCGTCCGGTCATTCTTCCACGGGTGCCGTATACTTGACGCCAACGGACTCCAGTTGTTTCATGAAGCCGTCCTTGTCCACGGCTTTTTTCCATGCTTCTTCCGGCTCCACGACATCCTCTTTGCACAGGCGCGCCAATTCGTCGTTGAGCAGCGTCATGCCTTCCTTCTTCGCGGTTTGCATGATGCTCATGATTTGCGAGGTCTTGGCTTCGCGAATTTGCGAGGATACCGCCTGATTCACGATTAGCACTTCGATGGCCGCCACGCGCCCTCCGCCTTTCTTCTTCAGCAAGTTCTGCGCGATCACGCCTTTCAAGGTGCCCGACAGCATGGTGCGGATTTGATCCTGTTGTTCCGCGGGGAACTGGTCAATCAAGCGATCGACGGTGGATATGGCCGTGGTTGTATGCAGCGTGCCGAACACGAGGTGGCCGGTTTCCGCGGTTTCAATGGCGATGTGTGTCGTTTCCAGGTCGCGCATTTCGCCCACGAGCACGATATCCGGGTCTTCGCGCAGCGCCGCGCGCAAGGCCGCTTTGAAGCTCTTGGTGTGCGTGTGCACTTCGCGCTGGTTGATCAGGCACCGTTTGTTCTTGTGCACGAACTCGATGGGATCTTCAATGGTGATGATATGCTCACTGCGGGTTGCATTGATCCGGTCGATCAGCGCCGCCAGCGTGGTCGATTTTCCGCTGCCGGTGGGTCCGGTCACAAGCACCAGCCCTTTGCCCAGCTGACAGAACTTCTTAACCGCCTCCGGCAGGTTTAATTGCTCGCACGTAAGAATCGTGGAAGGTATCAGCCGGAAGACTCCGCCGATCCCCTTGTGATCCATGAACACATTGGAGCGGAACCGTCCTACGTCCGGTATCTCATGCGCGAAATCGGTGTCATGCACCGCGGCGAACTCTTCCTGATTCTTGTGGGGCATAATTTCCCACAGCAGGTTTCTGACCGCGTCATCGGACAATTCTTCTTCACTGCGCAAGGCGACCATCGAGCCGTCTTTGCGGAAGATGGGTTTGTTGCCTGTGCACAAATGAAGGTCGGAAGCCCCATGGTCCACCATCATTTTCAAGTACTTGTCAATTACGGCCATTTGTCCAGTCTCCCTTCCCGACCCCATTCGTACGGGCTCAAACGCTACCACCGTAACTTCAATGAAGCAAATCGTCGCACCGCGCGGCGGAAATTTGGGCAGTTTTCGCAATTTGGGCCGGAGCGGGGTAATGTCGCATCGCGTTGGCGGTACCATGACCGTGGGTGGTACTCTATTCATTGTGCGCAACAGAAAACGTTTGGCAAGTGGATAAACGAATGGGTAATTACAGCATTCGACGGGCATTGGCCGCCTCGGCCTTAATCCTCCTTCTTGCCGTGTCCGCCTATGCTGACGTGACCGTCGGATTGGGCCAGGGTCAGGGTTGGGCGGGCGGCCTTGCCCAGACGCAAGTGAGTCTGCAGGGAAGTCCTGCTCCTGCGGTGTTGGAAATCCGTTTTTTGTTCGATTCCAACAAACTAGACCTGATCGGAGTGCAACCGGGTCCTGTCGTAACGTCTGCCAATAAGTCGCTCTCATGGGAGGAATCCCCTCCGGGCCGCGGCAAGATTGTGATTGTTGGTGTTAACACCCAGACCATGTCTAACGGGGTGTTGGCCAGTCTGCAATTTGCCATAAAGTCCGCGGCCCAAGCCGGCAACGTGATTACTCTCGATGGCGACTCCATGTCGGCCTCGGGCGCGGCGGGTGAAACCCAGGCGACGGTGTTGAACGACGGTCAGGTGACCGTTGTGACCTGTTCGCAGCCGGCAACTCCAACCGGACTGACTGCAACCGATGGCGCACACCCCGACAGAGTGCATCTTGCTTGGGCTCCTGTAGCGAGCACATCGGAGTACGTGATTTACCGATCCACCTCGTCCAACGCACAGACGGCCACCGCAATTGCCACTGTGACGGCAACTGAGTATGACGACCGGTCGGCGGATGCGCCTGCCGCTGCCGCGGGATGTTCTCCGGGCGGAGTCAAGACCTATAGCTATTGGGTGGCGGCCAAAGCGCCGTGCGGGGAGAGCCCTTTCAGCGCCAGTGATACCGGTTTTCGCGGATTCGCGAAATTGGCGGTACAAGGCGCTGCAAAAGCGATGACCATGCCTCCGCCTGGGCTTGCCGTTGCCACAGGGTCGACGGCGGCCGTTCGCCTCACCGCACGGGATCCCATCGACCCGGCCACTTTATGGGGGCAGTTGGATGGGAGGGCGTATCCCGCTGAATGGGTCCCGGTTAACGAGCGCGACGGCTGGGCTTTGTGCCGCTTGGACGGATCGATAGCTGCGGGAGCTACTTTTATTTGGAGTGCCGGCGCGCGTTCGATTCGTGGTGAACTGGTTGGACCGTTCAGTGCGGCCTTCCCGGTTTCGGACGGTGGGGACGCTTCCGATGCACTCCTATCCGATGTTCCTCCGCTGGCGACGGGCGTTGGGCCGATCCACGTTGTGGGCCCGATGCAAGTATATGACTTACCCTATGTTATCGACATATCCATTCCGGATGGCAGCGAGCCGTCGGAGGTTCAGTTATTTTACTACCTTCAGAACGATACAGGCAGCGCCTGGTACCCGGCGGAGGACGTGGAAGGCTGGCTGGCTTCACCGATACAGCCGGTGACTGGCGAGGACGGCCGCGTTGTCTTGCGCGCCGCAGTCCACCATGGTGGTTTTGTTCAAGTGGGTGTTGGCCATGGTGAGGTACACGCCGCGGGTCTGTCAGGTGGTGTAGACGTAGCCGGGTTTTCGGGCTCAATCCTTGTCATTGTGCTCCTTTCACTTGCATGTTTGGCCTGCCGGTTTTTCCTTGCTGGCAAGGCCTGAGCGGGCCGCACAGCCTGTATTATGTACATATTTTAAACACTCCCTGATCGGATTCTTTACGGTCGGAATCCCGTTTCTGTTGTAAGTCCTTTTCTATCAATACCCACTCCATGGCATTCCAATTGCTGTCCTTTGTGGATATGTGGGTTTGCCGCAGTAAACTTGTGTATAACGCGGATAGTGTGTTTATTAGCAACTGGTGTTATCGTAGTGCAGCTTTTCTGCTGATCTTGGGTGCTACCGATACAGAGGGAATTCGCGCGTGTTGGATCGGGACCGAAACTTACTGTTCGGCGTTTTTGCTGTGCAGCTCAAGCTGGTGTCTCCTGCACAAATCATGGAGGTGGCTGCCGCTTGGGCGGTCGATCCGTCTCGCGATCTACCGGATCGGCTTCGCGATGCCCGTTTGCTGACCGAGAGTGATTTCCAGCTTGTCCTTGATTTTGTAAACCGGGCGGTCGAGGCGCATCAAGGCAATCCATCCATGGCGTTGCAGCGATTCGGCGGCGAGGCGCTTGCCTACCAGTCGCTCCAACTTTCCGGGCCACAGACGGTCCCCGGAGAAACGGCGCGCGACACCAGCCCCGACGTGCTTGAGAATCTACTTTCTGAAGAACTCCCCAAGATACTGGAAACGACGGGTCGCTATTCGTTGAAGTCGGAACATGCGCGCGGCGGTCAAGGGCGCCTGTTGCTCGTGCACGACGAGCAGATGGGCCGTGACATTATTTTGAAAGAGTTGTTGCCGTCCGGGAAGTCGGGCTTGGGAACGACGACGCCGATACGCCAGACGGCGAATCTGGTTTCGCGTTTCCTTCGCGAGGCCAAGATTACGGGGCAACTGGAGCATCCGTCCATCGTTCCCGTGTACGAATTGGGTTTGCGGCCCGAGGGCGTACCGTATTACACGATGAAGCTCGTGAAGGGCCGGACGTTATATTCTTCAATCCGCGGTCGCCACACGTTGGAAGAGCGGCTTGGCCTTTTGCGGAATTTTCTCGATCTTTGCGAGGGGGTGGCGTACGCGCACAGCCGTGGCGTGTTACATCGCGATCTCAAGCCGCAGAATGTCATGGTGGGGCAATTTGGCGAGACGGTCATTCTGGATTGGGGCCTGGCGAAGATAAAGGGTTCGCTGGACGACCGTGACGAGATTATCACGCAGATGATTTCCAAGCTGCGTATGGAGGAGACCGACCTCAAAGAGACCGCCCCGGATGCAATACTTGGCACGCCTGTGTACATGTCGCCTGAGCAGGCACGAGGCGATTTGAAGGCCGTGGACGAACGATCGGACATCTATTCGCTGGGGGTGACGCTGTATGAGGTCATTACCGGCAATATTCCTTACAAGAGCAGTTCCATGAAACAGGTCATGGAAGAAATCGTGACGAAGGATCCGCCGTCCTGCACGGCGGTGATTCCCGATGTGCCTCCGGAATTGGCGGCGATCTGCGATCGATGCCTTAAGCGGAAGAAGGAAGAACGATACCAGTCGGCGAAAGATCTGGCCGACGACGTTGATCGATTTCTGTCGGGTGCTCTGGTCAAGGCCTATTCCTACAAAACCAGTGAGATACTTGCGCGGGTCTACAAGCGGCACCGGTCGATAATCAATCTGGCGGCTGCCGCGTCGGCCGTCATCCTGATCACTATTGGCGTTTCCTACGTGCAGGTATTGCAGGCGCGCAACGAGGCGGTAATTGCTCGCGACGATGCGCAATCCGAGAATTACGCGAACCAGATGTTGCTGACAGCGCAATACATGCAAGGTAACCACTACGATCTCGCGCGCCGGACGCTGTGGGAAACGGAAGAAGCCCTTCGGGACTGGGAATGGGGCTATCTGTTGAACCGGTGCAACGTCGAGTTGGCCGTGTTGGAGGATCGTGTTGGATTTGCGTTCCGTCCGGACGGTTTGCAGATGGCGACGATATCCCGAAACCGTCCGATTGAAATCGTGAATGCGGCGACCGGGGAAGTGGTGCGCAACATCGCGGAGAGCGCGGTACGACCGTTGGATATAGTCTATAGCCCGGACGGGTCGCTGCTTCTGGCTCCGACGATGAGCGGGGCGGTCATGATTTGGGACGCAGTTTCGGGCGATCGCAAACGGGCAATTGCCGTGCCCGGAGCGGTGCCTGAACACGCCGCCTTTGATGCCGCCTCCAAGCGTATTGCCACAACGTGGGATGATGATTCCGTCCGGATCTTCGATGTGGAAACCGGGGCGAGTCTGGCCCAACTAGAGGGAAAAAAATCCGGTATTGGCAAACCGCAATTCAGCCCGGACGGAACGACCCTTGTGTGTGTAAGCAGTCAGGCCGGGGAGGCGTCGGCTTGGGCGGCCTATGTGCACGACAGTGCCACTGGGGCAATGTTGTTTTCTATTCCGGCGACTGTGGCACAGTTTTCGCCAGATGGAGCGTTTATCGTTGGAGCGAATCGAACGGGAATTCAGATTTATGAGGCCGGCGACGGAGAAGTCCGGGTAAAGCTGGCGGAGCATCCCGGACTTATTGCGGATTTTTGCATATCGCGAGACTCCGGCTTCGTGGCGACCGGTTGCGCGGATGGGGTGGTGCGGGTATTTGATGTTCACACCGGCGAATTGCTTGGAGAATATAAAGGCGACAACCCGATACGGTTTGTTCGGATCAGTCCGGACAGTCAATATCTGCTGACGGCTACCCTGGACGGCAAACTGACCGTATGGGACCGCAATACGGGTCAAGCAATCAACGAGATGCGCGGGCACACGGATCTCGTCCGGTTGGCCGATTTCAGTCCGGATGGATTGCGATTCGCGACCGCATCGTTCGACCAGAGCGTGCGCGTGTGGGGCGTGGCGAGTTCGCCGGGGCAGCGTGTGCTGGCTAAGCCGGCGGCCAACGTGAATTTTGCGACGATCAGTAAGGACCGGTCGCAGTTGGCCGTGTTGTTAAACAACCGCACTTTGGAGATTCGGCGCATCGCGGACGGATCGACCGTAGCGAATTTCGCCGGGCATGGACAAAAAGGCGGATTCGCCGCATCGTTCAGCCCCGACGGCGCGCAGTTGGTGGCCGCTCTCGACGACCATACGCCGACCGTTTGGGATATTGCCGCGGGAACTGTGGTTACGCAACTCAATGGACATCGCGGAGCCGTACATGGTCTGGCGTACCGCCCCGACGGCGGGACCATTGCCACCGCATCGTGGGACGGAACGGCCCGAACGTGGTCTGCTTCGGACGGTAGTGCCCTGTTCACCATGGAAGGGCATGAAGGACCCGTGTTGTGCGTGGCGTTCAGTCCCGACGGAAAACAGATCGCCTCTGGGTCGAAAGACAAGACCGTACGCCTTTGGGACGCGGCCACCGGCGTTGCGATTCGCACGTTTACCGGCCATTCCGACGCCGTAAGAGGGATTCTTTTCTGCCGGCTTTCGAATCGCCTGATCAGTTGTTCGGAGGATGGCACGATTCGGTTTTGGGATTTGAGTACAGGAGGAACCGTACTTACGTTGGAAGGTCACGAGCAGTCGGTACACCGTGTTGCGATGAGTGGGGATGAGCAGCGGCTGGTATCCTCGGCAATCGACGGCACCTTCAAGGTTTGGAAAGTAGAGACCGGGGAGGCGCTGGCAACGGTAAAGGCAGCCGAGGGCTTTTTGTGGATCGCATCGTTCGATTCTACGGGCCGGGTCATTGTGTCCGCGTCAGCGACCGGGGCGATCCGGGCTTGGGAGGCCGTTCCGTGGCACGCATCGGATTTGCCCGGGGACACGAGCATGACCGTTCCGCAGCGGGTCGAGGCATTTAGGGCAGCGCAATTGGAGGCCGGCGTTGCTCCCGCAAAGCCGGATAAAGTTCACATTATTGTCGCGATTACCCGAGACGACTTGATCGAGGGGATTGGCCGTCTCGCCGATGGAATAGAGGCTTCCGTGAAATCCATTGTTCCAGCGGCTGTGTTGACGCCCGAGCCCGTCGTGGTAGACGATCGATTGTACGGCGCGGTGGCCAAGCTGTGTATGAAGCGAGGCGATCAGATTCACGAGATTGGATCCGTGACAGTGCATCCGGACGATTCGTCGGTTGCGGGTCTGCGCCAACTGGCGCAATCCATCGGAACGACGGATACGCTTCCCCTAGTGCGGATCACACGGGGCGTTGACACTATCGAATTGCAGCCGGTGGTGGTGACGCGACGAACTCGCGAGGAAGTAGTCTCCGTACCACGAGCCCGGCTGCAAGAGTATCTCGACAAACAGGTGGAGTATCTGAAATCGAATTCGGCAGGTGTCCTCAAGAAGAGCCGGGCCGATGCCGCTGAATTGGGAGAGTTGCCCGAGGGTCAGGAGATTCGCGGAATCGTATTCGATACTGACGCCGATCGGATGCCGCAAACGTTGTTGCAGTCAGTTGGACTTTCCCAAGGGGATCGCCTGATGGTGCTGGAAGGCAAACCGGTAATTTCCTATAGCCTAGCGGTGCAGACGCTGATCGAATTGCAGTCGCGCGCCCACGGTAGCGAGCCGGTGTCCATTTCCGCGGAAGTACATCGTGGCAATCTGGAAACGGTGCGGCTTAACATACAAATAGAGTGATTTCTGGGGCTGTCCATTGCACCATCATGATTTCCCAATGCCCAATGCTGGGAAAAAAGGTGGAGGATTCGCCAGGAAGCGGTCAGTACGTGTGCAATGCCTTGAGCGATCCATGCCTCTAGAGCAGCGGAAGTGTTGATGACAACCAACTCCAAGGAGACCGACCATGAGTTACCCGCCCACCGACTTGCCTCACAGTTGTCAGGCTTCGCTATGGATAGCACAACAAGCGTTTCCTGCACGGTCGATGGAGTATATCTACGACCTGCCGCTTTACACCGACAACAATTCCGGGTTGCTCGATGTCATGTACGATTTTCTCGAGGGTACAGCGGACTATACGTATGTGTCCCAGAAGCGCAACAAAGAGATACGGGATTCGATTGATGTTTTCAGGGGCGAAAACACTGCGGGAGACAAGATACAGACGATCAAGCAGATGTTGCGAACGGGAAAGCGGCGCAGCAATGCCAATCCGGGGTCTAAAACACTAAGCGGCTTTTTGCGTGTGATGTTGGACTCTGGCATTTACTTCGCGAACAACCACACGAATTTGAACAAGGTCAACGAGGTAAAAGCGCTGCTGGATGGAACGGATCCCTATGACACTCCCCTTTGGGACATGACGGGAAGTATCGAGGGTGGCCCGCAGAATATCCGATTTGGGAGCTTGACCTATGAGCAATTGTTCAACACGCAACTCCGGAAATTGGATAAAACGCTTTTCCGGGCTGTGCGGCGAGCGAAGCGGTTGAGCGTGCTCTGGTGCGATGTCACACAACGGTACACCGGCGATCCCGGCGGATCGATCTTCAAAGGGCTGCCGGACGACATAGTGAAGAAAGGCGGCGACGGAAACGATCAATGTTGTTACAACGGCGCATGCATCACATCTGAGTTTCCCGGCGACTACTGCGGCCAGATAGACGATGGCACGGGGACCGGCACGTTTACGTGCAACGCGTTGAGCGATCCGTGCCACTAACCTGACCACAAGTTGACCGAAACCCAACAAGGAGACCACGCATGCCGTACCCGCCAGCACACTTGCCTGAAAGTTGTCAGCTTACGTTGTGGCTGGCAGAGTATTGCTTTGTCACGGTATCGCCTGGGCCCATTTTTACACCGCATTCGCTTCAGACAATTTATCGGACTCCTTTGTACACCACGTCCGGCGCGCCTGGGATATTGAACATACTCAAGGAGGCGTTTAAGGCCAACCCGACCTTGCCGCCGCAAGGTTCACCCGCGCCGCCCATCGGCAACTACATTACGCCGGCAAGGCGAGCCCGCGTCGTGAAAGCGATCGATGTCTTTGCGCTTGGCGGCGCCAATGCACTGACCATAGAGCAAATGCTGATTCAGGGCATCCGGCGAAATCGCGATGCACGAACCCCGCGGACCCTGGAAGGGATTCTCAAAGTGTTGGCGAACAACGGCATCTACCTGGCCAACAATCACACGTCGCCGAGCGCCAGGACGGAAATCGAGACTCTTTTGGTGGGACGTGCCGGCCTTGAGAGCAGTCTGTGGGATTATATGGGGACGCTGGGGGCAGGGGGCAATGTTCAGTTTGGCAGCATTACGATGCGGCAACTCTTTGAGACTCCTGCTGCGAACCTGACGGGCGAGTTTTTCCTTGCGGTTCGGCGAGCGAAGCGGATGGGTATTTTGTGGGCGCATCCGAGGTACAGCGCGATTGGCGACCCGACGGGTATCGCACTTGCGTCGGCTTCTGGATTTGAGGGCGCCGCCATGTTCTACGGCCGGGAAGGCAACAAGAAGTGCTGTTATGAAGGCGCCTGCTGGGATTCCGAGGACGACGACGACTATTGCGAACCGGTCGAGGGAGTCAATCCGCCGGTATGCAATGCGATGAGCGATCCGTGTCATTGAACTAAGAGAAGCCGGTTGCGGAACTGGCGTATCGGGTACTTAGAAGGAGAGTTTGCATGGCCTATCCCCCATCCAACCTGCCGAAGAGTTGCCGATTGACCTTGTGGCTGGCGGAGAGCGCCTATAACGTGTCTGTGCCCACCCATGACAATCCCAACAACACCCGGGCACGAACCCTGCGAGAGATTTACGAGTTACCGCTTTATGGAGGCAATGCCGGGCTGCTGGACCTGATGTACAATCACATAAACAATGCGTCGAACTGGCGCGACTACATGACGGATACGGTGCGTTCCGATATTCTGAATGCCATTGTGAGATTCAAAGAGAAGGACCAAGACCGCAGTCACCGCTTTACGATTCGTAAAATGCTGCGAGACGGCGAACGGCGGAGCAACGCGAATCCTGGCGCCGGCACGTTGTCTGGCTTTCTGCGCGTCATGCTCAACAATGGGGTGTACTTCCCGAACAATCACACTGACGAAGACAAGTTGGGCGCAATCGGTGACATTTTGGATGATCCCAAGCCCGGCAAGACTCCGCTTTGGGACATGGAAGGCGAGATCAAGGATCTTGGCAAGTACAAGTTTGGCGATTTAACCATGAAGATGTTGTTTGAAACCCCGCTCAAGAAACTCGACCGGGAATTGTTTCGTGCAGTCCGTAAGGCGAAGCGCATGGGCATTATGTGGGCCGATTTGAAGTATAGGGAAATTGGCAATCCAAAACCGGTAAGTGGCAAGCGAGATGACCAAATCGAGATGCTGTTTTACGGTGAGGAGAACCAGAATTGTTGTTTTCAAGGCACTTGTTGGCCCTCCGACGATCATGACGATTATTGCGGCGCCATTGAGGGTAGCAATCCACCTGAATGCAGCGCCATGAGTGACCCTTGCCACTAAATTGAAGTGCATTTGTGATTTGTTGCCCATCGGCGATCCGTCTCGGTGGGCAATTTTTTCCTATCACCACTATTCGATTCCGCAAAACCCTACTTGTAGTAACACTTTCCGTTGACAACCTCTATATGTTGTGGTAGGCTCATTCTTGCCGACCTTGCACACCCATGGATGGGGTAAACCCATGCAAGCGGCTGAAATTAAACAATTTATGGCAATAACTGCCACCATTGGGGGCTTTGCACACCGATGTCGCCGGATGTGGTTATTAACTTGGGCCGTGACGCGATGCTCGTCACGTTGCTGGTTTCAGCACCGATGCTGCTATCCGGGATGATTGTCGGGCTCGTTATCAGCATCTTCCAGTCGGTCACCCAGATTCAGGAAATCACGCTCACCTTCGTGCCTAAAATTGTGGTGGTGATGGTGGCGTTTCTGATTTTTCTTCCTTGGATGATGTCGGTATTGCTGGGATTCGTACAACCCTTGTTTGGCGAGTTCGGGACTATCTTGTTCTGAATCTCGTGCAGGGCAGCCCCCGTAGCCTTTGGCTGCGGGAGTCGAAAGGCACTGATGGTATTTGAGGTCGAAGTATTCAAGGTCTTTGCGCTGGTGATGATACGTTTCAGCGGGCTGATCGTGTCGGCGCCCATCCTTGGATCCAACAATTTTCCGGTGATGGCGAAGGCGGGTCTGGCGGCGTTTTGCGCGTTGCTGATCACGCCGGTGTTGCCATCTTTGCCCGAGCCTTTGCCGGACACGGTGCTGGGACTCGCCGCGATGGGCGTTGGTGAACTGCTCATCGGGTTGATGATGGGGTTTGTGATGACGTTGCTGTTTGCCGCGATTCAGGTGGGCGGGCAAATCATCGACATGCTCAGCGGGTTCGCGTTGATGAACATCTTCAATCCGGCCCTGGAAACGCAGGTGCCCATTTTTGGTTTCTTTTTGTTCATCATGGCGACGCTGTACCTGTTGGTTTTGAATCTCCATCACGTAATGTTGCGCGCGTTGGCGGCGACGTTTGACAAGATACCGCTGGGCGGTTTCGTGGCGAATCCCGCGTTGCTTCGTGAAGTGAGCACGTGGGGCAGCGCGATGTTCTATGACGGTCTGTTGATAGCTGCTCCAGTGACGGCGGCGCTGCTTTTGACGTATGTGACGATGGGGCTGTTGGGGCGGCTGGTGCCTCAATTGCATTTGTTCGTGGTTGGATTTCCGTTGACGATTGGCATGGGGCTTCTGGTGGTGGCTTTCTCGATCGGCCTGTATCTGCAGGTGGTCGACGGCATGTATCACCGGATGATCCAGAACTTGACCGTGGTTGTACGAGGGATGGCTTAACGCATGGCGGAAGACCTAGGCGGAGAGAAGACATTACCCGCGTCGCCACGGAAGATCAGTCAGGCGCGCGAGGAAGGAAACGTCGCCAAGAGCGCTGATTTGAACGCAGCGCTGGCGCTTCTTGTCGCCGCGTTCGGCCTGTGGTACATGGGCCGCGAATTGATGGAACGCATGGTGCATACCACCGCGGTGTACTTCGAGAACATCGGCACATTTGAAGTGACGGTTGAGAACGCGGTGGACGTGGCCGTGGATGTGACCCAACGGTTGGGCGTGTTGGTGCTGCCGTTGGCCATACTGTTGACGGTGGCCGGCCTGGCCGTGAATTTTCTGCAGGTGGGGTTTTTGTACGCCCCGAAGGCGCTGCAGCCCAAATTCAGCCGTTTGAATCCGATTGCGGGATTCAGCCGGTTCTTTAAACTGCGCACGCTGGTGGATTTGATCAAGTCGTTGCTGAAAGTGGCGATTGTTACCTGGATCGTGTATCTGACGCTGCGCAGCCGGATGGACGATTTGTTGTTGTACATGTTTTTGACGCCGCTTGGCATTACGCACCAAATGGCCGATTTGATTTACCTTGTGTGGCTGCGCGCCGCGGGGGCCATGTTGATTCTCGGACTGCTCGACTTTGGTTTTCAGAAGTGGCAGTACAACAAAGACCTGATGATGACCGTGCAGGAGATGAAAGAAGAGAACAAGCAGATGGAAGGCGATCCGCGCATCAAACAGCGCATTCGCCAGATCCAACGCCAGATGGCGATGCAGCGGATGATGAAAGAAGTGCCGAAGGCGGACGTCATCATCACCAACCCGATTCGATTTGCGGTGGCGATCCGGTATGACATGGGCAACATGGCGGCGCCGGTGGTTGTGGCCAAAGGCGCGCGTTTGCTGGCCAAGCGCATCCGCGAAATCGCGATGGAGAATCAGGTGCCCATTATCGAGAAACCGGAATTGGCCCGGGCTCTGTATAAGGAAATAGAAGTGGGCCATCCGATTCCGGAGAAGTTGTTCAAGGCGGTCGCGGAAGTACTTGCGTTCGTGTACCGGATCGATCGCCGGCAGGAAAAGATTCGCGAACGGCAGGCGAGCATGGTCCGTCCGACGTACGCGACGCAATAGACGCGAGAGCAATAGGATTTGAGCGCTTCCCGCGAACGGGGAAGTACTCTTATTTGAGCGAGGGAATACTTTGGCGGTAGTGCCCCGGGAAATGACGATGCAGCCGGACACCGGCTGGTCGCGTATGCTGCGCAATCAGGATTTGGCGCTGGCGGTTGCCGTTGTGCTGATCCTGGCGGTGCTATTCATTCCCGTGCCCGCGATCGTGCTCGACGTGTTGCTGACACTCAATATTTCCCTTTCGGTGGTCATTCTCCTGGCGACGTTGTATCTACGCGAACCCGTGGAATTTGCGGTATTTCCCTCGTTGTTGCTGATGTTGACCCTATTCCGGCTGAGCTTAAACGTAGCTTCGACCCGTCTTATACTCTCGGATGCAAGCGCCGGAAACGTAATTGACGCATTCGGAACTTTTGTGACGAGCGGAAGCTATGTTGTCGGCGTTGTTATTTTCTCCATTCTGGTTGTGATTCAATTCGTGGTCATTACGCGCGGCGCCACGCGCATCTCCGAAGTGGCTGCGCGGTTTACGTTGGACGCCATGCCCGGCAAGCAGATGGGCGTGGACGCGGATTTGAACGCGGGTCTTATCACGGAAGAACAGGCTCGGGCACGGCGGCACAAGATCGAGCGCGAAGCCGATTTCTATGGAGCGATGGACGGCGCGACGAAGTTCGTTCGCGGCGAGGCCATTGCTGGACTCATCATTACGCTTATCAACATCTCGGCGGGTTTCATTATCGGCATGCTGATGATGGGCATGGACGTATCCGAATCCGCCGCCATCTATACCCGGCTTACGATTGGCGATGGCCTGGTTTCGCAGATTCCTTCGCTTCTGGTGTCCACGGCGGCAGGCATGATTGTCACGCGGGCGGTTTCGGAAGACAACCTGGGTTCGGATCTGACGCGTCAGATGACGCGTTATCCCCGGGCCTTGGGGATAGCGGCGCTGATGCTGGCTGGCTTTGCCGTAGTGCCGGGAATGCCGACCGTACCGTTCCTGCTGGTGGCCGGATTTCTGGGCATGCTTGCGTTTCAAACGACGCAAGCGTTGAAAAGAGAAGAAGCGCAGGCCGTGGCCGAGAAGGCGATGGAAAAGGAAATCGCGCCGGAGCAGGCTGCTCCGCGCACGGAAGATTTGCTCACGGTGGATCCGCTGAAGATTGAGTTGGGATACGGATTGATTTCGCTTGCAGATCCCAAACAGGGCGGCGATTTGTTGACGCGTGTTCAGATCATCCGGCAACAGTTGGCGACCAAGCTGGGGATAATTGTGCCGGTTGTGCGCATTGTCGACAACATGCGCCTGAAGCCATCGGAATACCGCATCAAGATACGCGAAGCGGAAGTGGCCCGTTACGAATTGATCACTGATCGCTACCTCGCCATGAATCCCGGTCTTGTAGACGAAGAAGTGCCGGGCGTGGCGACCAAAGAGCCAGCTTTTGGGTTGCCCGCGGTTTGGGTGTCCGACGAATACCGGCATCGCGCGGAGCTGATGGGATATACGATTGTGGAACCGACGGCGGTGTTGGCTACTCACCTGACCGAAATCCTGACTGGTCACGCGGATGAACTATTGACACGTCAGGACGTGCGCAATCTGGTGGATCATGTAAAAGAGTCGGCGGCGTCCGTGGTTGAAGAACTGACACCGGGAATACTTTCACTCGGTGAGATACAGAAAGTGCTTCAGAACTTGTTGCGGGAGCGCGTTTCCATCCGGAATTTGGAGAGCATTCTGGAGGTGTTGGCGGACTTTGGTCCGCGAACGCGCGATCCCGAGTTGCTGACGGAATATTCGCGTCATGCCTTGGCCCGTCAGATCAGCGCCGAGTATGCCGATGAAGACGGCGCATTGCGTGTGGTTACGCTTGCACCCAATGTCGAGCGCGAGATATTGGATGCGATACAGCAGAGCCAAACCGGCGAATATATTCCGTTGCCCCCCTCGCGCGTGGACGAATTAGGGCGAAAGACGGTGGACGCCGTTCAGTCCCTGGTGATGGCGGGATACGAGCCTGTAGTGCTGACGTCCGCGCAGGTCCGGCGCTATTTCAAGCGGATTGCGGATCGGCACATGCCAAAGATAGTTGTGTTGTCCTACAATGAAATCGATCCGGCTGTGCGGCTGGAAAGCGAAGGACAGGTGAGCGCTTAACATGGATCAGAAGCTGAGCCGTTATCGGGGTGACACGTTGGACGAAGCCTACGCGGAGATGCGCAGGGCCTTGGGGCCTGATGCGATTGTGCTGCGCACGGCGTTTGTGCGTGAGGGCGGTCTCAGGGGATTTCTGGGCAAGAAGCGCGTTGAATTGACGGCCACCCACGCAGATGCGCCCGGAACATCCGATCGGCGGAAGAGCCCGATGGAGCGGAAGTACTCGGCTCAGATGAGCGGTCCGGACTCCAAGATTGGCTCGGACGAGCGCGTTGCGGATTCAGTGGCTCATTTCCAGCGCATGTTGACGGATGCGAGGCCTCGGGTGGGTAGTGGCCGCACATTTTCGCCGAGTATGCGGGGCAACGCGGCCATAGCCGTGGATGATAGTCCGATGGTCAGGGCGTTGCGCAGCGAGATACGCGAAATGCGATCGCTGATGGAAGTGCTGGTGGCCGAGAGTTCCTCAGAGACGGCGGCACCGGAGTATGCGCCCCAGTATCGGATGCTTGTGGAATCAGGCGTTTCGCGGGAGGCTGCGGCCTCACTGCTGGCACACGTGGCGCGCACGAGCGATGCGGACGTGATCCGGCGGCCTGAGGTGTTTCAACAACGCATCCACAACGAGATCCAGAAGCGGGTTTCGGTTACTGGTGGGGTTCGTGTCCGGCTTGGCACGTGCCGTAAAGTGGCGCTTGTAGGACCTACAGGCGTGGGAAAAACGACCAGCATTGCGAAGATGGCCGCCCGGCTTGCCGTGCATTCCAGGGCGCGCGTGGCCTTGATCACGGCCGACACCTATCGCGTTGCGGCGCCGGATCAGTTGCGCGTGTATGCGAATATTATTGGCGTTCCCCTCCATGTGGTTCATGACAGCCGGGAGATGGCGGACGCTATTTTGGCGGTGAAGGACTATGATTTGGTCCTGATCGACACGGCTGGGGGCAGTCCGTTCAATACCACTCAAATTGGGGAGTTGGGTCAGGTGCTTCATGCCGCGTACCTCGACGAGGTCATGCTCGTGCTCGCGGCGAATACACGCGTGGAAGACATGCGGCACGCCGTGACGCATTTTGGCGCGCTTCGCCCCACGTCGATACTGTTTTCGAAACTGGATGAAACCACGTCGTATGGCGCCATATACACGATGGCGGAAGATACGGATTTACCATTGAGTTACTTCAGCACGGGTCAGAGCGTACCGGAGGACTTTGTAGCGGCAAAACCAGAGACAGTGGCGGGCCTGCTTTTTGACGGAACCAAAACCATGGCGGCGCTCACGCGCGAACCGTAGGAATTCTTATCGTGTCGGACCAGGCGAGCAATCTTCGGGAATTCATACGCGACAACAAACGTGGGGCGCGAGTATTTGCCGTCACGAGTGGCAAAGGTGGCGTCGGCAAGACCAGCACGAGCATCAATCTTGCGATCGCGCTCGCGCAGCGGCAGTCACGCGTTGTGGTATTGGACGCGGATTTGGGTCTGGCCAATGTCGAAGTGATGCTTGGTTTGAATTCCGTTTACAACTTGCAGCACGTGATCACCAATGAACGCAGCATGATGGACATCCTTGTGCAGGGGCCGGGCGGTATCGAGATCGTTCCCGGAAGCTCGGGGATAGCCCGGATGGTGGACTTGGGACCGCGCGCCCGGCAAAACGTGTTGAATGGGCTTCGCGATCTTCAGGCGAAGACGGACTTCATTATCATCGACACCATGGCGGGGATTGGCCAGAATGCCGTGGCGTTTGCAGCGGCTGCCGACGAAGTGCTGCTGATATCAACACCGGAGCCGTCGTCTATTGTCGATGCGTATGCGACAGCCAAGACGATATTTCAATTGCGCGAAGATGCTTTTATACGCCTCATCGTGAACCAGGCGGGCAGTGCGCAACAGGCGCAAGCCGTGGCCGACAAGTTGGTGGCTGTAGCGCAGCAGTTTCTTGCGCGCAAGCTGCATTTCCTGGGTTGGATACCGCGGGATCCCCATGTGCAACAAGGTATCATGCAGTCGTACCCGTTTTACTTGCGGTTTCCGCACGCCCCGGCGTCCAAGGCGCTTGATGAGATTTCCGAACGCCTGCACCAGCAACGCCCGCAAACCGTGGATCGGCAACGGGCCGGCGGCGGCTTTTTCAGACGCATTGCGGAGAATCTGGGACTCGCGGGCAATGGCTGAGACGCCGAATATGCAGGCGGGTATGATCAGCGGTTTTTACGTCGGTTTTTCTTTAAAGCGTTCTTGTTCTTTTCCGCTTTTCGATCCGCGACGCGTTTTCTGCGTTCCACCGCCTTTAATATGTACGAAGCCGCGTCGGGCGTGACACAATTCGTTTCTCCATGATCCACGTTCACCTTGCCAATAGTCATCGCTGCTCCCAAAGCCATGGCCTGCAAATCGTCGTTGCGTAATCCTATGGCAATGAGCGCCTGATTCATGGCGTGGCGCACGCGATTTTTCCTTGTGTGGATCGACGCACGGATTTCATCCACATATTCCGCGAAATAGGAATTGGGTGGAACCGGGTTTTGAAGCGCATATACGGACAAGGCGGTCCAACCGGCGCTGGCGGTCCATTCCTCGTCTGATTGCGACCACGCTTTGATCAGTCTTTGCGCGTAGGGAAGCGAACCGGCTAATTTCGCAAACTCGTCGGTCACAACGTAATTGTCGAGGTCGCGAATCCAGACATCGGCGAGCGCCCGCGGAAAAGTGGCGGGATCGGCAATCATGCACGCGAGAATGCGCGCGTCATGGACGGCTGAATTCCACAAGGCTTGGGCGAGCGCACTGTCTTTGCTCAGACGTTTGGCCATCGGTCGCAGGTGTGCGTAACTCACGCCAAAGATCTCGCCTGCGATTCCGTGCCGCCGGTATATGGCCGCATTGTGCAGGGAGCCAAGCTCCTTGAGCTGTTGCAGGACGTCTTTCGCCTGGTGCGTCATGACTTGTCTCGCCGGAGTATACGTTGGCTTGTGCGCCGTTGAGCTGTCCGGCTATCAGGGTATCATAGGTTTTTCGTTCCAAATAGTCTTCGCAACAGATCTCTTGTGAGCGTAATGCCGCTGGGGTATGCTGGTATTGCGGGAGACAAGATCCGTATTCGGGGGTATTCAGGCATGGGCGAACGAGACGAATTGCAGGAGTTACGCGCGTCGCTGAGCCGGCTGCTTGCCGAAGCCGATCAGATATCCCGGCGGTTGCGGCAGTTGGAATTGCAGGAATTGGAGGGCCGGGCCCGGGAACGTCTCGAAGGCACGTCTTCCATAGAACCGATTCGCGCGCCGGGACCGCCGCCACTTCCGCCTACGGCGGCCAAGGCCGTTGCAATGAACAGGCAGGAGCCCGCCGAATTGCCTCCGCTGACGGAAGCACCGGCACCAACTTCTGTCAGTCCCATTCGTCAACCGTTGCCTCCTCCTCCTCCTCCTCGCCCTCCCAGGGATCGCGGACCTGGGTGGGAAATCCGGTTGGGGACCTATTGGATTCCTCGCATTGGCATTGGCTTGGTTACGTTGGCGGTCGTTTTCGCGCTCACATTGGCCATGAACAAGTGGGGCCCTCCCATGCGTGTTGGGCTTGGGTATGGTGTGTGTGCGGTGTTGCTCGCGCTGGGCTGGCGTCTGGACAAGCGTTATCCGAATTATGCGCGCATCCTCTTTAGCGGCGGGTTCGCGCTCAGTTACTTTGTCACGTTTGCAGCTCATTATGTGCCGTTTGCAAAGGTCATAGAGAGCACGCCGGTCGCGTTAACGTTACTTGCCTTCGTGGTGGGTATATGGGCTGCCGCGGCGCAGGTGCGGAAGTCGCGATTGCTCGGCGCGCTTGTCACTATTCTCGGCCACCTCACGGTGCTTCTGGCCATTCAAGGTCCCGGTGGAATCGGGAAGTATGGATCGTTGGGCGTTGTCGTGCTTAGCGCCGGCAGCGCTTTTTTTCTGCTGCGCAATGGCTGGTATTACATCGCTGCGCTAGGCCTTGCGGGCGCTTACGGCAATCATGCGCTTTGGATGTACACGACGACCGGAGCCGACAGTGCGTTCAACTTTTGGGCGAATATCGGCCTGTTGGCAGCGCACTACCTTTTGTACAGCCTGGCGGAGTATTTCTCGCCTCCAGCCATACGCGAGCGGATACCTCTGGCATTTCGCACGGCGTTTGTTACCGCGAATACGGCGGCCTTATTCGGGTTTGGCACACTCGTTGTCGAGCATTACACCTACAGTCACGGCCACCAGGATCTGTTCCGCTTCGCTGTTTCCGGCGTATTGTTTCTGCTCGCCCTCGGGTACTGGGCCCGGCGTGACCTCCTGCACAATGCCTATTTTACAAAGGCGGTCACCGCATTGACGCTTGGCCTGGCCGTCCGATATACGGGAGACACGTTGACGGCGTGGCTTGCGGTAGAGACGGTCGTGCTACTCATCTCAGCGCGACAGTCGGGCCTCACCGTGACTCGCGTGCTCGCATTACTTGTTGGCGCGGCCGGATTTCTATACGGACTTACTCAGGGAATGTCCGGTTCCCCCATAGCGTACGAGGATCCCGGTTACGCGCAGGCGTCTGTGAAGGCGTTAATCACCGTGGCTTCATTTTATGCGGCCTCGGTAATCTACGAGTTGACGGATTGGACGAACCGATCTCCGAAGTGGTCTCGCATTCCCAATGATTTAGTCGATTTGTTTTGGCAGTTCGATTTTGCGGAAGCGCCGGCATCGTCAAAGCTTCAGAAGATGGGCGACGGATTGCTGTATCCCGTCTTGTATACTCTGTTCGGCAGCGTACTCCTTTTCATCCACGGCCAATTGCTCACTCATGAAGGACACTGGTGTGTCCTGCTTGCCGGGAACGCTGTTGCACTCTTTGTACTTGCCGCGGCTGCCGGAAGCCGTACCTTCGATCTTGCCTCGCTTGTGTGGCTAGGCGTTGGCGCAGTAGTGGGTACCTACGAGATCGGTACGGTGTCTTCGATGCCGGTCTGGGCTGATATCAGCGTTGCGGTATTACTTGGGGCCGTCGCCCTGGGTGTGGAGCGCGCCGTCAATGGCCGCTTTCACGCCCTTGAATTTCACCGTCAGCCTTGGACCGCTTACTTCGCGTATCCAGTTGTATCGTGGATTGTAGCCGCCATATGCATTGATCGACTTGTGCTCACGGTTGAGTTTGCGTCCTTGACATCGGTGGCGGTGTTGCTGGCGGTGCTTTTTCTTTGGCTTCATCCGCGCGCGATGGCGTACAGTTCGACGATCGTCTTTCTCATTGCCGTTGCACATTGGTACTTCATGCGTGAGTCCGCGCCGGAAGTTTCTTGGCGAGTTTCCGGCCTTCTATTGATGGCGACACTTTTGGTGGCAGACCGTTTTTACGTATTTGCAGCCCGGCGAAGCGGCGTCGAGCCGGCGGGCTTTGCCGCTATTGGCATGGCGTGGTGTGTCGCGATGGGCTATGCCCAATTGACGGCCGATCCTGAGTGGCATGCATTCCGATGGGCTGTCGTAGCGTGCGGTTTTCTGGGTTACGGCCTGGCTTACCGATCGTTACTGGCCGGAGCGCTCGGCGTCATTTCAGCTCTAACCGCGTCGGGCCATCACACATTCATTTCGTTGGATGAGACGCAGCCGCAGACCGCCATGACGTTGGGCTTTCTTGCATTGGTGGCGTTCTGGGCCGTATGCGAGCGTCTCGGCACGCGCGTGCCTTCCCGTGGCGCAATTTCGTCCACCTGGATTACGGTACCCCCGGTCGCCATGGCTACTGGGCTCATGATTGTATTGCTCTATTGCACCCCACAATTTGCGAGTTTTTATCTCACCGTCAGTTGGGCGGTGCTGGGTGTGGGCTTGTTTGGCTGGGCCATGCTTATCGGTCAGAAGTACTACCGCTACGCGGCGTTGTCCGTGCTGGGGCTCGCGGTTATACGTGCCATGATTGTAGACACGCGCAATTTGGAGACAATCTACAAGGTACTTGCGCTGGGCGTTCTGGGCGGTGTGCTTCTGGGAGTCGGCTACGGGTACTTCAAATGGCGGGAGCGAGTTCAAGGGGGCGAAGGATCACCGCCCGATGAGCCTATGGTGTAGGGTCACGGGCACGATAGTTTTTCAAGTGCGGAACGCGCTTCGTCCGCGGTGTCTTCGGCGAGGCCGTCGTGTTCCAGCAGTGCCACAAGTGCAGAGCGGGCCTCATGTTTCATGCCGGCCACTGCGTATAGCTGGGAAAGCACTATGTATCCGTAGTGATAGTGTGGGGCGGCTTGGAGTGATCGCTCCAGCGTGTGTATGGCCTGGCGCAGTTGCTTTTTCTCAATAAGGAAATTTAATACGGCTGGCAGCGCTTCGATTTGCGCGGGGTCCAAATCGAGAATGCGGGTGAGCATAATGTGGGCCGCTTCAAGATCGTTTCTCGCTTGATACCTTTCGGCGGCGCTCCACAGTCCGCCCACTCGTTCGGGCAGGTTTTTGGGGCAGTAGAAGACGCCGTATTTGCCGCATGGGAGGTCCATCAGGGTTTGATGATTCGGCCATGGATCGAAGTCTTCGGGCATCCACTGACTTCGGTGCAATTCGCCCGGGTTACCGTATTGTTCGGGGTGATCCCAGCCCTCTCCAATGGGAATGTTTACCAGGAGTGCACCTTGCGCCGCGTTGTACAAATGGTGCAACACGGCGATGCCCTCATCCTTGTTCAAGTGCTCAATCACGTCGCCGGCGATTACCAGATCGTACCTGTCCAGCGTGGGAGCCACGTCCCGGATGTCCGCAATGCGGATTGACGTATACAGGGCGCGTTGATGAGCCTGAATGTAGGGTTCAAACAGTTCAATGCCATCGATTCGCGCCTGCCATTTCTCCATCTGAACCCGTCCGGGATGAATGTCCAAATGCATTCGGCATAGGAATCCCCATGTGCCGAATCCACACCCCACGTCGAGAACTGAACGAGGGTTGAGATGTGCAATCAGATTCAAGCAGTGACTGAGGTGTATGCCTGTGCTGACGGGCATCAATGAAACCTCCTTCCTCATTCTGGATGAAATGGCGGAGTCCAATCCACTCATGAACGATTGGAGAGAGGAGATATTGTCAAGGACGATTCAATGGAGGACGCGCCCGGCAGAATCAAAGTCGCACACAAAGAAGCGGCGAAATTCCGCCACCGACCCTTTTACATGGCCAATCCGCCATCGACGGACAGTACCGCGCCTGTCACATACGACGCCGAGTCCGACGCAAGAAATGAGACGCAAGCGGCAACTTCCTCGGGCCGGCCCACACGGCGGAACGGAATCTTCTTCATGATGTAGTCGCGCTGTTCGCCGCTGAGTCCGGAAGTCATGTCGGTATCAATGTATCCAGGCGCAACGACGTTTACCGTGATGCCGCGCGACGCCAGTTCGTCTGCCAGGCATTTTGAGAAGCCGATGATGCCCGCCTTGGCCGCGCCATAGTTTGTTTGTCCGCCTTGTCCGCGAATCCCGATCACCGAAGAAATGTTAATGATCCGTCCTGCGCGCTGCTTCAGCATGTCCCTGGCCACAACCCGGCAGCAATTAAACGTTCCCGTCAGATTGATGTTCATGACGCCTGCCCAATCATCGTCCTTCATTCGGATGGCGAGTCCGTCACGTGTGATGCCCGCATTGTTTACAAGCACGTGGATGGGACCGAGATCGTCCGTGACCATTTTAACGAGGTCATTGACGTTTTCGCTCGAACCGACGTCAGCCTCATACCCTTTGACAATTGCACCGGTTTCCTCGGCCAGTTCCTCCGCGGCCTTCTTCGCTGTGTCCAGGGATCGACCGCAAATGGCGGTTTTTGCTCCACCTCGTGCGAATTCACGGGCGCAGGCAAAACCGATACCACGCGTTCCACCGGTAATCAATACGACCTTGTCTTTGAAATCGAACACGTCAGCACTTCTCCCTTTCCGCAAAAGAACTACAATGCAATCCCGTCTGCCGCAGTGACCGTTCCCGCTTCGAACACCTGCGGCGCATTCGGCGTGCGTTTGGCGAGCCCCTGAAGCACTTTTCCAGGTCCTGCTTCCACGGCCTGAACGGGCCCCAGCGTACGCATAACGCCGGTCCACTGCACCGGTCCTCGAATTTGATTCCGCAACGCTTCCCGAATGGCTTCGGGATCTTTCAGGACTGAGCCAGTGACCGAGGATACGAAATCAATACGGGGTGAGGCAATGGCGATGCTTTGAAGCGTCTGCCAATAGGTTTCCGCCGCCTCTTGCATGAGGGAGGAATGAAATGGACCTGACACGGCGAGTGGAACCACTCGTTTTGCGCCCGCCGCCTTCAGAATTTCACCACAGGCATCAATACCGGATTTCGTTCCGGAGATGATTGTTTGATCCGGGCCGTTGAAATTGGCGACCTCAACGCCTTCCGGCAGGGCCGCTTCAATGACATCCGCCGCGAGTCCGAGAACGGCAGCCATTGCGCCCTCAGGCGCATACTGGCTCATGCAACGTCCCCGTTCGCGCACCAGCACATATGCATCGGCAAACGAAAGACACCCGGCGGCAATCAGGGCGGCATATTCGCCGAGGCTGTGACCCGCTGTTACAGTGGCGGAAATGCCGCGTGCCCGTATATGGGCCAGAATCGCGGCTTCCACCGTGAGCAAAGCAGGCTGCGCGTTCTGGGTAAGGTTCAGCACTTCGGCCGGTCCTTCGAAAATGAGATCGAGGAAACCGGCCGGACCATGGGCCGCGGCCTCGTCGAATACTTCGCGAGACGCAGGTGACTTGTCGTAGAAATCCCGGCCCATGCCGGGCGTTTGACTGCCCTGGCCGGGGAAGAGGAATGCGATCACGGATTCGATTCCTTCTGAGCGATCTGATCTTCGGCTTTGCGCAGTTCACGAATGCCCAGAAGGATGTACTTATTTACTTCCTTGGTCAGTGCAAGTCGCGCGCCCTTAATTCCATTGGCAACGCCCTTGGCCGTGCATGAACCGTGCAGAATGATCACGACGCCGTTGACACCGAGCAATTCCGCGCCGGTGTATTCATTGGGATCAACGGTGCGCCGTAAGCGCTTGAATGCGCCACGACTCAATAGACCACCCAGCATGCTCAAAGGATTCGCCATGATTTCGCGGGTGAGCAAAGTGCGGATCAAGTGGCCGGCGCCTTCGCTGGTCTTGAGTAGCAGATTGCCGGCAAAACCATCGCAAACGAGCACGTCCGTTGCGCCCTGATAGAACGCCTTGGGCTCGATGTTTCCCACGAAATTGAGGTGAGGCGCGGCCGACAGTACTTTGTGGACTGTCTTGGCCAATTCGTTGCCCTTGGCCTGCTCCTCGCCAATGTTGAGCAGTCCTACGCGCGGTTCCTCGATTCCGAGGATCTGGCGCACATACGCCACACCCATTTCCGCGAAGTCGCAGAGGTGGCGCGCTGTGCAATCCACGTTTGCCCCGAGGTCGAGCACCAGAGAACGGCCTTTCATTGTGGGCAGTTGCTGGCAAATTGCGGACCGGCTTACGCCTTCGATGGGGCGCAGAATGTTGCGCGCGGCCACCATTACGGCGCCGGTATTGCCGGCGCTGACCATGGCGTCGGCTTGTCCCGTCTTAACCAGCCGCATGGCCACCAGCATGGAGGCGTCTTTCTTTTTTCGAACCGCCACTACAGGCTGTTCGTCCATGCCAATGATCTCAGACGCGTGCACGACGGAAATTCGAGGTGGATTCCCTCTTTTTGCCAGCATGGGGCGGATCTTTTCTTCGTCTCCGACGAGGATTATATCGAAGCCGTCAGACGCAAGAGATGCGCACGCCCCGCCCACTTCCGGGAAGGGGGAGTTGTCTGCACCCATTGCGTCGATAGCGATCCGCATGGATTGATTGTCGCTTGGCGCGGCCGTGGACCGGCTCAGTCGTTATCAACATTGATGGCGAGACGATCTTTATAGTGCCCACACTTCGGGCACACGCGATGCGGCATAGCCGGCTCGCCACAACTTGGGCAAGACGCGAAGCCGGGCTGCTTCAGCGCGTGATGAGACCGCCGCTTCAGCTTACGGGTCTTGCTGGTTCGTCTCTTTGGTACTGGCACCGGTCATTCCTCCGGACGTTTCGGCTTGAGGTTGGGGAACAGATCGCCCAGTTTACGCAAGCCGGTGTTAGCTAAGTCGTCATCTTGTGCATGCTTCGCATCACACGAGCATGCCGTATTGTTCTTGTTTGCGCCGCACCAGGGGCAAAGCCCCTGACACGATTCGTTGCACAGAACCTTGGCCGGTACCGCCAGAACGGTTTCTTCCCAGACACGCGGCGCAAGATCCAAGGTTTCTCCGTCATGTACGCCGGCGATTTCCGCGCTTTCTTCGAGTTCCTCGTCTTCCGGGTCTTCTTCGGCTTCCAATGGATGGTGCGCGTGTCCCGGAACGAACAACCATTCCACCTCAATGTGGATGGCTGCCTCCGCAGGGTCAAGGCATCGGTCGCACGTAGCCCAGACCGTGCCACTAAGTGTCCCCCGCACAAGGACATCCGTATCAATGGGCAGAATCTCGCCCGTCAATGACAGGTCCTTAATCCGGGGCGAGTCAACGCCCTCGGGCCGGACCATCGCTTCCGTGATGTCCAGGTCGATTTCGAGGCCGTCCGCAGGCACCATGGAAAGAGCTACTTTGAGCATATCCACAGCCCGTCGCACCTCCACGCAGAAAGCGAAAGGGTATCAAATAGCGGCGTTTGAAGTCAAACTATGGCTGGACTTGCGACAAATCGGGGTTGCGGTGAATCCGGCGGGTTCCTGTGCTAGAGTGAGGGTGGTCAAATCTTGGATTTGTTTAGCTCATGCCGCCTAAAACAGCCCGCAAACCGCCCTATTCCAATCCGGATTCAGCGCTTACCCCGCCCTTGAAATGGGCCGGGGGCAAGCGTTGGTTACTGCCGTTTCTGAAGCCGTTGTGGCAAGACTTCCGCAATTACCGGCTTGTGGAGCCTTTTTGCGGTGGTTTGGCCGTGGCTCTTGGTCTGAATCCGGCGTCAGCCCTGCTGAACGACATTAACCCTCATGCCATCAATTTTTACAGGCAGTTACAGCGGGGTCTCTCGATCACCATCGATGTGCGCAACGACGAGACTTTGTATTACCTGCACCGCGATGCGTTCAATCAACTTATCGAGCGAGGCAACGCCGAGACAAAAGAGGCGGCGCAGTATTTCTACTATCTGAATCGCACCGGGTACAACGGTCTGTGCCGTTTCAACAGCCGGGGTCTGTTCAATGTGCCTTATGGCAGTTACAAGACCATTGGTTATGCCGTAGACTTTTCCAAGTACCAATCGGCGTTAAGCCGGTGGGAGTTTGTTTGCGGCGATTTTGAATCCATTTTGCCGGAGCGTAAGGATTTCATCTATGCCGATCCTCCATATGACGTTGAGTTCCGTCACTATTCGAAAGAGGGGTTCTCTTGGGAGAGCCAGGAACGGCTTGCGGAGTGGCTCGCCCAGTACAAGGGGCCGGTCATCGCCTCCAATCAGGCGACTCCCCGCATCCTAAAACTCTATCGCCGGCTTGGGTTCAAAGTCGTGGTGAAGAAGGCGCCCCGGATGATAAGTTGCACCGGCGATCGCAAACCCGCCGAGGAAATGCTGGCCATGCGGGGGCCGGGCCTTTTATGAAGCTGCGCAATACCAAGACCGGATCCGTGATGGAATTGATGGCACTTCCCGCATTGCGCATGGGTGGGTACGACGTATCGATTCAGCAGGTGGTGGGCAAACGGCCCGGCGGCCGGCAACACAAAATAGATATTGTCGCCCGCAAGGACGACAAGGCCTGTCTTGTATCCCTGAAGTGGCAACAAGTGGGCGGTACTGCGGAACAGAAAGTACCTTTTGAAGTGATTTGCCTTGCCGATATCATATTTCGAAATCCTAAGCTATATCAGAAGGCCTACCTGGTGTTGGGCGGTCAGGGGTGGACCTTGCGTGAGTATTATGTGCAGGGCGGTTTACATGAGCACCTGGCATACGGCCATCTTGTGGAAGTACTGACACTTGAAGATTTTGTTGGCAAGGCGAATAAAGGTGAATTATAAGATCTTCGAACTGATCAGTTGCTCTCGCTCAATCGAGGGGCCCATCTTACTCCGCACGATACAAAAGATACACGCATACCACGACGATTCCGAGCACAATCCGGTACCATCCAAAGATCCTGAAGTCGTGCTTTTGAATGTAGGCCATGAGAAAGGCAATGGAAGCGTATGCGACCAAAAACGACACGACGCATCCTACGGCCAGCACTGACCATTCATGCGGGGTGAAGCCGCCGCCTTTCTTTACGATCGTGAGCATCGTTGCGCCGACCATCGTGGGAATGGCAAGAAAGAATGAGAATTCGGCCGCCACCGGGCGCGAGGCGCCCAGGAGCATCGCGCCAATAATGGTGGAAGCCGAACGCGACATGCCGGGCCACATTGCGAGGCATTGAAACAAGCCAATTTTCAGAGCAGTGGCATAGCGCAAGTCCGCGATTGACGTATGTGTGGGGGATTTGCTCATCGATTCAATGTACAAGAGCGCGGCGCCACCTGCGATCAGCGCTGCGGCAACCGGAACTTCCCAAAGCAAATACGATTCGATGAGGTCGTCGAACAGAAGCCCAAGCACACCGGCGGGAATAACCGCCACGATCACTTTCAGCCAGACGTCGAAGACCGCCCGTCTTTCTTGTGGAGGCTTGGCAAACGGCCATAGTCGACTCCAGAAATATACGACCACGGACAGAATGGCCGGCAATTGGATGACCACGATAAATGTCTTGGCAAACGAAGGGCCGAATCCGAGATCGACAACTCGGTCGACGAGCACAAGGTGGCCCGTGCTCGAAATGGGTATGAACTCGGTAAGTCCCTCCACGGTGGCCAGGAGGACAGCTTTCAAATACTCCACGAACACGTATCTCCGCGGACGCGCCAGTGCGCCCCATGTGGTGCCGCTTGCGAGCGCCCGCGTATCCCGCATGCCAGCCTGAGGTTAAGAAGCTCCATACTATCCAAGAGTGTGCGAGTCAGATGCAAGCCGCGGCCCCTACGTCCGCGCGACTTATCCCCGTTTGCAACTCACGGCCAAAAAGTGTACACTTTCTGGACTAAGTGCTTGTTTCAAGTTCGGGGCGGAATCGCAATCATTCGTACCGGTTGAAAACACGATTCAACCGGATTCAATTCACCTTCTAGGGCTGTCGATACATTACTTCATGAGCGTATTTGGGATAGATATCACTCCGCAAGCGGTGCGCTTTTTTGACCCGGGCGTCTCCAAACACGACGCGTTGGATGCTCTCGTGGACGCCATTGTCAGCACGGGCGCGATTCAGGATCCGGCGAGCTTTAGGCGTGCCGTGCACGAGCGTGAGCAAGTCATGAGCACGGGCATTGGCCAAGGGGTCGCAATTCCTCACGTGCGCATCGATGCCGTTGCACGGGGCGTGGTGGGTGTGGGAATCGCCAAATGTGGAATTGAGTTCGACACTCTGGATAACGAGCCAGTCCGGATTATCGTATTGTTCGCCATGCCCAGCGGTTCTCACCGGGAATACTTGACACTGCTGGCCAGTGTCATGACGGTAATGAAAGAAGCCGAGTTCCGGGATCAACTAATCGCCTGCGACACGCCGGAAGATATATCTGCCGTGCTCAACGGCGCGTCCAGCCATTTGTAGCTTTCTTTTCCACTAAAACTTTCCGTTTGCACGTTTCAATCCCGCATTTTCGTGGTAAAATCCAGTGGGGGAGATTTCGTGTATGAAACTCTCGCATATCCTTCGACCCGACTGGGTTGTGACGGGTCTTGCCGCCCGCACCTTGCCGGATGCCATTCAAGAAACACTCACTAAGGCAAGCCGCTTTTCCCCCGCGATGGACATTGCGGCCATCGTACGCGCTGTTCAACTTCGCGAGCAGCAAGGCAGCACCGCCGTAGGACGCGGCATTGCGATTCCGCACGCGCGCATAGCCGGTCTCACGGAGTACTACGTCCTTTTGGGAGTGCCCCAAGAGGCTCTCGCCGAAGTGGGGCAAGACGGTACCGCCATTGATCTCGTGTTCATTCTTTTGGGTAACAGCCATCACAGCGAATTCATGCTTCAATCCCTGGCACTTATCGCGGAGATATCCAAAGACAATACGATGATGGCCGCGATTCGTGGCGCGCCAAGTGGCCGGGAGATATGGGCTGCGATTGACCAGTTTCCACTTCATTTAAAGCAGGGCGTATTTGCGGCGGATGTGATGGAACGTTGCGCGGTGGTTGTCCAGGAAGACACCGTCATGGGCACTATGCTGGATCAAATGGCAAAGGAGCGGGTTGACGAAGCAGCCGTTTGCACTACGACAGGCCGATTGATCGGTGAGGTGACATCGCGCGAGATCATCGCGGCCATATTTCCTGACTGTATGCTGCGCATGCCGGGGGGGATTGGCTTTATGAGTGGCTTTGAGCCATTCAACCAATTTTTTCAACGAGAACGGCACATGAAGGTGAAGGATGTCATGAACCGGGCTCCTCTTGTGGTCAGTGCGGACGATGCGCTCTCGCAGGTAGTTTTTCGTATGCACAGCGAGGGTGTGGCATTGGCGTGGGTGCTATCCGATTTGCAGCTGACAGGTCTGGTCAGGCGTAACAGCATCATGATGCGTGTGTTGAGGACATGATGGAAGCGAAAGGCTACATGGCTGTTGCCGTGTTCGCAGTCACCTATGCGTTTGTTTTTTCTGGACGCGTGGACAAGACAATCGCTGTTATCACGGGTGCCACGGTTATGATTCTGACCGGCTTAATCCGGCAGGGCGACGCATTTCGATCGATAGACCTGAACGTCATTTTCCTTCTGATTGGCATGATGATCATCACCCATTACCTCGCCAAGAGTGGATTTTTCGGGTACCTCGCAGTCCGAATTGCGCAGTGGGCGCGGGGATATCCGGCAGCGCTGGTTGCGCTGATGTGCGCCGCCACGGGCGTTTTGTCGTCCTTGGTTGACAACGTAACCACCGTACTGCTGGTGGCCCCCGTGACCTTTATTATCGCGCAACAGCTAGAGATTAATCCTGTGCCTTTTCTCGTCTTTGAAGTATTGGCGGCCAATATCGGAGGCACGGCTACACTGATTGGCGATCCCCCGAATATTCTCATTGGCAGTCGAGCAGGCCTCACGTTCAACGAGTTTCTTTGGCACCTGGCGCCTATCACATTCGCGTGCCTCGCCGGTTTGATTGGCATGGCCGTATTTGTCATCGCGAAGGCTGGCCACGTTCCCCGGGCTCTGAGGCTTCGTGTAATGGAGATGCGGCCGGAAAAGGCCATCACGGATAAGGTAACGTTGGTCAAAAGTTTGACAGTGCTGGCGTTGGTGCTGGCCGCATTCCTGCTGCATGATGTGGCCGGATTTGAGCCGGCAACCGTTGCGTTGGCCGGATCCGCCATCTTGATCTTGATTACGGATGGCAATCCCACTAAGGCCTTCGAGGCCGTAGAGTGGCCTACCCTGTTTTTTCTCATGGGACTATTCGTACTGGTCAGCGGATTGGATGCGAATGGCGTGCTTCAATGGGCGGCAGGCGAAGTTATGGGAGTCACGCAAGGCAGTTTGTGGGTAACGGCCCTTATACTGATATGGTTTTCGGCAGTACTTTCGTCCTTGATCGGAAACATTCCCTTGGTGGCGACCATGATTCCCATCGTACACGCCATGGTTCCTGTGCTGTCGAGTCAACCGGGTGCCGACGCGAAAGCGGTGTCATTCGCGCTGTGGTGGTCTCTTGCCTTGGGGGCCTGTTTCGGCGGGAATGGCAGCGTGTTTGGTGCCGCCGCAAATGTGGTGGTACTTGAGATTGCCGATCGAAGCGGTACCCCCATATCAATGGGTACCTTTTCCCGATACAGTATTCCGGTAACGATTGCCACGTTGGCGGCCTCTTCCGCGTACGTCGTGTTGCGATACGTTGCGGGAGCAGGGCAAGCTCTATAGGACTCGGCTAAGCGCGTGCGCTTCGATTTCGCGATAACCCCAGCCAAAATTGCGAAGAAAAGTCGAGAACGCATCCCGCTCCGCAGCGGACTCGAACTCAAACCCAAGGAGGGCGTGTCCTACCTGTTCGCCTGTAAATGCATAGTTGAAGTAGCAGATGTTTGCTTTCCCGCTCGCATTGCGCAAAAAATCTCGTAGCGCGCCCGCGCGCTCGGGAAACTCCAGCGTAATGAATAAAGGCTTGCAGAACAGTGCCGGCTCATAATGCACCATACGAAACTCGACGTCCGTTTGCGATGTTACATCCTCACAGGGAATCCCGTGAATTGCCAACTTCGCGAGAGCGTTGTTGGCCGCATCCGGGGGCGCCTCAATCCCTATTACGGGGAAGGCCTTCTCCGCGTGGATCTTACCGTACTGAAATTCGATGATGTTGACCTCATCCAAGTCTTTTTCAAGCACCTCAAGCAACGAGCCACGCGCCTCCGATAGTTCAAGCCGCAGGTATCGCCGGGTTGCCATACCGATGCCCGCGTGCCGTGCGATCCACGCCAACTGGCCGAAATCCAGATTGGCCCCGCACAACACGGAAAGCACCCGTTTTCCCTCCAACCGGTCACGGTGTTTCAGCACGCCCGCGAGTCCCATGGCGCCGGAAGGTTCGGGTATTACCCGTTTAGACTCCCAGAGCGTCTGAATCGCCGCGCAGACTTCCTCATTGGTGACGGTAATGAATTCATCGATCAATTCGGCGCACATTGGATACGTTAGATCACCGGCTCGCTTGACCGCAGTCCCATCGCAGAATACGTCGACATGGTCAAGTGTAATCGGGCGGCCTGCGCTCACGGCCGCCGCCATGCTGGCCTGGTCTACGCCTTCCACGCCCACGATTCGGATACCGGGGTAATAGGCTTTCAGCCAACACGCCACGGAGGCGGCCATGCCTCCTCCGCCAATCTGCAGATAGGCTGCGTCTATTGGCCCAGCCGCCATGACCACTTCGTCGGCCAGCGTGCCCTGTCCTCCCATAACCGCCCAGTCGTCATAGGGATGGATGTAGGCAAGGCCAGTGTTGTCAGCCAGCGCACGAGCTTCCAGTGCGGCGTCGTCATACGTATCCCCGGTCAAGACTACGCTTACCGCGTCGCCTCCGTGGCGGATGACGGCGACTTGTTTCATTTTTGGAGTGGATACGGGCATGAAAATATGGGCGTGAATACCCAGTTTGCGTGCGGCGAGGGCCACGCCTTGGGCATGGTTGCCGGCGGACGCGCAGACAACGCCTTCGCGGATGGCCGGTTCGGGAAGCGTTGCCATGGCGTTGTATGCGCCACGCCACTTATAGGCATGGATTGGGGAGAGGTCCTCCCTTTTAAGCAGAACTTCCGTTGGAAACGGCAATTCGATTCGTTGCAACGGCGTGGGATCGGACACTGCGTACACGCGCTGGCGGGCCATCAGAATCTCGTTAAACAAGCGCTGGCGCATGGCCTTTCCTCTTTCCCCTACGGTTCCTGTTACCGTACCTGAACGTATGCGTACAGGGAAAGTCCGGATAGGGGAGGATGGATTCACGCACGATCATTTGATACAACGGTTCCAACTGGAAAGGTGTTCACAATGATTAAGCGAATCGCATCGGTGATGATAGTGGTTTCCATGAGTGCCTCGGCCCAGGAATGGGTGGACTTCACGCCTTCAACCGGTTTGGCGGGTTGGACCGTGTTTGAAGGCGCATGGAAGAGCGAAGAAGGCGAGTTTACGGGCCAAGCGGAAAGCGGAAACGAGGCCGCCATCGTGTTTGACCGCGAATTTGCCGATTTCGAATGGGAAATGGAGATACTCGCACCTGCCGCGGGTGCAGCCGAGATCGTGTTTCGCGGGCATCGATTGCCGATTTTGCCCGTGGTTCAGCCTTCTGAAGGGGAGGTGCCCATGGGAGTCTATGGGTATAGCATTGGTGTGACAGCGGAAGAGGATGCCGTTTCGATTGCATTTGTAGACAGGCTGCGCAAAGGAGAGTTGGTCAAGGCGAGAAAGGCGGCTATCGCTGAGTTCAAATCCGGAGAATGGAATCGCGTGGCGATTTCCGCGCAGGGGGAGAGCATCGCGGTAACCATAAACGGAACGCCCGCGCTCAGCGGCGAGAGTTCAACCTACTCCAAGGGCATTCTTGCCTTAACCACGTCTTCAGAGATTCGAGTGCGAGGGATGCGGGTTAAGGATAAGGATCGCGTTGGGGAGTGGCAACCGCTTTTCAACGGCCAGAATTTCGACGGTTGGCAGGTTTGGGGCACTGAGGAATGGGTCGTTGAGAACAGTGAGATCATAGGCCGAAGCGGCCCTGCAAAATCTGAAGGGTATCTATCCACGTTGCAGACGTGGAAAGATTTCCATGTGCGCGGATCGTTTAAAACGCTTGGAGAAGGCAACTACGGGCTCTTTTTTCATTCGACTATTGCGTACGACGACAAGAACTATCCTGTGATCACGGGGATCCAAGGAGAGGTCGAGCCGGGATACCCGGGATCGAGCGGTTGGCTGTACGAGAGCTACAAGCGCGGCTGGCTGGTGGAGCCCGACAAGGCGACCCTGCCTGCCTACGCCTTGCGCGTGGGGGAGTGGAATGAAATTGAAATCATGAGTAAGGGAAACCGCATGGTCACATGGGTTAACGGTGTAAACGTCATGGATTGGCGCGACCCTGCGCCGAATGTCGTTGAAGGATCGTTTGCGCTTCAACTTCACGCGGGAGGAGTGGACGGTATCATGTGGAAAGACATTTACGTCAAGAAGTGAGTCAAAACATGACATGCCGATCCCTGGATCAGGCACCGCAAATGCGATTGACGCAAGGAGTCTTGGCGTGGAAATCAGAAAGTTGCTTTTTCTGTTTTTGGCTGTCGCCGCACCTCAGGCGTTCGGTGAAATGAAAACCGGTGTTGGCATCTCTGTGATTACCCCGCACGAAGATATGTGGATGTCGGGATACGCGTCTCGTAAAGAACCATCGTCAGGGAAAATCCACGACCTTTATGGAAAGGCGCTGGCCATTGACGATGGCGCGGGCAGCCGAGTGGTTGTTGTCACCACGGACCTGATTGGGTTGCCATCGGCCATTTCGGACCGGGTGGCGGAGGCCGCGAAGGCCAAGCACGGGATCGAGCGATCGGGTCTGATGCTTACGTCATCCCATACGCATTGCGGCCCCGTTGTGCGTGGAAACCTGATGAGCATGTACGCCCTGGACGAGGTTCAAGGCAAGAAGGTCGCCTTGTACGCGGAATTTCTCGTTGAGGCGTTGAACAAGGCCGTGGATGAGGCAATCGCAAACCTACGGCCGGGCGAGTTGCACTGGGGGCACGGCCATGCGACTTTCGCGAAAAACCGGCGCCAGTACACGGTGGGCGGGCTTGTGAACGGCATCAACCCTATCGGCCCTGTGGACCATGATGTGCCCTTACTGGTGGCACGCAATGGAGATGGTTCAATTAAGGCCGTATTGTTTGGGTATGCCTGTCACAACACCACGCTGAGTTTCCAACAAATCTGCGGCGACTACGCTGGTTTCGCGCAGGCCTACATACAGGAGAATATACCGGGCGCAACGGCACTGTTTGCCATGGGGTGCGGCGCTGACGCAAACCCGCAGCCGCGAGGCAAACTCGAATTGGCACAACAGCACGGAACTGAATTGGGTAAAGCTGTCTTGGAAGGTTTGGAAGGTGAACTGAAATCGATTTCCGGTCCGATACACGCCGCGTTTGAGGAAACAGCATTGCCGCTGACGCCTCCCCCCACGCGCGAAGAAGTCGAGGCGCAGCTCAACGACAAAGACGTTTACATTCAGCGACGGGCCCAATGGTTGTTGGAATCCATCGACCGCGATGGACCGCTCAAGGCCAGCTATCCTTGCCCGGTACAAGTGTGGCGTTTTGGAAACGACTTGCAGATAACTGCCCTTGGCGGTGAGGTCGTAGTCGATTATGCTCTTCGCATCAAGTATGAATTGGGCCAGGACAATCAGTTTGTAGTCGCGTATGCAAACGACGTATTCGCTTATGTGCCTTCGCTGCGTATCCTGCGCGAGGGCGGCTACGAGGGCGACACATCGATGATTTACTATGGATTGTACGGTCCCTGGGCTCCGGAAGTGGAAGATACCTTGCTCGATGCCGTCAGGCGATTGACAAAGCAGACGGGTGGGAAACTGTTGGAACAATGACTTATCGAATTCCGGTTCGAAGTTCGATGCGTGACAGGGAGACGTCAAATGCATAGGGCACTTGCTGTGACGGCGTTGGCCGTCTGGATGGCCTCAGCGTCTGCCCAATCGACGATTTCTGTGGCCTATTTCGAAATCGATGTGACGCCGCCGATTGGCACCCCTTTGTGTGGCGGGTCAGTCAAGCCCGCCATGGCAATAGATGATCCGTTGAGCGCGCGCGGCCTTGTCTTACTGCCGAAGAATCAGGCGGCCATAGTCTTGTGTGCGGTAGATTGGGTCGGGATTGCCAACGCAAGCTACGACGATTGGCGTGGAGCGCTGGCCTCGGCGGCGGACACAACTCCGGAGCGGGTAGCCGTGCACACCCTTCACCAACACGATGCGCCGTTCGTCGATCAATCCACC
Organism: Candidatus Hydrogenedentota bacterium; assembly: GCA_045863295.1. Classification (GTDB taxonomy): domain Bacteria; phylum Hydrogenedentota; class Hydrogenedentia; order Hydrogenedentales; family SLHB01; genus BTWA01. The sequence goes on from BTWA01000005.1 coordinate 175,344, forward strand.
GAGGAACTGATCGCGGCTTATGGTCTCGGCGGGCAGATGTACGATGTGGCGGCGGCGTCTGACTCTATTCAGCGCGCGGCCAAAGCCGTGTCCGACGCTGTTCTCGCGGCCGTTCCAGTAACCCATGTGAGCACAGGTAAAGCAGTGGTGGACCGAGTTGCATCGAATCGCCGAATCCTTGGCGAGGACGGCCGGGTGGAGCATGTGCGCTGGACTGCGACGGCCGACTCCAAAGTGAGAGCCTTTGGTGTGGGCACGATTGACCCTTACGTGCGTTGCATTGGCCTATGGAACGAAGGCGCACCCGTTGCCGCTTTGACCTACTATGCCACACACCCGCAGAGCAACTATGGTAGGGGGCGTGTAAGCGCGGATTTTGTGGGAATGGCGCGAAGCATGTTGGAACACGAATTGCCCGGTGTCAAGGTGGTTCACTTTAATGGCGCCGGTGGAAATGTCGGCGCGGGAAAATACAACAACGGTGCCATCGAAAACCGGACTGTCTTGGCGGAGCGGCTGTTTGAAGGCATGCGGCTCGCGTGGGAGTTCGGCGAACGAACGCCCGTATCCGCAGCCGATGTGACATGGCTTGTCCACTCAGTCGCGCTTCCTCTTCGCGACGATGTGGACGAGAATCATGAGCGGGTACGATTGGCGGACGAAGCCCTGAAACCCGGTGAACGGGAGCAAGCCGCACACGAAATTGTCTGGATGGAACGTGTAAGGCAGGGACACAAGATCGATCTGAGCCTGCTAAACATAGGCCCCGCATCAATTCTGCATATGCCGGGCGAACTTTTTGTCGAGTATCAATTGGCCGCGCAAGCGATGCGACCCGAGGGGTTTGTAGCCATGGCTTCCTATGGTGAATATGGGCCCGGCTACATTGGCACGCGCATAGCGTACACTCAAGGTGGGTACGAAGACGCTGTATATGTATCCCGTACCGCGCCCAAGGTGGAGGTTGTCTTGCTTGAAGGAATGCGGGCTCTTTTAGAGCAGTCTCGATAACAGCAAACAGTTTAAATTTGTACCTGCACGGTATACTCTTGTGACCATCAAGGGCAGCACAACATAGGAGGATCGCGCGATGCCGATGCTGAGGCGCAGTACCGTTCGCAGTGTTGGGGGCAGCATATTTGCGATTGTAGTTCTGGTGATTGGCGTGGCCATTGCAGCAGCGCTGTTAGGGATTAACATTCCGGGATTGAACATCATTTCCAGTGCGCTTGGGTTTTGAGTATGCGTATTGAACACTTTGTATTTGCTACTTGCGCATGTCTGTGCATCGGACCGGCAGTTGCGGCGGACCCGGCACCGGCAGAGAATTTTTCAGTCGTACCGGTCATGCGTGAACGGTTCGACGCATTGGGCCGCTCTCTCCGGTTCTGGGGTGGTGGCCCCGACGAGTTTGACGCCTGGTCTCGTGTAGCGCGGCCGATGCTTGAGTGGACTATTGGCCTGGACACTATGAAGACATGCGCACTGAACCCGGCCGTGTCTGAGCGGGTTGACGCGGGTGACCATTGGCGCGAACGCGTGGTAATCCAGGTGGAGCCCGGCTTACACATGCCCGTCTTCGTGCTTATTCCAAAGTCCGGCGATGCTCCTTTTCCCGTCGTCATTGCACCGCACGGCCATGGGGGGGGCGGCAAAACGGCTGTTGCAGGAGTGGCTAGCACGCCCGAAGTGGGCAAGGCCATTGAGAGCTTTAACTACGACTACGGTTTGGATTTTGTGCGGGCCGGGTTCATCGTGTTTTGCCCGGATGCCCGTGGATTTGGAGAGCGCCAAGAGGACATCGTGAAGGGAGATCCCATTCGCCATTCCTGCCAGTGGATCAATAATATGGCGATGCCATTGGGGCAAACAGTCACGGGCATGTGGGTGTGGGATCTAAAGCGGCTTGCGGATTATGTGGAGACGCGGCCGGATTGCGATTCAAGACGAATTGGATGTGCCGGGCTTAGCGGAGGCGGCCTGCAAACGTTGTGGTTCACGGCTCTGGACGAACGTGTGAAAGCCGCCGTCGTGAGCGGGTACTTTTATGGCGTGCGAGAATCTCTGTTGGATATGCACCAGAATTGTTCCTGCAACTACGTCCCGCATTTGTGGGAAATCGCGGACCACGGGGACTTGGGTTCGCTCATTGCACCGAGGCCGTTAATGATTCAGACGGGCGACGAAGATTCCCTAAACGGAGCGAGCAATCTGGACAACGTCCGGCCGCAAGTTGCGATCGCGCTGGAAGGCTACAAGTCTTTCAACGGGGAGGGCGCGCTGGTTCACGACATTTTTCACGGACCTCACCGTTGGGATTCTACCAACAGCGTGCCGTTTCTGGTGAAGGCATTGCAGCCGTAATCGGGCTTGGGACTGGCGCGGGATCTTCATGACGCGACCGCAATCGACATCTCAACCGACGCGCGACACAAAGCGCGTCGAAGTATTCTTCCAGTGCATTTTGTGTGGAACAGCCTTTGTGTACGTGGAATCTCTTCGTGCCCACCGGTCCGCCTTCTGGCATGGCCTGCCCCTGAATGAAATGGGTGGCATGATTTTGGGGGCAGGAGCTTACGCGGCTGTCGTGGCTTGTCTCTATTTCACGCTGATGCCTGTCCGTTGGTGCTTGTCTAGCAATAGTCGAACGAGTACTGCCGCAGTTCCATTAAGTCTGAGCCTCTCCGCCGCAACTTGTTGGCTGACGGTGACCATACTTGCGAACGGTGCGATGCGCCTGTCGGACCTGTGCGCGTCAGCCATGATTGCGGCGTCGCCTGTTTTGGTTTTGTGGGTTGTTCGTTTAACAGGCACCACTCGCTTGGCCGCAATCGGATCCGCGATCGTTATTCTTGTTGCTGGAATAGTCGCACAGACCGTGGTTGCCCATGTCTATGTCCACCGCCTCGATGTCAGACCGTTGTACGTAACCGCGGGACCGGCAATCTGGATGGTTCTTGGCGCCCTCATGTTCTTCTTGTTGTTGACATGGCAAAACCGCCTGGCCGTCTCCATTCCACGTCGGATGACTGCAACGGGGAAGGTTGTGTGGACGGTAGCCGCCATAGTGTATGTGAGTGTTCCAGTTGCAGCCACTCGCTTTGCCGCATTTGCCGTCAAGGCACCCCAAGCCGACGCGCCGCCCAATCTCGTTATCGTCACCTGCGATGCCTTACGTGCCGATTGGATGAGTGCTTATGGCGGTCCCGTGCCCACACCGAATGCCGACACATTGTCGAGTCGTGGCGTGCTCTTTGATCGCGCATATTCGCTGGCTCCGTGGACGATACCGTCCATGCACGGCATGTTTTCGTCGACTTATCCGTTCGGATTGACCCCTGGCGCAAGCTTTGACCAGTGGAAAGAAGAGGTAGGCCGATACGCCTTTCCAGACGCACCTACGCTCGCGGAAGTAATTCGCAGCAATGGGTACGCCACCGCCGCATTCACCGGCAATCCCCTCTTGGGCGATCCAGAGGGAATCATGCGCGGCTTTCAAATTACGGCCAGCTACCCGGCACATGCGCCAGTGCGTGTGAGCCGATGGTCGCAGTTACCCTACATGGAATCGCTGCTATTTCGATTCTGGCCGGGTGCAGTGGACTTGCGGCCGGTAGACTCCACGGCTGTGCTCACGACATTGGCCAGGACATTTATCCAGCAGAATGCCTCCCGGCCCTTTTTACTTTGGGTTCACATGCTTGACCCCCACGACCCGTACGACCCGCCCCAAGCGCTCCGAGGCCCCGAGCGCGGGCCGTGGCCATTATTCAGCCCGCTTGCCCCCTACTACGGCACGCCACAACTTGACGACCACGGCAATATTGAATTGAGCCACGCGGAACAGAATTACGTTCGGGCGCTCTACGCGGCCGATATTCGATATGCGGATGCCGGTCTGGGCCGCATTTTGGATGCCCTCTCGGAGTGGGGCCTGGATTCAAACACCTATGTCGTGCTGTCGGCGGATCACGGCGAAGAAATGTGGGACCATGGCCGGTTCAACCATGGACAAAGCCTCTTTGATGAGTTGGTTCGAGTACCGCTCATCGTATCCGGTCCCGGGTTGGAGAAAGGCAGAGTCCAAACGCCGGTATCCGCGATAGACGTGATGCCGACCCTCGCGGATCTTTTGGGGATTGCCGCGCCCCCTGAATGGCAGGGAATGAGCCTTGAATCATCGCTTCTCAACCCAATAGAAGGCGCAGAAGGGCGGCCGGTGATGGCTTTGGGCACAAACCGGTACGCCTGGCCCAATGTTTACCACATGATTGTGGACAGTCGGTGGAAGCTGATTCATGAACTTACCGGGGACACCATTTCATTGTACGATTTGGCTTCAGATCCCGGCGAACAGGCCGATTTGAGCGGCCGCCAACCTGAGACTGCGGCAAGGCTCTTGGAAAGCCTGGAAGAGTGGCGACTCCAATTCCCGCTGGAGTTCACGGCCGCCGATGGCGCGACCGGCGAGACTTCCGAGACCAGTGATTTGCTTGAGAGGATAAGGTCAATGGGCTATGTAAGGTAATGCCTCCCAGAATGTTGCATGGGGTACTCGAGTGCCCGCGTGCACGATGGTACATCAGATAAGCCTATTGTTGACCTGAACCGTTCCTCAAACGGTTTGGAGTTGTAAAAGCACCCGCAAGGATTTACGACTCCTTGATTTCCGGCAAAGTCTGGTAAAATGTCAATTGGGACCGAACCGGGATCCTGGTGGATGCCTCACAGGAGAGGATTTTATGGCTTTCAGACGCTACGGGTTTACTCTGCTTGAGCTGTTGATAACCGTTGCACTCCTGGCGGTTGTGTCCCTGTTGGGGTTTGTTGCCGTCCAAAGTTCGGTGGCCTCAGCCGGCACGGCTGCCGCGAAGAGCGATGTTCAACAAGCGGTACGAGACGTGATGGCGATAATGGTCACGGAACTGCAAACCGCGGCCAAAGCAGACAATGATGCTTTGAATCCGCCCTTGGATCGATTGGCCGTAACGGCGAACCCTGCTGCCAATTGTCCTATTGAAGTCTCTTTTCAAGTACCCTTGGATGGTACTGCGCGAAACTGGTCGAACCGCATCCGATTCCGCCATTACGACGAAGATGCCAACAACAATGAGTGGCTGGATTCCGGCGAAGATGTGAACGGCGACGGTGTTCTGACGCGCTGTATTTGGCGGATGGAAGACACCAACGGTGATGGTACCCCGGACGAGACGCGGGAAGTGGGTGGTGCGAATTGCATCAGCAATGTGCAATTTGTGCTCAACGGAAATGTCCTTACGATTACCCTTACGGCGACGCAATTGCTTCCGGGATTTCGGCAAAACCCGGTTACGGCAACGACTTCGACCGATGTGTATCTGTTGAATTGAGGGCCGGTATGTTCCAAAACAGGGCTGAATCGCCTGAAATCGCACGGCATTTTGGCAATGTTCGCGGACGTATGGTAGATTTCACTCAGGATCAGTGCTCCAATGCGAATGCGAGCGGTTAATGCCGTTCCCGGCGCAGTTGGGGCATTTTCTTTGTTCTGGCGTTGAAGCAAGGCGAGCGGCAAGGAATTGAGACAGCGTATGTTTGACCACGGGTCTGTGACCGTGGGGCATACAGGAGATCCCAAGTCATGGTTAAGGCGATTCTTCAGCGATTGAACCGTCAGCGCGGCAAAAAGGCAGGTATGACCTTGGTCGAACTGACACTGGCCCTCGCAATATTCGCCATTGTACTTGGCGCGGCGGCGCAGTCGCTGGTCTCGTTTTACGTGGCCTTGGACATGCAAAACCAGCGTAACACTGCACTTCGCAATTGCCTGAGCATTATCAACGCCATGCGGAATGTACGTGACGCGAATCTCGACAACTTTCCGGGAATAATTACCAATACCTGGCCGGACGGTGCCGAGGTGCCGAACGCGGGGTCGATGCGGAATGAGACGGTGACCGTCGACTATACCAATCCGGCGGCCAATCCGCTGGAGGTGACCGTGTTCAGCCAGTTTACGGATATGCAGGGCCGGCCCATGCAGGTTCGAATCTCGACCATGCTTACAAATGGTTGATCGCCCGGTCAGACGTTTTCGTCTGTACCGTTGCGACATTCCATTGGAGGGTAACCGTATGAATACAAGACAGACCACCCGATCGCGCGAAGAGGGAATGGCGTTGATACTGGTTGTTTTGGCCGTTATCGCCATTCTTGGCGCAGTCACGCTTGTCGTGGGGCGCGTTCAAAGCACCAAGCGCAACACCGATGCGACCGTCAATCGGGCTATGGCCGAGGAGGCCTGTAAAGCGGGCATCGACATGGCTATCGAACGCATTTGGAACCAATATGTACTGACCACCGGCAACACGACAGGGAATCTGGCCTCATATCGTCTATTTGTTTCCAATCTTATTCAGAACAACGAAGACACGAACAACAATGGTGTGCAGGACGCGGGCGAATTCGACAGCGACGGAGACGGCGGTTTCGACATGAACCCGCCGTGGGTGGTTGTCACCGACGATCAGCCCGTGGCACTGGCTTCGGGCGGCGGAATCCGTTCGGTAACGGTATCGCGAACGGATGATTTGACTGGCGCGGTATTGACCATACGGTCCACAGGGCGGTACGGCGACACCGAACGCACGGCAGTGCAGACCGTGCGGGTGGGCGGCGAGCCGTTTGAGGGATTCGAGTACGGCATTTTGGCAAACAACATAAACTGCATTCTGTGTCATGCCAAGTTTTACTCATTGGATTTGGCCCGAAACACGAATCCCTCGAACTACAATTCGTTTGATCGCATTAAAGTTGCCGCACTTGAGTCGTTGATGATCCGGACGAACGAGAACATTCATACGCGTGTTGCCGGCACGATTTATACGCGGGGCACGGTATACAACCAGACCGGCGCGCAGCTGAGCGCGAACTCGATCGCCTCATCCACATTGCGAGCATTTCAGTTTAACAATACGAATGGAAAGATTGTCCAAAACAGCAGCGGTGCCATGTCCGAAACGTCGTTTGCGAATGCAACGACCAACAGCCAGGGTTTGTTGAATCCGTTCAGCAACCTGTATTTGAATTATCCTGATGATCGTCAGTATCAGACCGATGGAACACTTCCGACGCATTTCCCGGCGCCTTACCCGGACGACAACGAAAACCGATATGTCGACGACGATGAATTCGATCGTGTGGTGAATAGCGCAAACGGCCGTCTTCAATTTACCGTCGATCCAAATCAGCCGGGGTCGCTTCAAGCGGGTGTGGCCTACGGCGTACCTCATGGTTCCGCCTATGCCGGCACGAGTCTCCCGACTAGCAGCAATGGCGCGTTGTCCAGTTTGAGCACCGACGGGAGTTACGAAGGCAACCTGATTCTGATAGGGACCAACGACGATCCCATCGTAATTGACGGGGCGGTCGCCGTGGACGGCGATTTGGTCATCAAAGGCCCGGTCAAGGGTTGGGGCCAGATATTCGCGCGCGGCAACGTGTACGTAGTTGGTGACGTTACGTATGCCGATGCCCCGGGCGAGTTCGGCGTGGCCTCTGACGGCACACGCAATGGTCTTGCACTCACGTCTGGCGGCAGCATCATGATGGGTGACTACCTAACGATTCGTGGCAAGCAACATACGGCGGAGACGACCAAATTTCCGGGCGGCGGTTTCATCGACACCCGCACCGCGAACAGGAATGTGACGATCTCGAAGAGCGGAAGTTCCAACCAGACGCACGCGATCGGCTATTTCGATTCGGGCGTTACCGATGCCGGCTGGACAGTAAACAATCAGCCGCAGCTCAGCTTCACCACATCGGAGTTGATGTTGTTCAATCAGCAGGAATACCTGCGCAAGCAAGCGGATTCGACGTATAAGCCGCGCTATTACCGGTTGCGCCCTGACCAGCCCATTTACCGGTATTCCGCGAACGACGAGCACACGGTGAAGTATACAGACGCGGGCGTTCAAATCATCACCAATCCGGGAGACGCGGCGATTCACGATTTGAACCCCAACAATTTCTGGTTGACGGAGAGCGCCTTGCGCAATTTCTGGTGGACAGACGAGATGACCCGGCCCAGTAGCGGCCGTCCAATGAAGTTCGACGGACTGTTGTACTCAAACAACAGCATTTTTGCGATAACGCGCAGCAGTGACCGGCATAAGTCAAACACGCGCGGTCGCATGGAGGTGCGAGGCAGCATCGTGACATCCGACCTTGGCGTGTTGGTACCGGGCCCCGACTTTTCCGTGCCCCGATCGGCGCTTGACCTGTACTACGACCGCCGCGTCGCGGACTTCCTTCGCGTGGAAGACACGACGGTGGTGCAGTACAACCGTCTGGCCTTCCGGTTCGAGCAATAGTAGGAGAACTTGACCATGAAGCAATTCGCTTTTTGTGCTTGTATTGCAGTGGCTGCAACGTGGTGTGCCTTGGCGGATACGGTGCATTTCAAAGACGGCCGTACGTTAGAGGGCATAACGTCGCAGCCCAACCCGAATTGCGTGGCTATCAGCATGGGTCAAAGCAAAGTGATATTCTCGATGGAAGACGTCGATCGCATCGAGAAGAACGACAAGACAGGGGAAGGGTATGACTTGGCCAGTGTGAGTCCAATGGCCGTGCAGCATCTCAAGATGATGGAAGAGATGTACGGTGTTTCGCAGGAGCAGCGCGAAGAGTTGCTGGCACTGCTGGAGCGGCTCCGGTCCGAAGATACGAACGAGCATCAAGTAGTCATGAGCCAGCTTGCAACCATCAACGGCAGTGTCGATGTCATGCGGTTTCTTGAGGCGGCCATGGCCAGTTTTGGAAAGCGACTGGCCCCCAAAGCGCTTGAGGCCATGGCCACGTTGAATCCTGAACGTGCCAAGACAACTCTGCGTGCGCGCACCCAGGATGCCGTGCCGGAAACCCGTGCTAAAGCAGTAGAGTTGCTTGCGAAGGTGGGTGACGCGGAAAGTCTTGAGCTCGTCGCCCGCGGCATGAAGGACTACGACGAGTCGGTGCGAATCGCCTCGGCAAATGCGCTGGCCGCCATGGGCGACAAGCGGGTTACGCCGGTTCTGATCGACGGTTTGTCCAGCACGGATGCGCGCGTGGTGAATGCTTCGCGCCAGGCCCTCACCCGACTGTGGGGTTCGGCCGAGTCGCCTGTCGCATTTGAAAAGACAGAGGAGTGGCAGGCGCTCTGGAATGGGGAACAAAGCAAGGTGGCCAATCCCATACAGGTGGCCCAACTGCAGCCCTTGGCGGAACTCGATCCCAATGCGCCGGAAGGCTACGATCACAGCGAGTGAGTTTTACGGTTCAATGGGTTCCAAGACGCCGCCGGGGGCCGCGATCTCGCTGAGTCCAAGTGGTCAGCCGTCGGGCACGCCCTCGACACCCCCTTTGGCAAGGCGATTGAGGTTCCATACCTTTGCGTATTTGGTGAAGACCGAAAATGCCGCCAGTCCGCACAATACGGCTCCGTGATACCCGTCCAAGAATCCCCGCCGCAACACGAACATCTTGACAAAACGGGACCACGGACGAATGGTCAGGTCAAACAGGGATGGGCGTTTGCCATTGTCATACAAGTCTTGTGCGGACCAAGAGGTAAACCTCTGAAAGGTCGCAAAGTATTCTTCGAAGTTTCGCTTGTCGTCGTGATACATGACCTCGTCGATCTGACCCATTAGGCCGTCCACCTCGATCGTGGAATGAACGCGCTGGGTACGGTAGCGGCCTTTCTTTGTGCGGAAGAGACGTACGTTGTAGTCACGGTCCCAGCCGCAATGCAAGATCAATTTTCCGAAGAAGTAGGATAATCGCTTTATGCGATAGCCGTCCCGGCTTGCCGGGTTCGTAATGATCTGGCGAATATGCTCCGCGAGTTCCGTTGAAACCCATTCATCCCCATCGAGCACCAGTGTCCATTCCGTTTTAATCTGAGGAATGGCCCAGTTGCATTGATCGGCTTTGTTTGCGTAAGGATGTTCGACCACATGATTGGAGTATTGCCGTGCGATTTCTGCTGACCCGTCAGACGTACGCGGATCGACAACCAGGAATAAGTCATCCGCCCATTTCACGCTTTCCAGGCAGCGTGGCAACCTATCGCCCAAGTTGTGAATGAGGATCAGAACCGTGAGGGTTCCTGTGTTTTTGCCAGAAGATTCCAATGTGATTCTCGCTTTGGTTCCTTGCCGTTTGCGGCGTATTGTAACCAAGCGGGATCGGGCAGGCGAATTGACCGGCTATCACGGCTGCGCGGCCTTCTCCTTTTCGGGCCCGCGTATCACCTTGGAATTGGCAATGGCGGTTGTCGGGCGCGTTCCGCCAAATTTGGGTTATGCGGCGTGGGTTTTACTACCGCATCCGTGGCTGTGATGATAGGCGTCAATTTCGAGTAGCGCTTTGTCCAGGCATTCGGGGCAATAGCTGTGCGACACCAGGGTAGTCGAGGGTACCGGCACGTGGAATCGTTTCCAGTTGCCATTGAGGCGGATGCGTTTACAGTCACAACATTGAACGATCATACAACACCGTCCTTTCCGTCAGCTCCGTTTCACTATACGCATATCCCATGCCGATGGGTTCTGTGAGGGTTGGATTGCAATAACTGATTTTGTTACAATGGTTTATGATGTTGGCTTAGAATTTGCGCCAGGCGGTAAATAGTTGACACTGCCCAAAATCAGGCAAAATGATCCGGTTTCGGGCAGACCAATACTGCCGGTCAGTGCCCCAGTTCCCCTGTCCTCGTCGGCGGGCGGGATGAAACCTTTTGCATGGTCCTCGCGTTTCACTTAAAGTACGCGTTTCGTCGGGCAGAAACCTCGCGTGGTAAGTAGCAGCAGATATGATTGAAGCCAAAGGGCTAACGAAATATTACGGGTCAATTACCGCCATTTCCGGGATAACGTTCCAAGTGGACAAGGGCGAGGTTATTGGCTTTCTTGGACCGAACGGCGCCGGCAAGTCCACGACAATGCGCATCCTGACAGGATTTACCGTGCCGTCCAGCGGAACGGCGCGCATTGCCGGCTACCTTGTTGAAGACCAACCGCTCGAAGCAAAGCGATGCATTGGTTACCTGCCGGAAAGTGTGCCTCTCTATCCCGAGATGTTGGTCGAGTCGTTTCTGCGGTTTGTCGCGGAGGCGAAAGGTTTGCCGCGCGGCCAGCGAAAGTCCGAAGTGGGCCGCGTGATTGAGCGAACCGGTTTGGCGGGTATGGAGAAGCGTGTTGTCGGAAACCTTTCTAAAGGGTATCGGCAACGTGTCGGATTGGCGCAGGCGCTGCTCGGTAATCCCCCCGTGTTGATTCTGGATGAGCCGACAGTTGGCCTTGATCCAAAACAAATTATTGAGATCCGGCAATTGATCAAGGAATTAGCCGCGAACCACACCGTGCTGTTGAGTACGCACATCTTGAGCGAAGTAACGATGGTGTGTCAGCGAGTGGTTATCATCAACCGCGGCCGGGTGGTCGCGCAGGATGCCATGGCCAACCTTGCCGGGGAAGACGGGAAGGTTGTGTATCGAATAGAGGCAGCGGGACCCCGAGAACGTGTCCTGGCGGTGCTGCAAAGTGTTTCTGGCCTATGTGAAGTGCGCCATGAAGGAGGTTTTGGTTACAAGGCCATGGCCACTTTAGACAGCGATCCCAGCGAGGCGCTGGCCAAGGCCTTGGTTGCCAATGACTGTCGTCTTACAGGTTTAAGCAAGGACAACCGCACATTGGAAGACATATTCATTCGCGCCATTTCCAGCGAGCAGGAGGCGGCCACATGAGCGGCGCGTGGGCGTTGTGCAAGCGCGAATTGAAAGGGTTCTTTCTGACGCCAGTAGGATATGTTGTCGTAGGCACGTTTGCCGCGATAGCCGGATTGTATTTCGGCGTCATTTTCATCTGGTACTCCCGTGTGACCCAGAATCCTTCGGCGTTCGACTACAATGGAATCCCCGACTTCGAAGAGTTCATGTTGAGCCCATTCCTGGTCTTTTGCGGGCAGTTGATCATGTTTCTCGGGCCGTTGGTAACCATGCGACTGATCGCGGAGGAGCGTTCGCGCGGCACGATGGAGCTTCTTCTCACGTATCCATTGCGCGATCGCGACATCATTCTGGGCAAGTATTTTGGGTCGCTTGGAATTGTCGCGGTGCTTATGTCGGTCATTTGCATTTTTCTGGTTCTCATGGGGTATTACAATCCGCGCGTGGAACCGTCTGTGCTGGTGTTTGGATTGTTCACCGTGTTTTTGATGAGTGCTGCTTTCATGAGCCTGGGTCTGTTCGTCTCGGCGCTCGTTAAGAGTCAGATTACGGCCGCCACCACTACCTTTGGCCTGTGGTTTATCCTTTTCATTCTGGGCACGGCGGGTGGGGAAATGGCGCCCACAATGACCATTCCCGAGAGCTGGGCGGGCAGCTATCGAGACGCCGCACAGCTTGTGTATTCCGTCTTTCGTCAATTGGTCTTGGAACTGCCGCTGGACAATCACGCGGAAGACATGGCGCAAGGGGTGTTTGCTCCTATCGACATCGCGTACTACATCTTGTTCGCGGCGTTTTTTCTGTTCCTCACATTTCGCGCGCTTGAGTCGCGCAAGTGGAGGGCATGACCATGCGTGTCCTTCGTACGCTGGCGGTGGTTATTGGAGTTCTGGGCGTAGCCATCGGCTTGAATTGCCTGATACTCGGTTTCGGGCTGTTTACCCTTCAGGTATGGGCTCCCATCGCCGTGGGCGCCGTAGGGTTTGTGGTTTGGTTTGTACTTACATTGATAGGCCTTGCCACCGGAGGTGAGGGCTCGCGCAGTTTATCCGGTTTGGCGTCCGTGTTTGGCGGGGTTGTATTTCTGGGCATTTGCATCGTTTTGTATGCTTTTGTGAAGCGATGGGATGTTGCTTGGGACCTGACGCAAGAAGGGCGGCGTGAACTTTCCGAGCAGACCGTACGTGTACTGGAGACGCTGACAGATGAAGTGACGGCCTATGCGCTATTCGTGCATGACGGAAGCAACGATGCACTGATGAATGCCCACAGCAAGACCATTCGTTTTCTCGAGCGTTGCCAAGAGCACACCGACCGGCTGAAAATTGTTGAAATAGACCCCGTGGCAGAAACGGCTCGTTTGACGGCCGAAGGGTTTACGTTCGCGAATCCGTTGCAGGGCACGGTCGTGCTGAAAGCCGGGGCGCGTCCTCCGCGAAGTATTGCGTTGAAGGGTGCGAATCCGCGTCTCGAAGAACGCGAGTTTACTAATGCGCTGATAAACGTGTCTCGCAAGTCCCAGCCAGTGGTCGGATTCTTGACGGGTCACGGGGAGCGTAACCTGGCGCATCCGGAATCGGCGGGTATTAAAGTTCTATTGGGGAATGAAGGGTATGTGCTTGAGGATGTTGCCATCGACATTACGAACGGCAAGATCCCGGAAAAGTTTGATATCCTCTTCATTAATTCCATGCTTATTGATGGCGGCGGCGATTTGCACCCCAAGGAAATCGAGGCCATCGAGGCCTTTCTACAGTCAGGCGGCCGGTTGTGCATTCTCGTGGATCCCATGGTGTCGCAGGACGGCGTCGTGCGGCGTAAACAACTTTTTGCGTGGCTGGAACAGAAATACGGGGTCGTGGTTGGCGAAGATCTGGTAATGTCGATGTTGAACCAGCGTCCGGGTGAAGTTACCGTCGTACCGGACGCTTCGGTTCCCAGCATCATGAGCCAATATGAAATGCCGGATTCGGGTTTCGAAGGTTGTTTCGATCAGAATAACCCAATAACTCGCGGTTTCGATCAGCGGCTGGATCTCGGCGCGACACGCTCGATTACCGTTGCGCCAAAGCTTCCGTCCAATGTGACCGCCTCCGCGCTGTTGCGTACGTTGCCCTTATCCTATGCCGAGAAGCAGGTACACTTACTGATAGGTCAGAACGCCAAGCCTCCCGAACAAGGCCCGGATGAGCCAACGGGATCCATTGGCATTGCCGTGGCGGCGACTATTAACAATGAAGAGCCGGTCGAAGACGCGCGCATCGTTGTCGTGGGCAACTCTGGATTTGCGACTACGAAGTCGGTGGGCGTTGGTGGCAATCTCAATTTTGCGCTGAATATTTTCAATTGGCTTAGCGAAGACGAAGACCTAATTGCAATTCGGCCGACGGGCAAGGAAGAACAACCACTTTACCTCTCGGAAAAGGACGAACAAGTGATTGTCTGGACGGCCAGCCTTGGCGCGGTTCAGGCCGTGGCACTGGCATGGTTTGTCATGTTTCTCTGGCGGAGACGGTATCAATGAGGCCCCGTTCGCTAGCCGTACTTACTTCCTTGCTGATATTGCTGTGCGCGGGGTACTGGTTCACTCTGCGGCAGGAAGAGAATGCTACGAAGCGCGCGGAACAAGCCAAACTCCTGTTCAACGCAAAGCTTTCTGATGTGACCAAGCTCTCGATTCTCCGCGAAGGAGAACGGCCGACAACGGCCGTGCGGACTGACGACGGGACATGGCGTATTGACGAGCCCTATGCAGTTCCCCCCAGCCCGGGCGTTTGGGATGATCTTACGAAGCTCTTTCTGAATCTAAAGAGCGAACGTACTGTGCGCGAAGTACCGGAGGGCTTAGAGGATTACGGTCTGGATAATCCGCCTTTGATACTTCGAGCTGAGATTAAAGGCGTGGCGCCCGTAGAACTGAAATTTGGAGACGCGGATCCCACGCAACAATTCCGGTATGCGCAACTCAATGGTGGACCAGTACTCCTTGTGATTGCGAAAACCATGGCCGAATTGGATAGACCGTTACTCAAATTGCGGGACAGGACCGTGTTTGCCAGCGGCGAATCGGGAATCGCATGGCTGGAATACACGCCCATCCGGCCGAGACAGGAGGGAGATGCGCAACCGGCGGCGGATCTACCTGCACATTTGGCCAACGCGGTGGAACTTCAATCACTCGTCGTCGCGTTGCACGACGATGCCAAGTGGTACATAGAAATGCCCGAACCCGGCTATGCCGATCAAGGTATGGTGAGCCAACTTGTCAGCACTGTGCAATACACGGTCAGCAACGACTTCATCGACAAACCGGAAAACTATAGCGATTATGGTTTGGCGCCACCACGCGCCAAGATAGCCGTGAGGTCCGCAGTGGATGGGCCGGTTCAGGTCTTGTATCTGGGCGATCTCGTCACGCCCGGAAATGCGGAAGGAGGTATTTATGCCAAGAAGCCGGATTCCGATTCGGTCATGCTTATCGACGGCATCATGACAGCACTCCTACCGACTGATATTAATGCGTTTCGCGAGAAGCGCCTTTTGACCGGGAAGGCCACGGAGCTGGAATGGCTGACGTACAAATCCGGTGAAACCTTCGTGCGAGCGATTAACGATCCGGTCAACGGTTGGTCGATAGCCGCGCCCCAAGCAGCCGACGCCGATCAGATTACTGTTTCGACCCTGCTGAGCATGCTTAAAACTGTGGAAGGCAAAAATCTATTTCAAGGCGATCTGGCACAGTATTCACTGGAAAATCCTGACATTGAAATTGCGGTCAAATACCGGGACCAGGCCGAACCCGTAAAAATCCGCATCAGCATGCCGATTGGCGATGAAAAGATTTCATATGCCACTCAGGATACCGGCGGTATTACGAGCCTCGAGAATCCTGTTGTGGAAGGCATGAGGCTGACGGTATCCGACTTCATTTCCAAGCGGCTACTCACTTTCAAACCGGAAGACGTCCAAGGCGTGTCCGTGCGGTTCGACGGCACTTCTTACCGCTTCGAAAAAGGAGAACGCATCTGGACAGTGATTGAGCCGGCCGGAAAGATCTTGGAGAGTCAGGCCGACATGGATGCCATTATCGATGCCCTTCACAAGCAGACACGCGCCGAATCCGTGTATAGCCTGCAGCCGGCGGCGGATTCCGTAGCGCTTGGCATTGATTCGCCTGTTGTGGAAGCCTCGCTCACACTTACTCCAGGCACCGACGGTCTACCTCGAAGCGTCGGACCAATCAAAATTGGAGAGAATTGTCCCGACAATTTGCGGGAGCGATATGCGGTGGTGGAGGGACGGCCGGAAGTTTTTCGTATCCGCCAGACCATTATCACCGAGCTTCGCCAGGCATTTCGGGGTGTACGCGACCGATAGCATTTAGGCGCATCGCGCGACCGCTACGGTTTCGGTTGGAACTTCGTGTCGTCGTTTTTCAACGCCTGAATCTCCTCTTCGATTCGTTTGACAACGGGTCCCGCAACGCCCTTTACGGTCAGCCCTTGTGTAAACAGACTTCGTACGAATAATGCCGCAATATCTGCCGTATTTACCGGATCCGTCAGGCCGAGATCGTTCAAGGTAAAGGGATCGAGTGTCAGCTTTAACGCGCCGCCGGGCGCAAAGTTGGAACTCGCGTTCAATATGGCGGATTCACATCGCAATTCGTTTACCGTGCAATGCCGCTTTACGCCTCTTGTGTCGGCCCCTGCCGTGTATCGCTCGCGGCTCGCGGCGGCGTAGATGGCGCGCAGGTTTGTGCCGGTGCCGGCCTCATACCTCAGATTCACGATGGCATCCCGCAGTACAATTCGATCGACCGCGGGAACATCGTCGAAGACTGTTCCCAATTCGAACGAGATTGACGTAACCGGAAACGCCATTGCCACGCCTTCTTCGAAAGGGAGCGGGTTGAATATAATTAATTCGTGGAGCACAAGCGATCGTTCACGAAACGACACAGAGACACGTCCGAGCGATACCTGCGTTTGATACACGTGACTCAACGTACTCTCTATCGTGCGCCTGCCCGTGCTTTCGATTTGTGTGATGGCGAATATGCCAGCGACCCCAATTCCGATCAATACGAGGCCCACAGCAATTACGATGGCCTTGACGAGTGCCTTAACGGTACCCATCAGTCAAAGATATGGGCGACCCGCCGGAGGCCCGTATACAATTCGTGGTATCCAAGGCGTGTTACGTATTCCACATCTTCCCGGCGAATCTGGAAAGGAATCGGTTCCAAATCGGTGGCGGCGGGCCATTCGAAGAAATACTCGGTGTTGGCTGCAATCAGTACAATCCGGACGGCGGGCGTTTCGCGGCTAACGGTAGGTACCCCCAACCACACATCCTGCATCGGGAAAAGGAGTGTATGGGTCTGGTTGTAGCGACGCAGCGCTTCCTGAGGCGTTTCCTCCACTGGCGCAGCTGGCAGTGATTGGATCGGAGATATTTTTTTCCCGTCGACCGTTTCCAAACGGATGTCAACGTTTCGCAGACGCACAATGTCATACGCCACACCCATATCACCGAACACAGATTCGAGATGGAGTTCCACGATCAGAAACTGGCGGTTGAGCGATGCTACGTCCTGTTGCAGCGCCGGATCCACCGGCATGCCCGCCGCAGTATCCGCCTGTTCCTTTGCCGCGGACACTTCTGGCGAGACCCAAACCGCGTAGGAATTGGCGCTGTAAGCATCCATATAGGGGCCTTCTCCCTTGTGCAGCATGGATACAAACGTCGCTGGCCGGAATTGAATATGACCTTCGGGCGAGAGTGGCTTGTCCGGTTTGGGAGGGGTCGTTTTGCAGGAAGGCAATAACCACACAGCCAACAGAAAGGCTATTATGACCCTCACATGCGGATTCCACTTGGCCATTGGTGTTGCCTCCACTATTCCACTAGGATTTCCGGTTCGGGTCCGGATGAAACGGGGGCTTCACCCGGTTTTAACGGCGTCTCGGTGATGACCGATTGGGCGTGATCGCCCCCGATGCCGCTGTTGCGTAAAGTCATCTCGCCGCCGGTGGTGCGCAATTTCACAATGCCCGTCGGCTTTATTTGCTCGTTAACCCACAGATGCACAATGCGGTCACCCTCGCGCAGTTCAATGTGTTCCGCTTGGACAGCTCCACTTAAGGTATCCACTTTTTCGAGGCCGAGAGATTTCCGATCGGACCGAATCTTGTTTTTGTCGGCCGTAGTCTCGTTCGAGACCGGTACCTCGCGCGCCTTTTCATTACCTTGCTTGACTACAATAGAGTGGATGTTCCTGGCATCGCTGGCCGGGCCTGTCAGCAACATCTTGTAAACTGTTCGAAACCCGGCTTCCGGCATCACCTCAATTTCTACCCAATACCCGGTCTTTCGTCCCACTTTCTCTTCGTCCACGATGGCCTGTCTGACGACGTATTTCTGGTTCACTTCAGGCGCGACCAAGTCGTACCATGCCCACTGACCCACCTGTGGGTCCACCAACTTTCCCGCGAGCAAGTCATTGGCCATGCCTTGTGCTTGGACCGACGCGGTGCAAATGATGGCCATGCCGGCCGCTATCAGGATTCTGGAATTCATGATCAACTCCACAACATGCAGTATTGAGATAATCACAATACCACAAATTGTCGAAAACCTGAAAGCCACTACAGTTGTGAGGTAGTGGATTGAATACGCAATTCATCCATATATTCTCGGTGACGCGGTTTCTGACAAAAATTACCAGCTTCGTGGCGTTTGGCCGTTTTTGCGTGCTACAGTGAGCAGTTCTTGTGTCGGCGCGGGCGAAAGTACCGTCCGACCGCGGCACACGTATTAACCAAGCGGAGGGAACGAAAAGTGACGACCCGAATCCTGGCCTATGCCGGACTTCTGGCGGCCCTTGTGGCTGTGGGACCGGCTGAGGCACAGCGAGCTCGAACGAAAGAACAGCCAGCGTATCCTGTCAAAGTGGGTACGTTTCCGCAGGAAGTACGGACGATGTACACCTCGGCAAACGGTCTCCCCAGTGACGACGTCAAGGATATCGCAGTAACGCACGATGGGATGGTTTATGCCGCGACAGCTTCCGGGCTTGCCGTTTATCATGGCGGAGTGTGGGCACTGCTCGAGACAACGTCCGGGAAGAACCCCGTGATTGGCGTGGCGATTCTGGGCAAAGGCGGCGACTATCTGGTAGCCGCGGCAGAGGACGGAAAAGTACTGTTGTTCGATAAGTACGGTGTTGCCAAGGGTGCAGTCGAACACGAAGGGATCAAGGGTCTCACCGCGATTGAATCTGCCGGTTCGGATCTGCTGGTTTGCACGCCCAACGGCGTCCTGGTGTTTACCATTTTCTCTGACGGGCATGGGGTCCTGCATGAAACGTTGGCCGAAGGCAAATCGGCCCTCACCGCAGCATCCCAGGCAGGCAAGGGAATCGCGATTGGTTCTTCAGATGCGTTACTTGCCAAATTCGAAAGCGGGAATATTGAACCGGTCTTTCCGGCGGAAGGCAGCGACCGCTGGGCAATGGCCAACGTGCGCGGAACGGCATTCGACAAGAATGGTAGCTTGTGGGCTGTCAGCCCGCAGGGTGTGGCGCGTTATGACGGGAAATGGACCCTTTACGAAGGGGAAGATGGGCTTCCTTACAACGACTTGACCTGTGTCGCACCGGCTCCGGATGGATCCGTCTGGTTCGGAACGATGATTGGCGCGATTCGGTATGACGGCAAGGACTGGTATTACCGGCAAGGGCTCCGGTGGTTGCCCAATGACGAGGTACGCGCGATTGCGGTCGATAACGACGGCAATGCGTGGATTGCGACGGCCGGCGGTGTATCGAACATCCAGTTTCAGCCCATGACGCTTTGGGAAAAGGCCCAGTTTTACGAAACGGAGATCGACAAGTATCACCGGCGCACGGAGTACGGGTATGTGCTCGAAGTGTCGGTATCCGCACCGGGCACTAAGGAGGGCATTCGTCAAGGCGACAGCGACAACGATGGTCTGTGGACCGCCATGTACGGCGCGGGCGAATGCTTTGCGTATGGAGCCACCAAGGATCCAGAAGCGAAACGGCGTGCCAAACAGGCATTCGAAGCGTTACGCTTTTTGCAGGTTGCGCCCGAGGGGTCAGAGCATGCGCCACCTCTGGGATATGTCGCCCGTACGGTGGTCCCGACTACTGAGCCGGACCCGAATCTCCGCGAGAGTTATACGCTGGAAGGGCAAATTCGAAATCAGGAAGGCGACAAGCTGTGGCGCGCGTACGAGCCGCGTTGGCCCAAGAGCAAAGACGGCAAGTACTACTGGAAGAGCGATACCAGTTCCGACGAATTGGACGGCCACTTCTTCTTTTACCCGCTGTACTACGATTTAGTCGCGGAGACCGACGAGGAGAAGGCTCGCGTTACGGACGTAATCCGCAAACTGATGGACCATATGATCGAACACAACTATTGTCTGGTCGATCACAAAGGTGTAACGCGATGGGGCGACTATAGCCCGGAAACGCTGAACGAGCAGTATGTCTGGTTCGCGGAACGCGGACTGAAGTCGATCAGTATTCTTGCCTACTTGAATGCAACCTACCACGTGACCGGGGATCAAAAATACCTGGAACATGCGAAAATCTTGCGTGACAAGCATAATTACGATCAGAACGCACTCTGGCCCGAATACCAACGTGGTATCGGATCGGCCAATCATTCCGATGACGAAATGTTTCTGATGAATTACTACAATCTCATCAAGTACGAACCGGATCCGGAATTGAAAGCGTGGTATGTCTCGTCACTGGCCAATTGGTGGCGCCTTGAAGAGCCGGAGGTCAATCCGTTCTTTAATTTTGCCTATGCCGCCCTTGCCATGGACCAGAAGATTACGACCCAGTGGGGTACGTACGATATGTCGCCGTGGCCCTCATGGTTGGACGATTCATTGGAGACGCTCAAGAGGTTTCCATTGGATCGATTCGATTGGGGGCATAAGAACAGCCACCGTACAGATATCGTCCTGTTGTCTGATCATTTTGCCGATGCGTTTGACGATCGGATGGGCCGTTCAAAGGGTTACCGGGTGGACGGTAAAGTGTTGCCGGTGGACGAGCGTCACTTTAATCATTGGAACCATGATCCGTGGTCGTTGAATTACGGCGGCAGCGGACGGGAACTTGCCACAGGCGCTGTGTACACGCTCGGTTACTACATGGGTCTGTATCACGGTTTCATTGAACCGGACAAGTAAGGTACGGATAGAGATACAGGTCGCCCGCGCCGGCTGTCGAGCTGGCGCGGGCGAATTATTCACGTCGTAATCTAATTCTTCTCAGCAGAGCCGTCCTGAAACGCGATTCGAAGCACGCGGGCAAAAAAAGGTGTCTTTCGATACGTTTCGTCGACCGTTCTTTCCCCTTCAGAGTCTAGACTGCTCTCCACGAGCCCGAATTCGCTCAATGGCATGAGTATGCGAAAATCCACCAGTATACTGACATCGATCTCTTCCGCCTCTTCGAGATCCATTTGTACGGGGAGCGGTAGAAGCCACGAACACAATCGATCGACGGGCTGCCATCCGGTATCAAGCCGGCTCAGCACGTATAGCGCGTAGGGTGCACATTCCTGTACCTCTTCGCACTCAGGTTCGTCGTCCATGACGGCCATGTTCATTTCCTTGAGATAAGCTTTGAATAACCGGCCATACAGTTCTTCCACACTATTCGGAGCCTGCAGGCGACCGCCGAGATCTGTGACTGTCATGCGATGGTCGTCGGTTCGACTGATCAGGCCGGCCACTTCACTCACTAGCCGGGCAAAGTACAATTCGAAGATGTGCGCTTCCTGGTATACGCCAAAATCCTGAATGGCCATTTGTCCTGAAACGCTCAGATTTGCGGAGGGCTTAATGGATTTGATGTAGTCGCTGTCCAGTTGTTGATCGGACTGAATCGCCACGCCGTTTGACTCGGCAATGGATCGCAGGATCAACCGAACGTTATGTACAATTCGGGTATCGAGATACTGTTGAACCGGGATGCCGCATACCAAGCGAATCGGACAAGAATCGCTGCCCACGTCACAGGCCAAAAGCGCCTGAAGCTGGTTCAGGCTCAGGCCTTCGAGTGCCGCGATGCATTCATCGGGGTCAAGTTCTGATTCGTCGGCTTCAATTTCTGGATCCAGCTCCAGCGTTCCACGTTTTGCAATGGACTCAAATAGCCCAGCGATTTCAGAAGGGTCTTGCTCAAGCAGAGCGTCATAGAACTTTCGGCTTTCCGGCGGCAACTCATCGACCAGACCTGTCGACATGCCTAACATCGTCATGGCATAGAGATGAAGACTTTCGTAATATACAAAGACCTTCGAATCCTCGGCCACGTTGTCCCGCGCCGCGGTGAGAACGTCCAACAACAGTTCCAGATCTTCGACCGGTACCTGCACGATGGCCGGCTCCGTCGGGTTCGCCGTGAACAGCGGTTCTCGAATTGAATCCGGAAGGTCAATCAGATTCAATAGCAAATCGCGTTGAAACGGTGTAAGGCCCCAAGTGACTGGATTCGCTTCGCTGGTCATATATCCTGCCTGTCTATCCGCTGATACAGCAGCGGAGGGTTGTATTCATCTTCCACGTCTTGAATATTGACCACGCGGAGAAAACCCCGTTCATGCAAGTGCTCCACGTGGGCGCCCGTCTCCAAGAGCGCCAGCAACACGTGATAGTGCTGCTGATTCTTGAACATTCCCTTGGACAAGTCGCGAATAGTCTTTGGTTCATCGCACAGCGACAAAACTTTTTGCATGCGCGCTTCATGAAACTGAAGCGTTTCCGATATTCGTCCCTTCAAATCGTCCATGGCAAACTCATGCCCGCCCAGGCCGATCCGGATACCGTCCAATTCCGCCAACTTAGCGAGAGATTCCGTGTAGTGGCCGAGCCCGGTATAGCGCGCTATGAATTCAGGGGATTGGATTGGCGTCGTATGACTCAACACATGATCTGCCGTGAACACTATGTCGTTTAGCCGCAGGCAAACCTGCCCCGGACAGTGTCCGGGCGTGTGAATGGAAGTCAGAGAGGTTCCGGGCACCGTCCCTTCCGCAAAAGTAAAGTCTACAGGTGTCGCCTCGAAATAGTCTTTAGACCACTTATTCATCGAGACCAGTTCTTGTACGCGATGATTGGGCACACCCGCCCGCTCAAGGTAGATATGGAGATTCTTCGAGGAGAGTATGAGCCGTTCCTGAAACTGCGAGAGGATGCTAGCATCCAACTCGTGAATACCGATGCGCGCACCGGATTTCTCTACGACATAGTTGACGCCGCCAAAATGATCAATATGTCCGTGCGTCAGGACAAGGATTTGAACGTCAGACAATGCGATGGATTCGTCAAAGCTGTTTTTCAGTTCAGAAAAAGCAGTTTCGAGCGATTCATTTGACGAAGCAAAACCGGATCCGGCGTCAATCAATATTACTGGTTCGCCCGTCAACAAGTAGCAATTCGTGAAATGATTCGGAAATGCCTCCACGGGCAATTTGTACACGCGTTGTCCATCGGCAGTGTCATATCGCCGGATAACAGGGTCATTTTTCATAACAATTAGCCCAATACAAGTTCACGACAATCCATGCGTATCGAATCAGGAGGAGGTGTCCGTCGCCGGGTCTGCATGCCAACGGAATGTAGCCACGGACTTAGGCGGGACTTCCGCCGAGAAATACCGGGAACCGTGCGCCACCGCTATCTGTCTAACCTTCTGAATCGAATTTACCACGACGAGCACAATTGCCCCTTTCCCGTCTTTGAATGCAACGTGCGTGAAATCGTTTCCCACTTCTCCGGTTTCAATTCGTACGGCGCCTTCCGGAATGAATTTCATCAATTGTCCATAAAGGTAGTAGTCAGGATTGTACCTTACGGTCCCATCGTTCAGCAGTTCGATAGGGGTTTGGCTCGCACTATGAGGCCCGTTGTTGGGTTTTCGGTTTTCATCAAGCATGATTACCCAAGCATTGTACGAACGAGACCAATTGCGGAGTATTTCCACTATGCGTGATGCACCTCGGATTCGGAACACAGATCCCTCGGTAAAGTAAACGTGCTTGTCAGGGAATTCACCATACAGCATAGACTGGGCATTAACCTTGCCCTCATAGTGGTGAAATCCGGTGCCATCCACAAAGTGCGCCGCTTGCGGATCAGAGAGCACCGTTCGAGGAAAGCTCAACAGGTTCCAGTTGTGATCCCAACACCAGATCTTCGTTTCGACTCCTGCCCTTCTGAATGTAGGCCCCAAATGGTCTCGAATGAAGTCGCGCTGCTCTTCGCCGGTCCAATGACATGTGGGATACTCCGGATTGGGATAGTCCGGTTCATTTTGCGGTGTAACCGCATAGATTGGTATACCTTCCGATGCATACGCCTTAATGAACTTGACAAAGTAGCTTGCGTAGGCATCGTACCATTCCGGTTTCAGCTTTCCCGCAAGCATGGATTCATTGGTCTTCATCCAGGCAGGAGGACTCCATGGAGAAGCGAAGAACCGCAAGTCTGGGTTTATTGACAACGCCAACTTGACGACCGGAAGAATATATGCCTTGTCTTTTTCTATGGAGAAATGTGCCAACTCCGGGTCGGATTCGCCGGCATCCACATCGCAATACGAGTACCATGGCTCCGGCGTGAAGTCCGGCGTTCCCATACATAGCCGCATCAAATTCATTCCTATGCCCATTTCAGGGTGAACAATCTTGGTAAGAATCCGCTTTTGGGCGTCAGGTGGGAGCTGGGAGATATTGTAACAGGTTGCATGGTCAAACGACGCCCCCAGGCCAAGTATGGACTGATACACTTGAGAGTCGTCTACGTTAATGAGGAGCGACTTTCTGCGTGCAGGTCGTTCGCCCAATACCAAGGGAGGCATTGGCCGAAGTTGATACTCAGCATTCTCGGTACTGACCCACCAGTCAACCGATTGGCACAGGGCCGAGGGAGAGAAGATGGTAATTACCAAAAAAACCAATCGTGCTTTGCGTATGGCGTGCATAGCGCTGCCTACTCCTATGGAGTTCTTTGATCCTTTGAATCTAAATAACGAACCCGGGACTCATTTCAGAAACCCGTGATACATTCCCATGTAATACGGCAGTAGGTAAAAAGTGCCTTCGTACTCGGTGGTGCCCCCCGAAACGGCGTCCAAACTGAAGTGATCGCTGTTAATCCGGATGTGACTTCGTTCCGCAATAGGGATGGCCTCGTTGGTGACCACCGACCAGCCGTATGCCGGTTTGGCTCGCGGTGTTGGGTCTTGCACCACGTCCAAGCGATGGCTGTTCTTCATGTCCCACCCAATCAAAAGAAGCGGAGTACTGCGTAGCGTGGGAATGGCTTTGTCGATAATCGCCTGGAAATCTAGCACAACATCGTCAACTATGGGTTTTTCCTTGTCAGGAAAAACGGCCGCAAACACAAAGCTAAAGAAAGGGTCGTTCTGACGTGCGACAAATTGAAAGCTTCGGTCGAGACTGGTGCGATAGGCGCGAAGGAGTGCCGGGTCAGTTTCGTACTTCAAGAGGGGATAGTAACTGAGAAAAGCGAGATTCGAATCCCATGGCACAACGTGATCCGGAGGAAAAAGCCAGCGGCCGTAAATAGCATTTATGTGGTAAGCGTGATTGTCTCTGAGAAACTTCGCCGTCTCCAGATACTTTGGGTTGCCGGTGCAATGGTATGCAACGTTTAGAAATGACAGCATTTCGACGGCCTGCAGACCACGATCCGCGTAACCGCCGGGAATAGAATTACAGTATTCAGGCGACCAATTTGCCCATCGAGTCGGAAGTCCGTCATGATCCACCAGCTTAAACCCGTTGTCAACGATGTGCGACGTGAGTGCATCAACAATCGCGGCTACTTCCTCCTTTTCTTCCTGAGAATCCGCGACAAGGTCAAAATACGTGGAGAAAAAGAAATAGTGGCCGCAAATTTCGTCGGAACTTGTGTCGCACTTCCAAAAATATCTTCCATCGGCGGATTTCGGCCACCGAGGGAGGATATCTTTCCACAATGGATCCGTCGCTTTTTCGGCAGCATTCATAGCCGCGTTGTGCTTCAAGTTCGGATCCTCCGGCCAATTCACGGGCACGACCGATCGTGCAGGAAAACCCGGAATGCCGGTGACATCGTAAAGCAGCTTCATGGCCTCAAAGCAACGGCGGGCACGCGTTTTCGCTTCCGGATCCTTTGTCGCGCCGTAGCGAAAAGCCTGTGACGCACCATACATGGCGGTATAGAGGCCGTCATTGTCCGTGTGATTAATCCAGGCCGATTCCAGCTCACCGGGCTCGTTAAACAAGCACCTGACGACAAAGCCCATGCGTGTGTGGCGTTCATCTACAATTAGTTCAAAATGTTGCGCCTTTTCGGCGAGCGTGATCGGAAACCGTTCAATGAATGCGATTCCCTTGTTGGTGGCTACCCAGGCCGATCCGTTGCGATCCGCGGCGATGTCGTTTACGTGATTGTCCGGCAGCCAGCGCAACGACGCCCGATATCCCCACGCGGTTCCGTCAAAAAAAAGCGAGCCATCCTCGGTTCCGAACCAAGCGATCCCTCCGCCGGAAGATGCACACGTGAACCTGTTGTAAGGTAACCCCTCGCGCCCCGTATAGAGTGCCCACTTTTCGTCCTTGTACATGCCGGCGCCATTTTCCGATCCAATCCAGAATTTGCCATCTTGCGCAGTTAATGCATTTACGTTGCGGGGAGCCCAACTGTAACTATGGTCGGACGGATACAGGGGACTAGCTTCCAGCTGAGAAGTTCCGGGGTCGATCTTGTACAGGCCTCCGTCGGTTCCCACAAAGATAGCTTGGGGAGTCGACGCTAGAGCACGAACCGTTCCTCCGAGACCTGGAATGGGTGCCAATCGGTCACCGATCTTTAAATAGATACCCTTTTCACCGCCAATGAGCACCCCCTTGTCGCACACGTCAATTCCAGTGATAACTCCAATTTGAGGGAACGGATAGACGTCCCACTGATTACCGTCCCATTCCGCAATCTCTTTGGCGGAGTAGGCCCAGATTTGTCGGCCGGAAGCTAGCAGTCCAATTAAGTCATGCTCCGATGCCGCTCCCCAGTCCGGGCCATCACTCCATTTCGTCCAAATACGTAGGTCCGCGTCAAAACGGTAGATTGCGCTATTCGGGAATCCGGCTAGCGGTGCACCGTCGGAATCCAGTTCGATCGCCGTCACTCGGCCGGCCGGTAGACCGTCCTTTTCGTCAAAGAACTCGGCACGTTCCTGCACAAACGGTTCATTGACCATCGCCGCCGGCTCCAAGGAAGCCGCCAAGGTACAGATACTGGACACTGTGAGAATGAATCCAAACACGGTTCAACTCCTGCGATGTCTTGCAGCGGAAGAGACAAGGAATGGGAATAATCGCTTGACGGTTACGCGTTGCAACCCCGCCACGTTGTAACAAGAAATCAATATGACAATCAACGGTAGGGATTCTACGAAATCCAAGAGGCCTCCCCGGGCCAATTGTCAAGTAGCGCCGGCCGCACCAATAGCAGTACGATATCCGTTTTGCTCTGGAGTCATACGACCGAGTTGTCTGGTAGATGCGATGAACTTGCCTTTACTTAAATATTCCAACGCAATTGCGGAAAAGTTGGTGGATGCCAAGGCGCCCTTGGTCGAACTCGTCGGACCATGGGGATCGGCAAAGTCACTTTACGCGGTGCAGGTTGCCACCGCAACAGAACGCCCGTTGCTCGTTGTTGCGCCTGGCCGTATTGAGGCCGAAGGCATTTACGAAGACCTGATCGCGTTCGAGGATCCCGCGCGCTGCGCATTACTTCCCGCTTGGGAAGTAATGCCGGCCGACATCATGGATCCAACGGACGACATAGTGGCCGAGCGGATGAGCGCGCTTATGCAGCTAGCCGATGCGTTGGCCGCGGGCGTACCCATGAGGCTGGTGGCGCCGGTCCGTTCAATTATGCAGCGAGTCGTGAAACGGGACCGTCTTGCAGAACAGACCGTTCGCCTTCGTGTGGGCGAGGAAACCGATTTGGACGCCCTGATCCGTACGCTCGGGTTGCTTGGCTATGAACGCGAACTCATGGTCGAGCAACGGGGACAGATGAGTGTGCGGGGTGGGATATTCGACATTTTCCCAATCTCCAGCGAATTGCCATACAGGATCGAGTTCTTCGGCGATGAGATCGAGTCTATTCGCCGGTTTGAACCTGAAACCCAGCGCAGTGTCGACCACATTCGCGAGATTGTCATCCTTCCCAGGTCGGAGAAAACCGAATTGCAGCGGTCTGCAGGCGATCAGTCACTCGCGTTTATCACTGATTACCTGCCGGAAAACGCAATCATTGCGTTGGACGAACCGGCCGCAATTTCAGAAGAGGCGCACAAACTGGCAGGTCAACTCGGGGATAACCCGTACATAGCTACATGGGAAAGCGTGGAGCGGGAGTTCGAGAGCCGTGCAAGGATAGCCATGGCGCAAGTGGCTCACGAGGCCGCCGCCAAGGCGATGAGGGTGACCGCGCCGTTCACCAGCGTGACCGGATGGCATGGACAGGCGGAGGGCTTCTGGGGGCAACTAAAGACTTGGGATTCGGAGGGATACACCGTCGCCGTGTATTGCGCCAACAGCGGCGAACGGCGGCGCCTGATCGAGTTGGCCGAAGAAAAGGGGTACCGAATTGGCGAGGACCGGTTCGATTTACGCATCGAGATTGGCCGTCCCAGGGCAGCATTTGCCTCAGCAGTAGACAAACTTGCGGTGGTTAGCGAGCGGGAGATCTTCGGACGCCATCACATGCGTCGCCAGCGCAGGCGGTTTGAAGCGGGCGCGGCAATCACCGCCTTCAGCGATCTGAAATCCGGCGACTACATTGTGCACTCGCAGCACGGTATTGGCCGATACCTTGGCATACGCCGGTTCGAAGGCAAGGCCGGCGATTTCCTCGCGCTGCAGTATATGGGCGGGGACAAGTTGTATGTGCCGGTTACGCACATTGACATGGTGCAGAAATACACCGGCGGCGACGGTACACTCCCCAAAGTCGACCGGCTGGGTGGCGCAACTTGGGCCAAGACCAAGGCCCGCGTCAAAAAAGCGCTTCGCGATATGACCGAGGAGTTGGTCAAGTTGTACGCTGCCCGCGAGGCCATGGAAGGGCACGCGTTTACGCCCGACACGCCGTGGCAACTCGAATTCGAGGATTCATTCGAGTACGACGAAACACCCGATCAGGCTCGCGCCATCGATGACGTGAAGCGAGACATGGAATCGGCGAAACCCATGGATCGGCTTATCTGCGGCGACGTCGGTTTCGGCAAGACCGAGGTAGCTATGCGCGCGGCGTTTAAAGCGGTGATGGACGGTTACCAGGCGGCGGTATTGGCGCCGACGACCGTACTTGCGGAACAACATTACAACACCTTTTGCGAACGCATGGCCGACTATCCGGTGCGTATTGAGATGCTGAGCCGGTTTCGGTCCCCAAAACAGCAAGCCGAAACCGTAGAGAAATTGAAGTCCGGCGACGTAGATATCGTGATCGGGACGCACCGCATCATTTCAAAGGACGTACAGTACAACAAGCTGGGCCTACTCATCATTGACGAAGAACAAAAATTCGGCGTCGCGCAGAAGGAAAAGGTCAAGAAGTTCCGTACCATGGTTGACGTGTTGACGATGTCGGCAACTCCCATACCGCGGACGTTGAACATGGCGTTTATGGGGATTCGCGATATGAGCCTTATTAACACCGCGCCGAACGATCGGCTGCCCGTGCATACGTGCATCGAAGTGTTCAACGAACAATTGATTCAAGAGGCCATCAACCGGGAGTTAGCGAGAAACGGCCAGGTGTTCTTTCTCCACAATCGCGTGCAGACTATCCATGCGATGGCGGATGCCACTCATCGGCTCGTTCCGCATGCGCGTATTGCCGTTGGCCATGGGCAAATGAACGAGAAGGATCTCGAGCGCGTCATGACCGGATTCATTCACCGAGAGTACGACGTGCTGGTTTGTACGACGATTATCGGATCGGGCATCGACATTCCCAATGCAAACACAATTCTTATCAACAATGCCGATCGGTTTGGGCTGTCCGAATTGTATCAGTTGAGAGGCCGGGTTGGACGCTACAAACACCGCGCGTTTGCGTATCTGTTGGTGGCCGGCGATAAGGCGCTTACTGAAGACGCGCAAAAACGCCTAAAGGCATTGGAGGAATTCTCTTCGCTCGGGGCGGGTTTCAGGTTGGCCATGCGCGATCTGGAAATTCGAGGATGCGGAAATCTGCTGGGCGGCGAGCAACATGGCAACATATCCTCTGTCGGATACGAGACGTACGCGCAACTGGTGGCGGAGGCCGTATCCGAACTGCGTGGCCAGCCCATCGTACGCCGGTTCTTGCCGCCTTGCGAGATTGCTATCGATGCGTATATCCCTGAAGAATATGTCCACTCGGAAACGCAGCGCATCACACTTTACAAGCGAATTACAGGTGTACTGAACTTGGAAGAGGTAGACGAGTTAAACGAAGAACTTGCTGATCGGTTTGGCCAGCCTCCGCGACCAGTCCAACGCCTCTTGGACGTGATGCGCGTTCGCGCATTGGGCGCAGACGTATCGGTTTCACGCGTGGTCATTGCGAAAACCGCCGTCGTGCTCGAGTTCGACAGCCCGGACAGGCTGTCCCGAAGGAATCGGGAAACCCTGCAAAGTGCATTCGGTAGCCGCCTTGAATTCGCTTGGAACGAAAAGCCTTCACTAACCCTGAAACTGGATCCCGGTATGGACGAAGACCCCCTCAAAGTGGCCCAGGGACTCTGCAAGACCTTGGGTGAACTTTAGCCTTTCGTGATTTTGCAGTTGGTTAGATTTCGGAGCTTTGCATTCCCGCCATGGCTTCGGTACACTCCAACCGCACTTCACGCCGGTCGGATGTCAAATTCCATTGCTGTTGGAGAATTCCGGGATTGCCAGCGGCACCTATTCGCTGGAATGAATGTGAGCCAAGTCCGTGTTTAGTGTATGAACTGGCCTGGAAACCCCCGAAGCGGTATCAAGGGAATTTCTGCAATGACTTCCAGATTAGACGCAGAGACTATTCTGCTTATCGATGACGACGAACTTATCTTGCGCGCGACCAAAATGGCGCTGGAGCATAACGGCTTTAACGTCAAGACCGCGTTAGGTGGCATCGAAGGCATCCGCGTGTTCAAAGAAGATCCGGAAGGCGTAAGGGCCGTAGTATTGGATTTCGCCATGCCTGATATGGATGGTAAAGACGTTTTTCACGCCTTGCGTGAAATTCGACTTGATCTGCCGATCTTCATTTATACCGGTTGCACCATGGTAGACGTACAGGCCCGATTCGGAGACATTACCCCAACCGGCTTCATTCAGAAACCGCTGCGAGTGCAGCATCTGGTTCGGCTTTTGGCGGGACTTCCGAACGCGCGGCGCACGTCCCCGGCCAAGAATACCGCCTCTTAGTCCCCAGCCCGTCATTCAATTCATTGCCCTGGTGTCTGGGCATGCTGGAGATAGACTTCCTCGTAGGGTTGCACCACGACAAAACCCTGTCCATTGAATGCCATCTGCACGGATTCGCCGCTGCCGCGGCCAAGAAAGGTCTTTAGCGAGACATCGGTTTTGAATTCAGGCTGCAAAGTGCCAGACCACGCCACCGTGGCATTGGGATCGGTGTAGACCGGTTGGTTGGGTTGCACGAGCAGCGTAACCGGATCGTAATGCGTCGTGATTGCGACGAGCCCAGTCCCCTCAAGCCGGATGTTGAACAATCCCCCTGAAACCACAGCCGCAAGCTTTCGCATCATCTTGACGTCCCACTGGATCGTGGGTTCGAACGCGATCAAATCGTTGCCGTTGACGAAGATGGCCTCGTTGTTGAGATGCAGGATTGTGATCTTCTTTCCCACGTCCGCCAAATAGACCGACCCCCGGCCGTCGGCGCGGGTGAGCCGCGCGCCTTCTCCGGTAACTGCCCGCTTGAGCATCTTGCCGAGACCGTGTTCCATCACGCCTTCGCGGGTGAATTTCACGTCGCCTCGATAAGCCACCATAACGCCTGTTTTAATCCAAACCGTGCCATTCAAATTCACTTCAAGCATACGCTCGTTTTCAAGCTCGAATAGCCCTTGGCCCTTATCCTTTTGGCTGGTCTTCTGAATGAACTCGTGTATGGAGTAGCGTTGCATTCGTCGATCTCCCCAGTTGGGTTTCGGAAGACAATCAAATCAAACATCGTCCTCGGTCAAAAACATGCCCATGGCATGATACCCGGAATCCACATGGACCACCTCGCCTGTGACTCCGGAAGAGAGATCGGACAGCAAGTAGACCGAAGTTCCGGCTACGTCCTCGGCCGTGATGTTGCGGCGAAGGGGCGTGCATTCGCCGGATTTGTTCAGCATTTGCTTTACGCCGGAAATGGCACTCGCGGAGAGTGTACGCAGGGGGCCGGCGCTGACCGCGTTTACGCGGATGTTTTGCGGGCCAAGATCATAGGCCAGATACCGCGTGGAGGCTTCCAGCGCGGCCTTGGCCACTCCCATGACATTGTATCGAGGCACCACTTTCTCTGCGCCGTAATAGGTCATAGTGATAATTGAGCCGCCATTTGTCATCAATGGAGCCGCTTCGCGCGATACGGCCACGAGCGAATATGCGGAAATATCCAATGCCATGGCAAAATTGGCACGGGAAGTCGTTACATACTTGTCCTTCAAATCTTCTCGATCAGCATAGGCAATCGAGTGGATCACGAAATCAAGCCCGCCCCACTCTTGTCGTACTTGGTCGAAGAACGCGATAATTTCGATGTCTTTGGCCACGTCGCAGGCGAACATCTTGGCATTGGGAAGATTGTCGTCCAGCAACTTTTTCACGCGCTTCTCGAGCGCCTCGCCCAAGTAATTGAAAATAAGCGACGCGCCTTGAGCCGCGCATGCCTGCGCGCACGCCCATGCGATCGATTTTTCGTTCGCGACTCCCATGACAACGCCGCGCTTCCCCGCCAGGATCCCTTCAGCCATGTTCAGCCCTTCCTTTTCAAACGCCTGCGCCCTTGCGCGGTGAGATGGTGGATTCGTCAGAAGTCGCGTATTATCCCGAAAAGTGGTGGATTGAACAAGCGCGAAGGCCGGCGAAAGGAAATGGATGAGGCCCTGGATCTTTACGATTGGCGGTTACACGTTGCACGCGTATCCGTTTTTTCTGGTCCTGGCGTTTGTTGGGGCCTCGCTACTGGGGTTGCATGGCGCCACGCGCCTGCGCAATCTGCGCGTCTCCCCTCTAATCTGCGTTTGGATGCTCTTGGGAAGCCTATTGGGGGCCCGGCTGGCATCGCTTGTCTCGGAAGGACAGTATGCTGCCGTCTGGCGAGCTGTGCTCATTTGGGAACCCGGGATGATTTTCTACGGCGGAGTGGCGGGAGGCGCCGTCGCGGGTTGGGTTTATGCACGAGCCAATCGCCTGCCGCTAGTACCCTTGGCCGCTGCCGCGGCCCCGGCCGCAGCATTAGGCGAGGCGATTGGGCGTATTGGCTGCCTCTTCAATGGATGTTGCTACGGTTCCGTGTGCTCATGGGCTGTAGCCATCGTATTTCCACGGTATAGCCCGGCATATTACCATCATGTCTCGCTCGGCCTCATTGATGCCACCGCCACGCAGTCCCTGCCGGTATATCCGTCCCAGATTTTCATGTCCATTGCTCTCTTCGCCGCCACGCCCTGGTTATACCGGCTGCTGAAACGCAGTACGAAAGACGGATTTGTATGCTGCGCCTATTTGATCGTGCAGGGAATGCTGCGGTTCGCGATGGAAACGATGAGGGACGATATGCCGCGAATTTTAGGTTCCATGACGGCTTCCCAAGCTGTGTCCGTGGGGTTTGTTCTGGTGGGCTGCGTGGTGGGAGGTGTACTGGTGTTGCGAATCAAGGTTGGTTTTGTCGAGAAGGCGTGAATTACTTGGAATCGGAAAAGGCTATCAGGATTGCATTCGTAGAATCGACAAGCTGTCCACCATCAGGCCTAGATCGAGTACTCGGTTGCGATGTGCCCGCGAATCTCTGTATCCAACCATTTTCGACACGTTGAGCGCTTGTGCTTGCGATGTGTGTCCCACTAGTAATACCCGGACGATGTTCTGATTTGCTGTCAATGGCAAAGCTCCCAACGCCGTGTATCGCCAAAGCTTAACTCAAAGGGAAAACGCTGGCATCTAAACACAAAGCCCGTGGGTCACTGGGTGAACGCCGTGAAAATGGCAAAGGATACTGGGTGCGAGAAGTTGATCGGGCGATACTTGGGATGGAACCAAATCCTTGCTACCGGATATTTTAAGTGGTGGCCGGGTTGCGCGCGATACAACAGTGATTTCTCGTGACATTGGGGTCACAGCCGGGTACCA
Source organism: Candidatus Hydrogenedentota bacterium (assembly GCA_045863295.1). GTDB lineage: Bacteria > Hydrogenedentota > Hydrogenedentia > Hydrogenedentales > SLHB01 > BTWA01. Next base: position 209,568 of record BTWA01000005.1, read on the forward strand.
TGGACGGGAGCGAAAGTAGCGATTTGCGCGCGGCCCGGCCGAATCGGGTCAAAGAGTGTTATGTCCATGCCGCGCAACGACATATGGGGTAGTACGATGAAGCGACTCATTCTCACGCTTGGGGCGGTGGTGGCGTGGTCGGGAATTCCCGCCTGGGCTATTGGCGGAACGCCGCTACCAGGCTGTTTCCAGACGCTCTGGGTTGCACCGTATTGCCAAGAGACCGTCATTCACCCTGGCGATACTCAGGCAATTGACCTGCCCATTTCGCTGGTACTGTTCGCGGATTGGGATTTGGCGGGCGGGTGCTCCCAGCCGACGGCGGCTTCTCTGGCCCTGTTCTTGAAAGCGACACCCGCGGCAGGTGGTTCGCCCATAACATTGGGACCACTAAGTGTGCCTGTGGCGACGCCGACGATTCCGGGTGAACAACCGGCCCCGGGTGGTGGAGAAGTGACTTGGACATTGCCCGCCGGTTTCCTGCCGATTGCGCAGGCTCCCTATACCTGCGAAATCTCGGTGACCTATTCAATTACCTTTGGCGCGGGTACCGGGGCAGGCGTGGCAACCGCCACAGGCAAGACAGATTTGGGGATTGCCGCACAGCAGACCAACACGCCGCTGGTTGGCAAACTGGAAATGGAGCGTCTAGACCCCGGCGATGGCGGGAAGTTCACCGGCCGGCCGGGAGACCAATTTATCCAATATTACCGGGTCCGGAATAACGACCGGCAGAATGCGGCCAGTCTTACATTTCAATCAAGTACCGATCAGGTGGGCCGCCTCCCCAGCGGGGTAAACGTCGACCAAACGTATTACTCCATTGCGTCGCCGGTGCCCGGCCAGGAGAATTTTCCACAGGCGTTTGCCGATGCACTGCCGGAAGGCGGGTTTGTGCCTTTACCCAATCCGCTAGACGCGGTTGTAGACGGATCGATTTCTCGATCCCTGAACATCCCCGCGCATGGTGTGGCGATAGTTGCCGTGGCTGTGCGATCGTATGGTGCGTCTGACCCGGGATCGGCATGTATCGTGAGAGCCAAGGTGACCGGTACGTTTGCAGGTGGCGCCCAAGCACTGGGATCGGTGAGTTCCGTGTTTCTAGTGGGTACTGCAGCGGCAGTTTCTCCCACGTGTCTAATTACGGACACAGTCGCTTCAGAAACAACCGTTACCGCATTGTGGTCCGCAGCGACGATAAATGGAAATCAAGCCATTAAGATTCAGAACCGGGGCAATCTTTCGGAAGCAGACGGTGGACCGGGCACGTTGACGCAGGGTGCGACAGTACCCGGCGCAACCGTTCCTCCGACAAGCACCGGCACGGCCCGAACGGAAGAGTTGCCCGACACGGCAACCTATGAAGCGCGTAAAGACCCGGGCCTGCCACTGGAACAAATCAACACGGTTACTATATTGGGGCTTTCCAATGTAGCCACCGTCTCGGTTCCCTTTATTTCCTATACACCGTATCCTGCTGATTTCGAGATTACCGTCGATTTGGATATCGATGAAATTGCCGTATTTGACCGGGAGCTCGGCGTTTTTCTGATTCGTATGCCGTTCAGCACGCTGCCGGCCAACCCGGTGGCAGGCATGACCGTGGACCCCGACACGGATCGCACGTTCATGATCGACTGCAGTCAGCAAGCCCTGCCCATGCTTGGGGCCTTGCCGCCGGCCTTTGGCGGAATCGTGGATGAGGCCATGCCAGACCCGGAATTGTTTGCGATCGTGAATCTGCGCACCGGTGACAAGGTGGCTTGGACGGCGGCGGGTGCGGTTCCGGGGATAGGCTTGGCGAGCGCGGCAGGCGCGGCGGGCGAAGATCTGGAAGTGGAGTTCACGACCGCTTTGCTGGATGTGGCCCCGGCGACCACCCAAGCCATTCTGATGGTCGATAGTCCAGGGTCAATCAACACGCCCATCCGGCTTCCTGTAGCGGCGCGGAGGCCTGATTTCGACGACGACGGAATTCCGGACGCAGACGACAATTGCCCCACAACCGCCAATGTAAGCCAGTTGGATACCGACGGCGATGGCGCGGGCGATGCGTGCGACAATTGCCTGTCTACAGCCAACCCCGACCAGTTGGATACGGACGGTGATGGCTTGGGAGATTTGTGCGACAGTTGCACCGGCGACCCAAACCTCGATCAAGCGGATATGGACGGCGATGGCGTGGGTGACATCTGTGACAACTGCATTTCTACCTTTAACCCCGATCAGGCCGATACTGACGGCGGCGGCGTCGGAGATGCTTGCGATGCATTTCCACGATGTGATCAGTTGGACAAGAAATCGGCGCATGCGGCAACGACCGGCGTCGGAGCGACAGGCACTTCAGCCATACCCGGACCTCGGTCGGTATTTTTTGATTTGCTGGCTATGGCCACAGGGGTGAGCCTTGTACTGACCATGGGCCGTCGAATTACGCGCACGCGCAAGTCGGTATAGACGGGGTTCGGAAATTGGAGCAAACCCGACGTTGGCCAAGCGGGGCCGGCGCCGGGTTTTTCATTTCCCTCATTTTAAGTAGACACGCCTGTAGTCTGAAATGAGCGAAGTGACACCACGGTATGATTGTTGACGGAGTTTATATGTTTGCGCATTTCGGCGCTGCGCGTGTAAGTCGCTGAAAACAAAGTTTTTATCAATATAATTGGCACATTGGCACTTCCCTTGCTCTCTCATTAGAGCAGAAAATTTCTACCTGCCTTCAATGCAGGCCCATTCCCTTGCCTAAAAACACAATCGCCGGAACTCTACCGGCAGGAGAAGTACTCGTCGTGAACAAAGGATTCTTAATAGACATGGACGGCGTCATTTATCGCGGGAATTCGCTTATACCCGGTGCGGATACATTTGTCCGGTATTTGTTGGACAAGAACATCCCATTTCTGTTTTTGACCAATAACAGCCAGCGAACCCGTCGGGACATAGCCATGAAGTTAGCGCGGATGGGTATGCCAGTCGAGGATCGTCACATCTTCACTTGCGCCATGGCTACCGCACGGTATCTCGCATGGCAAAAGCCTCACGGAACCGCGTTTGTGATAGGCGAAGGTGGCCTGTTTCAAGCCATGCACAACAACGGTTATGCCATTGTGGACAGCGACCCCGACTACGTTGTTGTAGGCGAAGGGCGCACGCTGACGTTTGAAATGATAGAGAAGGCTGTCGGCATGGTTCTAAAGGGAGCGAAGCTCGTGGCTACAAACCCCGATCCAAATTGTCCGACAGCAGAAGGCATGCGTCCGGGCTGCGGGGCAATTGTGGCCATGTTGGAGAAAGCAACCGGTATAGAAGCGTTCAGCGTGGGCAAGCCGAGTCCGGTGATGATGCGCGCGGCACGCAAGGAATTGGGTTTGACCGCGGAGGAGACCACCATGATCGGCGATACCATGGAGACCGATATATTGGGTGGTGTGCAGATGGGGTACCACACGGTATTGGTATTGACGGGAGGAACCCGTCCCGAAGATTTAAAACGATACGCGTATCGGCCCGATCGAATAGTGGAATCGATAGCGGAATTGTGCCCTGCGGAGTACCGTGCGGGTCACGCGGCCTGACTGATCGCGACCGCAGGATTCATAAGCCAGCCGTCTACCCATGCGAAACCCGGCAGGCATGTGTCCTGGTGGTCCAATACGGGGCGTTGTACGGGCCTCCCTCGTCGGCGAGGGAGGCCCTTCTGAATTTGACCGCGAGGCGCGCTTGAACTGCATTCGATTTCTCTTGCCAACGTCTGTGTGGGACTTCTTCGTTGGAAATGCAACTTAAATGGGCGTATAACGGATACAATGTGAACCGGCTGGGTTGTTATTTGGGGCCGGTCGATTCCTACCTGTCCCGGAGGTGCCTGTTTTGAAAGCCACGTCACGCCTGATCTTCATAATTGCCATGATGATATTTACCGTTGTGTCGATGTGCACAACGTATATTAGTCTAAGCGAATCCATGCTTCCCAAGCCTATTGTCAATATCACGTTTGGTCCCGGTTCTGTATGGAGTTGTTCAGTGCTCGCGTTGGGCATGTCGGTGGCAATTGGGCTTATGCTCTTTGCGCTGAAGATTGCCATTATTGACGAACATAAGCGGCTGAATTTGTTTGGCGTGGTTGGGTTGGTCTTCGTAGGCTTCATTTCGATTGCGTTTAATATAGACGTGTTCTACCGCGCGATGGAGCAAGATTTTATGATAAGACACTCTACGGACACCATGCGCGGCGCGTACGAGGACTTCCTTGTCGAGGCCCAGGCCAAGCTGCAGATCAGGCGCGAGGAAGCGATGAAGATAGTCGCCAAGCAGGAAGGCGAACTGGAGGCGGAGATCAAGGGGTTGCGCGAGGCCCCGGCAGGCTATGGACCTCGGGCTCGTGAAGAGGACCATCAGTTAACGATTATGAGTAAGCAGGCGGAAGTCGACTTGGTAACCGTGAACGAAGCCATTGCGGTAAAACAGGAAGCCGATGCGCTCCTTGCCTCGGCGTTGCCCAAGACGGTAGACGATATTCAAACACTTCAGAATGAGCTTCGCGTGAAGTTGAAAGACGTGGCCGCAATTGCCGGCATTCCCCTGCCCGAGGCCGTTGCAACGGAGAATCCACTTTTCGCTGTATTCAATCGTGTCTTTGATTTTTCGCGCTTCGGCGCCAAGGAAGGTTGCGTTATTTTCATCGCATTGCTGCTGGACCTAGGCGATATTATTGGATATACGATGGTGCCGGATCAGAAGAAGAAGAAAACGAAGGAACCGGTGGACAAGCCGGTGACTCCTCACGTCCATTACAAAGAGGACCCCATCGTGGCGTCGTTGCCAACGAGTCTTCCTACGATGAGCAGTTCAGAGATGCCATTTGAACTGGCTCCGCTGGATCATCGCGATCCCGATTAACGCTAGATCAGGTTTGCTCGGGTTGCGCCACGTGCGTACGCGTACGTGTTCGCAGGTCAAACATATTTTCGTTTTGTCTTGTGCTTTATATTGGGACAACCATGCGTAATCAGAGTTTCAAAGCGATCGCGTGCCTCCTGTTTTCCGGTGTAGCATTTGCGCAATCGAATGTTCCGGACGGTTGGAGGCCCGCAGCCGTGCGGGACGAGATCAAGCCGCGGTTTGAATATGTCGCCGAGGGCGGCATAGACGGCGGCGAATGCTTTGTAATCGCCAGCGATGGGCGTGCCCAATTGGAGGGCTGGTGGGAGCGTACACTCCCAGTGGAAGGCGGTACATGGTACCGGTTCAGCGCTTGGCGCAAGACATCCAACGTGGCCCATCCCCAACGATCCGTGCTGGCACGTGTGCAATGGCGCGATCCCAGCGGCGGGCAAGTGCGGCACGATTTCGAAGGGGCTCACACGTTCGATCCCGGTGCAAAGCCGGTTTCGGAACCTGAGTATCCGATGGATGGAGTAACCAATCCGGAAGGTTGGACGGAAGTCTCCGGAGTGTACCGAGCGCCGGCCGGAGCTTCACAGGCCATTGTGGAATTGTATTTGCGGTGGGCGACTAATGCCGAGGTTCAATGGAGCGGTGTAGAGCTGGATGCCATTGAACCGCCAACGCCCCGCAAGGTACGGCTCGCTGCAATCCATTACACGCCTTCCGGCGGCGCGTCCGCGGATGATGTGCGGAAGCAGTTTTCGCCGCTGATTGCCGAGGCTGCGGCAAGGAAAGCGGACCTTGTCGTTCTGCCGGAGACACTGACATGCACTGGCAATGGCCTGACGTATTTCGACGTAGCGGAACCGGTGCCGGGGCCATCGACCGAATATTTCGGGTCACTCGCGAGGCAGCATGGCCTTTATCTTGTGGCGGGCATTGTTGAGCGCGATGGTCACTTGATCTACAACACGGGTGTGCTGATTGATCCGGAAGGCAATCTAGCGGGCAAGTACAGGAAGGTTGCGCTGCCGCGTACCGAAATTGTCATGGGCATAGCGCCCGGCGACGAGTATCCCGTGTTTGATACAAAGTTCGGCAAGCTGGGCATTATGATTTGTTACGATGGCTTTTTCCCCGAAGTGGCCCGCCAACTTCGCATGAACGGCGCGGAAGTGATCGCCTTTCCAGTGGCGGGATGCAATCCAATGCTGGCTGCGGCAAGGGCGTGCGAGAATCATGTGTACATCGTGAGCAGCACGTACTGCGACGTGTCGCTCAATTGGATGGTATCGGGCATCTTCGATCAGGAAGGACGCGTCATCGCACAGGCCAAGGAATGGGGCACGGTAGCCGTTGCGGAAGTCGATCTGAACGAGCGATTGTATTGGTCCAGTCTGGGCGATTTTAAGAATGAACTAGTGCGGCTGAGGCCGCTTTGGCCAGGGGAATAATCGTCCGAGCCAATCGCCGCACATTCAATAGTGAAGACGTTTTTCATCGTACTCAATTTCTCGTCATGACAGCAGAGGCAGTTCCCCGCTTTTCAAAGCGAAAGCGGATGATTACGGCAAGCACAGCCACAATAATGGCGATTCCACTTGCGGCCATGATTAAGAACCGAACCTTCCAGTTAGATATATATTCGCCTTGGGTCGCCTCTAACAATCCTTCCAAATCGCTGACCCGTACACGAATTTCCTGCAAGTCAGAATCGTGGTCAACCAATACGTGTTCCAAATTGGCTTGTTCCACAAACCAGTATTCCGGTTCATAAAGAAAAACATAATGGAAATTGCCGACAATCAGGAGTGCGGCAATCGCCATGATCCACGCTTCCGGCCTGTTTAGAATCCGGCTCAAGCGAGTGCCGTAAGAACTCACTGAAGTTGTTCCAGTAGCGCCCTGCAATTGATTGTTTTTTCAACCAGATCGATGGGAACGAAGAAATAGTGGTTCGTGGCCTCATAACCGATACGGGAATCGCTGGTTTGCAGAGCGAATTCACTTCGGGCGAGCCGAATTTCGTCCTCCAGCAATTGAATCATCGACTGTCGCCGTGCGGACTTTTCCTCTTCTCGGGTGGCCGCGTTGAGCTCGTCGCGGGCGACTACGAATCGCACTTGATTTGCCACACTCTGGTAGTGGATGGCGACTGTTTCAGCGATATTTCGCTCCTTACGCAATGCCGCTTGATGCTCTGGCGCGATTTCCTTGGCGACTGTGGCCAAGGCGACGTCGAGTTCCTTCAAGGCTACCTCGAATCCGTCCGCGATCTTTTCGAATTGGTCAGCAAAGACTTCGGGCGGAAACTGACCGCGCCAGCCGTTGAGGTCGTCATACGGTATGCCGACCATAGTGGCTTTGTAGTTTGTCGGTTCCAACCATAGGATGTTTGACGGTCCGACGTGTTGAGGCGCGTTGTAGACCGTGGCGCCGTTGTACGGAAACTCGCTGAAGGCGCGGCTCATGGAACGCCACGCGCCGACCATCGCCGGACCGGCCACTTCGCCAAACCGCCGTATGGCCACCTTACGCATTGCTTCGGTGGGGATAAGTGACTTGTTCCGCCCCATCTCGGCGACAACCTCCAAATTAGGCGAAGGATAGCCCCCCAAGGTCCAGCCCAGCATTAGTCCATCGACATTGGCGTCGCGGAGATTGGCCGCGTGCCGTGCGACATTTTCGAGTGCGGGTACATACGGAACCGATCCGATTTCCCACGTGGTGCCCGCTTGGATTTTCGCAAGAGTCTTCATTCCACGTTCGCGCGCGGCGGCCCAGTGTCGAGTTGCACGCGGCCCCGGGCCGATGGTGGATATCGAGTATTCACCCACAACACTTTCAATACCGCCGCGCGTGATTGGAATGCTCCACTCACTGACGCTCATGAGCTTTGCTTCTTGCGGCAAAGAATGGATTGCATCTACGGCCCATTCATCTTGCCAGCCCCAGTCCCATGCAATGAGTCGCGTGGCGGCACCGGCTTGCACAATGCCTTGCTGAATCGTGGTGTGCAATTCACTTATCACGTCGGAGGCCGGCCTGAGACTACATCTCGGACACCCTTCGCCAGTGTGGTGTGACCAGCAGTTTGTCAAGTTCTCTGAAGCGCTGATGGTGAAATAACCGGCAAGATCGGGCACGGATTTGGAAATGAGCGCAATGGATTCCCTGATGTAGTCTCGCACCTCCGGCGCACTGGTGCACAGCGCGGCGTAATCGCCTTCCACAACGCCTCTAAAGTCGGGGTGGGCCTCGTAGAAAGGAAGCGGCATCGCGCGTGGCTCATTGAGATATAGATACACGCCGATCCCGTATTTTCTGCACTTCTCCACGAGGCTTTTCAGTGCGCGAAGACGTTCTTCATAGCGGTCGCTCAACGATGGGTTCCATGGAAACGGCGCGAGTTTGTACAGCACGGCCTGAAGCCATACCCCGTCCACGCCCGACGCCGCGAGACGCGCCAAGTATCCATCGGGATAGGGGTCAAGTTCGTGATCAAGCAATGGATCACCGTAGAGGGCAAAGTAGGAATAGCAGTACCTGGGAGAAAACTGGCTTTCCCCAACCGGGGATTCCGATGCTGCCGGAGGTTGCGACAGATCTTTAATAAATGCGAGTAACGGCTCCCCGTCAGGCGCGAGGCCGTCAGGGAACACCTCGGAAACGGTCTTCGCAATAGTGGCCTGACGTTCGCGGGTTGCGCTGTCGGGCTCAGTGTATTTCAATGGTTCGCACTTCGGCTTCATCAATCCGAGTTTGACATACAGGAAATCGTCCTCGCGCAACGTGAAAGCGAGTTCTTCCGGTGTCCAGCCCAGCAATATTTCCATCTGATCAAATGGCAGAAGATGCCAGTTTCGCCGGATCACCGTAATGTAAGTGCGGCGCTGCAAATCTTCGGAGATCGCCTGTTGATTGGGCAACCCCATGGCTTTGCCCAGTGCCACAACGTTGGCCGGCGACGTTTGCAGCACCTCCGCCATGCGGTCCACGGGTACAAGCGTCCAATTGCGCCACACAAATGCATGCACCCGGTCGGGAAAATGCGATAGGGCAACGGGAGGAGTTTCCGACACTGTTGGCAGCGCGGCAGACAACGCAATGAACAATACCGCTAGAGTCATCGAATCTTTCTCCCCGAGTGCAGGATATCTGCGTTTCGACTTGTGTTGTCAGACCGTGGGTTTTGCCAACCGATCCAGCAGCGGATCCTTGATGGCCCGCATGCGCTTGAGGATGGCATCCTCCAGTTGCTTCTGAATTTCCGCGTACTCGGCCATGTCGATCAAGTTCTTGGTTTCGCCGGGGTCTATGGATAGATGATAAAGCTCATTTTTGCCTGGGTTCTTGTAGTCAATCATAAGTTTCCACTCTGGAGTCCGGTACATGCGCATGTCGGCTTGTGCGGTGTGGTGCATGCTATATTCGCCGTAAAAGGAATCATCCCAAGGAATGGTCTCACCCTTAAGGAGCGGCAGGAAGTCTCGTCCATGTATGGCGGTAGGCGTCTGCGCTTCGATGCCCGCCATGGCCAGTAGCGTGGGATACCAATCGAGGTTGGTGATGCACTTGTTCATGGTGGATCCCGGCGCGAGGACACCCGGCCAGCGTACAGCTACCGGGACGCGAAGCGAGGTATCGAACATGTTGGGCCGCTTGCGGAGGGGCTGATCTTCCGACACGTCGCGCAGCGCCTTGGTCATCCAACTCGCATTTCCTTTGTGAATGATCCCGTGGTGCCCCACGTTGTAGCCATGGTCACTCGAAAAGATCACAATCGTGTTTTCTTCAATTTCCAGTTCCTTGAGGAGATCCATCACGCGGCCGACATTGCGATCGACCCCCGACACGCTTTCCAGGTAATCCCTCATGTACTCTTCCACCCGCTCTACATCCAAATCGGGATAATCGGGATTGGGAATAGTCATCTTCCTGTCTTTGTAGGGGGCCATGTCTTCTTCCGCATGGGGCGGCCACGGACGATGCGGCGAACGATGGTGGATCGAAACCATGAACGGCTGTTTCTTTGCATTTTTTCGGATAAAGTCCATGCCAAGATCGGTAATCACATCCACCGTCAAACCAGTGACAACTTTCTTCTCGCCGTCAATCTCCATTTCCGGATTTTCGACGGGAGCACCTCCAATTCGGAAACCGGCGAAGTGTTGATATCCGAACACGGAAGGGTGAAACCGATCGGGCACGCCGAGGTGCCATTTGCCGACGAGGCCAGTGGCGTAGCCGGCATCGCGTAGTGTCTTTACCCACGTGGGCAAGGATGGATCCGCGCCCAGCTCATGTTCGAGTTGCGGTTTGATCCAGTCGGTAATGCCAAACTCAGTTCCGTAACGGCTCGTCAACAAGCCAAGTCGCGATGGCGAACACACGGGCGTTGTGACGAATGCGTTCGGACAAGTCACGCTTTCGCCGAACAGGCGATCCAGATTGGGTGTATAAGCATCAGGCCCTCCGAGCGCGCGTATGGTCCAGGACGCTTGATCGTCGGTGAATATGAACACAATGTTGGGCTGCGTTCCGCCAGCTGCCGCTGCCCGGAGGGCGGGCAGGCCGCACAAGGCGCCGGTACCGGCTATGCAACATTGGAGGAATGCCCTTCGATCGATTGATGCTGGATGCTTTTTCATGAGCCGCTCCATCCCGTATAGTCAGCTTGGATTGTGGAAAATAACCGTACCATAGGAAGTGGCCTTAGGGCCATACCGGCGGGCGCCCATGAGCATTGATTGCCTGATACGCTACGCGGAAGAAACCGATCTGACAGCCTTGATGTCCATCAATCCCGGGCAGGCCACCGATGTCCTTGCGTTTCGAATCGGGCGCAGGGAATTCATCGTGGCCGAGCATAGACATTGCATTGTCGGCTACCTCCGGATCGACCCGGTGTGGAATAAGGTGCCCTTTATCGGAATGATCTGGCTGGAGCCGGCGTACCGGCGGCAGGGTATCGGGCGGGATTTGCTTGCGTTTCTGGAGTCAGCCATGCGTGATTCGGGTAAGCGCGTGCTATTCAGTTCGTCGCAAACCAACGAACCCGGAGCACAAGCATGGCACGCACGAATGGGTTTTCGAACCTGCGGTACTTTGGACGATTTTAATGCGCCTGGCATCGGGGAGGTATTCTTTCGAAAGGAGTTAGGACTGCCATGAATCGCAGAGATTTCCTGGGTTCGGTTGCCGTCGGTACGGCCGCGTCGGTGTTTACTAGAAGCGCTTCCGCGAAAGCACAGCCAAATGTGGTGTTTGTGTTTTCCGATCAATGGCGCGCTCAAGCAACGGGTTATGCGGGTGATCCCAACGTGAAGACGCCACATTTGGACCGGCTTGCCGCATCCAGTTTGAATTTGTGCAACGCTATCTCGGGCTGGCCGGTGTGCTCACCGTACCGCGGAAGCCTGCTGACCGGCCAGTATCCGCATACGCACGGCGTCTTCCTTAATGACGTGCCGTTAAATCCAGACGCCACGAGCGTGGCTGATGTATTCAGCGCGGAGGGCTATGCTACGGGGTATATCGGTAAATGGCATGTAAACGGGCAGGGGCGATCCAACTTCATACCGCGCGAGCGGCGGCAAGGCTTTGACTACTGGAAAGTGCTGGAATGCACGCACAATTACAACGCATCCGACTACTTCGCTGATCGGAACGAGTTGTTGCGTTGGGAAGGGTACGATGCGATTGCACAGACTCGGGATGCACAGGCCTACATTCGCGACCATGCGGGCAAAGAGCCCTTTGCGCTCTTTCTTTCATGGGGACCGCCGCACAACCCTTACGAGACCGCCCCGTCCCAATATAAGGACCTGTACAAACCAGAGGATCTTGTATTGCGTCCAAACGTGCCTTCGGACCACGAGGCCGGTTCGCGTGTTGACTTGGCTGGGTATTATGCCCACTGTTCCGCGCTCGACCAATGCGCGGGGGATATCTGGCAAACGTTGCGCGAAACGGGGATTGAAGACAATACAATTTTTGTTGTCACGTCGGATCACGGCGATATGTTGGGTTCGCAGGGTCAAAAGCGAAAACAACGTCCGTGGGATGAGTCCATTCGTGTGCCGTTTTTGTTGCATTATCCCACGCGGTTTGGGCAGATTGAGCGCAAAGTGGATGCGCTTATCAATTCACTCGATCTGATGCCGACACTTCTCGGCTTGTGTGGATTGAATATACCCGATTCCGTGGAAGGAACGGATTTCACGCCCTACTTGACCGGCGAAATGCAGACAACGGACGACGACGCGGCTCTGCTCGCTTGTTACTCGCCCTTTGGCGAATGGACACGGGCTCAAGGCGGGCGTGAGTTTCGCGGCGTTCGGACCCGTCGCCATACCTACATCCGTGCGCTGGAAGGGCCTTGGTTGCTGTACGACAACGAAACCGATCCCCATCAATTGGAGAATTTGTGCAACAAGCCGGAGATAAAAGAGGAGCAGGCGCGCTTGGAAGGTATTCTTCAGGCCAAGTTAGCTATGGCGAAGGACGAGTTTTTACCGGGTTCGGAGTATATTTCAAAGTGGGGCTACGTAACCGACGCGAACGGTACGGTTCCCTATAGAGGTTAGCGTAAATTGTGTAACCTATTTATTTTCAGGCAGTTAAAGTGCTAGATCGTTGACAACAAAGCTATGGTAATCTGTTGACAAATGTCGTAACAACTATATCTCAAATTGGTAATGTGACAGGGGCATTGCCGGACGGAGTGCGGCATTCACTCGGAAACATTGTGCAAGCTGGATTTGGCAAAAGGAGGACACATCATGGGTGACGATAGCGGAATCGGGTCGATCGTGGATGGATTCGTAAGCGACTTGCTGGCGCTGGTGCTTGCGTTCCTGCAACAGATATTCGCAGCCCTGTCGGAGATTTTCGGCGGTCTCGGCAGCGGCGAGGAAGAAGAAGAGTCTTAAGCCGTTTTAGATTCAGCCTTTGAAATCCCCTGTCCGGATTAAATCGGACAGGGGATCTTTGTTAATCCTCCGACTGTTCGGGGATGAGTTGTTCCATTGGCGCAAGCTTCCACTCGAAGACAGCCGCGCAGGCGAATGCGGCAAAAGCAACCGCCACGGACATGATGTAGGGATAGGGTGCTTCCACCCACGTACCCACGGCCCAAGCAACAACCCCGACCAGCAGCGCGGCAAACGCGCTGATTCGGCCACCAAAGCGGTTTTGAAATGCGAATACCACCGCGATGAATACGCCGGAACTCCCAAAAGCAGAGGCCATCTCGACCAGATCGCGCACGCTTTGATCGCCGATGGCGAGCAGGTACGCCATGATGCCGAAAGCGACGACCACGATGCGGGCCGCGCGCACTTTCAGCTTCTCGTCGGTAATTTTGAGCGCTCCGACCACAATATTGTGCGAGACCAGCGAAGAGGCTGCGAGGAGCGCGCTGTCAACCGTGGAAAGGATGGCCGAAATCAGGGCGCCGGTGAAAATGACGTAGACGAAGCTGTTCAAATGTTGCTTTGCCAACACGGGCAGTATCTGTTCGCCGTCGTCGAGACCGGGTACAAGTCCGGGTCCCAAGAGGCCCAACGTCAACGGCATTAACCCGATTCCGATGTAAGCTATTCCGGCGATAATCGCAGATCGCTTGGCGACTTGGGCGGACCTCGAGGAGACCATACGGGCGATGAGTTCTTGGGCAAACAGCGAACCTAGTATTGGTATGGACCAGGCCTCGATGGTGGCCCAGATAGACTCGTCGTTACCGCCGAACCAAGTGAGGCGTTCTGGAACCAAGGCAACTTCCACCACTTCTTTCGTTACGTGCTGGGTGACCACGACAAAGAACAAAATGGCAATGCCGACCACCAGCACAATGCCCTGAATCAAGTCTGTGTAGGCGTCTGCAAGCATGCCTCCCATGGTTGTATAGGCAATGACCACAGCCGCCGCGGCCGCCAGTGTAATCTCCAGGGGTATATCCGTGGCGGTGGCGAGGATGTGCCCGAACGCGAGCACCTGGGCCGATGCCCACAGCACCGAAGTGGGAACAATGAGCAGTACGGCGAACTTTTCAACCCCTACGCCGTAACGTCGCCGAAACAAATCGCCTATGGTCGTGAGCTTCTGATTCCACAGGCGTACCGCGAAGAATCCTCCCAGGATCAAGATGCACAAGGCGTAGCCAAATGGATCCGCACGGCCTCCGGCAAGCCCTTCTTCGTAGATGACGCCTGCGGATCCGATGCAACTCTCCGATCCAAACCACGTCGCGAAAATGGTCATCGTGGCCATCACATATCCGAGGCTTCGGCCAGCGACCAGATAGGCCTCTTCGTTGAGCATCTTCCGTGAAACCCAAGCGCCGATGCCCAACTGAAGTGCAATGTACAGGACTATGCCAACGATTACGATGCTCATGTTGCCTTTCGGACCCCCAATGAAACTGGGTGTGAACTGGACGGCGGAATTGTCGCATGTGCGTTTGACCAGTGCAAGCGCTTGCCGCCTGATAAACCTGCGTCATTCCTGGTCGAGGAAGGCCATTACTGAGATCGCGCGAACGACGGGACCCGACTAGCCAATTACCAATTCACCACGGGTGGAAAGTATTCGGCGATGAGGTCGTCGTAAAACGGCTTTAGCTTGCCGACGTCCGGGCGTTCCGGACTTTTTGAATACAAATCGTATGGATTAAACGCTCTCACCCACTTGAACATTTCGCGGTCGCGATCGTTCATGAGATAGCCGTACTCGCCCTCCTTGTGTGCGGGATAGAAGGAGTGATAGCGGATCATATAAAGCGCCTCTTCGGGCAGATACTCGCGGCAAACCTGATACATGTACTCGTCATGTCCCCATGACATCAAGACGTTTTCGAGGCCGCACCCTCGTTGGTAGATACCCAATTGTGAATTGTATGACTCGTTTGCGGAATCTGGGTTTTCGCTGAAGAATTCGGGAAAAACGATTCTTGACGAGAATGCGCACCCGACCGGAAACGTATCTCCAACGACAGCCCACTGGGGCTCGTCCCATAAGCAGAGAATCTTCCCCAAATCGTGAATCAGGCCGGTCAAAATGAACCAGCGAGGATGGCCATCCTTGCGAATGGCTTCGGCCGTTTGGAGTAAGTGTTCGATTTGGGTCAAGTCTGTGTCGGGATCGCTATCGTCTACCAGTGTATTAAGAAACTCCATAGCTTCCCAGATGCTCATGCGCTGCCTGTTGCGGCCGCCATACTGACTGAGTTTCTGCTTGACAAAATCGACGGTCTGATACCGGTGATTCAGGCGATAGAATTCTCGAACAGTTGGCCGTGTTGTGTGGTCATAGTCGCGAAAGGCCTCCTTCTCCTTATGCGGCTGGAACGCATCCTTTTCGGGATAGCGGGTCAGCATAAAGTCTTCCCATTCGTCCAGACTTTCAAGGGGACGGTTTTCTCTCGCATCTGCATTCATTGCCATGTTGTTTTACCTTATTCGTGGCAGCGCCTGCTACGCCCTAGACTCAGTATACCTCAACCGCTCATCCGTTTTTCATCCGGCTTGAACCGGTGCTACACTACCCCAGCGTAGAAGGGCAACAATTGGCGGACACGGCGTTATAGGTCATTCACCGGGTCCGTAGACAAATTAGGGGAGCGAGCCATGGTGACGCGTTGGAGTTGGGGACTGCTGGCAATTGCGGTGTTCGCGTGGACGGGTTGCGGGGGAGCGCCGCAGGACGGTGCGGTGCCGGGCGCCACTGGGTCGGAACCCCAATCAACAGAGACCGCGGGCGCTTCCTCCGGCGATATGCTTCAAATTGCGGTAGTTCCAAAAGGATTAGGGCACCAGTTCTGGAATACAGTAAAGGCAGGCGCGGAAGCGGCCGGCAAGGAGTTTGACGCACAGATTATTTGGAATGGTCCGGCAAAAGAGACCGAGGTTGTAAAGCAGATCAATATTATACAAGACATGGTCAGCAAGAAAGTAGACGGGATTGTGATGGCGGCGTGTGATGAGAATGCCTTGATAGATGTGATTGATAGCGCCATGGCGGCAGGTATACCCGTTGCAACCATTGACTCCGGAGTCAAATCGGACAATCCCCTTACTTTTGTGGCCACCGACAATATTGAAGGTGCGAAAGCGGCCGCGCGTGAATTGGCTGCATTAATCGAAAACAAGGGAAAAGTAGGCCTTTTGCCATTTATCAAAGGTGCAGCGACCTCGGAAATGCGCGAGAGCGGCTTTCTGGAAGGCATCAAGGAATTTCCGGATCTGGAATTGGTTTCGACTCTGTACAGCCAGAGCGATGTGGCCAAGGCGATGAATGCTGTGCAGGACATGATGACGGCTAATCCGGACTTGAAGGGCATATTCGTCGCCAACGAACCCGGTTGCTTGGGAGCGGTGCGGGCAATCGAAGCGGCAGGCAAATCGGGAGAAATCAAAGTTGTGGCCTTTGATGCCTCGGAAGATCAGATTAAAGCGTTGAAGGCGGGAACGATTCATGCGCTTGTCGTGCAAGACCCATTCAAGATGGGATATGAAGGCGTCAAGGCGTTGATTGATCACCTTCAAGGGAAGCCGGTCGAGAAGCGGATAGACACTGGGGTGACGGTTGTAACAGTGAAGAATTTTGATGATCCGGAGGTTCAGAAACTGTTGTTTCCCATTTGAAGACTCTGGGATTAAAAAACTGGCTGTTTGAGACACTGGTTGAAGTATACTGGCAACGATGCGTGGTGGGGACTGCGGTTCGTGGTTTCGGTGCTGCGAAGGTGTGCCCAGCCGTCGGTAAGGCGGATTGTTCGTCATCCAGCTGCAAGACAAACGGAAACTCATGAAGTGTACAAACATCTCCGCAAATTCCGTGCATTAATCGTCGACGATTCGCTCGATTTTCGAATTCTCGCGATTCGCGCTTTGGAAAAACTGAATGTATTGTGTACCGAGGCGGCCGACGGAATTGCAGCGGAAGAGGCGCTCAAGAAGACGCCGTTCGATTTGATGCTGTGCGATCTGAGAATGCCCCGAAAGCATGGGCACCAACTTATCGTGGAAGTGCTTAATTCAGAATGCCCGCCTTTGATAGCTGCGATCACCGGCGTCACTGATCCTAGAATCACCTCTGACCTGATTATGAGGGGGGTGGTGGACGTTCTTCAAAAGCCGGTTGATTTTGATTTCATGGCAGCGAAGCTGCGCGCACTGGTTGAGCGCAACGAGTTGGTGGGGCGTACAGCTTCATCCGGTCAAGCGGCGCAAGTGGCTCGGCAGTTGACTGATGCTACGGCATCCCTGAAGGAGCAACTTTCCGAGATAACGAAAAGCTTTGAAGACACGATCAGCGGATTGGAAAAGCAGAAGGCTGATCTGGAAGTCGGCTTCCTGGGATCAATACGAGTTTTCACGAGTCTGATCGAGCGGTTAAAGCAATCACATGGCAGTCATGCGGGGCGCGTGGCGGAGATGGCTGTGTGGATGGGTAAGAAGATGGACTTGAAGCAATCGCAAATTAGAGACATCGAATTTGCGTCATTATTGCATGAGATTGGACAATTTGGCATGCCCGATTCCATTCGCGCAAAGCCGCCGTGGGCACTTACCGAAGACGAAGCCCGGGTTTTCCGGCAGTACCCGGTGATTGGCGCCGCGCTATTGAGTGAAGTGCAGGGCATGAGTGAGATTGTGGACATTATAGAGTCTCATGCAGAGAATTTTGGTGGCGATGGATTCCCCTCGGGTAAACGGGAGAAGGCGATACCCATTGGAGCGCGAATTGTCCGCATTGCCGATGGTTGCGACACGCTCCTTATGCATGCCAAGCCTGACAACCCGTCGGAAGCGATTCGAGAGCATCTTCTTGCACACAAGGGCAAGCACTACGATCCGGACGTGGTTGTGTATGCGAATGCCTTTGTCCAGGATCAAAAAGTGGAACATGCGGTGGTAAAAACGTCCTTGCTGGAGATCAACGACATTCGCAGCGGAATGGTTCTTGCCGACGACGTTTACGATGAAAATGGCCATTTCCTGATGCGTGGGGGCGCTGTGGTTTCTCCAAGCGTCATTCGTCACTTGCACCATTTGCTCGGTTCGCAGAAAGTGGCGGTTATTGATCCCGAGAATACAGGTCCAAGTACCTCTGAGGCGTGAACGGGAACGGGAAATGCCCCCGTCTGCGCCCCCGTTGGCATTGTTCGAGGAATCACACCGGCTTTCAGGGTTTCATCCTGGAAATACATCGAATCAAGCCCGCATTGCGGCGAATTCTGTGCCCTTGATATACTGTACACCGGAGTAATCGGCGGTTAAAAAGCATAATGAAATCCTGAAGAAGTTGGAGATTCCTGGGTATGTCCGGACATTCAAAGTGGTCCACAATCAAGCGCAAGAAAGCGGCCATTGATCAGAAGCGCGGCAAGATATTTTCCAAGTTTGCGAAAGAGATTACCGTGGCGGCGAAACTGGGCGGTGGCGATCCTTCGGGCAATCCCAGGTTGAGGACCGTACTGCTGGCGGCCCGAGCCCAAAACATGCCGATGGACAACGTAGAGCGGGCCATCAAAAAAGGCACCGGGGAATTGCCGGGCGTGACCTATGAAGAGATCCGCTATGAACTCTACGGGCCAGCCGGAGTGGCGGTTATTGTGGATGTGCTTACGGACAACAAGAACCGTACCGTGGCGGAAATCCGACATTTGGTGACGCGAGGCGGCGGCAGCATGGCGGAATCGGGCGCGGTCATGTGGAACTTTGAGCCAAAGGGCCTGATTACGGTTTCGAAGGAAGGCCTATCCGAAGAGGATATATTTGAAAAGGCGGTGGAAGCCGGCGCGGACGATGTGGATACGGAAGGCGATATGTACGAAGTCAAAACGGACCCCACGCAGCTGCATACCGTCGCGGATGCGTTGTCCAAGGCAGGTCTAAAAGTGGACAACGCAGAACTCACGCTGTTGCCCAAGACCACGGTCAAGGTTGAAGGAAGCAACGTGGGCGGTGTGATGCGTTTGATGGAAGTACTCGAAGAGCACGACGACGTGCAAAACGTTTATGCCAATTTCGACATCTCCGAAGAAGAGATGGTTGCCGCGGTAGGCGAATAGCGATGCGCGTCCTCGGCATCGATCCCGGCACTGCAACGACCGGGTTTGGCGTCGTCGAGGGTCAGGGCAACCGACTGCTTCACCAGGCACACGGCGTTATTTCAACGCCTGCAAAGACTCCATTTGCGGACAGGCTGTGCCTACTCTATGACGGAGTATGCGAGTTGCTGGATGTGCATAAACCAGATGCCGTGTCCATAGAGAAACTCTATTTTTCCCAGAACGTCACAACCGGCATCGGAGTCGCCCAGGCTCGGGGCGTAATCGCGCTTGCCGTGGCCCAAGCGGGTTTGCCAATAGCCGAGTTCAGCCCATTGGAAGTCAAGAACGCCGTGGTGGGTTATGGCAAAGCCGCCAAGGGTCAGGTTCAGGACATGGTCCGCATTTTGTTAAACCTTGATGCCCGCCCTAAGCCAGACGATGCCGCCGACGGGTTGGCTCTCGCCATCTGCCTGATCCATGCGGGCCGTATCCGCCTTGCGCTTGGCGAGTAAAGCTACGGCAAAGTCACGACATTGATCCATGTTTGTTCCGTAGCGGCGATAACCCATCATGGAGGATCCATGCTGAATTCCGCTCATGCCCTGACCGCTGGTTTTGAAGTGGTGACGCGCCACATAGTCATGGAAAAAGACCTGAACGCGTACGGCAACGTGTTTGGCGGCACAATGCTGGCATGGCTCGATGAAGCCGCGGCGTTGTTCGCGATGGAATCAACGGGTTACCCGAACATGGTGACCGTCAATTTGAACAACGTCGATTTCCGGGCGCCTGCCCGCCGGGGTGATACCGTTGTGATTTATGCCAAGTCGTTGAAGACTGGCCGGTCTTCGTTGACACTGGATACGATGGCCTTGGTTCACGACCATGCGCTGGACGAGAAGCGGTTGGTGATACATTGTGAAGTCACGTTTGTCTGTCTGAAGGATGGAAAGCCGTACGCCTACTTTTCGTCGCCGGAGTATCAGGCCCGCGCAGCATCAGCACAGAGTAAATCACCGGATATCGATCAGCCCGTCGTTACGTGAATGATGGAGTCACGTTCCTGCCGCATGATAGTGATGGTGAGCGACCGGGATTCCTTGATAAACGTCGCCATGTAGAGGGTGTCCCCTGGCGTCCCGCTTGTATCTTTTTCCTGCCACCCCTGGGATTTGGCTGCGGCTCTGAGATGCTCCGCAATTTCGGCCGGCGATTCAGTGCTCACGGCTTCAACATCGTAGGTTCCGGCCCGGGCGATCGCGCTGACTTGTCGGATAGTCCAATTTTCGTAGAGGGGCACATCTTTCGGAAACTCATCGGGAATGGTTTGGCCAAATTGAACGACTTCGTTCGCGGGCACCATCTCTGGGGCCTCTGGTAGTTTCGCCGGTTCATTTTCCGGTCGGGAATCGCATCCGCACAGAGCGAAGCCAATACTGAATGCCATCAGCGCGGATTTGAACACGTTCATTGCAAAAGCTCCCGTACTTGCGTTGCTTCCTTATCAGCATATCCGAGGTCTCTCGTCCCGTAAACGAAAAACCGCGAACCGGCCTTATGGGCTGGTTCGCGGTTTTATCAGAATACACAGAAAACGTTATTGAACTTTGTCCAACGGGGCGCCTTCGTAGGTGATCTTGTCACCTTCGATCGTGGCGGTGTATTCACCCATGTCGGCGGAACCGATGGTCAGATTCGCACCGTCGATCTTCCAAGTGCCCTCGGCCTCGTCGTTAATCTTCAATTTGCCATCAGCGAGGAATTCAAAGTTGTACATGCCCTGGTAGGACCACTTTGTGCCAACCAGTGATTCCGCTGTAATGGCGCCAGCCGGAGCGGCAGCAGCGTCAGCAGCCGGAGCGGCAGCAGCGTCAGCGGCCGGGGCGGCAGCAACGTCAGCGGCCGGTTCGGCGGCCGGTTCGGCGGCGGGTTCAGCAGCGGGTTCAGCAGCGGGTTCAGCAGCGGGTTCAGCAGCGGGCGCAGCGGCATCACTCGGCGCAGCCGAGTCCGTGGCTTTGGGTCCGCAGCCAACGGTCAACATGGTGACGGCGAACAACAGACAAAAGATTGGTACGAAGCGGCGAAACGTGCTCATGATGTGGCGGGCCTCCTTAGCTAACGGTCAGTAGCAATTGGAACCATTCCCCAAGTAAAGCGCAGACCGGGTTGGCTGCACAGACCGCCTAGAGTATCAAAATAATGCGAAAAGTTCAATGTGGAAACGCCTAGTGTGATGGAAAACTGTCGTTCAGAAGCCTGCAAAAGGCGGCTGATGCTCGATAAAGCACGCATAAGGCATGTGGGCCGTGTTTCTCGCAATGCCAACTGCTCCGGTGACACTCAAGCAGATTATGCCCCCTTTGCCGTTGGCGTACTGTGCAAGCATTTCGATCCCCAACGAAGCGGCTTCGGCAGGAGCAGTGCCAGATCGAATGTGATCTCCCACGCGCGCTGCCAACAATGCCCGCATAATTGATTCGCCCTGTCCAGTAGCCGAAATGCCACACACACCGTCGGCATAGGCACCGCTGCCAAACAACGGGGAATCACCGACGCGGCCCGGCCACTTTCCTCGTATGCCTCCCGTGGAAGTGGCGGCGGCCATGCGTCCTTGACCGTCGAGTGCGACGGCGCCCACGGTATCTCCCGGAGGTGGAAAGCCGGTCTGAGACGGAACGGCGACCAAATCCTCGTTGGCGACCGCCCGAAATCCCTGCTCTTCGGCAAAAGTGTTTGCCCCTTGACCAACAAGGAAACAGTGCGGCGACTTATCCAAGACTTGCCGCGCGATGGACACAGGGTGAATCTGGCCGGTCAACGCGGCTACAGCACCAAAATTCTGCTTGTGTCCGTCGGCGACAATCGCATCCATCTCGGCAACTCCATCGCGCGTGGGATGTGCGCCGATACCCGCATTGAAGATTGGGTTTGATTCTAATTCGCGAACAGCTGCTTCCACAGCATCCAGTGCGCTGCCGCCATTCTCCAAATGGATGCGACCCGCCGCGACGGCATCAAGACACCCGGTTTCGGCACGGACTTTCATGTCGTCCGGCCAGGCGCCAGCGCCTCCATGCACAATCAAGGCGATCACGACATTAACCCATCGCGTTCGCAATGCGCCGTGCATTCGTATCAAGTTCATCGCGACGTGGCAGATTGCCGTAATGAAGCGGAAACCTCAAACCGAATTCATCGCCTCGTGTGCGAGGAAGCACATGCAAATGAACGTGAAACACTTCCTGCATCGCGACCTCTCCGTCTGCCAGGAAGAGATTGATACCCTCGCACGGAATACCGGAGTGCCGTAGCCCTTCCGCCACTCGCATGGCAACTTGGAACAACCGGCCACCCATGTCGGGATTGAGCGTCTTCAGGTAGGGCGCGTGCACTTTTGGAATAACCAGGGCATGCCCCGGGTTTACCGGCCGGATGTCCATAAAGGCGCAACAAAGTTCGTCTTCGAAGATCGTACTGACCGGCGCATCGCCTTCCAGTATGGCGCAAAAGATGCAGTTCTCTCTCGCCTCTTTCATCGGGCAGGCCCCAAAACACGGCCAGCCACGGCATCGAGATGCTTGAGCACTTTGGGATCGCGTGCGTCGGGGGCCGTTATCAACGCGTTGTCCAGCGAATTCAG
>BTWA01000006.1:0-227430 GCA_045863295.1 Candidatus Hydrogenedentota bacterium
CTTGACTGCAAAGTAAACACCCGCGCAAGGCCGGGCCTGCATATCAAAGAGTATTTCTCTTAGAATCTGTGTACATCCGTGTAATCTGTGGACGTGTTCAGTCCCCGCCGCCCCGATTATTTCCGCCCCATCCCCCAAATGCGCAAACCGCGCAAATCCATCATATACCCTTGTTTCAATCCGCTAAGGAAATGCAACAGAAAGCACAGACTATAGAGGACATTTACGACATCGTTCCCAAGTGCATCTGTTCGGGAATACATCACCCCCGTGGTCGATAAGCAGCTTTTGGTACAATGACCGCTTGGAGGGGGATACATGCGAGCCTATCTTGCCGCGGCGGCTACGTTGCTCTTTTGCGTCTTGAATCTCACTGCGGCCCGTCTTGACTGGCCGGTGCATCCCGGTGTCTTCAAGATGCTGGCGTCGACCAGCTTTCTTGCGGCCGCCTGGTTCGCCGGGGCGCGGCATTCGAGATACGGCTTGGCCATCTTCGCGGGGCTATTTTTTTCCTGGTGGGGAGATTACTTCCTCATCGGATCAGGGGACGGCCGGTTTCTCGCCGGACTGGTAAGCTTCTTTCTGGCCCACGTGGTCTACTGCATCGCCTATGGACTGCGGGGAGCGAATTGGAAACGATCCATCATTCCCATGGGGGCGCTGTTGATACCGGGCGGTTTCGTGCTCCGCTGGCTTTGGCCGGGCATTCCCGCGGACATGCGCATCCCGGTAATCGCGTACATGATCGTCATTAGCCTGATGGTCGCCCTGGCTATCGGGACCACCGGAAAGTCCGGCAGCGCCCTCATCATTCTGGGGGCGATTCTCTTTTACTTCTCCGACATCTTTGTGGCGCGCGCCCGTTTTGTTGAGAGCGGCCCCATAAATAGTCTCATTGGATTGCCGCTCTACTTCGGCGGGCAGGTTTTGTTGGCCCTGAGCATTGCCTATGTAAAAACCCCTCCAGACGATCAAACTCCGTCGTCTGCCTGAAGCCATTGTCTTCCATCAGAACGCAATTCCAAATCAGATTAGGCTAACGCTCGACGGTCGTCGTTCGGACACGGTCCCAACCGAGGTACCATGAACCGGAGTGGAGTTGGGCAGCTATTCCCGGTACTCGCCCCGCCAGTATCCGCCGGTTGTCCGCTGATCCGGAGAGATTTCAGGGTCGTCGTACACACGCTTCACGCGGCCTGACGTCCGGTTGTAGCGGGTATCGCCTGCATCGAAAATCACCCGCGCATTCGCGGGCCGTGTTGGTGTATACAGAAAATCGTTGAAATTGGTGGGCGGCGTGCCCGGCATGCCATTACGCGGCCTGCCGCCATTCGGCGTGGCGCACCCCGCCAGCGTGACCCCCACCAAACCCGCCAATACCAAAACCTTCCAACCCCGGATCGACATACCCGCTGACTCCTCCCATGAACTCGTGACTACAATGTCTCGAATGCCAAACGACGTGCAGTGTACGCGAATTCCTTCGGCCACTCCAGAGGCCGCTCGCCGTATACATTCGTAGTTTGACGCAACTATTGATATCATTGCCCTCGGTTGAAGCGCAAAAAAGGAGGGTGGGCGTGCCGGTTCTCGGGATGGTCGAGTTTGCGGGAATTGCCGCGGGCATTCGCGCCAGCGATGCCATGGTTAAGGCGGCCCCGGTGGAACTCATCGAATCGCGCCCAACAACCCCTGGCAAGTATATCTCACTCGTTACCGGCGATGTGGCTTCCGTGGAGGCCTCGGTTCGGGCCGGTATCCATGCGGCCGGTGACGCATCTGTTTTGGATTCATTTGTTCTGGCCAACCTGCATGAACAGGTACTGCCCTCGATACGCGGAACCCAGTCCATGCCCGAATTGGACGCCCTCGGCGTATTGGAATCCACCACGGCGGCCTCTATAATCAAGGCGGCCGACGCTGCATGCAAGGCGGCTCCCGTCACCTTGGTCCGGTTGCATCTTGCGATGCATATTGGTGGCAAAGGGTATGTTACGTTTGTGGGATCGGTAGCGGATGTGGGCGCTGCCCTGGAAGCCGGACGCCGCGCTGCGTCAGACCAATGGCTGGACGAGGCCCTCATCCCCAATCCGTATGCGGAGATATGGGAACACCTGAAGCGCACATTGGACTGGTAAGGAGATCGAGCCATGTCAAACGCGCCTGTTCTGGATGAATCCATTGCCGAACGCTACTCCCGCGACGGATTCGCCTTCACCCCATCCATCATACCTGCCGAGTTGATTGCGCGCGTCATACCGCGTATGGACGCCGTTATTCGCGGAGAATTCGCCACAGGAGTGCCTCCACACGACTATCATTTCAAGCCGGGCGATCCAGACGAAAAACTTCGCAAGGTCGACAACGCC
The DNA here is from genome assembly GCA_045863295.1 of Candidatus Hydrogenedentota bacterium. Classification (GTDB taxonomy): domain Bacteria; phylum Hydrogenedentota; class Hydrogenedentia; order Hydrogenedentales; family SLHB01; genus BTWA01. The sequence continues at coordinate 2,370 of BTWA01000006.1, forward strand.
CACTTGTCCGACCCCACTATTTACGAACTGATATCCCATCCGGAATTGGGGAAATGGGCGGCTGCCGTCACCGGCGCCACCTATGTGCAAGCGTGGGCCACCCAATTACTCATCAAGCCACCGGCCCCCGATCAAGCCAATTCAGCGGGCAATGTCGGCTGGCACCAGGACAAACAGTACTGGAGCTATTGGGATGGCGAGGTGTTTACCGCATGGATCGCGGTCAGCAACGTGACCGATCGCTCAGGCTGCATGTGCTTCGCGCGCGGTTCCCACCAATGGGGACTGTTCGAGGTCGGGGACTTTTTCGAAGGTGACATCCATCGGCAGCGGGACACGATTGCAATGGGATCCGGGAAGGTGTGGAACGAGGCCAAGGCCGTACTTCCCCCGGGCGCGGTCAGTTTTCATCATCGGCTGACCTACCATGCGAGCGGCCCAAACTTGGAGTCGTTTCCCCGGCTGTCATTTGCGGTTCACATGCGCACCGACATGTCGCGTCCGATTGCGCAAGACTACTATACCGAACATTTGGACGATCCAGCTTACTGTCCGGTCATTTACCAACTCTAAGTTGAACAAAATGGAGTCTGTGGAGTCTATGATACCGGGACAGGTCATTGGAAGGGTGGTACCGAATCAGGTCGATCAGGTGTTTTATGGGGTGAAGTTCCTCGTCGTGCAACCCGTGGACGATCACCGCAAACCGGTTGGCAAGCCCCTGGTGGCCTGCGATAGCGTTGGAGCCAACGTGGGGGAATTCGTGTTCATGGCCCAGGGAACTGAGGCCGCGGTGGCCCTGCCGAACCCGTTCAACCCGGCAGATGCAACGATTGTGGCCATAATAGACGACGTCACCCATTGACCTTCGCTGATCGTATAGGTACGCATGGGACATTTTATAGTGGGGAGGTCTGTGAAATTGAAGATTGCGCGGGTGGTCGCAAACGTCATATCCACAAAGAAACACCCGTTTTATAGTGGCCAGAAGACCTTCATGGTTCAGCCGCTGAACCTTGAGTACCAACCCGAAGGCGCGCCGTGGGTGGCGGTAGATAGAGTCCAGGCAGGCATCGGGGACCTCGTGCTTCTGATGCAGGAAGGATCGTCTGCAAGATTCATGTTCAGTGACCGTAAGGCGCCGGTCCGGAGTACCATTGTGGGCATCGTTGATGCCGTGGAGTGTTCGGAATGATGTCGGAATTGGAATACCGAAAGGCCGTTTGCGAAGTCGGCCGCCGGATGTACGACAAAAATCTGGTCGCAGCCACCGATGGCAATATCAGTGTGCGCCTTGGCGCCGGCCGCTATTTATGCACGCCCAGTGGGGTATCCAAGGGCTTCATGAAGCCCAATGACTTGCTGATTGCCGACGGACGAGGCAACAAGATCGCAGGTGACGGCAAAGTGACGAGCGAGTTCTTTACACACCTCGCGGCCTATGAGGAACGGCCGGACATGCATGCGGTTGTGCATGCCCATCCGCCCAAAGCCATCGCATTCACACTGGCGGGCATTTCCATGGAGGAATGCGTTTTGCCCGAGGTTGTGTACACCATTGGCGCCATTCCGACAACCGACTACGCCACGCCCGGTACGAAGGAGGGCGCCGAAGTCATTCGCGACCTGATACGCAAGTGTGACGCCATTATGATGGACCGCCATGGGGCCGTAACCGTCGGCATCAACGTCATTGACGCCTATTTCAAGATGGAGAAGATCGAGCACGCCGCGGAAACTCTTTTGACGGCACGACTTCTAGGAAATGTGCGGACGTTGGAGCAGGACGAAGTCGAGAAACTTCGGCGGGTACGGGAAGCCTATGGCGTCTCGGGACGAGCGTTTCATTGTGGAACAGGCACTGCAGGTAACACCTGCCCAGGATTGGAACCAAATGCGGAAAATCTGGATAAGGTAATTATTGATACGCTCCGCGTATTGGGAAGAGGGTGAGATTTCGGTACCGCGCCGAGTTCTGCTAGGCTAAGTATGCTCACAACAGAAATAGTGCGAACTTTTCGAGTTTTCTGGTGTATAAAGTGCTGAAAATATCGAAATCAGCCATAGAACTTCTCAATTTTTACATCGAACGCTTGCGTGTAATACCTCTTTGTCTATAGTATAAAGGCAAGCGAGGCGAATGTGGTCCCAGGTTTTACGGCATGGAGGGCCCATGGGAGTGGATGACTCAAAGGAAAAAATGCGGCTTTGTCCTACGTGCCGCATGGAGATTAGCGTACTCGCGACCAAATGCCGGTTTTGCGGCGAGAACGTGGGTCGTCCGCGCGACGAGGTGCGTGCGCTTTCCATTGACGATCTCGGCGGCGAGACGATCAGGCACTATGCGCCTTCAAGTAGCGTGATGGAGGCTATCGAGGCCTTTCGTTCCGAGACCGAGGCCAGTAATCCCCAGGTAGACGAGGGAGGGCGTAAGTCCATTTTTGGCCGAAAGGGCAAGAAGGACGCTCCAGCCGCGCCCCAATTAAAAGATGGATTGCCGGATCTGGATGAACGCAGCCAGGTGCTTGCGTCGCTAGCGATGCCGACAGCGTCGACGCCTGCGCGCAAGCCGGTGACCGTATCGCGCCACGCGCAGACCGATTGGATACGCAAGGTCGGCTATTTTGCGGCCATGGTGGCGGGCATTGTGATTTTGTATTTTGGCAGTGTGCAAGTGCTGGCTATTATCAATCGCAAACCGGCGGAACCGCCCAGGCAGTTTAGCAATCCAGCGGAAGCGCTGTTGCAGCGCGGCGGCGATTCATTACAGGCCCTTGAAGGAGCGGTAATGGCGCAGAATCGGGAAAAGCATTCCAAGAATGAAGAGATACTTCAGAATGCAAGGCAATCGGTTGTGGCTGAAATTGAAAGCTTGTTGAATGCATCCAAGTGGACCTTGGCGGATTTGCGCAAGGCATCGGAGCTTGCGAATAAAGCGTTTGACCACGACAAATCGGAAGCCATTGCGGCCTTGAAACAGGAAGCGGACCGGGAGTGGTTTGCCTACAGCATGGTACTCGTCGAGGCGGGGAACGATGTGGCTACTTTCAAGATAAACAAGCCCAACGCCGCGTTTACGGATGTCACGGAGAAGACCAGTCTCGAAGTGAAAAAGGGTGACGTCATTCTGGATCGCTTCGAGGTTTCCTCCATTCGAGCCAATGCAGTCACCGTGATGGACAAGATGCGCAAAGGCCGGTTATTAATTTTCGCAAAGGACAAAGAAGTCGCCGGCACCGGCGGATGATTCCAATGGACACGAAGCCCCGCAGCGGGAATGCGGGGCTTCGTTTGTTTTTTCCCGCGGCAACGCCGTATCATGATGGCAGCGTGTTTCTTACGGGGGTCGAAGTCCGCTATTCAGGAGCGGGTCGCAGCCATCCGTTTACGGATCACGCCGGTCTCCCAAAAGTTCACCCGGGACGGGTTAGCGCGAGGAAAGCAGGCATGAAAATTGGTGTCGTTGCGCAGTGGGTATTGGTTGTGGGCCTGGTACTTATGGCATCGTCGTGTGGGCGCTTTGCGGGTAGTGGCAAGGCCGCTCCCAATGCCGATCCATCCGCAAGCGCCTCGTCCGATACGGAAGAGGCATTGCGTTCCGCTGTTCAATCCTATGTCAATTCCGTGAATGCCTCTGGCGACAGCGGCGACGTCGTTCGCGTAAAGCCCTATTTCTACAAACAGTACGAACAATACTCAGGCGAACCTGCCACCGCCGAAATCGAATTCCTGGAGAGCGATTCTCTCACCACGCCGCGCATTGCGCAGATCACCCTTGAGAAACAGCGATTCGCCACCAAAATGCACCGTAAGAGGGATGATGCCCGGGCCGACTCTTCCTTTTTCCGCGGCACCGGTGAAGAGACTCTGACCTTTGCCTACCGCAATGGCCGTTGGGAAAAGACGAGCAGCTTGTTCGTTGCGGAGCGGCTTGAGGAGAACATCAACGGCGAGTGGGTGCCAGTTCGCGAGGAAGTCGAACGTGCCCTTTCCGCCGAAGATGAAGAAGCCGGCTGGTTCAAACGGGCCATCTCCACCATTACCGGGCGCTATTAGGCGGGCTGAGGGGCATGGCCGCGCCCCACGCAGGTCGCCCGACATGCCTTTTGTGGCAAGAGTGGGCTCTTGTCGTTCTCGCCACGTTGATAGCCATCGCATTGACCTTTCGTCCGGCTGGCGGCGATCATGCGTATAGCCGTCTTTCAACGGTGTATGGCCTAGCCTATAACGGCACTTGGTTCATCGATCAGCCATCCGGAACTCCTGAAAACCCTTTTGAGGCGTGGACCGTGGACAAAGTCATGGTCAATGGGGTTGTGGATCAGGGGGTCATGAAGAACGGGCGCATCATCTCAAGTAAGCCGCCGGTACTCCCGCTGATTATGACGGCCGAATTCATTTTCCTTCGCTCGGTTTTCGGGCTGGAACTCGGCCCGCCCGGCGATTCGGCGGTTCGCGGCGTCGCTTCCAACAACACCGACACGGTTATACGCATCGTATGCATTTCACTCATGTGCGTCTCATACGGCGTCACCATTGTGTTCGCGGCCAAGACCATTTCTTTATTCGGGGTCGCAACCGCAGCAAGAGTCTTTCTTGTGGCAGCCATCGCATTGGGTACGCAATTGTTCTCCTATGCGCCGCTCATTACGAACCACGTGCCGGCCGCGGCCTTTCTCATGGGGGCAGTCTATTTGGCGATGGCCATGTCCTTGGGGGCGCAGCCGCCTACCCGAGGCCGTATGTTGGCATTTGGGTTCGCGGCCGGAATGGTTGCCGCGATCGATATCCCCATGACGATTTTTCCTGCGGCTGCGGGGCTGATACTTCTGAAACGGCACCCCTATTGGGTGCTAACCTGGGCGGTTCCGGCCGCGGCATTGCCGGTGTTCGTGCAGTCGGGCGTGCTACTGGTTGTCACAGGCAGCCCACTTCCGGTGCAAATGAGACCCGAGACCTATATGTATGAGAACGCATACTGGCGTCACCCGCTTGGGATTGATGCGCTGGCCGAACCCAAACTGGCCTACGCGTTTCACATCACATTCGGACGCAATGGGTTGTTTCTACTCTTTCCCGTTCTGTTGCTTGGGCCAATCGGAACGATCGTTGCGTTGATTCGCGGGGAAGAAGAGAAGGGGATACTGGCGTTGCTGCTGGCCGCATTCGGAATTCTCACACTCTACTATGTGATCAAAACCAACAATTACGGCGGTGAATCGTACGGCTTTCGCTGGTTTATTGCCGCAATGCCGGTGCTGCTGATCATGGCTGTGCCAGCAGTTCGCCGTTTGTCCAAGCCGTGGCATTGGGCATTGCCCACACTCATGTTGCTGGTCTCTTTCTACTCATCCTTTGAAAGTACACTGGCCGGTTGGGAATCCAATCGGGAATGGACCGTGAAGACCGGCCTGTTCGAGTCCAGTTGGAAGCACTAGCGTATGCATACCCATTGTTCGTATCGTTCACCCAACGTGACGCGCCGGTCCTTTTTGCGACGGACCTCTGCGGCGGGCCTTCTGCCGTTGCTTTCGATCCATGCAAAGGAATCCGGCGAGCGCCCCAACATTCTCTTTGTCATGACCGACGATCACGCGCAACAGGCTATTGGCGCATATGGATCTGTTATTAACCGCACGCCAGGCATCGATAGAATTGGCCGCGATGGCGCGGTGTTTCTGAACAATACCTGCTGCAATTCCATTTGTGCTCCGAGCCGCGCCGCCATTCTGACTGGCATGCACAGTCATGCCAACGGCCAGCGAACCAACGCCGACATTTTTGATGGATCTCAGTCCACGTTTCCGCGGTTGCTTCAAGCGGCAGGCTACGACACGGCGCTTATCGGCAAGTGGCATCTGCGATCTGACCCAACCGGCTTTTCGCATTGGGAGATACTCCCTGGGCAGGGACACTACTACAATCCAGATTTCTACGGTCCGGACGGCGTAAAGCGGCGCCAGGAAGGCTATGTGACTGATCTCATTACCGAGAAGTCGCTGCAATGGCTGGAAGGACGTGCCGACAAAAAGCGTCCGTTTCTTTTGATGTGCCAACACAAGGCGCCTCACCGCACATGGGCGCCCAATCTTCGCCACCTGAGTCTATTTGAAGATGCGGACATTCCCGAACCGCCTACCCTGTTCGATGACTTCTCCGGTCGCGCCGCGGGTCTCAAAAAAAATGAGATGACGATTGCCTGGCATATGATGCTGGAATACGATCTCAAGATGCGGGACTTGAACATACCCGACGAATTGGGGCGCGATTTCGATTGCCCCGAGACGGCTCGCATGACGCCTGATCAATTGGCGAAATGGGATGCCTTCTATGCTCCGCAGCGTGACGAGTTTCAAAAAGCCAACTTGAGCGGAGCCGATCTCACGCGCTGGAAGTATCAGCGGTATATCAAAGACTACCTGCGGTGCGTTGCTTCCGTGGACGAAAGCGTTGGCAGGATGCTTGACTATCTCGATGCAGACGGGTTAACGGGGAATACCATGGTGGTGTATTGTTCCGACCAGGGGTTCTACCTGGGTGAGCACGGATTGTATGACAAGCGCTGGATGTATCAGGAGTCGTTGAACATGCCGTTACTCATCCGTTGGCCGGGTAGGATTCAGCCGGGAACTCGCGTAGACGCGTTGACCCAAAATATCGATTTTGCACCCACATTCCTGGAGGCCGCGGGCATGGATGCGCCGGACGGAATGCAGGGCCGGAGCCTTGTACCGCTATTTCGGGGGGAGACTCCCGCTACGTGGCGTAAGAGCATCTACTATCATTATTACGAGACCGGTGAGCACAACGTGCCCAGGCACGAGGGTGTGGCCACCGTTGCATACAAATTGATTCACTATTATGACCGGAACGAATGGGAGTTGTTCGACCGTGCGAACGACCCCAGTGAAATGACGAGCGTCTACGACGATCCTGCCTACCAAACGATTCGGCAAGCGCTTGCGCGCGAATTGGATGCATTGCGGGAACAATACCGGGTGCCGTCTTGAGCGGCTGGCCAATTGCCTGCGGTCAAGGTTTGACACCATGTTTCCCGAAGTCTAGGATTAAATTCCGGTCAGGGTTAGAGTTAGCTACACGCAGTGGGAGATTGCCGCATGGCGCAACGATTGCACAAGGTTCCCGATGAAGTCAGTCGTGCCAATGAGGCCGAGAAGCGCCTCTTGGAGAGCGCGTTAAGTCTCTTCTCTGAAAAGGGATACGAAGGGACGAGCATACGCGAGATCATCGAACGCGCCGGTGTGACTCGACCGGTTCTCTATTACTATTTCGAGAACAAGGAACACCTGTTCCGCCGCCTGGTGGAGTCGTGGTTCATGGAACTCGTCGAGGACATGGACCGTAGTATTGCCAAAGCCACCGGATACCGTGACCGTCTCTTGGCCGCGATAAACAATGCATTTGACCACGCGGAACGTTCGCCTACGGTGGTACGCCTCATTTTCTATGCATTCTTTGCGCCGCGCCACCAGGCTCCCAAATTGGATAAGGATCGGTTGTGGGAGTCACGATTCAGCCGAATCCGGGGGATTATGCAAGAAGGGGTTGATGCGGGAGACTTCATCGGCCACGATCCGAACGAGTTGGCCATGGCCTTCTGCGGGATGATGGACATGTACATCATGGCACGCATCAATAAGCGAGGCGCAGCGTTGACTCCAGAGTGCGGTGCATCATTGGTAACTCTTTTTCTCAATGGTGTATTCGACAACCGTCCGGCCCGCTCCGCCGCGTTGTGAGTTTTGAACGAGTGGATTGGCACGGGGTCGTATGAAACGCCATGTTCTGCTTGCGCTGATATCTGTGATGCTTTTGGGCACTGCATTTGTCTGGTGGAACGTCCGTCCATTCGATACAATCGAGTTCCGCGCCGACCTGAAGCAAGGCGAGACGACCCCTTTTCTGTGGCGGGATTCTTCAAGCCGTCGACCGGTTTTCACTGCAGCTCAAACAGCCGTGGCCGGAACCGATGTCGTACACCAACTCCCCGAGTCGATGGGCGACCGTTTCCTTGCCTCTAAGCACTATGACTTAGCCATGCTTCCCAATCCAATCACTCTAAAGAGTATAGAGGTTATTGATGCAGGCGTTTTGGCGGACGGCCTGATAGTTTCGAACCTGGATGGAATAAAGCGCGTTCGCATAGACGACGAAGAGACTTTTCAATTGGACGGCCGGGAATGGAATTTCGTAGGCGTATCGCCTTGGGGCGGTTTGATTGCCGATGAGCGAGGAAGTCCCATGGCGGCATTGGCACTACGTGCCAATGATGCGGAGCCTTGGCAGGAGCCTGTCCTGCTGGGTAATGCAGTCTGGTTGACTGTGCCGCCGGACACCGCCCTCTATTTTGACTGGTTTGATGATCGTGCGACCGCGGAGATTGCTCAGCAAAACGAATTGACGGGTATCCACTCTGCTCGATGGGGTGTCCGTGAAGGCGAAAACATTCATTGGTTTTCATCGTTCGAGCCGGGCGGAGGGGTGGTTTTGAACGACGGAACCGCGGTGACTTTGCTTCAGTACGAGGAGGCATTTTCTTTTCCTGACGGGATTGCCCCTGCAATTCAGGTGGAAACACTCCGGCAGGACGAGAAGACTCGCGATTGGATACAGGCAAACAGTTCATCGGAAGAGAACATTGTCTTATTTGAAGATACGGCGTTGAGCGGACGAGTATGGATCGTGTACGCGTGGGCGGATGACACCGGTTGGGCAGCCCTCTATGAGGACGGCACTCAAATTGCCGCAAGGGGAATCGGGCGCGGGGATGTGTTTCAACCGGAGGATGGCGGACCCGCGTTGCGCGTGGATCATTTGTTGGCGACGGGCGTCCCTGTATTGCCACAATCGGTCGAAGTACGCGGATTGCGGATCAGGCGCGATGGACAGGAACTCTGGCTTCCAGAGGGCAATCCAACCGTACTTGGAGAGAGTACGGTCATATACCGTCGATTTCGGATAGGCCGCGTCGTAGATTGCGAGCTAGGGATTTCGGGAGACTCACCGTTGAAGAAGACCTTGTCCCACGATGGGACTCTAGATTTGGGTCCTTGGCGCCTCCATTTGTCCAGCGAACCGCCTCTGGAAGATGATAGGGTTACCATCGTGGGCCGGTACCATGGACAGGCCGCCGCAGCGGCAATGATTCAATTGGCCCTGATTGGCTTGTCTGGGCTGACCGCGCTCCTAAGTGCGATCAGCTACTTTCGGCTTTCCAAGGAGAACCCTGCGTGAGCGATCGTTTTACCAATGCCATTGTCATAACAGGCGCCACGTCAGGAATTGGCAAGGCGTGTGCCATAAGATTCGATCAGCTTGGTTTTCGCGTCTTCGGGACGTATTTGCATGAATCGGAATTGGATGCGGTAGTCAGCGCCACTTCGGATCGATTTACCCCGGTCTACTTGAGCCTGACCGATCACGAGTCAATCCACGCGGCCGCTCGAACCGTCCAGGAAGCGGTCGGGGAGAGCGGTCTGTACGGCCTTGTGAACAACGCGGGCATGGACATGCCCGGACCTCTCGAATTCATTCCCATTGACCGTGTCCGTCAACAAATGGAAGTCAATGTAATTGGCCAGGTGGCGGTAACACAGGCGTTTCTGCCCCAAATTCGCAAGGCCGTTGGCCGAATCGTGTTCATTGGTTCAATTGACGGCATGTGTGTCACGCCATTTCAAGGGGCATATGGGGCTTCAAAGCATGCCATAGAGGCCATTTGCGACGCACTGCGCATGGAGCTTCATCCATGGAAGATCGAAGTTATCTGTGTGCAGCCCGGCGATATTCAAACGCCGATTTGGGATAAATCCCTCAAAATTGCCGAAGAGATTGGCGAATCCGTACCGAAAGAAGCGTGGGAATTGTATGGATCGTTGATGACGGCGGCCAAGGCCACGGCACGCAAGATGCAGAAGATGGCCAAGCCGCCGGAGACTGTGGTTCGAGCGGTCGAACACGCGCTTACTTCGCGCCGGCCGCGCACGCGCTATCTCGTCGGCTTGGATGCGCGCATGCGAAAAGCGATAGAGATACTTGGGTCAAGGCGTGTGGATAAACTGATTATGGGGTTCATCGCCAAGGGCGGGAAATGATACACGCAGCGGCAGGCGCGGGTCCCAACAATTAATTGGATGGCAGCAAGGGGGAGGTGTTCGTGAGGCTGTTAATCGCGGCTCGAGTCGCAGTCGTTGTTGCCTTTGGACTGAGCGCCCACGCCGAAAATGTGTATCCATCGATTGACTTGTTTCAGGCAAAAGATCTGCCGACCGGTGGAATTGCGGTGCTCTTGAATCCCGACCTTGTTCGCATGACGCCGGAGAATGAACTGGCGACCCTGCACATCGTCAACGATACCGATCCCTATTCGAAGGTTGAGTGGGCATTTCGCTTTTCAAGACCTCCGTTCCCGGAATCGGAAAAGATAGTACTTGAAATTGAGTATTTTGATCGCGGCGCCGGTGTAATCCAGCCTACGTTGCTGACGGAGGATGCCTTTCGCGGATCGTATGCAAAACCTCTGCGAGGCGTTTCATATACGCGTTTGAATCAGCAGGTGGTGCGTCGTGCCTGGTTTGAATTTCTTAACCCTTCGCCAAGCTGGAACGAGAACAAAAACCCCCATTTAAAGATATCCGGCTTGCAGGGGCTCATAGCTATTCGGGCGTATTCGTATGTGGACGAAGCAGGGTGGAAGGCATTGGCGGCGTCGGTACCCATATCTGTAACGCCCCTTGTGCAGCTCAATCGCCCCATGGCGATTACTTGCACAGTGGGTATTCCAGACGAGGGAGATCCCCCTCCGCTTGAGACGGCTCTAGACAATATCCGTGAATATGCTCCGCTGGCGAAACTCTTGGGATTTACATCCGTCGAATGTTTTGTGCGTTGGAATCTGATCGAGCTTCAGCCGGGCGCTTTCGATTTCTCTCACTATGACACGATTGTCGAAGCGATTCGGCAACGAGGTTTGAAGTGGTTTCCAAACCTCGTGATAACGTCGGCATTTGCCTTGCCGGAATGGTACGTTTCCTCGAACGAGAACGTGGGATTTCAATGTCTCGAACACGGCGATACCAATCAGGTCCCGTCCATTTGGAATGCGGCCAACCTCACCCATGTGGAACGTGTATTGCATAAGTTTGGGCAACACTACGAGCCCATGGGAGTTTTGGAAGCTGTCCGACTAGGACCCAGCGGTAATTTTGGCGAGGCGCAGTATCCCGCGGGTGCGGGTGGAGGTTTGGGAATTCGCGGCGAACGCATGCATGCACACATCGGATGGTGGGCGGGCGATGCATACGCGGCGCAGGACTTTCGGTCGTATTTGAGACACCGCTATGGCGCGATCGAGGCTCTCAATGCGGCATGGTCGGAGACCCATCCGTCGTTCGAAGCAGTTCAACCGGCATTGCCTGAATCGTATCGAACGCGCCAAGGGCGACTGGACATGACGGCCTGGTACACCGATTCGATGTCGAAGTGGTGCGATGCGTGGGCACACATCGCCCGGAAGTCAATGCCCGTGACGCCCATATACATGTCTTCAGGCGGCTGGGGCTTTCGAGAGGCGGGTACTGACTTTTCGGCACAGGCAGAGACAATGAAGTCAGTTAACGGGGGGATACGTCTTACAAACGAAACGGACAGTTTTGAACAGAACGTCTATGCCACTCGTCTTGCGGCGACTGCTGCACGGTTGTATGGCATTGAACTTGGCTACGAGCCCGCCGGATATCACAGTGCGCGCGGGACCGTGGCGCGATTTTTTTCCACCCTGACTACCAATGGCGACAACCTGTATACACGCCATTCAGTACTTTTTGAGCATCCGTACTCCGTGGACAACTGGCTTCGTGATTATAGGTTGCTTGATTTGAGGGCCGATCCCATTGTGGATGTGGCTGTGTACTATCCGGAGACCATGAACCAGCTTGACGATAGTACGTTCCGTCATCTTTATGCTTGGGGATTCAATACGCGAGTTGCCGAAGTGCGCCGCCGTGTGGATGTGGATTATCTGGACGAGCGTCTCATCCGTAAGGGTTTTCTCGACCGCTACAAAGTCCTCGTGTTTTGTTGGGGAAATGTGATAGAGCACGATGTGCAACAGGTTATAGACCAATGGATTCGATCGGGCGGTGTCGCCATCTATCCTACATATCCACGAGTTCCACAGGAGACCATTGAAGGCGAGCAGAAGACGTTTCTGGCGTGGGAGAAGGGAGACACGGGAAAGGGAACCTTTCATCGCTTCCGGGGCGACATGGAGCCCATATCCCTTTACGGCGATTTTATCGACAGGTGTATCCGCGAGGTGGACGGGCTCCATGCCCTAACGAAAGAGATTCTCGCACTAGATCTTCCAGAGCGTGTGTTTGCATGCGGTCTGGAGGACGGCACAATCGTTGTCTTGAATTATTCCGAGTCGACGATTTCCCTCGAGACCGCAGTCGGTAGAGTGGAGACTTTGGAACCATATAGCATCAAGGTATTGCGGACAGGCCAATAACCATCAGTCCACTGGATAGCCGAGGCGGATGCACAAATACGCCAGAGCGCTGTGCAGGGCGTCAGGTGGACGGCCATCCAACAATTCCCGGAGACTCGCAGGTGCGGAATAGGCAAGCGTGGAGAGTCGTTCCGGGTTTCCCTGCCAAAGCCAAGAGAACTGAACGAGTCTTTCCAATACTTCGAGCGCGGTCAACGGACGACGGTCTATTGCGAAAGCCCGCTCAATTGCTTCCGCCCATCGGGGATCCGTGGGTTCCAGCAGACCCGTGAGAGCAAGGCGGTATCCTTCGTTGTGCTTCCAATTTCCCTGGGCATCAAAAGTCTGATACCGGATGAGATTTTCCAATTCGGTAGTACGCTGCTTCCAGTCCAGCCGTTCTTTTTCAAGTTCTCCGGCTATGGCAGTGGCCGCCTTCATTCCCATAAACACGGACACATTGAATCCGAAGCTGCGCTGTTCGCGAAGCACATCCTCATCGTATGTATACATGGGCACACCGTCCAGCGGGTCGGCCCAAGACGACAAGAACATCGCCGCCAAATCGGTCGATTCCCACACTTTTTCCAAGTATGCGGTCCGTTCGTTGGGGGAAATGGACTGCGCATGCTGCCAGAATGACCATAGCACCCATCCGACCGCTTCAGTGTCCAAGACGAGGTGGGGCATTGCGTCGGTTCCGTCGCCGTACAAGGCTGTCGGCACAGTGCCAAGGGGCTTGCCTTTTGCATCGTTCTTTCGTACGGCGTCGCTGTAGAACATTGAGTGCGACTCCGCCTCCACATGCAGCCCAGCAAGATCCAGCGCGAGGGTCTGCCATACGCCGTGTCTTGGCCAATCCATCGCCAGCGGAGGTTGAGAGTACGGTGCGCGAATGACTGCGCCCTTGCGCTTGTCCCTGCACGCATGCAGCGTATACAGTTGCGAAAGCGCGAAAGAGCGCAGGTTGGTTGGTCCCTGTTCCGGCAATGCCACAGTGCCATTCCATTGATTCCAGAAGGTCCTCGTCTCGTTCATTAATCCGCTAAATCGTTTCTCCATTGCCCCATTCAGGATTTCGTGCGATGAATCCACGCCGTTACTCACTGCCACCAGCACGTTTCCGTAGTAGGCATCTCCAATGTGCTCTGGTTCTATTTCGATCGCGGCCGCGCAGGATCCCACCATGGCCTCCGTTGTGTCGAATACCCCGTCGCCCATACTTGCCCACAACGAGAACGGTTCGCGGCCGTACCCGCACATGACACGGTTCAGCGGCTCCATCGGACGTATGGCAATCCAGGTTCCCTGGCTGAACCGTCGCCATTCATCGGCCGGGACTTGGGCAAGTACCATGCGCTGGGCTTCATTCCATTCACCCGAACCCGGATCCGTGGGTCTGAAGTGCACAAGCGTTTGAGCATCGTCATCCAGATAGATGGCAAAATCATTTAGGTCGTCCCACGCCCAGTCGGCCAAGGGCAGTTCAGGAACCGTTCGAGTGCTGGGGGAAAAATTGCAATACCAATGCAGTTTTGGCGAAGTATCAATTCCTTCAACACGTATACGCAAGACAAGTAAATCCATGGAGGGATGAACAAATGCAGTCTGCGTTACCAGGGTCCCACTTTTTTTGTGTCGCAATCGGGTTTCGACGATTGGCACGTCTTCCGACGAATCTAGAGGGACGCGTTCCCATTCCGTAGCGTTAATCCACGCGATGCTAGCGCCAATTTCAACTCCCCAGATTGCGCCATGGCATGCCGGGACCCCGAGATCGGGAGACTTCCCGGGTTGCGTGCGATAGGCAATTTGATTCGATCCGCCGGGGCCGGGCCATCGAAAGACCGACAGGCGGCCAACGGAATTGAAGCCGGCGGTGAGCCCGCCGTTGCCCGTGATAGCCTCGCAATCTACCGGACCAAACAATGTTTCAAGCCGAGGGTACGAGCTTTGGTACACGTTATAACTCGAGGCTGCCGCGGCAATGAGCGCCAGAACCCACTGCATCATGGTGCACTCTCCACGCTTCTACACAGCGTACCTTGGAACAGCAGCCTCTCGCCCTGCGCCTTCCCGACTATAGTCAATTCGCCCAAAGGGGCCATCGCTTCCAACTGGGGCACGATACTTTCCAGTATTTCGCCGCGGTTGCGACCTGGTACTAGCTCGTAGCCAGCGGTCTGGCGAAGCACAGCGGCCATCGCAGTTCCCATGGCCCCCCAGTTCATTCGAAACGTGAGGTCTGCCCGCGCGGATTCGCCTTTTCGCAAACGAGACAGCGCATCGGTCATCGCTCCTTCGGAATTTGCCGCGAGGAAATCTTCATCGTTCCGGCCCAGACAGATCGACAGCTTTTCGCCCAGGAGCGGCACGTAGTCCCCGGGTTGGTTCTCCCATTCATGCGGAATCGCCTGAATTGGAGCTACCAGCGGTTTCAACGGATGGTCCATACCGGTGGTTGGATTATGCGTTCGCATAACCAGAACTCCGTCCGGCACGGGAAACATTTCGTCCGCGTCTACCTTGAGAATAGTCAGGGTCATTTCCGATATGCCGGCATCGACCTCCCAGTCCGGTGGCAGTTCTCCCAATTGCCATTCTCTCCACAGCAGACTGGCAAACGATTCGAATGCGGTCCAACCGTCGTATAAGGACAATAGTCCACGTACTTGTCCGTATGCTGTAACCATGTCGTTCCATTGACTTGCCGTTACGGCGAAGAGGGGAGAGGAGGGCCAGGCATCGGTCAGCGTTAAGGGTTCAGTTCTTGGCGTGAAATGGTCTGTCAGGTGACCTGAAAAGGGAAAACCTTCAGTGGCCGCCACACGAAGTTGGTTCGTGAGTCCGTCGCCCCAACTCAGTAGCGCTTCAAAAGGCGTAAGCGGCCGATCCGGGGCCACGGCCCGCCGACCGTTCAAAGACGCCTGGACATAAAGCATCGTGTTGGATGCAATCAGGTGGCCTTCGCGCCAGCCGTAAAATATCCCGCCCACGCGCCAAACTCCATTGATTGCGTTGGGGGCAATCGTGTTTTGGTAGGCGGACGTGATAATGCGGGTCAGCAAGCCAGGGTAAACACAGATTCCCGCGCCTTCGGGGGATTCGGCCATCACCATCCGCTTTCCGAGCCAGATGGACCACCTCAACGGCGATGGGCGAATTCCCGTCAGTTTTCGTGTTTGGAGTTCGAAACGGTTAAATATCTCAGGCCGGTCGGTCGCGATAGTCTGGAGTTCTGGTGTCTGCTGTGCATGAAGCCAGAAGCGGGGCAAATTGCCACACTGCAGCACCCATGACGCATTCTCGGGGTGAAACCCGTTGAACTTCGGCGCGTCTTTCATCTGATCGTCGACCCAGAAGAGCACGCCTGACCCAAAGGCAACGAGCAGAACAAAAACCCAACGTTTCGGCTTGAATCGTCTATACACCTGACCCGGCCGTTTTGCATTCGTCATTCGTAGGGGACCAGGTTCACAAGCGGCGCAGGCCTGCAAACGAGTGTGGAGGGTCTAAACAAAGGGTTAATCCTGATTCCAAACAGCCTCTTTTTCGCGTTCACGCTTGTCCTCAATATCGTTCAGTGCGGACGAAAGCTCCGTTCGGATTCCCTCAACTTCCGCAAATGCAGCGGCCGCAATCTTAGTATCGAATTGAAGTTTCTTTTCGGCCACTTTGGCGTCGTACTTCCTGTCGATCTCGGCAATTGCGAATTTCTGGCTATCGGAGAGCTTCTTGGTTGGCCCCTTTTCCTTTTCCAGTCGCTCCATGGCCAATTCGTAAGCACTTTTCATGTGTCCATTCCTTTGCATTCAAGGTGCCACGCGTCGACGGCACCTATTCAAGACAGTACCTATGCGGCGAATTCATCATCCAAGACGCTCGCGATAAACCGCTCCAGAGATATCGGGAAGTACCGGCTATCCGGCGTAATGATTACCCCTGTTGTTATATCTTCGTACCGTTCCAGTTCATCTAGCGTTCCGGAGAGCACCCGGTCCAGGGAGGCATCCAAGTGTTGGACCGTCAAATCTTCTGATTTGCATTCCACCGGCCGGCCCCGGAACCCCAAAAAGCCAAAAATACGGCCTGCCAGGGCCTGGTTCACATTGTCCTCTCCAAATACTTCATCGTAGCTCGGTTCATAGTGAGACGGGCGGATGAGGAATCGGGGAGACACATGCACGCGGCCGCGAACTTGCGTAGTATTCATACCTTCCTCAAACGATGCCCCAATGCAAATGTAAGGTAAATGGTGGTAACCACTTATGATACCGTAGCGAGGCCGCCTGATAATCTCGGTTCGTTGGTAGACCGCCCGCATTTCGTCTCCGTTCAACATAGAACTGCTCGCCAATCCGTGCCTTGCACATCGTTCTCGCCGTTCCATCATGCCGCGCCTTTAGTACGCGCTGGCAACCATGGATAGTCGTCTCATTCAGTATCCGCATCCGTCGTTTCTGGTGTCAAGGAGGATGCCTTTTCATTGGCATCTTCGTGTGGGATTCGCACTTCCACGATATCGAATCCAGGCCGGTCCCGGCGCTCCCGAACATGCAGCGTGAGCTTCGAGCCCGGTTCCATCCGTTCCCAGATCCGGTTCTCCACGGCAATTGGGACTCGCGCGCCAGGACTCGATTCCGATTCAACATGCAGTACCAGCAGATGCTTTTTTGTGCCATCCTCCAAGTCAACCTGGACCTTTTCCACCAAGACCGATTCCATGATCATCTCTGGAGACTTGGCCATTCTTTGGTTCGTGAAAGGAACGGAGGCGGCCAAGGCGACCGTAATTAGCAGCATCCCGGCTGCAAACAGACGCTGCGATTGGCGATACGTCATGTGGCCGGGACGTTTTACGTCGGTCGTGTCAGTCGCAATGCCTCTTTTCGCATTGATTTCGTCCACGAACCGCTTTCGGCCATACTTGATGCCCAACGGCGTTTCCTCGGCTATATGGGAATACCTTGCCCCCAATATACACGACTCGTAAGTCCTGCCGCATGCCTGCGGAATGACAAAAACAGAAGTAACTGAAGTCGAGTCGGGTACTTACACTTGGTAGTACAGATGCAGGATGGACGTATGGGCAGGCCCGCGTTCGCCGCTTATTTGACTCCCAGGGGCGATTGTAAGAACATCATCCAAATGCCCGACCCACGACAGGCACGTGTCCAATGCCATTGAAGAAGTCCCATCATTACGGCGCAGGGGGGAGGTGCATCGCACAATTAAAGAACACTGTGCGTGTTCGCCGGGCAACAATGGAGAGGATTTGTGAATATCTATATCGCTGGGGGTGGGCGAGTAGGCTTCCACATTGCACGACTCTTGACCCAGGAGTCGCACGATGTAACAGTCATCGAAACCAACCTTAATCGCGTGGAACAAATTGATTACGCGCTCGACTGCAGGACCGTACAGGGTTCAGCATCTTCTGCATTATTGTTGCAGGAATTGGGTGTATCCGACGCGGACCTGTTCGTATCCGTCACAGGTAACGATGAGACCAACCTAATCGCGTGCGCTACCGCCAAAAAGCTGGGCGCCCAGCAGGCGGTAGCCCGAGTAGACAACCCGAAATACATCGAATCCAACATCCTCTACGAGGAAATCCTCGGGATTGATTACATTCTGAGCCCGGATGCGTTAACGGCCAACGAGATTGCCCGTTACCTTGAGAGTCCCGGTATCGTATCCACCGAGGACTTCGGGCGCGGTCTAATTCGCATGCGTCAAATCAGGGTCAGCAAGTCCCCTACAACGCATGGCAAGACCCTTCGTGACATCGAGATGCCCGAAGGTGCGCTGGTTGGAGTAATTGTGCGTGAGGGTAAGACGTTCATCGCGAGCGGAGATAGCACCGTGGAGCCTGGCGATGTGGCGGCATTTTTTGCCGAAAGAAGTAAAATGGCTGCCGTGGAGCAACTGTTCAAGGGCACCGAAACCCGTCCGAGCCGTATTGTCATAATGGGGGGGAGCCCGGTGGGACAGCATCTAGCCGCCCAGGTGGAGCACAAGATTCCGTCCGTCAAGATCTTCGATTGGGACCTAAACCACTGCAATCTCCTCGCGGCCGAATTGAAAAAGGCCAAGGTTGTTTGCCGCGACGCCACTAGCCGAACGGCCCTTGAGCAAGAGCACGTTGACAGGGCTGATGTGTTCGTCGCATGCACAAGTGACGACGAGCGCAATATTATGGCAAGTGTTTTGGCGAAAGAAGTGGGCGCGACAGAGAGTATATCCGTTGTACATCAGCCCGATTTCGCCTCACTCGTGCGAAAGCTCGGCGTTGATCATGCTGTCACGCCGCGCGCCAGTTTTGCCAACCGGATCCTCAGGCTTGTTCATCAAAAGAACTTGAGCACGCTTGCTGTCATTGGGGACGGCGAAGTGGAGATCATCGAACTGCAGGTAAGAAAAGACGCACCGGCCATCGGCGAATCGCTGCGCAACCTGCGGTTGCCGAAGGACACACTCATCGTGAGCATTGTGCGGGACGACAAGATTATCGTGCCCCGTGGAGACGACGTGCTCCAAGAGAACGATTCCATTATTGTGATTGCGTACACCCACGCCTTGGATTCGGTGGAAAAGCTTTTCCAGCGATGAACTATCCCATACTCGCGCGTTATCTAGGCTATTTCTTCATCGCGACCGGGATCAGCATGATCCCTTCGTTGGGATGGGCAGTGTACTTTGGCGAAGGCATCATCTTTGGAAACGGAAACGCTTTTGAGGCGTTTCTAGAGAGCATCCTTGCATCCATAATTTTGGGCCTTGTGCTCGTATTCATGGGTAGGAAGGCCCAGAACAAGTTTTTTCAGCGGGAAGCGCTGGGTCTGGTGGGTATCGGGTGGATCGTCGGAGCCGCGCTTGGAGCGTTGCCGTATGTGTTCTCCGGAACTTGCGGACCTGTCGATGCCTATTTTGAGAGTATGTCTGGTTATACGACCACGGGCGCCAGCATTTTCGCCACCGAAGATTATGCGCAGGTGCAGCGAAGCATTATGTTCTGGCGTTCATTTACCCATTGGCTGGGCGGCATGGGGATAATTGTGCTGTTTATCGCCGTGTTGCCCTACTTGGGTGGGGGTGTTAAGCAGTTATTCAAATCCGCATCCCCTGGTCCCGATCCCCGGGTGCTCAATCCCAGAGTCAAAACGACCGCAATGCTGTTGTGGAAATTGTACCTTGGGTTGACTGTGCTCCAGACCGTATTGCTGATGCTTGCTGGCCAGTCTTTCTTTGAAGTGCTGTGCCATACATTTGGCACACTGGCTACAGGCGGGTTCTCCACGCGACCTGCCAGCATTGGCGAGTTGAACAGCCTGCCGGTGGAATTGATTATCTTGTTGTTTATGGTTTTGGCAGGCACCAACTTTGGGCTTTATGTTCATCTCATTTCGGGCCGCTTGAGTTCCGTATGGAAAGATGCCGAATGGCGTGTCTATATCGCCATTATGATCGCAGCCACGGTGCTCATCGCTTGGAACCTTTCAGGAAATGCGAGTGCGCAGCCGGTCACTTCTTCGGAGTCCACGGCCGCTCCCACTTCGACCGGGGCTGCTTTGCGGCTGGCGTCGTTTCAAGTGGTCTCCGTCATGACCACCACGGGTTATGTCACTGCCGACTTTGATACCTGGCCCGAATTCAGCCGTTACCTGTTGCTGTTGCTGATGTTTGTTGGCGGATGCGCAGGTTCAACCGGAGGCGGCATCAAGGTTGTGCGGTGGATCATGCTCGCAAAAATGGCTTACTGGCGTGTCGAAGCCACCTTTCGCCCAAAGACGATCCGTGTGCTGCGAGTCGGTGGGGAGGTGGTCGATGAAAGTATCCAGAAGACAGTGTATGGCTTCTACGTGCTTTTCTCTCTCTGGTTTATAGTCGCCACGCTTGCCATGGCCGCCATGGGATTGCCGATCGTCAGTGCCATTTCCGCAGTGGCGGCCACACTCAACAACATTGGTCCGGGTCTGGAACTTGTGGGGCCCATGCAAAACTTTGCCGGTATTCCGGCAGCCGGAAAACTACTCCTGTCACTGTGCATGGTCCTGGGACGCCTTGAGCTCTTCACAATTTGCGTTATATTTATCCCGTCCTTTTGGAGGTCGCGCTGACTACGCGCAGACAACGAGACTATGAACTACCGTATCCTATTTAAGTTTCTCGGGATCTTTCTCGCGGCGACCGGCGCCACAATGGTACCGTGCTGGATGTGGGCGATTTATTTTGGAGAATGGCGCGTCCTTTTGGATTTTATCGGTTCGACCGTGGTCAGTTTCTTGATGGGCCTCGTATTGTTTTTAGCCGGCCGGAAGGCGGACAACCGATTCTACCAACGGGAGGCCTTGGGGCTTGTCGCGCTGGGGTGGATTGTGGCGCCCGTGGTTGGAGCCCTGCCTTTCTGGTGGACCGGTGTACTGGGTCCTGTGGATGCCTATTTCGAAAGCGTTTCCGGGTATACCACAACCGGAGCGAGTGTATTCACGGCGGAGATCTTCGAATCTTGCCCGAAAAGCTTGATGTTCTGGCGCTCGTTTACCCATTGGCTGGGCGGAATCGGCATCATTCTGTTGTTCATTGCCGTGCTTCCGTACCTGGGGGCGGGCGGCAAACAGATGCTGCGTTCCGAGCAATCGAGTATTGACCCCCAAGCTCTGCGGCCTCGCGTTCGAGATACGGCGTTGTCCTTGCTGAAAGTATACCTTTCCCTGACCGTATTGCAGACCCTTGCGCTGATGGTAGCCGGAATGAGCTTTTTCGATGCGTTGTGCCATGCCTTTGGCGCGTTGGCCACCGGAGGCTACTCCACCAGGCCTGCCAGCGTCGCCGACTACCACAGTCCACTGATCGAATTTGTGCTTATCGTGTGCATGATCAGCGGAGCCACGGACTTTGCGCTGTATGCGGCCGCCATCAAGGGCCGGTGGCAGGATTTTCGCCGGGATTCACAATGGCACGTTTATCTTGGCATACTCGCAGTGGCGACGCTGCTGGTCACGATGGATTTACTGGGCACCGGGACCGCCATTGACCTGCCCTCAAAGCTGGACATTCACGAAGAAAGGGCCTACTACCAGGAACAGCCGCTGCAGGCCTTGCGCCACGCTGCGTTTGCCGTTGTGTCGATCGGCACTACTACAGGGTTTGGCACGGAAGATTTTGATCAGTGGCCTTATCTGAGCCGGACCATACTTGTTGTGCTGATGATTATGGGGGGATGTGCGGGATCAACGGCCGGTGGTCTGAAGATTCTTCGCGTCGTGATTCTGGCCAAGATGCTCTATTGGCGCCTCGAAAGTACTTTTCGGCCCAAGACGGTCAGGGCTATTCGAATTCGCGGTGATATTATCGACCACCCCGCGCAGATGGCGGTTTACGGCTACTTTGCACTCTACACCACGTGGTTTGCGTTCTCGCTTCTTGTCCTGTCCGGTATTGGGTTGCCTTTCGATTCTGCGTTTAGCGCGGTTGCTGCCTGTCTGAACGGGGTTGGCCCGGGCCTTGAATTGGTGGGGCCGGCCATGAATTACGCGTTTCTTCCCGCAATAGGAAAGCTGTTTTTGTGCTTGTGCATGATCATGGGACGTCTGGAACTTATCACCGTCATGGTGTTGGCCATGCCGTCATTTTGGCGGCCTCGTTAAATTCGTCGTCCCTGTCAATATCCGTGACTTCGGGCGAGGCCGGATCTGAATCTCTCTGGGGACAAGTCAGGTTTCACAAAAGGACGATGCACGTTCAATTGACACCCTGCTTGTCCTTTGTTATCATCCGCCCGGAGTTGTCAGTTGTGGCGCAGGATTAGCATTTGGCGGAGTACCCCAGGCAGACCAATGCGGCGTTGTGGGGCTCTTTTTCTTCGAGGTATTCTCACGCGTGTCCACGGTAATAGAAACCCGAAAACTGAGCAAGATCTACGAAGGCGCCCGAAAAGGCCAAGATGTCCACGCACTGAAATCGCTGGACCTAGACGTAATGAAGGGGGAGATATTCGGCTACCTAGGGCCGAATGGGTCGGGCAAGACCACCACGATTAAAATGTTGCTCAATCTCATCTTCCCTACGTCGGGTACGATCAAGATTATGGGCAGCGACGACATTACTTCCCCCTCCGTGCGCAAGCATATTGGATACCTTCCCGAGGGCGCCTACTATCCAGATTTCCTCAAGGGTGAAGAAATTCTGCGATTTTATGGGCAATTGTACGGACTGGGGGGCAAGGACCTCGAAAAGCGCATAGACTCCACAATTGAATTGGTGGGGATGTCAAAAGCCCGCAAACGGCTCTTGCGAGGGTATTCTAAGGGTATGCGTCAGCGTATTGGATTGGCTCAGGCCCTTCTGAACGACCCACAGATCCTAATCCTCGATGAACCCACGACCGGCTTGGATCCGGTGGCCCGCAAAGAAATCCGCGATCTGCTTGTGCACCTCCGAAATCAAGGAAAAACGTTGTTGATTTCGAGCCACGAGTTGTTGGAGGTGGAACTGATCAGCAATCGAGTCGGTATCTTGTACGAAGGCGTTCTTCAGACGATGGGTACCATCACGGAACTCTTGACCGAACGTGATTTGGCCATTGACGTTGATCGCTTCAGCGATGAGAAACTGGATCGCTTTGTCCAGCGTGGGATCGTGGCGGAAGATCGCATTGACGATAAAGCCAAACTGCGTGTTCCGACCAGTATGGCGGTGCACGAAGCTGTCGAGTTGTGCAGAGCGGCGGATGTCACCGTGGTCGGCATTGCGCCAAGAAGAGAGACGTTGGAAGAGTTGTTTGTACGGACCGTCGGCGCGGCGCGACAAGGCAAGGAAAGCAAGTAAATGAGTGCGGCAACCGGTTTTCTGCGCAGTTCATGGAGTATCGCGGTCTACACATGGCGCGAAGGCATGCGGAAGAAAGTCCTCATCGGATTTATTATTCTCGGCATCCTCGTCATTTTTGGGTCACAGTTCATCACGCGTTTCCTGACCGAAACATCGGTTGGCGAAACCAGTTCGGACGTGGACGCAAAGCTGATTAAAGACATTTGCGTAACCACTATCTCTATCTTCGGCATGCTGATTACCATCTTTATATCGGCGTCTGTAGTGCCGTCGGAGGTGGAAAACAAGGTTGTGTATACGGTGCTGTCCAAGCCGATACGCCGTTTTCAGTATCTGTTCGGAAAGTTCGTCGGTGTCCAGTTGATCATCATTATCAATCTCGCGCTGATGGGCGGCCTGTTCTTTTTTGCGTTGTATTTTCAGCAGCGCGTTCTGCCAACGCTGCTGCTTTGGTCGATTTTTCTTACCTACTTCCAGTTTCTTATCGTTTCAGCATACACATTTGCCATCTCATGCACGGCATCGTCATCCGTATTACCCACCATCGGTGGATTGTTCATCTATCTCACAGGCAACCTGACCGAATACCTGAAGAATGTGGCCGATCGCTCGGGACAGACGTCCACGTTTATCGACAGCATGATTGGGTATGTGGCAGACGGACTGTGGTATGTGTTGCCGAACCTGACATACTTCAGCCTCAAAGATCAGATCTTGTACTTGGAACCGAACGACCCTCCCAGAGATGCTCAGATTCCGACCTTGGTCACCTACGGTGTGTTGTATGCGCTATCGGGCTTCATCCTCTCGTATTGGGTATTTCGGCGACGGGAACTGTAGGCCGTGAAGAAATCGATCAATCTTATTTTGGCCTTGGCGTTCGGCATTGTGTTGCTGGCCGGCGCCGCAGTGGGCCAACGGGCAAATCACCTTCGAGAAGCAGAACGGTTCTACCGTTGGGTTGTGTCCGTTTCCACACAGGTTCGTATCTTTGGTGCCGACCTCATTCCGGATACGGCAGGCGAACAGCAGTACCAGGACGAAGAACTGTTCGCACTTCTGGTTGAGAAATCGGACCCATTGCTGGACGATTTGCCGCCATCCGATGCTGATTACGACCAGTCAGGGGTTTTGCTACCAAAAGTGGTGCGTTATGTAGCGCCACCGAAGCCGGAGGACGTCGAAGAAGACAAGGACATCGGCGCCATTATAACGGAAGATCAAATCATCCGTGAGGACCGATTGTGGCGCATGGCCGGCAGCCCGGAAATGGCTGAACTTCGTGAGGCTTACCTGGAAGCGGCGAGCGGCAAGAAGTTGTATTCCATGGGCACCTCGTTCGGCAAGAGCGACTTGTATAGCGAGGAAACCGGGGTCATTAGTATTGCCAACATGTTTTTTGGATTCCGGAAGATGGCGGCCAATCTGCTGTGGCTGGAAGTGGACACCTTTTGGCACAAAGGCATGATTCACCGCATGGTCCCGCTTATGAATACGACCGTGATGTTGGATCCCACGTTTATTGACGCCTATCTGTTGGGTGCATGGCATCTTGCGTACAACCAGAGCGCCCGACTGGACGACACTCCGTGGGAGTTGCGGGGCTACCTCAAGGAATATCAGGCGTGGGCTGGCCCCAAGGAAGAGCTGTACTATAGTGGGATTACCTTTCTCAAGGATGGCATTCGCAAGAACCCTCGCAATTACCGCCTGTATTTTGACGTTGGCTTTGCGATTTATGAAGAAAAGCTGCACGACTATATCAACGCGGAACGGTACATGGCCGAAGCCATACGTCTCGATCACGATCGCTGGGTGCGTCGATCCCTATATCGCGTTCAAGGTGTGAACGGAAAGTTTGAAGAATCCAGGGCCGGTTGGGAGGAATACCTCAAGCGCTATCCCGATAACCCGGTCGCGCCCAATTTTATCGATCGAATGGACGGAATGATCAAAGAACGTACGGCCAACTATCTCGAGGCGCAGGCAAAGTGCGCGGCAGCCTTGGCAGAAAAGGCGGCTGCGTCTGGCAACGCGGCGGAAGCGGCCGAGTGGACACAGCGATCGGCGGACTTGCAGGCCGAGTGCGGGCGAGTATTGGACGAAACTTTCGCCCACTGGGATCGAATGTACAAGGAATCCGAGCGTCAGGCGGACACGTTTGCGCTTGGACGTGCAATTCGTATCAAGGCAAAAAGGCTTATCGAGAAAGAATTCTATTTCGAGGCTATCGCTGAATTGGATCGAGCTCGTTTTGCGAGCAACGACTTCTTTTGGGAAGGCACTGACATGATGATGGATATCAAGCAGAAGGCGGGTATCCCCATGGAATTGACCGAACTGAAGAAGTTGCGATCTGACGAAGCCGAGGATCAGTATACCGTGTATCTTCCCAAGGCACTTGAGAAGCAGTTTTACCAGTTCAAGACCGACCGTTGGGTGCCGGAGTCCTACCGGGGCCAGGACTTCACAGAACTGAAGGACGGTTCGATTGAGCTTCTGAAGATTTTGTTCGACAACCCGGGGGCGGCTTTGGTGTTGGACGAGTTGCCCGGAAAGGTGATCTTCCAAGCGGGCGACGCGTGGTATTTGCGCACCGGATCCGGAATTCCGGAAGTGCCCCAACATATTTTGGACGAAATGGGGATTCAGCCAAGCTGAACTGCCTGCGCTCGATCTTGCCCGGTGGTCACGGCTTGTTACACGGCCGCTTACCTGTACCTTCATTGTGATGGCCTCGCTGCGGTTCTCCAGGAGTGGCCTTGGTCTCGGGTATAAATTCGCGCGAAGGACGATATGGAACCCAGGGATTGTCAATCGAACGCGAAATTCTGAATCGCCAGCTGAACCAGATTCTGGAATCCATCGAGAATGCCCGAGTTCGCTCGGCTAATCGAAATAAGGTCACTTTGGTGGCCGTCACCAAGGGCGAACAAGCCCCCCGAATTCAAACCTTGTACGATTTGGGGGTACGCCATTTCGGCGAAAACAGAGTTCACGTGGCAGAACCCAAAATTGCATCGCTTTCGCTGCGGGAGTCGGTTTGGCATATGATTGGGAATGTCCAGCGGCGCAAAGCGCGGGACGTGGTGGCGTTGTTTGACCGTATCGATGCCGTTGATCGGCTGGAATTGGCTGTTGCATTGTCAGAGAGGTGCGAGGCCGCTGGCGAGCGAATTCCGTGCCTGTTGGAGGTTAATGTCTCGGGAGAGACATCCAAGCATGGATTCCCGCCGGAGGACCTTGAAAGGGCCATTGACAGCATACAATCGCTGCCGGGTATTGTTGTGGAGGGTGTGATGACCATGGCGCCTTACAGTGAAGACCCGGAAAGGGCGCGACCTCATTTTGCCCGCCTCCGATGCATCGCCGACAAGCTTGGATTGACTCGAGTTTCGATGGGTATGTCCAACGATTTTGTAGTGGCAGTAGAAGAAGGATCGACCGAAGTGCGCATTGGAAGCGCACTATTCAAAGGACTGTGAAGCGATCAGCATGCTCGAACAACTCAATAAATTGGAAACGGAAGCGGGCGAAGCCGCCGCACAGGCCGAATCGCTGGCAGAACTGGATGCCGTGAGGGTCCGCTACCTTGGGCGAAAAGGCCTACTTACGGACGTGCTTCGATCAGTCAGTCAGTTGCCCGCCGAAGAACGGCCCGCGGCAGGTCAGGCTGCAAACGTCGTCAAGAATCGAATTCAGGACATCCTGGAATCGAGAAACTCCGTACTAGCGGAACACGAAAACGCCAAACGGGCCAGGCAAAACCGAATCGACCTGTCTCTACCTGGCCGCGTGCCCTATGCTGGTCATCTGCACGTCATTACCCAGGTAACCCAAGAGATTGTAAGCATCTTTCGGGAATTGGGCTTTCAACTGGGCGCCGGACCGGAAGTTGAAACGGAGTATTACAATTTCGACAGCCTGAATACACCAGCCGATCACCCCGCTCGCGATCTGCACGACACGTTTTTCGTAAAGCCTGGAGTCGTGTTGCGCACACACACATCGCCTGTGCAGATGCGAATCATGGAGAAGAACCAGCCGCCCGTCGCTGTCGTTGTACCCGGCCGAGTCTATCGTGTTGATGCCGACGCGACACATAGCCCCATGTTCTTTCAGATTGAAGGGTTGCTGGTAGACGAGGGGGTCACGTTTGCCGATTTGAAGGGGGTTATTATGCGATTCATCCATCGCTTTTTCGGTCCCAATACAACAATTCGATTCCGGCCCCATTTCTTTCCATTCACAGAACCCTCGGCGGAAGTGGATATCCTGTGGACGTCGGAACGAAATGGACAACGGCAGGAAAAGTGGTTGGAGATCATGGGCTGCGGCATGGTACATCCGGCCGTCTTTGAACATGCCGGCTATGACTACGAACGTTATACCGGATTTGCCTTTGGGATGGGCCTTGACCGCATAGCCATGGTACGGCATCAGATACCGGCCATCACGTATCTCTATGAGAATGACCTGCGTTTCCTGGAGCAGTTTTAGCTATGCAGATATCGGTGAATTGGCTAAAGGAACTCGTCGACTTCAGCGGGTCCATTGATGATCTGGCGGGACGATTGACCATGCTGGGTCTGGAGGTCGAGGGCATTCACTCGCCTGGCCAGGAAATTGAACAAGTCCGAATCGGAAAAATCCTGGAAATTAAGCCGCATCCTGACGCAGATAAGCTTGTGGTGTGCCAGACCGATGTGGGTGAAAGCAATCCGCTGCAGATTGTGTGTGGCGCTAAAAACATGAAACCCGGCGACATCGTACCCACTGCGGTGGTCGGCGCCAAATTACCCGGCGGTTTTGAAATTGGCCGTCGAAAAATGCGCGGTATCGAATCGCAGGGAATGATGTGCTCGGCGCGTGAGTTGGGCCTCGGCGACGATCATGACGGATTATTGATCCTTGACGATTCGTTTGCCGTGGGTAGCGATGCGGTACCGTTATTGGGTTTGGACGATACGGTCATCGAAATTGAAATCACGCCCAACCGCGGTGATTGGGCCGGCATGATCGGCATTGCGCGGGACCTCGCGGCGTACTATAAACTGCCGCTGAAAACTCCGACTGTCCAACTTAAAGAGGTGGGCAAACAGGCGGATGTGTTGTCTTCGGTGACGGTCGAGTGCCCGGAGTTGTGTCCCAGGTATCTCGGGCGGGTCATGTCGGATGTCGTCGTTGCGAAGTCGCCTTTGTGGATGGTGCAGAGGCTGATAGCAGCGGGTCAGCGGCCCATTAATGTAGTCGTCGATATCACAAACTACGTATTGCTGGAAACGGGCCACCCTTTACACGCATTCGACTTTCAAAAACTCGACGAGCAACGCATTGTCGTTCGCCGTTCCAGAGCGGGGGAGATCTTAAAGTCAATCGACAGTGTGGATCGGACTCTCGACGGAGAGATGTTGGTTATAGCGGATGGGAAGAATCCTGTCGCCATTGCCGGTGTCATGGGAGGCCTCGACAGCGAGGTCACCGCGAAGACCAAAGAAGTCTTTCTGGAAAGCGCCGTATTTGATCCGAGATCCATCCGGCGGACCGCGCGTTCGCTGAGCATGCAGACAGAAGCATCGCAACGTTTTCAACGCGGAGCCGATCCCGAAATGGCGGTCTTTGCCTTGGACCGTGCGGCTATGTGTTTGGAGCAACTTGCCGGCGCCACTTTAGCCAAGGGGCGTCTTGATGCACATTCTGTACCTCGGAAAGAGGTCAAAGTCTCGCTGCGATTTCGGCGGGCCAACGCCTTGTTGGGATGCGACATCGATACGGCGACGCAGAAAGGTATTCTCAGTCGCCTCGGATTCGAAATTGCCAATGAAACACATGAAACAGTGGATGTAAGGGTACCCTCCTGGCGCCAGGACATTTCTCGTGAAGCGGATCTAATTGAAGAAGTGGCAAGGGTTTATGGATTTGAGCGGTTACCCGTAGCAATGCCTCGAGTGCGCCCTTCGGAACAGATATTTGCTCCGATGGAACGCGAATTGGAACAACTCCGTCTGGAGCTTAAGGGGCTGGGTTTGACCGAGATGATCGCTATGTCGTTCAGTTCTCGCGAGGAAGTGGCCAAGGCTGGACTCTCGGGCGGTTTCGAAGAAATGTTGACCCTACAGAATCCAATGTCCGAGGCTCAGGCCACCCTGCGATCCAGCCTGATACCCGGCTTGCTGGCGGCGGCTTCGCTTAATGTGAGAAGGGGGAGAGACACGATCCGGCTTTTTGAAATTGGACCGGTATACCGGCCAGCCAAGAATCAGGAACTGCCCGACGAGCCCCGCATGCTCGGGATTGCCCTCGCGGGATCGCGCGTTGCGCAGCATTGGCACTCTGCGATGCAATTGGTTGATTTTTACGATGCGAAAGGCATCTTGGAAGCAATTTTAGGTGTACGCGGAATCGAACTTGGCTTTGAGCGCAATGAGATTATCAGGACCTTTGAGCCCGGACAATCGGCATCAATTCAGCTAGGGAAAAAATGTGTGGGCATTATGGGGGCTGTTAATAGAGCTATCGCAGAGACTTATGATATCTCTGGCGATCTGTTCCTGGTCGAACTGGACCTGTCTGAAACGCTGGCGAAACAACTAAAGCACAAGTCATTTGATTCGATATCGGCGCATCCGGCGTCGGTCAGAGATATGGCCATCCTTGTAGATGCTGATCAACCCGCTGGGGATGTACTGTTCGACGCGAGAAATTCGGGCGAACCGTTCCTGCAAGATGCACGAATTTTCGATATCTACGTAGGAGAACAAGTCCCTGACGGGAAAAAGAGTATTGCTCTGGAATTGACGTTCCAAGCGAAAGATCGTACGCTTACCGACAAGGAAACCCAGAAATTCTGGAATGGGATCTTCAACAAGCTCCAATCCAGTTACCAAGCCGAGTTGCGATGAATGCCCTTGTTGAAAGCCAATTGGCCGAGTTAAGGAGTGCCGTCCAGGCGTTGGAAGAATTTGCCGAGGAGCGGGGGACTACGATTTCGAAGCTCGAAGAAGAGCGCGATGCATTGCAGCAGGAACAATGGCGCCTGAAGAAGAATCTAACCACCTTGGAGCGCAAATCCAAGCGTTTGGAAGCCCTCGAGGCTCAGAACGGCCGCATGAAAGAGCTGATCGCCGATCTCAGGGAGCGGCTTCACGCTACCCTTAAGGATATCAAGGCCTTGCGGTCAGGCATCGCGTCGTGAGCAACGAATATGTCAACGTTACCATTGCCGGAATGACTTTCGAGGTGCCCGTTTATGAATCGCCCCAACGTACGCGCGAACTGGCGCGGGATGTGGAAGCGCGGTTCCGGAGAATCGAGGCGGCCCATAAGAAGGTCAACACTCAGATGTTCGCGCTCCAGACAGCCATGTCGTACGCCGTTGACTTGGCGAGTGCTAGAACTGATAACCACGATCAGGACAAGGAAATGGTGAAGGCCTTATCCGAAATCGTTACCCGCCTGAGAACCCGCGCTCGCACCGAAGAGTAGGGGGAAGTCTTTCAGCCGAGCCCGGCTGTCTACAGGTTCTACTTTCCGAGGCCTGCGGTTTTGAACCGATGTGTGCCGACAGGGCGTTCCTAACCAGATCAAAATGCTCACTACAGAGGGCGGTACCGCATAGCAACCAGGACAAGGCCGACTGCAATTCCTCGAATGTGCGGCAGGGGCAGGCTTAGGCGACGGCGATTCTGATACCGGTTTTGGCGATGAAGCATGTAAAAATAATGTCCGATAATATATATTATGTGCCAAAATGCGATTCTGATTCGGGTCACTTGCTGGAGCTGGCGTCATATTCTAACCTGAGGCGTTGTCTGTGAGCACATAGTGTATCTCCTTTTTCCGCTTAGGGTTGGCATGATTAGGAGACACCTTGGGCTTCATTGAGCGATGTGGTTTTCAGTGGTTTCGGATTCAAGCGGGAAAGCGCGGGTCTCCCAGCGCACCTGAAAGTTGGGTCTTTATGGCAGACCCCGGATTGGGCAGATCTCTACCCGCACGGGTGCCACTCTGATTTGTTGAGGATTGATCCGTGGTAGCCTCAAAACATGGATCCACCGGTCGGTCTGGGAGCAAACCAGATGACGTGGAGTTGGCGCGCGGTTGGACTGCGACGCAAGGTTTATTCGGAGGTGAAAAATGGAGCGGGATACGGGATTCGAACCCGCGACTTTCAGCTTGGGAAGCTGACACTCTACCAGCTGAGTTAATCCCGCTCAGTGTGGCTCGTGAGTCTATCACTCGGCCTAGGGCCTGTCAACCTACTCCATACCCTGTGTGTTCGGTGCGGGCGTTTCTCGAGGGTTTCAGGTGGAGTTTTATTCTTGTCAATGGTCGCTTGGCCGGAATTTCCCCCTCCCCATTCTGTAAAGTATACTTACTTACTTGAAAGTGCTGGAAACGTTGGACACAGGTGGAAACGAAGTCCCTCCGGGGCTATTCTGGATATCAGCATAGCTCATTAAACTCCTATCAGAACCGCTGATTTTTACACTAGGGCCGAAGGTGAATCTCTACGGCAAGGATTTGCTTGTGATGGTCAAGATATACTGAGACGATTGGTCCTCCCTGTTGATTGCTCACCCTTTCCAACCGTGCGTACTGGTTTACGATAGACTCGTCAAGGAATTACCGCTCATAAATACTAGAGATTGGGGTTTTTCATGTGTCTTGTGTAGCCTAATGGAACAGGCCGGACACTCAATTCGCGCCAATATGGCCCAGATTCAACGAGTATGTTATTTATTACCTCAGATAGCCAATACTGGGGTCATTTAGCAATCTCGGAAAATTGTATTTTTGTGCGTTTCTTGCACTCATGTGTGTTTTTATCTGGAGCATGATTCAAGGTGCTGTATTGACGGGATCATTCCAAGGGCGTACTCTTGATGCAAATCGCGGAGTCCACCACCCCGATCAGGACGCGTGTATGATGCCGGAAGACATTCAGGATAATCCGAGTGAGAGCACTTCGTGTTCTTTTAAAAGAAGGTGCCGCGCTTTAATCAGTGCCTTATTGTCTGTGATGATCCTGACCCGAGTAAGCAGTTCCGTTTTTTTCGGTACATTCCTGATCGCGTATGCAGCACCCCCGGTTGGCGAGCCTGGTTTCTTCATCAACCCTGCCCCAGCACCCTCCCCGGGGACCGTGGTGTTGCAAACCACGCGATTTCATCCTGGAGAGGTCCATGTACTTTCTTGGAAAATGAAGGTCGATGGTGCTAAGACATGGCGATTTCGTTCGCCATTTGCCGGTGTTTCAATTGAGTACTTCGATGTTTCTGGTGTTCCTATTGCGTCTCAAAGCAGGCATACCCACTGTTATTCGACGGTTTCGGAGCAGGATGCCTGGTGTGTGCTGGATGTTCCCTCCTCGGCAGACCGTTTGGAGGTGACATTTCGAATTGAGTCGGATGAGACACTTCCTGGCCATTTCTGGGTTGGACAGTTCCGGCTTGAGCCATTGGAATCTGCGAACAAGCCGGACGTCCACAGCAGCAAAGCGCTCTTGACGCTCTCCCCTGTGCTTGCGGATGGAACGCCCACACCGGCCCGCCTCTATCTCAAGGATTCCTATGGACTTCCGGCCGATGTGCCGTTTACATTTGAATTCGACGGGGGGAAACTGGGTTTTCACCTGTCCTCTCTTCATTTAAACCGCTTCGCGGTTTTGCCGGGGACTTATGAAGTTGTTGCCATGAAAGGGTTTGAATACAAGCCTGTTCGTACGACAGTGACGCTGGAGGCGGGCGAGTCAAAGAACGTTGAACTCATTCTCGAACCTGCCTTTGATGCATCGTATCGGAATTGGTATTCCGGGGATCATCACACTCATCTATTCCGCCACGCCAGCACTGTACATCCGTTCATGAACATCGATGATGTCTACCGGATTGCGCAGGGTGAAGGACTGGCCTTTGTGCCATTCATGGGTGCGGATCGGGTTTCTGAGCCATTGAAAGTCCGTTCGGAACCTGGTTTTCTCGGCTGGGCCACCAACGAATTGACCCGGGATCTATGGGGTCACATCTGCCCCATAGGATTTGACGTGCCGGCACTGCCTGAATATGGCAACTTATGGCCGATGAACGTCGACTACATGGCTGCGGCCGAATCGGCTGGTGGCGCGATTGCCTATGCCCATCCCTATGCCCGATTCAATCCGGAGTCCATAGCTTCTGCGGTCTCCGATCCGGAATCCGGCCATGCGGCCCGGGAACTGCCGTTGGCGGCGGCCCTTGGCCACCGGTTCACCATCGACATGCTGACCAAGGAAGGGTTTGGGTCGAATTTTGGAATGAAACTGCGGGACTATTTCCGGTTGCTGAACCTGGGGTTTCAACTTGGCGTATCCGGTTCCACGGATTTTCATGCGGACCAGGGCCGGGGAATCATTGGTGCCATGCGTACGTATGTTCACGCCGATCCGTTTACGTGGCCGGCCGTTGCCCAAGCCTACCGGGAAGGCCGGACCTTTGCCACGAACGGTCCCCTGTTGTTTCTGTCGGCCGGGGCGTTTCAACCGGGAGACACGGTAACCCTGGAGGCGGAAGGCGAATTGACCGTCGCGGTGGAGGCATTCAGCCATTGGGGCCTGACCGGAGCGACCCTTTGGTACAACGGCCGTGCCGTGGAAACCTGGCGGGCTCAAGGCGATTTGGCATTACTTCGCGAGCATACGTTTAAAGTTTCCCATTCCGGATGGGTAGTGCTGAGTGCGACCGGGCCGGCACATGACGAATTGACCCACGCGCCGGAAGGTGTGCCGACGGTGGATGGGCAGTTTGCAATCACGAGTCCCCTTTATGTCACGGTTGTCGGCCGCCCTGCCCCCGCGGATCCTGAGGCGGCCCGTTATTTCATGGCGTGGGTGGATAACGCGAAGACGGCCTTTGAAACGGCCTGCGCTTCTTCGGCCGCGAAGGGCAATCCTCTCCCCGAGGCGATCCGGGATCAGGCGCTGGCCCGGTTTGCGGAGGCGCGGTCTGTGTATTTTCGCCTGTCGGACTAGGGCGGCGATGCCCCCCCACTTCATTCCGCAGCCGCCCCGCAGGGTGATACCATGCACCATTCGGTCTGGGTATCTCTTACAACTCTTACGCGGAGGGTCAGTCATGCGCTGCCGAGCGTACACCTTGGTTCTGCTTGTTGCCTTGCTGTTTTCCAGTTTGGTCAAGGCGCAATCGCAGCCCTCTGGTCCAGGTACGGTGGAAGGGGTGGTGTACGGACGCGATGCCTCCCTCCCGCTGCCGCGAACACTGGTATTTTCAGTGAGTCCCGACAAGATCCTGGCCAATGCCGAAGCGTGGAAAGCGCAGGGCGTCGGCGGGTTCTTTCTGGAGGGTGTGGCCAGCGAGTGGTCCAGCGATGTGTGGGCGACCGACAAGAAGCCACACACGATCGGCGCGAGCGACGAAACGTTTCAGAAGGTGCGGGAAGTAAACGCCCTGTGCAAGCGGCTCGGCATGGTGACTTATCTGAAGATTGTCTATGCGAATCCGTTGGAGTGGTTTAACGACACGGCGTGGCAACACATCAACCACCACTTCCGGCAGTTCGCGATCTTTGCGCGCGCCGCGGGTTGCCGCGGGGTTGCACTTGATATCGAGTATGTGGGCCAACAATTCGCGTTTGACTGGGAGGGCTATACGTATGATGGGTATACGCGGAAGGATCTGATCCGGACCATTCGCGAGCGGTCCGCCGGACAACTTCGGGCGATGTACGACGAGTTTCCAGAAATGGAGTTCCTCGTGCTGCCCGAAGGCGGCATTCATCTGGGGACTCACATACAGACGTCGTGGATCGAAGTGGCGGCGGAACGTGACGCGCCCGGGGGCGTACACTTCTTCATGGAAGCCACGTATACGTCGTCGCACCTCGACCGCTATCTCGCGTACACCAGCGCGACGAATCTTCTGTTTCGCCGTCAGTTGAGCGAACGTGGGCGGGAGTACTGGGCGCGGCGGTGCACGCTTGCCGCGGGCACCTGGCCGACCGGATTCGACATTGGGGCGAATCATGACTCTTCCCTCACCCCGACGGAACTGCGCCAAAGTTTCGCTGGTGCGCTGATGGTGTCGCCGAAGTTCAATTGGGTTTACGTCGACCGGTACGGTGAGCACCACGTGGGCAACGTTCCCGAAGACTATGAAGGCAAGACCGATTTTGCGATGGTGGCGGAGGTGTTGGGCAACCGCGAAATCGTGCTCGATGATCGCTACAAACGAATTGCCCTTGCCTTGCGCGGCCTCCCTCCCACCGATCCGGCCGCGGATCTGGGGATCGCGGCCGTGCCCCGGTTCATGCTGCCGCATGGCACGCCCACAATCGACCTCGTGCCTTCGACGTCGGTCGGCGCGGCGGAAACGGAACACGCATGGGACATTGCGATGGCGTACTACGAGGGGGAATCGCAGGATCTGCAGGCGATTTTTCAACCGATCCGGGATTGGCGTCTCATCGGACCGTTTCCAAGCGGCGACGGGCTTACGGGGCACGATGCCGTGTACGGGCCGGAAAAGGAAATTGATTTAACGGCGGCGTACGAGGGTGCGAACGGATCGGTGGCGTGGCAGCCGTTCCGCCTTGCGGACGGCGCACTGGGCATTGATTTCAAACCCATGTTCACACCGAACGAAAACGCGGTGGCGTATGCGTTGACGTATGTGGAGTCGCCGGTGGAACAAGCCGTGCAAATCCGCTTCGCGTCGAACGACGCAGGCAAGTTGTGGGTGGGCGGCAAACTGGTCAACGATTTTAATCGGGAAAGTTGGTCGGTGTTGGATCGCGACATCGTCGAGGTGACGCTGCCCAAGGGCAAGACGCCGGTTTTATGCAAGGTGACGAACGGGATCGGCGCGTGGACGTTGGTGGTGCGAATCACGGACAAGGACGGCGAGCCGGTGAAAGGGTTGGTGTTCAGTGGGGAATGAAAGAATGTGAATCTCGCGCGGAGGCGCAGAGAGGTGGCCGGGTGGATCGCCGGCGTGTGTAGAAACCTGCCGCTGCAGCCTTTGACCTTGCTGTGGTTTGGGGAGAATCTCCGCTCAGGTTTACTCTGATCGATAATCATCTTATGCCCGGCATCGCTGTGGTGTTCACTGATTTCGTATCCCATGTTGACTCGTCAATGTCCCCTATAGTCTGGCTTTTCTGTTGCATTTTCTTAGCGGATTGAAACAAGGGTATATGATGGATTTGCGCTGTTTGCGCATTGTTCTTACTTCAAATTTTGGTTCATCCTCGCGTGTGTGGGGAATGTTACTCGCCCGTCCCGTGGTAGACCACCAGCGGTTCTCCGTTTTCATCCACCACATTCGAATCATCGTCTGGATTGACAGAAAAAAATGGTGTGAAGTATCTGGGGATCGAGTCCAAGGGAACGCCGCAAGTTCCGTTGGCGACAGCGGCCCCGGTCTTGAGCGCCGCCGTCCGCACCTGGCGCCACTGCCCTGAATTCGGCCTCGACGGCTTTCCAGCCGGAGCCAGCAACTGTCCATGCTCCCCTCGGCCACCGAGAACACCGGCCATTGCGCATCTGGCCCGTCAGTGGTATCCTGTTTTTGGAATGGCGCTTGCCAAGATCCCGGAATCGTTGAGGCAGGTGTCGCCGGGTTGGGGTTCTCCGGGGTTCGCCCAATGCCTTCCCTTTCCCACACAATCCTCATGTTGGCCTGCCGTCCGGCGCTCAGGTACGGAAAATGCGTCCTTAACTTGCCGCTCACCAATGAAGGAATGTGAATTTCGCGCAGAGGCGCGGGGAGGTGGCCGGTTCATCCCCGCGTGTGTGGGGTTATGGTACATCATTGAAGTTCAGACCACAGGCCACGCCTTAGGCGTGGCCTGTGGTCTGGGGAGAATCTCCGCTCAGGTATACTCTCACCGGACATCGACCCAAGCTCGGATAGGCTGTGGTCTGGGGAGAATCTCCGCTCAGGTATACTTCGCGGAATCCGGGGTGAATGACGAATGTGGCTGTGGTCTGGGGAGAATCTCCGCTCAGGTATACTTAGTGCTCTACGTAGCTTTATCTGGTCTGGGCTGTGGTCTGGGGAGAATCTCCGCTCAGGTATACTCAGGTCCATGCCGACGATCTCCGCTGGGCGGCTGTGGTCTGGGGAGAATCTCCGCTCAGGTATACTACTTCCGTTCGGCAACGTCTGCACAGTCTCGCTGTGGTCTGGGGAGAATCTCCGCTCAGGTATACTCGCCGCCCCCGAGGAACGTCGCGCGAGGCGGCTGTGGTCTGGGGAGAATCTCCGCTCAGGTATACTTGCGCAGGCACTTGGCAATATAGAGGCGACGCTGTGGTCTGGGGAGAATCTCCGCTCAGGTATACTTAGGCCCCGCGTAACCGTAAGCGTTACGCGGGGTTACTGAGTCATTTAATGGAATTTTTGCCCCTAAATCTGTTAGAGTGCGGCTGTTAGGCCTTCGAAATAAATCGTATATGGAGACACGTGATGTCATATCGTCTGGCACTTAAAATGATCCGTCCGCCAATTAAACAGAAATTGGCGGACGGATGTTCCGGAATTACTTCTGACAGTCTCCAGCGGTGTCCTTTGCCTTGCACTGATTGCATAGTTCTCCCGAAGTCGGCTTTGTGGAAGATTCCACATAGTTGGAAGTCGGCCATAAGGAACAGTTTTTGCAACAATGCCAGGCGTCCTTGTCCTTCTTTCTGCGGTATGGCATACGTGTCACCTCCCTTCACGCAAAATTCTCTATATAATTGGCCTTAACCTAGATGCCATTATATTATCAGGGCCAAGTGAGAAAGTCAATCTATTCGAATGCAGCATGTTTGATGTCGTCTTTATGGCCTTAACCTGCTGTGGTTTGGCTTGACGCTCTGCTCAGGTGTACTGCAAAGCGCGTGCATATCTCAGTTCGAGATTGCACGCGTTTTTGCTCGCGCAGAAATCAAAAAAACTGCATCTGCTCCGGAGGTTCTTCTGCAACGCGCCGCTTTTTCCCGATAAAGATTTCCATTTTTGCGAACTGCTTGTCGGTGACCGCCAACAGTCTAACATGCCCTTCGGGAGGCAGGGCCAACCTCACCCGTTTTCGATGGACTTTGGCCGCCTCTTCGGACGGGCAGTATCGCGCATAGACCGAGAACTGCATCATTTGAAACCCGTCCTTCAGCAATTCGTTTCGGAACTGCGCGTACTTTCTTCGGGCATCTTTGGTGGTGACGGGTAGATCAAAGAGGGCGAACAGCCACATGCCTTTGTATCCCGAGACTTCGAATCGTTGTTGGGTCATGGGAACCCATATTCAGTTTCGGTCACCTGCCTAAATCTAGCCATCTGCTGCACCGCAGGGCGACCCAACTTTTTGTGCAGGAGTAAGGTTCACCCTCTCCCAAGCCACTGTTTGGGAGTGAGCCAAGTCGGATTAGCACAGCATCTGTGCCATGTCGAGTATTCCTTCTGGCGTTGATTCGTGTCTCGCTCAAAGTTGAATTGGACGGTGAACCACGTCAGAGTTCTGGCAGAATCAGCGTCCTTCTCTTTCCAAGGTAAACTTTTGCCAAGGACGATGCCGTGCGATTCAATATGTCAAAGAGGGTTCTTTCTTCGCCTTTGATCGTAAAGCGCTGGATGAGCGCGGCCACAATGACACGTTTGGCTTCGGTGTCGAGTTGCTGTTCCATTCCTTCCCTGCTTTGAACCAATTCGACCACGGCTTTGTCGACAAGCGGTCGAAACGGTTCCATGAGATCCGAGGCGAGCGGAAAATTGTCGTAACGATTATGGTGGTGTAACCCAAGTCCCGGGTGCAGTCCCGCCGCGCAAATGGCGCGTCCAGTGGTGGCGCGGAGAACGCCGTAGCCGTAATTGAGATAATTATTTTCGACTCCTGCTTCCGCTCCGCGTCTAAATTCGCGGTTGCCGAAG
Organism: Candidatus Hydrogenedentota bacterium; assembly: GCA_045863295.1. Taxonomy (GTDB): domain Bacteria; phylum Hydrogenedentota; class Hydrogenedentia; order Hydrogenedentales; family SLHB01; genus BTWA01. The sequence goes on from BTWA01000006.1 coordinate 41,619, forward strand.
AGTTTTTTCCAGTAGCGTACCGCCGCTTGAGCTTCCTGGTTATCTGGATCGCCGGAACGGACACGGGGAACCAAGGCTGTAAGGCCTGCGTCGTCACCGTGCATCGCAAGTAGTAGTCGAGACTGAGCACCTATTTTGGCGCGCACTAATTGCCGCCATAGTCTTTTTCGAACGGAAAGTCCTGACTCTGCCTGTTTGGAAAAGCGTTCAGACTGCAAATGGTGGCTCTGCAAAGGCAATAATATTCCGACTGGCGAGTGCCGACCATCGCACACAATACAGGATGAACCCTTGGCCATCAGACCGGCCAGTACTGCACCCGTAATTGTTATATGCGGATGGCCGAGCACTAATACACCTACTTCATCCAACGGCGCTTGGGAGGTAAGCGATTGTTGTTCGACTATCAACTGATCGTTGTGTACCTTGACCTTACCTGACGCGTTGGCAATGTCAATTATTCGATTAGTCATTGGAGTGTCGAAGCGCTCCTAACGGCGAAACTGAAAGTTTGCGCGATGAGCGTCGTCTAAGCGCGTTCAGGCGAGGCATCTCCCAGCCTCCTGAAGAAATTATCTCCTTTTTCAGTCTAGCGTCAACGAGCCCAGCAAGGCTGACACGATCCTTCGAAATCCCTCTCACTAATGCCAAAGTAGTGGAACCATCTTCCATATTCATTTGCAGCACGTCTCCAATCGCCAAGCTCATGACAAACCGCCTTCCCTCGCCGTGATCTCGCTGAACGATGGGCTGCTTGTTTCGAAGCCGCTGCAGAGCCGTGTATTGATCGACAATGATGTCTTCCCACTTGGGTTCGCCTTTTTTGTCGAGCACCTCGATGATTTCCATGTGATGGTTTGACGCGGGCACGACGTGGCGGTTGCGACCGGTTTGTCCAATCTGAAATGTTGAGGCACGTTTCCGGATTCTCACGCGTTTGATAGGGACCGAGCCGCCGGCTTTCCGAGAAAGTTTGGGTAAGTTGTCTTTGTCTGCGAATGCTTTCTTGGTGTCGTCTGTTCCCAACTCGAGCAACTTCTGCTTTACGGCGTCATATACAGCGCGGTCGACAATGGCCTCGACCTCATTCGCGCTGATACCGTCGATGGGCTTACGGACATGCACGCAAGGTTTGCCTTCTTCATCGACGTATATTTTGCTGTACAGCGTTTCCTCATGGAGGGGTCCGCTAACGCGTCGTGAGACTCGATGGGACACGATCATGGAGGCAATGGCGGTCTGGACATCCTGCAGAAATGTATTCCATGGGATTTCCATTTTCTTCCACCATCGGCGCATTTGCTCGTCGCCGCCTTTTTTCGCGGCGTCGCTCAATTGTTTGAGTGTTCGCGTATCGGTGAGTGCGATGGCGATGGCATCAATCGCGTGGTGGCGGTGGTCGTCGCGCGACTTCCGGGGGCCGTCCGAGAGAATGCGGTTTAGATTCCATGCGTTGCGCAAGATGGCAGTGACCTCTCCCCTGCCCGGTTGAACGCGCTTCTTCCCGGCTGCGTCGACGATTCCGCCATAGAGCAAGCCCAGAAACCGGGAGGCGATAGTGGACACGTAGCGAGTATCGCTAAGTTGGCGGTTGGTGAACGAGTCGAGGCTTTCAAGGGACTTCATTTTGAAGCGGCGCAGTTTGGCTTCGCGCGCGTCGCCTTGAAAACGTCCTACGCGGGTGATGATAGCGTCCCACTCTGGAGACTCTCCGTAGGCCTCCCATGGAGTTTTGTTACGCTTTCTGTTGCGGTTCTCCTCGTGATAACAGAGGGTCTTGTTCATAAACGAGTCATCAAGGCATCGTGCAAAAGGGAGTATGTGCTCTACATCGAACTGTGATTGCTCTCCGATGAGATTATTGATGCCGATGGATTTGCCGGTGTAGGGGCATTCCCACCCGCATTCCTCGGCCAGGAGGATGCGTTCGATATCCTCTCGGCTTGGATGGGGGTTGCCGGTTTTCTTATGGATTTGTGCGGCGGCGGCCTCGCGTTGTTTTTGGCGTTGGCGGTTCTTCTTCCAGGCTTCTTCCCGTTTTTTTCGGGGCTTTTTCATATCGCGCGCGAGTTCGATCCTGATTAAATCGGGTTTTCCATGTTCGCGAATGATGGCGTTGACCACTTTGCGCAATTCGGTAAGGGTGCGTTGCACCATGGGGTTGCGAAGGACAATTCCTGAGTCTTCAAGCATAGGAAGCGCGGTCAAGGGGCGATCCTCGAATCGTTGTGAGCCGTATTCATTCTTGATCGCGGTCTGGAGGAATTCCCCTTGTTCCAATCTTGGGACGAGCTTAGCGAGTGCTTGCCGGGAAAACCGGCTGTAGCCGGGTTCCAATCGGATTTGGGCCAGATCCTCAGCGGTGTCCGAGTCGAGCTTCCAGCGTTTGATGCCGCGAGATTTCAATGTTTCCTGTTTGACCGTGCTCAAGATCTCTTCCACGAGTTCGTTTTGTTCCCGGGGTGGCATTTGCAGCCAGCGTTCGCCGAGAATGGCGTGCAGTTTTGCGGCCGTTCGGTTGCCGGGCAGCTTTTCCTCGCCCCCGGCCTCCAGATTAAATTTGGTGGTCTTCTTGAGCTTCAAAAGCGTTCGAATAGCGGAGAATTTGGCGTCTCCTTGAAAACTCAACTTTGAAATGATGGCCTCGCGCTGTTCCGCCGTGAGTGGAATCGTCTCGCCGTCTTCCAGAATGCAAAGATCGTTGATTCGCTGCAGCATGCGAATTTTTTGCGAATCCAGAATGGCGATAGGGGCTCTCTTTCGTCCGAGTTCCAATTCACATTGACCGATGAGATTTTTTTGCGATTTCAAAGGCCGTTGGCGAAAGATGCATCGATATATCTCTTGTTTTGCAGCCTCGGATAACAAATCGGGATGGTGTGCCATCTGCGCATTCCAGATGGCATCAAATTCGGCTTTGTACATGGCACGAGAGGTCCAACGGCTGCGGATTCGGGATTCGTGTGGATTCAGTCCCGCGAAGTATTCACCCAGCGTTCTCGCGCGGGCCTCGTTCATCATGGTTTGGAGCTGAGAGATTCCTTCCTTGACCTGTCCTTCTTCTTCATCGTCCTTGGCCGTTGATTTCCGATTGGTCTCAAACCCGCGGCGGTGCCCCAAGTGATAAATGGCGCGGCCAAGGGCGTGGGCTTTAAGAGGATGGTCTAAAGCGCGTGCGCGGAGGAAGTAGGGCAGTTGATCGAGCAGGTTTGAGTCGATGCCTATCGATTTATACGAATCGTAGAGTTGGGCATCTAGCGTCTTGAAAAATTGATGCCTGGCCATATGATCGCGGATATCGCCTGACGGGAGCAGACCCATACGTTGCAGCGCGGCGGCAGTCTTGGCCATTCGGCGTCTGCGACGGTCGGCCTGCTTGCGTTGTTGCCGTGCCTCGCGGCGTTTGGCGTTTCGTGATTCGTCTTTGCCTTGTTCAATGTCCTGTGCTGTGCCGTCAACGCCGGGATCAAAGACTCGGGCGCCAGAGCGTATCAGCCGAGTGGGTTTTCCGGCTGCGTACTCGATTAGTGCCCAACCGACTGAGTTTGTGCCCAGATCAAGCCCAAGCACCATTTCGTTGTTTGTGCCCATGGTACGGTCTGCTCCCCGCTTGACAATCCACTCTGGTTATGTATAATAGGGGTCAGTATACCTGAGCGGAGATTGTCCTCCAAATCACAGTAAGGACTTTCAAGTCCGCGGGCAACGTCCTACGGGACGTCCATTGCGCCTCCCTGTTGGGGCGCTTTTTTTTTGTTGGGGAGCGTGGGTTGGCAAGGGATTGGGTTTTGGGTCCAGTGTGTCTTTTGGGCTGCATGGGTGTTTAGAGACTTCGCGTGGGCAACTTGTGAGATTCATGTCTACTTGCAAGGGGTGAAAGGGTTGGCGTTCAGTGGGGACTGAAGGAACGTGAATCTCGGGCAGAGGCGCAGGGATGTGGCCCGGTGGATCGCCGGCGTGTGCAGAATTCTGCGGCTGCACCGTTTGACCCTGTTGTGGTCTGGGGAGAATCTCCGCTTACATACACGGGGAAAGTGTGCGGTGAGCCGTTTTCTTGAACAGTAACCGTTCTGGTCGCGTTTGGTGTCATGGTCTGAAGTCATGCCACACCCCTTGGGAAATCAACGCACGGCATAGAGCCCTTGGCGGAATGCTCAGACTGCATTTGCTAGCCGCGTGCTGCGTCTTTGTTTGAGTGGCTATTTCTTCTGTGCGAATTTCGCGCTGCGTTCGGCGACGAGTTGGTTGATGGTTTCGTCTGCGGGGCGGATTTCGAAGGGTCCGACTTTTACGCCGGGGTGTTTGGACATGAGTTCGATGGCGTGGTTCATGTCGCGGGCTTCGAGCAGGAGGATGCCGCCGAGGACTTCCTTGGTTTCGGAGAAGGGTCCGTCGGTGATTTTAATTTCGCCGTTTTTGTTGCTTAGCGTGACGGCTTTGTTGGCGAAATCGAGTGCTTCGCCGCCGAGGAAGTGTCCTCCGCGCCGCAGTTCGTCGTCGTAGGCAAAGCATTCTTCCATCATTTTTTGCGCGTCTTCGGGGGGCATGTTGGCGAAGGCGTCTTCGTTGTAGTATCCGAGGCATACGAATTTCATGGGGGCACCTCTTCGATTGTCGGGTTTCTTGGGCGCTGAGCGTCCCTGGTTGCCGTGCTTATTTGCTCATTAGTCGAACGGGCGGGGCCGAGATCGACACGGCAGAGCCGTTTTGTTTGTGGCGGCTGTTTTGTGCACGGCGTCGTTATCCCAGCCACTCGGGGTGGTAGGCGGTGGCGTCGTAGGCCGGGGTGGTTTTGAATCGTTCAAACTTGCCTGATTTTGCGAATTGAACGGTGCGGCTGAGGAGCGCGGCGGTTTCGGTTTCGGTCATAGGTTTGAAGTTGCGCACGGTTTCGAGGTTCTGTTCGAAGTGGGCCATGGTCTGCATGCCGGAAATGACGACGGAGGTGGGCAGGGTCATGGCGTAGTGCAGGCATTCTTGAACGGTGACGGCATTGGTTTCGAGGGCGACTCCGCCCGCGACGGATTTCATGCCGAGCACGCCTATCCCCCGCTCCACCAACACGGGGAGGACGCCGTCGCGGAAACTCCGGAAGTGGGCATCGAGCACGTTGAGGGGCATTTGCACGGTGTCAAAAGTGAAGCCGTTGGCATCGGCGACTTCAATCATGCGGAGGTGCACGGCGGGGTCTTTATGTCCGGTGAATCCGATGTACCGGATCTTCCCTGCTTCCTTCGCGGCGTAGAGGGCTTCCATGGCGCCGCCTTCGGCGAAGATTCGGTCGCCGTCGTCCATGCGGATCATTTCGTGGTGTTGCAGGAGATCGATGCGATCGGTCTGGAGGCGTCTGAGGCAATCATTGAGTTGGGATTCGGCGGAGGCCTTGGTGCGGCCGTCGATCTTGGTCATGAGGAATACCTTGTCGCGCAGGGGACCTTTGAGGGCTTTGCCCATGCGTTCTTCACTGCCGCCGGCGTGGTAGTCCCAGGAGTTGTCCATGAAGTTGATGCCCGCGTCGATGGCGGCGTGGATGATACTGATGCCTTCGGCTTCATCGGGCACGCCGATGTGGTAGCCGCCGAGGCCGAGGAGCGAGACGCGTTCGCCGGTGCGGCCGAGGATGCGGTATTTCATTTCGCCTTCGGCGCCTTCGGTCTGCGGTACGGCCATGGCGTGACTGATGGTTATTCCTGTGGCGGCCGTGGCGGCCAGGAATTCGCGGCGATTCATGGGATGTGTCCTCCTGAAGTCGAGGTATCGCGGTTCAGCGGCAGTGTATCACAGAGAGGCGATGCCGCCGGTACGGAGTTCTCGGCGTCTTTCGCTTCATTACGTTTTCGTAATCCTTTCGGGAGTCTGCTCTTCACGTTCGTAGTGTCCAATGGTGATGTGGCCGGAAGTATGGGGCCGGGCATTCCTGGTAGTACGAGTCGTGAAAGGAGTCTAGCCGCGCGCATTCGGGGTTGAGTGGTGCGCGCCGGGAAGGGAGGCGTTATGCGTATGCAATCCAGAAGTCGCGTTGTTGGAGCGTTGATGCGTTGGACGTTTCATTTGCCGCACGGGGCGGCTGCGTTGCTGCTGGCCGTGGTGTTGTCAGGGTGTCCGATGACAACCGAGCGATCGCTTGCGAACGCGGGCGATGAATCCGAAGATGTGGTTGTGACACCAGCGCCCGAAGACGGGGAAACCCCGGAACATTTGAACAACGGTGGCGGCACACCTCCGCCGAACAACGGAGGTGGCACACCTCCTCCGAATAATGGTGGTGGCACACCTCCGCCGAACAATGGTGGTGGCACACCTCCGCCGAATAACGGTGGCGGCACACCTCCTCCGAACAACGGAGGTGGCACACCTCCTCCGAACAATGGTGCTGGCACTCCTCCGCCGAACAATGGTGGTGGCACTCCTCCGCCGAACAATGGTGGTGGCACTCCTCCGATGGGTGTGGATCCGCGTTCGCAACTCATGATCACGGACCTGCGTGTAGTAGAGGATCCAGTTCGAACCAATCCTGCCTCGGGAGATCAGGGCGTGTGGACATTTAAGTACTTGATCGAGCAGATGGCCGGGACTCGCAATCCTTCGGCGTTCGCACTGGAATGGTTGCGTCTGTGGGAACAGGACCAGGTTGTCAACGGGCGCACTTCTTCGGCGCGTCCGTCGATTCGACCACGCGTGATTGATCCATGGATGCAGGTGAGCGGTGGAAGCCAACTCGATCTTTCGTTGGCCCCATTCAAGCTGCTGGCGATTGTAAATCGAATCGACTTACGCGAACATGACGGCACAACGGTGGTGACGGGTGGCGAAGGGCGATTTGTGTTCGGCGTTTTGGCTCCCGATGGAACTCCCCTGCTGCCGGCAGCGGGTTCGGGACGAAGCGGTTTCCTTGTCATCTTTGAATATGAACTTCCGGCGACGACGATGGACGGGTTGCGCGATTGGGCGCTGGCGTGGCGGGGACTGGGATCGTCTCCCCTGGGTTCGCCGGAGTACAACGCGGCGTTGGAGCAGATTACGCGCAGATTCAGCGATCGAGGCAGTGCGCTGGGCAAGCCGAACGGCAATGCACTCAACCAGATTCGAACGAATGAAATAGCATTGCGCGCGCCGTGGGAAATGCGGGAATTTGTAATCGATGGGACATCGGGATTTTTGCGGCAGACGACAGTGGCGTTGACGCCCGATACGATTGAACTCAACGGTACACAAGCGTTCGCCGACCTGATCAATGATGGCGAGGCGGACATTTTGGCAGGGACCGGCCAACTGTCTCCGGATGCATTTGCGGCTTCGTCATTGGTGGGCCCATTTCGCGAAGGCGATTTTCCGGACTTCGCCGATCGGACGTATACGATTCTGCCACTGGCAAACGGGCTTTTTGATGTGGCGTGGAGCGCAGCGGGAATTGTGAACAACGATGCGCGTCACGAGTTTGCCCTGAATACGTGCAGTGGGTGCCACCGCGCGGAAACGCGCACCGGGTTTGTCATGGTCGGTTTTCCGGCGGATCATACCCTGCCGGAGTCGTTAGGGAGGCCCGCGGCGTTGTCTGGATTCCTGCGTGGTGTGGCTGTGCCGGATCCGGTGGAGCCGGAGACCGTGCGGCACTTCGCGGATCTGCAACGCCGGAAGCTGGAGTTTGAAGCCTTGCTGGCAAGTTTTGGCGAACAAGGCAGCGGCCCAGGACCCCGAGGCGAACACCGCCCCCGTTTTGTGCACTGAGTAGTGAAAATCGAAAGACCCCGTGCTGCCCGAGTGGCGGCACGGGGTCTTCATTAATTCAAATTGTTGCGGCTATTTAATGAGCCTAATGCTTACCGGGTAGCGATAGGCTTCTCCATTGGACGCTTTCATCGCCGCCATGATGATAAAGACCAGATTGAAGATGAGTATCAGGATGCCGGCCAAACCAAGGAATGGGAGGATAATCGTGATGACAAAGAAGGCGAGGCCAACAATGGCCATCGTAATCTGAAAGTTCAGGGCTTCCTTGCCTTGGTCATCGACAAATGGGAACTCTTGCTTCTTAATCAGCCAGATAATCAGTGGTCCGATTACATTGGCAAAGGGGATGCATGTAAACATGGCCAAGGCGCTTAAATGGCATGCCATGGCCCAATTTCGTGCAGTGCTATCCATGGTCGTTGTCTCCTTCATACGCGGCCGCGGACCGCAGCCTGGAACCCCTGGGACCCTCCCGGCCTTCCCCTGTGGGGAAACGCCGTCCTTATCTTACCTCAGAATTGGGTGTATGTTGCACATTTGCCTTTGGCTTCTGAGATTGGCGATGACGGGACCGAAGCGTTTCGCCGGGAACGTATGATCTATAAAGAGTCAAGCGCTGCCGGTAGTTACCCCGGAACGAGGTATGTGGAACACGAATCCACGAACCGGATCATACTCGAGGCGGCCTTTATGCAGACCCGCGAATTGTCGAGCTACCGTCAGGCCAAGGCCCAGGTGTTCTCCGGATTTCGTGGTAAAGTAGGGTTCGAACATCGACTCCCGGGTTGATTCGCCGATAGGCTCACCGGAATTCCAGATGGCCACCGTGACGCTCTCTTGATCCTGGGATACCGAAATCTTGACAATCCGGGATCCCTCCTTCAATGCCAGGCAAGCCTCGATAGCATTGGTGAGGACGTATAAAAGCGCCAATTCGATTTTGGGCAGGTCGACCGCAAAGGTATGCAGGTTGTCCGCATAATTCGTTTCAAGCGTGATGTGGTTCGTGCGAATATCGAATCGCCGGAGGTCCAGTACACGTTCCACGCATTGGGCAGGCTCAATGACCCGAATATCGGGGCGTTCGCGGCGGGAGACGTCGGTCAGATTGTTGACCAATCCGCTGGCTTTGCGCACTGCGGCCAGAATTTCCCCTACCATCCGTGTGGACTCTGCGGGGAGTGTTTCGTCCATGGCAATCAATTCGGCGTAGGCCATGATGGCGCCCAGGAAGTTGTTTACGTCGTGGGTCACACTGCTGACACACTGACCGATCTGGGCATAACGAAACAGCCGTTCAAGCCGTTCCCGTTGTACTTGGGTAGTCGGCTCGATTACCACGTACTCCATAGTGCGCACTCCCGGATACAGCTTCTATCGGTATTGTTTCATTTTTTATTGATTTTGTCAAAACGCAAATACCGATAACTGCTAATTCGGGAGGATGTAATCGGTTCTGATTCCAGACCTACGTCCAGAAATGGAACGAATTTATACCTCCACCAAGCGGGCATCAATCACATGAGGAATCCGTCGAATTGCATCGATTACACCCAAGTCAACATCGGCATCGACGTTGAGCACAGCCGTGGCGCGTCCCCCCAGTGTATCGCGTCCCAGGGCGAGGTTGGCGATGTTTACACCGGCTTCGCCTATCGCGGTGGCCACACGGCCGAAGACGAGCGGTTTGTCCTCATTGACGCAGATTAGCATCCAGGAAACGAGTTCCGTATCCACGCGAATGCCATCGATGGAGCAAATGCGCGCTTCCTGGTTATTGGAGAGGGTGCCCGCAATATCGTGGGATTCGAGATCGGTCGAAACGCGGATGCTGATTTGGAAGGCATAGTCGGGATTCTGCGGGCTTCTAGTTTCGGAGTATGTAATTCCGTGTGTTTCCAAGAGCGTTGGAGCGCTGACGGAATTCACGGTTTCAACCAGCGGCGTGAGAAAACCCACCAAGACAGCGGCGCTGATGGGGTACGTGTCGGTGACGCCAATTTCGCCGGCATACTCGATCTCGACCGAGGTTGGCTTGCCACGCATGTATTGCGATGCGAAACAGCCAAGGCGCGAGCCGAGGTTCAGGATGGGCTGGAGTGCCTTGCGGGTCTCCGCATCCAGGCTGGGCACGTTTACGGCATTCACGATTGCGCCGGTTTTCAGGTAATCCACCATTTGCTGTGCAACCTCGATGGCGACCGTAAGTTGGGCTTCCTCGGTTGATGCTGCAAGGTGTGGTGTCGTGACTACATTGGTCAGGCCGAGGAACGGGTTGTTTTCAATGGGCTCCGAGGTATAGACGTCGAGTGCGGCGCCAGCAATGACGCCTTCGCGAAGGGCTTGAGCAAGGTCCTGCTCGTTGACGAGTCCACCGCGGGCGCAGTTGACAATGCGGCAGTTGGGCTTCATGCGCTTGAGCTGTTCCATGCGGATCATGTTCATTGTCTTTTCCGTCTTGGGCGCATGAATGGTAATGAAGTCCGAGCGTTCGATAATTTCGTCTAAAGTGGCGAGTTCAACCCCGAGGGCTTCCGCCTTGAGCTTGCTCAACAGCGGATCAAATACGAGTACTTTCATTTCAAATGCCAGCGCACGTTTCGCGACCGCGCCGCCAATTCGACCGCAGCCAAGCACTCCGAGGGTTTTGCCGCGAACTTCGGCGCCATTGAAATTCTTGCGGTCCCAGCGGCCTTCCATCATGGAAGCGTGTGCCTGCGGGATGTTGCGGCACAAGGAGAGCATGAGCGCAAACGTGTGCTCACAGGTCGAAATGGTATTGCCACCGGGAACATTCATGACAACGATGCCGCGCTTGGTTGCCGCGTCTTTATCGACGTTGTCCGTACCGGCTCCGGCGCGGCCGATTACCCGCAAGCGGCCGGCTTTTTCGATGGCGGCGGCGGTGACCTTTGTCGCGCTACGCACCACCAATCCGTCATAGTCGCCGAGGATTGCGGCCAATTCTTCCGGTTTTTGCGGAGGTTTCACATCAACCTGGAAGCCTTCGGCTTCTCGAAAAATGTTTAAGCCTTCCTCGCTGAGATTATCGAGTGCCAGAATTTTAAACATGCTTTTTCTCCCGGAAGCTAGCGTCGTTACGTGGCCGCGTTGCTGTGCGGCTGGCGGTTCTGAATACCGATACAAGTCCCCCACGTCAATTTTGGGGGGAATCGCGACAGGTCCGAGGGCCGCAAAAAACCTGCATTGCGCGCGCATTGTGCACGCGTTCACAGCTTATCAAACCGGTCAAATGGAAGTCAATTCATTTTGCGCTGGTCAACGCTGTACGGAGTTCGAACTCAGAGTAAGGGTTGAATGCCCACAAGAAACAAACCGCCCCTCACGCAGGTGAATCTGACGATTCCAGAGTCGCGATCGAGTACTGCGTTAGGATCACGTTTCCATTCGGAATCGATCCATTGAAAAAGCCCGATTGTTCCTTTCGCTTTGGCGGCCAATTCAGAGTCGAAGCTGATTTCCGCTCGAAGGCCCGCCGTGGCCTTGGTGAGATCGTCCGGTTCGATGGAGAAACAGGAAGAAAGTGTTTGCTTTGGGAATCCCGGTGCATTGGGATTGGGTATTACGGGAAGTCTGTAGGCTTTAAGAATGCCGCCGTCTATAAAACAACATGGCCGAAAAATGAGCAACAAATCCCACGACTCGATTGGATAAAACAAGTCAATTCCGGTTTGACCCGAGACGTAGAATTCCTCACCGTCCGCATAGGGTACCGTACGATCGGCAATTGGATTGCCATCCTGTTTTAACGCAAACCCAAAAGTGAGCGATCCGCCGGAGTTGGACTTGGGATTTGGAATCGCATACTGAGCGGTATTCTTCGCCGCCGGATCACTTCTGCCTTCTACCACCCCCTCGGTTCCATCGGGCAGGCGAAACGTCAGCGCCGGCATTTGCGAAGTGGCTCCATTTTGCATGGTAATCGACACGGCAAACGGTTCGTCTGGCCTGGCCCATTCGGCGTGCGTCCATTTGACGTCCTTCGCTGGAGACGTCTCTGCCGCCGCGATTGTGATCCTACAAGCAATCCCTGCCGCTATTGCGAGTGCACATATGGATTTCATCAGGCGGTATCCGGGATCACCCAGGGATCGCGGTACGTGCGTTTAACGAGTCCGTTGGCTTCATCATCATTGACGAAACATTCCGTGACCGGATCGATGTGCAATTTGCGTCCAGTTCGGTACGCGATGTTGCCATAATGACACAAGAGTGTCGATTTGTGGAGTTTCTCGATATCTGCCGTGGGGAGTTCCCGGCTACGAATGCATGAGATGTAGTTCTCGATATGGGCAGTGTTGGACGGCGAAAACTTACCATGGTAAATCTTTACCGATTGCCCTTCGGCGTCGAACACTTGCCAACCGCCGCCGTGTCGTTCGAAGAACATCATTTGATTCTCGCCATAGATCTCCATGCGCGTTCCGGAGAAGGGCCAAAGAGGGAGCGTATCCTGATCGCGTACATCCATGGGCATTTTTTTCATGTACGGCGACCAGAGGGTTTGTTCGAATACCATGGTTAGTCCGTCATATTCCCAGTTTACGGTGTGTGTATCCGGGGTTTCCTGCACGTCCTTATAGAAGTGAATTCCGCCGGCGGAAACGACAGCCTTTGGATAGTCGCGATCAATGAGCCAGCGTGCGATGTCAATTTGATGGACGCCGTCGTTGATGATGTCACCGCCGCTGTAGTCCCAGAACCAGTGCCAGTTGTAGTGAAAATGACTGACGTTGAAAGGACGCATGGGGGCAGGTCCAAGCCACATGCTGTAATCGACGCCAGCCGGCGGTTCGGAGTCGGGTGCTTCCGGGACTGGACTGCGAAGTTTGCTATTGAGTACGCGAACAAAATGGACTTTACCGAATTCGGGAGTGCGAATGTAATCGAAGGCGGCGTAGACATATTCATTGCTACGATTCTGTGCACCAACCTGAACAATGCGTCCAGTTTTGCGTGCGTACTCGACCATCTTCTGGCTTTCCCAAATGCTATGAGATGTGGGTTTTTCCACGTAGACATCTTTCCCGGCCATGCAGGCAAATATGGTGCCGGGGGCATGCCAATGATCGGGCGTGGCATTTACAATGCCGTCCACTTCCTTGTCGTCTAAAATATTCCGGAAGTCCTGTGTGACGATAGGTCTTTTGCCGGTTGCTTTTTCCAGTGCGTCGGCACACTGTTCCGCGCGATTCTTGTCAGGGTCGGCGCAATAGCGAATTTCGACGTCGGAGCGCGTGGCAAATTCGGCGGCCAGAAACTGGCCCCTCCCGCCAGTACCCATAAACCCGATGATCACACGGTCGTTTGCGCCGGCCGCGCTCATAGGCATGCCTGCTGTGAGGGCGGTTGCGGCGGAGGCCGCCAGCGTCGTGTGTTTCAGAAAGGTTCGCCGGTCAATTGTAGGCATGGCATGCTCTCTCCTCTTTGCTCAATTATTCGGTACTCGAATTGGGCCAGTTCAGATGTTTGTGCAGAAAGTCGAATGTTCCTTTGCCGTGAATGGTATGTGGGCCGTCGAACCATTCGATTTCCGCGTTATCGCCTTTACCCATGAGGTCATAATGCCTGTATGTCCGTGCAAATTCGTAGGCGACCCACTCGTCCACGGAAACGCCATCGTGATGGCCTCGCTCTACCATGAACGGCCTTGGAAATATGAGCCAACTCAACTCAGCATAGTTGAAAGTGTTGCCGAGATCGAATTCGAACATTTCGTATTCGCCGGTGAACAGGTAACTGACTTTGTGCCGGTTTGAGACCGTTTTCCATATCCATTCATTATAGTCACCAGAACAAATGACGGCAGAATAGCGGGGCTCCAAGGGGGGGACCCGCATGGCTGTTTTGCCGCCGTAGCTTAATCCATAGAATGCGATGCGGCTGGAGTCCGTCCAGGGTTGTTCGATAAGCCAATCGATGATCCGTTCGTGTTGCCGCACAATAAACGAAAACAAGGATAGTTTCAGGGGGTTGGCCTTGCGTTGCAGCGTCCGAAAGGTATCACCCCCGATGTACGGGTTTTGTGGCGAAAACGTGATGAAGCCGCGTTCGGCAAGCGCGTACGCAAACTGGTGGTAATAATGGCTGTCTTGTGCTGGATCGGCGGTATCCTGCGGACGTCCTTCCAGGCCGTGCTGGCATACAACGACGGGTCTGCGTTCGCCGGGATGTATGTTCTTGGGCAGCAGCAGAATACCGTAAGCAATGACATCGGGAAATACATCAACGACCACTTCGTAGCCTGCGACGGTTTCTGTATCGTAGATTTTGCGCGTACGTGGATTGAGGGGCATCTTGGGCTGCGGAAGACTTCCGAGGATTTCTTCGCGAAAATAGGTACGGTACCATTCTGCGGTCTTGACGAAGGTCTCCGAGGTAGACTTGTCGGCACGATTCCAAAAGATTTCTCTTGTGTACTGCGCCTCACGTAGCAGTTTTTGTGTATGCTCCATCAACTCGTCCAACTGACGCTTCATCCGTTGGGCTGGGTCGACCTGCCGTGCACTCTTGGCAAATACGGTTCCGTCGGCAAGCGGTATGTTCAATCCAAGATCTTTCACGAACTTGGCGAGGGCATCTTCCTGAAGTGGCTGATGAGCTTCGATCAGGTGTACCACTTTGGGCGGTGTGAGTTGGTTGCCCCATTCGTTCGCGCGAGCGACCTCGTCCTGCACTTCCGACATAGGAAAAGTATTTATTTGTCCCGGCGATCCGTCTCTGCGCTCGGTTGGCGTTGCCGCCTCTGGAACCTGCGGAAAGGGAGCCTGCTCGATAATCAATGACCGAGGAAGGATCATAGAGGCCAGTTCCGCATCGCCAAATTCAGTGAGCAGCGACCAGACACTTCGATCGATCGGTTCTTTCCATAGGTCTTCCCGCGGACCAAAATACCCGGAGATGCATGTAGCGTCGATGCGCGAATCCAGTGCAGCTGTATAGAGTGCAATCAGTCCGCCCTCGCCGTAGCCGACTAACCCGATTGGATTCGAATCCAGAGTCTGGAACCAGTCCACACCTCCAAGGACTTTTTGAACTTCGTAACCGATGACGTGGCGGCCCATTTGGTACGCGGGCCGGTAGAGGTATTCCCTGTGGGACTGATTGGTCATCCGGGTGTCTTCGCGCCCAGAGTAGGTATGGTCCCGGTTAATTAGCAATGGAACAAGTACCCGGCATCCAGACTCAGCCAATCTAACTGCAAATGCACCGGATGCCTCTTTGGCGAGTCCGGCTGCTGCTTCGGGAGAGGAATCAGCATCTGGAATGGCAATTACGTTTGCCTTGGCGGGAGTTTTGGGGTCTAGCAGCAGCCCCTCTCCATACACTCCGTCCAAGACCGGCCATTTAACCTGATAGACGGCCACCTGATCCGATTCAGCTAAAAGAGCTGATGCATCTGTAGTTGACACCAATTGCATTGAGGAGGGTTGGCGTGTGTCGAACGCGCCAATAATCTTTGTAAGCCGAATCCGATTGGGTTGAAGCGACGAAACATATGCCTCGTGAGACGTAAAGTCACGGCGCCAATAGGTTTCACGGCTTTCTCGGGCGATCCGGGTGGCGTTATCGAGGTAGCGGTGCAGGCCGTCCACCATCAATACAGCGATGTCGTCTTCAATGACGAGTTCGGACGTGGAGGGTAACCGCTCGGCACAGACGGCAGCGAGACTGAACGCCATGACACATGCGATCGCGCAGCTTGTGCGGCAATGGTGGTGCCGTCGAATTGGTCTCATTCGTGCGGGCTCCCGGCGAACTAGCCTTCTTTCCGGGGTCGAGATAGCCCTTCGACCGGAATTCCAGACACAGGTATTATTCGATGTTATATCGCTTCATGGCCCGCCACAGCGTGGTACGCCCGACGCCCAGAATGTCCGCAGCCTGACTTCGATTTCCTTTGGCTTTTCGAAGCACCGCCCGAATGACGTCTTCAGTTAGTTCTCTCGGCCGTTGCGCGGCACGCATGACGAGGAAATCCTCGGGCAAGTCGGCCACGTCGAGCTCTTTTTCCTTGCTGAAAACAACCGCGTGTTCAATCACGTGCCGGAGTTGGCGGATGTTCCCGGGCCACGGACATTCCATGAGCGCTCGCTTGAAACTCTCCGACATCTGTAAATCGGGTCGTTCGTGCCGCTCTCTGTACTCTGCCAGGAACAGTTGCGCCAGGCGCACGATGTCATTGGCGCGGTCGCGTAGCGGCGGTATTTCAATGCGTCCAACCGCCAGCGCGTAATATAAATCGTTTCGAAGCGAGTTGGATTTCAGGCTTTCTTCGGGGTCGAGTTCCGTGCCTGCTATGATACGTGCATTGGTTGGTACGGGTTCGGCGTTACCAATCGGATGGACTTGTTGTTCGTTCATGGCACGCAACAATACAGCTTGAACATCCGGGCCCGCTTGCGTTATCTCGTGAAGATACAATGTGCCTTGGTGCGCTCGGGTCAGTGCGCCGATATGTTGACGTGACACGCCGGACAAGGGATCCTGCATGGCGCCGACCAATTCTCGATGCAGTGCTTCTGGCGTCATGACACTGCAATCCACCTGTACAAACGGACCTTCCTTGCGTGTACCGCCATGGTGAATCGCCCGGGCCAGCGTGGAGCGGCCTACACCCGGTTCGCCCACCAGTAGTGCGGGGGCTTCCGAGGCGGCCAGTTGTTCAGCACGGCGAATTACACGCTGCATGGATTCCGTCTCGGCCACGAGTGTATCAAACATGAGTTCCGAGCGTAGCTTGCGGCTCAACTGAATCAATGCCGCTTGGGCCTTGCGCGCTGCCCGTTGTGCCGTGTCGATCATTTCATCGCGCCGCGCGATTTCGTCTTCGATTGGCTCCAATTTTAATGCTTGCCGTGCCCAGTCTGCTTCCTGCTGCCATTCATGGTCAAGCCGTCCGATGAATACACACGCCTCTGCCCCATTTGCGGCGCACTCGGTTTCGAGCACCAAAACGCGCCTTCCCAAGATTTCGCTGATTTGCCCCGAGAGATTTCCTGAGGTAATCCAGCACACGGGATGTTGAGCCGATTCCTGGGCCATGCGATGCGCTGCGGCTTCCATGGAATTCAGCAGTCGAAGTTCTCGGTACAGCGTATTTCGATCCAGATCAAATTCAAAGCGAACATGGTCGGCGAGGTAGCGCCCCTGGAGTTGCCCGAATACCAAACCGGCTTGAAGTCCGAGACGAGTGTTTCGCTCATATTGGTTGAAGTAGCGGGCGGCTTCCCGTCGGCCTTGCTCGAATCCCATGCGGAAACAGAACGCTCGAGCCCGGTCAGGACCCAGTATTTCGAGTAGCTGACGGCGCTCCACGGCCATCATTTCCAGATCGTCAAATTGGCCTGGGCGGCTACAAAGCAGGATACGCCCTTTGCTTGGACTGGACTCGAGCCAGGAATTGCGATCGCCTTCGATGTAATGAGCGATAACCGGCGGAAGCTCAAGAAACACTTGAGCGCTTAATTTTGTGGTTTTCACGCGCCATCCTCCCTACAGCCAGGCGCTATCGTATGACACGTTTCGGAGCAGATCAAGTGTTTCATTCGAAACACGGAGTGGTGCGCTAATGATTCAATCTTTGGCCCGGTCTGTTGCGCTAGCGGTTGTGCGTTTGCTCTGGTACCAAAGGCCAGCGAATAGCCCGATTCCCAATCCGACCGTGAGCAGTGAGAACACTTGCTGATCGGTTAAATTGAGTATTCGTACAGGGTTTCCATCATCCCGAAGCGATTCGTTATAGGTGCGAAACAGGCCGTAGAGGATGAGATACAGGCTTATCAGGCTTCCTGCGAAAGGTTTGAATTTGTTCCGTATGAACAACAGTACAAAGAACATGAGTGTCAGGGCGAACGTCTCATAGAGTTGTGTGGGGTGAACCGGGTACGACCACAAGGCGTCGGGCGGAAGGCCGTATTGTGCATGATGGATATAGGGTGGGCTGCCTTCAATGGGTTTGCTGAGGTCGAGTGGAACGCGCGGGAAAGCGATTGCCCAAGGCAGATCAGAGCGTCTTCCAAAGCAACAGCCATTCAGGAAGCACCCGATACGTCCGATGCCGTGTGCCAGGGGAATGTATGGAATGGCGATATCCATGGTCTTGAGAAATGGCAACTTATTTTTTCGCAGCCACCACCACAAGAACGGCAATGCAAATGGGATGGCGCCCTGGAAGACCAGTCCACCTCGCCATACGGCGATCATATTCACCAGGCTTTGCTTCCAGGTAAACATGGGATTGAAATAGGCTTCCGGGAACATGACGATGTGAAAGATCCGGGTGCCTAGCAGGCCTAAAATGAGGGTCCAGAACGCGCCGTCGATCAGGACATCGGCGTTCAGGTCATACTTTTTGGCATCTCGCCGAATGAAGAATATGGCCGTTAGAAATGCAATGGCCATCATGAGTCCGTAGGAGTGAAATGCAATAGGACCCAGTTTAAGCAGCGTTGGGTACATCGGATTCCTTGTCTTCCCGTGTGTGGCGCCAGCCAAAGAGTAACAACGCTACACCCAGGCATATCCAAGCATCTGCGACGTTGAATGCCGGATATAGTTTCCATGGTAGATTCAAGTCGATGAAGTAGAAGTGGAACTGAAGGAAATCGATAACACCCCCCCGGACAATCCGGTCAAACAGATTTCCCGCGGCGCCCGCCACGACCAGTCCGAAACCGATGGACTGAGTTCGAGACGCCGGATTCAACTGTGGAAACAGATATAATAAGATCAGGCTGGCCAATATTGGAGCAGCAAACGGCACAACGGGCACGCCGCTGAACCTTCCACCGATGATTCCCGTATTCCGTTCATGCGTCAGAAAGAAGAACGTGTCCGGTTTGAATGGCACGCTTCCGGCGGGAATGGTTCTGTTTATCCACTCCTTGGTGCACTGATCGGACACGATGCCCGCTAATACGGCCAGCGTGACCCAAAGTAGTTGCTTTTTTCGTTCCGTCACAACGAGGACTACAGGTACCCTTCCTTTTCGATTTTTGACTGGCACTCGACGCAGTATTTTGCAGAGGGAAACACTTCAAGCCGTTTGCGCATGATTTCCTTTTCGCAACCCAGGCAGGTCCCGTATGTACCTTCTTTGATCCGCTCCAGAGCTTCGTCCACTTCGCTCAGCCGTGCAGACTCGTTGCTTGCGATTGTCAGCATGGTCTCACGCTCGTAGTTGTCGGTACCCACTTCCGCGTAACTTGAGATGTCCGCGGTATGGTCGGAAGAAGCGTCAAATTGCGTTTCCTCCTCCAGCGTCTTGAGGCCACGCGACAAGCGGGCACGCTCTTCGAACAGCAGGGTCTCGAACTTCTTCATTTCACGTTTGTTCATCCTGACCAACTCCTAGTTGCATTGCACATACGTGGCAAATCTGCGCATGGTCCGGGACAGAACCCACCGATTCCCGGACATGCCAGCAACGGACACATTTTCCGCCGATAGCCGGCTTTACAGAAGCCAACACCTTGGCCTCGCTGGCTTTTGCCTCGGCGGATACCGGCAATACGACCACTTTCGAAACAATGAAGATATCTTCCAATAACGATTTAGACTCGCTGAGGACTTTCGCCAACCCATCCGTGCCCGGTGTGAGCGTTACTTCGGCCTGGAGAGAGGATCCAATTTCATTTTTGCGACGGATTTCTTCCAGCTCTTTTGAGACTATACCACGAACTCTGAGAAGTTCAGTCCATTTGGCCACGTCCGCTTCCGGCAACACATATTCAGGTTGCACTTCCGGAAACTGTTCCAGATGGACGGATTCAGAGGTTCGCAACGATGCAGGAAGACTTTCCCATGCTTCGTCGGACGTGAAGGCAAGAATCGGGGCGGTAATCTTGAGCAAATCCACCAGCACTTGAGCCAGTACAGTTTGGGCCGAGCGCCTTTCCGGCGAGTCTTCCGCAAAGGTATACAATCGGTCTTTCAGTACATCCAGGTAAAACGCGCTCATGTCCACATTGCAGAAGTTGTGAGTCGCATGGTAAACAACATGGAATTCATAATCGCGATAGGCGGTGAGGACGCGTTGCTTCAATATCTGTAATTGGTGCAATGCCCATTTGTCGATAGTGGTTAACGATTCGTAAGGCAAAGCCTGGTTTGGATCAAAATCAG
Organism: Candidatus Hydrogenedentota bacterium; assembly: GCA_045863295.1. Taxonomy (GTDB): domain Bacteria; phylum Hydrogenedentota; class Hydrogenedentia; order Hydrogenedentales; family SLHB01; genus BTWA01. Next base: position 61,497 of record BTWA01000006.1, read on the forward strand.
CAAGATTTCCAAGAATGTACCTGAATGTCCAACGGAAACGCTTATATGCGTCTTGCTGGCGCGTGAGGATTTCGTCCGAGACGCGAATATCTTGACGGTAGTTCTCGCTCGACACCCAGAGCCGCACAATATCGGCGCCGTAGGTTTTTAGCAGTTGCGGCAATCCGACGTAATTGCCCAGTTTCTTGGACATCGCTTTGCCTTCGCCATCCACCACATAGCCGTGCGTAAGCACTTCGCGGAAGGGTGGAAGACCTTTGGCCGCGATCGTGGGGATGAGCGACAACTGGAACCAGCCGCGGTGCTGGTCACTGCCTTCGAGATACATGTCAGCGGGCCACGCCAAACCGGGATGCCGCTCACACACGGCCCGGTTGCTCGCACCGGAGTCAAACCATACATCGAGGATGTCCGTTTCCTGGACAAATTCGGTATCTCCTGACTTCACACAACGGGCGTCCTTGGGGAGGATTTGAGACGCGGGAGTATCGAACCAACGATCAATACCGTCTGTGGCGGAGAGTGCCAGTTGTTCGACACGCTTAAAACTCTCCGGCGTGGCATACACTTCTCCGCTGTTTTTCCCGTAAAAGACCGGAATAGGGACCCCCCACGCCCGCTGGCGGCTAAGGCACCAGTCCGGACGGGCCTGAATCATGCTGTATATGCGTTCCTTTCCCCATTCGGGAATCCATTTCACCTGTTCCACAGCACTGAGTGCCTTTTCCCGAAGGCCATTATGACTCATGCTGAGAAACCATTGGGGCGTGGCGCGGAAGATAATAGGGCCGCTACAACGCCAGCAGTGCGGGTAGCTATGTTGATACGGTTCGTTATGGATCATGGCCTCGGAGGCCCTCAGATCCTCCACGATGACCGGATTCGCTTTGAATACGTGTGTGCCTTCGTATTTCCCCGCATCTTTGGTGAATAAGCCGCCGTTATCAACCGGAGAAAACGGTTCGATTCCGTATTTGAGGCCAACGACGTAGTCCTCCTGGCCATGGCCAGGAGCCGTATGCACGCATCCGGTACCCGCATCAAGCGTCACATGATTGCCGAGTATAACCGGGCAAACCCGATTACTTTCGATTACATGGCGGTAATTCGAGTGTTCTAAGTCCTTGCCTTGGAATGACTTGATGTGTTTATACCCTTCAATTCCGCAGGCTTGAAACGCCGCAGAAGACAGGTCCGAAGCCAGTATGAGTATCTCATCCCCCACTTTGTAGGCGCTGTATTCGAAGTCGGGGTGGACACAGATGGCCCGGTTCGCGGGAAGTGTCCATGGGGTGGTCGTCCAAATGACGAACGAGACCTTGCCTGGGAGTCCCAAAATCGACCCTTCCGCGGGAAACTTCACATAAATTGAGGGCGAAGTCTTGTCGGCATATTCCACCTCCGCTTCAGCAAGTGCGGTGCGGCAATTTGGACACCAGTAGATAGGCTTAAGTCCGCGATAGATGCCGCCGGTCTGATAGATTTCCGCAAACGTGCGAATGATAGTGGCCACGTATTGTGGACTGAGGGTCAGGTAGGGATTTTCCCATTCGCCGGTGATTCCGAGGCGTTTGAAGTTTTCCCGGTGGATATCGACATACTTGAGAGCAAATTCCCGGCATCGTTGCCGAATTTCTACCCGGCTGAACGACTTTGCTTTTTCTCCGAGTTCGGTCACAACCTTATGTTCGATTGGGAGACCGTGGCAGTCCCAGCCAGGTACGTATGGGGCGTCGTAACCGCCCATTTGCTTGGATTTTACAACCAGATCTTTCAAGATCTTATTCAGGGCATGGCCAGAGTGCAGTTCACCGTTGGCGTAGGGCGGGCCATCGTGGAGGACAAACCTGGGACGATTCTCTGATTGCTTTCGAAGACGACTGTATAGCTCCATGGCATCCCAGTGCTTGAGCCGTTCCGGTTCACGGGTCGTCAAGGATGCCCGCATAGGAAAGTCGGTCTTCGGCAGGTTTACGGGATACTTGGAGTCGCCCTCGGCAGCATCATTGGGTTTTGGCTTGGGGGCGGATTTTGTAACTTCGGCCACGGTACTTAGTCTCCAATAAGCCGGGGACTGTATCACAGTCCCTAAATGAATTCAAGGATTGACAAGGGTTTAGAACGATTTCAGCGGTCCAGAATGGGATGGCTGTTTGGGCACCGATAAGTACAACTTGCCCAAGGTCATTCTAATAAACGCAAAGGGTTATGCGCAGGCACTGGGCGGTTTTTCGAGGAGTAATATGGCAAGGCCATGCGAGACGACCTGCTGGCGCGATTTAACGCATCTTTCCACATTCTTGTGAATCCATATTGGATCGAAGAGTTTGGCCACAATCGATCGAAGCGACAGCGGATTCTCGGTAGTCCGGCAATATCGTTCGTACCAACCGCTGGTACGTTCTTGATAAAGGCTTGATTCCACTAAAGTTAGGCCACTTGGAACAATAATTCGCGCCTCGATTGTATTCCAGTCGTACCATCGGCCAAAAAAATAGCGCCCGGCATCGTCTTTCGGCTGGGATCCGAATGGATCTTTCTTCGACCATATTTCGCGGTACTCCGGAACACAGGGCACCGTAATGACCACCCTCCCTCCTGGGCGGAGTACCCTGGAAATCTCTTTGATCGCCAAAGTATCCCCTTGGTTGGGAATATGTTCGAGTACGCTAACCGAATAGGCGAATGCATAAATGGCATCGGGAAGAGGCATCTTGGTGGCATCAAATAGAGCCCCTTGAATTGTGCCGGGAGATGCCGATCGACCGTACATTCGGCATTCTCTTGCGAGATAGGGCACGATGTCCGAAACGTGGATGTGGGCTCCCGTTCGTTTAGCCATGTGCATGGCCAATCCTCGTGGGCTACCCACGTCCAAGACAGGTGTTTCCCCGCGATGTGAATGAAGCACCGCCGGGAACTCGATGTATCGCCAACTGTCGATGGGGCACAGCAACAGCCGGATCGCCTGTCGCAATTCATGTGCGCTACCAGCCCGCACCAAATTGCGTAAACCACACGCAAACCCGGCCCGCCACAAAGCGCAAGATTCGGCCCAGTCGGCGGCAGGCAAAGTCATGACGATTGCCAACGAAGATTCATTATCCGCCCAGTTTGCTCCTCAAAGCAGCAAGCTGGTCGGCCAGTTGGGAGTTGCTCAAATGTCCGCCGTCGCCGCGGACAGCCACCGGCACCTTCTTCTGCCCTTGAGGTTTGTGACGGGGCTTTTTGGGCACACGCGGGGATTCGGCGGGGGGTATGGGCATGCGAACGTCTGCTGTTTGGATGCGCTCAGCGGCCTGACGCGACCCGCTTTCGACGGGTTGTGGCGCTTCAGCGTTTTCGTTTTCAGACCTCCGTCTGCGCCTGGGCGGTCTAGTTTCGGCTGGGGGCAACAACTGTCGCATCGAAAGTGAGATTCGCGGAAGTTCCTTGTCGACTTTAATGACTTTAATTCGGACGATGTCCCCCACTTTGACCACGTCACGCGGATCTTGCACGAATCGATTTGCCAACTCTGACAAATGCACGAGGCCATCCTGGTGGACGCCGATATCCACAAAAGCGCCAAAATCAGTCACGTTTGTGACTACTCCTTCGCACTCCATCCCCACTTCCAACAATTGAATACTGTCGACTCCGTCGATGAATCTAGGAATCTTGAATTCCTTGCGCGGATCGCGTCGTGGTTTCAGGAGTTCGTCCCGAATATCAGCGAGGGCGCGGGGTCCCATGACTTCGTTTTGATACTTGGACAAATCGAAGTCCTTGAGAACCGTGGGATTCGCCAACAAGTCGGCAATTGATAGGCCCAGGTCAAGAGCGATTTGTTCGACCACTGGGTAGGCTTCCGGGTGGATACCCGTCGCCTCCAGTGGGTTGTCTCCCGTGGGAAGTCGGAGGAATCCTGCACATTGTTCGAAAACCTTTGGCCCCATTCCTTCCACGAAGAGCAACTGTTGTCGAGACTTGTACAGACCCTCTTTCGCGCGATGCTCCACAATTGTCCGCGCCGTCGTAATATTGATTCCGCTAACGTAGCGAAGAAGCGGCGCCGAGGCAGTGTTCAAGTCAACGCCAACACGGTTTACACACGATACCACTGTTCGGTGCAGGCCTTCGCGCAGGCTCTTTTGATTCACGTCGTGCTGATACTGGCCGACGCCAATATGTCGGGGTTCGATTCGGACCAATTCGGCCAGGGGATCCTGCAAGCGGCGTGCGATTGAAACCGCGCCACGTACCGTGGGATCGAGATCAGGAAATTCTTCACGTGCAATCTTCGAAGTAGAATAGATGGATGCGCCGGCCTCGTTCACGAATGCAACAAAAATGGTGTTCGAAGGCTTCTTGGCCAGTGTGCTTTTCACGAATCGAGCTGCTTCACGGCCTGCCGTGCCGTTGCCGATGGCGATAGCCTGTATGTTGTGCTTTTCTATAAGCGCGAGCAGCGTCGTTTCGGCGCCTTCGACATCGTTTTGCGGCGGCGTAGGAAACACGACGGCGCTTTCCACAAATGAACCATTCGCATCGACAATCGCCAGTTTACAGCCAGTTCGCATGCCAGGATCCAGGCCGATAACCTTTAATGCTCCCGCAGGTGCGGACAAGAGGAGGTTTTCCGCATTCTCGCGAAAGACACGTATAGCCTCATCATCGGATCGCTCCTGGACGATAGCCTTTACCTCACTTTCGATTGACGGACGCAACAAGCGGAAGTAGGAGTCTTCCACGGCTTCCCTAAGTAACGGCTCAAACAATGTGCCGGGCTGATGCAGAATGTAGGCCAGTATATCGTGAGTCGCGGTTGCATCGTCCAGTGCCAGTTCCATCCGGAGAAGACCTTCTTTCACACCCCTGACGATAGCGAGAAATCGATGTGAGGGAATCTTGGCAACCGGTTCTTGAAATGCGTAGTACGTTTCGTATTTGGTTTTGAGCCCTTCGGCATTTTTGGTGGGATGCGCGGTCACTGTGCCGGCCATCAAGAAGCGTTCCCGCAACATATGTCGAATTCCGAGATCCAAGGCAATTCGTTCGGCCAATATAAATCGAGCGCCTTCCAGTGCTTCCTCGGGCGACGAAACGGATCTATCGGCGCGAACAAATTCGGAGATTACTTCGTCGAACGGTTTGCCTGTTGAAAGCTGTGCCCATATGAAATCGGCGAGGGGTTCGAGGCCTTTCTCACGCGCCATCGTTGCCTTGGTCCGCCGCTGCTTGCGGTAGGGCAGGTAGATGTCTTCAAGCAGTCGCTTGTCAAAACAGTTTTCAATACTTTCGCGCAACTCCTGCGTAAGCTTGCCGTCCTTTTCAATATTCTCGAGAACAGTCAGTTTTCTCGCAGCCAGCGCCGCGTAGTAGGCCATGCGGTCGGCCACAATTTCGAGTTGAACTTCGTTTAGGCCGCCGGTAACGTCCTTCCGGTATCGCGCGATGAATGGGATGGTAGACCCTTCGTCAAAGAGTTGAATGGCTTTGACGGCATTGGTATCCGAAATGCCTGCTTCGTGTGCGACCCGCTGAATATACTTCGAATCTAACATGAACACCACCCCCATCTTACTACCTAACCCGGATACTTCACGAACAAGCGCCGTTACGGTCCAAGCCGCCCAATAACGTTACATTGTTTGGAATCCAATGGAGGTTTTCTCATACAAAACCTCCGCCCAAGTGCCGGAATCGACGCTGATTCAGAGACCCGAAGCTGCTCGACTGCACGCTGCGAACACAGGATGGCAACGCGCCTTCGATCATGCGAGTCTACCAAAGAACGGTACATTTCACAATTACCCCAAGTTTCACGAATTCATTACAACACGATATCAATCTGCACGGTTTCCGCATTATTCATGAAGCTTAGGCGTAGGAGCTGATTTTCGTCATCCCACCGCCATGTGTGCACAATCAACCCGCCCACGGTGACTTGGGCCGGGGCCTTTGGAAGAGCAACGCATAACACGGCCTTTGTCCCGAAGGGGCCTGTTGCGGAAAACGAAAATTGGCTGGCGCGGGTGGATGTATTGCGTATTCTCGCGCTTGCCGCGAGGACCTTTGGAGAGGGTTGGTTGCGTGCTTGCCAATCCAGGTCCATCAGGAGGGCCGTGCTGCCGGGATGGAAGACCGGATCGCGCAGCAGCGGCAGGTCAGGCGAAAACAGGTCAACGTAACGGCCCTGCACGGTGAGTGGGTCCGCGCTTTGCGCTTCATCCATGACCGCGATGATGGCATAGGGTCCCCGATTTACGCGGAGGTAGTGTTGGGTGTTTAACGGTTGACCAGCTGCCTCAAGCAATTCGCGAACACCATTGAGGACTGTCTGATGTCCGGTTGCATCACGTGCAAGAAGGCTGGGACGGACTTTCAGCACCCGCACAATGCCACTTCCGATTGCTTGATTGTCAATTGCATCGGTATTTGGCAATTGCAGCCGCTGAAACAGGTCATCCTGCGGAATTCTGTTTGATTCACCAAAGTTATTCCACCATTCACGAACGTGATTGTATGGATCCGAGGCGTCGTCTATAAACAGCAATAACCCACCTTTTCGAACCCAATCGACGATTGCGTCATGATATGCCGGTCTTAATGGCTTTTGGTGCTCGTAGGTGAGCACCAGGAGTTTGTAAGGCGAAAGCGCTCCGGGCTGTAGCGAGTTTTCCAGTTGCATGAGTCCCAGGGGGATGCCCGCTTTAACTAAGGGCATCGCAAGACCAAAGAATCCGCCCAGCCGGGCATCGCTCGAATTGGGGTTGGCTCTCTGAAACATCATGGTGTCAGACACGACAACCCCGATACCGCCGGAACCGGCCTCCACGTTAACCTGCGTCTGGTTCATATCATTGAGAGCGTTGCAAATGGTGAGAATCTCGGCGGCGTATTCAGCCGGAATCCCACCTCGTTTATCCTTGGAATCCAAGTCGGTCAAAGGATAGCTGCCTTTGAAGATACGGCTTGGCCATGGCATGACTTCAAATCGATGCACTTGAGGCCACATGAGCGAGGCAACAACAGTCGCCTCGTAGTTTTTTTTGTAATCTGCCCAACTGCGATCCGGGTTGTCTTCAACTGGATCTGTCAAAAACCAGACCTTTTTGCCTGTGGGCTGAACCATGCCGAACATTTGCCCGTATTCAAGATAGGCCGTCTCAAACGTGCGCTCTTTTAACAGTCCCTTGTATTCGTTCTGAGATCGCGCTGTGCCGGTCCATACTTGTGCGATATATCCATCCAGTTGTGGAATGTCTATCAGGTGTGATTCCGGGCTAACGATGCGCCACTGTGCATAATTGATAAGGCTGTGCGTTGGAACGTGACACTCAATTTGAATGCCCTTTTTCGTTGCTTCCTCATCCACAAACTCAAATACTCCCTTCAACGCATTGAAATAGAGTTCGTACTTGAGCTTGCTTGCACGGTATTGGGCATCCGGACTGCTGTCGGGCTCTTGCCAAGGCACTCCGTAGAATCGCTGCCATTCAGATTTGAAGGCCTCGCTCCAACCGGTTTCAGCCCAATACTCGGGCTCTTCAAGAAACACACCTCTGACTCCAAAGTCCAATGCGGGTCTGAGATAATCTTTGATGTACTCGATATATGAAGGTGTGGGGACATTGTATCCGACGTCGACACTGTTTCCGTGCATAAACAATCGGCCAGACTTGGTGGTCTGGACCTCTTGTTTCTTGAAAGCGTCTCCGGAGCCGTAGTACGAACCGTATCCACCCCATGAAATACCGGTCATTAAGGAGATTTCGTATCCGTTTTCGCGCCACACGCTAGCCCTCTTTTCGAAATCACCCGTTCCGTAGACAATGGCCATGTCTGAGGCTATGTGAGTCTCTGGTGCGAACGGGGCATGCTCTTGAAAACAGGTGAAGTCCGAATAAGCGTCGTCTGCGCTGCAAATTGGGTCGAATGCGGCCATTAAACACAAGAGGAGCCACGGCATCCAAGCACGGCCAGCCCTCATTGTACTCCCCCACTTCCGCCGACTCACTTCCGGCAAAGAATGACCATAGCACCTGACCGGGTGTCAGTCAATGCACTATGGACCCAACTTGAGCGGATTGGTACGATGGCGCGCATGACGACTCAACGGCTTTCCATTACCCCTCGCCTGCGCGAGCGTATGGCCTATGTTAAATTCAAGGGGCCGACCCCTCGTATGCTCGTTTTGCGCAGCCAGTACTGGCTCGACGGTGCATGCCTCCGCGCGGCGGAGTCTCTGGGTTGGCAGGTAACAAGCGTTCCAACGGTAATGGAAGGGGTATTGTCCAAAAAGCTTTTGGGAGAGTTCATTGCCAAGGTATTTGAGTTTCGTCCCGACTTTATTCTTTGTGTTAATTTTGGTGGACTGGATCTTGATGGCATTATCGCGAACTTTCTCTTTGATCTGAATCTGCCGTTCGTCGTCTGGGTCGTTGACGACCCGCGAACTATATTGATGGATACCCGCACCCAAGTAACGGACAATACAGTCGTGCTCACGTGGGATCGCGCCTATATATCGTATTTAAGCGGGTTAGGCTTTAAACATATTCACTGGATTCCGTTGGCGACGGATACCACGTTATTCAACTCCGAGCCGCCCGGCTACTGGTCCCGTTCACCTTCCTTTGTCGGTAATTCCATGGTCGATTTCTCCCATCGCGAATGGTTACCACTGCTACATCAGCCTGTTCTTAAAACATTTGTTGAGTATGCCTTTGCTGAAGGTCTAGTCACGCGTGACCGGTTCGGCGAGGGGATCGAAGCGATATTGGGGTCAGACATTGTTTCGGCTTTGGATGCCGAAACCCGGCGCCGGGTCGAAATGATCTTTTTTATTGAGGGAACTCGTCGATTGCGTCATGCGATTGTCGAGCGACTCGCAAGCGAAGGTCTGACGGTTTATGGAGACGAAGGTTGGAGCGATATCCTCTGCCAATCAGGCGGTTGGATTGGATATGAAGCAGAGTTGCCGGCATTCTACCGGGAGTGCCCACTAAATCTCAATGTAACCAGCATTCAAATGCCGAATGCTGTAAATCAGCGTGTTTTTGATTGTCCCGCCGCGGGCGGATTTTTGTTGACAGACAATCAACCTGATCTGGACGTGCTGTTTTCAAAGGATTCTGAAACGGCGGTCTATCACTCTCTCGAGGATTGTGTCGAGAAGTTTCGATTTTACATGAACAATCCGCGTGCCCGCACCGCAATTACGGAGCGCGCGCGTACGCGTATTCTGGAAGAGCATACCTATGCGCATCGATTGTGGGCGATTGAAGGAATCTTGAAGTCGATTTTTGCATCCTAGCCAGCCGACGCGATCAATCCGGGTCCTGGACTTCGTATTCTACGCTATCAATCATATCGATCATTGCGCGCACGGCGTTTTCAATGGAATCGAGTCTATCCACGATCTCACGATTGGACTTGGGCTTTCCTTCTCCGCGAATTTCCTTGGCAATTTGGATTCGCGCACCGTCAAGCGTCATACCTTCATAACGCACCAACTGCTTCACGCGGCGAGCGACGTCGATGTCCTTTCTAAGATAGAAGCGCTGTTTGGCTCGATTGCGGCCTGGACGAAGTTGTGGGATTTTCTTTTCCCATTCGCGAAGTACGTGATCTCTGAGATCCAGGATTTCGCAGACTTCCGAAATCGTGTATCGGCGATCAGGGAGCGCGTCTTCAGTTAATTTCATGGCGATGGTTTCCGTGATCAAGTGTCCAACGGCAGGACGTCTATTGAATCCAGAGTCAACCAATCTTGCGGTCTAAGATAGAAATCAGTCAACTCGGCTTCTGCGGAACCAGGCGCAGGCGCCCAATTGTAGCGCCATTCCGTCTTCGGGGGCATCGACATCAGTATGGATTCCGTTCGTCCGCCCGATTGCAGCCCGAACAATGTGCCACGGTCGTACAGCAGATTGAACTCCACGTAGCGCGATCGGCGGTAGCGTTGAAATGCCACCATGCTGTCGTCGTAAGGGCGATCACGATGGGCATCAATCAGTGGGCGATACAGACTGGGAAACTCCGAGGCGAGGGCGCAAACAAACTCAAAGTGTGCGGCTTTGTCGCGGTTTAAGTGATCGAAGAACAGTCCACCAACGCCACGGGTTTCCTGCCGGTGGCGCAAGTAGAAATACTGGTCGCAAGTCTCTTTGTGCTTCTGGTAATCCTCTTGGTGCGCGTCGCACAGCGATTTTAACGCACGGTGAAAGGCGATGACGTCGGGCAAGCGGGGATAATACGGTGTCAAATCAATGCCGCCTCCAAACCACCAGACATTGCCTGCTTCAAAATACCGGACATTCAAGTGGATGGTTGGCACGTTTGGATTTGTGGGGTGAATGACCAGGCTGATTCCTGTTGCGATAAACGGCGTTTCCGGGCCTATGTTGAATTGGGTTGCTGCCGAGGGGGGAAGCGCAAGGCCTCTAATGGCCGAAAAGTTCACACCGCCCTTTTCGATCAACCCGTTCCCTTCCCAGACACGGGTAACGCCGCCGCCACTTCCCTTCTCGTAGTGCCATTGGTCTTCACGGAATGCCACACCTCCGGAGGCAACCAGAAAATCGCAAATAGCAGCGTGTATCGCCCGAAAACGCGCCTGAATGACTTCGGCGGTAGCCATCACACGAGAGGCTTATCGTCCATGGTCCACCAGGTCATATTGGTCAAATCGCGATCCCGTTTCGGAAGCATCGCCCCCAGGGTATATCCCACGGCGAAGAAAATGATATGTCCAATGAGATCGGTGTAATACGGAAAAATCGGCGCTTTTAGCGAAGGACTCAGCGCACCTGCGGAGGAGAGCGACAACCACAGGGTAAACAGCATTGTGAATCCAATGGCGACCAGTATCGCACGGTCGTCGCCGACCTTTGTGAAGAAGCCGAGCAGATACAGTCCAAGCAACCCGCCGGACGTCATGGCCGTAAGAATGTTGGCTTTATCCTGGAGAGTGGTGTTTTGGGCCTGCATCAGTATGGTGGCGCCGACGATCATGACTACACCCAATCCCCATCCGACGGACTTGGCGACAAAAACATAGTGATCGTCCGAACGGCCTGGGGCCACGTGACGCCGGTATATATCCACCAGCGAGACGGCTGACACGCTGTTTACGCTGGAAGACAAGCTGGACATGGCAGCCGCCAAGACGGCCGCAATCACAAGTCCAGTGATGCCAGGAGGCATAAAGTGGATGACAAAATACGGAAGGATATCTTCAGCCTTCCTCTCACCCGACAATATCGCCATCGAGTCTGGAGTCGGATTCTGCTGGAAGAAGACCCAAAGTGCCGTGCCAAGAAACATAAACATGGCCCACGTCGGCACACTAAACAGACAGCATGTCCACATGGCAACGCGCGCTTCGCCCGGTGTTTTCGATGCGACGCATCGCTGAATGACGTTTTGGTTACTGCAGTATTCCGCGAGCCACCGGCCTAATCCCACCAACATGAACAGCAGAACTGTCTTGTCGGCCAACATGGTGAATCCTTTGCTGGCATCTGGCAACCAAGGGACCGGGTACAGTTCCAAGTCGCCGGGCTTCCCTGATATATCGGACATGGAGAATTTACCGGCGTCCGCGGCAGTGGAGACGATTTCAGAGATCCCCCCTGGGATCTTTGTAATTATGACGAAGAGTGCAATCAAACCGCCGGCCCACAGCACCAGCGACTGAATAAAATCAGTCCATAGAACTGCTTTAATGCCGCCCATGACGGAGTAAAACGTGGTGATTACTCCGCCAGCCACAATGCAGACATAGGGATTCCAACCGAACATGTTCTTCATCAGCAGAGCTATCAAATAGAGAATTAGGCTCACCCGCACGAACTGCATTACGATGAATGCCGCGGCTGCGTATACTCGCGTCCAGGGACCAAAACGGCCCTCTAGATACTCGTACGCAGAGGTAATGTGTGTCTTTCGAAAGAATGGCAAGAATAACGTGGTTGCGACCAAGATGGCGATGGGCATCACCCAGTTCGGGGACATGCGGTACCAAGCGGTTTTGTAAGCGTCGGCTGGATAGGCCATAAAGGTCACAGAACTGATGGATGTGGCAAACATCGAAAAGCCCAACAGCCAACCTTTAAAGTTGCGATCCCCCAGCAGATACCCTTCGGTAGTTTTGGATGAACTGGCGAAAATGGGCCCCATGGCCACCATGCCCGCGAAATATGCAATTAGAACGACCCAATCGAGTATTGTAAAAGAAAAAGGCACAACAACTTCTGCCGCGACATTCTCAGGCATGACCCTGCTCCCCTTCGCGCGTTAACCCGGAACTAACATTCAGGGATGAACGCTAACATGTTTTGGCAGCATGGTCAAGATTGCGCCGAAATCACAATTCTTGAGTGCGGGAAAGTTCACGCGATACCATGATGCGAATGGCAGTAAAAAGGGGGCCTTACGGCCCAAAGGGGGTTTTCAGTCATGAGCGCTTTCAAATTGGGTTTTATTGGTGCCGGGTTTATCGCCCGCTTTCAGGCGACCGCGCTAAAGCTTGTGCGCGGTGTTGATCTGGTTGGGGTATATTCAGTCAAAGGTTCAGAAGAATTTGCCGAGTTTGCGAAGTCAAACGGGCTGGGCGATTGCAAGGTTTATGCGAGTGTCGCCGAATTGTGTAACCACTGCGATGCAGTTGCGGTGCTAGCGCCGAATTTTGCTCGATTGGACCTTGTGGGTGAAGTGGCCAAAGCGAAGAAGGCTGGAGCAAATCTGAAAGGCATCATGTGCGAGAAGCCGTTAGGCCGCACCGTGCGTGAAGCCAAAGAACTCGTCAAGCTTGTGCGGGACGCGGGTCTCAAGACTGCGTATTTTGAAAACCAGATTCACATGAAGGCCATTAAGTCGGCACTGGCCCAGTTGGCGCCCGTACAAAAAGCGATGGGACCGCTGACACTTTCCCGTTCCGCCGAGGAACATGCCGGACCGCATATGCCGTGGTTCTGGGATCCAACTCAACAAGGTGGCGGTGTGTTGTCCGATATGGGATGCCACAGCATCGCGGTGGGATGGTTTGTATTAAATCCTGCCGGGACGAGCCCCACATTTATGAAGCCGGTTTCAGTGAATGCGGAAACGGCTTTGCTGAAATGGGGCACACCCAAGCACCGCAAACAACTTCTGGACCGCATGGGGGTGGATTACGCAAAAACACCGGCCGAAGATTTCGCGACCGGGTTGGTTACCTTCAAGAATCCGGATACGGGACAAATTGCCAAGGCGCAATTTACGAACTCCTGGATGTACGACAAGCAGGGACTTCGACTGCTCATGGATGGGTTGGGCGCGGGATACGCCTTTGAAGTAAATTCTCTCAAGTCGCCGCTGGAAGTGTTTATCGGTGACGAGGCGGCCGAGGCGGTGGCCGATGCCGAAACCGCATTGGAAAAGGCGACCGCGTCACGGGGTTTGCTGACCGTCCAGCCAAACGAGGCGGATTTGTACGGATATGTGGATGAACTCGCGGACGCGATCGCCGCATTCCAGGAAGGTCGCGACGCGCTCCTTGACTTCGAATACGGCTTGGAAATAACCCGTTTGTGTCAGGCGTCGTATCTGTCCGCGGAAAAGGGCAAGGTCATCGATTTGACCGACCCCGCGACGGACAGCGAGTTGGAAAAGTACACGTCACTTATCGCCCAAGGGCGCGGCGGCGAAATCCTTTATACTTGACACTATTCGCTATCTAACTTTGGAAAGGGGCTCTCGTACCGATCTCACGAGAGCCCCTTTTGTTTTTGGTGGGTGCCCTTGATACCGCCTGCGTAGGTCCGCAAACGAAGCAAACCGGCCGCTCAGACATAGGGGCAGCTGTGTGGGAATAACTACTGTGAAGCAATACCGGGTTCTTGCCACTGTACAGTTTCGGGTGATGGGCATCCACCCCATCCGGTACATAGCTCATATGCCAGTAGTTAAAACCTAGGTGGCCGAATTCTCATCGGAGTTCCCGGTCGATGTCCCTACCATTGCGAGGGACGGAAAGCTTCGGGAAATACTACGCCAAAACGGAAAGCCGGTAGCCGGCGACGAGGTAGTTCACTGAACCATTTCATTGTTGCCGTGAAATTGTGCTTTAATCCCGTCGATTCAACCGGCTGTTCGAGAGGAGCAATCATGGGTGATAGCGTGAGCATCCAAGTATCTGGATTGCGCAAGGTGTACCGGGACGGTTTGCTTGGGCAACGACGCATCGATGCTGTCAAAGGAATTTCGTTTCAAGTTCGAGACGGAGAGATCTTTGGGCTTCTTGGACCAAACGGCGCGGGCAAGACGACTACTGTCAAGATGTTGCTGGGTATAGTCAAGAAATCGGGCGGCGAGGCGCTACTTTTGGGAAAGCCTGCCGGCGATCGTGCCAGCCGTCGCGCGGTGGGATATCTTCCAGAAAATCTGCGCATCCCCTTGCACCACACCGGGGCGTCTGCTTTGGCCTACTATGGCCGTTTGAGCGGACTTTCCGGCGCTGAGATAAGGCGTCTGACGCCAGGCCTGCTGGATCTGGTCGGGTTGAGCCAATGGGGAAAGACGCGCGTCAAGAAGTACTCGAAAGGCATGTTGCAAAGACTGGGTCTGGCTCAGGCGATGATGCATGATCCCCAGGTGCTTGTCCTGGATGAACCCACCGACGGCGTGGATCCCGTGGGACGAAATGAGATCAGAATCATTCTTAAGCGGTTGAAAGAACAAGGTAAGACGGTCTTATTGAACAGCCATTTGTTGCAGGAAGTGGAACTGGTGTGCGATCGCGTAGTGATCATGCAGCATGGAGAAGTGTTACAGGAGAGCGATGTGTCGAGCTTGACGCAGCGCGATGGGCGTGAAATGGAAATGACGGTGTTGGCGCCGGATTCTGTTGTTGAAGCCGCGCTGGCCGGGCTTCCGTTTGAGCGAATGGGCCGCTCGACCGGCGGTGAATTGTCGATTGTGATTCAAGCCGATAGCCAGCGCTCGCTGGACTCCTATGTAGACGCGTTGCGTCGATCAGGCGTCAGTATTACTTCTATCGTTCGACGCCGGCAAACCTTGGAAGAAGCATTTTTGCGGCTGGTCGGCCAGAAAGACCGCATTCCGTGAGGCCGTATCTAGCCATTATTCGTGACTGTTTCCACGAGGCGTTTTCTTCGCGCGTGCTTTGGATACTGGTGAGTTTGACTACGCTAATTCTCGTGGTTCTTTCCATGTTTTCCGTTTACGAGCAGCCGCCAACGCGAATTCGTCCTTGGGACTTTAACGATATGTTGGGGTTTGCCCGAACCATTGCAGGCGCGTCGGATGATGGCGAACTAACTCCCGCCGATCGAGTTTGGGATGTTCTGGACGCGGATTTGCAAGCGCGGTTAAAACAGCGACTTGAAGACAGTGGCCGTGGACGGCGCCGAATGTTTGGTGCGGCGTTTGAACTGGCGGACGCAATTAGCGATATGGACGATCCGCAGTCGTTCTACGATCCCGAAGCCTGGAAGAATACGGAATTGTCCGACGAGGCAAAACAGTTGTTGGATAAGGGAGTCACAAGCTTATCGGAACCGGAGGTTCGGCATCTGAACGTGTTACTGATCTCAGATGCCTTTCCGGCAATGATTGAACGCCGGACCGGATTCGAATCGCGATTGACATTTCTGGGAATGGATTCGGGCGATTCGCTTCCCATTCCGCGGGAGACGGTGATCGGCAATGTCATCAACTCAATCACGAGCTTTCTTGTAGGGGTCTTGGGACTTTTTGTGGCACTTCTCGTGACTGCATCCATGATTCCGCAGACGTATAACGAGGGGGCAATCGAACTTCTGTTGAGCAAGCCCATAAACCGGTCAATGCTTTTTCTTTCCAAGTATGTAGGTGGCTGCGCCTTTGTACTAATAAACAGCGTATACCTTCTGGGCGGCTTGTGGCTTCTCGCGGGTGTGCGGTTCAACTACTGGCAATCTGCCATTCTCGTTTGCATTGGTCTGCTCATACTACTCTTTATGATCTACTACGCCGTCTCCGCGCTCGCCGGCGTGATTTGGCGCAATGCAATTGTGTCTGTCGTGGTTACCATCATCTTCTGGTTTACGTGCACCATCGTGGGCATCGTGAAACAAGTTACGGAAGAGATTGTGTTTGAGCCAAGTGAGGCGTCGCATGTGATCGCCGCGGGTGATCGCGTGGTCATGACTTCCCGCCAGGGCAGTGTCTACATGTGGGAACCGGGAAGCAACGACTGGATGGAGATTCTGCGCACCAATACGGAAGCCATACCGCTGGTGGAAAACAGCGTGCTCGCGATTGCATATGATTCCGTTGGAGATCGACTGCTGGCCTTTCAAGAACTTCCCCTTGAACAGCTGGCCTCGATTGCCGGGGGTGAGGTTTCCATGGAAGGCGCGTTCGCCCTGATCATCGGCCGACAGGAATTCGAGTGGGAGCGGGAATCAGGACCTGTGCTCAGAGATCACCCCCGCCGCATCATTCCCACAACGGAGGGATTGGTATTTGTGGAAGGCGCCGAGGGGCTGTACCGACTTGATACGGCCGGCGACGAACCTCGTTTTGTCGAGGTAGCACAAGAGCTGGAACTCAATTCCAATGTCCTCTACGCGTTGAATCCATCGACGTTGGCGATTGCCGTGGTAAATGGCCAGTTCCTGACCGTGTATGAGCGCGGTTCGGATGGATTTTATATTCAAACCAAACGTCAGCGCCTGGAGGAATTCAAAGCGCGCACAATCGCTTTTCAGCATCAAGCCGTCGCCCTTGCGGGAGAAGGCGTGCAGGTTCAAATACGACAAGCCGATACGCTGTCGCTTGCCTATGAGTTTGGACTTTCCGGCGATACCAATCCTGAAGAATTGCTCCTGACGACCGACGGTTCAACCGCTGCCGTGCTTGATGAAGATGGAAACCTTGGCCTGTATGACTCGCAGGGAAATGCGGTTTTCCCGCGTTGGATACCACAAGGGGATGTCACTGCGTTTGCATTTGACGTAGAGAATGCGTTGCTGACGAATGGCTCATATCGATCGGTTCTGCGATCGACAGAAAGCCGCGATCAAGTGGCCGAGCGCATACGCCCCCCGCTGACGGGCACGGAAATCTTTTACCGCTATCTCGCTTATCCATTCTACGTCATTTTTCCAAAACCCAATGAGCTCAATCGGATGGTCGCTCATCTGCTATCCGAATTGAAACCGGAACCTATCGCGGCTGCAGGCTTCAGCATCGCCCCGGAGGCTGTACCTCCCACTCCGGCGACTACTCTCCCCCCCCCGGACCGTGACATGTATGTCTACGCCATTTGGAGCAATGCCGCATTCATTGGTGTTGCCCTGTTACTCGGTTGCATGTTCGTGTCCAGGAAGGACTATTGAGTGCGACGGCTGCGTTCAGGTCGAAGCATAGCGAGCGTAAAGTGGTCCCCGTCCGGACGGACCTGGCATGGACACCCAAACGCTTCGGTCAAGATATCCGAAGTCAGTGTGTCCGATCGATTGCCTGCCTTGAGCACTTGGCCGCCTCGCAGCACCAACACGTCGGTCAGCCACGGCCCAATCTCTTCAATGTGGTGTGTGACATATATGATGTTGGGGGCTTCGGCCTTCGCTGCAAGCCGACGCAGATCATCGAGAAACGCCCTTCGGGCCCCCGGATCCAGGCCGGCACAGGGTTCATCCAGAATGAGCAATCCGGGCTGAGCGATCAGCGCGCGCGCGATCAGTGTTCGCTGCTGCTCGCCTTGCGAGAGCAATCCATATGCTCGTTCTGTGAATGAATGGGCTCCAACCGCCTTCAAACACTCTTCCGCCAGAGTTCGTTCAGCCGTCCGGAATTCACGGTACACTCCGAGAGAAGCTTCAAATCCGGATAGCACCACGTCCATGGCGCTGTCTTCTGTCGGGATCCTGTGTTCCAACGCCGAACTCACATATCCGATGGATCGTCGCAGAATGCGGACATCACACTGTCCCAGCCGATGTCCCATGACCTCGACGGTCCCCTCGGTCGGCCATTCATATCCGGTGATAATCTTTAGAAGCGTTGTTTTACCCGAACCGTTGGCACCCAACAAAGCTGTGTGGCGGCCGGACAACATGGTCCAGCTGAGTCCGTCAAGGATGATATTTCCTGAACGAATGAATGTCACATCCTCGAGTTTCACAGCGTTTGGCGTCAGGCCCACCCCTCTTCCCCTATCAGCGGAACAAAAACGCACCCAATGATATCTTCTGTAATGTAGGTATCGCCACGGCGTACCATCCTAATCAACCTTTGTCCATCCCGTGGGCCTACGGGGCATACAAGGCATCCACCTTCCGCCAGTTGTACTTTAAGGCTTTTGGGAATGCGGGGACCGCCAGCCGTTACAATGATGCCATCGAATGGAGCGAGCTCCGGCCAACCAAGGGTTCCATCTCCCACGTGCACACAGACGTTGTCGTATCCGAGGGCCACCAGGCGTTTCTGTGCCTGTTCCGCAAGTTCCACTTTACGTTCCACGGTGTGTACTTCGGCACAAAGTACCGACAAAATGGCACTTTGATAGCCAGAACCTGTTCCAATCTCGAGCATACGGTCGGTGTGACCTGGTTCAAGAAGTTCTGTCATCATGGCTACCATATAAGGTTGCGAAATGGTCTGACCTTCGCCTATTTCCACCGGTTTGTCTTCATACGCCCGAGATTGGGCCGATTCGGGTACGAACAGGTGGCGCGGAACCGTCCGCATGGCATTCAGAACGTGGGGATCGGAGATTCCACGGTTCTCGAGCTGGGATGCGACCATATCCCGGCGAGTTTCCCAGTACGGGTCGTTCAGCAACTCAAGTCTCCTGAGGAGCTTCGGCAATGCATGAAGATGGCCGAGGTTTTTTCACCCGAACACTTCAGTGTGTTGCACCT
Source organism: Candidatus Hydrogenedentota bacterium (assembly GCA_045863295.1). Classification (GTDB taxonomy): domain Bacteria; phylum Hydrogenedentota; class Hydrogenedentia; order Hydrogenedentales; family SLHB01; genus BTWA01. The sequence goes on from BTWA01000006.1 coordinate 80,396, forward strand.
GTTGGAAATTAAAGCGGAGCCATGCCAAGAAGTGTACCTACTAATATAGTCCGGGTTATCCAGAGTCCAACGACAGCGGCGAGGGGTGCGAAGTCCATGGGGCCGATAGATGGAAGTACGCCACGCAACATAGATAGTAACGGATCGGTGACACGAGGGATTGTTCGCCACCAACCCGAACGCAAATCCAGCTCCAACCATGGCCCTAGCCACCGCAGCAAGATGGCGATCATATAAAGGGTCATGCCGGCATACAGTGCTCTGGCTAGCAATTCGAAGACGTTTATGGTCATGGCTTTAGCTCTAACGTGTGCAATCGCGTGTACGTGGGACCACTTCGAGTCAGTTCACTGGAGAATAATGACACAGCGGTGACAGAAATGGAACCACAGGCAAGTGGAGCGATACGACTAAACATGGGTTGCAGAGATTTGCCCGCCACCGCTGATCGTACACGCCCAAGGGTCACGTGAGGAGTGAAAGGCCTGTCGTCTGGCTCAAATCCCTCCGACTGCGCCGCCAATTCGGCCACCGACTGAATCGTAGCCAATTCCTCACCGTCCGTTTCAATGCCGGCCCAAATCACGCTGGGACGGTGGGTGCTGGGAAAAGCGCCAAGCTTGCGGACCTCAATATCAAAGGTATGAACATCGCTGATACCCGAGGCGAATTTCAGAATTAAGTTCTCCATTTGCTGGAAACTGGCATCCGCCATAAACCGCAGTGTCAAATGCATTCTTTCCGGAGGAACCCACGAAATGCCTTTGACACTTCGCAACGATTCTGTGTGGTGCCAGATGTAATGGCTTATGCTGTCTGGAAGCACGATGGCGAGAAAGGCGCGCATCACTTCAAGCCAACTCGTGAACGATCAGCTCTCGCCACGCTTTGTCGTCCCAACAGACTTCCGGGATGCCAATATCGGCTATTACGACCTTGCCGAGATAGGGTATTGCTTCGGGATTGGTGAACCCTACTTTTTGACACTGAAGGGATACCGTAACATGCGCGTGGATACAGACATCTTCTGCTCGCCCGGTGTCGGCATTGAGTCCGGACGGCACATCGACAGCTATGGTGTACATATCTGGCCACTGCGCGATCGCAAACCGGTAAGGTTCCCTGGGGGCGCCTGTAAAGCCAGTCCCCAACATGGCATCGACAAGCGTGCAACAGCGATCCAGCGACTTCAAGGCGCGTTCTGCCTCAATTCCCGTACTCGCCAATGCAACGTATCCCCCCAATTTCTGGTAACTTTTCAAGAAGGTGGCGGCATCGCCCGAAACGTCGGATGGATCGCACAAGAGAATGACTTTAACGTCCATTTTGGCCTGCAGAGCCAACCGGGCGACAACAAAGCCGTCACCTCCGTTGTTGCCCTTTCCACATACCACGCCGACGGGTCCGCAAGGAATTTGACTAAAGACCGCCATTCCAGCGTTGTTCATCAGGACTGCACCCGGTATGCCCAGTACTTCGATACAGCGCCGATCGGCTTCTCGCATTTGAGCCACAGTGAGCGAACGCATGCCTTCATGATAAACCCATGGGTTGGGCTTGGCAACTGAGCCTGCGTCAGCGGTAGGTCACCTGTATGCGGTACGTCAGTTTGGCGTCGCCGTCCTTGGGGATCGGTATGGAAAACACCGCGGTTCGCGCATCGCGCTTTTCGTGCGGGTGCGATTCGCTCAATATCTCCCAATCCCCCCCTACACGTTCTACAATATCGACCGAAATGTCCGTTTCCTTGTGATTTCGCAGCACGATTTCGAATTCTGATTGGTGTACGTTCGAGCTGATTGCGCGGTAGTTGACTTGCCGGCGTTCTCCGATGACATCAAACGCGTTGCCCATCTTGAGACGTACTGTTTCGTCCTTGGGAGTGTGCTTAATCCTATCTTCGCCGGAGAATTGGAGCATCCCTTCGCTATCCTCCTGGTAGATTCGCATGACGCCGCCCGGCAACGGGACACCCAGTTGGTTTTCTTCCTCATTCTCGAAGTTGATGTAGACTTCCGCGTTCTGTTCCGGCAGGTGCCCCATCGGCTGGCTGTAGAAGTACTCCTCTCCCCTGAATTCATACTTCTTTGTTAGCTTTACGCCATTGGCAGTCAAAAGGCTGACTTGCTTCGATTGATTCTCTTTGATAGTGGTACGGCGGGCAAGAGAATACAGGTGATACTCTGCGAACGACTCCAGCTGCATAGGGGGAGGCGGCGCGGCGGCAGGAACGGCATAATCGAACGCGACCATGGGCATAGGTTGGTTAACCGGGGCAATGTTTACATCTCCGGCAACGAGCTTAAGCTGTGCATTTGTATAGCCGATTCCGGACTGATTGTTCAGGGTTACCCATCCTTCCACGTCCATGGAGGTTTCGTCATTTGAGAGGGTAAGCACGTAATCAGCAGACCATGAGATTCCGTTGGTCAGGTAGGTGGCTTCAATGGTCTGATCGGCCGTGTCATTTTCGAGCAGCCATATGAGAGAAGGCTTCGCAATGAGATTCTCGGGAATTTCAGGCAACACGACCTGACCCGGATGGCCCAGAAAGATGTCGTTTCCTACTTTGTAAATAGGCCCTTCGTTCAGGCTCAAGAGCTCGGCTTCGACTTCCGATACCGTGATGTCCTTGTCAAGATTGATGAGCCGCACCTTCTTGCCAACGTACTTTTCCATTAACTTGGATGGGCTCATGAGATCATACTCATAATTCTGTTCCAATATGCGAAGGGAGCCGGGCGAGTCGATGGATTGCAGGCTGAGCGACTCCGGCCTTATCTGTTGGGCGACGTCTCCAAAACGCAGCGCATGCTCCCCTGTGGGCAACGTCACTTTTCGCCGATCGCGCACCAGCGCCAGATTGTTGTTATACACCGTAACCGAAACGTCCGTCTGATCGGCTACGGAACTCTCGGCAGGCGTATTGGATGGATGCGCCGACGCCGTGCAGACAATCAAAATAGTGGCCAGAACCGATACTCGCATCGTATTCATGGAAGTAACTCCGATTTGCGTACCAAAAGGAATTAGTACCTGACTTGAACCCTATACTTTAGTGTCGCTTCACCATCTTTTGGGACCGGAATGGAATAGGCGGCTGTGCGTGAATCACGTTTTTCGTGAGTATGAGTTTCGCTCAGAATTTCCCAGTCACCGCCCAACGGCTCAACGACATCTACAGTGATATCCGATTCCTTATGGTTTCGCAGTACGATTTCATACTCCGACTGGTGCACGTTAGCGCTGATGACCCTGTAGTCCAATTGTCTTCGCTCGCCCACCACGTCGAAGGCGTTGCCCATTTTGAGCCGAATGTTTTCCTTCTTTGCGGTGTGCTTGATTCGATCCTCACCCGAGAACTGCAGCATGCCTTCACTGTCCTCTTGATAGATTCGCATAACCCCGCCGGGCAGCGGTATTCCGAGTTGATTCGTCTCCTCATTCTCGAAAACGATATAGACATCGGCATTCTGTTCCGGAAGGTGTCCCATGGGTTGACTGTAGAAGGACTCCTGGCCGCGAAACTCGTACTTCTTGGCCAGTTTGACGCCGTTTGCCGTCAACAAGCTAACCTGCTTTGACTGATTCTGTTTAATGGTCGTTCGCCGCGGAATGGAGTACAAATGGTACTCGGCAAACGATTCCTCTACAGCCTCGGCCACTCGTTGACCCATCGTGACCGCCCCGCCCGCATAGAAGGCTTCTTGAGGGGGTTGGACAATATTGACATCGCCTGCGACCAGTTTCAGTTTCGCATTGGAATACGTTGCGCCGGACTGGTTGGCGAGCGTGACCCACCCTGCGATATCCATGCTGGTTTCATCCTTACTTAACGTAAGCACATAATCGGCCGCCCAGGTGATACCATTCGTCAGATACGTGGCCTCGACGGTTTGTGCCGCCGCGCTGTTTTCGATCATCCATACAAGCGACGGTTTGGCAATGAGATTCTCCGGGATTTCCGGCAGTACAACATATCCCGGATGTCCCAGAAAGATTTCGCCTCCAATCTGATAGACAGGTCCTTCGTTCAAGCTGAGCAGTTCTGCTTCAACCTCAGTGGACGTAATTTCGTTGCTAAGATTGATCAGGCGCACCCGCTTTCCCACGTATTTTTCCATGAGCTTGGATGGACTCATTAGGTCATATTCGTAGTTTTGTTCAAGAATTCGCAGCGATCCGGGGGTTGCAACCGACACGAGGCTCACGGATTCGGGTTTGATCAACTGAGCCACATCGCCAAAGCGCAGCGCATGTTCACCCGTTGGCAACGTCAGTTGGCGTGTGTCCCTCACGAGCGCCAAATTGTTGTTGTAAATGGTAACGGCAACGTCCGTTTGATCGGCCAGTGAACTCTCCACGGTGGTCGGTACCGGCGATTCCTGGGCATGGACACGCACGGGCCACAGGCTTGCTAAAACCGCGATGATGGCAAGTGTCGCAACTGTACTTCGAATCATGATTTTGGCTCCCTGGAATTGTCCATACAGGACAAATTGTTGGATGGCATCAGTAGGTGACCTGTACGCGGTATTTCAACTTGGATTCTCCATCTCTTGGGACTTTCAAAGTGAACACGGCCGTACGGGCGTCTCGCTTGTCGTGGGAGCTCGATTCGGAGAGTATTTCCCAGTCGCCTCCCATTGGCTCAACCACGTCCACAGTAACGTCCTGTTCCTTGTGATTTCGAATGATGACCTCGTACTCCGACTGATGCACGTTTGAAGCAATTGCGCGGTAGTCCAATTGACGTCGCTCGCCCACCACGTCGAAGGCGTTTCCCATCTTCAATCGCACGGTTTCGTCTTTCGCCGTGTGCTTTATCCGGTCCTCGCCCGAGAATTGCAGCATTCCTTCGCTGTCTTGCTGATAGATGCGCATGACGCCGCCTGGCAAGGGCATTCCAAGATGGTTATCGGCCTTGTTGGTAAAATGAATGTAGACATCGGCGTTTTGCTCCGGCAGATGCCCCATGGGTTGGCTGTAGTACGATTCCTGCCCACGAAATTCGTATGTCTTTCCGATTTTTACGTCGGCGGCGGTCAGCAGGCTGACTTGTTTGGATTGGTTCTGCTTGATGGTTGTCCGGCGAGGGATGGTATACAAGTGGTATTCGGCAAAACTTTCCTCACGCGCGAGTTCCACTTTCGCCAGGTTGCGGGTCCGACGTTCCAGCCGGTCAAGTTGGATCTCCTGGGGCACGATGTTCACCTCCCCGGCGACGAGTTTGAGCTGCGCGTTCCCATAGTCCGCACCAGACTGATTTTGTAGCGTAACCCACCCTGTAACGTCCATGGCGGTCTCGTCTTTGGCCAGTGTTAGTACATAGTCCGCGGCCCACGAGACCCCGTTAGTCAGATACGACGCTTCAATCGTCTGATTCGCCGTGTCGTTGTCCAACTGCCAGATCAGCGACGGTTTTGCAATCAGATTCTTCGGGATCTCCGGCAACACTACTTGGCCGGGATGCCCAAGAAAGATGTCATTCCCGACACGGTAAACCGGCCCTTCGTTTATGCTGAGCAATTCCGCCTCCACATCGGTGGCGGTTATGTCTTTATGCTGGTTGACAAGGCGTACTTTCTTGCCAACATACTTTTCCATCAGTTTCTGCGGACTCATCAAATCGTATTCGTAGTTCTGCTCCAGGATTTGAACCGAACCCGGAGCGGAGATTGAGCGCAAGCTAACGGACTCCGGCTTGATCTGGTTGGCGACATCACCGAATCGAAGTGCATGCTCCCCGGTGGGGAGCGCTACCTCCCTCCTGTCTCGTACGAGGGCGAGGTTGTTGTTGTATATGGTAATTGCCACATCAACCTGATCGGCGAGGGTTGTGTTCGCCGATGCCGGTTCTTGAGCACCCGCCGGCACCCATGAACAGAGCATTATCGCCAAGCCCACATTCAGACTACGAGCCATCGAATTCATCGCTACCTCCCTCTCACTGGGTTGAGGAACTACCATAATAACGATTTTTCCCGCAATTGGTTTCTTAGACACCAGTCCATTTCAAAAGTTCAGCCATGCCAGTCCTTGAGCAGACTTTGGAACCCGTTGCCTTACAGGAAGATGCAATGCACACCCCAATTGCGCTATCGTTTCGGGTAATGTCCTGAATACGTCCAAGAGGAGTTTTCCGTTATGACTATGTCTATTGTGGCCATTGCCTATGGCCTTGCGCTGGCGGCCCTGGGCATTGGATTCTATCTGAACACGGGCGGCGTCTCTGTTACCGCCTTGATTCCTGCTTTTTTTGGATTTCCGGTTCTCGTGTGCGGCCTATTGGCTATTCGTGAGAAGTTTCGCATGCACGCCATGCACGGCGCAGTCCTCGTTGGCCTCCTTGGATTTCTGGGTTCGCTTGGAGGAGTGATCAAATTGCCCGGCTTGATTGCCGGGACTTTGGAACGCCCGGCGGCAGTTCTGGAACAGGTTATCATGGCCGTTCTTTCGCTTGTGTTTGTCGCATTGTGTGTTCAAAACTTCATATCTGTTCGGCGCAAGCGTAAAGCGGCGCAAGCCGCGGAATCCAAGTAACTTCTCCTTGACGTTGGAGGACCGTATGAAGAGCGTTTTCGTGGAACACTACGGTGGTCCTGAGGTACTTGTCGTAAAAGAAGTGCCTAAACCGCAGCCCGCCGCCAACGAAGTTCGGATCAAGGTACGCGCGGCCGGGCTAAACTATGCAGACGTTATGCAGCGCGAGGGCTTGTATCCCGGAGGGCCAAAGCCGCCGTTCGGGGCCGGGTTCGAAGTCGCCGGCACTGTGGACGCCTTGGGAAGCGGTGTCGCGCAATGGACTGTCGGCGACCGAGTGATGGGATTCTGCAGCGCTGGATATAGCGAATTCGTGGTGGCACCCGCCGATCGCCTGCTTCCCATACCTGACAGTCTTGGTTTTGACAAGGCGGCAGCCATACCCTGCCAGTATCTGACCGCATATCATGCATTATTGACTTTGTCGAGCTTGAATTCCGGGCAGACAGTGTTGATACAGGCCGCGGCCGGCGGCTTGGGATCGATGTTGGTTCAGATTGCCAGAAACGTAGGCGCCACTGTCTTTGGTACCTGTTCCAGTCCGGAAAAAGCCAAAGTTATTGAGGAACTGGGATGCCATTTCCCGATTATCTACACCTCCGCGGACTTCGAGACCGTAATCAATGAGCAGACCAAAGGCAAAAAGTGCGATCTGGTCGTTGAATCGGTCGGCGGAGACGTGTTTGAAAAAAGTCTGCGCTGCGTAAAACCGCGAGGCAGGCTAATTACACTCGGCGTGGCAAGTAAACAGCCATCAATGATTCCGGCAACGTATCTCTTGGCAAATAATATTACCGTTTCAGGGTTTCACCTGATGGCCTATGCGGGCGACTTGCCGGCTATGATGAATGCCATGCGCGACTTGTTGGAGTGGCTGGAGGCGGGCAGCTTGAAGATACTTGTGAATCATCATTTCACGATCGAACAGGCCGCCGATGCGCAGCGGTTATTGGAAAGCCGCAAAAGTACGGGAAAGATCGTGATAGAGTTTTGAGAGTTACGCGCACTTGTTAGTTCTGTTCCAACCATTGAGCGATGGCCTCCGCCACGATTTCGTTTCCGCGGTAATACAGGTGTGTATCGTACCTCGGAGAGTATACCATCTCCCCTTTGGAGGCGGCGTCTCGTAGTGCACGGGTCGCGTCGAGGTAGTCGATGGAATGATCGCTGCAAAAGGCAGCCAGCCTCTTTTCGAACTCATCATCGGTTTCCACCACTCCGCCGGGCGCGTATTCGCCGAGCTTCGAATCGGGAGGAAAAGTGGTATAGGGCCCAAGTACGCGCAGCTTGATGGGAACATAGAGGATAAGGAGCCGAATACCGTTTTCGGAGCAAATTTCCTTTCCACGCTGTATGGATTCCGCAGTGACTTTCCATCCCTGGGGATAGAGTTGATCGAAGTTGGTGTCAATCTTGTATCGAAAACCGACTTCGGTTTTGCCGTAGGCTGTCGAGTCAAACGTGCCAACCAGCCCCCAATAAGCGCGTATTCGATCTTGCTGATGGCGAAGTACATCAAGCAATTCCAGCAATTTAACGTTGACTCCATCCTCTCTTGCTGGAGGCGGACCAGAAGGCCTGCGGAGAAAGACCCGGACTTCTCCCGGTGTTTGTGGTGTTGTGAATACCAGCTGAGAGTGGGTCCATCCTGATTTGGCGGGAATGCCGGGGGTGAAACGAAGGAGCGCGTACTTATCCGCATCCTTTTGTTGGACCTCCAGACGAGTTGGTACCAATACGTCGTCCGTGCGGATCCAACCACTGTAGAGGTAGGTTGTACCCGGTTTTAGCCGCGACGCAATTTGGGCCAAACCAATATTCGTGGACGAAGAGACGTGGATCTTCAAGGCATAGTCACCTTCCGGGGCATCCGAGACTCGTTCACGGACTACTGCATCGCGGATTGATTCAGTGATTTCCCACTCTCCCTTGGTAATTTCATTCTCGAAGCCTCCATTGCGCATGAGGTTTTCGCCCACAATGAAACGCTCGGGTAAACGATCCGAAATGTTCATTATCGAGGCCGAACGGTAATACCAGTCGTCGCCGCCGGGCGGTGGGGCCAATTCGTGAAGCCGGAGATCGTCAAACCAGAGGGTCCCCATGGCAGACCAATTGGTGTTCGCCGGATGGTTCAGAACCTTGGCGCTGCCTTTGTAAGAAATTTGAGCCTCCATCAAGTCGTTGCCCTCAAAGATTACCCACACAATCGACTTGGGTTTGTATTGGAGTGCATATTTCCAAAGAACCGTCAATTCCTGGGGAGGGCCGTATGAACTGCGAGCTAGGTTAACAATGGACTTACCGGTCGATTTTTCAATAAGTCGTGGAAAGGTATGTTCCAAAGTCATGGAACCGCCCTCGGTGAACGAGTCTCCGAGAAAGGCGACTTCGGCTTGAGTTATCCCAGGTGGGTTGCGGAATCCGTTTTCGTCTGTATTGGCGGTAACAAAGGGCGCAAACTTGTCCGGATATGCCTTGCCTTCCCACTTCACGAAAGGCCGGCGTACAAAGCCGAGCAAGTCATCGGGGTCATTCCATTCGGTGGATAATCCGGGGTCGCGCGTGAGATCCGCCGCGCGAAAATCAGTATAACGGAGGTAGAGTTCGGCAGCGGCCAATGCCAAGGCAAGGGAAATGACGACAAGCGACGCATTTGCAGCAACTGCGAGGAATCGCCGAAGCGCTGCAGACCTGATATCTGGGACATGGTTGCCGGATTCCGGTACTGTCATGACGCGACTTTTGAACCTTTCATTCCGCATGGGTTACGGACGTACTCACAGTTCGGCAATGGGAATATCCAGGTTTGGCTTATTCTCGTACCCTTCAAAATCAAAGTGCCACCACTCCGTTGGAAACGGGATGAACCCATGTTTCTTCATGGCCTTTTCCAGGATCTCGCGGTTTCGCGCCACGTCGCTTGACACCCCTGCAAAGGTCCTGTGTGACCTCTCGCTAAAATCGTCATAGTCGGTAGGCATTGGCACGTCGTTTCCCTGTAGATCGACGAGCGTCAGGTCAATGGCGTAGCCACGATTGTGGCGCGACCCGACCGAAGGGTCCGCCACGTACCGCGGGTCGGGCAGGATTTCCCAGAAGATCTTCTGGACAGAGAGCGGCCGATAGCCATCGAAGACCTTCAGGCGATAGCCTTGAGATCGTAAATCGGCCTGAACCTTCAAAAGAGCCAACGCGGCTTCCTCAATGAGGAAACAGCGTGCCTCTGGATAGATCTGCCTTCCAGTGAAGTTGTTTTCCGTTGCATAGCGGATGTCGAGCACGATATCGGGTATAAGTACTTCAAGATCGACCAGTTCTTGACTCGCAACCTCACGGGGGACCACGGAAACGAGAGACAAATCGGACCCGTGTTGGCAGCCTGCGAGTGTAACTGACGACCCTGCAACGGTCAGGTATACGACATACCTGTAGTGGAGCTTGATCCAAGTCATGGATCAAGTTCACCTTCGTCCAAGGCCAGAGGTAATGCTTGAGGTCTTTCGCAAGTGCTGTGAATGGTAATATGACGCGCGCGTTCAGCGGAATCCAGAAATGCGTGCATTACATCCAAGACATGAAAAGCCATGTCGCCGTTGGCCCGGTGGGCTCTACCACTGCGAAGGCTGTGTGCCAAATCCGCCGTCCCCACACCTCTGGAGTTTTCAGAATAACCAAAAAGCAGGGGTACCTCCCGCCACTCTCCTTCGCCTCTGCGCTGATACTGAATTGTGCCGCTGAAATTGTTCGGGTCTGGAACCTGCAAAGTTCCCTCAGTGCCGTAGATTTCCATATGCGGCAACCGATGTCCCCACACATCGAAACTGGTAATCAGCGTGGCAATTACTGAGTTGGTAAACGTCAAGGTGCACGCGAGATGAGTTGGCGTTTCCACCTTAACGCGCTGGCCGAATCGCTCGTTACTGGTCACGATGCGCTCAGGAAACGTAGTCCGCGTCATTGCCGAAGCTTTGGCAATGGGGCCAAAGAAGTTGATGAGGGCCGTAAGGTAGTAAGGACCCATATCAAACATCGGCCCCCCACCGGGCTTGTAGTAAAACTCGGGATCGGGATGCCATGTCTCATGGCCATGATGCATCATGAATGCAGTGACGGCCACTGGGTTGCCGATCCATCCTTCGTCGATGATTTTTCTACACGTTTGCAGTGAGGCGCCAAGGAATGTGTCAGGCGCACATCCAATACGCAGATTTCTTTCTTTAGCGTATTTGAGCATGTGCACTGCTTCTTCGCGGGTTGCGCACAACGGTTTCTCGTTGTATACGTGCTTACCAGATTGAAGTGCCTGAAGCGCCACTTCGCCGTGAACAGCCGGAACAGTGAGGTTGATGACCAGTTCGATCTCGGCGTCCGCCATGAGCTTATCCACGGACAACGACTTCGGAATTCCGTGTTCACGGGCTTTAGCCTTGGCTCTTTCCTTCACCAGATCGGCGCAGGCCACAATTTCGAGTATCGGGAATGTCTTGCCTGCCTTAAAATAAATATCGCAGATGTTGCCACAACCAACGATGCCGGCCTTAACCGAATTACCTTTCCCCGTTACGATCTTGCTGCCCAACGCATACCCCTCCGAAGAATTTCCAGGCATTCGGGAACGTCAAAATCCTGTGGGGCGTGCCCCAATGCCGAGTAGAATACCTTTCCTTCCCCATACCTGCGTTTCCAGGCAACAGGCATCACGCACCCGGCACACCAGGAAGCATGGCGGCCATCAAACGTTGTGGTTGCAAGTACTTCGTTGGAGGGGTCGACATGCATATAGTACTGTTCAGAGTGCATCACAAAATCGTTCAGACCGGCGACAATTGGATCCGACGGATTTTCGATATGTACGACGTAGTCAATGATGTTGCCCGGATGAGCAACGAACTGTCCCCCGGTCATCCATTGGTATTCAGTGCACGACCGGAAGGCGTCGCACATACCGCCATGCCAACCGGCCAAGCCAGAACCCGCGCGCACGGCATTTTCCAGTCCGCTGAACTGATCGGCAGAAATCTCACCCATGGTCCAACAAGGCACAATGAGATCCACGGAGGCCATAATTCGTGTATCGCACAAAGTGTCCAAGCTATCTGAGATTATGGTGAGAAACCCATCGGATTCCAGCAAAGGAGAGATTCGTTCAACGCATTGACGCGGTTGATGACCTTCCCAGCCGCCCCAAATGAGCAACGCGGACCGCATCTATCCCCTCCTCTTTGAATTAAGGCACATCCTTCGCATGTCGGCGTTTTGCGTTCTATCAATCCGCAGCGTACACCATACTGTTGTGATCGGACTCAGGGGCGCCGTGCGCGAAAAACATACGCGGGGGGAAAATTCCGCAGCACTATAGGCAAGCGTTCGACGTCCACCATGCGTTGACGCAACTTCTGGAGAAAGCTCCTGCCCTTCGGCAGCGCCGGACTGAAGAAGTACATAAACGTGGAGAAATGGCCGCCCGGGCGCAGAACGTCCATTATGGCATCCAGCAGGCTGTTCTGGAGTTGATCGTCGAAGACCGTCCAAGGCAGTCCAGAAACGATTGCGTCACAGTGAGTCTGCCCGATGGCCTCTAGGTGCTTTCGGGCATTTTCGGCAGAATCGTGATGGAGCGTGATGTGGGGAAAACGGTCGCGAATTACGCGGACGAATTCGTCGCTTACCTCGAATGCCATAAATGTGGCATCCGGTCTAAGCGCATCCAACAGGACCTCAGTGACAACACCGGTACCAGGTCCGAACTCGAGGACGATTTGGGCATCGCGCACGTGTGCAGCATCGACCAACATCTGGCCTACATAGGGAGTGCTGGCGGAAATTGCGCCCACGGCGCCGGGATTTGCGATTAGTCCTTTAAAAAAACGAAGTGAATACAAGGCAAACTCCTGCAAAAACTGGCTACCCTTTTAAGGCACCCTTGGTCAATCCGGAGACGAAGTGGCGTTGCGCAATAATGTACAAAATCAGTAGCGGAATAACAACGATTAAAGTCGCGGCCATCAGCAGGTTCCAGCGGTTTCCTCCTTCCTCCGCTTGCTTCAGGTAGGCGAGTCCGAGCGGTAGAGTGCGCATCGCCGTTTTACTGGTCACTATCAACGGCCACAGATAGTCGTTCCATCGGCCCAGGAAGGATACGAGCGCCACGGCAACCAACAGCGGCCGGGCAAGCGGAGTCACAACGTGTACTAGCGTGCGAAACGGCCCGGCGCCCTCCATCGCCGCTGCTTCGAATAGGTCGGCCGGAATCATGCGAAACTGCTGATAGAGCACGAAGACCGGAAACGCATGCGCGGAAGCGGGTATGATCAGTGCCCAATAGGTGTCCGTCCAGCCGAGACGATTGATCAAAATGAAATTAGGAACTAGTTTCATCTCTTCGGGAATCATCATCGTGGCCAGTACCGCTATCAGCAATGCCTTTTTGCCCGGAAATCGCAGTGCAGCGAAGGCAAAAGCCATTAATAGCGCAAATATCACCTGCAATAGCGTAGCTGCTGCGGACGTAACCGCGCTGTTTACGTAGAATCGGCCGAATGGCGCCGAGTGCCACGCCTCGTAGAAATTCTCCCAACGCAATTCGGACGGAAACCATTGAGGCGGAAATCGGCTTACATCGGCAGATGTCTTCAGGGAAGTAAGAGCCATCCAGAGAAACGGCAAGACAAGCATTCCGCAAGCAAGCAGCAGTGCACAGTGAAGCAGATATGCTCTAGTCGTCATAGTGCACCCACTTTGACGCAAGGCGGAACTGCACAAGCGTGATTGTCACCGTCGCTATAAAGAAGACCAGCGCGAATGCGGATGCATAGCCTGCACGGAAGTCCTTGAACGCGAGCTTGTACAAGTGATACACGTACAAACTTGAGTCGGGGTATACGGGGCCGCCTTCGGTCATAATCGCAACAGTGTCAAATGCCTTTATTGAAGCAATGAAGCCAGTAACCAGAAGTAGAAAGATAACCGGTGACATCAGTGGAATAACAAGGTGCCGGAGGCGAGTCCACGCTGACGCCCCATCTAGCCGCGCCGCCTCGAAGGGCTCCTGAGGGAGAGATTGCATTCCGGCAAGAAAGAAGATGCTGGCAAACCCGATTTCCTTCCAGATGCCGACCACCATAAGTGCGCACAGAGACATGATCCCCGATTCCAGCCAATTCCAACCCTGCATGCCAACCGTCGTATACAATCGACTCAACGGCCCGTAATCCGGATGCAAAAGGAGTATCCACACCAAAGCGGCAGCGGCCGTTGTAGTGATGTGTGGTGTAAAGGCGATAGTGCGATAGACACTACGGCCCCAAATATTCCTGTTTAGACCCAAAGCCAAAAAGAACGCCGCGGATTGGGCAATCACGACGACACCCATCGCGTAGACCAAAGTATTTAGTGCGACGCGCCAGAATTCGGTGCTCTGCCACAGGGCGAAGTAATTTTCAAGCCCTTGCCATCTACCAGTCCCTGTGAGAAGGTTCCAGTCATGCAGACTCAAATAACAGGAATAGGCAATAGGCCAATAGGTGAAAGTCAAAAATAACATGGCATTGGGTGCAATAAAGATCAGAAAGGCGAGATATTCCGTGCGATGCCGTCGCCATGAGCGAAGCAGATTTTCGCGTCCAGACATTGCCTACTCATTCCGCATGGAGGCGGCCAGCACCGCTTCTGCTTCGGCATCAGCCGCATCCAATGTTTGTTTCACGTCGGCGTCTTCCAGAAGTATTTTGTGGAAAGCTCTGTCAAATGCGTCCCTTACCGGAGGCGACATGTTCACGGAAAAGTCAGCCCGAACATACTGAAGCGCATCATGAATCGTCTGAAATCGGGGATCCTGTAGCCGCTCCCCCATTAACTCACGGGCTTCCGGAGTAAACGCGACATAGCCGCTCGCACCTGAATAGTATGCGATGCTCTCGGGTGCGAGCATGTAACGGATGAAACTCCAAGCCGCCTCGCGCTGATCTTCCCTTGCGGTCGAGATCATGGCCAAGCCGCCGCCGCCCGGCGCGTACACCTTGCCTTTGGCGCCCGCCGGGTACTGCGCGAGCGCCGGTGTAAACCCTGCCGCTCGATCATACACTTCGCCAAACGCATCCTGCGAGTCCAGAATCATTGCGGAGCGCCCGCTTATAAATGCGGCACGATGGCCCCCTGATGCTTTATCCGGCATGGTCAGGCAACCCTCACGAGCAAGTTGCTGCAGTTCAGAAAGTATTTGAATAGCAATCGGGTCGTTTAAAGTGACGTTTGTATAGTCGCGGTTGGTTAATTCTCCTCCCTCCGACCAAATCATGGAGACTAGGGGCCAAGTAATGTTCCAGAGCGCTATCCCAGCCCGGGAGACTCGGCCATTCGGATCGCGCCGCGTCAATTTTCGGGCGGCTTCATAAAACTCCTTCCATGTGCCTGGCGGCTGGTTAACGCCAGCCTCGGTGAACGCGTCTTGATTGTAATAAAGAACCGGAACGGCAACATTGAAAGGCAACCAATACACGTTGCCGTCTACCACACCTGCTTCCGCCAACGATGCCGGCCAGGCGCTGGTATCCAGGGGGAGGGTGCCCTGAAGAAACGGTGTTAGATTTACAAGCAATCCTGCTTTCGCAAATTCCCGGATTTCAAAGGTGCCAAGTTGGGTAACATTGGGACCGGTCTTCGCCGCGGCGGATGTCAGCAGTTTAGTAGCCAAGTCGCTGTAACTACCCTGGAATTCCGAAGTGACCTCGCAGATGTCTTGGGTCGAATTGAATCGGCGTACCAATTCATCCTGTGCCTCTCCCGCAGACCCGGTGAGCGTTCGCCAATAAACCAAGGAAGAATTTGCAGTGCTCTCTGGTTTCGCGTTACACCCCGCGAGTAAGACACCAAGAAAAATGGTGGGAATAAGTGAAAATTGAGCGGTTCGCATGCAACACCTCATAGCCTTCGCGGGTACAAGGCGAATTGTACCTATTGACACAACCGGAAACTACTTGGTGTCCATCAAACTGGCGAATGAGCCACAGTGCAGAACGGGGATTTTCGTCGAATTCAGCTTCACCAAGGGGTATCGGATACGACCGTTATCGCCAATGTTCTTTCAACATTGGAGCCTGGCAGTGCGGCAGCCCAATACCATGAGCTTACGTCAGGCCACGAATCCACACCGCTTATCCATACATCCAAATCGCTGGGTGAGCGGGATACAGTAATTGCGAAATAGCACTGGCGCACATAGTAAACGCCCCCATCGGGGTCGTAATAACGGAATCGGCTCCATACATGGCCGTGTTCGTCAACAAGACTGTCTTCGGTGTCACAATTCCCGCCTTGAGCTTTGAAACAGTTTTCTGCCGAGTGCAGGGCGCGAGTGGCAACCGTGCAAATGCGAAGCAGTACAAGTTCATCACTGTCTTGAATCCGAAATTGGGCCCAGGCTCCTGGAAAGTCTTTGATGTACGCCTCCAAATCGGGATTCAAGGCAACCGGAAGTAGGGTACGGCCAGACCATGTATCAGGCCATTTCAACGAATCAACCAGGGCATCGGTGCCATTGGCCGTCCCGCTGCCGAGCAGTGGCCCTGTGGCCGCCAGAATCGTTGCGAACGCAACGATTCCAATTGACCTGGACCCAACAGACTTTGACGCAGTCGTTGAATCGGCGCATTCAGATTGCTCTCTACGCTTCAACCAGACCGCCACAGCTATCAACACTAAGGCACACTGTGCAAATACAATGATCCCGAACGCCGTATGCGCGGCCGAATCAAGTTCTGCCCCCATCAGGAACAAGGTGGCCGCTCGCTGCGCGTTTCCGA
Organism: Candidatus Hydrogenedentota bacterium; assembly: GCA_045863295.1. Classification (GTDB taxonomy): domain Bacteria; phylum Hydrogenedentota; class Hydrogenedentia; order Hydrogenedentales; family SLHB01; genus BTWA01. The sequence continues at coordinate 96,742 of BTWA01000006.1, forward strand.
ATATTACCAGGAGGACCGCGAAGCATAGGAAAAGGAAGGTTTTCAGAAATCGGAATTGCATGACCAAGGAAACGGCCGATGCGAGTGCCAACCCCGTGCTGAGCATATGCACACCGCTGCAAGGTCCATCCACGTTAAACACCATGGATCCATCGGTCAAGCCGGTGCCTATACTGAATGCAACCGGCCCAAGCATTAGGTCGGCCAGTCGGGCCGAGATAACGCGCAAAGGAAAGCCAACAAAGAAATCCAATGACGTACTTACATGCATGGAAAGCATGATCAAAACGACGAGTCCCCAGGAGCGCGACCGAGTGTGACTTGGTAGGGCTGCAATCAGGGCGATTCCCAGTGCGGCAGCGGCAATTTCACAGGAAACCAGCGAAGGAACATGAACAAACGCAAGTCCGTAAACGGACAGAAGCGCGGCAACGGAAATCCATGCCCAACGTGCTGCATCACGAACCGGAGTGAAACGCTCACTGGACTGAGCAAGTAGTATGAGCCAAAGTCCAATAGCAAAGGCAAAGATGACTCCGCCGCTAATCGATCCCCAAGGCTCAAACCACCGATCCCATGCGTTGACCACGGCCGCCCAGCAACCCAACAATACGGCTACTGGCAATAGCAGGGATCTGACGACAAAGGAATGCAGTATCAATTCGTCAACCGGTGCTGGGGACAAGGCTTCCGGAGTCGGACCTTGTACGTTTTTTCGGATGGTGCCGATGGTTAGTTGAAATGCACGGACAGGTGCCATGACTAACGCAACCACGACCACCACCAAGCTCAGACAATAAAATAGAATCCGAAAGATGCTCAACTCGGCAAGTCGTTGAATTGAATAATTCAAGCGTTCGGATTCGCCATTAATCGCATAGTCAATGCTGCCCGCAACCAGATCAAATGAATGGTCGCCAAAAAACAGGGAAACGATATACAATGCAAAGGCGAACACACACCAGAAGATAAAGGATCTTGCCATTGCGGATATCGCCGAACGAATTCTCGATGCGGTTATACGTCTACCGCTTTCGGATAGAAATTCATCCCGCTGCAACATCTAGGCCGTGTGCGCGCCCGTTGCGCGCGTCTTTCGTTGTACCCACAGCAGAAGAATGAATGTGACGCCGGCAACGACAATGAGCGCCCATTCTTCCGGCTCCGGTATTCCTGGGATCGATTCCATATTCTCAGAGGGATCCAGCCCGAACTCTTCGTACTGCGCGGCCTGTTCCAATACCACAGCCCCCGTCAGTGGAGTTACGAGACGCGACGTAGCCGCCAGGCTCGCGACGGGTTCAATTTCCTGGGTGAGATGTCCTTGATGCACCTTCCATGCATGGTCGGCTATGGCCAATCGGGCCAAATGCCCCGTGGCGAAACCAATGACCGGTGAGACCGCGGCTTCCGGAGTAGCAGTAATAGAAAAATGGTGAGTCACCTCTCCTGGAGCCAGCCGGGCCAGTGCAAATGCCAGTGTCGCTTCGAGTGACTCCAATTGGGGTACCCGGAAAACACCCCCTATCTCCCCCAACTGTTCCAACACGCGATTAGGCCCTTGCACGGCTTCGATGGTCAGCAGTCTGGAAGGCGCCCCATCCCCACCCATCGCGCGCCGACGGTTCCATTGCCTTATGCCTTCGATCGAGGAGAGTTCTACAGGAAGCGGCCCGTGGACCCACACAATTGACGCACGGTTCGCGCTGGCCAATTCCCACGCTTTTTCCAGGGCGGGAATTGGATCGCACCCGCCGCGGTATATCCGGTCGTCCAGCCAAGTGGCCATATCGGTACCGGGCACTTGAAACCCCCGTCCATATACTTCGACTTCCTGCCCTGCAAAAATGGCCGCCACTTCGGCTTGGCGCGGGAGTTGTTCCATAAGGCGGCTCCAATTCAGCGGCAAAGCCCTCATCGACGCCGAACCGTCAACCACAAGGCAATACTTCTCACCCTCGCGCGCCTGCCCGGCGGCTGGCTCCACACTCATAGATGCTTCCGTCTGTTGGAGCACATCACGCCAACGTGTACCAGTAATTGTTCCTTGTTCGACCTCGACTATGCCGGAATTCGGCGACTGCAGTGACTCTTCGCTTAACTCTCCGCGGAGCATCGACCATCCGTTCACCGGTGTATGGGAAGTCAGCATGGGACTCTTGGCGCGAACTGTAGAATCGCATTCTACCCAGATGTCATGACGGAATTCCGGCAAAACGGTGAAATTGCGCTCGCTGAAATAAGGCATTCGCAAGTAGCCGGTGCCGTTGCGAATTACCAGCGGCGCAGTGATCCCAATCTTCAGTTTCATGGTGGACTGAGGCTGGACAGGAAAGCACTGGAGCAACAACTTGTCGGGACCGGCGATATTCAGCAGCGCCGGATCTCGTCGCCTTACTACGGCTACCTTCTGGTAGGCTTCGCGCACTTGCTGGCGCGCGCCAAACGCCGCCTCGCGTTCTTCACCTTCTATCCACAATGTCAGCCGGCTCGCGACTCCGCCATGTGGCAACTCAATTTGAGCCCGGGCTTCCCTCTGGTTATCGGAATCGTTCCGGAATTCGATTATCCATTCCATATACGCCAAAGCCGGGTCGCCCGACTCGCCCCCCAAATGCACAATATTCGCATCAATATGGCTGCCTCGAAGGCTAAGGCCAGCTACCCGGCCGGCAACCGCCATTCCCCCGACCTCGCTGTCGGCAATACGTTCTTCCTCAAGCGTACCGATATCGGCCAGGGTGCGCGATACCTTCATTTTCGGCCTGGGGACGCTGTTGTACGGTTGTCCGGTCATCCTGAAGTACAATTCGCGACTTCCCGCAAGCCGGGACACCTCGGACTCAGACCAACGCCGATTTCCAGGCAATCCGATCCCGATTGGTCGGTAACAAGTCTTAAGGACGGTCTCTTCCAAGCTGAGCGCCTGCAGCCACCAGAATCCTCTCGATCGCGAGTCCTTATCCGCGGAAATAGCCATATCGATGAGCTTGCGTGACAGCAATTCGGGTCCCGCATAACCGGCCGTTAACAGCACTACAACGGCTGCCCCACCGGCTGAACGCAAAATCGCTTTGCGTACAGGAAACTCAGCATGACTGGAAATGTGGATGTAGAAGCGTCGCATCTGAGCAAGTGAACAGGCGAGACAAAATACAGGAGAAAAGCCCATAATCCCGGCGCCAAAACCCAATATGGCAAACGTTGCGACCGGAATTATAGGGAGGTATATGAGCGTATAGATCAATGAAAGACCGACGGCATAGGCATTGAGAAACAGGACCCACTCGGGCCAACGAATGTGTCCGCTGCGGCCGGCCATTCGTAGTGACATGTCGCTAACCACGATCGATCCAATGAGGACAAGGCCGGCAACGATATGCCATACGGTCGGAATTGGATCGACGAAAATTGTGGCCATGACCCCCGTAAACAACTCGAATCCCATCGAAAGCAGGGGTATCGCAACGCCAAATAGATAAATGAGCACACTCGTGCCAATACCGGTCGCGGCTTGCTCTTGAAGCGGCTTCGTGCCATTCCCGTTTGTACCTTGGACCGCGGGAGTGGCGCACTGGGAAGGTGGTTGGGTTGATTCAGTACCAAGGATATCTTCGGGGCTCCCCATGGCCGCCAAGGCCCGTTGAACATGTTCGAGCGTAACAACCGAGCCAGAATGCTTTTCCGCTTCGGTCCGTATGTGGATGCTCAGGCCTTCGACGATCTCGCCGGTGTCTTCGCCCCGGCTTTCGGATATGCGTCCAACGGTTGATAGGTACTCGTCGAGGCGTTCCTTCGCTTCAGGCGTCCAGTTCGACATTGTTCTTCTCGCTTTCAAGCAACTGCCCAATACCCTGCACCAATTCGGTCCAGTAGGTGCCCATCATTTCCACGGAATTCCGTCCTTCCGCAGTCAGTGCATAATATTTGCGCGCGGGACCTTCCGGAGATTCTTCGAGGCGGGATGTTACGAGTCCAGCGCTTTTTAGACGCGAAAGGAGCGGATAGATTGTGCCATCGGTGATCGCCAACGCCTTGATGCCGGCCAGGCGTTTGACCAGGTCGTAGGCATACATTTCGCCTTCGGCCAACTGGGCGACGATGCAGAGCTCAAGAAGTCCCTTGCGGACTTGGGTAACCCAGTTGGAGATGTCGAAGGATGTCTCTTGATTAGCCATAAATTCTCGTCTCGTTGAAATAATATAACAAACTACCTTGTATTGCAAGAACAATTGCAAATAGTCTTGATTTATCTGTAAAATATTTATCTATATATATTTAGATAAAGGGCCTGTCGGCGCTCTCGGCGTGCAGTTGTGGCTCAAAAGAGTCGATCTACCTTTAAACCACTGCTGGCATCACTCTCCGCAAAATTGCTCCACAAACGGAATTGCTCAGGATCCATGTATAATTCGCAGATAGCGCCTACCCGGAAGGATTACCCTGCGTGCCCATTAGTTCGCCTGTCTCCTCGGCTTCAAAATCACTGGTACCTTTTGTGTTCATGGCCCTTGCGTTGCTTTGGCCTGCCGTCGTGTATCACGTGCTTCCTCTCAAAGGGCAAGTCCATGCCACGGATTCCGTATCCTATACTCAAATGGCGAAGGGTATACTTCACTGGCCGGATGAGCCGATTGGACTGCGGTTCCTGGATTGGGACGGTAAATCCCCAACATTTAATTCGACCTTTCCGGTCGGTTATCCCTTGTTGATTGCCTTGGTTTCCCTGTCTGGCATCCCAATTGCCATCTCAGCCCTGCTGGTTCCGTTTTTATGTTATTGTCTGAATGGACTGCTGTTCTATCTTATCGCTTCACGACTAACCAATGCGCGCACGGGCCTCGCCGTTTCAATTCTTGCTTCATTTGCGTTTCCTTTCCTGGATGTCGCCTGGACGGCTTGGTCGGAGACGCCCGCAATTACCTCGACCCTTTTCGCGTTCCTGGTTCTGGCGATAATCGAGGCAGAAGCGGTTCCGAAAGATGCGGTCTGGCCGTATACCCTGGCCGGTTTGGCTGCTGGGTTTACGTTCTGTATTCGCTACGCCATGTTGCCGTTTCCGTGTGCATTTGTGTTAGCAATTGCCTGGGGACGGTGGAAGCATGTCATTACCACAAGACAAGCGGTGGCGGGTATCGCCGGTTGCTGTGGACTGGTGAGTGGATTGCTTGTGATGAACTCGACTCTGTCGGGAAATGCCATGGGACCTTATCGGCACCCGGCTGAGGAGTCATTCGCAAAAAATGCGGCAACCGTAGTGAACCATCTCACCTATACCGTCACGGGCGTTTGGGGTGAGTTGAGCCGGCCTGTGCTCGCAGGTCTTGTGTTGATTTCGTTCACTGCGATTGCCCTTGCCTGCGCTTACTGGGCATTGGATACGCTCGTTCGGGGGAAAGCGGGCACGTTTTATTGGACCTCCTTGCTTTTTGCAGGCGGGTATCCGGCGTTCATCGTCGTTTCCCGCTCCCTGAAGCAGTACGACCCCATCGACATACGCTTCATGGTCCCATTTCTGGCGGTATATGTCCTGCTGTTCCTGACCCCATCCGTCCACGCAATCCTCGAGGGGGAAACGAACCGCCTAAAACGCGCTGCCTCGGTATGTATCGCTGGGTCTTTCCTGCTTGGATTTCCACTCACTTGGATTCACGAACCGGACCAGCACCATTCCACGCGCTGGCATTTGAACCTAGGTACGGATCGCCCTGATTTCGCTGCGCTCTCCGCGTCAGTGTCCGAAGATAGAGCGGCGTTGATTACGGTGTCACACGAGATGGCCTACATCTGGGATCGCGGTCCTTCCGTAATTATCGACCCACAATCCCTTCAGGCGGACGACGAACGGGTCGCGGAATTTACCCGACGGGTGGGCATGCCTGTCTATTTCTATGTTCCCTACGATCATCCCGAGTTTACCCCGGCGGAATTCGGCCCGTTCGTCGAAGAACTCTTCGCGGGAACGGCCGGTGGGAATGCCGAAATGCTGCATGACTCGGGCAAGGCTAAACTATGGCGGCTGCGCGCCGGTATATAGGCGAACCCACTCTTGCCATTCTAAAGATTATTCTCCATAATCGGTCCTTGGGTTGGCGGATAGCACCTTGCCGGGCGGGCGCGTGCCATCCGAAGTCAGGTTCGATGTGGGCGGGCCGTGCCCGTTTACCTATTCGAACGATTGCAGTACCAGTCCTTTTCCCAGTTCCAAACGATTCGAACTTTCGAGGGAGGATTCGGCAATGGCAGGCAATCGTGGTGTAGCGTATATCAAGCCGGGTGTGGTCGAAGTGCAGACAATCGACTACCCCAAACTGGCACTGGGCAATCGCAAATGCGAACACGGTGTCATTCTGAAAATTGTCTCAACCAACATCTGCGGCAGCGATCAACACATGGTCCGCGGCCGAACTACAGCACCCGAAGGGTTGGTTCTGGGACACGAGATTACCGGCGAGGTCATTGAGTGCGGCCGAGACGTCGAGTACATCAAGAACGGCGATATTGTTTCGGTGCCTTTCAACATCGCTTGCGGACGCTGTCGAAATTGCAAAGAAGGCAAGACGGGCATTTGCCTGAACGTGAATCCGGCTCGCCCTGGTGCGGCATATGGATACGTGGACATGGGCGGATGGGTCGGTGGTCAGGCCGAGTACGTAATGGTGCCCTACGCGGACTTCAACTTGCTCAAGTTCCCGGATAAGGCACAAGCCATGGCAAAGATCAAGGATCTAACGCTTCTGTCCGACATCTTCCCAACTGGATTTCACGGCGCGGTGACGGCGGGAGTAGGTCCTGGGTCCGTGGTGTATGTGGCCGGAGCCGGTCCTGTGGGGCTTGCTTGCGCCGCATCATGCCACCTATTGGGCGCCGCCGTCGTTATTGTCGGCGACATGATTCCAGAACGGCTTGCGCAGGCCAAAAGCTTCGGCTGCGAGACCGTCGATCTCCGGAAGGATGCCACGCTGGCCCAACAGATTGAGCAAATCGTGGGAGTACCCGAAGTGGACTCGTCCGTGGATTGTGTCGGCTTCGAGGCACGTGGACATGGCCACGATGCCGCCGTGGAACGTCCTGCAACCGTGTTGAATTCCGTAATGGAAGTTACCCGCGCGGGTGGTGCCATTGGCATTCCAGGCCTCTACGTAACCGGCGATCCCGGTGGAGTGGATGAAAACGCCAAGATCGGTAATCTTGGCATTCGGATCGGGCTGGGCTGGGCAAAATCGCATTGCTTTACAACCGGCCAGTGTCCTGTGATGAAGTATAACCGAGCCTTGATGCAATGCATTTTGCATGACAAGATCCAGATTGCCAAGGCGGTAAACGTCGAAGCCATTTCGTTGGACGACGCACCAAAAGGCTATAAAGACTTCGACAAGGGCGCTGCCAAGAAGTTTGTCATTGACCCGCACGGAATGATCGCGGCGTAGCACTTGGATAGCGTGGGCGTCACTCCGAGTAAACACGGAGTGACGCCCACATTGAACCTTTGCAGGGTTTATCCCATGTCTGATAGTTGTTCGGCGCGACGCCTTCCCAAAGCCGGCGGAGGTTGGCCGGCCATTCTTTACACGCTTCGAAAGGCCCGGCAAGCAGGCGGTGCTTGGCGATTGTGGAAAGCACTGCGTACAAAGAACGCATGCAAGACGTGCGCGTTGGGAATGGGTGGACAATCCGGAGGCATGGTAAACGAACTCGGCCACTTTCCGGAAGTCTGCAAAAAATCTATCCAAGCCATGACCGCGGACATGCAAGGCCGTATCCGGCCGGATTTCTTCAGGGAATTCAGTCTGACTGACCTTGAACGGTTTTCCCCCCGAGAGTTGGAAGCAGCGGGCCGGATCGTAGAGCCGTTATTCGCCGGATCCGGTGACTCCCACTATCGAACCATTTCATGGGACGAAGCCATCGACCGGATCTCGAAGCGACTTCGTGCGTCGGATCCCGATGAAACGTTCTTCTACTTCAGTGGACGCTCTTCTAACGAAGCTGGGTTCTTACTCCAACTATTTGCGCGTGTGTATGGCACGAACAACGTCAACAACTGTTCCTATTACTGCCATCAAGCATCGGGGGTGGGTCTGCATAGCATTTACGGGTCAGGCACAGCAAGCGTGGTCCTGGAAGACGTCGAACATTGCGATGTGCTGTTTCTTGTAGGGGCCAATCCCGCATCCAATCACCCGCGCCTTATGACGACTATCGACCGCCTCAAGAAGAATGGAGGCAAGGTTATCGTCGTCAACCCGATTCGCGAGGTCGGCTTGGTTCAATTCAGGATTCCGTCAGTCATGTCCAGTTTTCTCTTTGGAACCAAGATCGCCGACATCTACGTACAACCGCATATTGGCGGTGACACGGCTTTTTTCGCGGGACTTGCGAAAGAAATCCTGGAGCGAAACGCCGCTGATTCGAATTTCATCGATCAGCATACGGAAGAATGGTCCGAGTTTGAATCCTTTATCCGAAGTCTGACGTGGGACGAAGTGGTCGAGAAATCCGGTGTAGACAGAAATACCATTAATTGTGTTGTGGATGTTTATATCGCATCAAAAGGCGCGATTTTTGCCTGGGCCATGGGCGTTACCCACCATGAACACGGTGTCCAAAACGTGCAAATGATGGGAAACGTGTGTTTGATGCGCGGCATGCTCGGCCGCCCCCATGCGGGTCTTCTCCCTATTCGCGGACATAGCAATGTGCAGGGGATAGGTTCAATGGGGGTTACACCAAAACTTAAGGAAGCGGTGCTACGCAACCTGGAAGCTCATTATGGCGCAACGTTGCCGAGATCCCAAGGGCTCGACACGATGGCCAGTATGGTAAAGGCCGAGGCTGGCGGCATTCGCTGTGCATTTTGCGTGGGAGGAAATTTGTATGGTTCGAATCCCGACGCTACTTTCGCAAACCGTGCTCTGCGGAGCGTAGACACAGTCATCTATCTGAGCACCACGCTAAATACCGGGCATGCCAGAGGCCGCGGCCAGGAAACCCTGATTTTGCCCGTACTGGCACGCGACGAAGAGTCGCAATCAACTACCCAGGAATCAATGTTCAACTACGTTCGGCTGAGCGATGGTGGACCCAAACGATACGAAGGGCCGCGAAGCGAAGTGCAAGTAGTCGCAAGCCTGGCACAGCGATTGTTTGGAGATGAATCCCCAGTGGACTGGAAAGCCATGGAAGAACACGGCAGAATTCGTGAAGCCATTGCCGCTGTGATTCCAGGCTACGAGGAAGCGGCGGACATCGGAGCAACACGAAAGGAATTCTATATCAAAGGCCGCACATTCCATGCGCCTGCATTCTCCACCCCTTCGGGCCGTGCCCGTTTTCATGCCGCACCTCTCCCGGCTTTGAAGGGCGGAAACGGAGCTTTTCGTCTGATGACGCTTCGTTCCGAGGGACAGTTCAATACAGTCGTGTACGAAGAAGAAGACTATTACCGAGGTCAGGAACGGCGAGACATAATCCTGATGCACCGGCAAGACATACTCCGCTTGGGATTGCGTGAGGACCAGCCGGTATCGGTGAGAAGCGCCACGGGAATCATGCAGGGCATTCACGTGCGCGAGTTTGATATACGCCAGGGAAATGTCGCCATGTATTATCCTGAGGCCAATGTGCTCGTACCGCGCGCCCTCGACGCCCAATCAAAGACACCGGCCTTCAAAAGTATCGCTGTCCACATCGAGTTCTGATGCCTTGTACCGCTTAAAAAGGGCTGACGTATGTCTCTGTTTCTGCTCACAATCGGCTTGTGTGCTGCTTCTCACCTGAGCGGTGACCAAACCGAACACGTAGAATCCATGACCCACTTCCCGCACCCCCTCGGACAATCGCAGATTTATCGGAATGTGTACAAGTCGGCTGTCGGTCCGGGAAATCACGTCGCAACTATATCGTGGATCCGGGCGATTACCGTCATAAAGCACATCCAGATTCCCGAGGGCACCATGGTAATTCGCCGGGTGACCAACTCGAATATTCAGTACGACGTCCCCGAGGATGCTACTGAGACAAGCTTACAATGGTTTCGAGAGAATCTTGCCAATGATAGAACCGATCACCTGCTGTTTGCCGGTGACTATGTATATGAAGTTGACGATAGAGTTTGGAATCATTCCGCCAACCAGTTGATGCCTGACTTTGCACGATCCCTTGCCCAAGGCGGAGTTACGCCATGTCTACATTTTCCCTTGAAACTGCGCGACAAATGGTCTGAACGTACCCGCGAAGAGGCCGATAGCGAGTTGACAGCAAGATTTGAAGCCGGACAAGGGCCGGCTCCGAATCCAGGGCTTTGGTATTGGATCGTCCAAGCCGTGGAACCGATCGAGACTCCATTCGGCCAGATAGAAAATACATACCAACTTCGATATCAAACACTCGGCGGATACGAGGCACGTTGGTTTAAGCAGGGAGTAGGTTTTGTACGGTTTGAGAACAAGCACGGTGGATCCTATTTTGAATCCAGTTCGGAACTGATCGCTGTCAAGCCCAATACGACAGATTGAGCTAACACAGAAAGTTAGGACATTGGCCATTCATAGCCCAGGAAAAACACGGTCCCATTGCGCATTGAGCAAGAGAATTTGTAGAATCTGCCACCCAATTCCGAGGGATGGAGCGACACATGACTGTACTTGCCGACCGGATGAAAAAAATTGACGCAAGTGGAATACGAAAAATATTCGCCCTGGCGGCAAAACTGAAAGATCCAATCAATCTCAGCATTGGCCAACCCGACTATGATGTCGACCAAATTGTAAAAGACGTGGCCGTAGAGGCCATCCAAGATGGCTTTAATTCCTATACGCAAACCTGGGGCACAGAGGAATTGCGAGAAGCCTGTTCCGCATATTATGAGCGTACTTTTGGGACACCCCTCAAAAACGTCATGATCACATCGGGGGTCTCAGGGGGCCTTTTTTTGGCGCTCATGGCGACAATTAATCCCGGCGACGAAGTTATTTTCGGCGATCCCTACTTCGTGATGTACAAGCATTTGGTAAATTTGCTTGGGGGAACGCCGGTCCCGGTTAACACGTATCCCGATTTTCGACTGACGCCAGAACGCGTCAAGCAGGCGATTACGTCCAAAACCAAGATGTTGATTGTTAATTCCCCATCCAACCCCACGGGCGTCGTGTTGAATGCCTCCGAGTTGGCAGCTCTCGCCGACCTGGCACGAAAGCATAACCTGTTGGTTCTGTCCGACGAGATTTACGAGGGGCTTTCCTATGACGGTGATCGTGCATCCATGGCGGGTAAGTACGAGCATGTTATCGTCCTCAACGGCTTCTCCAAGATTGCAGCGATGACGGGCTGGCGTGTCGGATACGCCGCCGGTCCTGACGATGTGATTCAGGCAATGAATACCTTGCAGCAGTATACCTTTGTGTGTGCGCCAAGTTTCGCGCAAAAGGCAGCGGTAAAAGCGCTGAACACCGATCACTCCGCCAAAATTGACGCCTACAGAAAGAAAAGAGACATTATCCATGATGGCCTGACCCAACTCGGATTCCACGCGGTGAAACCCGGAGGCGCCTTTTACATCTTTCCGCAAGCCCCGTCGGGGAACGGAGATCTGTTTGTGGCCAAAGCCATCGAAAACGGACTCCTCATAATTCCAGGGTCAGTTTTCAGCGATCAGAATTCCCATTTCCGAATCAGCTTCGCCGCGACTGACTCTACCCTTCACAGGGGTATCGCCTTGCTGGAGCGGCTCCGCAACGAAACCTTGGCGGCCGTCTGAATCCGGCGGCCAGGATGGTCATCCACCCGAATTTCAGTGGTGGCCTTCGTGCGGCTCTGATATACTTGGGCGTTTAAATAAAGGGGGCCGTGGACCATGATAACCCTGCAGAAGATACTGACCTATGCCGTGAAGAACGGGGCTTCTGACGTCCATTTGACGGTAGGAAGTCCGCCTGCAGTTCGTATTGATGGCGTTATTCGATTCATTCGCGATGTCGAGATCCTGAAGCCTGAGGATACCCTACGCTTTCTCGACGACATGATGACCCCCAAGGAAAGAGACACTCTATTGGAAAAAGGTGACGCAGACCTTGCCCTGAGCGTGCCGGGTCTCGGCCGGTTTCGCGTAAACTGTATGAAGCAGCGCAGTTCCATTGGCATCGTGATGCGACACGTAAAAGGCAAGATTCTCAATTTTGACGAACTGAATCTCCCGCTCGGGATGGAGTTGCTCACGAGAATGCCTCGGGGCCTCGTGCTCGTTACCGGAACTACCGGTAGCGGCAAGTCAACAACATTGGCTTCAGTCATTGACAAGATTAACGAGTCCAGACGTGGTCACATCATCACGCTGGAAGACCCGATTGAATATCTTTATGTCAACAAGAAGAGCATCATCTCGCAGCGCGAGATGGGCATAGACACCCAGAATTTCCATACAGCATTGCGGGCCGCAATGCGTGAAGATCCCGATGTAATTCTTATTGGTGAAATGCGAGACAAAGATACGTTTCAGGCGGCCATTTCTGCCGCTGAAACCGGTCACCTGGTATTCAGTACCCTGCATACAACCAACGCAATGCTGACCATCGACCGCATCTTGGACCTCTTTCCTTCCAATCAACAGGATCAAGTGCGGTCTCAGCTATCGCTGCAGTTGAAAGCGTGCGTTGCCCAGCGTCTCCTGCAGACAACCGACGGAAAAGGACGCGTCCCGGCCGTTGAAATCCTCATCAGCAACCCGGCAATTGCGGCATTGATACGGGAAAACAACGTCAAGATGATTCCCAACGCAATTGCGGCAGGCAAAGAAGACGGCATGCAGACTTTTAACATGAGCCTCGTTGATTTAGTGAAGCGAAAGCTCGTTTCGCAAGAAGAGGCAGAATGGGCGTCGGACAACCCGGAAGAATTGAAGATGAACCTGCAAGGTATCTTTTTGAGTTCGGGACGAGGCGGAATACTTAAGAAATAAATAGATGGTTGGCTCAGCATCGGTCTGCTCGCACGAGGGAAGGGTTTTCTCCCGCTTATACGGGCCGGTCGTAAATCTTCTCGGGGCCACGGAAGGGGTCGTAGACCGTAATCCCTTCCGGTCCGAAACCCGCTGTAACGTGCGCCCCTTTGCCCGACTCGAAATACGAGAAATTGCGGCGAATTACTTCGCGCGCCGCCTGCACGATCAACGCAGTCAAGCGGCCCTCTTCCGCGTCCGGGTAAGACCCTCTTAATGCCTCCGTGCTCCGGCCCAGAAACTTGATTTCAGAAACTTTGGCCAGACAGACTACGAGACTGTCAATACCGTAGCCAACATAGGCGTGGCTGCCGTCTTCTCGCCGGACGTCGCGTGTAAAATGACTATTGCGAGTCTGAGTCCCTTTGCCTTGCTCATGGTAACGCAGACCCCTGTACTGTGAATCGGATTCGATCATTCCGCGCGTGCCGCAAATCATGCTTTCCTGATTCACGGGCGCCTCGAATTCATCCGGAACAATCCAATTGTTTACAAAATCGATGCTCATGCCGTTATCAAACTGAATCTTGACCTGAACGGAATCAAAGGCGTCCATGCCATATTCTTGGCGCAATTTTACTTTCTGGCCCACCGCATGCAGACTTACCGGCTTCACGCCAAAATAGGAAATGAATAGATCCGTCCAATGACAACCGACATAACTGAACGGATCGCTTTGCTCAGCCCACTTCCGGAACACCTGCGTGGATATCGATAGCGGCTCTTCCAAAACCGCCCGTCCGTACAGCGGTGTCCCAATACGCTTCGACAAATCGTCGCGAATGCGCAAATGGTCGGGGTCGTAGCGTTTGTGCATATCGACCCCGACCAGACAATGAGACTCACGCGCGGCAGCAACAATGGCGTCCGCTTCATACCCGTCCAGTGTCATGGGCTTTTCGGTAATCACATGGACACCGCGCTTCAAGGCCGCAAGTATCGGTGCGGCATGCAAATGGTCTGGCGTGGCGACCGCCAGCACATCCAAATCCGGATGCTCGTTGAGCATGTCTTCCCAAGGAGTCTCGCCATGATATAGCGCGAATTCCATCCCTTGGGGAGCATACTCCCGCAATTTGGATTGGCCTGTCTGTTCCGACCGGGTCGCCAAAGCAATGAAACGGATTTCCACGTCACCCAAGGGTCGGGCAAGCGTGTCCAACCCCAACCGGCCCAGCCAGGGAGTTAGTCCATTCAAGTGCAATTGGCAAAATGTGCGCATGTGCACATCGCCGCCAAACATTCCCGCGCCAACCAGGCCAACCGTCAGAACCCGGGTCATGCCCCACTCCACTTCCTAAAGTAAACGAATTAAATCGCCTCTTCCGCGGCGCCATCCGCGGGTGCCGCCGGTGGCGTCACCTGCAAATCGGTGACAAGGATGTCAATCTTTAAGGCCGCCTTGCCATCCGCGACAACCTTTTCAATGTGCTCCATTTGCTTCTGACCGGTCAGACCCTCGCGAATCTTGCCCGACGCCTCTTCCTTGCTCACTTGGCCCTTCGCTGTGACCGTAAGGAAGTGCCAACCAAACTGCGTCTTGAAAGGTGCCGAGACTTTGCCCACTTCGGTGCCGAACGCCACGGACTCAAACTCCGGAACCATCACACCACGAACTACGTTGTCGTAGGCGCCACCATTGTCTTTCGATCCGGGATCGTCGGAGACTTCCTTGGCCACGTCAGCAAACGCTTCACCATCCGTCACGCGCTTGTGCGCCGCATCAATTTCGACCTTTGCGGTCGTCCAGGCATCTTCGGATGGGTCATCCACCTTAACCAGAATGTGCGCCACGTTCACCGAATCCAGCTCACCCGCAGTCTTCGACTTTTCGTATTGAGCCTCTATATCTGCATCCGTGACTTGGACCTCATCCATCTTGGCTTGGGTAAACGCACGAATAGCGCCGCCGCGCGCAATCATGTCCCGAAAGTCAGCTTCCGTAAGTCCTTCAGACTTGAGCGCGTCCTCGAACGACATACCGGCTGGCATGTTCTTTTTCGTTTCGGCAACCTTGCTATCGATTTCATCGTCTTTCAACGCGAAACCTTCTTTTTGCGCCAGAATGAAAAGCACATGATTATCAATCAGGGAATCCAAAATATTCTTCATCTGCTCGGCGGTGAACGCCTCCGGCGGCTCGCTCCCGGTCATCTGGGCCTGCATCGCCTGGCGCTGGCGAATCATGGCGATCGCCTTGTCAAACTCCTTCTGGGTCACGGTCTCCGTATCGCCTACCTTGGCAATGACGGCCTCCTCGGCCATGGCCGGCGAAACTGCCAACGCGGCAGCCGCTACGCCTGCGGCGACAACGAGGGGCTTCAGAAACGACAAACGCATACACTGGTCTCCTGGAGCAGGATTTATTTGACCTGCTTGTTAACGCGAAACCACGGGGACGGCATGGCCTGGACTGGCTTCAGCAAGGCGTCATGCATTGCGACAGGCAACGAGACGTATGTGGTTTGCAGCTAAGGACGATTTGGCTTCAGCTTTCTTGAATTTCGATTCTGACGCTGTGGACTCTGCCAGAAGCGCTATACTTTAAATCCGCAGCAATTTTGATTCTATGTAAGTAATACCGAATTCAGTGGCCTGCACCTGGCCAAGTCTTTACAGGTCCACCGGCCTACCAGTCTCCGCCGATCGATAAATTGCTTCTATTAGCTCGACTGCGCGCCGGCCTTCCCGGCCCACGATGGCGGGCTCCCGTCCGTCGCGAATGGCAAGCGCAAAATCCTCAATCTGCCTGCGATGCGCTTCGTGCTTGAGATTGGCCAGTGGATCCGCCGCGCCGGAACCTGTTGCACTGCCCTGATTCAACCGATCCACGATGGCCTTGTCTTCCGGAAGCTCATTCTTGAACTTCCACGATACAATTTCGCCATCTTCCAAGACAACCGAACCCTCGGTCCCATGAATCTCCACGCGAGCAGGATGTCCCGGCCAGATCGCTGTACTCCCCTCAATACAGCCCATGGCCCCGTTCTCAAATTGAAGCATCGCGCACGCCAAGTCTTCGACTTCCAGCCCCTCATGACCTACCAAAGCCGTTTGAGCTGTGACGCGCTTCACAGGGCCAAAGTACCAAAGAAGCAAGTCGATCTGGTGAATACCCTGGTTCATTAGACACCCACCGCCATCGAGCTTACGGGTACCGCGCCAAGCCCCACTATTGTAATACTCTTGGGACCGATACCACTTAATGTACGCATCGCCTAGCACCAATTTGCCAAATCGGCCAGAGTTCAGGGCGCGTTGGATCTCCCTGGGTCCGTCCGCGAAACGGTACTGAAAGATGCACCCCAACAAAACATTCGCTTCATCTACGGCCGCAAGTATTCGATCAATACGGTCAGTCGATACTTCCAACGGCTTTTCAGACAAAATGTGTTTGCCGGCTTTGGCGCAAACCTCGGCAATTTCCGCCCGCATTCCGCTCGGCACGCAGAGACTGACCGCATGCAAATCCGGCCGCTGTATCATTTCTTTGTAATCCGAATAGACATCCGCGCCGTACTTCCCCGCTAGCGCTTCGGCATTCTTGGGAACCACGTCGGACACGGCAACGAGCTTTGCAGACGGTATTTCGGATATGGCAAGGGCATGAATCGGGCCGATATTTCCGCATCCAATTAACCCGAAGCCAATTCGGTCAGCCATTGTGTACACCTTTCTTCATACGGGCACCCCAAGCCTAGCCTGTCGGATCCCACGATTGGGCTGCAAAAGCAGATATGATGAAGGGCGAAACATGGCAATTCAAGCTGTAGTTTCCCCGTCACCGTTCAAATCCGCTTTCCGCAGGGCTGATCTTCGTGTGCGAAACAATAAAAGCAACCCCAGACCGAGAGCGGCGAGCCCGATCCATTGGGACACGGCCAAACCGCCGATCACGTACACCCGGGTGGCCAGAAGGCTATCGAGGGTCAAACGCAATACCCCGTAGGATAGGAGCACAAAGGCAAGCGTCGCACCCCGACATGGACCCTTCCGATAGATCTGCTCTGCCACAATCCCCAATGCCAAGGCAGCCAACGAGAAAAGAATCGGCGTGGGCCAAACCGGAAGGCTTCGCGTCTGACCCGCGAGATGCGCGATGTCGGTTGCGCTCTTGCCTGAGACTTCGTCCGGAAAGCGGTCCAATAATCGTTGAAACTGCTCACGGCGCAAATGCAGGAACTGTTCGTGGCCCCAGAGGTTGGTTTCGCCTTCCGCGGTGGTGTGAACCAATCCGCGAGGGGGCACAATCAAATTGGAGCGCCATTGGGTCTCATACGGTGTGCTTCCATAGGGATAGGTTATGCCCAGATAGGCAGGCGCAAGGCCACCGGCACAGCACCCGGCAAATACGCATCCCCATTTAGCCACCGCAAGACCAAGTAGTGCCGAAGGAGCGAGCGCGTCGAGATAGTCGACCGCTTTGAGTCGCAGTGGCGCGAGTCCAATCAACAATGCTACTCCTGCGCCAATGGCAAATACCGTAAAGGAGGACGGTGCCTTTTGAAAAGGAGAGAACACACGCAAGCCCAATGCCTCGTGCCGAGGATCAAACAACAGGGTGGACCGGCTCAACATCCATCCGCATAACAACGCCACGGACAGCATGGGGATGAGTAAAATAAAGTGTATGTCGTCCCTTTTGACACGCCAGAATAGGGTGGCAAGCGCGGTCAATACGGCAAGTAGTATAGCTGTCGAATAGGCGCCGATGTATGTATTGCCTATGGAAAACAGAACCGGACGCACCTGTGTCACCTAAAAACGTTGGAGACACCCCACTTGGAAAGGGTGTCTCCAATTTGCCAAAGTTTCTATGCCGCACAAACGCGCGGCACGTCTGCTACACTTCCAGTCCCGCCGCTTCAAGTTCGGCAAGGCACTCTTCCAACGTAATATCTTCCAAACTTACGTCGTCGCCCGTGTCGCCCGAATCGTCCGTTTCGTCCGCATGCGAAAGCAACGAAGGGCCAAACAACGCCAGCACAAGCGCCAGCAAACCACTTCCTAGCATCCATTTCCAACTCTTTGACTTGCTCATGCGATTCCTCCTGATTGCGGTGCAATCTTGCGGGAGATGCCCTGTCTACGAATCCCCCGGCCGTCCACACACCTACAGTATATCGAAACGGCACGATTATGCAAAGACGTAACAAACAAAGAGTGGCCAACAACTTCCTAAGACTTGGCGGGCAAGGAGCGAATTCCCCCGCGCAACGAGAATACGTTTGGATATCCCTGTTTGTGGAACACCCGCGCTGCACTTCGGCTGCGGTGTCCATGGCTACAGCACAACACATAGGACCGGTCACATTCAAAAGGCGGAGAGGCAAAATCGATGCGGCTGAGGGGAACGGATAGTACGGCGCTCAGGGAAATCGGTTCGCGCTCAACCTCGTCCAATTCTCGCACGTCAACCAACGTGAACCTTTCTATCGTCCCAATGAGAATCTGCTGGTAGTCAAGCTCTATGGACTCGTCCGGCCCGTAATTCTCCGGGGACAAATCGGATATGGAAGGATTCGCCCCGCACACCGGACACCCGGAACTCTTTTCAATGACCACCTTCCGTATACTCAGATCCAGACAATCCACGATTGCAATTCCATTGACTGGGCCTCCCGGAATAGCCAAGAGTTGACGCAAGGCTTCCATGGCCTGCATGGCCCCGAGAATTCCCGGAATAGCCCCAAGCACACCCACCTCGGCACACGTACCCACACAGCCCGGATCCGGCATGGTCGGCCAAAGGCACCGCAGACACGCCGATTCCCCAGGAACATAAACCTGAATCTGGCCTTCAAATTGATAAAGGCTGCCAAAAACTGCCGGCATACCCAGTAAGACTGCAGCGTCGTTGATGAGAAATTTTGTCGGAAAATTGTCCGTGCAGTCGAGCACCAAATCATACTGGTTGAATAGGGAATACGCGTTTTCGGCCGTGAGACGATGATCGTGTTGGCGCAATTCTATACCCGGATTCAGCGCTCGAAGTCGATGAAGGGCAAGTTCGATCTTCGGCTTACCAACGTCGATGGCGCTGTACAAGGGCTGACGATGCAAATTGCTGATATCCAACGAGTCGGATTCACACAGGCCGAGAACGCCGATTCCCGCGGACGCCAGATAAGTTGCTGCGGGAGAACCCAACCCACCCAGCCCCACAACAAGTACGCGGGCGTTGGCCAGTCTATGTTGTCCGTCTGTACCGATTTCGCGAAGCCGGATTTGACGGTCGTAATACAGAGCCGGATCGGGTGCAACGCTCGATCCCACTGGGCCATGTCCGTGTGCAGCGCAACGCTCGCAATTGACCCACCCCGAATTCCCGTCGATGTAGTACTCCTTTTTCCATATGGGTACTCGGTGCTTGACCTCGTCTATAATGTACCGGCAGGCTTTGAACGCCTCGTCGCGATGTGCGGAAACCGCACCTACCCAGACGGCCATGTCGCCAATGCCCAGCCCGCCAATGCGATGTACGCAGTGCGCGGTGATCAACCCGAAACGGCGAATGGCGTCCTCAACAATCCTGCACCCCTCAGCGACGGCCATCGACTCGTAGGCTTCATATTCCAGCCGGGTAACTGCTTTACCCTCGTTATGATTACGAACCCAGCCTTCAAACGATGTGAAGGCTCCGGCTTCAGGCGCAATCATCGTTGCTTTTAATGTGGCGGTGTCGATGGTGTCTTGACTCAATGAAAACACCGTTAGCCTCCCGCCACCGGAGGAACGAAGACGACCGTGTCGCCTTCGGACAGCGGTGTGTCCCAATCGCCAAACGTCTCGTTAATCGCTACCTTAAGTTGTTCAAGGTGCAAAGTAAATCCATGAGTTCGCTGCAATTCACCGTACAAAGCGCGGGGAGTGGACGCCGTTGTACGCACCTCTTCAGCGGAAAGGCCTCGCTGCTCGCGCATCAACGCAAAATATCGTACATGGACAGTAATCATCCGGGCTCCATCAACATCAACCCGTTGCAAGGAATCGTCGAACCGAGTCCCGTTCGTCGGGGTTGTTCACATTCTGTAATGTCCGCGACTCGGGCGGGGTGATAAGCGCGATCCGGGAATTGATAAGCATCTTGCGCGGACAATCATATCCTGCCGCCAGAAATGCAAGCATCCTATGTATCGATTTCGGCTCGTAAATCGTACAAAGTGGCTCTGGAAAGCCTTGCTCGACATTGGCAAATGCAGTTGCATGACGGAATGGGTTGCGTTCCGCAATCAAGTGCCGCAGCACCTCGTGATCGACGAAAGGCATATCACACGCCAGTACAAGCCACGCAGCCCGGGGATCTTGGGTCAAAGCAGTCAGTATGGCACCCATTTGACCATGACCCAAAAAGGTATCCGAAATTAATGGCAAGCCCGCATAGAACGGCTCATCAATTTGGTCGGGGCGAATGGACACGTGCGCCGACACGCAAACGCTACGCAACAATTCCAGGGCATGCAAAACCTGAGGCCGGCCGTGATAGTCGATCCGCGCCTTGTCTGACTGCATGCGGGAGCTATGTCCTCCAGCCAGCACCAGACCCCGCAGGGGAACTCGCCCTGCCTCGCCAACAAGGTATTCGCACACCCGTTGGGTAAGTCCCGGTACGTCATCGAACGCATAAAACGCTTGGTCTGGCGCCAGAATTGGACATGCGTTTAGCGGCCCCACATAGGCAAGTACCTGCTCCTGGACTGGTTGAACGCCGTCAACAGCCACCACAACCTTGCAGCCGTCGAACAATTCGACACACTCCGTAAACACCACGTCGCAGTCCAGCAATGGACGGGACCCCACAAAGGAATCCAGTACTGATGGATACTGCAAACCCTGTTGGTTCCCCGTGACAAACAGGTTAACGCCGGAAAAGGCATCCCTCGCTGTCTCGGACCCTACTTCCGGTCCGCGGCAAACCACGCGCCCCACCAGACAGTCGCGAAATGCCTCTGCGATTACACCCGAAACGAGTGCGCCAATCAGCTCGGTTTGACCACAGCAGAAGCCAATCTCATAGGGATTGTATACGAACGGCTTCGGGTGGATTTTCTCCGAGTTGGAACTAGCGCACGGCATAATCGGACCTGCCGCCTCTTTTTTCCATCAATCGGATTTCCTGAATGACGATGCCATGTGAGGCCGCTTTGCACATATCGTACACGGTCAATGCCGCGACCGAAGCACCGGTCATCGCTTCCATTTCCACACCCGTCTTCCCGTACACGCTGACCACGCAATCTATCTGAATCCTGTCAGGTTCCGGCAACGTGATTTCCACCTGGCAATCGTCCAATCCAATAGGATGGCAAAACGGGATCAACTCGCTGGTCTTCTTCGCCGCCATTACGCCCGCAATGATGGCCGTGTGAAACACGGGACCTTTCTGGGTACGAAGAGCGCCGTCTCGAATAAGCATGGCTACTTCATCGGGAATGTGAATCAGCGCGCGCGCGCGCGCGGACCGTCGGGACATGGGCTTCTCTCCCACGTCCACCATGCGCGGCTGACCCTTCTCGTCAATGTGGGACAGCATACGATCTCCTAACCTCCAATATGGTACATTTCCACGTGCTTGCGCATCTCAGGTGAATTCAAAGTCTCCATGCGTACCTCAGAATACCGATCTGCGCGCTGCTGCCACAATGACGCAATCAAGGCCGTAATTTCCTCCTCGTGTGCGCCATCCCGCAATGGAGTGCGAAGATCGAATCCATCCGAAGCAAACAAACAGGTGTATAGCTTTCCTTCCGCGGAGAGTCGCATCCGCGTGCAGTCTCCGCAAAAAGGTGCACTTACAGACGATATGAACCCAATTTCCCCCGATCCATCCAAGAACCGGTATCGGGCCGCAACCTCACCCCGGTAATTGGGCTCCACAGGCGCTATCGGAAAGACCGCGTTTATCATCGCGCAGATTTCCCGCGATGGAACCACTTGGTGCATTCCCCAGCCATTGCAGGTCCCAACGTCCATATACTCAATAAAACGTACGATATGGCCCGTGCCTTTGAAGCGCCGTACCAGTTCGACCACCGTATGCTCATTAAGTCCACGGATGACGACGGCGTTTATTTTTGCGGGAGGAAAACCGGCCGCTTCGGCGGCACGAAGACCCTGGAGAACCGCGTCAACGCCCGATCGCCCCCCGTTCATCGCGCCAAATACGGCGTCATCCAGCGTATCAAGGCTTAAGGTGATACGACGCAATCCAGCGCGCATCAACGACTGTGCATAGGATGGCAGCAGCACGCCGTTGGTCGTAAGCGCGATGTCTTCCAACAACTCAATTCCAGCCAACTGAAGTACCAACTGATCCAGGTCACGCCGGAGCAACGGTTCTCCGCCCGTTATGCGAACCTTGCGCACGCCCAGTTTCACGAATGACCGTGCCAGCACACAAATCTCTTCAAAGGTCAGCAATTCGCTCTTCTGAAGAAAATGATAGGACTCGTGATAGGTCGTTTCAGGCATACAATACGTGCAACGAAAATTGCATTTGTCAGTAACCGATATCCTCAGGTCATGCATCGGCCGGCCAAAACGATCCGAGGGATACTCCTCCTGTCGCGACGGTTCAATAGGGCGCGTGTTCGGATACCTCATGCGGGTTGGTTCTGGATGCACGCCGAATCCTTTTTGCGGCCTTCTATGTCTGGCTGGTGCATATTCATGGGACAATCATCTCTCGGTGATACACTATGCGTTTGCGATTCTATTCTGACTTTTCAAATCTTGCGAGGTCGACATACAGTACGGCAGTGGACGATGGCAAGACAAGTATGAACAGCCGCTCTCGGATCAATACTATCTGTAGTCCAATTTGCGCTTTGTGAGTCACTCGAACGGCGTATCTGCCTGACCGTATGTTCCTTATCTCATAAGCGCCACTGGAATCGCAAAGTCCATCAAAACAAGAAATCCGCGTGTTGCCGCGGATTCAACGAATACACCCATTTCCAATCCGGTCCTGCCGTAAAGGTTGCCCACTTCAACCAATGCAGGCAAGTCACAGAATCGAATGCAGCCTCAGTGTCCACGCCAGAGAGTCTCGAGTCATTAATCATACCGGGCAATGCTATTTGAGTCTTTAGAGCTATTTGAGTACCATGCGACGCCAAGCCGGGGAGTGGATTCAGCGATCTTCAGGTTTTGCGGATATTGTAGGAGAAATCGGGAACGCGATGGGCCGCAGTGGTGTTTCCTTAGGAGTCTGTACCATAGTATGAAGGTTGGACAACACTGCAATCGCACAAAGTACAGGTTTTTCTGGATTTCTACCGGAAGACGGGAAGCCATTTGGGATTGCATATGCCGAATACTCAATAATCTCCGGCTTATCTTTGTGACTTATTGGATCAATTTGGCCTTTTATGCCCGGTACCTGTACAATCGGGGTTTTGTGCGCGTCGTGGTTTGAAGTTTTGACAACCCATTACACAGGAGGACGATATGAACACGAATGCCGCGTTGTTTCATATCAATATCAAGAGCCCTATTGCGGTTTATGTGCAAATTGAGAATCAGGTCATGTTTGCCATTGCAGCAGGCAAATACCAACCCGGGGATACTGTTCCCTCTGTACGGGACATGTCCCAGATCCTCAATGTGAATCCGAACACGGTCACAAAGGCGTACCGCGATTTGGAATTGCTTGGGTTCGTGACCACTCGTCGGGGTGTAGGCGTAACCGTGAGTGAAAAGGCGCCTAAACTCTGCAAAGACCGAGTATCTCAAATGGTTCGTTCGCATCTGGAAGACGCATTGGGAGAATGCATCGCCAGCGGACTGAAAGCCGCCGAAATCCGTTCCGCCGTGTCTAAAGCGATCGATGCGTCGGTGGTCCCCTACCACCCCGATCGAGTTTATTCATAACCGACGCAATCCGAAATCAAACCGCCGGCACCCCCGCAGTAAGAGGGTTGCCGGCGGTTCTGCAAATTGCGTTGGCTACTCGATACTGAACTGCTTGAGAATGGTGCCGATTTCCGCTTCTTCCTTCGGGTGAGTTTTCAAGATTGAGACCTTGCCCTTCGGAGAAATCGCGATGGCGTAGGCCATCCACGTATACCCGCTACCACCATCCAATATGGGCAGTACAGTGTAAGCGCCGTTCCCCACGGCTCCTTGGCTCTGAGTTATCGCGGGCAAGGCAAGTGTCCCTTCAATGGACGCCTCCGCTTTCGGGGATACCATACCGGCCCAGTATCCCGCCGCTGCAAACCCCCCGCACATCAACCCCAACAGCAAGTAACGCACATACTTCGATTTCATGGCCATTCTCCCTGGTTAAACGGTTGCAGAAGCGAAACTACATGCCGCCGAAGGCGGATATGTACGGAGTCAGGGTCGTTCGCCGCGTGCCAAGCGGGTATTAATCGAGTCAATAATAACCGGCAATTCACGAATAGATTGAATAAGAAAATGTGCGCCCGCTCCAGCAAGGCGTTGCCGGGCGTACTCGAATCGGCTCTTGCGAACTTCGTCGGGTAGCGCGTGCAAATCAACCTCACTCAGCCCCACCTCGTTGCCATGCTCGATCACCCCCACTGTCCACATGCCCGCATTGAGTCCTTCGCCAATGTCTACCGGCGTATCGCCTACCTTCACGATAGACTCCATCGGATACACACCCAACCGCTTTGCACACTCCAACGCCATCCACGGCGATGGGCGGCCTTCTGGAACTTCGTTTACACATACCATGGAATCAGGCTCGTAGCCTGCCTTGGCCGCCTCGGGGGTCAGAACAGACATCATCACGTCGTTGTAGCCAGTCGTGCTCCCGATGCGCAGTCCACGCCGCCTCAGTTCTGAAATTACTTCAAGCACCCCGGGGACCAGATCGGTATGTTTTCCTATGCAAGCCACTTGCATCGGCACGAACTCGGTGAAGAGCATATCCACATCGGCATGACCCGGCGTATGCCCCTTTTCCTTCTGCCACTGACTGGCGATGGAAGGCATGGAGAGCATCACGCGAAGGTGATCTTTCTTATGCATCCCCATGGGCTGGCGCGCTTGCTCAACCGTAACTTGGACCCCATGCTTTTCAAACAGTTCGACAAATACAGAAGCAGGGGCCATGCAGCCAAAGTCAACGGTAGTCCCTGCCCAGTCGAATATGGCCGCCTTGAGTGGACCACGATAGATTCGATGAAACATAAAATCCACGGCAAATCTCCAATTGAAACGCTACGAAAAAGTACGAAAAGAACATGAAACTAAACGAGACGAATGTTCATCGTATGAAGCACCGAGAAAATAGCATGAAGTAAGTCATCAATATCTGACTTTCCAATCCTGCCGATGGTCCCGATCCTGAAACAGTCCGCCTGAGCGACCTTTCCGGGATAAATTACGTAGCCGCGCTCGTTCAAGAGTCGATAGAATTTTACAAACTCGAAATTCGGGTGCTCAGGATAGCAAAACGATGTGATTATGGGTCCCTGTAACTCTCTGGAGAGAAACGTTTTGAATCCCATCCGCGTCATTCCTTCCAGGAGCGCGGCGTGATTGTCGCGGTAGCGCTTTTCCCTGGCCTCGACCCCACCCTCGCTTTCCAGTTCTAATAAAGCCTGATGGAAAGCCAATAGAGCATGGGTGGGTGGAGTAAATCGAAATTGACCGTTTTCTTCCAGACCCCGCCATTGGGAATGAAGGTCCAGACACAAGCTCCTGGACCATCCTATCGTTTTCTCAATCAATTGGTTGCGCGCAATCACAAAGGAGAATCCCGGGACCCCCTCGATACATTTGTTGGCCGAAGACACCAGGTAATCTATACCACACTCATCCAGATCGATCGGCAACCCACCGAAGCTACTCATAGCGTCTACAAAGAACTGCCTTTTCGCCTCCCGTACCTGGGCTCCAATGGCATCCAAGGGATTCAAAATCCCCGTCGTGGTCTCGCAATGAACCATGGCCACCATCGTTATGGACATGTCATCGAGGGCAAGGCGTACTGCATTGGAATCTGGAACCATGTCTTCGGAAAAGCGCAACACCTCGTGCGCGATCCGAAGCGTCTGAAGAATATTTACCATGCGCTCCCCGTAGGCGCCATTGGCGAGGACGAGTACCTTGCCACTGGGCGGGACGCAACTGGAAAACACCGCCTCTACGGCATAGGTCCCGCTACCTTGTACTGGCACGGCCACAAATGCGTCCGTATTCCGGGTGGCGAGACGGACTAATCGCTCCCGGATATCGCGCACTACTGCAATAAACGCGTCGTCGCGCGATCCAAGGTCGTGGAGCATCGCCTGTTTGACGGTTGCGCTCGTGGTGAGCGGGCCGGGAGTGAACAAGGGCTTGTCTTTCCAACCCGGCAACGAAGTGTTGATCATCGGTATTACAATCCGCTGTTTCGGGCGTCGGCTTCCCGATGGCCTTTGTGAGTAACGTGGAGTCGCCACATCATGATCATCATGAAGAAGACGAACAAAACGCTCATCCCCAACGCAAGTCGGTTGGTATTTTGGATGCCTTCCAAAACTCCCCCGCTGACAAGCCTTGCAATGACCCACTCCTGGAGGATGGGACCAGTGCTTGCAATGCCATTTACGACTCCGGCAACGGCCACGCCATTTTTTTCTCCGGCTACCTGCACGGCTGCGGCACCTGCCAGCAATGTGTCAGGCCCGTATAGCATGAATCCGACGATACCGAAACACCACGCGATGCGTACAGGCGAATCGCCGAGATAAATCACGGACAGATACCCAGCGATCAACCCTAGACCCATCGTGAAGCAAAGGGCGGCCCAGTTGCCCCGAAAGAAGCGGTCCAAAACCAAACCCGCGACGATGGCGCCCGCAATGCCGGCGTTGTCGAATATCGAGGAATAGTAGCTGGCTTCCCCAACTCCCATACCCTGGAAGTTCAAGAACAACGGCAGCCAGGAATCGAGCGCATAACGTAGAAACTTTATGCAAAAATAGCTTACACCCATGGTCAGTACGACCGGGTTGAGCGCGAGACGGAAATAGTCAAGTGCGTTTACGTGGTCTTCTTGCGAGGCGCGCACCGCTCTTTCGTCAATCGCTTGCTTCTGGACAATGGGATCCAACCCTACGTCTTGAGGCTTGTTGCGCTGCCAGAAATACACAATCCACCAAATGCCAAACGAAATCGCGCTCAGACCAAAGAACGCATACCGCCAACCCATCGCGTCCAGCAATAGGCCGCCGATGTACTTCACCATGAGATTGCCGACAAGATAACTGGTAGACCAGAATCCCATGATTGAACCGCGTTCATGCGGGCGCAACCACTGTGATACGCCACCAACGGCCCCAGGCCAACCGCTGGCTTGTACCAAGCCGTTAAACACCATAAAGACCAGAAAGGTATAATACGAGTTGGCAAACCCAAAGATTGTGTTGATGACGATCGACAATCCGAATCCAGTCAACAGAATAACTCGAGGACCGTGCCGGCGCCCCAGAAAGCTATTCGCGAATTGGCCTATCGCATATGCCACAAGGTAGGCGAACCAGGCATTGGAGGCAAGATTGACGCCGGCTTCGACCGAAATGCCATAGTCGGCCGAAAACATTTCGGCAATCGTTGATTTGCATATGGTAAATGCTTTTCGAGTAAGGTAGTAGCCTGCATAGGCAAAGTACGTGGCAAACAGAATGCGCCAGCGCCAAAGGTGCTGCTCTCTGGACAACGGTTGCAGCAATTCGATATCTCCCCGTGACTCCGCTATGAGTCCGTATACAACGACAAAGACAAGTCCTTGGGTTTCGGCCCCCCCCACGTTGGAAGCGATAGCATACCGGCGGAGCAATTCAAAAGGAAATCAGATCCAGAGTAAGGACAGTCCCTTTCAAATCCCCCCATCACAGGAGGCGGGAAACACGCATATCGCCTGATACACACCTGTGCCATGTAACGCTACTCGTAACGTTACATCATTCTGCTGAATCGACCAAACTCGAACTGGCTTTGTATTTGTAAGCGATTTTATAACAATGCATTAGGGCTAATTCGCGCGATTGGCATACTCATTGCGCCGTTCGCTTACTGCTAGGCACATTGGGTTACGCAAATTCGGAGATTGCACATGATACGACTCTTGTTGGGAACGGCGGCCGGCGTCATTGTGGGCACGCTCACGGGGATGTCCAGGTCATGTGAATCCGGCACGTGCCCACTCACGGCCACCCCTTTTCGTGGCGCCATTTATGGCGGCATTATGGGCTTCATGTTGGCTTCTATGGCAGGTGGACCTGCCTGATGTATCCGGATTGTGAGGGAAACATGATACAGCAAATTCCCAGACTGTCATTGTTACTTGCTCTAGTGGTAGTGACGGGTTGCGGGGCATACTCCGACTCCGGAAAATACCTCACCGAGCGATCCGCGCCGATGCCTGTACCTGTACCACTAAAGGCCGTCGAATCCGTTCAGATGAACACGTTCTACGAGGCATCCGGGACCGTACGTGCGAAATCAAACACGGTCATTCAGAGCAAAGCAACCGGGCACATCATTCGCATGGCGGTTAACGAGGGCGACCGTGTGTCCAAAGATACTGTCCTCTTGGAAATTGACGATCGCGAAGCGCTGGCATGGGTCCAACAAGCAACCAGTGCTCTGAAAGCGGCAAGAGAGGCACGTGGCGAAGTGCAGGCCGCAACGCTCGCCGCCGCCCACGCCCAAGACGCGGCAGACGCGAACAACGCACTGGCTAGTGCCACGTACGATAGATACAAGAGACTGCGCGATCAAGACGTTGTCAGTGAACAAGCTTACGACGAAGCGAGCGCCAAGTGGAAAAGCGCCGCCGCTGAATCCGCCCGCGCAGCCGAGACCGTGGCCTCCATTCAAGCCCGAAGCGGAGAAGCGGAAGCCCGAATTCAACAGGCTGAGGCCGCACTTGTGAATGCCCAAACGTTGCTCTCGCACACCAAAGTACTCGCCCCATTCGATGGCGTCGTTACGAAAAAGCATGCGGATGTGGGCACCCTGGCCGCCCCCGGTTCTCCGCTGCTCGAACTGGACGCCACCGGCCAATTCCAACTGGAAGCGCTTGTGGACGAGTCCATGATAGCCATGGTCCATCAAGGTGACACCCTTCAAATTACGGTGGACGCCATCGCCGATCGGACACTCCAAGGAGTGGTGAGCGAAGTGGTGCCCTCGGCCAGCGAATCAAGCCGCACCTTTGTTGTACGAATCGATATTCAGACTGTGGAACCAATCATATCTGGAATGTTTGGCCGCGCCCGGTTCATCACCGGGCAAAAGGAGACGATTCAGGTGCCAGCATCAGCGATTGTACGGCGAGGACAATTGGCATCTGTGTATGTTGTGGACGAATCCCTCGTTGCGCGCATGCGGCTGGTCACACTGGGGAAAGCGAACGGCGATACCGTTGAGATTCTGAGCGGACTGGATGCGGGCGAACGAATTGTAGTCGATGGAATCGACCGGGTTAGAGACGGGTGTAGGATTGAAGCGAACTGACGCCCCTGTTTCTGAGGTCGTGCCAGACCAAACGCGCACAGGAGACTGACTGAATGAGTAGGCCGACTGGAATTGCTGGGCGTATGGCCCACGCGTTCATCGACAGCAAGCTCACCCCCTTGCTCGTCGGCGCCTCTATTCTATTGGGTATTGGGGCGGTTGTCCTGCTTCCACGAGAAGAAGAACCGCAGATCATTGTTCCGATGATCGACGTATTCGTTCAGATGCCCGGCGCGAGCGCCAAGGAAGTGGAAGAACGTGTCACGAAACCCATGGAGAAGCTTCTCTGGGAAATTCCGGGCGTCGAATATATCTATTCCACTTCCAGCCCCGGACAGTCGATGGCCATCGTTCGATTTCTCGTTGGTCAGAACGAGGAAGCGGCCATCGTGCGGTTGAATCAGAAGATGTTTGCGAATTTCGATGTCATTCCGCAGGGTGCGTCTCAGCCCATCGTAAAACCTCGATCCATAGATGATGTGCCAATACTCAGTTTGACACTCTCCAGCAACCGATATGGGCACTTTGAGTTACGGAGGGTGGCCACGCAGTTGCACGATGCGATCAAAGAGGTCGGCAATGTATCGGAAGTAAAGGTCATAGGTGGGCAGCGCAGGCAACTGCGGGTTGTATTGGATAAAGTAAAAATGGCTTCGCGGCAGGTGGATCCTGTCACGATCCAAAATATGTTGAGTCACGCAAACGCAAAAAGTATACCCGGGCGATTCGCCTCCAATAATCAAGAGTTTCTTGTGGAGGCGGGCCGCTGGCTACAGGATGCCGACGATGTCGGCAGCGTTGTGGTGGGCACCTTCGAGCAACGGCCGGTATACTTGCGCGATGTATCGACCATTGATGACGGACCGGAAGAACCGCTGAATTATGTGTATCACGGCAACGGGCCTGCGGCCAATCATACCCGCCGACTGGACGATCGTTCAGTTGCGGATCCCGTCGGCGCATCGATTGCGCCCGCGGTGACCATTACAGTCGCCAAGCGCAAAGGAACCAACGCCACCCATGTAGCCGATGCCGTGTTGACAAAAGTCGATGCCTTGCGCGGTAAAGTCATCCCAGGCGACATACAGGTGGTCGTATCGCGTAATTACGGTGAAACCGCTGCTGAAAAATCCAACGAGTTGCTGTATCACATGGCGCTGGCCATCGTCTCGGTCACAATACTCGTGGCACTGGCCCTGGGGCTGCGTGAATCCGGATCTGTGGCCATCGCGATTCCCGTCACGTTGGCTTTAACCCTGGTCGTCTTCTATTTCTTCGGCTATACCATTAATCGAGTCACCCTCTTTGCCTTAATATTCTCCATCGGCATCCTGGTAGACGATGCGATTGTCGTGGTCGAGAATATCGTCCGCCATTTTCGTTTGCCTGAAAACAAAGCCCGGCCCGCTCTCGAGATTGCCGTCGAAGCCGTCGACGAAGTAGGCAACCCCACGATTCTCGCCACGGCGGCTGTCATCGCAGCGATTCTTCCCATGGCTTTTGTACGTGGGTTAATGGGTCCCTACATGCTGCCCATTCCCGTGGGGGCATCGGCCGCCATGGTATTTTCAGTGCTGGTATCTTTTATGGTCACTCCGTGGGCAGCCTATCGATTGATTCGGCACGATGAAAACGTCGAAAAAGGAAGTCGCTGGATCCGGCTATTCTTACGCAAACCAAATAGTGCACCTTTACAAAACCATACCGCACACAGCGAAGGTTGGATGGACAGACTCTACCGGCGGGTGATGAACCCATTGATCGCTAATCCGTTCTATCGATACGGGTTCCTCGGAGGGGTAGTCGTTCTGTTGCTTGCCGCGTGCGCGCTGGTCCCCATGGGCAAAGTGCTTGTGAAGATGCTGCCGTTCGACAACAAAAGCGAGTTTCAAGTGATTGTGGACATGCCGGAAGGGTCCCCATTGGAAAGGACCGCGGCCGTAACCCGTGACATTGCCGCTTACATCGAAAGCGTCCCGGAGGTCACCGATTTCCAGATGTATGTCGGCGCGGCATCACCGCACAATTTCAATGGACTGGTGAGACACTATTTCCTTCGCCAGAATCCGAACGAAGCCGACATACAGGTGAATTTGGAACCTCGCCACGATCGAAAAGCGCAAAGTCACGACATAGCGAAGCGGGTGCGTCCCTCCATTGCGGCCATTGCCAAACGATATGGCGCACGAATCAAAGTGGCGGAAGTTCCCCCGGGTCCGCCGGTTCTGCAGACGCTAGTCGCCGAGATATACGGTCCTGATTATGACCGGCAGATGGCTTTGGCCAGGCAGGTGCGCGACATATTTGAGAATACTGAGGGGGTTGTGGATGTCGATTCGTACGTCGAGGACGATCAAGTCAAGTATCAATTGATTGCTGATCAAGAGAAAGCGGCGCTGAACGGGGTTTCCGTCGAATTAGTTTCGCAGACACTACAAATCGCATTGAACGGTATGAACGTCGGATTATTGCACAAGCCCGAAGAGAAGGAGGACATTTCAATCCATCTTCAATTTGACCGCGGCCAACGCTCCGACTTGGAAGCCTTACAGGAAATAAAGGTCAAAGGTCACTCCGGAAATCTCGTTTCGCTGGGCGAACTGGTGGAAGTTAAAGAGACCATTCAAGACAAGAGTATCTACCACAAGAACATGATGCCGGTAGTTTACGTCACGGGCGACGTGGGCGGCAAAGGTGAAAGCCCTGTTTACGTCATATTCGACTTGATGCAAAAGGTCGAGTCGCTGGAATTGCCCAGCGGTTCCCGAGTTGAGCAATACTCCACACAGCAACCCGAGAGTACGGAAGATCTCTCCATCAAGTGGGACGGGGAATGGTATCTGACGTACGAAGTATTCAGGGATATGGGTATCGCCTTCGCTGCAGTGCTGGTGCTCATTTTTATTCTGGTTGTGGGTTGGTTTCAGTCCATGAAGACACCCTTGGTCATCATGGCGGCCATTCCATTCTCGTTGGTGGGCATTTTGCCCGCTCACTGGTTGCTCGGAGCCTTTTTCACGGCAACGAGCATGATTGGGTTTATCGCCGGCGCGGGAATTGTAGTGCGAAACTCGATCATTTTGGTCGATTTCATTGAACTCCGGCTGGCGGAAGGCATGCCACTAGCTCAAGCAGTGGTGGATGCCGGGGCCGTACGATTTCGGCCAATGCTGCTGACAGCGGCAGCGGTCGTGGTCGGCGCCTCGGTGATTCTGTTTGACCCTATATTTCAGGGCCTTGCATTATCGCTGATGGCCGGGGAGATTGCCTCGCTCCTGCTCTCGCGCATGGCCGTTCCCATCTTGTACTACCTCTCGCGAAAGCACGAACTGGAAATCGCCAAAGCCGCGTAGCGGCATCAAAGAGCCCAATACTCAGGGAACAGGGAGTTGCGGAGATCCTGGAAATGCCCCAGACTGACCTCTCCCCACCCGAATCGTCTCGCCGGTTCGTCCATTGATGAATTCGGCAGTGGGCGGCGTCTCCGCAATCTGTTCGAGACGCCATGGATACATCAAATCGTCTCCAGGCGTCAGGCGCATCTCTTGTCCAGAGGATTCGAATCGAAAGATATGTCTGTCCCCAACGCTTCCCACGTACTTCACCCAAATCTGCGGGATGGAAGGCTGGGATGGCACAGGAGACACGGGGGGCTCAATCCTGTCCCCATCCGGAGGCGGTTCGGGCAACGGCGCAGGCGAACGCACCGGCGGCGTTGCACGTCGGACTTCGCGCGGACCGACCAGCCGCTCGGGGATAGGGATCGCAATTCTATTCTGAACGGCATTCGACCCCCGCACAAAACGGATTTCGACGGCATCGGCTTCAGGCACTGTACGGCGAATCTCGTACATATCCAGAAGCAGCGACAAAGCGAACCGTGGCTGCACAGGCACACTTGTACCCTGTCCCACGCTTTCACCACGAAACCGCCAGACATCACCGTCCATCGGGATGGGCCGGAAGTCGTCCTCCCCTGAAACACGTGCGTAAACCTCGACCCCAAACTCCGCTTCCGCCTCGGCTTGTCTCGGTATGGAAACGGAACGTGGTTGGCTGCCATTGTTTCGAATAACAACATTGACAAGTCCACGGGTGGGATTGCTCAATGTGGCTTCAAATTCCAAATTGGGCGCGCTCCGCATAAATGCCGAGGCGGCAAGCAGGACGCCCATGGAAACAAGCAATATTCCTCCGGCGACCGCCGCCTGTCTGAACGTGGCTGAAAGTGTATTGGCGGATGGGGCTACCCGCTGCGCGCCAAGGTAGACCAGCGCAACGCCGGTCATGCTGTACAGCATGGATCCTGCGTGGTATATCTGCAGAAATGAGGACAAATAGCTCGCATCGAGCGGCCACGACGCCCAGGCCAGACCCGGCAAAAGACCCGCGGCAAACAGGATCAAGCCGTTGACCAGAAGCCCCCATCCGGCCAACCGGCTTTTACGTCTCATCGCAAAGGGGGGCGCAAAAAGCGGCAGCACGAGCCAAATGGACCAAATCCAATTCAGGCCGTTCGCCGGTGGATTCGTGCGAACCCACGTAAACAGGGAAATCGACTGGTCGTTTGACCAAGTCCAAGGCATGAATACGGAGGCAATGGCGAAGGCCGACAGTACTAGGGTTAGCCACAGGTGACCGGTGGGGACTTGAGGGATTACGGGAGGCAACAGTGCGGCATAGCGATCCAGCGGCAAGTCAATGAATCCACCGAGTTCGTCCGCATTTCTCGCCGCTCGAATCTGGTTCATGAATGCGATATCGGCGTCCATCGACGCCAGTTCCTCCAGGCTCTTGCGGTTCAAGTCGTTGGCAAGAGGTCCCGGCACACTGTTTTGTGCCACTTGCCGGAGTAAAACGTTGCGTTTTTCCTGCAGGCGCTTTTGCTCGGCGACCAATTCGTCAAGATATCGATTGCATTGAGTGCGAATCTTGGCCACGGCGGCTTCGGCAATCTGAATGTCGTAATGGTAACGATGAATCAGATCCTTGTGGCGTTCCGGCGATAAGGCGCGCTCCTTAAGCGCGCGATCACATTCCGAGCAGGCGGTACGCAATTTTTGGCATTGCGACAAGGCAATGCGGAGCGATTTCTGAAGTTCCTTCTTACTCACGCGCACTTCGATTCGCCAGCGCCGCCTTTACAAAATCTCGAAACAGCGGTTGGGGGGCTAATGGGGTACTGGTGAATTCAGGGTGAAACTGCGACGCACAAAACCAAGGATGGTCCTTTAACTCGATTATCTCAACCAACTCATGATCGCCTCGATTGAATGTGCCGCTTACGATCAATCCGGCTTCTGCCTCAAGACGCTCACGGTACAAGTTGTTGAACTCGTAACGGTGCCGGTGGCGTTCCTCCACCGAGTCCGCACCGTACGCCGCATGAGCTTTCGTACCAGGAGTCAATTCGCAGCGATAAGCGCCTAACCGCATCGTGCCGCCCAAGTCTTTAATGCCGCGCTGTTCGGACAAAAGACTAATAACCGGATCGGGACTTTCCGTATCAAACTCGGTGGAGTTCGCCTTGGGCAGCCCAAGTCTGTTGCGTGACATTTCAATTACGGCGATCTGCATGCCGAGACACACCCCAAGGAAAGGCTTTTGGGTTTCCCGAACATAGTTCACCGCGCGAATCTTACCTTCAATGCCACGCGCTCCGAACCCTGGACCTACAAGAACACCGTCGTAGTCCCGAAGGCGGTCCTTGGGTAATACGCCGTTTTCAAACTGTTCCGAATCCACCCACTCGGTGACCACGCGGCAATCATTGGCAATGCCCGCGTGCACCAACGCTTCGTTGATACTCTTGTACGCGTCTTCGTGCTCGATATACTTTCCAACAGCGGCAATACGCACTTCATTTTTTGGAGAATTGATCTTCTCGATGATCTGTTCCCATTCAGACAAATCTTGCTTCGGAGCATCAATTCCAAGAATCCGAAGAACGGTCTCGTCAAATCCTTGCTCGTGAAGCGCAAGGGGCACCGCATATACTGGTGAAGTGTCCTGTGCGCCGATAATGCACTCCTGCGTAACATTGCAGAACA
Source organism: Candidatus Hydrogenedentota bacterium (assembly GCA_045863295.1). GTDB lineage: Bacteria > Hydrogenedentota > Hydrogenedentia > Hydrogenedentales > SLHB01 > BTWA01. Next base: position 132,265 of record BTWA01000006.1, read on the forward strand.
TCGCAATCTTCCGGCGCTCATCCGAACCAAGCGCCTCCCTGCCGGTCCGGCAGATAATGACATTCGGCTGTATACCAATGTCCCGCAATGCGCGAACACTGTGTTGGGTTGGCTTAGTCTTCAACTCTCCGGACGCCTCAATATACGGAACCAGCGTCACATGCACACTGCAGCATGGCTGTGGAAGCATTTCCAGAATGAACTGCCGAATAGCCTCCAGGAAGGGCAGACTCTCGATATCGCCCACGGTGCCGCCCACTTCCACGATGGCGACATCGGCATCGTCCTCCGCATCCGCCGTGAGTTGACGGATACGCAGTTTAATCTCGTCGGTGATGTGTGGAATCACCTGAACCGTCTTGCCAAGGTATTCGCCACGCCGTTCCTTTTCAATCACGGCATGGTAAACGCTACCCGTAGTGAAGTTACTCTTCTGGGAAATGCGTGCATGAGTGAACCGTTGATAATGCCCCAAATCAAGATCGGTTTCAGCCCCGTCATGGGTGACGAACACCTCGCCATGTTCGAAGGGGTTCATGGTGCCGGGATCCACGTTGATGTATGGATCCATCTTCATCATGGCCACCTTCAGCCCTCGTGACTCCAACAGCAAGCCCAAGCTGGCTGCGGCAATTCCTTTGCCAATGGAAGACACCACCCCTCCGGTAACAAATACATAACGTGGCATTTCCGATCACCCTTGTACTATGTGTTCAATCATTACGCGGACACGTTCCAAATCTTCCGGGGTGTCGACCCCGATACTCTTGTAAGAAGTTTCGATGACGCCAATCGCATGGCCATGCTCCAGCACGCGCAATTGCTCCAGCTTTTCCAGTTTCTCCAACGTCGTGGGTTGCCATTTCGCAAATTCAAGCAAGAACGAGCGCCGGTACACGTACAGGCCAATGTGCTGCCAATAACAGGGAGGGCAACACTCGCGATCGGCCGAGTCCCGAATATGGGGAATCGGCGAACGGGAAAAGTAGAGCGCCTTTCCGTGGCTGTCGCAAACCACTTTGACCACATTGGGATTGAGGATATCGTCGTTGTCGATTAGAAGCCGGCGGGCCGTGGACATGGAAAGAGATTCGTCGTCCAACATGACCTCAACAGCGGCGTCTATAGTATGGGGATCAATTAAGGGCTCATCGCCCTGAACATTCACAATCAGATCGGCGGTTGTGCCATTTGCTACTTCGGAAATACGATCGGTCCCAGATGGATGATCGGGGCGAGTGAGCACAACCGGAACGTGGAGATCACGCAATGGCCCGGCCACGCGTTCATCGTCGGTGGCGACCACGACATCCGATACCAGCGTCGCCTTCAAGGCCCGCTGAAACGTGTGCCAAACCAGGGGTTTGCCGCCTATCGGAGCCATGACCTTGCCCGGGAATCGCGTAGAGGCAAACCGGGCCGGAATGACAGCCAAAACCTTGTGGGCGGCCATGGCGATTGTAAACCCCTCTCCCAGTTAGCCGCACGGCACGGCGCAAGACAGTCAACGCGCAAAGAATCGGGTCCAGACGCCGAAAAACTGTACAAATTGCGGGAGAAATGGAGGGAACATCCCGTTTCCCCAACGGGAGTGTATTGTAACCGAGTTATTCTCCGAAATCAACGGTATAGCGGAAAACCGAGACCTGCAAGGTCACCCCTCGTCCGCCATCTGCCGCATCCGTTCGAAGCAATGCTCCACGAGCATTTCGTGCCCCCCTTCAAAGATAACCAACGACACAGGTCCTGTCTGGCGCATGTAGTAAACAGCCCGGCCATCGATAGGCTTACTTTCCGTCGATTGTCCAACATTTCTGCTCAGCAAGTTGATCATGTCCTCCATGGAAACGAGCGAGGGGTGACCCGGCGCCAATACCGCCACCTTGTTGTAAAACAAAAGGGAGTGAGAGATCGGAACGCTTCCTGTGTAGCCATCATGTATACCTTCGTAGATTTCGAGTTGCCCATTCGGCAGTTGCGTCACATTCCAGTGCAGCGGTGACCGGCGTCTGGCCTCCTCGCTATCCAACGCAGCACCGGACGACGTGCTCCGCAGTATATGATCGGCATATTCCTGTTTTGCGTTGACGCACTGCCAGTACCACGCTTCGATGTCGCTGATGGCTGCCCAGGCCAGAAAGGCCTTGACCGGATGGCGGGTTCTCAAATAGGTGCCCAGGGTTGCGTAGCCGCCTCCCGATACGCCGGTGACAAAGATATTGCTGGTATCCACCTTTCCCGTGGTGAGGGCAAATTGTATCGCGTCGTCGATGTCGGCAATGGCTTTGTCGCTCAAACACGCATCTGGCGACCAATTCGGACCTCGAAAGTCAGGGTGGATGTAGTTCCAATTGGCTTCCAGCGCCTTGGCGGCCAGCGGGTCCGTCTGGGTATAGTTGCCTGACCAGGTATGAAGGCTGACAAGCAGCGGTCGAGGGGTATCACCCTGAGATTGGGCAAAATATGCACGTTGCAAGACCCCGTCCAGGCTGCTGGGAATGTCTATCAACGTATACTCCCCTGGCCATGGTTCGGGTGAAGGATCGGGAGTTCCCTTGGTGACGCACCCGGCAACCAGCAAAACGATAAAGAACAGGGAAAAGGGATAGAGTGATTTCATTGCGCCTCGCCTCATGCGGCCTGGGTCTAGGGAGTATGCCAAAATGTTGGACGATTGGCCAGGAAAGCGACTTAGGAGAAGAACGGTGACTTACTTACAATGGCGACGTCGCGGCTACGTGCGTCTGGCAATCGCCGGTTGGACGCTTTTGAGCGGACTACAGATCCAGGCTTTCTCCACTTCCATCGAATCCATTGCATTTCCGTTTGACGCGGCCACCTTTCTGATTGACGAAGATAACTTTGGGATTGTGAACGGCCGTATCAGCGCTGGGGTCAATTACAAGAGCGTAGGCGATATTCAGGGACTTTATGCGCCGCCATTTGTGAGTTCAGATTTCTTTTTACGCTTCGCCCTGAATGGTTCTCCAGTACCTACCGCCCAGGGAACATGGCTGCCGTGGGAAGTCACGCGATTCGGGGTTGTGGACGGAGTAACTATTGAGTCCTCGACCCTGCTTTTCAGCGGCGCGGCGGCCGGAGAGATTGCCTTTCGTATGACCTCCGATTCGGATAAGACAGTGGAATTCCAGTTGGAAGCGACCGGCACTCTCGATTTGAATCAAGTATGGGAATTCGCCCGGCCGGTGAGCGAATCCCCCTCCCTGTCTCGTATGGAAGGAGACATGTTGCTGCTCGAACAAGGAAACCTCGCCATTGCGCTGGCCGTGATTGGTGCGGAAAACATTGCAGCGACTGAGGGATCGAATCTGCTCACTGCTTCGTTGCCCCTGACAGCCGCGAGTCCAACTACCGTGCGTGTGGCATTCGCCATGGGCCGAACCAGCGATGTCGAGGAAGTGCTTGGCACCTGGAAACAGAACCCGGAATCCATTCGTTTAGACTCGGTTGCAAGACTAGGCAACCGCGCACAGGGGCTGCTGGACCGCCTTCCCTCCCTGGAAAGTGACAATGCCGCATTAATGCGCTTGTACAACCGCTCGCTGGTGCACATGATCACCAACCGTTGGGAAGTGCCGCAGTTCGTACTGAATCCGTACTACGCCACGGGCAGCATCAAGGGCGGATGCGTGTGCAACTACCTCTGGAACTATGGCGAGAACTGGGAGATCATGCCGCTCTTCGATCCCGAAGCGGTGAAGACGCACATCAAACAATTTCTGAGCATCAACCTCACAGAACACTTCGCCTTCCTCCCCATCACCGGCGAAGGATTCGGACCGTGGTATATGGTCAACCAAGAGAAGATACTCGGGTCCATTTACTATTACGTCTTGCTTACTGGAGATACGGCTTTTCTCGACGAAGCGGTCGATGGAAAGACGGTCTACGACCTCGTGTTGTATCACGCGCAAGCCCGTGAAGAAGATCCCAAGTCGCCCGTCGAACTGATCGACTACGGCCCATCGAACAGTCATCTCGAACTACGGCGCGAGTACGCCTATAACCACGTGATGCCCGATCTCAACGGCCGGCGCTATACAAACTACTGGTACGCCGCGCGCACCTGCGAATTGGCGGGACGGCCACAACCTTTTCTCATGGAACGCGCCGAGGCCCTGCGCGCCAAGCTCCACGACGAACTCTGGGATCCCGAGGCCAAGTGGTTCGCCTTTCGCAACGGCGAAGGTCAAATGGAACTGCGTTACACCATTCAACTTTTCAAACTCTTCAACAACCCCATCCTCACACCCGAGTCAGAGGCGGGACTGCTCAGTCACTTGAACGAAACGGAATTCCTGGGCGAATACGGTTTGCACAGCATGTCCAAAACCGATCCCGCCTACGACGCCGTGGACATCGACAACGGCGGTGGCGGCGCATGCACCTGCTTCCCGCCGCAAATCGCCGAGCGCCTCTACAAAGCCGGCCACCCGCAACAAGCCGACGATATCCTCCGCCGCATCCTCTGGTGGGGCGAACACCTCCCCTACTGGGGCGACTCCATCGTCGCCGACAAAATCGACTACCGGAAGGACACGCCATTGCAGTGTACGTTCGATGGATTGACCGTTGCGCAATCCATCATCTTCGGCGTGTGTGGCGTGAACGTAAATGATGACGGCACAGTGCGCGTCGCACCGAGGTTGCCGTCATTTTGCAACGAGTTGAGACTGAAGAATGTTCAAGTGCGCGGCCAGACGTTTGACGTAAATATTCAGAAGGACGAATTCAGCGTCAACGTGAACGGCGATGTAATGATGGCAAACGAAGGAACCTGGATTGACTTGCCTGCGAACCAGTAGGATTCCAACATCTGCTAAATTGCAGTCACTTCATAGCCGGAACGGCCGTCGCCTCACCGGCCCATTGGTGTTCTAGTCTGTTCGGGTTGTAAAACGCATCGGCAATTTTAGACCCAGGCACTGAGTTGATATCTAGTTCCCTGCGCTCTGCGGACTTCTGTCCCATATTCAAGAAGTAAACGACGCCCTTCTTGCCCCCAGTCCCGCCCACGGAACTTTCCGTGAAAAAAATACCTTCGGGGCTTTCATACCAATCTTGGATAACGATACAGCGATGACCCGTTCATCGGCGATTTCTAGCGCCTGGGCCTGCCACTCGCTACAGGCCAATTCGCGCTTATAGCGCTGGCCATAGTCGTAACTCAACGTAAAAACGGGACTTTTCGCCAACTGTTTCGAGGCGTGGTGCAACAGAACGGTAGAGTCTCCCGGTTTTACATAAACCTCGACTGAAAGGGAGTGAAGCATGGCTGATTGTTGGTCACACTTGAGTAACTCTATGACTTCATATGCCTGATTGACGCTGGTATCCCACTTTTTGATTAATCGAAATTGACCGCCTAATAATGTGAAATACGTGACAAATAATGCGAATAACTCCCACAGGTCCAGTAGTTGGCGGGATATTCCAAAAACAGCGAGCCGTCACTTACGAAAACTGCATATAATTCCGCGTAAAAGCAAACAACTCTTTACATTCATTTCATCCATCCTACTTTTGGCGCGCGACTTGCTTGTTGATTTGGCAATCATAGGATTTGGCCGGTGTAAAACGGAAAGGCAGGCTACACATGAAAAAGCGATTGGCGCTGGCAATAACAGTCTTCGCGGCGGGGATGGTGGCATTCCCTGCAGCAGCGGATTTTATCACGTTCTCAGGCTCCGGACCTGGCGACGGAAGCAATGGACTGGCTGCTGAGGCCACATTCACCATTACGGGCAATACGCTCACGGTCTTATTGACCAATACGTCCACGGACTTCTCCGAGATTCCTTCCGAGTCCTTGACGGGCGTTTACTTCGACTTGCTCAATGGCAATAGCCTCACGGGCGTTTCGGCGATTGTCGCGGCGGGCAGCACAGTGGTGAATGGAGTGGCCGGCCCCGGCGGCGACGTGGGCGGCGAATTCGCCTATCTGGCCAACATTTCTTCGGGCTTCAACGGAGCCAGCTACGGCATAAGTAGCAGCGGCATGGACGATGTGTTCGGCCCCGGCGACCGGTTTAACAACAACGATTTGGATGGGCCGGCCTCACCGAACGGCATGAATTACGGGCTAATCTCCGCCGCCGGACTTGGGCCAAATGCCAATGCGCCCATGCTGAGCGAGCCGTTCATCCAGAATGCGGTCTTGTTCTCCTTCACTTTCTCCGGTGCGCTTTCGACAAGTGACATCGGCAATGTGAATTTCCAATACGGCACGAGCCAAAGTCAGCCGAACATCACCACCTCGGTGGTGCCAGAGCCGGCGACCATTTCGCTCATTGCACTGGGACTTGCGGGTCTGGCCATTCGACGGAACCGTCGCCGTATTGCAGCGTAATTGGCGTTATGTATCGCTCCCTGCGGGGCCGGTGTTTGCACCGGCCCCCGCATTTTTTTGTTGCGCAGGCGCGATTCACCCTAGAGGGACTTGAACTCCCCCGCTTCTTATGCTATTGTACCGCGCTGTGTTTTGCCCCATCCCCTGTGGATTGTTGGGCTTACGGCTGGTAACCAAGCAGGTTTAAGTACCCGGCGCACGGGTAGTTTTCAGGAGATTCTCATGGCTTTCAAGTGTGATTACAGCGGCAAAGGCCCCAAGAGGGGCATGCGCATTGTCCGCCGCGGTAAGGCGAAACGCTCCGGCGGTATTGGCCAGAACATCACGGGCAAGACCAAGCGCCGGTGGAAGCCGAACCTACAGAAGATCCGCGTTGTAGACGAAAACGGCCGCGTAAAGACCATTCGCGTCTGCGCCCGCTACATCAAGGCCGGTAAATTCACGAAGGCCACTGCGGGCCGCGCTCAGAGCAAGGCTGCCAAGGCCTAGTTTTAGGTTATTACCATTTGTGGCGTCGTCGGAAAAACCGGCAGACGCCACATTCTTTTTTACGTGGGCCCGTTCACTTCCAAGGTTAGGTCCCTCCCAATAACGGTACGAGTATTCAACTCGAAATCGGAATAATGCTTCTCCGCGAAATAGACGGCCAGCGGCCGGACTTGGCCTGTATAGCGTATTTTTAATCGAGCCAGAGTGGTGGATGCATACAAGGTGTCCACGGATTCAACATGCCAGTCGGCCTTAATCGCGCTGGCGATCTCCTCCACTCTTTCCGTGGTCCCCGGATTCTCAATGGTCAGAAACACCGATTCCCTGGCGTCGTCCAAAAACATACCCAGCACGACCGACCGGAGGATCGACTCAGGCAGTTTGGCGCAGGCATCCAGAACAGCTTGCCGGCATCCTTCCTCTGGAACCAGACTGTGGACCTTACCGCTTGCGGTGTGCGTATCGACAACCAATCCGTCCAACGCGCGCACTACTTTGACCGTGACCGTGACACGGTTTTCATGCACTCCCTTGCCATTGGCCAACGGCTCAGAAACGGCGTGGGCACTTCCGCAGACAACCATGTCGGCCAGCAGGCCTCGTGCAACAAGACATAGCCTCTGAAGTTGGTCGTTGTTCTCAATGTCCAGCGGGGTGTCGCCGAAACGCCTTAGGACCTCATCGGCGGGCGATTGATCGAAGCGACGGCCTTTCAGTTCATCCGCGAGCGTTTGTGTGAGCAGTGGCAGCGGCGCGTTATCCCATTCCGCGCAGCGTCCGCCAATCAAGACCAACTGAGCGGGTACCATCAACGCATCCAGAGCGAGGGCTGCGGCATTTTTGCGCAGCATCTCGCTGTCCACAACCGCTTCGACATCGACGCGAGTGGATTCTTCGGTGGTTTCTTGCTTGACGATTTGATACGTGCGGACGTACGCCTCGGCATGATCGATTATGGGGGCGAAGGTCACCAGATTGCGGCTGGGCACCCAATTCTCCAGCTCTTGCGCAACTAACGCTTTGAGGGCGTTGCCCGCGGCCTCATGCCTTGCCGCCGGTCCCAGCCCGATGGCCTCGCCAGAGACAGTCACTCGTTCGATATCCGATGGGTCAGTTACCTGTGCCACGGCGGGAAGTAATGCAAGGATTACCGCGATGGGAGCGATCCGGAAGCGCCAGTGGTAGCCGGATTGGCGAACGGATCTCAGGGAAGCCGGGCAGACCTGGCTTGGACCCATTTCAACTCCCCTCCAAAATCACCGAACCAGCAAAAAAATCGGGGCGGCGCTCAGGTCGCACCGCCCCGGTTACACGTACCTGCTACTCGCGCCGCGCGGCCATAATCAAGTACAAGAGCTGGAGCACGGCACCGCACGCAGCCGCGACATAGGTCAGCGCAGCTGCATTCAGGACTTTACGGGCGCCGTGCAGCTCGTCCTGCGTCAGATACCCGCCGTCGGCCAGGGCACGCATTGCACGCCTGCTTGCGTCAAACTCCACCGGCAGCGTGATTAATGTAAATGCGACGGCCACGGAAAACAGACCGATACCCAGGGTCAACAGAAACGGAAACTGTGCCTGGAAAAAGAAACCGCCGAGAATGAGGAACCACGAGAGATTCGACGTGATACCCACCATCGGCACGATCGCATTGCGCCACATGAGTGGAGCGTACATACGCGCGTGTTGAATGGCATGACCTACTTCATGCGCTGCGACGCCCAAGGCGGCAATGCTTTGGCCTGCATAGACGCCTTCCGACAGTCGCAACGTGCGATCGCGGGGGTCATAGTGGTCGCTCAAGTGGCCCGGCACCGCCTCCAATCCCACGGCAAAACCGCGGGCGGACTTGGGGTCGTTCGAAATGGCCAAATTCGCGTCGCGTACAATGCGGGCGGCCACTTCCGCGCCGCTCAATCCGCTTCGTGTGCCGATTTGCGAATACTTCGCGTAGGCTGCCTTGACTTTGAATTGGGCGTAAAGCGAGAGAAGAAACGCCGGCAACATCCAAAGAAGTTGATCCAAGAACATTACGGGCATGGCGATACTGCTTCTACTGGACGGTTACTGCTGTTGTTGTTGCTGTTGCTGCTGCGCCGCCTTCTGTTCCGTCCTTTGGGCAGGCGGCCGCATGGCGCACGTACCATTGAATAGTGCACCTTCCTCAATAACAATGCGCCGTGCCCGAATATTGCCTTGAAGGGAAGCCCCGGCCACCAGCCGTAGCGTACCACCCGTTGTCACATCACCAAATATCTTGCCGCCGATGACAACTTGTTTTCCGGCCATAGCTTCCGCATTCAGCCGTGCTGTGCGCCCCAGTTCCAATTCCTGGGAGCATTCCACCTTGCCTTCGACGAGCCCTTCTATTTTGCAGGAACCCGCCCGGACGTTGCCGGTCACGAGAGCACTCGCGCCCAGGTATAGACGGCCATCGACGGTCACGTCTCCTTCAATCTTACCGGCAATTTCCGTTTCCGATCCGCTCATCAGATTGCCCTGAATGATGACGCCTTCGGGCACTACCATTCGCTGCAGCTTGATTGTGCGGGCACGCCGGATCGCCAAGTCATCCGCCGTGACTTCCGGATCGTTTCCGCCTTCTTCCGCGGGCGATCGGGTGCGGCCTGTGCCCCGGCTCGATTGAATGGCATCCTGAAACGCCGCTCCCATACGGGAAAAGAGTCCGCCTTCACCGCGGCGTCCGGCCTCTGCCAATGCCTCATAGGTGTCGCCCTCTTCCACAACCGGATCCGCGGGCGGTTTGGCCTCGGGCACGGCCGGACGGGCTTGCGTGAATTTCTTGGGTTCGGAACGATCCAACACGATCAAAAGTACCCCAACCGGTTCGCGATATCGACGACATTCGCCGCAATCTTGTGATTTGAATGGCTCACGACAAATGGCGTGCCTGTGTTGATGGCGTCGGGCACGCATTTGTCAAAATACATGTACCCCAGGTTCTCCGGCTCGATCATCAACTGCTGCCGGGCGAACTTGGAAAGTATGTTCACCGCGATCTGGGCCTCGTACGTATTACGTACGCGGTTGACCACGATCTTCGGCCGGATGCTCTTTGCAATGGCCAGAATCTCGCCGCAGATCTTCTTCTTCGTGAGGTCGTCGAACAGGTCCGACTCCTTCACGCAGTGGATAAATTCACGAAGGCTTTCGTTGCGTTTCAAAAGCAACGCCACTTCCGGGCTCTGGTAAAAGCGTTCGATCCGGCGGAATAGAGCCGCCCGCAGGAATTTAAACGCATTGTCGATACTGGTCTTTTCCGGAGTGATGACCAGCACGCCACTCGTATCGGACATCAGGAAAAAGTCGAGCGTATTCAAGTGCGCGCCGGCATCGAGATCCACAATGATCAGATCCGCTTCCAACTGCCGGAGTTCCCGGATCAGCGCCACCTTCTGCTGGTATTTTGGGTTCGCCACCTCGAGCAGGCCGGTCGTCCCCGGAATCATCTTCAGATTCTCGTACTTCGTGTCGCACAGAATCCGTTGAATGTCTTTGCCGCCCCGCTGGTGGAAAAACTCATCCAGCTTGGTATCCGCCTCCACGCCTAAGACGGTTTCCACGTTTGAACAGGTTAAATCGGCATCCACCACGATGACCCGATACCCCTTGCCGGAAACCTCGACCGCGAGGTTGACGGCAAAGCAGGTCTTCCCCACCCCGCCCTTGCCACCGCCAATGACAAGTATTTCCGGGTACTTGGGTTCTAACTGCGGAGATGCGGAAACCAGGGGTGTTTCTTCAATGAGCCGCACGTAGCGTTCTCCATAAAGCCCTGCCTGGCATGACACACGAATGACTCACACTTCAGGTAAACGCTATCATACCCCACCTGCGGGAGTCAATCGATTTCCAATCCGGAATCTCGTTTAAACTCGCACGGCAATTGGATTTGGGACGGCCAGCCAAACCCTAAAAAGGTGCGGATCGGGTAAAAGCCGACACTTCGAGCACGCCGATTGCCGTTGACGCCGTTACCTCATTCCAGATGCGCTATACTTGAGGACATTGGAGAATACCGAACCTCCGGAGGAACAATGACTCCCATTGCCGGCGCAACGGTTGCCGACCGGAAAGGGCGCAACTACTGGAAATATGTACTCGGCGCCCTCGCCCTGTCCGCCGTAGGGTTCTGGTGTTTCGCCTTCTTCACGAACATGGGCCCGTCCGCGCGCCCCGTGATCGCCTATCTTCTTTTTGCCTTGTTTGCCGTGGGAAGCGTCGGTGAAGTGCTCCGTGAAATCAGCCGTTACCAACTTACCGAACACGGCATTGAATTGTACGCGCTGGGCTGGCGGCGCGAACGCATCCGCTGGGACCATGTGTGCGCATTGCGAACCCACAATTTCGACCGGGCCACAAATGACCATGACGTCGATGAATTGCTCGACAAACCATTGAACTATGATTCCCGCCGGGGCGTGATCCTCACGCTCCGCAATGGCCGCGAAATTACCCTGGAAACAGAAAGCCATCTGAACGAATTCTTCACCCTGCGCTTTATCAGCATGCATTGCCCGGCCGACTGCGTCCGCAACGGAGAATTCGCCGTATTTCCAAACGCGTGACCGGCGCTCCGACCTTTCAATGCTAAAAGGAGTTTCCTGCCAGAGTCCGCACTGCGGACCAGGATTCGTGCGGTCCCTTATGGACTGCGGCGGCAGAATCCCGCTACCCAGTGGGATGCCGACGGCACTTTGGCTCGGTGGAAGCGCGGACGCGGACAACAAATGAACGGCCCTGAATTCTGAACGGTTCTCGGCTTCGAGAGCAAAAGCGGTGTCGACGGCTGTCGCCTTTGCCACCGCAATCCATAGAAACCCCTCTTACTTATCTGGGACCATCTGTTGCATTTCCTTAGCGGATTGAAACAAGGGTAAATGATGGCATTACGTAGATTGCGTACTTTTTTGCAGAATGGAGTAAGTCGTCGCGATTCGCGACCAGTTCGTGTTGTGACCTTGCAGACTGTAGGTCCAAATTGGGTTCGCAACTCTCGGGTTAAAGGTTGTCTGTTTCCACTCAGCGCTATTTCTCGTAGTCAATTCGCTTCGTTGACGGCTACAACCGCTGTGGTGCGGTGTGCTATAATTTGGAGTTGGTTGGCAAATGCCAATTACCAAAGGGTTTGTGGCCTTTGCCTCATCCCCATTTTTCAATTTGACAGGATTCATTTGACTACGATGGCTGACCCTCTTATAAAACCCGTGCCGAAGCGTTTTCCGGAGTGGATTAAGCGTGCTTGGGCGTCCGGGCAGGATTTTTCGTTCACCAAGGATTTGGTGGAGGGATTGGACCTGCACACGGTGTGCCAGAGTGCGCGGTGTCCGAATATGGCGGAGTGTTGGTCGCGGCGGACAGCGACGTTGATGATTTTGGGGAATACGTGCACGCGGGCGTGCCGGTATTGTTCCGTGCCGAGCGGGAAAGATGGCGATGCCATCGACGCGCGGGAGCCGACGCATGTGGCGGAGGCGGTGGCGAAGATGCAGTTGCGCCACGCGGTGATTACCTCCGTGACGAGGGATGATTTGCCGGACGGCGGCGCGGGCCACATTGCGGAGACTGTGCGGGCGATTCGGGCGTTGTGTCCGGCGACGACGATTGAGCTGCTGGTGCCGGATTTTCTGGGCAACGCGGCGGCGATTGATGTGGTGTTGGCGAGTCAGCCGGATGTGTTTGGTCACAACATTGAGACGGTGGAGCCCCTCTACCCCACAGTGCGCGGGAAGCGGCTAGATTACCGGGACGCGTTGCGGGTGCTGCGGCGAGCTTCGGAGCACCGCCCGGCGGTGATCGTGAAGTCGGCGTTCATGGTGGGCCACGGAGAGACAGAGGACGATATCCAGTCGACCTTGGTGGATTTGCGGGAGGCCGGCGTCGAAGCGGTAGCCATTGGACAATACTTACGGCCTACGCCGAAGCAGCGCGAAGTGGCGGAGTTTGTTCATCCGGACCGTTTCAAAGTAATCGAAGCACTGGCGTATGAATTGGGTTTTCTCTTCGCGGTTGCTGGGCCGTTTGTGCGTAGTTCATACCGATCGGAGGAGTTGATGGATGCACCGTTCGCGCGCGATCGGCGACGAGAGGCGGCTGCCATCGTGGGAGGAGACTGAGACATGGTCCAGGAGGTGAAACTGGAGAGCTTGGGCGAAGACTCCAACGACAAGGCGACCGTGGCGTACCTGCTGGTGAAGCCGGGCGAGGCGGTCAACGAAGGCGACGATCTCCTTGAGTTGACCACGGATAAGGCGGTGTTCAGCGTGTCGAGTCCGTTTAACGGCGTTGTCGCGGGGTTCAAGGTGAATGAAGGCGACATGGTAGGTGTCGGCGACGTGTTATGCACGATTGACGTGTGACTGCGCATGGTTTGCAGATGGTATGGGTGGCGCCAGGGCGGCTTGTCCTGGCGACATTGTTGAACGGGAAGGTAAGGTAGCAGATGCCCATCGGGGTTGGATTGATAGGCGCGGGGACCGTTGGCGGGGGCGTGATACAGACTTTGGCGGCCAACCGCGAAGTCATTCGGCAGCGCACCGGAGCGGACGTGGTCCTGAGGCACGCGGTGGACTTGGCACCGGAGCGGTTCGATGCGTTTCCGATGGACGGCGTGACTGTGGGCACGGATGCGATGGCGCTGATCAACGATCCTGGGGTACAGATTGTGGTGGAGTTGATCGGCGGACTGAAGCCGGCCAAGACGTTCATCCTCGAGGCACTCAAGGCGAAGAAAAATGTTGTGACGGCGAACAAGATGCTGCTTGCGCACGACGGCCCCGAGTTGGTTCATGCGGCGAAGGAGAACGGCGTCGAATTGCGGTTTGAAGCGGCGGTTGCCGGTGGAATCCCCATTATCAAAGCGCTACGAGAAGGGTTGGTTTCGAATCATATCAAGCGCATTTACGGGATTTTGAACGGAACCTGCAACTACATCCTTTCCCGGATGTCGTATGAGGGTCTCGATTTCGACACAGTTCTCAAACAGGCGCAGGAAAAAGGATTTGCCGAGACCCCTCCTGATCTCGACATACTCGGCCATGACACGGCGCACAAGTGCCAGATCCTCGCCTCACTGGCGTTTGGCACAGAGATCGATTTGAACGACGTGTATGTCGAAGGAATCACGGGAATTACCCATGCAGATGTGGCGTATGCCACCGAGATGGGGTACGTAATCAAACTGCTGGCCATCATCCAAGGGGGTAATGGGTCCATTGAGGCCCGAGTGCACCCCACGCTGGTGCCGGAGGACAAACTGCTGGCCTCCGTGCGCAACGAGTTCAACGCCATCTATGTCGAGAGCGATATTGCCGACAAGACCCTGTATTACGGACGCGGCGCGGGCCGCATGCCCACGGCGAGCGCCGTGGTGGCCGATATTGTGGATATTGCGCGGCGCGACGACAGTCCGGCGCCGGTGCCGTTCAATTACGGTCCAAAACTACCCGTGAAGGACATCGGCGATATTACCAGCCAATATTACTTGCGGTTGACGACGCACGACACTCCCGGAGTGCTCGGGCGGGTGTGCACAATATTGGGCGATCACGGCGTCAGCATCGCCTCGTGCATTCAAAAAGATCCACACGGCAGCGAATATTTGCCGGTGGTGCTTATGACACACGAAACTAAGGAATCCGCGTTGCAGGCGGCCGTCCAGCAGATCGATGGTCTCGATTCCATACCGGAATTGACGCATATGATACGCGTACTGGACGACGAGTAACGCATTAAATGCTGTTCTGGGCATATCTTTGCCGGTAAGCGAGAGGAAACTGGAAAGTGCGTATTCAGGGGGTTATTGAACGTTACCGGGAATACATGCCGGTGAGCGAGAAGACCTGCATTATCAGTCTGAACGAGGGGTCAACCCCTTTGATTCGGGCCTATAATCTCAGTCAAGCCATCAATCCCAAGCTGGACATATGGCTGAAGTACGAGGGATTGAATCCTACCGGGTCGTTCAAAGATCGCGGCATGACCATGGCCATCACCAAGGCCGTCGAGGACGGGTTCAAGGGGGTTATTTGTGCATCGACGGGAAACACCTCTGCATCGGCAGCAGCGTATGCGGCCCGGGCGCGGATTTCCTGCGCCGTTCTGATCCCTGAGGGTAAAATCGCGCTTGGGAAGTTGAGTCAGGCGATGATCCACGGTGCCAAGGTAATTCAGATCAAGGGCAACTTTGATGATGCTCTAGACCTGGTGCGCGAGATTACCGAGAAGCACCCGATAGCATTGGTGAACTCGGTGAATCCATATCGGATTGAGGGGCAGAAATCCGGCGCCTTCGAAATTGTCGACGACTTTGAGGGGGTCGCCCCCGATTTTCATTCGCTTCCTGTGGGCAACGCGGGGAATATCACGGCCTATTGGAAGGGGTATAAGGAATACCATGCGGCAGGAAAATGCCGCAATCTTCCCAAAATGATCGGGTTTCAGGCGGCTGGAGCGGCCCCGATTGTGCTGGGCCACCCGGTTAAGAATCCGCAGACCTATGCCACGGCCATCCGGATCGGAAACCCGGCGAGTTGGGAAACGGCGGTGGCGGCCCGGGATGAGTCTGGCGGCGTGATCGATATGGTTACGGACGAAGAGATCGCGGCGGCGTACAAGCTGGTCGCTTCCTGCGAGGGAATCTTTGCGGAGCCTGCCAGTGCAGCCTCGATTGCCGGCTTGATTAAGTTGTCCGGTAAAAATTACTTCCAGAATGTCACACCGATTGCAGGAGACAAGATTCGAGTCGTCTGTATTCTGACGGGCCACGGTCTCAAGGATCCGGATAGCGCGATCAAGTCTGCCGAGGCTCCCGTGACGGTAGAAGCCAATGAAGAGGCTGTTTTGGAGTCAATGGGGCTTTTTGAAACAGTTAGCATTTCAGAATAATCCCCAAAACAGAACTGACTTAAATCACTTGAAACAAATGGAAACGTCATGGGCCACTTATGTTTCCCGAATGTGTTTCAAGTTGGTTTTCCCAGGCAAGCTTCGCTAGTTTATTTTCCTATGAGATGCATAAACTAATGTCTTTGAGTGACTTGCGAGGATAGAAGACAATGCCTTATGGTCTGGTATTTGATATGGACGGAGTTTTGGCCGATACGGAGGATTTGATAGCACGCGCTTCCATAGCCATGTTTAAAGAACTTTACAATATCGATATGATTTTTGAAGACTTTCGCCCCTTCATTGGCACAGGGGCTGTGCGTTATGTCCTTGGGCCGGCTGAGAACAAGGGGATTAGGGTCGATCTGGAAAAGGCTCTCGAAGTCCGCCTGCGCAACTTTGTAGCGCTTTTGGATGCTGGAGAATGCAAGCCTTTTCCCGGTGCCCATGCCTTGATTGATGCCGCCTATAACCATCCGGAATGGAAATTGGCGATTGCCACGTCCAGTCCCGGCCCCAAGGCGATTGAGACCCTGAACTCGGTCAACATCGATGTCACGAAATTCGACGCTTTCATTCACGGCGACCTGATTACGCACAAGAAGCCACATCCCGAAATCTACGAGACCGCGGCGAGAACCTTGGGGATTCCCCCTTCGCGATGCATTGCCATCGAAGATGCGGTCACGGGTACCGCTTCGGCCAAGGCCGCCGGTATGACCTGCATTGCCGTGACGAACTCATTTTCACCCGAGGAATTGGCTGAGGCGGATACGATCACACATTCATTGACGGAGCTTAGCCTCGAGAGATTGGAGGGCTTTTTTCAGTAGTCCCTTCCAGCGTTCGCGAAGGTGCGTTTTCCCTCCTTTGTTTGGTACTGTCCAATTGCCGGTCGCGTGTGATCGATTACATCATCCATCCTGAGGAGAGCGAATCGTGTTACGAGTGGTATTGGTTTCTCTGTTTTTACTTCCCCTCGCCTATTCAGAATTCCCAATGACCTGGCGGCTTGAGGAGCGGCCCCCGTTGGCTAATGTGGTGGGTCCTCTTCGGATTCGGGATCATCAGTCGCGCGGCGATGGCGCCTCTCAACCGAGGTTGCCTATTCCTGACGTGCCTGTCCTTGAGCATGTCCGTGGGGTCGCGACGGATGCCGACTGGCCAACGTCCGAAGCGGCTGTCGCACTACCGGGTGGCCTGGACGGGAAATCGATTACGGCGTCAGCAAAAGATTCCAAGGGCACAACATTCGCCGGTACCGCCGACGGGTTGTATATTCACAACGGTCAGACCTGGTCCCGCCACGCTACCTATGGAACCAATGGTCCGAGGTCAAACGTCATTTCCGGACTTGCCGTCGATTCCAAAGACATTCTTTGGGTGACTACGCCGGGGGGCCTCAGCAAGCGGGATCCTGGGGGTGTTTGGACCTCGGTGTTGGGACGGGACGGATTGCCCTGGGAGGAACTGACGTGTATTGCGCTCGGTGCGGACGACGCCATCTGGCTGGGCAGCACGCGAGGCCTCATCCTGCACACTCCCTATGATAAAGGCAGACAGTGGTACTACCGGGCGGGGGAACGTTACCTGCCAGGGGACTTGGTGAGTGCGGTGGCAGTGTCGGCCGATGGTAAGAGTGTGTTTGCGAAGACCGACAAGGGCATTGGCCGCATCGATTTTGTGCTGAGGACGATGTACGACAAGGCCGAGGCCATTCAGCAACGGTTTGAAGAACGGCATCGCCGTTTGGGTATGCCCTCTCCTGCCCAATACAAAGACGCTACCTTGCAGGAGTGGACGCATGGCCCGCAGCCCAGCGACGGATTGTGGACCGGCTATCATGTGGCCGCGATGAGCATGGCGTATTCCGTCACGAAGGAGGAGCGCTATCGCGAGGCGGCGAAGAAGGGTATGGACGCGCTGTACCTGCTGCAGAACGTGACCGGGATCAAAGGGTTGGTGGCACGGAGCGTCATCGAAATTGGGGAGCCCTACACGGCCGAAGCGGAGAAGCAGGAAAACTGGCACAAAACGGCCGACGGCAAATACATGTGGCGCGATGATGTTTCGTCCGATCAAATAGACGGCCACTATCTGGGTTTCTATACCTATTACGAACACATCGCCAAACACGATCCCGAGGAGAAGTCCAAACTTGCGGCACAGATCCGGCAGGTGACGGATTACATTGTCGACAATGGGTATACGATTCCCGATTGGGATGGCGAGCGGACCCAGTGGGGCTGGTACGACCCACACCGGCTTAACAACGAGCCGATGCACTATCTGGAAAGCGGCCTATATGCGCTGATGATCCTGTCGCATTTGAAAGTGGCGTATTATGTGACGGGCGATGACAAATACCTGAACGAATTCAAGTCGCTGATTCTCGAGCATGGCTACCTCAGCAACCTATTGTTGGAAAAGAAGTTGTTTCCCGACGAATTGAATCATTCCGACGATCAGTTGTCGGCGGTGGCCTACTATCCGATTCTCCAACTGGAGGAAGATCCCATTATTGTAGAAACACTTCATCGTGCTTGCCGGCGCCATGCGCGAATTGAACTACCGGAGCGGAATTCCTTTTTCGCGTTCACGTATGCGACGCTCAATCCGCAAGATGCCGATGTCGAAGGCGGCGTGCGGACGCTGCGCGAAATGCCGCTGGATCGCCGCAACTGGGGCATGGTGAATTCACACCGGGCAGATGTGATGATTGCTCCGCGCGACAACCGCGGCGGCAACGACATTCTGATCGAAGTCCTGCCTGCAGACGAGCGCAATTTCGAGCGATGGAATCAGGATCCCTACGAATCGGATTCAAACGGCGATGGGTTGAACGAGGGATCCGGTGAGCACTATCTTTTGCCCTACTGGATGGGCCGATTCCACGGGCTGATTGCAGCACCGGCCGGCCAGTAGCGAAGTTTGTTAACCGGATGGATACTTGAGCAGCCTAAACCTTGTCATTAAAAGGGGAAGAATCATGGTGCGTTTGTCGATGCTGTCGTTGATATGCATGGCGGGGCTTGCGGCCGTCGCTGATGTCTCAATGGTTCCCGCCGAACACGGTACGGTGTTCCGTGAAACCGGACGCTTTGGCGGATGGCCCGCGAACAACGGGATCTGGATATGGGATAACGAAATTGTGGTGGGGTTCACGCTCGGCTACCTGAAAATCGAGGGCGCGACCGGACACCCCATCGATCGCGATCGCCCTTCCGAATCGATGCTGGCGCGCAGTCTGGACGGTGGGGTAACGTGGAGCATAGAGAAACCTTCGTTCGCTCTGGAAAAAACAGACGGGTCGGACGCCACCGAATGCCCGGGGGGACTTGATTTCACCAATCCCAATTCCGCGTTGCGGTTTAAAATGAACGTTTTTTACTACTCGCCCGATCGGTGCAAGACATGGCAGGGGCCGTTCAAAATTCCTTCTTTCGATCGCCCGGGGATGCTTGCCCGCACGGACTACATGGTTCAAGGCAAACACGAACTCGTTGCATTCATGGCGGCGGAGAAAGATGACGGCAAGGAAGGGTGGCCTTGTGCAATCAAGACGACGGACGGGGGCAAGACTTGGGAGCTGTTGGGATACATTGGTACCATGCCGGAATCCGGCGGCTACTCCATTATGCCTTCCACGCTGGAGATGAAAAATGGTTCGTGGCTTTCCATCATTCGGCGGCGCACGCGCATTGAAGGCGGTTCCATCTGGTGGATTGAAGGATACCTTTCTCCGGACAAGGGAAAGAGTTGGTACCTGCTGAAAGAACCCTATGTGGACAATCGAGGTAATCCGGCATCGATGATTCGCTTACAGGATGGCCGGATCGCCATGACCTATGGATTCCGTGGGGAGCCCTACGGCATCCGGGTGCGGTTCAGTAAGGACGAAGGACAGACCTGGGGCCCAGAGCATATTATTCAGGACAAAGGCGGGGACTGGGACATTGGCTATCCCCGCACCGTGCAGCGGCCGGACGGCAAATGTTTTACCGCCTATTATTTCAATGACGAGCCGGAAGGCGAACGCTATATTGCTTACAGCATTTGGGATCCGAGTGCGGTGAAGGAATAGGACAACGCATGTTGTTTCGAGCGGGAATAGTCACACTGGCGATACTGGCGGGATGCGCCGCACAGGCCGTTGAGGTAACCTTCTCTTGGCGCGGTCTGAACCGCACCTGGATTGGACCGGACTTCTGGGCCAACCGGTTGCAAGACTGGCAGGTCGCGAACGATCGTTTGGAGTGTGTTGAGGGCGATGCGAAGTTTCCCTATCGCACCGTGCATGCCCTGACGTATCGACTGAGCGATAAACCAGGGAGAGCCACGCTCAAGGCGGTGATTGGCCCAATCAATCCGTCCGATGGTGAGATCCTTCCTGGTTTTGCCGGTTTCCTATTCGGTGCAGGAAATTCATCGATTGATCCCCGCTTGACCGCGCTTGTTCATCAACGGCCGGCGACGGATGGTGGATTGCTGGCTGTGGTCGATCGGGCGGCCCGGATACGGTTCTACGACTTCAGCGTGGACGGCGTCCAAGCGAAGGAATTGGGTCCGGATGGGGCGGCGGCAGCCCCAGCGATGGCGAACTTGAAGGGAAAGGAAGTACAGCTTGCTGTGGAGATTGTGCATGAAGACAGCGGCATTCGCATTCATGCACTTCTCCTGGACGCGACGACCGGCGAGACTATCAACGAACGACGCCTCTCCGGACTGGGATCCGAATTTGCCGATGGCGGGATTGCGCTGCTTTCGCATCTGGATGGAAGCGGAGCGGATGGCGGATTTTACTTCCGCGAGTGGGCGATGGAAGGCGACAAGATAGCGCATATGCCGGCATTTGCGTTTGGCCCCATCATGGCAGTGCAATATACCGTTCAGAATCACCTGTTGAAGTTGACAGCGCAGTCGGTTCCGTTGGGGGCTGGAGACTCTCAGACCGCCGACCTGCAAGTTCTGGACGCGTTTAAGAATGAGTGGCGGACGGTCGCGACTGCCCATTTGACGCCCTTGAGTTGTACCTTTCCTTTTCGGGTCGAAAACTGGGATAGCCAGACGTCACAATCGTTTCGCATTCTCTATCCGCTTTCCGGCGATGGTGGGACCGTGCGATCGGCAGCCTATGAAGGAACCATTGTGCTGGATCCTGTTGAGCGGGACAACTTCGTGGTCGCGGCCTTTACGGGACACAAATGCTTTACGGAACAGTGGCATTGGAATCACAACGGCATTTGGTTTCCCCATCGCGAGGTCGTCGATGGTGTCGCGCATTTCAGACCCGATTTGCTTTTCTTTTCAGGCGACCAGATTTATGAAGGTGACTTAACTCCTCCCGATCGACGCAGTCTCGACAAGTCCATGCTCGACTATTTGTACAAATGGTACCGGTGGTGTTGGGCTTTTGGCGAACTTTCCCGGACTACGCCGTGCATTTGCATTCCTGACGATCACGATGTGTATCACGGCAACATCTGGGGTGCGGGCGGGCGGCATGCGGAGAAACAAGACGACGGCGGCTACACCATGCCCGCCGAGTTCGTGAATGCCGTGCAACGCACTCAGACTTCGCACCTGCCTGACCCCTATGATCCCACGCCGGTAGAGCAGGGAATTGGCGTCTATTACACTGCGCTAAACTATGGCGGTGTCAGTTTTGCGGTAATTGAAGATCGGAAATGGAAGAGTTCTCCCACGGTGGCTGCGCCTGAATGTCAGTTTGTGAATGGGTGGCCGCAGAATCCCGATTGCGATCCCGTAACCGATGCGGATGTGCCTGGCGCGGAGTTGCTTGGAGAACGGCAATTGGCGTTCCTGGATACGTGGGCCACGGACGGTGCGGGCGTCTTCAAGGCTGTTCTTTCACAGACTATATTTGCCAATGTTGCGACTCTTCCCGGCGGCGCCATGGGCGATCAGGTGTTACCCAAAACACCCATGTATGCGCCTGACTTCTATCCCACCGATTGGCAGTTGGCGGAGGACGCGGATTCCAATGGATGGCCGCAGACGGGACGCAACAAGGCGTTGGAGGCCATGCGCAAGGGTCACGCGGTGCACATCGCAGGCGACCAGCATTTGGGTAGCGTAATCCAATACGGTATTCGCGAGTTTGGGGATGCCGGGTATGCGTTCTGCGTGCCTTCGATTGCCAATACGTGGCCGCGCCGCTGGTTTCCGCCGCAGCCCGGCGCGAATCCTCTCCCCCATTCCCCCCGGAATACCGGCGATTTTCTGGACGGCTTCGGAAACCGCATGACTGTTTTCGCGGTGTCGAATCCATCCCTAACCGGGGTGGAGCCGGTCGCGTTGCACGATCGCGCGCCAGGTTACGGGATCGTGCGATTCGACAAGGCGGCGAAGACAGTCACTTTTGAATGTTGGCCTCGATCCAGTAATCCCACGCAGCCGGACGCACCGCAGTACCCGGGTTGGCCCGTTACGGTGAAGCCGTTCGAGGACTAAGTGATAACCCCGTCGTCTCGCAAACTTGAAGTAATCCGGCTTGAGGGTCTTGTACCCTACCCAAAGGCCTATGAACTGCAGGTAGCACGCAGGAAAGCCGTGGAGCGGGGCGAAGTGGGCAACGCATTGTTTCTTTTGGAACACGAACCGGTTATCACGCTTGGGCGCAATTTTCAGACGCAAAATCTGCTTTTCGATCGAGAGACACTGCAACGGCAAGGCATTGCGGTCGTTGAGGTAGATCGCGGCGGCGACGCTACCTACCATGGTCCCGGGCAATTGGTCGCGTATCCGATTCTGAATTTAAGGTATTGGCGGCAGTCCATCCGATGGTATTTGCGGGAACTGGAGCAGGTGTTGATCGATCAGCTTGGGGATTATGGCCTTCCGGGGGAGCGATTAGAAGGATTGACGGGAGTATGGGTGGGCGGTGCGAAAGTGGCGGCGATAGGTATTGGCATTCGAAACTGGGTCACATACCACGGAATCGCGCTCAACGTGAAACCCAATCTGGAGCATTTTTCGTTCATCATTCCGTGCGGAATCGCGAACAAGCCCGTGACCTCGTTGGAGCGTATGATCTCCCCCACCATTTCCATGGAGCAGTGCGTGCTCGATTTTCAAGCGTGCTTTGTCAATCGATTTGGTGTGTAGCCCGTGCCGACTCTCACTACTCTATTCTGCGTGAATTGAGATCCTGTTCACGGCGTGCCAAGTCGATTCAATGTATGCATATTCCGTTGGAAACGTGGGCACTCTTCTCGCCAATCAGGATACAGAATCATGAATTCACCTATACCAAGCCTTACTGTGCGTTTGGCTGGACCGGCCGATCATCCCCGCATGGATCAAATTCGCCAAGCCGCATTTGCCCCCGTTTTTGCTTCCTTCCGACAAATTCTGGGAGATGAGATCTATGCCTTGGCGCAGGCCAGGGAGGACAATGCACAGGGCGATTTATTGCGATCGCTTTTGGAGCCGGACTCCGGTTGGACTGTCTACGTTGCCGTTCGCGCAGAAGAGCTCGTTGGATTTGTCTCGATACGACTGAACGAGGAAACGAAAATGGGCGAAATTGGCCTGAATGCGGTTCATCCGGACTACACCGGCCGAGGCGTTGGCACTGCAATGTATCAATTCGCGGTGGAAAAGATGAAGGAATCCGGTATGCGCGTAGCGACGGTCGCAACGGGCGGCGACCCGAGCCATGCGCCCGCGCGAAGGGCGTATCAAAAAGCCGGATTTACGGCCGAGATTCCCAGTGTCTGGATGTGTCGCTTGATCTAATCCCGGCAACCGCACTCCTATTGCGGTGCGGCGGGATTCGACAAGGCAAACTCGACTGAATCGATCGAACTAATATCCAGCGGTGTATACCATGAGTAAACGGCCATTCCACCGCCGGAATATGCATGATTTTGATGACTCGCATTGACAGGCAATTCCTTACCGCCACGGTCATAGGCCGCGATTTTCGTTTCCTGCTGACTCAAGCCCTTCACGGTTAGCACGAAGGTTGATCCGGATTCCAAATCATCGTCGCTTGCACTCAATTTAATTTGACCGTTCGTATAAGCCGAAATGCCATCAAATCGCTTTCCCGTGTAGGCAACCAACTCCGCTTGGGCCGGCGCAAATTGATCGGACACGTGGCTGCCTGTCCGGCCGTGAATAGCAAATCGCATCGGCGGCAACTTTTTTGCAGGTACGGTCTGAATGGAAGGCAATTTGACATCCTCAAAACAGAATCGTCTCTCTTCATGAAGCGGGTACAGCTCGACCCGCGCGATCGCTTCCGGCGCCACTTCGAATTCATGGATATGCGTTGGGCCATTGTCGATAGCCACAAAGAAATCGCTCCAATGCCGTTTGCCCATTGTGTCGACCACACACAATTGATACCGCTTTCCTGCCAGTGCTCTCATAGGGTCATCAAGATCCACAACAATGTTGGAGCTTTGGGGATCGCCATTGGATTCGCCCCACTCGACATCGCCGTTGGTTCGCATCTTATAGCCAGTCGTGCCCCCGTGGATTTCGCGCAAACGAACTTTCGCGGATCCCAATCGCGCACTGCTTCCTGCGGATCCTTTCAATACCGCATCCGGATCCGACGGCCGATGGCGCACCCGGAGCCAGATATCCAGCGACGGCGGAAGGGATCCCTGGATGCACATTAACTGAATCGTGCGGCCAACGAGGCGGTACCCGGCAGCATTCGGTCTGCCACTGTTCAGAAGCGTTCGGGTGGCATGATCAAATACCCGCAATTCCGTGATATCGAAGACATCGGCGACCGGACCAATTTGTATGGAGGCAATATCCACCGCATCCAGGATTTGCTTGTCCGGTGATGCGCCGTTCCAGGCAGCCGCGAACGGATTACCGTCGCCGTCTTCGACGAGCGGTTGACCACCGATATTCCACCGGACAACTTTGTCGATCGTGAACTGTGTTGGCCCTAACGTGAATTCATTCGCCGTGGTGGATGGCGCTTTTTCGTATGCGGCTTCATCGCCTGCAATGCCGCTCGAGAATACCGCAGAACAAGCGAACAGTAAGAGAAATGCCGTGGAGATTGAAATTACTTGTACACGATTCGGGTGCGCTGGGGCCTGGAGCGTCAACTTTCGTAAACGGGCAACAAGATGCGAACGCCGGGCCATGGGAAGCGCCAAACGAATTTGACTGTGATGCAAAGCCACCTGAGCCAGCGCCCGGCGGTAGTCCGAGGCCGATCCCAGAGCACGTGCCGCGGTTTCATCGCACGCTTCTTCGCACGCCTGGCGATGGATGCGCGCCATGTGCCACAACATTGGATAGAACCATGCGAGGGCACATGCAAATTCAAACACAACCGACCATTGCAGGTCCCTTTGTTTTAGATGTGCGCACTCATGCAGGAGGACAGCCGTGAGGTTGCCGCTGGTACCTTTGGTTTCAGGCACGATTATGACCGGACTCCAAATCCCGGCAATTGCAGGCCCGCCTTCCGCGATCTGGATTCGTGGAGTTGAATGAAGCCCGATTCGTCTTGCCAGGACGCCAACGTGATTCAAGAGCGCCGCGTCGGCGAGGTGACCTGATCGGGCGCAGCGCTCGGTCGCTGCGATAGCAGCAATCGTCCGCGAGAGGAATACGATGGCTCCCGTTATCCAGATTCCAAGCAGCCCAAGTCTCCAATCGAACTGGCTTTCAACAGGCGGGGCGCCTTGCAGCGGGAACGCGCTTTCAGACGACACTGCCCTCGCTGGCACGTCCTCGGAGGCCCGATCCGGCTGAACGGCAGCGAAGGCCCTCTTGCCAACGCCGGCATCCGAAGGCAATTCCACTCGATAGGTGTACTCCGGTACGAGCAGCACGACAAAAGGATAACTAATGACAGCAAGCAAAGAGATTCGCAACGCGGTGACACGCGCCGCCGGATGCCAATGAAGTATCAGGATGTTTGCGATCCAACACATGATAATCAGCGCGGAGAACTTGATGAGGATCAGGGTCCATTCGGGCATCATCGCCCAAGCAGCCAGCCAATTCACCGTTGGTCTCCTTCGTCATCCCGATCAGGGCCATCGCCGTACGCGATACGCCTTATCTCTTCCATATCCTCCGCACTGAGTTTCTCCGTCTTTACGAAATGCGCTAGCAAGCGCTTCGTGGATCCATTGGCAAAGGCGTCTGCCATCGCGCGCAGGGATTCTTTAAATGCTTTGTCCCGGCGGGTCTTCGCTTTGTAATAGTAAGCCTTGCCCACCTTGCGCCGCGTTACATGTCCCTTTTCGAGCAGAATGGCCAAATACGATCGCAGTGCGGAGTTCTGCAACCTTCGAGGCAGCAGGTCCTGAATTTCCGACGGCTTCAACTCATTATGATTCCACAGTACTTGCATGCACTGCAGTTCGCCAGGAGTAAATCGCATAGTGCCGTGCTCCGTTACCGCCTTATATGCAGTATAGTCTGCACATTCTGGGGCGTCAAGAAGTTTCTGCAGACTACTCTGCACATTATCGGGGATACGGCTGGGAATCGAAAAGGACAGGTCTAGGCGCGGTGGATGAGCGTTTCTCGCGCGGCGAGCACGGCATTCTTCGCCGATTCCACGGACTGGGCAAGTGCCGTGAGGTGGCCCATCTTGCGTCCGGGCCGGGCTTCGCGTTTTCCGTAGAGATGGATCTTCACGTCGGCCATGGCGCAAGCGGCCGCCCAGTCCGGTTCGCCGTTTACCCACAAATCGCCAAGCAGGTTGACCATGGCGGCGGGCCGCAGCAGCCCTGGATTACCGAGCGGCAACCCGCACACCGCGCGGAGTTGTTGTTCAAATTGGCTCGTGACCGCAGCATCGAAAGTCAGGTGTCCCGAATTGTGGGGCCGCGGAGCCAACTCATTGACTAGCAACGTTCCTGATCGGGTCAAGAAGAACTCAACGCACAACACGCCGACAACCTCAAGCTTTTCCATGATGCCCCGGGTGATCTCTACAGCGTCTTTCGCCACGGTTTCGGGTACCGGCGCGGGCGATACCGTAACATCAAGAATGTGATTGGCATGGGTATTTTCAAAGATCTCGTGGCTGACAAACGTGCCGTCCATCCCGCGCGCGCCGATGACCGAGAGTTCACGTTCGAAATCGACGAACTGTTCCAGTACGGACTCCTGCTCTCCCACGGCTTTCCATGCGGATGAAAGGTCACTTCCGTCGAGAATCTTGGACTGGCCTTTTCCGTCGTACCCCCAACCTGCGGTTTTGAGCACGCACGGGCAGCCATTTGCGGCAATTGCCGCCTCCAGTTCCTGCATGGAATGGATATGCGTGAATTCGGGCACAGGAAAGCCGTTGGACTTCAGGAATGTTTTTTCGCGCAAGCGATGCTGGGTGACATGGAGCACCGAACCTGCCGGGCGCACGGGCGCGCGGCCCTCGGCTGTCTCAGCCGTGATTGCGGGCACATTCTCAAACTCGAACGTCACGACATCCACGTTTGCCGCAAAGTCACGCACCCGGTCCAGGTCGTCGTATTCGCCGCAGACTTCGACATCGGCGACTTGTCCGGTGGGTGTATCGTAATCCGGCGAATAGGTATGAACGCGATATCCCATGCGGCGTGCCTTGAGGGTAAACATGCGCCCCAATTGGCCGCTGCCCAAGACCCCGATTGTCGACCCGGGCAGAACAATGGGGGTCACGGAAGAGAATCGCCGAGTACGGCGTCCGTTTGCTCTCTTCTATAGGCCGCCAGGCGCTGGCGATACTCCGGATACTTGTTGCCGAGTATGGATACCGCCATCAACGCAGCATTCGTGGACCCGGCCTTGCCAATGGCGAATGTGGCAACGGGAACGCCGCCTGGCATCTGTACGATGGACAACAGTGAATCCAGTCCATTGAGCGCATGACTTTGCACGGGCACTCCAAGCACAGGCAGCACCGTTTGGGAGGCCACCATTCCGGGCAGGTGTGCAGCCCCTCCCGCGCCTGCAATTATGACCTCGATTCCGCGGGATTCGGCTTCTTTTGCATATTGGCACATCCACTCCGGAGTGCGGTGTGCGGATACGACTTTGCGCTCATGCGGCACATCGAACTTCTCGAGAATGGCGACGGCATGTTGCATCGTGTCCCAGTCCGACTTGCTGCCCATGATTACGCCGACAAGCGGCATTTGACCTGCCATGCCTGACAATTCTCCAATTGGCCATAGTGTTTTGACAATAGGACGCGCATTCCGGTCCTTTCCACGGCGGCATGCGTATACGGCCTCTCAAGGGCCTAGGGTAGATTGGGCTGCGCCGATGGCTGCCGCGCTTGTCCTTCCAACTGTTGGATCACTTGTCTTGTGCGATCCTGGTCCGGTTTGATTTCCAGCGACTTCCGGTATGCGGCAATCGCTCTGTCTATCTGATTTAATTGATGATACACGCCGCCCGCCATGTTCCACGCCATGTAATTGGACGGATCCAGTTGGAGTGATCGTTCAAGCGCCATGGCACATTCCTGCATTCGGTTCGCCCGGATCAAAAGTCGTGCGAAGGCAAAATGATTCTCCGCCGTATCCGGAAACCACTGGCGAACCGTGTCGAACGCTTCCAGGGCCTGCGGCAAAATCACCTGGATAGCCGCGATGGCTTGCGGGTTCTCCGACTGTTGATCGAATACGGCCGCCGCCTCCACCACCTTGCCATTGCGAAGATCGATCCCCGCGAGAATCATTTTTGCAGCACTCTGGTTGGGATTGAACTCAAGTGCCTTGTTCGCGCTTTCCACAGCCATGTCATACAAGTTCTGGCGAAAGTACTGCAAGCCCAGCGATGCGAACGCGGTTGACGACGCGGAATCTTCTGCAACGGTTTCTGTTGCCCGTTGGAGCGCTTGAATGGCGTCGCCGAATCGCTTTTCGCCCATACCCGATAAAACTTGTCCCAGCGCCAGCCACAGCTCGCCCTTATCAGGATAGCGCTGCAGAACCGGAATCAGAACCTTTTCGGCCAAATCGAAATCGCCTAGACGATTCAGGAGCCGAACGTAGTCGACGGCTTCTTCGGGAGTGCCGTGAGATTCCACATCAGCCTTTTCAAAGTAGCCTCGTGCTTCTTCCAACAGTGCACGTGCCTGCTCGCTCTTTTTCGTTGCCAGCTCAAAGTCGTTTGTCGCTTGCGCTTCGACTGCTTCCGCATAGACCTTTTCTGCTTGGAGCACTTTGTCACGGGCCCGTGAGACTTCCGTTGGCTGTGGCCAGGCCCACGGCATTGCCAATGCGGCACAACCGAGGAAAAAGCAACGCCGGAGAATCGCTCGAATATGGTGTGGCATGTCCTACGTATGGCCCTACGAGATTGCTGTTCGTTACTTCTACCGCCGACAGAGTCAAAAAGAATACGCGGATCGCGCGTCATGTTTCCACTTCAAGGCGCTCATTTGTCCACAATGCACCCTCAATGGAGTCCATCAGAGGTCCAAAGGTTTGCTCGTCCAAAGCGCACACGGGCACCGCGTCGAAGCGATGCAGGAGCCCTTCCAAATCGGACGGACGGCACCGGTCCGTCTTGTTGAGTACAAGGAGCGTTGGCTTGCCATCCAGTCCGAGTTCGCGCAGGATGTTGTCAACCGTCCTTTTCAAATCATCGCAATCCTCTCGCGATGCGTCGATGACATGCAGCAGTAAATCGGCGTCGTCGAGTTCCTCAAGGGTGGTCCGAAACGCGGCCATCAGGTCCGCTGGCAGGTTTCGGATAAACCCTACGGTGTCTGTAATGACGATTTCGCGTTCCTTTGGAAAACGCAGCCGCCGGGATACAGGATTAAGCGTCGCAAATAAGGCATCCTGTGCCAGCACATCGCTCCGCGTGAGCCGGTTTAGAAGCGTCGACTTACCGGCATTGGTGTAGCCGACTATGGAGACGATCGGCACAGCACGGCGGGTACGCTCGGAACGGCGTAACCGTCGGCGTTCTCCCAATTTGTTTACTTCCCGTTCCAAGTGGGCAATGCGATCTTGCGCGCGGCGCCGGTCTATTTCCAGTTTGGTTTCGCCGGGGCCTCTCCCGCCAATGCCGCCCGTAAGTCTTGAATAGGCCAAGGCCGCCTGTTTGGCTCCCAGGCGGGGGAGCATGTAGCGCAATTGGGCCAACTCGACCTGGATCTTCCCTTCGCGGGTCTGTGCGCGCTGGGCAAAAATATCCAAAATGACTTGGGTGCGATCGAGGATCTTGAGGTCGGTGAATTCCGACAGGGCATTGACCTGGGCCGGTGTGAGATTCAAGTCAAAAACAAGCACTTCGGCACCCAGTTGCATGGCGCGAATGACCGTACTTTGAAGTCGACCGCGGCCCAGGACGAACTTTGGATCCACGGCACGGCGCTGAACCACTGAGTCGAGACCAACCAACCCGGCGCTTGTTACCAATTCTTGCAACTCTTGGAGCGATTCCTCGGCTGCGGCCGTCGGATTGCTTGAGACATGGATGAGAATGGCCCGGTCACGCGGGTCGTTGGCGCTGCGGGGCCGACGGGTTCTGTAGAACTCCTCTTCAAGAGCATCGATCATGCTCGTGAACGAGTCTTCCAAGTCATGTACGCGAGTAGGTGGATTTATGAGCCATGGCTGCCCTTCCTGATTCTCGGGAAGCAGATGGGCAATGTGCACGTGCCCCGGAGTGCCATCAGGAGTAGTTTCGATAGCGCCAATCAAGTCGAGGCGAAGAAGGGCGAGATCGGTCAGATCATCGTCGGTTAAGGGTTCACTTTTCAGGTGCGTGTGAATCAGCCGGAGACCGCACAGGCGGTCTCGCCCCAGACGGAATGCGGACAAATCAGGGATAAATACGGATTTTGAGTCGCCTACAATAACGACGCGAACATGACCGCGTCGGTCGAGCATCACTCCTACCTGACGTTCAATCTCCCTGCTCACCTCGCACAGCGCGCGCGCAAGTTCCGGGGAGACGATGCGTTCAGGAGGGACGCGCCGCTGCATGAGCCGTTCCAGCCGACGAAGCGGCTGCCCACGCAAGCCGTGGGTGTTGCCCGTAAGACGAATAGCAGACTCCTTACAACAATAACGCCGGAAGAACGCCTACTTGAATAGTAGCTCTTCCGGCGGTAATACGCGAAACGGGGTGGCCAATTCGTTTTCCTGGTGATTAGTTGGCCAGCATGACCCGACGGATAATCTTTTGGCTCTCTACGGCATCCAGTGTTTTTTGGGCCTTTTTCATTTCCGTGGAGTCCAGTTTCTCCAGTTTCTTGTAGAAGATGGCCAAGTTGCCCAGGGCTATCTGAACGGCCTGCGACGGGTCAATGCGCTGCGGAGCCATGCTCACGGTGCAATAGCCTTTGTACTTGTTCAACTTAAGGTAGTACAGGGCTTCGAGCAATTCCCAGACGTGCACACTGCCTGGGATCATCATGTCGTCCCAGAGCCGATAGCATTCACTGAAGTACACTTGGAACAGCTTGTTGGAACGCGCCAGAAACGCGATAGACTCCGCGGGATTCTCGCCAGCCATCATGGCATGGCTGAAATCAAACGCGACTCCCACGTTTTTCATTGCGATTTCCTGACACAGCGACAACGCTTTGCCCACATTGGAAACCGTCAGGAACTTTCTGGGCTCCCGGGACTTGTAGGCAATGGCCACGTTAATGTCAGGTGAAGCGTACTTGGCGATAGTCTTGATCGACGAGATAACGGTATTCCAGTGCGTAATGTAGTCAATGTGGAACGGATAATCGAATCCATCGCTGTACAAGCGAATCGTAATCTCGGTCGCACCCAGATTACGGGCGTAGTCCACTGCCTTACGACCTTCATCAATCGCGGCATTTCGAATCTTTGGGTGTTGATGACCAAATGCACCCAATGCAAACCGCCGATCTTTGGCTAAGTTGACTCCCACTCCAGAGCATGCCATGCCATTGTCTTTTAGAATCCGCTTCATCTCTTTCAGCGGAAAATCCTGCATGATATCGGTTTGGGCAATTTCAACCGCCTTCACCGTTTTCAATTTGGCGGCTGCCGAAAGCCGTTCTTGGGGGCGCAGTGCTTCCCGGTACCCGTCGGGAACATACCGATCCGGGGATCCGGAAAAAATATCCAACGCAATAGAATGCTTGAGAGACATGTCAATCTCCTGAAAACCGACTTCCGACACTCGAATTTCCCTTACAGTACTTCAACTGAATCTGCCCAATTGCCTCTTTAGGACGCGTATGTGGACGCACCACAATCGACCCGGACTACTTGTCACACACGGGGCCAGACCGTGCTTCGCGTCAAGAGAAAAACGCTAGTCAGAGGAAGGCCGCCGGGGCGTAGTATACGGATCGCGGCGAAAAAAGTCAATACAGAAGTGTTTTACTGCCAGTAACATCCGCCGATTTTCCGGGTCTTCCAATCGGTTAAACCGATAATGGATAAGCATTTGTGAATACAGGCACGACTAGGCATTTTCGCGATTTTCGGAGTCCGTGAAGTCCATTCGAATCCAAGAAAAAAAAGAGGCGAGTGCCGGCAGCGGGGGAACTGCCCAAAAAGCACTCGCCGGTGGTGGGAACCAGTCATTACTGACTGTATCGTCACTGGTCTGGGGGAAAGACCTTTTGACGACACTGTGGAAACATCACGTTTAATCGTAATATTCCGGCACGGATCCCGTCTTATTGCCACTTCTTGACGTTTACGGCTAAATCCATGATAATCAATGACTAATAGCAATCAAAGCGTTCGTAACTATCCGGAAATGGCTCATGCGACACATGCGAAACCGAAGTGTTTCACTCACGTTTTCGATCATTCTTGCGGCGAATTTATGTACAGCCTATCCCCAGTCTATTCATAGGCAGGAGATTCCTGTGCCGGGTGCCTCTGGTACGTCAGTCTCCTCCGACTATTTGCCCTCAGAAGTGACCTGGCCCCCCGCGGAGTCTCCTTTCCAGAAGGAGCTGGAAGCGGCACAGAGTGCTTTTGGGCCTTTGGAAGCGATGTTGCATTCGAGAGACCCCTTTGTGCGTAAGCGCGGACTGGAGGGAATTGCTCTGTCCGGGGAACAGCAAGCAGTCACGGTGTGCGTAGCCTTCTTGGCCGATCCCGACGCGGAAGTTCGCATGGCGGCCCGAACTGCGTTGGATCAGTTCGATGACGGTTGGGTGGCGGCGGATATCCGGCGAATTCTTGCTGGAGGTGGTCCTGGTCTTGTACACGCCCTTGATTATGCGATTCCGAGCCTCAAGGGGAGCTTGGAACAGCCGTTTCTACGTACATTGGACGACCCGCAGGAGCCCAGCCGCGATCGCGTTGTCGCGGCGTACTGCCTTGGCCGTATGGGTTCGAGGGACGCTATACCGGCTCTTACACGGGGCGCATGGTCTTCGGACAAGGAGTTCTCTGAGTATTGCGCTTATGCTTTGTCTTCGATAATTGACCCGGTCTCCGTGCAGGAATTGGCTGGGATGAGCAACCACCCGAACCAGGAAATCCGGTGGGCAGCCATTCAAGGTCTGGGCACAATTGGTGGACCAAAGGCATTCGAATCGCTTCGATCCACCGCGCTTGGGCAGACGGAAAAAGTTATGTCTTTGCGCCAAGAGGCGATGTTTCAGCTAGCTCGTTCGGGCGACCTGGATTCAATACCGGTGATTATGGAAATCATGGGCCAATCGCCTACATTGTCTCGCCCCGCCATTGAAGCCATGAAATACCTGACGGGCCTGGATCTCGGTCCATCTACGCGTGCCTGGCGGCAGTGGTATGAAACGGTGAAGCGCGAGTTTGTTCCTCCTCCCCTTCTACCTGTGGGGTATGCACCTTTGGGATTTCCACAGGATTACAGCTTTCTGACCGTACCCACGCCGACGGAAGAAGAAACGCAATCGGATGGGACACGGTCGCCGGGTATCAAGATTTCACCCAGCAATCCACAGAGCCGTCCTACCAACCGATCGGAGGCAGGACAACCCGCAGCCACGCCCCCTTCAAACAGCGGTAGAACACAGCAGCCGGATATGCCCGAGTCCATGAAACGAGCGTTGGAACGCTTAAGCAGGGGCGAACTATAGGTCGCTCAGGCTAAGCCTTCATGACGGCGTGAATCGGGTCTGGCTGGAGAAGGTTAGACGGGTCCGCTAGTTCGCTTCGAGACCTGGAGGTATTCCTCCGCCTTGTGGCGGACAATTTCGCCTTGAACGAGGTATATCACGTCTTCAGCAATGTTCGATGCGTAGTCGCCGATGCGTTCCAAGTGGCGTGACACCCCCAGGAGGTGTACCAGCGATTCGATATGTCCGGGTTGTTCTTCCAGTCCCTTTTTGACTTGACTGTACATTTCCCGGTTGATGGCGTCCACTTCATCGTCCATTGAAATCACCCCGTAGGCCAGACGGGCATCCTGGTTCACCAGCGCATCCAGACTCTGGTGCAACATGGATTGGACCTTTTCCGACATACGGCTGAAGTCGAAGGGCATGTCCATCCGTTCTTGTGAGGCGAGGTATAGCGAGCGTTCCGCGATGTTCACGGTAGCATCGCCAATGCGTTCCAGTTCGTTGTTGATTTTCAATACGGCAATAATGAACCGCAAGTCGTGCGCAACTGGCTGATGAAGTGCCAGGATTTTCTGGCACTCTTCCTCAATATCTACTTCCTGCTCATCAATGGTGATGTCCGTTGCTATTATCTTTTGGGCCAATTCCGTATCGCGGTCGCGAATCGAACGGACGGCGCGATCGACGCTTTCCTCGACCAGAGCGCCGAGGTTCAAAACCTTACGCTTCAGTTTGTTGATCTCTCGTTGCATGTGAATCGACAACCGAACAGCCTTTCCGTATTATCCAAATCGCCCGGTAATGTACGCCTCGGTTTCTTTCAGCTTGGGATTGGTAAAAATGGTTTCGGTTGTTCCGAATTCCACCAGACGTCCCTCGTTGAAAAATGCCGTATAGTCGGATACCCGGCCTGCCTGCTGCATATTGTGAGTTACGATAACGATTGTGTAGTCCGCGCGCAACTCCGCAATCAGATCTTCGATTCGCGCCGTGGACCTGGGATCGAGTGCGGAGGCGGGTTCGTCCATGAGCAGGATTTCAGGTCCGATTGCCAAAGCCCGAGCGATGCACAACCGCTGCTGCTGGCCGCCCGACAGCCCCAAGGCGCTGCTGTTCAGCCGGTCCTTTACTTCGTCCCATAGTCCGGCCCGGGTCAGGCTCATTTCGACGATATTGCCCAAATCGGCGCGAGACTTCACCCCATGAATTCTCGGGCCGTATGCAACGTTGTCAAAAATCGACTTTGGAAAGGGGTTTGATTTCTGAAAGACCATCCCCACCCGCTTTCGCAATGCAACGACATCTGTCCCGTTTCTATAGATATCGTTGCCGTCAATGCAAACCTTGCCTGTCATGCGAGCGCCGTCGATGAGATCATTCATCCGGTTCATGGTCCGCAGGAAGGTGGATTTACCGCAACCCGACGGCCCAATTAGAGCGGTGACTTGTTTGGCGAAAATATCGATGGCGATGTTGTGCAGCGCCTGCGCGGATCCGTAGTAGAAGTTGAGGTCCCTGGCGCTGGCTTTGACGGCCAGGGCCGTCTTCTCCAGTCCCGGGTCTGTGTCGAACACCATTCTGTGTGCGTCTACCATCGATAGCGCTTCCTGAAATGGCTACGAAGGAAGATCGCGCCAATGTTGACGCCCAGCACAAGAATCAGCAGTACCAGTGCCGTTCCGTACTGTGCGTTCCGGATTTCCTGCGACTCAGGGTATTGTGTCGCCAAAACGTAAAGATGATAGGGCAATGCCATGCAAGAATCGAGTATGGAGGAAGGCAATTCGGCTTTGTAGAATGCAGCACACGTAAACAAGATCGGCGCGGTCTCTCCGGCTGCCCGTCCAATTCCGAGTATGCTGCCTGTCAACATTCCGGGAACCGAGTACGGCAGAACGTTCTTCCAGATAGTCTCCCACTGGGTTGCGCCCAGCGCAAGACTTGCCTCTCTCAGGGAGCGCGGAACGGCACGCAACGCCTCTTCGCTGGCCACAATGATTGTGGGTAGAACCATGCACGCGAGCGTCAGGCTGCCCGAGAGAATACTCGTGTCGAATTTAAAAAAGATCACGAATAGCCCTACGCCAAACACACCAAACACAATGGAGGGCACGCCGGCCAGTGTGACAATGGCCAGGCGAATGATGCGCACGTAGCGGCCTTGCTTCGCATACTCCGTGAGGAAAATGGCCGCGGCCATCCCTAGTGGCAAAGCCACAACGATGGTTCCGGCCACCAGATAAAATGTGCCAAGTATGGCTGGGAAAATACTGTAATCATCGCCCGGTTTTCCCGGCATCAGGAACGCGGGTGTCAGACTGCTTGTGCCTTTGACTACGATGTCAAACACGATGTACCCGACGGTCAACACCACGAAGTAGGCAATCCCCCTTAGCAACCAGAATCCCAGTCTTTCTTTTCTGCTCATTTGCCTACGGCCTCCGATACGTCTTTAAGACGCGCTGGGCCACCAGGTTGAGCATAAACGTTGCCAGCAACAAGACCACTCCAATCCAGAAAAGGGCCTGATAATGCGTACTTCCGTACACGACCTCTCCCAGTTCGCCTGCAATCGTTGCGGTCATGGTGCGTACACGGCTTGTTGGTGAAAGGGTAATCACCGGTGCGTTGCCGGTGACCATAAGTACAGCCATGGTTTCTCCGATGACACGGCCCATACCCAGCATGATGCTGGCAATGATTCCGGACATGGCGGCAGGAACAGTCACTTTCCACATGGTTTGGAAGCGGCTCGCGCCCAAGGCCATGGATGCCTCTTTGTACGCCATGGGGACGCTGCGTATCGCATCTTCGGATATTGTAATTATGGTGGGTATGGCCATGAATGCCAACAGCAGGGCGCCTGTCAACGCCGTCTTGCCCGTGTCCAGATGGAACAACTTCATCACAATTGGGCCGAGCACAACGACGCCAAAGAATCCCAGGACCACGGACGGAATGGCGGCAATCAATTCGACGAAAGGCTTCAGGATTTCACGTTCCCAACTTTCGGCGACCTCAGCGATATACACGGCTCCGCAAATGCCAAATGGAATGGCGAACAGCATCGCCAAAACAGTCACTGATAACGATCCTACGACAAGCGGATAGATTCCAAACTCCACTTCCTGCATGGACGTTGGAGCCCAAGAAGACCCCAGCAGGGCGCCGAGTCCTGGCTTATGAATGAATGGAAACGCTTCCTTAAAAAGAAACAGAAAAATCAAGACCACGATCAAGATGCTGGTGGAGGCAGCAATTCGCAGGGCGTAACGGACGGCAATTTCGAGAAACTGGCGTTTTCCCATTACTTCACCGTAACGTACCCTTCTTCCGTCACGATGGCTTGCCCTTTTTCGCCCGTGCAGAATTCGATGAAACCTGCCAGCGCCGGATTGGCCTCGCCTGCGGTGTAGAAGTAAAGCGGTCTGGCGATGGAGTATTCACCGGAGCGCACGGTGGTCTCACTCGGGACCACCGGTTCCGCATCGGCCGATTTGCGGACCGGTATGACTTTGATCTTGTCTCCCGCAGCATCCGCATACCCTAATCCAACATAGCCGATCGCTCCTGGCGATTCCTGCACGCTTTGAATCACGGCGGATGTGGCGGGCAACAACAATGCTGTGGGTGCATAGTTTTCCTTGTTCAGCACGTGCTCCAAGAAAAACATGTAGGTTCCCGAACTGGATTCACGGGAGCAAACAACAATTTCAGCGTCTGATCCTCCCACTTGATTCCAATTCGTGATTGTACCGGTGTAGATGCTTTTCAACTGTTCCAAGGAGAGATCGGCCACGGGATTCGACGGGTTGACCACGATGGCAATGCCATCCAAAGCAACGGCATACTCCTTGATTTCGTGTCCTTTGGCGGCCGCTTGTTCACGTTCCTCGGGGGTCATATCCCGTGACGAGGCGCAAATATCCGTCGTACCGTTCAAGAGGGCTGCAATACCGGTACCCGAGCCGCCACCCGTGACGGGAATGCTCACGTCCGGTTGGACTTGCTGATAGCTGACTACCCATTTTTTGACGAGGTGCAACATGGTGTCCGAACCTTTTATGGACACCACTGGACCCGTATTACCTCCGCCGCCGCACGACACGAACGCCAACAGCGAAATGGCCGCCAAGCCGGACACACGAAATGAACTTTGCAACCGCATTGCTGTCCCCCTTTTCATATACCGAAAGACTCCCGGGCAAGACGAGAGGCGTAGTGTAGCTGTCCTCTGTTAGGAAATTGTTAAAACGGCCGAAAATCCTTCGCGTGCAAGTGTTTACATAAATAGTGGATTTCGCCAAAACCCACCCAATTCATCGCACTCGAACGAAGTATGTCGAGACCGAGTTACCTGAATACACTGTAGCCGTTGATCCTTTTGCCCCCAGTGGTTTGGGCAACAGAATGTGTTATTCGCTGGAACCCTCGATTGGTGCCAGCGATTCTGCCATCCGTATACTGAACTCGCTGCCCTTGTTCAGATTGCTTTCGACGCTTATCTCACCCCCGTGTAACCGGACAATATGTTTTACGATGGCCAAGCCCAGGCCGGTTCCCCCCAGTTTTCGACTTCGGGCACGGTCCACCCGGTAGAATCGTTCAAATATTCGAGGTATGTGTTCTTGCTCGATTCCGCAGCCCTGATCCCGGACCTTTATGTAGACTCCTGCCCCATTTTTATGCGCCTCGACAAAGACTTCTGTACCGTTTTCGCTGTACTTTATGGCGTTTTCCAGTAGGTTTCCCACCGCCAATTGCAGCAATGACGGATTCATTCTGATCTGCAGTTCCGGATCGGTGTCCACCCGAAGATGGATGTTTTTGCCGGCGGCCATCTGAAGGTATTGTTGAACCGCGGCTTCCACCACCGGTGCAAGTGGCGCACGTTGAATAACGATTTCGTCGCTGTGGTCGTCCCTCTCCAGCCGTGAGAGGGTCAAGAGGTCTTCAATCAGCAAATTCAGCCTTTCGGCCTGCTTTCCGATAATGGTTAAGAATCTCCTGGCGTCGTCTGGGTCTGACATGGCCCCTTCAAGGAGGGTTTCCACATAACCTTTAATTGACGTTATGGGCGTTTTCAATTCGTGGGAAACGTTGGCGACGAAATCCTTGCGCGCTTGTTCTAGCCGGCGTAACCGTGTGATGTCGTACAAGACGATAAGCACACCAAACGTTCTTCTTTTTGAATCCGTAAGTGGGGTGCCTTGAACACTGAGGACCCGTTCCTGTCGCCTGCGCAGCACGATTTCACCCTCGACGGGTTCCATTTTTTCCAGAGCGCGCGTAATCAGGCGGAGCAACTCGGCGTTTCGAATGGCTTCATGTATGGTTCTTCCCAGTACTCTTTCGGGTTCGATTTCGATCATGCGGGCGGCCGCTGAATTCATACTCAATATTCGTTCGTCCGAGTCAATGGCGAGCACGCCCTCGATCATGGAGGACAAGACCGCTTCGAGTTCGTTCTTTTGCCGGGTAACGGCGCCCATTCGATCTTCCAACTGGAGCGCCATTCGATTCATGGCATCGGCCAGCCCCCCCATCTCCTCGGAGTCGGGGACATTTAGCCGGCTGCGCAGGTCCCCCTGTGCAAACCGGTGGGCACCTCGCGTCATTTCCTCGAGCGGCCGGGTAATTCTTCTTGAGACAATCAAGCTGAGGGGAATGGCAATGATTACGATTACGCCGCAGCCGAATGCGATTTCCCGATAGATGCGTGAGAGAGCGGATACGGCAGTGCCAAACGGCACGGCGGCGCGAACAGCCGCGATTACTTTGCCGTCCACAACGGCGGGCTTGGCGGCGTACACCATGTGGGTGTTCAACGAGTCACTGAATCGATCGGACTGTGTGGGAAGACCGGAGAGGGCCCCCCTGATCTCGGGCCGGCCGCTCAGATTTTCGATCGTATTCGGATCCGCCAGGGAATCCGCCACGACTTTGCCGTCGGGCAAAACAACCGTGATTTGGGTGCCCGATTCGCTTGCAAGCTGCCTGCAAAGGGATTGCAGGGTTTTGAAATCGCCTTCACGCAGAGGTACCAGCAAATGGGGTATGGCCAAGCTTGCCCTAGCCTCCAGATCCTGGCGGGTTTCATTGAGGTGGAATCCGCGCAACGCCGTGGAGGCGTAAATGCTCAACGCCATCGTGGTTCCCAGTATGATGACAAGGAACCACGGAAAGAGCTGCCATATGAGCCGGCGCCGCGGCATCAGCTACTCCTTGAAGCGATACCCCACACCGCGTACCGTTTCAATATACTGCCCATGACTCCCCAATTTCTTGCGCAATCCGACGATTTGTACGTCCACGGCCCTATCCGTAACAGGATACCCTTCTCCACGCACCGCGTCCACGATTTGCGATCGCGTGAACACCCAACCGGGTCTTCTTGCCAGGCATTGGAGCACTTTGAACTCCGTAAACGTCAGTTCCACCGGATTTCCTTGTAATAGGACTTCGTGCCGGCCAGGATGGATAACCATATCATGAATTCGAAGTGGCGCCTCTTTGTCGGGTATGTCGGCTTTTCTGCGCCGCAGAACCGAATGGATACGTGCGAGCAATATCTTGGGACTAAATGGCTTGGTAATGTAGTCGTCCGCACCCAATTCAAGGCCTCGGACTACATCGGATTCCTCTCCCCGCGCCGTCAACATAACCACGGCCAGATCCTTGGTCTTGGGGTCATTTTTCAGCAAGGTGCATATCTCAAGTCCGTTCAGGCCTGGCAACATCAGGTCCAACACTACAAGACTTGGCAGCAGTGAACGGGCTTGTTTCAGCGCTTCGCCTCCTGTGGAAACGCAGGTTACCTGAAAACCGGCCTTGGAGAGGTTATATCCAACTAGCTCCAGGATATCTTCTTCGTCGTCGACCACCAGAATCGTTTCTTTGGGCATGGCTGTTAAAGGTCTTTCCTTCAATTTCGCGCACATTGGCCACAGTACCTGCGACGATTCTACGGGTTTGCTGTTAGCGTTCCATTAAAACCGAGGAATTCTATAATTTTAACTGTCATGGCCTCGAATCCTGGGCGATGGCCTCCTTCGGCTTGCCGAATCGTTTGGCATTTTCTCTCGGCGAACGCTTCCATGTATGATGGTGCTATGAGTAGACATACAAATATCAGCCCCTTCATGTACCTCTATTTTAGCTTTTTCTTGTTCGCGCTCTTTAGTTGTTCCAACGGGCAAAATGCGCGCTTGAGCGTTTCGGGGCAAATAACGGGAATTACCGTGGGTGCGGGTTCTCGTGTTGGGGGCCGGGTCTTGGAGGTATTAGTTACGGAAGGCTGCGCAATCAAAAAGGGTGACGTACTCGTACGGCTGCAAAGCGATGAACAGACGGCGCTTGTTGCCGCGGCAAAGGCGCGGCTGGATCAGGCCGAAGCAACTCTGCTCAAGATTGAGAATGGTGTCCGTCCCGAGGAATTGAAACGCATTGAAGCGGCCGCCTCCCAAGCCGAAGCGCAATACCTGATGGCGGTCCGGGGCGCGCGAACCGAAGAAATTGAGACCGTTCGCGCAACGGCCGAGGCCGCGCGCGCCAAGCGAGACCAAGCGAAATCCGATTACGAGCGTGCCAAGAATCTCTACGAGACCAAGGTTATCTCACAACAAATGCATGAGCAGGCACTGCACGCCTTTGAAGGGGCCGAAAGTCAGTTCAAGGCCGCCATGGAACAGTTGAATCTGGTGTTGAAAGGCACGCGGGATGAGCAAATTGCCATGGCCAAAGCTTCGTGGGATCAGATTGCCGCGGCGCTTGAAGAAGCCCGGAATGGCGCTCGTGCCGAGGACATTGCAGCGGCCAGGGCGGCCCGCGATCTTGCGAAGGCGGATTTGGACAGGGCAGAAGTCGTTCTGCGCGAGATGGAAATCCTGGCGCCTCGAGACGGCGTGGCCGAGACCATCGACGTGCACGCGGGCGATCTGGTGAAACCGGGCCCCGTCGTGGAAATTACCGACCCCGAAGACCTTGAGCTATTGATTTATGTGAGCGCTCTCTATCTGGGCAAGGTCGGGTTGGGTGACGTCGTGGAATTCACCACCGACTCTCACGGCGGAGAAACTTTTGAAGGAACGGTCGTTCAGGTGGCAACCGAAGGCGAATTTACACCGCGCAACCTTCAGACCCAGGAGGAGCGCGTACAACAGGTCTTTGGCGTCAAGCTCAAGCTAAACTCCAACGGGGGCAAAATACGCGCCGGCATGACGGCCACTGCCCATTTTGATTTTGCCCATGCCAACGGTCATTGAGACACGCGACCTGACGCGCAAGTTTGGCGCCTTCACGGCCGTAGACCGCGTTACGCTCTCGGTGGAACAAGGAAGCATTTTCGGTTTTCTGGGTCCCAACGGATCCGGTAAGACGACACTGATTCGGATGTTGTGCGGATTAATCAGTCCAACGAGCGGGGAAGCCGTTGTTCTTGGCAATGACGTAAACCGCGACAGCGAAAAGGTCAAATCGTCCATAGGATATATGTCGCAACAGTTCAGCTTGTACCGTGACCTGACGGTTATGGAGAACCTGAAGTTTTATGCGCGCATTTACTCGGTGCCGCATCGGGACATGTTGAGCCGCATCGAAGATGTAATCGAAATTGTGGGTATTCAGGACTTCCGGAAGCGTCAGGCTTCGAAATTGTCCGGCGGTTGGAAACAGCGGCTCGCGTTGGCCTGCGCACTTGTTCATCGCCCGCGGCTCTTGTTCCTGGATGAACCCACCGCCGGCATTGACCCAGTTGCCAGGCGCGCGCTATGGAATCTGTTGTTTGACCTGTCTGGCAAAGGGGTGACGCTGTTTGTGACCACCCACTACATGGACGAAGCCGAACGGTGTTCGCACGTGGGGTACATTTACTATTCCAAGTTGATGGTCTGCGGCACTACCAAAGAACTCAAGGAATTGCCCGAGGTTTCGCCTCCTGGATTGGAGCGCCTGGAAGTGCGGTGCGATCGGCTTGCCACGGCCATGACGTTTTTGCGTGACAAGCCCTACGTGCACGACGCGACAATCTTCGGAGACATGTTGCATGTATTAATGGACGAATCCATGCAGGAACACCTTATTCGCGATCTTCTCGATGCAGGATTCGGCCACGCAACCGCCAATGTTATCCCGCCCAACCTTGAGGACGTGTTTGTCACTCTGACACGCGCC
This sequence comes from Candidatus Hydrogenedentota bacterium, assembly GCA_045863295.1. Classification (GTDB taxonomy): domain Bacteria; phylum Hydrogenedentota; class Hydrogenedentia; order Hydrogenedentales; family SLHB01; genus BTWA01. The sequence goes on from BTWA01000006.1 coordinate 175,212, forward strand.
CGGGACGCGGCCCAACGTGTTTAGAGGATTTAGGGCGATAGCCTACAAAGAATCCATACACATTTTGCGTGACCCTCGCACGCTCTTTTTGATGTTGATCATTCCTGGCATTCAATTGACTGTCTTTGGGTATGCAATTGACCTTGAGGTAAAACACATTCCGACCGTTGTGTACAACCTGGACGGCCGCGAAGACAGCCACCGTTTGATAGAGAGTTTCGTCAATACGGGCTATTTTGATCTTGTTGCGTACGTATCCTCGGATGACGAATTGGTTTCCCGAATCGTACGCAATCAGGCCAAAGTTGGCATCAAGATTCCACCGGATTATTCAGATGGCTTGCTATCCGGACGCGGATCGCAGGTACAAGTGCTTATAGACGGCAGCGACTCAACCCAGGCCATGCAGGCACTGAACGCTTCGAACGGGATTGCGTTCGAGAAGTCATTCGAATTACTGGCGACGGTGCAGCAGGGCGAAATTCAGCAACCGATTCAGACCCGTCCCCGCATTCTATTCAATCCGGATATGAAGACGGCGAACTTCATGGTGCCCGGTTTGGTAGGGATTGTCATGCAGGTTGTGACCATGTTCCTGACCGCGTTTGCCATCGTCCGCGAAAAGGAATTGGGAACACTGGAACAATTGATGGCGACACCGGTATCGAGGCTTGGACTCATGACCGGAAAATTGGCCCCGTACTGCGTCATCGGTTCTTTCGAAACGTCTGTCGTGTTGCTGCTTATGCGTTTCCTGTTCCAAGTGCCGATTTCCGGTAGCATTCTCTTGTTGGCGGCGCTCTCCCTGTTGTTCCTGTTTACGGCGCTTGGACTCGGGATCATGGTTTCCACCATTGCATCCACGCAGGTCGAGGCCATGCAACTGGCGTTTGTCATCATGCTGCCATCGGTGCTCTTGTCGGGATTTATCTTTCCGCAGGAATCGATGCCTTTGCCCATCTATGTAATCGGGAAACTTTTGCCTGCCACGTATTTTATTCGCATACTCAGGGGGATCATTTTGCGCGGCGCCACGTTTACGGATTTGTACATGGACGCCTTCTGGCTTGCGCTCATCGGGTTCGTCATTCTGGCCATCAGTACACGGCGCTTCAGGAAGACGCTGGCGTGAGGTGGCGCTCTGCGTAAGCGCACTTCTTCACTGCCGTTCTCAGCACCGCAGCAACGAACAAGGCTTGCGCAAGGGTCGTTCTGCCCGACAGTTCCGAATTCATTTCAATTCGAGACAAAAGGGAACAGTCGGGACAAAGGGAATGGCTGGTGGGCTCGAATAACGGATCGTGATTCTCAATCCACTCGTTGTCGTCCCGCACGCGTTTGCATTTACAACACTGAACTGTCATGTTTATGGCCCCGTTAAGACCGCATCCCACTGTATTTATCGGATTGAATGCTGGAAAGCTTGAGTTCGAGGAGTTTCCGCCTATGTATCCGCATTGGAATCGCACCCCATCGACGGAAGTCGAGTGGTTCGAGGCACTTGCAAGCCTTGCGCGATATTTGAGAGGCCCGGATGGATGCCCCTGGGACCGGGAACAATCCTCGTCGGATTTTGCCCGGTACGCGGTGGAAGAGGCCCGCGAATGGCAGGACTCATACGAAAGGGGCGACAACCGGCACATTGAAGAGGAATTTGGCGATACCTTATTTGTCATGTTGGCGGCGGCCGCCGCTGCCGAAGAAGAAGGTCGGTTCAATCTGAAGAATGCCATGGTTCGGGCTCATGAGAAAATGATCCGGCGCCATGAACATGTATTTGGCGAGGAAAAAGCCTCGACGCCGGAGGAGGCTATTGCCATGTGGAACCGCATCAAGGCTAAGGAAAAGGAGCAATCCGCATGAAGCTCACAGTGATAAGCGCCTTTTTGGCATCTTCGGTATTGCTGGGATGCGGAAACCCGGTGCCCCCGGAGCCGTCCAGCCCGGAACCGGACGTGACTGAGGCCACGAGTGTGGAGACTGCGCCGGAGCCGCCTGCGGAGCCTCAGCTGACTGACGCACTTGCAGGAACTACGTGGTCTGCCGGCGATTTCACGTTGACGTTTGGAAGCGATGGTACGGTCGTGATTCACGGGGGTTCATTTGCGAGTCTGTCTCCGGATGGGGCCCCTATTTCATACACACTCTCGGCCGAGGGGGAGTTAGTGATTGGCGAATCAGAATCCACGGTAAATGTTGGGCGTGTTGACGAAGGCCAATTGAAGATCGATGGAGTAGCGGTAGTCAAACAGCCGATGTAATGCAGTATTGGCCGGACTGTTTTGAGGTTCGGCCGGGACGTCAGGAGTAGGAATCCATGTTTCGACAAATCTGTGTGCATGCACTAGCGATGGCTTTGGCAGGAACGACCACGTTCGCCCAAGAGCCGGCCAGTTCTTCCAAGGCCAAGAACGTTATTTTTCTCATAGCCGATGGCTGGGGCTTCAACCATATAGAGGCAACCAATTACTTTCAGTTCGGAGAGTTGGGTCATCAACCGTACGAAACTGGATTTGAGAAACTTGGAATGTCCACTTTCTCCATTAATGGCGGCTACGATGTCGACCAAGCGTGGAGCAGCTACGAGTATTTCAAATTGAAAGCGGCGGATTCCGCGGCAACCGCCACGACGATGTCATCCGGCGTAAAGACGCTCGACGGCCGGATAGGAGTCGATGCCGAGGGGAAACCGGTTCGGGGCATTGTTGAGCACGCCCACGATTTGGGGAAGGCGACCGGTGTAATTACGACGGTGCAGATGAGTCACGCGACTCCGGCTGCTTTTGCTTCGCACAACGATGCGCGGAAGAATTACGAGCAAATTGGCCATGAAATGATCCAGGAAAGCAAGATCAACGTATTGATGGGGGCGGGACATCCTTACTTTGACAATGACGGAAAGCTCATCGCCACCCAGGAGGCCGATGGCAGCTGGACTACAAAGGGCAAGTATGACGTGGTGGGGGGTATTGCTACCTGGCAACAGGTCGTAGAAGGCAAGGCAGGCGCGGACATTGACGGTGACGGCGAGGCCGATCCTTGGATGTTAATTGATTCTCGAGAAGAGTTTCAAAAAATGGCGACCGGAGATACACCGAAGCGGGTTCTGGGGATTGCGCCGGTGCCGGAAACCTTGCAGGCTTCGCGTACGGGCGTCGATGATAAGCGCGAGGATGACCTGCCGTACCAGACTCCGCTTCTGGAGACGTCACCCACCGCTGCGGAGATGATAGCGGCCGCTTTGAATGTGCTTGATAACAACGACAAGGGTTTTGTACTGGTGGCGGAATCCGGCGGTGCGGTGGATTGGGCCTCGCACGCGAATGCGATGGGCCGCATGATCGAGGAAATGGCGGCCTTTGGCGATGCCGTGCAGGCTGTGACGCAGTGGGTGGAGAGCAACAGCAATTGGGATGAAACACTGGTGATAGTGACCGGAGATCACGAATGTGGCTATCTCTGGGGCGAAGGTTCGGATCCCGATTGGATACCCATACAAAACAAAGGTAAGGGGAATTTGCCGGGATTTAAATGGGGCAAGACAAGCCACTCGAATCATCTCATACCTTGTTTTGTCCGGGGCGCGGGTTCGGACGCCGTTGTGGCATTGGCGGATCAGACCGATAAGCGCGTGGGCAAGTTTCTGGATAATGCAGAACTGGGAAAGGTCTTGTTTGAGGTTCTGAAATAGCCTCGGTGCATGTATTTGGAGACGCCACCTGGACGGCCGGGTGGCGTTCTCTTTTTACTCTACTGCAATAACTGCTTCTTGATCAGAGTCACGAAATAAACCCGCGAACCTCAGATTGAGCAACAACAAGAGTGCCATAGGCGGGATCATCCTGGGAATTTGCATAACCAGACCTCCTGGTCCCTGCACGAAACTGAATACAAGAGCATTCGCAATGACCAAAATGCCCGTCATGTTGCCAAGGTAGAATCCCAACCAACGATTACGCAACAGCAGTCCGATGCCGGTTACGATATACAACGCCGATGTAACGCCGCCAGACACAAAATCGTAGGCTGTCGGCTTTGGGAGCGGAGGATCCGTTTCCAACGAAACGGCATTTTCGCCGGTTGGCGATTGCGGTAGGGTTGCCTGTTCCGGCATGGGAGTCATGGCACTCATCATGACCAGACCCAAAACGCCCATCAGACCAAGAATCAGACATAGCACGGCGAGTAGATACAAACCGCCCGGGGTTGGAATTGCCTGTTGGTTCGTCATCGGACTAACCCTGGACAAACGAATGGCGGAACACTTTTAGACATACACTCCTCCTCTGAACGAACGGTCTTGTTCGATTACCACATTCACCAATGCCGGTTTTCCAGAGGCAAAGGCCCTGTCCAGGGCAGGCCGAATATCTTGCGGGCGTTCGACAAATTCTCCGTGGCCTCCCAGTGCTTCCACCACTTTGTCATATCGGGAATAGTTCAGTTCCACTGCGACCAAACGATCTTCGCCGAAAAAGGCGGCTTGGGGCCGCATCATTTGCCCCCAGGCGGCATCGTTACCGACCACACCGACGATAGGGAGATTGTGGCGGACCGCTGTGTCGTATTCGAAACCGTTCAAGCCGAAACTGCCGTCACCATAGATAATCAGCACACGCTTTTCAGGATGAGCGGCCTGGGCCGCCAAGGCAAACGGCATGCCAACGCCAAGCGTGCCCAAGGGACCCGGATCCATCCACAATCCGTTCTTGGGCACAGGCACGACTTTGGCCGCGGAAGCAACAATGTCTCCCCCATCGCCGATGATGATCATGTCGTCCGTAACAACGTTGGCGATTTCCTGGCATAGCCGTGCGGCCTTAATCGGTACTGCATCAGACGCCGCCTCCTCACTGTGCTTGGCGGCCATGGCGTCTTCGATACTCCGCAGACTGGCAGCGTATTGTGAATAGTCGAGTGTTATGTTCTGTTCATCCATAACGCGCATCATGGCATCAAAGGTGCAAGCGAGATTTCCCACCAAAGCCACGTGGGATGCCCGGTTCTGGCCGATTAACGTGTTGTCCATCTCCAATTGGATAATCTTGCAGTCTTTGGGCAGCGTTGTGCCAAAGGCGAGTCGAAAATCGAGGATCGCCCCCGCCAATACCACGACGTCGCATTGTTCAAATGCCTGTCGTCGCGTGCGATTGAACAAGTGGCTTGAATCGCGCGCCACGGTGCCGCGTCCCATGCCATTGGCAAAGGCCGGCAAGTTGGTACGTTCAAGAAATGCGTTAAGCTGGGGTTGTGCATTGGACCATTTGACGCTGGTACCCGCCATGAGAAATGGCCGCTTCGCATTCCGTAGAATCTCCAACGCCTTGAGTATCTCGTCACGGGCCGGCGCGATAAGAGGCGGCGCGGATTTGATGAACGGCACTGCTGCATCGTCCCAATCGGCCTCCAGCATTAGAATGTCCATGGGAATCTCAAGATAGGAAGGTCCGGGTATTCCACTCACCGCGTGGCGAACGGCCAGTTCGACATATTCGGGAATTCGGTCGGTATGGTAACAGGCGCCCGCCCATTTCGTTATTGGGCGCATGAGTCCGATGTGATCCATCTCTTGCAGCGACCCGCGGCCAAGGTTCGCGAATGGCCCCTGGCCTCCAATGATAATCATGGGAGAATTGGCCCGCCATGCATTCGCGACACCGGTCACCGCGTCGGTTACACCGGGCCCGGCCGTAACGACTGCGCAGCCGATTTTACCGGGATTTACTCGCGACCAAGCGTCGGCCGCATGGGCCGCGGCCTGCTCATGACGAACGTCAATTACCCGAATTCCCTCGTCCAGGCAACCGTCGTAAATGGCGAATACATGCCCGCCGGACAAGGTGAAAATGCATTCCACACCCGCTTTTTTGAGCGCCCTGGCCACCAATTTGCCGCCATGCATCGACATAACCAACCCTCCTCCCTCACAAGGTAGGGTGTTATACGATGTTTTGCTGGCGGGAATCGAGTTTTCGCAGCCGATCACGCATATTCTGAAGCCTCTAGAATGGCCATTACCTCGTGCGCGTGTCTTGCGCCAACAAGGGATTCCACCAAGCGGTCATCCCCTGCAACTTTGGCCACAAGCGCCAACGCGCGCAAATGGACATCGTTGGGCTCCACGGGAGAAAGCAACAGGATGACCAAGCGCACCACGGATTCCACCGCTTCATCGCTGACACCGTCCGGTGCAATCCCAATCGCCACAATTGGGTTGTCCAGTCCGGGCACACGAGCATGGGGAATGCCTGTGTGCAGTCCGAGAAACGTAGACCCCTGTGCTTCCCGATCTTGGATGGCCCGCAAAATGGCATCCAAAGACAAGGATGGGTAGTCTCTTGAGCATACTTCCGCGAGTTCTTTCAACACAGCATTCTTGGACATGGGCATTGACCAGAGCAGGATACGGCGATCGGTAACGTAGTCTGTCAGGCGCAAGGGCTTGTTTGACGCTGAAGGAGATGCACTCGTCGCTTCCGCGTTCGCTTGTCGTGAGGGCGGTTCCACTGCCGTCGATTGCGTATCGAGCACAACGACGTTGATTCCACGGGCTGTGTAGAGCAGGTCTTCCACGGGACTGACCTGTCCAAGCATGCGTCGCCACCACGTTGGCCGCCCGCCCGGCGATCCGACTACGATATGGCTGATTCGATACTCTTTCGCGAACTGGAGAATGGTTTTTACAATATCTTCACCCTTGTACGTGAACACCGTTGCGCCCAGCTGTTGAGCGATCGCGAGCGTATTAGCCAGTACTCGCTGTGTTTGCGCGTCAATTTGAGTTGGACTTTCGGCGGTCGTCTGTACGTAGACGGCGTACCAATTCCTGTTCAGCCGTCCGGCAAGGCGAGACGCATAACGCAACAACGCTTCGCTGTTGGGGCCGCGAGAACTCAGGCATACCATGATCTGATCCAGGCTTGAGGCCGCATCGTCGCTGTCAACGTCGCGCCGGCGGGAATCAATTTGCGATGCCATCTCCCGAAGGGTCAGCTCCCTCAGCTCCGCTAGGTTCGAATCGCGGAAGAAGCTGTCTAACGCAACATCAATGCGCTCGTGCGTATAAACCTTCCCTTCGCGAAGCCTTTTGCGCAGATCCTCCGTGGTAACGTCCACATTGACAATCTCGTCCGCTTCGAGCACCACACGATCCGGAATGCGCTCGCGCACGCGCACGCCGGTACTGCGCTCAACTGTATCGTACAAACTCTCCAAATGTTGTACATTCAAGGTAGATATGACATGGATTCCAGCAGATCGAATATCTTCCACGTCCTTGTATCGCTTTGCATTCTTGCTGCCGGGAACATTGGTGTGGGCCAATTCATCCACTAGGACAACGGCTGGACGCCGTGCAAGCACTGCGCCCAGGTCCATCTCCTCGATAACGATTCCCTTGTACCGAGACGAGCGGCGCGGGACTAACTCCAATCCGGCCACAAGCGCATCGGTTTCTTTACGTCCGTGGGTTTCCACGTAGCCCACAACAACATCAATGCCCTCGAGCATCATGCGATGGGCTTCTTGAAGCATCTGATACGTTTTTCCCACGCCAGCGCAGTAACCCAGATAAATCTTCAGGCGTCCGCGCTGCGAACGGCGGATCATGCGCAGGAAGTTGTCAGCCCGTGTTGATTCCATGGGTTTTCCGTATTCAATCCTTAGCCTTGGCCATCCAAAGCCATATTGATTTCAAGTACATTCACCAAAGAATCCGGCGTAAACGGCCCGCCAGGACGTCTCGCTTTGCCCTCGACGATTTGCTTCACGATTCCTGGATCCATTCCGCGGGCGGCAGCCACTCGTTCGACCTGAAAAAGCGCGGCTTCCAACGTTATGTCCGGATCCATGCCACTGCCCGAGGCCGTCACAAGATCGGCCGGAATGGGATCGGTTGATTCACCGTGGCGGCTTTGAAAGTCGGCGACCCTGTCTTTCAGCACCGGGTTTAGTGGGCTCAAGTTGCTGCCACCGGTGCTGGCCGCGTTGTAGTCCACGGCGGAAGGCCTTGGCCAAAAGTAGTTGGCGGATGTAAACGACTGGCTCAGCACCCGGCTTCCAACAATCTGGCCATCCGCATTGGTGAGCAGGCTTCCATTCGCCGTGAAAGGCGTGAGACCCTGACCAATGCCCCAAATGGAGAGGGGATACGCAATCGAACAAACAGCAATCGTACAAGCCCAGATGCGTACACACGCGAGTAGTTGGTCGGAATTGGTTTTCATACACTTTCCATCCTATGCCAATCTCGTGATAACGAGCACGAGGTCGATTACTTTAATGCCTACAAACGGGGCAATGACACCGCCGATTCCATAGATCAGCAAGTTCCTGCGCAGTATTGCGTCTGCGCCAATGGGCCGGTACTTGACGCCCTTGATGGCGATGGGAACCAGCAACGGAATAACGATGGCATTGAAGATAACTGCCGACAGGATTGCGCTGTTTGGCGATCCCAGTCGCATGATGTTCAATGCGCTCAATTGCGGTATGGCCAACATGAACATGGCGGGCACTATGGCAAAATACTTCGCCACATCGTTCGCAATGGAAAATGTCGTCAACGCACCCCGGGTCATCAACAATTGCTTACCAATTTCGATGACTTCAATGAGCTTTGTTGGGTCGCTGTCCAAATCAACCATATTGCCTGCTTCCTTGGCGGCGTGGGTGCCGGAATTCATGGCCACGCCGATATCGGCTTGGGCAAGTGCAGGTGCGTCATTTGTTCCATCGCCCATCATGGCTATCAGATGGCCTTTTGCCTGCTCCTTTCGAATGTAATCCAGTTTATCCTCGGGTTTCGCCTCGGCAATGTAATCATCGACTCCGGCTTGTCTGGCAATCGCGGCCGCGGTCAACGGATTGTCTCCCGTAACCATAACCACACGCAGGCCCATGCTGCGAAGACGGACAAAGCGATCCCGTATACCCGGTTTCAATACATCCGACAACGCGATCACACCCAGGATTTCTTTTCCCTCCGCAACCACAATGGGCGTTGATCCGGCACGCGCCACGGATTCGACTAGGTCCTTCAGTTCCCGTGGCACGGCGCCGCCTTGTCCGGAGACATATGTAACTACCGCATCGCTCGCGCCTTTTCGGTAACTCTTTCCCATAGGAACGTCCAGTCCGCTCAGGCGAGTCTGGGCCGTAAAGGGAATCACGACAGACCCTGGAACTTCCTGAGGAACCGCATTTCCGAGCGTTTCTTCGCCCAAGGAAACAATCGATCGTCCTTCTGGGGTCCTATCCCCAAAGGAGGCAAGCATCCCGGCTTCGGCAAGCCTCCTGCGAACAATGCCGGGTAGCGGGTGGTATTCTGTCGCGTGCCGGTTGCCCATGGTAATCGTACCGGTCTTGTCGAGCAGCAAAGTATCGACGTCACCGGCGAGTTCCACGGCCTTGCCGCTCTTCGCCAACACATTGGCCGACAAGGCGTGATCCATGCCTGCCAGCCCGATTGCAGCCAACAATGCTCCAATGGTAGTGGGTATAAGGCAAACGAGTAACGCCACAAGCGTCGGTACGGGGATATCGACTCCAAAGTAGCGCCCAATCGGCCACAAAGCCATCGTTACCATCAGAAACGACAAGGTCAGACCTGCAAGTGTTACCGTCAAGGCGATTTCGTTTGGGGTCTTTTGACGGATTGCTCCTTCGACCAGCGCGATCATCCGATCGAGAAATGACTCGCCCGCACCGGCGGTGATTTTAATGGTCAGCCGATCAGAAAGCACCCGCGTCCCGCCGGTAACCCCGGATCGATCGCCGCCTGCTTCGCGCACCACCGGGGCGGATTCCCCTGTAATCGCGGACTCGTCCACCGTAGCGGCACCATCCACCACTTCACCATCGCTTGGAATTACTTCCCCTGCCTTGACAACAACTACGTCGCCATTGGAAAGGGCATCCGAAGCAACCATTTCTTCCTTGCCATTGGAAAGGCGCCGCGCCGGCGTGCTCTTGCGTGTTGATCGAAGTGTATCGGCCTGGGCCCGGCCACGCGCCTCGGCCAGTGCTTCCGCAAAATTTGCGAAGATGACCGTCAACCAAAGCACAAGCGTCAATACGGTTGTGTGCGCCAGGTTGCCGGCGCCTTGCATCACATCAAGAACAAGCACGACGGTGCTGAGCGCAGCGCCTATTTCAGTGACAAACATGACGGGGTTGCGCGCCATGATATCCGGACGTAACATTGCCAGCGATTGAATCGCGGCGGCACGCACAAGCTTTCCATCAAAGAGCGATGCCTTGCGCGCGTGGCGGCGAACCAGCTTGGCTGAATCCAATTCTGTACTCATGATTTCATAAACTCCGTTAAAGATACGTGTATTACAGGGTTCCGGCGAGGTGCTCGGCAATGGGGCCAAGCACCGCCACCGGAAGGAAGAGTAGCGCGCCTATGAGCGCAACACTTCCCAGCAAGACCAACCCGAACATGGGTGTGTCGGTACGAAATGTGCCAGTAGACTCAGGCACCGGCTTTTTGGCGGCCAGCGATCCAGCAATGGCCAAAGGCAGAATAATGGGCACATAGCGGCAAAAGAGCATCACGAGGCCCGTGGCAAGATTCCACGGAATCGTATTGTCTCCAAGACCTTCGTAACCCGATCCGTTGTTGGCCGCAGCCGAGGAGAACTCGTACAGAATCTCCGTGAAGCCGCGTGCTCCTGGATTCTTTACGGTTCCAATTCCCCAGGAGGTGGCGGCGAATGCAGCCGTACCGCCCAAGATGCACAACGGATGAAGCAGCAGTGCGATGAGCGCCAGCTTCATCTCGCGTGTTTCCACCTTGCGCGCCAGATATTCGGGCGTACGTCCTACCATCATGCCGCAAATAAAGACACCGATGATGATATAGATGAACATGTTGATCATGCCGACGCCCACGCCACCGAACGTTACATTGAGCCACATACCGGCCAATGGGGCGAGACCGGTCAACGGATTCAGGCTATTGTGCATGGCGTTAACCGAACCATTACTGGTGGACGTGGTCGCGGTTGCCCAGAACGGTGCGGCGGTGGCGCCAAAGCGCAGCTCTTTCCCTTCCAGGTTGCTTGACTCCGTGGAAACCGGCAAGCCGGCAAAAGAGGCCGTAGGCTCCGATTCCCAACAAACCGCCCACGAAACCTTGCAAACGAATAGCATCATCATGACTGTGAATATCACGGCCGCATGGCGCATTCGGCCAGTTATTCTGCCAAACATCCAGACGCTTGCCATCGGAATGATGATAATGCAGAGACATTCCACGCAATTTGTAAAGAACGATACGTTTTCATAGGAATGCGTCGAGTTTGGCCCGAAGAAACCACCACCGTTGGTACCCAATTGCTTGATGGTAACGAACGCAGCCACGGGGCCTCTCGCAATCGTCTGTACGGCGCCTTCCAGAGTGGTCGCCTGTATGGCCCCACCAAAGGTCATGGCAATTCCACCAAGAACCAATGTTGTGGCCACGACGAATGCCACTGGCACAAGGAACAACAAGGTCGCGCGCAAGAGGTCGCGATAGAAGTTTCCGATCTTGACGCTACCGGACAAGCCACGCGCCATGGCAGCGAGCGCGGCTATGCCCGTAGCGGCAGAAACAAACTGCAGCCACATCAGCGCACCCAATTGCGAAAAATAGCTCAGCGTGGACTCGCCGGAATAGTGCTGCAGATTGGTGTTGGTGACAAAAGACACCACGGTGTTGAATACCAGACTGGGCTCTATTGAGCCCAGTCTGTCGGGGTTCAAGGGAAGGTGCTGCTGTATGCTCAAGACCGCAAACACGAAAATGAACATGCACACGTTGAAAAGCAGCAGTGCCAGACAGTACTGCTTCCAATTCTGTTCCCTTCGCGCTGCCGGTCCGGTCACCCAAACGATTACGCGTTCCATGGATACGCGCAATCCCGTCTCAGCGACGGGATCACTCATGGCCCAGGTCAAGTACCGTCCAAGCGGTACCGAAATTAGGACCGCTGTGCCGAGGAACATAATTACCAATGCGATTGACATAACTTCCTGTCCTTCATTAGGAGCCGCACTCTGTTGGCGGCGAATATTCCCGTATGCCGCGCCATTGCGGCGCGTAGCCATACAAGGAATCAAGGGTTTGTCCTGCCGGATGTACCGGCGTCGGGTGACTACAAATCAGAACCGTTCAGGTCTGATCATGGCGTATGTCAAATACGCAAAGCAGAACAGGCCAATAAATGCGCTCAACCAACTCATGAAATTACTCCCAGTATTCAATTCGACGCGAGCTTCAAGCATGAGTCAATTCTCTTCTGCCAGGGTGCTGCACGGACTGTTCGCACTAAAGAGGTCCCTGGACAGACCGGACTTTTTGCATGCCGCCAACCCTTCTCCAGGAACTTGCTTGAGCATCAAGATCAGGTTGGCGCACACGCGGAGGTTATCAACACAAGCAAACCCAACACTCCCAATCCAATCCCGAAGCACACCAGTAGGAACAGCATTTCACCATTTACTCCATTGAAGTTGTATATGTAGCACCCATAGGCGACGCCGCGGGCAATGTAAACCACACGGTAGTTCCATGGCCGAGTTCTGACTCGACGCCGATACTTCCGCCATGAGCCGCGACAATCTGACGCGCGATAGTCAATCCAAGTCCGGCTCCGGTTCCTTTTGGTTGTCCATCAGCACGATAAAATGGTTCAAATGCGTGTGCCGCTTCGTCCTTTGACATTCCCGCACCTGTGTCGGAAATGCTGAACTTCACCATGCCCTCATTGGCCTCACAGTCCACACTGATCTCTCCGCCCGCGGTGGTGCACCGAATCGCGTTTGACAGTATGTTACTGAACACATGCTTCATGCGATCCGCATCCGCAAGTACGGATGGGACATCCACACCGGCCCGATTGACCAGCGCGATTCCTTTGTCGGTCGCCTCTGTCAAAAAGGCGTCAACAGCATCCCTGGTCAACGAATGCGCCTTGACAACCTCAAACTCCATCGCGCTCTTTCCTGACTGCATTTGGCGAATGTCCAATAAATCGCAAACTATTCCTGAAAGACGGTCGCAATCGTCCCGCGCCGCAAGTACGAGTTCGACTTGCTTCTCATTTAGCACACCCACCTGGTCATTCAAGAGCAAATGCAGCGACAATCGCAGAGAGGTAAGCGGGGTCTTCAACTGGTGAGATACCGTTGCGATTGCGTCTTGCTTAAGTTCGGCCTGTTCTTGCGCATAAGTCACATCCCGCAACATAACGGCCACTCCCGTAACCTCGCCGGAATGCGGCCCGACTGGTATAGGCATAATTACAGGCTTAAAGAAGTGCTCCTCATTGTCGATAAACCGCTGAATGACACCTTCTCCATCCGATTGTTCGATGACTCGCCGTTCGATGAACGCCTTGGCAATCAGAGGCGGCAACCAGTCCAGTCCCGCATCCCTGACTCTCCTGCCTTGTTCAAGCCCGAAATGCCGTGCTGCCGACTCGGTCGCCACTTCCACGCGTCCTTCCAAATCAAGTACGGCCACCGTGGCGGGCAACGCCTTGAATACGTTTTCCGTGCCCTCTTTCCTTCTACGCAATTCCAACTGCTCTGCTCGCCGGACACTGCGCAGCGAAGCGGCCATTTCGTTAAACGTCTCTGAGAGTTGCCCTAATTCGTCGGTCGATCTGACAGGTAGCACAAGATCCAGATTGCCCTGCTTTATGTCGAGCGCCGATTGCGTTAACACTCGTATTGGACTAAGCACCCAGACGTGAATCAGATACCCGAAAAGAACCGCTACGGAAGCACAAACGAGGAAAGCCAAGGACATACGCCGCATTGCCGCCGCGGCCTCTTCACGGGCCAGGTTGTTCGCCTCATGTATGTTGCTCTGATTAAGATCGAGTATGGACTGGGCCGAACTCTTGATTTCATAGAAATGCGGCAGCAGGCTCTCAAAATAAGCGGTCTGACGATCTTGAGCCGGTTTGGACTTGTCTCTCGCGGATTCCAGTATATGAACATACTCCCCGAAGAGTTCACGCACGTGCTCGGCCTTTTCGCGCTCTCCAGGAATCGTGATATTATTTAGCTCTACATCGAGCGCCGACTGGAATTTTTGTACATGATCGTCAATCAAGCGGTCGCCTTGTTCTTCATAATCCAGCAACGTGAAAAGAATGCCGCTGTCAATCCGCTCCAACGACTCCTTCATCTCCTGACACGCGATCACGCTCCGGTAGTTCTCCCGGAGTATGGTGTCAATGGCATCGCCGAGTCGGCTGATCTGAAGCATCGTAAGTCCACCGATCACGCCGATGGTGACCAGGATGCCCGCAAATCCAAGAAGCAACTTCTGTCGAATACCAAACCGCATTTCGCACTCCTCATCCAATCAGTGCATTTGCCGTGCCAACCCAATAATTAGCAATTACAAGAGGTTACACAGTTTAAAAGGAGAAGGCGCCATGCAATATGCATCCTGCATTGACTGAATGGATTGCAAAATGCAATACCGCTCCGAAAATTGGAGACAGAAGGATGGGCGTAAAGTAGGAATTTCGCGGGACTGTCAAATGCCGTATTGCTTACGCTTACGATACAAGGTTGCTTGGTCGATACCAAGAATTTCAGCAGCCTGTTGAAGTGACCGCGTCGAGGCCAGTACGCGCCGGATGTGGCTTTCCTCCAGTTCCTCGAGCGAGATGAGTTCCCCCTGTCTACCTGAATGCAAGAGGCTGTTGTCGTCCACTGCCAACGGTAAGTCCAATTGATCAATCACAGGCGTGGTGCTGAGAATCACGGCGCGCTCGATAACGTTGCGGAGCTCACGCACGTTGCCCGGCCACCCGTGGCATTCCAGGGTCCGCTCGGCCTTCGTGCCGAACCGCATCGCAGTCTTATGATTCTGCGACGCGAAAAACTGAAGCATTCGGTGTGCAAGCAAAACGATATCCTCCCGGCGTTCACGCAGCGGGGGAACAATGACGGGGATTACAGAGAGGCGGTAGTAGAGGTCTTCGCGAAATCGGCCCTCATCGACCGCGGCTTTCAGATCGATATTGGTGGCTACGATTAGGCGCACATCTGCGCGCCGTGTAACATTCTCCCCTACGCGTTCATACTCACGGTCCTGAATGAAACGAAGTAGTTTGGACTGAACCGGTTTTGGCAAGTCACCGATTTCGTCCAAAAAGAGCGTCCCACCATCGCAACCCGCGATCCTGCCCGGATTGTCGCGAACTGCCCCCGTAAACGCCCCTTTCACGTGTCCAAACAATTCGCTTTCGAGCAAATCAGGGCTCAGCGAGGGGCAGGAGACTACGCATAGCGGTCGCGGCGCGCGCGCGCTCCATTGATGTATGCACCGGGCAAGCACGCTTTTTCCAGTGCCACTCTCGCCGCAAAGCAACACGATGGCCTCGGAGGCGGCGGCCTTTCGCGCAAGATCCAACGTGCGCTTCATCGCGGGACTGTCGGAATCCACAATGGTCTCGGGGTGCAGGCGGTTGAGATCGTCTTGCAACGCGGCGATCTGCTGCTCCATGGTTCGAATCTCTGAAACTCGATTCATTACAAGGAGCACTTGATCCGGCTTGAACGGCTTCGAAATGTAGTCCGATGCGCCGAGGCGCATGGCTTCGACAGCGGTTTCAATGGTTGCAAAGGCCGTAATGACCACAATCCGTGTCCAAGGAGACACAGCGCGTAGCGTGGGAATCAGTTCCAAGCCACTTTCGGTTCCAAGCCGCAAATCAACAAATGCCATGTCAAACGCGGAGCGCTCCGACTCTGACGCCGCATCGCGCGGGTTTGAAACCGCCTTCACCGTATGACCTTCGGACTCCAGATATAATGCCAGCGTGCGCCGTATGTTGGGTTCGTCATCGACAATCAGAATCTTCACCGGGGACAATTCCTGGACGTTGTACGTAAGGTGGCCATGTCTAATTGATATTGGGTGCTGCGCCCTGCAGATCGCCTTTGATGGCGTAGCCAGCGATATGTGTTGAGGCCAGCAACATCCGTGGAACGGTAAACGATTCGCACTCAACGCGCTGGAATCCAGAGTCCAGGATGGACCGTTGCGTGTCTCGATTCGGTTGGCAACCGTCGGCCAGACAGGACCAGACCGGTTGAATGCCGTTCTGTATGCCTCTCTGCACGGTTCCCGGTTGGGCAATCACATGCTCGATAAATGTGAATCGTCCACCCGGTTTCAGCACTCGCTTGATTTCGTTTAAAACGAGCGCCGGATCGGAAACGGAACACAGTACAAGTGTACAGACAACGGCATCGACGGACCCGTCCGCAATATCAAGGGCTTCGCCCTTTCCACGGATGACGTCGACGGCAATACCAAAGTGTCTGGCTTCGGAGAGCAGGTAGGGATGCATATAGGGATTGGGCTCCACAGCGGCCAGCCGAATCTCCTTCGGGTAGAAGGGCATGTTGGCGCCAGCCCCCGCCCCGATTTCCAACACGGTACCGTGTAGATCGCCGAGCAGTAATTTCTTCCGCTCTCCGTAAAACCGGTTCATGGGCCCTTCGGCCTTGTGCATAAACCATGCAAACCCGTGCTGCGCCAACCTGCGACGCAATGAACGCTTGTATTTCATGTTTTTCAACGAGTAACCATGCTTCGCATGGCCCCTTCCACGTTGGGATGGTGAAATCCAAACCCACTCCGCAACAGCCGTTCCGGCATAACCCGTGCACTGGAAAGCAACATTTCGTCGGCCATGGCGCCGAGGGCAAGACGCGCCGCAAACGCCGGCATCGGCAAGAGCGTAGGCCGCCGTAGCACACGCCCCAAAGTCTTGGTAAGCTCCCGATTGGTTACTGGATTGGGCGAAACCAAATTCACAGGTCCAATAACCGTATCGCAAGCAAGCAAGTGGACGATTGCGCCAATTGCGTCTTCAATCGCTATCCAACTCATCCACTGATTCCCCGGTCCAACAACGCCACCAAGTCCCAGGCCGAATGCCGTGCGCATCAGGGCAAACGCACCCCCTTCAGAGCCGAAGACGGCGCCGAAACGGAGATTACATATACGGATTCCAACTTCGCGGGCGGGATGCGTGGCCGACTCCCATTCTTTGCACACTCGAGCAAGGAATCCGTCGCCATGCGGGCTGTCTTCCGTGAGTATATCGTCGCCGCGGTTTCCATAGATTCCCACAGCAGATGCGCACAACCATACTTTTGGGCGCCGCTCCAGGGAACAAAGTACATTTGCCAAGAGTTTGGTAGACCTGACACGGCTCTCCAGTATCGCCTGTTTGCGTTCCTTCGTCCAACGGCCTCCAGCAACGTTTTCGCCCGATAGGTGAATTACCGCATCAATGTTTTCCAAAGCTGACTCGGGCAGTATTCCCTCGCTCGGATTCCAACTGACCTCTTGAGACCCATGTGATGTCCGAGTCCGAACAAGTTTGCGGCAACTATGACCCTGGTTCGATAGATCGTCGACTAATCGACGGCCTATTAGCCCCGAAGCGCCTGAAATCAGAATTTTCATGGATCCCCACTCCCATCTATCCGTGCACCGTCTGATAGGGTTCGGTGCGATGCAGAATCGGGTATTGAACCCGGGAAGTCGAAACAGGATCATTCCGTTTAGACTCGTAACATAGTACAAAACAAGTATGTTATGATACGTCCCGCTTCTTGGGAGCACAAACCTGACCGTATGCCGGATTGCGCCAGGTTTTTCGCCGCAACTATTTGTTTGACATCTAACAATTCATCATGCTACAATCATGACGGTGAACAAATAAGGACGATCGGCTCATGTCCATCAATCGCGAACTCAATCTGGAAATGCCGCTCCAAGATATCCGGCACGAAGCGGTCCTCAATATCGTCCGGACCGCCGCGGTCATGTCAAATACAGGCGCGCTCTTGTTTCGACGATTCGGATTGACCGAAGCCCAATTCAACGTCCTTTTTTCCCTGAAGTTTAATCCTACCAAAGTCACGCAGTCCGATTTGGGAAAACGTCTGGTCGTGACCCGGGCAAGCATTACTTCCGTATTGGACAAGTTGGAGAGTAAAGGCCTTGTGGAGCGAAAGGACGTGAGCGGGGATCGCCGCATGAATCACGTTCGCCTGACCGAAGCCGGCAAACGATTGGTGGACGAAGTCGAGCCGTTTTACAGGGAAAACCTCAAAGCAGTAACCAAAGGTCTAAGCGATCAGGATTGTGCGGCACTGATCCGTTTGCTGGAACAAGTACGCGACAGGACTTGGGAATTGCAGGATTCTCTCTCCGAAACGGGAAGTAAAACCCAGGAGCGGGTTTGATTCAGCAAGCGGATGCGCAATTAACTGTCACTCGTTGCAAATAAGGAAACAATGGCCTTATGGACTCTCAAGGCACTTTTCCAAGACCCGCGGTAGACCAGACCTATCGAAAAGGTTTTTGGTCACTATTTGTTACCCAGTTTCAAGACGCGTTCAGCGATAATCTTTATCGGTTTGTGATAGTTTTCTTCTTGCATGACTGGTACATCAAGAATGATAATCTTACAACCGCGCAGCAACAGCAATCCCTCTCATTTTACCTAATGTCTGTAAGTACTGTCTTGTTTGCTATCCCCTATCTCCTGCTTCCAGGTTTTGCAGGAAGTTTGGCCGACCGATTCTCCAAGCAAAAGATCATACTTTTTGCCAAAGTATCCGAACTTTGCATCATGATCGTCGGCCTTATCGCCTTTCTCAATCCCCACCCAGTCCTCATCTGGGCCATGCTCGTCATGATGTTCACACAAAGCGGATTTCTGAATCCCGCCAAGTACGGTATCTTGCCGGAGATGTTGCCGGAAGGCAGACTTTCTTGGGGCAACGGCATCATCATGATGGGCACATTTGCCGCGATTGTTAGCGGCCAGGCCATCGCCGGGTATCTGCATCAGTACGTGAACGGCGAGATGTGGAAAGCCTCAATTGTCCTCGTCGCCCTTTCAGGCTTCGGAATGTTTACCGCTATGGGTATATCGAAGGTACCGGCGGCCGCTCCTGAACGGCGACTGACGTTGATGCCGTGGAGCGGAGTTTTCAACAATCTGAAGTTGTTCTGGCGGGATCGCTACCTCTTCACCGTGCTGGTCGGGGGAACGTTTTTCTGGTTCGTCAGCGCGTTGCTTCAACAAAACATACTGACGTTTGGCAAAGTAACGCTCGAGCTGGATTCCGCAAGGGCAGGCCTAATGGTCGCCGTGATTTCAATCGGAATCGGCTTGGGTTGTGCCGCTTGCGGGTTTATGTCTCGCAATAGAATAGAAGTAGGACTCGTGCCATTTGGTCTTGCCGGATTTGCCGGTTTGAACATATTGGTTGGTCTGGTGCCTATCACATATCCATTGGTGTTCGTGCCTTTGTTCTTTCTCGGCTTTTTTGCCGGATTTATCGACGTTCCGCTTGAGGCCACGCTGCAATCTCGCAGCCCGAAGGCGTTGAAAGGCGCCATGATTGCCACGTACAACATCTTCACATGCACAGGCATTCTCGTGTCAGGCCTTGTAGTGATGGCATTGAGCAGTTTTGTGACTCCCAATCAGATTTTCCT
This sequence comes from Candidatus Hydrogenedentota bacterium, assembly GCA_045863295.1. Lineage (GTDB taxonomy): Bacteria > Hydrogenedentota > Hydrogenedentia > Hydrogenedentales > SLHB01 > BTWA01. Next base: position 194,755 of record BTWA01000006.1, read on the forward strand.
CATCGCGGCGGCCTCATCTCTCGGAATGGGAATCTACATTGTCGTAATGCTTCCTGCCGCATTCTTGCGGCTGTTCCTATGGCTGCCCGCGAACACGCTTTACTCTCTTCGAGTCAACTTTAAGCAAAATGTTCCCGATCACGGCGGTGCACTGCTAGTAGCAAATCATGTGTCATTCATCGATGCCCTCGCCATTACCGCGTCGCTCGATCGCCCTGTGCGATTCATTATGGCCGACGAGATCTATAAGGTCTGGTGGGTGCGTCCGATTGCCCATATTATGAGGGCCATCCCCATTTCGTCCAACAGCGGTCCGCGCGAATTGGTGCATTCCTTGAAGAGCGCCACCGAGGCCATACAGAACGGCGAATTGGTCTGTATCTTCGCGGAAGGCCAGATCACACGGACCGGACAGTTGCTTCCGTTCAAAAAGGGTTTTGAACGCATCATGAAGGGAGTCGAGGCTCCGATTATTCCCGTTCACCTTGATCAGCTATGGGGCAGCATATTCAGTTTTGCCGATGGCAAGTTCTTCTGGAAATGGCCGCGACGTATCCCCTATCCCATCGCAATCTCTTACGGCGAACCCATGCCGGCGGACAGCGATTCCGCCGAAGTGCGGCTCGCTGTTCAGACGCTGGGAACGCGCGGATTCGCGGAGCGGCCATTGGAACACCCGCTGTTGCACCGCGCATTCATTCGTACGGCGCGCAAGTATTTGTTCAGGATTGCCATGGCGGACGGCAAGGTTCCCCGGCTCTCCTTCTTCAAGGCCTTGGTCGGTTCTATTGCGCTGGCGCGAAAACTGAAGTACCTCTTGGGACCGGAGGAAATGACCGGTATCTTGCTCCCCCAATCCGTAGGGGGTGCCCTCACCAACGTCGCGCTTACAATGATGGGCAAGGTGACTGTCAATCTGAATTACACGGCCTCCGCCCAATCAATGGCATCGGCAGTGCAGCAGTGCGGCATACGGCACGTATTGACCGCGCACGAGTTTCTCAAGCGCTTCCCCATTGACGTGCCGGGCGAAGTCATTTACATGGAAGAGGTAAAGCAGTCCATTTCCGGTAAGGATCGTCTGATTGCCATGATTCTGGCCCTGTTCTGCCCCACCTCCCTGCTGGAACGGCTGGTGGGTTCGCCGGCAAACCGTTCTGAAGAGGATCTCGCCACGATCATCTTTTCCAGCGGCAGCGAAGGCGATCCCAAGGGCGTCATGCTTACGCACCGCAACGTGCTGTCAAACGTGGAAGGCGTCGCCCAGGTGTTTCCGCACAAAACGGGTGACGGCATTATGGGAATACTCCCCTTCTTTCACTCATTCGGATATATGGGCACGCTGTGGTTGCCGTTGTGGCGCGGATTCTTCACCGTGTACCATCCAAATCCGTTGGAGCCGAAGATTATCGGACAATTGATATACAAGTACCGGCCGATCTTTCTCATTGCCACGCCTACTTTTCTTCAAGGATTCATTCGCCGTTGCTTGCCCGAAGAATTAAGCAGCCTCCAGTATGTAGTGACGGGAGCGGAAAAATTGCCCGAGCGAGTGCGCGAGGCCTTTCTGCACAAATTCGGGGTGGAACCTTTGGAAGGGTATGGCACCACGGAGTGTGCCCCTGCGGTTTCCATCAACGTGCCCGACTTTCGTGCGCCGGGCTTTTATCAGGTAGGCCTGAAACGAGGAACGATTGGAAAACCACTGCCCGGCGTCTCTGTCAAAGTCATCGACCCGGATACGGAAGAGGTATTGCCTGTTGGCAGTAATGGGCTGCTCTGTGTCAAAGGGCCCAACATAATGAAAGGGTATCTCAAGCAACCGGATCGGACAGCGAAGGTGCTGAAAGAAGGCTGGTACAACACCGGCGACATCGCCAATGTCGACGACGACGGATTCATCACGATTACCGATCGCCTCGCCCGGTTCAGCAAGATAGGCGGCGAGATGGTGCCGCATAACAAAATCGAAGAAACCCTGCACGAGTTGCTTGATATTCACGAACAAACGTTCGCGGTAACCAGCGTCCCGGATGAACAGAAGGGTGAACGTATCGTCGTTCTGCACACGCTGATGGACGGCGAACTGGAAATCCTCGTAGATAAATTGAAGGATAGCGATCTGCCGAATCTTTGGCGACCCAAGGCCACTTCGTTCTATCGCATCGCGGAGATACCCGTCCTCGGCACCGGAAAACTCGACTTGAAGAAAATGAAACAGTTGGCCGCGGAAATGGATCTCGGCGACTAGCGGATTGGATGCATGGGATGATAGAAAAGGGCAAACGCATGGCCCTTTGGTCAGCCAGTGGACTGATTGGAGCGCTCGTACTTTACAATACCGGTACCAGCAGCGCCGCGCATTGGGCTGATCGCCATGAATTGAGAGACCCCGAGACAGGCATCCTCGTTGGGGCGGAGCCTCGCAATTTGGGTCCGGAAGACTCCCCCTTCGCTTTACTTTTCATCCATGGATTTGTCGGCGCGGGGAACAACTTCAACACACTTCCGGATCAGGCCGCCGAGGCGGGATGGCACGTTCGCGTAATGCGATTGCCCGGACACGGTACTCGAGCGAGCGATCTAAAATCCGTTGAGGCCGCCGACTTGCGAAAAGCCGTCGAGCAGGAAGTCCTGGATCTGCAAAGCAAACATGCGTGCGTTGTACTGGCTGGGCATTCGATGGGGGGCGCGCTCGCGGTGTTGACTGCTTCCGGCATTCCCGTGGACGGTCTTCTCCTGGGTGCGCCCTATTTCGGAATTACGCACAAATGGTACTACGGCCTCAAGCCGGAAACCTGGGTTCGCATCTCCAGTCCGTGTATACGATGGGTTTACAAAGGAAAGCTCTTTCTTCAGGTCAACGACAAGAGCGCCAAAGATAAAATCGTCTCATACCGTTGGATTCCCAGTAAGGCAAGTGTCACGTTAAATGAAATCGGTGGAATGGTGAACGAACCCGAGGTACTGAAGAAGATTACCTGTCCGGTAATCCTGTTTCATGCGACGGGCGACATTGCGGCATCCTATGACGCCGCACGGCACGCGTTTGACAGCATGCCGGCAAAAGACAAAACATTCGTCGATCTTCCCCGCTCCAATCACCACGTCTTCTGGGATTTCGACAAGGATGTGGTTGCCCGCGATTCAATCGGATTTCTTGATCGAATCCGAAAAACGAAAGAGACCGGTAAGCCCTGAAGGCCACCGGTCTCGATCAAACCCCTCAATGCGCTCAAGAAATATCGCTGCGCGTACCGCTATGCCGTTGCGGTACGACCACTGGTTTTCTGCTTCTCCGGAATTTCGCCGCTGTGCTCATACACAATAATGGGATCTTCGTGCGTATTGATAACCCCGGGTGTGATCACGCATTCCTTTACGTCCTTGTGAGACGGAATGTCGTACATAACGTTCAGCATGACTTCTTCCAGAATTGAGCGAAGCCCACGCGCGCCAGTCTCTTTCTTCAAAGCACATTCCGATATGGCGGCAATAGCTTCGTCCTGGAAGTGCAGCTTCACATTTTCCAGTTCGAACAGCTTCTGATACTGCCGAATGATGGCATTCTTGGGCTCGACCAGGATTCGCATCAATTCTTCTTTACCCAGTTCATGCAACGTCGCGATGATGGGCAGACGTCCCGAGAATTCCGGGATCATTCCGAACTTGATGAGATCCTCCGGTTCCAGAAGTTCGAGCAACTCGCCGATCTTGCGGTCCTTTTTGGATTGAATTTCGGCGTTGAAACCAATCACTGTCTTGCGAGTGCGCTTCTCTACGATCTTGTCCAGACCGTTGTACGCGCCCCCGCAAATAAACAGGATGTTGGTTGTGTCAACCTGGATGCACTCCTGTTGCGGGTGCTTACGGCCGCCTTGCGGCGGAACATTGGCAACGGTGCCTTCCAGCAATTTCAATAACGCCTGCTGGACCCCTTCGCCCGAGACATCCCGCGTAATAGACGGACTGTCACCTTTCCGGGCGATCTTGTCGATTTCGTCAATATAGACGATGCCGGTTTCCGCGCGCGCGGCATCGAAATCGGCATTTTGAAGCAGTTTAAGTATGACGTTCTCAACGTCGTCGCCCACATAGCCGGCCTCCGTAAGTGTGGTGGCATCGACTACGGCAAAAGGTACGTCCAAGAGCCGGGCAAGGGTCTGAGCCATGAGTGTCTTGCCGCAACCGGAAGGACCGATGAGCAAGACATTGGACTTTTGGATCTCGACGCCGTCAATTTCGCCGCCGGCGGAGATTCGTTTGTAGTGATTGTGGACTGCGACAGAGAGGATTCGCTTGGCGCGTTCCTGACCAATGACGTATTGATCCAGATACTCTTTGATTTCTACCGGCTTGGGAACCCGGAGATTTCGGCTGACCCCCTTCTTGGCCCGATCTTCCGCGACAATCTCGCCGCAGAGTGCAACGCATTCGTCACAGATGTTCACGTCGGGGCCGGCGATAAGTTTATTTACTTCATCATGCCGTTTCCCGCAGAACGAACAGGTGTGAACGTCACCTCGGGACCGTGTTGGAGCCATATCAACCTCCCCTCTTCGTGCTAGTGCTCTTTCTTATAGCACTTTGAGGGCTACTTGTCAACAATTATCTCGCCGCTGTGAAGCATCAACTGCTTCTGGAGCACCTGACTTCCCGTTCAACTCGCATTCCGTCGCCAGTAACTCTACCGCACTCAGCGACTTACAAAAAAGCCACCTGCTGGTGGCCTATATACTCAGTATACCATTCTTATCCCAGCCGTTACCAGTAGGTTGCCTAAAGCTGACTCCCCTGGTGGCCGTTTCTACCGCGTTAAGGCCGGCATCCGCTCCAGCACTTCGTCAATGAGTCCATATTCCAGCGCCTCTCTTGCACCCATGAAGAAGTCGCGATCGCTGTCGCGGCGAATGACGTCTACCGGCTGGCCCGTGTGTCGAACAAGGATTTCGTCGATCATCTCACCAATGCGCACAATTTCCCGCGCTTGGATTTCAATGTCCGACGCCTGCCCCCGGATCCCTCCCATGGGCTGGTGCAACAAAAACCTGGAATACGGCAAAGCGAATCGTTTGCCCTTAGTGCCTGCGGCCATTAACACCGCACCCATACTCGCCGCTTGCCCCAGGCAAATCGTCGACACTTCCGGTTTGATGTACTGCATAGTGTCGTATATCGCGAGACCCGCCGTGACACTGCCGCCCGGCGAATTCACATAGAGTTGAATGTCCTTATCCGGGTCTTCGGCCTCGAGAAACAACATCTGGGCGATAATGTAGTTCGCCACATAATCGTCTATCGGCATGCCCATGAAGATGATGCGATCCGCGAGCAGCCTCGAATAAATATCGTACGGGCGCTCCCCCCGGCTGGTTTGCTCGTAAATGGTGACCGCATGAATGTCCAACGGGCGATCAGGCATTGTTGGATTGCTCCAATTCATCGCGAGGTACCTCTTTATCCGTCACGGCGGCATTCTCCATGACCCACTTCAAGGCCTTTTCACGAAACAGGCGGGCTTCGTACGATCCGCGTTGGTCATCGCCGGCCATATACCGGCTGACCATATCAAATTGCAGGCCTGTCCGCGCTGCAATGGCATGCGCTTCCTGTTCAAAATCCGCTTCGGTCACTTCCACCTTCTCGGTCTTACCGATCTCATTCAATGTGACGAGGCGCTTGATATCGCGAATGGCTGCTTCCCGGGACTGCGTTTGAAGCAACTCGTCCCGCTCCTCAATCTGCTTCACCGGAACGCGGGCCCGCACCAGTTCCTGGACCATTTCCCGATGGACGTCTTGGGCCACGCTGTCAATAAGCGACTTTGGAATCTCAAATTCGGAAGATTCAATGACCGCATCCAGCGCCCGTTCCTGCGAGATCCGATCGCTTTGAGCGCCTGAAGCATCTTGCAGTTGTGCGCGGTATTTGGTCTTCAAGTCGTCCACGTTTTCGTAACCGGCCTGGGCCGCAAAGTCATCATCCAAAGCGGGCAGTTCGCGGCGTTTCAACTCCTTGACCTCGATGGTGAATGCCGCTTTCTTGCCCCGCAAGTCTTCATTGGGAAGCGTGTCCGGCAGGGTCACGTCACAGGACAACGTCGCTCCCTTTTTTGCGCCCGCAAGGGCCGCTTCAAATTCAGGGAAGAACCGCTTGGTTCCGATAATGTAGGGGTAGCTTTGGGCCGATCCACCAGCAAACTCGTTGCCGTCCACGAGGCCCTTGAAATCGATGATGACTTGATCACCGTCCTGCGCGGCGCCCTCTTCCAAATTCTCGTACACCGCATAGCGGGTACGTAAATCTTCAATCGCGTCATTCAAATCCGCGTCGTCGACTGTCACCACGGGGCGCTCGACGGCCACGCCCTTGTAGTTGCCTAGCTTGACTCGAGGATGCACTTCAAACTTGAACGTAAATGAAATCGGCTCGCCTTCCGGCAATTCGTTGGCCTCTTCCAAGCCGTCAATGTCCGGCATCTGGATGGGATCCAAATCCTTGTCCTTGATCAGCTTTTGAAAAGCCGCCGAGACCAACTTGCCGGTTGCTTCGGAACGGACCGCCTTGGCGAATCGGCGCTCCAAAACTCGTCGAGGCACCTTGCCGCGGCGAAATCCGGGCACTTCCGCTCCGTCTTTCAATTCGTCATACATCTCATCGGCTTGCTTGGATCGATTGACGGCGGGAACCACTACCTTCACTTCGTACGCGCACTCGCCTTTGTATTCAACGTCGAAGCTAGGGTCCTCGACAAATTCGAATTCGTGTTCGTGCCCATGGTCGTGATCATGGTCATGGTGTTCGTGGGCGTGATCATGGTCATGATCGTGGTTGCACCCAGGACCATGCACATGTTCGTGTTCTTCCTCGGCCCCTTGGTCTGCCGTGGCCACGGCGCCCTCGACCGGCTCCACACTCTTGTTTTTCTTCTTCTCTGCCATTGTCCAAGTATCCCAATAGTTTACGTTTGATAGACGGCCGTGCCGAGTTCAACGCGGGTATTATTTCACACCGGCCCACAAAAGAAAAAGCCGTGAATGGCGCAACGCGCGCACTCCGGCCCAATTCCGAATCCCGGAATGGAAACTCCTTCAAGTACGATGGTGGGCGAGGCGGGAGTCGAACCCGCACACCTTGCGGCACTGGATCCTAAGTCCAGCGCGTCTGCCAGTTCCGCCACTCGCCCGCACGGACTCACCAATGCAAGACGCCGTATTCGATTCTCATGGAGCGCTGGAAGAGAAGAATGGTGGGCCGCGCAGGAGTCGAACCTGCGACCTTGTGATTAAGAGTCACCTGCTCTACCAACTGAGCTAGCGGCCCATTCTCGTCCGGCGACTCGGTCCGAAGACGCTCCCTAAAAAAGGAAAATGGAGCGGGAGACGGGGCTCGAACCCGCGACCTCAACCATGGCAAGGTTGCGCTCTACCAACTGAGCTACTCCCGCCCAGACGAAGCCGAATCTTAGCATACGCAAAGGGTCGTGTCAACTTGGCGGCAAGGACACACACAATCCATTAGCGCTTGAAGGCCATTGGCTTAGGGGTATACGGCCCCAAGACAATCCGGGGCCGGCACAGCCCGGGAATCTTGATAAAAATCCTCCATTCCGAATGGGATGCACACCACATCCGAGGCAGATTCGTTCCGCAAGCAACAAGCCTTCGGCCACACGGTGGCCGAAGGCTTGAGAAAGATCGGCTCAATCGATTTCAAGGAACGGTCAAATCGTCGAATACCTGTTTCACGGCGTCGATTACGGCCTGTGGCTTTTCCACCTGAACTTCATGGCTGGAATCCACTTCAATCAATACCCCGCTAGGCACCAGGTTGGCCTGGACCTGATCGAAATTCTGCTTGATGCCGTCTGCCAATGCCGCTTGCTCCGGCGACTCCAGCGCGTGCACATATTGAGTCGCTCCCAGGTAGATGAAGGGCATATCGGTTAACGCATTGTTATCCCGCACCAGGCGATAGGAAAAATTCTTGTTATAGTACTCCCCGACTGCCCCTATATAGTGATCAAGTTCATCGAAGTAGTACCCATAGGCCAAATCTTCTTCCGCCAACGCTTGGGGCGTCATGATTCGAGCCAATTCGTCGTCCAGATCTTCGTGCGTGCAATCCACAAGCACCATACCGGCGACCCGCTCCGGATATTGGTTCGCAAAATACCGCGCAAATATTCCCGCAATGGAATGGGCGCAAATTATCACCGGATCCTGCAATCCCAATGTATCCAAAAACCCTTTCAATTCATCCGCGATCACATCCGCCGTCCTGGGGTTTGTGCCTTCCTCTGTGCAGCTGACGCCGCCGCGGTTGTACACAACACCCGTCGTAAACTCGGCAACGCCCGGCAACACCTTGTTCCAGACCGACGAGTTATCGCCCATTCCAGACATGAAGATTACAACTGGACCGCCCGTCCCCATGGATTTATAGGAAATGGAAAGCCCATTTACATCGGCATAGCCGAACTCGGAACAATTCTCTGGAGGAGGCGGACAGCCCATTTGACGAGTCGATACCATCGCCAGCAGCGACAGCGCCAGAATCCGGCTCGTCCAGCGGACCCACACAGGCGACGACATTGATCTACTGCTTGTAGCTTGTCCGGACATGCGACTCTCCTTTTCGCTTCCCTGACCGCATTGACATCCAATAGGCGCAAACAGACCCAGAATTTACGATCATTAGAATAACACAATGGAATAGGAACGAGCATGGAAAAACGAGAGGATAGCGCGCGCAAACACAGCGAACGCGAATGAGGCAATTGCGACCGGCGAATTAAGCCGTTTTGTCGCGCATTCGCTCAGCCATGAGCGGCGGGCAGCCGTCGCAGTGGTGGCCGTCCCGGGGAACATCCGGAGGTACCGAATGTGGCAACGACTCGTCGTGGATACACCGATCCAGACGCCGGTCAAAATAGCTGCCCATGTGGTATTGCTCTCGGCCGAACACAAGCCCGCACGTGTACATACTGCCATCAGGCCCAAGGCAAGCCATGGACTTGGGGAGCGTACACTCGTGGTGTACGTGATCTTCCTCAAGCCCGTTTGCCGCCACCAAGCGAACCCCTAGAGACTCCAGGAAAGGCGCGTTGTTCAATTCTTCCCGGTTCATGAGCACCCGGGTTTTGCAGCGATCAAGACTCGCAATCACCGCTCCATCTTCGCGCGTCGGTACAAAGCCAACTAGGTGAAAACCCACGAGCATCTCGTGGGTATTCTGTGCCCATTCCGCGATCTTTCGCACTTCGTCTCTCTCAGAAAACGAACTGTCAAGCGTGATTATGATTGTTTTCGCGCCGTTTGCGGCCGATTCATCAATCACACTTAGCCACTCGTCTGCCGTCAGGGGACGACAACTCGAGTCCGCATGGGCCGAAGGCTCAGCAGGCAAGTGTATCCAAAGGTATTCGACGTTTTCTGACCGGTTTGCGGCGCATTTGCAGGTGTTCAGCTCGCGCATTAGCCCCTGCGCCAGTTCGAAGGGGTTGGTTTCCGGGTAGATTCGATTCCAACGTTTGCGCGATGACACGATTTCAGTTTCCTTGGCCTGATCGACTGGCCAGCAAGTGATTCAGGTCCTTCAAAGCGGGGTACAAACGCTTGTACATTTCGAACATTTCGTTGAATCGCTCCACTCGGTGCACATCGGGTTCATGAATCCGAAGGATCGTAACGACGTTGTCTATAACATCGCGGATATTCGAAACTAATCCAGTAGCCGCGCCTCCCAGCATGGCAACTCCGAGCGACGCCGCCTCCGAAGTATTCAATACCGCTACGGGCACTCCCAGGATGTCTGCCTTTCGCTGGACCCACACTGCGCTTTTGGCGCCACCACCGGCGGCCCGCAACTGCGAAATCTGCACACCTGCCCCTTGTAACATCTCTAAATTCAATTTCATTTCATACGTCACCCCCGAAAGCAACGCCCCCACCAATTCCTGGCGCGAAGTGCCCAAGGTAAGCCCGACTATGGCGCCTCGGCTTTGGGTATCAAAATGTGGGGTACCCGTCACCGTAAAATGGGGCAATACAAGTAGATTTTCCGGCTCCAGGGAGACTTCTCCGCACAAAATGTCGTAAACATCTTGTCCAGTACTGAGCGACTCTGCCAACTCCGCCTTGCCAAGCGTGTCCCGGTACCACCGCAGAAGAGACCCTCCGGTAAAATTAAACGCAATCGAGGCGTAGAGTCCCTGCACACAACTTGGATAGCAACAGAGATTGCTGTCCACCGTCTTTTCCGTCACGGCATATTGGTGAAAAATTGGGCAAATGCATTCCACAGTACCGGTTGCATACAGTGCCTCCCCTGATTTCAAAATCCCCGCACCCAAGGCACCAGCCGGTTGATCGTGGCCACCGGTCACCACCACGATGCCGTGCGGCAGGCCGATGGCATCGGCTACGCGATTGGGAATAGTCCCGACCACCTCGCCGGAGGGCGCAGTTCGGGCCAATAACCCCATATCGATGTCTGCTATTCTTAACAGTGTGTCAGACCATTGACCGGCTTGAACGTCAAGCGCCATGGTTCTGGCGGCCAGACTATGGCTGATGACAGGCTCCAAGCCAAGGCGATAATGCACAAAGTCTTCATAGCACAACCACTTGGAGGCCTTCTTGTAAATCTCCGGGCAATTCTGCTTAAACCAAAGAATCTTATTCAACGTATACATGCCGTGCAGCGGCATTCCAGAGATCTGGGCGATCTCCATTCTCGACATGCGTTCGAGCCACCATTGGGGTATCTCAGAAGTGCGAGCGTCAAATGTCACGACGCTATTTGTAATGCAGGCCCCTGAGCCATCGACCGCATGGACGGCCTCGCCCTGGGAGGAAATCGCGAGGGTCTGAATCGGGTCTGCCGCAGTCTTGAGTGCCACTTCACCCAATACTTCCGTGAGGCACTGCCAGACCTGATTCGGATCGAGTTCCTGCCAGCCGGGCCTCGGAGAATGCAATGGGTATTCGCGGTAGGCCGAAGCAATGGCCTGCCCCTGAAGATTGAATGCTACGGCTTTTGCCCCGGTAGTTCCTACGTCCAACCCCAAAAGACTCATGGTGTGCGGTTTCTCCCTCTCCCCTGGACCCTATTTTGGAAACTACGGACCTGTTGTTTCAACCATTTCCCGATTAAGACCTCTTTTTTGAGGCGACGCCGCCGTGGTAGCTTGGTTCGGGTGACACAATCGGGCTGAAGTTTCTGGGAGGGGCACCAATGGAAATCGGACTTACCCGCAGACAATTTCTAGCCGGGACTTCGGCAATGGCGCTGGGGTGCGCTCGGCCGGTTGCTGCCGATCCTGTGAGCTCCGGTGCATCGAACCAACCATACAATGTCCTTCTCATCATCGCGGACGACATGGGCTACGGCGACTTGGCCTGTCATGGAAACCCCTACATATCCACTCCCCATCTCGACCAACTGCGACAGGAAAGCACCCGATTCAAGCGCTTTTATGTCTCGCCGGTATGTTCGCCGACTCGAGCATCCCTCATGACAGGACGTTACAATTTTCGCACAGGGGCGGTTGACACCTTTATGGGCCGCTCCACAATGTTCCCGGATGAGGTGACGCTCGCCGAGATAATGCGCGAGGCCGGTTACGCCACCGGATTGTTCGGCAAATGGCATCTGGGCGACACCTTTCCCTCACGCCCTTCTGACAGCGGCTTTCAGGAGGTGCTTTGCCACATGGGCGGTGGCATTGGCCAACCTTCGGATCCTCCCGGCAATGGATACTTCGATCCGATACTTCAACACAATGGAGAATTCGTGCCGGTGCAAGGATACTGTACCGACATATTTGCCAATGCGACCATCGAATTCATGAAGGTAAACCGGGATCGTCCTTTCTTCGCCTACCTCTCCACCAATGCTCCCCACGGTCCCCTGGAAATTGCGGGAAGATATTATCATCGCTATGCGTCCATGGGACTGGATGAACAGACGGCCCGCGTTTATGGAATGGTTGAAAATCTGGACGAAAATGTGGGGAATATCCTAAGTGCGCTGACTGAACTCGGGCTTGCAGAAAACACAATAGTGCTCTTTCTAACCGACAATGGCCCGCAGGCGTCGCCGGTAGGCGTGCGGTTCAACAGCGGAATGAGGGGCAGCAAAACCACCGTGTATGAGGGAGGCATCCGCGTGCCATGCTTCGTGCGGTTCCCGGGACGGATCAAAGCAGACCGCGACATTGAACAGATTGCCGGTCACATTGACCTTATGCCCACGCTGTTGGATATGTGCGACATTCCTTATACATCGGAAAAGAAACTGGATGGCATCAGCCTGAAGCCACTACTCGAAGGCGAAAGCGGCAACGATCCCGATCGAAAACTGGTTCTACAGTGGCACCGCGGCGAGATTCCTCAACCCTATCGCAATTGTGCCGTCGTGACGCAGCAGTACAAATTGATTAATGGTACCGAACTGTACGACATCTCGAACGATCCTGGAGAAGAACGCGATTTGGCTGTAGTACAACCTGGAACAGTCGACGCACTAAGGAATGTGTACGACGCATGGTTTGAGGAAATGCGCGCGGAGCGCAATTTCGAATTGCCCCGTGTGTGGGTTGGTGCCCCCGAACAAAATCCCGTCACGTTGACTCGCCAGGATTGGCGGGGAGACAACAAGTGGGATGATACCGACGTGGCCAACCGGTGGGAGATTCAAGTCGTTCATGAAGGCAGGTACGACATTACATTGCGCTACGGACGTTATCGCAAACCCCACACCGCCCAGCTTAAGGTAATGGGTAATTCATATAGCCAAACGCTGACGGGCGATACCTCCGAGTGCCGGTTTTCATCGATCGAATTACCGCAAGGAGCAGGGCAACTCTCTGCGTTAATAAGCGCGGATGACCGCGACTACACCGCGTTGTATGTGGATGTAAAACGCCTCTGAATCATACAAACAAGGTCGCTTCCGCCATCAGACCAGGGCCAAATCCGAGCGCCACGCAGGGCAGTGGAGCACCTTGCTCGCGCAATTGTTTCACAATGAATAGGATTGTTGGCGAAGACATGTTTCCATGCGTACGAAGCATTTCCATGGAGACTGACAATGCATCTTTTTCCAAATCCAGCGCCTTGGCCACCGAGGATAGAATGCGCGGACCACCCGGATGCACAGCCCACGTGGCAATGTCGCTCAACCCAAGTTCATGTTTGGCCAGCCAGTCGACGATCCATGCCCGAAGATGGCCTGTAATCAGCGCGGGTACACGAGACGAAAGCGACATTTCAAAACCGTTGTTCCCGATTCGCCAGGTCATCGCATCATCAGACTCCGGTATCAGACAAGACCCCGTACCGCCAATTCGCCATCCGGTGGCCTCACCGGATATCGCCGCGCCTCCAACAACCGCGGCGGCGCCATCCGCAAAGAGCGCGTTGGCAACCAACTGTTCCGGATTCCATCCATAATGGTAATGCAGGCTGCAAATCTCCACCGCACATAGGAGCACGACGGCATTGGGATCGCTCTCAACAAACCCACGCCCCACTCGCAAGCCGTTCAACGCGCCATGGCAGCCCATGAATCCGACGTGAGTCCGTTGCACTGTTTGCGTGAGGCCCAGTTCTTTCATGAGCCCAATGTCGACTCCCGGAGCTGCAAACCCGCTGCACGAAACCGTTATCAAATGCGTTATGCTTTCGGGAGAAACCGCTGCCTCCTCCAACGCTTGCCGTGAGGCGGCCAGAGCCAGAGGCAACGATTCGACTGCGTATTTTCTCATTCGTTCGTCGATCGTCGGTCCAAGCGTTGCTTTACCATTGGGCTTGGGAAAGAAGGAATGCCTATCGGATGTGCCTTCCGGCCCGTCCAACACTACGCTATGCCTGCGTTTGACACCGGCCATGCGATACAACAACGCGAGTTGGCGACGTTGATCCTCTCCATCGCAAAAGTACCGTTGCGCATACGCCAGCGCCTCTTCCATCTCGATCGAATGCGCCGGCAACCCTGTTCCTTGTCCAAGAATTGTGAACTGCATAATGCTCTACCTCTAACGCACTGCCTTGTTAATATGATGCACTACGGGCCACGCGGCGAGCGGAACCGTATCAAGTATCCGAATCGAGTGCGATATCCATGTCGGATGCCGCAAGGCAATCGATATCGCACGGCAAGGCCAAAGCCGCTTCGAAATCACACGGCGGTAAGTCTGCGCCCACTCCCTTTGCAGGCGCGGATCAAACTGTCGCACACCCCGCAAAACGAACTGCGCGACGGCCGTCCCGGACGCCAGCGCCCAACTCATCCCTTGGCCGGTAAACGGTTCCACATAGCCCGCGGCATCGCCAACCACAAACGCACGATGAGCCGACAACCGGGTCACCCGGCGAGTCAGCTCCGGTGTGCCACGCCATTGAACCGAACAAGCCCATTCCGCATCGGCGTGACCGGCCTCACGAAGCACCGCGCGCGCGGCAGCCGCAAGCCCACCCTGTTCCTTTACAAAGCGAACGTCGAATGCCGCACCTACGGCGCCACGCTGCCTTTCGTCGCTCGTAATTCCCACGTACCCGCCTCCGCCACATGCCATGTGAATGACCCCTGGCTCGTACCAGTCAGGTAGTGGCTCGATCGTGGCCGCTGCTCCAATGCGAGACGAAGGATACGGCGCCGAATCAATAGCATCAATCGTATGCAGGAGGCGGCCGCCAAGTCCGTCAGCGGCAACCACAATCCGGGCGCGCACCGATACAATTTCCGCGTCGCGCGTCAACCGTACCACGCGGTGTTCGCGCTCGGACTGAATCATCGTCGCGCTAGTCGACGGCAGAAACACGGCACCGGAACGGCAGGCTTTCTCCGACAGCGACTCATCCAGCACCTCACGGGATAGCACTCGATACCCCGGCAGGCGAACATTCGCCCGTTGCCCGGCCGCGCGCAACTCCAATCGATCCACGTGACACGCCCTGCAATCATCAAGCAACGACTCGGCGCCGAGTACAATCAGGCTTTGCTGCGCATTTTGATTGATGCAGCATCCGCATACTTTCCAGCGTGGAAAAGCCGCCTTGTCTACCAATAGCACATCAATACCCGCGCGAGCCGACTGAATCGCGGCTGCGCACCCCGCCGGACCCGCCCCAACGACCAGCAGGTCCCAGGTGCGCTGTGTAACGCTTGCCAGCGCGCCAATGCTCATGACTTCCGCCACACCATGCGCCAGCGGAATGGCCAGTGGCGCGTAAATCTGGCCTCAGTCAGACCCGCGGATCCGGCGATAGCCCGTATCTCTGGAAGGCGATAACCGGCTCGAACCGATGCAGGACCATCAAAACGGACTACATCCGACCGAGTCAGGGAATAGCAGGCGACATAGGCCAAGGCAACGTGCCATACGGAACGTTCCAGATCATTGATCACAAGCAGTTCCTTGCAGGCATTCGCCATGCCTTGCAGTAGAACAAGGGTGTCATCCAATTCCAAGTGGTGAAGAAAAAGGCCGCACAACAAGATGTCGTATCCCTCCGGAATACCTTGCTTAATGACATCATGCTGAAAAAAACGCACATTGGCTCCCGATTGCCCGGCCGTGGCTTCGGCAAATCGTACGGCTTGGGAATGCACATCGCATCCATGAATCTCCACAGGGCAGGAACTGCGCTGGAGTTTTTTCGATAGCGCGATAGGGACGTCTCCCCCCCCAGTGGCAATATCGAGGATACGCAATGGCTTCACAGAGTTCGTGCGATTGCTCAAGTAGTCGTCTATGGCTGTCCATACCAGGGTGCTTGTCAGACTGACGGAATTGATTCGGCGCAGCGACTGCAACGCATGAACGTGCCGCTCGGAATCCAAATCGGGTTGATCCATAATCTCCGGCACGACACGACGTTGTTGCAGTCCCGTAAAAAGATTCATCCACTGTCCCCCGTGTCAGATTCAAGGAGCGAGTCGAACGGGCATGGGCGTATGGAGCCGAAACGTTCGATCGCGGTGGGGGGATAGATCGGAGACGGCTGCCGCTTAGTAGCGCACCATGGACGGATCGTTGGCCGCCGCATACGCATCGATTCCGCCGGTGAGATTACGGACCTTCGTAAATCCGGCCTGACGTAGTAATCCGGCCGCCATAGCCGACCGCATTCCATGGTGACACATGCACACGATTTCTTTCTCGCGGCACGACTCAAGTTCCGTGATGCGCTGCTTGACCTCTTGTAAGGGCACATGTATACACGGATCCAACTTAACAATCGACAATTCTTCCGCGGAGCGGACGTCGAGAAGTACAAAATCTTCGTGTTCCCGTAACTTGATGGCCAATTCCATTGGGGTGCAATCGGCCGCATGAACCGCCATTATTGCGTGGTCCTTCTTATATATTCCAAGCGCCAAGAGAATTGAGTCAAGGATTCCCAATACAGACTGTCCTAACGAGTGGAATACAATTCGCCACCCGCCTCGCGAAAAGACTCCGACATGGCCTGCATTCCCGCGGCTTTTGCCCGCTCTTCGTCAATTCCCAGCTTCGCGGCGTAATCCCGGATCTGCTGGGTGATTTCCATTGAACAAAACTTCGGACCGCACATCGAACAAAAGTGCGCCAGCTTCGCCCCTTCCGCCGGCAAGGTGGCATCGTGAAATTCACGTGCCCGCTCCGGATCGAGCGACAAATTAAACTGATCCTCCCAGCGAAACTCAAACCGTGCCAGGCTCAACGCATTATCCCGTACTTGCGCGCCGGGATGCCCCTTGGCAAGGTCCGCTGCGTGCGCCGCAATCTTGTACGCAATCACACCCTCCCGCACATCGTTTTTGTCGGGCAGGCCCAAATGCTCTTTGGGGGTTACATAACAAAGCATAGCCGTTCCGTACCAACCAATCATCGCCGCACCAATTGCCGACGTGATGTGATCGTACCCGGGCGCCACGTCGGTGGTGAGCGGTCCAAGCGTGTAAAAGGGCGCCTCGCCGCACCATTCCAACTGTTTGTCCATGTTTTCTTTGATCATGTGCATGGGCACGTGTCCGGGCCCTTCATTCATCACTTGCACATCCTGGGCCCAGGCACGCCGCGTCAATTCGCCTTGCGTCTTCAATTCCCCAAACTGGGCATCGTCGTTCGCATCCGCCAGACACCCTGGACGAAGGCCGTCGCCGATGGAAAAGGACACATCATAGGCCGCGCAAATCTCGCAAATCTCGTCCCAATGCGTGTACAAAAAATTCTCGGAATGATGCGACAAACACCATTTTGCCATAATGGAACCGCCGCGGCTAACGATACCCGTGATCCGTTTCTCGGTCCAAGGAATGTATCGCAACAACACCCCGGCGTGAATCGTAAAGTAGTCAACGCCTTGCTCGGCCTGCTCGACAAGCGTGTCCCGGAACAACTCCCAAGTGAGTTCTTCCGGCCTCCCTTCCACCTTCTCAAGCGCCTGATAGATTGGCACAGTCCCGATCGGCACGGGCGAATTGCGCAGGATCCACTCGCGTGTCTCGTGAATGTTGGGGCCCGTCGACAAGTCCATCACCGTGTCCGCGCCCCAACGGATGGCCCAAACCATCTTCTCCACTTCCTCTTCAATGCTGGAAGCAACAGCGGAATTGCCGATATTCGCATTGATCTTTACAAGGAAGTTCCTGCCAATGATCATGGGCTCAATTTCAGGGTGGTTAATATTCGCGGGAATGATCGCACGCCCTCGCGCCACCTCGTCACGAACAAACTCGGGCGTTATTGCCTTGGGAATGGACGCGCCCCAGCTTTGCCCGGGGTGCTGGCGCATCAGTGCCTCTGCGGTCTCTTGCAGCCGCATATTTTCTCGGATGGCAATATATTCCATCTCCGGCGTCACCACCCCCCGGCGCGCGTAGTGCATCTGCGTTACGCGCGAACCGGCTTTCGCACGCAATGACCGGCGTGTACGGACAAAGCGAACGCCCTTCAACAAAGGATCCGAGGCGCGCCGCCGCCCGTATTCGGAGGTAATGTCATCCAGTTCCACGACATCCCGCCGCTCCTGAATCCACCTCAAGCGTACAGGGTTCAAACCAAGCCGCACATCGATGTCCACTTCAGGATCGGTGAACGGGCCGGACGTGTCGTATAACGTGATCGATGGATTGGCTACACTGATCGGATTGCCCTTTTCCCGGGTGGGTGTTTGGCTAATTTCGCGCATCGGCACACGGATGGAAGGGTCGGATCCTATTACATGGATCTTTCTGGAATTGGGAAATCCATCGCGTGTGATACGCTGGGATTGGTCTGCTGCGAAAACATCTTCGCGCCTGTTGGATGGCACCGCCATGTCAATCTCCTCGATACTGCGTAACCGGCCACGAACCCCAGGGTAGCGTAAACACTCTCCGCTCGGATGGCAGCCAAAACTCAAAGGCCCAATCATAAGTGCGTGGCCTATAATCAATGGGTAAAACCAAGACCGCACAACGCTAGCAGGTAAGCACTGGGAATTCAACGCACACGCGCGCAAGCGACTCCATAGTAAATGCCGTCTCAGCAAGCCCTTAATTGCCTGTTCCAAACTGCCGCAGGGCATTCCCCTACACCCTGACGCACTGCACACCGACGCCATTCGTCATCGTGCTCCCGATACTCAACTCAACCCGCCGGGGGTACACTCTACTTGGTGACAGCGAGGACGTAACGTGCGACGTGGGTCCAGTTCGGTCCGCTGTCCCACATGCGCCGGGATTCTCCGGCGCGGCATCAAAACTTGCAACTCACCCCCTTTAAGGCACAAAGGAGTACCCACCATGAACCGAAATCAGATGGCAGGAACCTGGACTCACTTCAAGGGCGAATTGAAGGAACGCTGGGGTAAGTTGACTGACGATGATTTGAAAATCATCGAAGGCAAACGCGAAAAACTCGCAGGAAGACTCCAGGAACGCTATGGCTTTCCAAAGGAACAGGCGGAAAATGAGGCGCGCGCTTTCTACGAGTCTCATCATTGAACGCGACATCGCGGGCAATGGGTTATGAACCCTCGATGATCAAGTGACCGTTTCCACATCCGCAAACGGGCGGTCTGCCGGCAATATCGTCTGGGACTGCGGCACGTGAGCCCAGTTCAGACCCAAAGCGGTCATGCCGTCCGTCAAAGGAGGCAACTTATGAAACGTCTACTTAGTATCGCGGCAACAGGCGGTTTGATCGTGCTGGCCGGCTGTGCGGAGGGCACACCAGGTGGCCCCGGAGTCACGGAAGAAGCGTCGGCCCCCGCGCCAACCTATGATCCCATGACGCCGCCCCAAATCGCCATGAACCAGACAGAGCAGACATTCACTCTGGATACACCCATGCTGGGTGCTTCAGTCACCCAGGGTGAATCGTCCGAAGTACCCATCGGCGTCCAGCGCGGTAGTGAAATGAATCAGACGGTCACCGTCGAGTTCGACGGCGTTCCCGCGGGTGTGACCATTACGCCTGAGAGCCCAACGTTGATTCCGGGACAAGGCGAGACCAACGTGACCATCTCAGCGTCTCCAACTGCGCCGGCCGGTGAGTACACCGTGAGCGTAAAAGGCAGGCCCGAAACCGGCGCCGTGGCCGAAACGCAGATGGACATAACCGTCGAGGAACGGCCGGAGCCTGGATCGGAGGTCACCCCGAGTGAGCCTCCGGCAACTCCCGCGCTCTAACCCCCCATAGTGCACCACGCACACGATAAATGTGCGTGGTGCACTATATTTCACGACTAAAGTCTCGGCCTGAAATGCATGGCAACTGCACAGGCACCGGATTTCGTGACAGGTGATCGCGTTGGTTGCTGCGAATGTATTGGAGCATTGTCGTGAATCCGCTGGCCCAACACGCAATTCAAACGGTCCAGCCCGCGATGAACCGGTTCACCGTAAAGGGGGGGCGGCTTTTTTTGCGCCGTCCTTGATTCCCTAAAGCGTACACAGCGCACGTGTCAATCTGTCGGTGAGTCACCGATAAAGACCCTGCCACCTGTCTGACGGATAGCACCCCATACGTCCTATATCTGGAACGTTCGATCGTGCGATAGAGTTTGCATGTCAATGGCTCACGCGCCTTGCAGTGATACACAGAGCGCGCGTAACCAACGTAAGGGATCCATGAGGAGGGCTTCGAACGACGCGTTGGAATCCATTCGTCCAACCCACGGTGGATTCCAGAAACGTCACAGCTGGAGGACGTAGACATGATTGCTTGGTTGTTCTTGTTAATTGCACTGATCCTTACCTTCACGGCGTAGCACCCTACGCCGTCGATCAAGGAGTCAATGCAAGTGTACCCAAGCCGGTTCTCGCCGCGTGGCAACGGCGCGCGGCGAGAACCAGAAACTGTGCGGACTGACGCCAAAACTCAGGATGGTATTCCCTATGCACCACAACCACGACTCCAGCATGGACGCCGATCAGATGGAACGGCACGCAATCCCAAGTTCCTTCGCCAGTGACATTGAATTGATTGTGGGAAGATGGCGCGTCAGAATCTTTCAGGCTGGGCGCGCCAACGCGATGGAAGTGACCCTCAACCGGAATGGCCCCGACTTCTCGCACCTCTGGCTCAACAGCGGACAGGCACCGCCGAAGCCCAGCGAAATCATCGTACTGTTGTCCATGTTCATGGAATCGGAGAGGGGCAGCCTCAGGCTGAGGCAAGCCGCGGCGAGAAACGATTGGCTCGTGATAAACATTATTGCATTCGCGGGAATCGCGGCCATTCGGATGCAGAGCGATTGTTGCGGCCGGCGTGCCGCCCGCAGAAATTGAACCGGCCTCCTCAAAAAACAGCCCTGTAGGACAAACACCTACAAGAATGTAGGGCCGGACCCCCCTTGCCAGTTCCACCCATGTATCGAGTAAGCTTACTGCATGGGAGATCGGTGAGGATGCTGCACCCTAATCCGGTGGAATTGAGTGGCCCTAAGATGTTACACGATAACAACATACAGCCAACACCACGCCATGGGTGGTTGAGTCGGGCTGCCTTGGTGCCAGAGAATCTCTGGCACCTCAGGGCCTTCATCTTTGTGGCCATGTTGACAGCCTTTGGGCTCGAGCTCGTGGCCCGAAGCATGCGAAGCACCCCGATTTGGGAGGGAAACATTCCAGAGACGATTAGTCTCTTTGCATTGCTGCTTCTGTGCGGTTCGGCCCTCTTCCTCATCTTCCTCCTGGAGGGCCACCATGTATTGAAGACCATGGTCTCTTTTGCCGCGTTTGTCCTCGTATTTGCACAACTGTTGGCCTTGGCACGCGATACCTTTGCATCACCCGCATTTCATGCATGGAGTAAGCCGATTGAGGGACCGCTTTTCCTTGCGGGCGTAATACTGCTGCTTACGACCTTTTACTATGCGCTCTTGGAAACCGTATCCGTCAAAGCCCTTCTCCGCCGGGAACAAGGCGAACTCTATTCCGAAATAGCCAAACGCGTGCAAATTCAGTCTGAATTGGAGATTTCGCGCGACCAGTTGCGCCAACTGACCGGCCATGTGGAATCGGTCCGCGAACAGGAGCGCGCCCGCATTGCCAGGGAGATTCATGACGAACTCGGGCAAACCCTGACCAGTCTGAAGATCGACTTGGCCAGTCTCTCCGATCAGTTGGCGGCCAGGCCGGATTTGGCGTCAACCGCGCTCGAGACCATTGAGTCCATGAAACAACAAATAAACACAACCGTGATCGCAACCCGCCGAATCATGTCAGAGTTGCACCCGGTCATCCTCGATGATCTGGGCCTCGAAGCGGCGTTGGAATGGCTGTCTGCGGACTTTCAAAGCCGGAACAATATCCCCTGTGTCATCCGGATTGAAAACGCGGAACGAGTCACGGCGCCGGCGCACAAATCCGCAATATTTCGCATTGTGCAGGAGTGTCTTACCAACATTATGCGCCATGCAAACGCGACCCAGGCGGAAATCACGATAGAAGTCACGCCACTGCATGTGAATTTATCCGTAGTGGACAATGGGTGCGGTATCCAGAACGGTGCCTTGAACGGCCGTTCAAAGTCGTTCGGCCTCCTGGGAATGCGTGAGCGGGTCACCCTTTTGAACGGCCAATTCACCGTTCAGTCCATGCCGAACGAAGGCACGCGAATCGCCGTAGTCTTGCCCTTGACCGGCGAAGGCAAACCGGAATTTGCGTAATGGAGGTAATGTCGATGCAATCCACGAACTGCAAGATACTTGTGGCGGACGACCACGCGGTGGTGCGCAAGGGAATCATACAGATTCTCGAGGCGACGCCGGATCTGTCGGTTGAAGGAGAAGCGTCGAACGGGGCCGAAATGATCGAGTTAGTTCGATCCCAGGAATGGGATGCCCTGATCATGGATTTGCACATGCCCGGCGTGGGTGGAATCGATCTTCTCAGACAGGTAAACGCATTGCGGCCGAAATTGCCCGTGCTTATCTTGACTGTACAACCGGAAGATGTTTACGCCAAGAGACTGCTGCAGGCCGGCGCCGCGGGTTACCTCACCAAGGAGAGCGTAACAGACGAACTGCTCACCGCAGTGCGCAAAATCTGCTCCGGCGGCCGTTTCGTGTCCCAATCCCTCGCGGAAAAGCTATTCTTCAGCAAGGAAGGCGAAAATGGGCGAGCCCCGCATGAAGCGTTGTCCGACCGTGAATTTGAGGTGCTGCGTCTTCTCGCATCCGGCATGACCCCGACCGAAATTGCGCATAAACTATGTCTGAGTGTAAAAACCGTGAGTACCTATCGCGCCCGCATTTTGGACAAAATGGATATGAAGACAAACGCGGAGCTAATGCGGTATGCCATTAAGAATGAATTGGTGGATTAGTGAACGCTGAAGCATTAGAGATACAAAAGGGGAAAATACGCATGGCGGCAACGCGCTGCGCCCCACTGGAAGCGAAGTGAGTATGACGGAATCAGCGCCAATTCGAGTACTGGTCGTAGACGACCATGCGGCGGTGCGAAGTAGCATCGTACGGCTCTTTTCAAGATATCAGGATCTCAATGTCACCGGAGAAGCCTTTGACGGCTCCCAAGTTCTCGATATGGCCAAACAAGGCGACTTTGATCTGGTTTTGCTGGACATTTCCATGCCCGGCAAGAATGGTCTCGATGTCCTGCGCGAACTGAAACACGAGTTGCCGCAACTGCCGGTAATCATGCTTAGCATCCATTCACGTGAAGAATACCGATCCCAGGCCATGGCCTTGGGCGCTTCCGCGTACGTCGCAAAGGACCGCGCTGCCGAAGACTTGATTGGCGTGGTTCGACGCATAACGAAGCGCGGCGCGCCGCCCGCCGTGTAAGCACGACATCCATTCCCGTCAGGCAAAATCCGTCAGCCGATTTCGGGTTTCCCCTGCAAACCAACTCCCAAAGCGCCTACAGCGGGAATCTCACCTATAAGGTACGATCATGACAGCACAAACGTGCTGATGCGGGAACGCTAAGAATTGTACCAAGGTGCTTGGGCCGGATAGGACTGGCACGCACAAGAAGGGAGGATTCCATGGTCGCCTTGTTCTTCTTGCTACTGGCGTTGTTTTTCCAGGCATTCCAGTACACATATCTCTGATTGCGTTGCAACGCAACCGGCGGAGCGGCAGGCTACGTGTAAAGCCCAGGCAAAAACCAGATTCCACGCAAACGCGCAACGTTTCATACCCGAGAATGAGAACGAAATCGCGCGGGAACTTGGTGCCAAATATACACGTAGGCTGTCGCTCCGCGTGTCTGTCACAATTACGGCATTGCCGCAACTGCTCGAGTCCAAAATTGAAATCGCATTGTTGATTTCCTGTGGCATCTGCTAATCTAGCGAGTGCAAGGAGATCCTTAATGCGAATGCCGGGCGCAATCCTGCATCTGCTGTCGATAGTTCTTCTATGGGCCGTCACATGTTTTGTTGACGCCCGGGCCAGCTCACATGACCCGCATTGGTCATTGGTAGCACCCGATGAATCAGACCTTGCTGAATCGACCTCTACTTCCTGGCCCGTAAATGCGATTGACCTATATATACTCAACCGGTTGGAGCAGGAGAATCTTCTGCCGTCGCCAGAAGCCCCACGCGCAACGTTGATTCGAAGGCTGAATCTTGACCTGATTGGGCTTCCCCCTTCTCTCTCCGAGGTGCAGACCTTTCTGAGTGACGAAAGCCCCAATGCGTATGAAGTACTGGTGGATCGCATCCTTGCCAGTCCACACTTTGGAGAAAAATGGGCCCGTTGGTGGCTTGACCTCGCGGCGTATGCCGACAGCGACGGTTACCTCTCTGACTTCTTGCGCCCGAATGCGTGGATATACCGAGATTGGGTCGTTGGCGCCTTCAATGCCAACATGCCATTTGATCAATTCACCATAGAGCAACTCGCGGGGGATCTGTTGCCGGACGCTACCGTTTCCCAACGCACAGCCACGGGATTCCTCCGGAATACCCTGAGCAACCGGGAGGGCGGCGCCGACCTCGAAGAGTTTCGTGTGAGGCAGGTGGTTGCACGGACCAGCGCTGTTGGGACGGTTTGGCTCGGTCTTACCCTGGGTTGTGCCGAGTGCCACGATCACAAGTTCGACCCCATATCGCAAAAGGAATTCTATTCCTTGTTCGCTTTCTTTAATTCGGCGGACGAGATAAATGTCAATGCACCCACGGAAGAGCAATCGCGCCTCTATCAGGCCGCGCGTCCCGCCTATGAGGAAAAGCGCAAAACTATCTTGAGCCCAATCGAGCGGGAACTCGCCGCGTTACAAGCGGAATGGGAGCGCCAGATGCTCGAGGCCGTCGACAATCCAGACACGGCCGATCATCGCTGGCTGCGGACATGGGAAGTGCTGGGGCTGGTATGGGGCCAGAATTTTGGCGAAGGTCAGCATGAAGGCACCGTTATTGTCCGTACGCCGTCTGATCGCCGCACTCGTGAGGAATCTGAACGGTTACAGGACTACTTTCTGGCCAATGGATCGATCGTGAATGAATCAAAGTGGGCTGAACTCAAGCTAAGTGAAATTTCACGTCAGATTGACGAACTGAATGCCACGCTCCCCAAATGGAACCGAGCCCCCGCCATGGCTCAAGCTCGAGAGCCGCGACCGACGTTTATCCATCGCCGCGGCGATTTTCGATCTCGTGGCGATGAGGTCACTCCGGATACCCCGGCCGTATTGCCGCCCCTCAATCCACACGACATCCCCACTCGACTGGATCTGGCGCGTTGGCTTGTACGCCGCGACAACCCCCTCACGGCTCGGGTTATCGTCAATCAATTCTGGCAGGAACTCTTCGGGAGAGGACTCGTCGCGACGAGTGACGATTTTGGTACACGAGGCGCCAAACCCTCCCATCCCGATCTACTCGACCGTCTAGCCATTGACTTCATGGAGGACGGGTGGAATGTCAAGAACTTGATGAAGCGAATTGTCATGTCCGCGACCTATCGTCAGTCATCCGACCGCCGACCGGAATTGAATAACACCGATCCCGGCAACGTGTTGTTGGCGCGGCAGTCTCGCCTCCGGTTGCATGCGGAATCCATCCGTGACTCTGCCTTGTATGCGGGCGGCCTGTTGAATACGGTACTGGGCGGACCCAGCGTACGGCCGCCCCAGCCGGACAGCGTTTCCATGGAAGGATTCATGAACACATGGACCCCAAGCGAAGGCGAGGATCGGTACCGGCGCAGCCTGTATACCTTTCTGCAACGCACGTCGCCTTTTGGCTCGTATGTCACTTTCGACCTGCCCGATGTCAATCGCCCATGTACCCGGCGCGAACGATCGAATACACCACTTCAAGCCCTAAACCTGTTGAATGACCCATCCTACGTTGAGGCCGCGGGCGGCCTGGCCCGGCGAATTGAATCGTTCGCTTTACAAAGAGTACGCCAAACCGGATCGGTCAGCGTGGATGACTGCATTGACCATGCATTCCAACTGGCCCTGGCACGACCCGCTTCACCAAACGAGCGTGCTCGGCTTGCGCGCTATCTGGACGAACAGGCCGCCTTGTTCGCACGGGATCCAAAAACTGCGCCACAACTGGTCAGCGATCGCAGGGATCCCTCCAGCGCCGTGGAGCCGGCGGCGTGGACTGCGTTGTGCAGCGTCATTCTAAATCTCGATGAATTCATTACGAGGGAATAATCCATGCCCTGCAACCACTTCTCACCCATTCACAGCCGGCGCGACTTTTTTCGGTCGTGCGCAGGCGGTATCGGTTCGATTGCTTTGTGGCATTTGATGCAATCAGAAATGGCTCCCGCACACGCGGCAATCAACCCCAATGAGTTACGCCCCCCGCACTTTACGCCACGCGCGAAGAACGTCATTTTTCTTTTCATGGCAGGCGCGCCATCCCAGGTCGATATGCTGGATCCGAAACCCGAAATGAAGAAATGGCACGGTCAACCGGTACCCCCAAGCCTTCTGTCCGGTCTGAACGACGCTGTCATCAAAAACTCCGCCACGGTCATGGCCAGCCCCCGCACGTTCCAACGATCGGGTGACTCCGGCGCCGAATTCTCTGACTTCCTGCCACACACGGCGACCGTGTCCGACGATCTCTGCATCATCCGCTCGATGCACACGGATGTAAACGAGCACCACTCTGCCCAATTACTGATGAATTGCGGAGTGCCGGTGCCGGGACACCCCTGCATGGGATCGTGGGCCATGTACGGGCTCGGCAGCGAGTGCAATGACCTGCCCGGATTTATCGTGCTCACCTCCAACTCCGGAAAAGGCATTGACGGCGGAAGCTCGCTCTGGTCCAATGGTTTTATGCCTTCGGAGTACCGGGGTGTCACCTTGCGCAACAGCGGCGATCCGGTCCTCTTTCTCAACAACCCGCCCGGTATCAGCCCGGATACGCAACGGCTCCGGCTCGATGCGCTGCGCGACTTAAACCTCGAACACGAAGCCAAAACCGGCGACTACGAAATTGCGTCACGAATTGCGTCCTACGAAATGGCGTTTCGCATGCAGATGGCCGTGCCAGGACTGCTTGATTACAGCGATGAACACCCGGAAACGTTGGCCTCGTATGGAATCGATCGGGATATCACACGGCCATTTGGCTCCAACTGTCTTCTCGCACGTCGCCTCATTGAACGCGGAGTGCGGTTTATTCAGCTCTACCATTCCACCTGGGACGATCATGCGGATCTGAATGCCAACCTCAAAGTAAATTGCGAGATGACTGACCTGCCAACCGCGGCGCTTATCCAAGATCTCAAGCGTCGCGGACTGCTTGAAGATACGCTCGTGATTTGGGGCGGCGAGTTCGGGCGGACGCCTATGAACGAAGTGCGGCGTGGCAACGTCGCTGGCAAGGAAGGACGCGATCACCACCCCTATGCATTCACCATGTGGATGGCGGGTGGCGGCATCCGGGGAGGTCAGGTGGTCGGCGCTACCGATGACTTTGGCTACCACATCACTGAAGATCCCATTCACGTCCACGATCTTCAGGCTACGGCGTTGCACTGCCTCGGAATCGACCACACACGACTAACCTACCGCCATCAAGGCAGGGATTTCCGATTGACCGACGTCGCCGGCGAAGTCGTTGGCAAGCTTCTGGCCTGAGTCTCCGCTATACGCTCTGGCCAAGGAGCGCTTTGGCATCCACCGTCACAAATAATTCGTACGGAATGTCCTGAGTGGGCACTGATTGAAACGTTATTTCGAATTCAAACTTCGGACAACCGCCAGACTGTGGCGAATCGTTTTGCCGGATAATGGCAAGCAAATCGATAGCGTCCGCGGGGATGATTTCAATTACGCTGCCAAATCCCGCCGGGTTGGTGGCTTCACCAATAAGGACAGCCGGCTGCGGGATACCCAAAACTGGTGCCGGCACAAAGGTCACTTTCAATCCGCTGATAAAATTGAAATTTCCGCTAGCGGACTCCATTTCCACCGCAAGAAGTTCAAGGCCGCTCACGCGAATGAACTCAGACAGGTCGATCCCCTGCACCTCCTGTTTGAAAATGCTGTTAATATCCTCCTCCGTGGGAAAATCACAGGCAAATTGTTGTGCCGGTATGGTGACCGCCTTGCTGGTAAAAATGGAAGTTGCGAGTGTCCCCTGCGCGACAGGCGTGGTAATCTGCACAGGGCCCACTTCGACGCCGCCCGGCAAGCACCCGAACGACAGAATCAGCACGCCAAGGAGAGGTACGAATCGAATGGTCTTCATGGTATGGCCTTCCGGTGGTGACAGCTTGCCCATGTAGTGTACCCGGAAAACCCGCAAATCTTACCGCATATTCCCAATAGCCTGGCGAGTAGCGAGCATAATACTGATAAATCCTAGAACCGCGAGAAATTCGGTCAAAGAATTATTGCGGAAATTCAAACCCGCCCCATTAATGTCTTCATATTTTGCGCTCGGGCTGGCGCGGTATCCCGAATCGGGGCCGTAGAGAATTCCCTCGCGGCCTTCGGCATCGCGAGCCTTTACCCAGTAATATTGGGTGTCGGCAAGTTTCAAGCTTGTCCCGGAGCACCCCCCCGATGAACCTGATCCCTTTCCGTCATCATTGTCAGTACCTGGGCTTGGATTCCCGGGGTTTCCACCGTCTCCCGGCGTTCCCCCATTGCCCGGATCGCCACCGTCGCCGGGATCTCCGCCATCGCCAGGGTCACCTAGGTCTCCGGGATCTCCGCCGTCCCCCGGATCACCTGGGTCCCCGCCATTCCCTGGATCGCCATCGCTGCCGGGATCGGTCGACTTCTCACCGTCGAACGCGAACGAGGTGGTAATCCATTCGGAAATCGGAATGGCCGTGCAGGGATCGGGACTGGATGAGGCTAAGACTTGAAACTCCACTGCGGCGCCAACCGGATCCCATTCGATGAGAACCCCGTCCGGATCGGTGCCGTCGCTTGCTCGCAAGTTACTCACCTTTGGAGCATTCGGGCCGTCGGGTCCCTTCGAAATCACCAGGTCAATTTCCGTGTTCTGGGCTACGGCTTCCCCCGGCGTAATGCTCTGTTGCACAATCAGACCGTAGGCGAATTGACTGTTGAAGGCTTCAGTTACGCACCCGGCTTCAAGGCCTCTCCCGAGCAATTGATTCATTCCCGATTCCAGGTCGGCGCCGCGCAAGTCGGGTACTGTGTACTGTCCGTTCAAGTACATGGACGGCACGGACGCGTGTTGACCGGCAAAAATGGTCACCGACTTGGTATCACTGTCGTAATACCATTGCTTAGCCGAGCGCACATTATATGTTCCTGCGCCAAGACCCTGTGCACTGAATTGGCCGTTCGAATCCGTCGTCAGCGTAAACGCCATGGAGCCGTCCTGCCGAGCTACGAAGACCGAGGCGCCGGCCACGGGTGCGCCGGTTGCCGCGGATAGAACGGTACCGCCCATCGAGCCCGGCAACTCCGAACGTAACGTAAACTGTCCGCTTTCGTCGCTGGATTGGCCATCGGTCGAACTGACCCGCATGGTATACTTGCCGGGTTCTTCGTTCTGCGTGGGAAACAAGGCGAGGCCGAGGTTTGGAACGGTTATGGTATTCACCACCTCGCCCGCTTCATTGACCAGTTCCAATTTGGCAAACAGGCCGATATTGCCGTTGAGGATTTCCCACGTAACCAGAATGGGCTGGCCGATCAGGAACTCGTCGCCCAGGATGGGGGTCAGGATTTTGATCAGCGGCAGTTCCAGCGCGACCGATACCGAGCAGGTGAGGCAGAGAATCGTCAAGGCGACGTGGAACCACTTCCGCTTGTACACGAAGTGCCTCATTAACTGTACTGAACTACCGTGGCTATTGAGAAAAACAAGATTGACCTCTTCCGGGTATTCGGAATTTGCACCCATTACAGCCCGAATCAACGATTGGAGAAGCAGGTTTTGTGCCTTGTTGATTTGACTGGGTGCGACTACCGGGTTAAGTTATTCGTACTACAGGGTTTGTAAGGGTATTTCCGACCCTGTGCAGGCGGACCACAATTAGTCACTTTTGCATAAACCATATTCAGATGGGGCAATTTTTTGTATGGACAAAGCGACTGTCTCCGAAATTCTGGAAGAAATTGGGGTGCTTTTAGAGTTATCCGGAGAAAATCCATTTAAGGCTCGTACCTATTTCAATGTGGCCCGAGCACTGGAACAGGTAGATGTGCCGCTCGACGTGCTTGTGAAAGAGAAGCGTCTTCGTGAAATCAAGGGGGTTGGAGACGCACTGGAAGAGAAGCTGGAGGAACTTGTCACTACCGGCACCCTTAAGTACCACCAGGATCTCCGGGCCAAGTTTCCGGAGACGCTCTTCGAACTCTTTGCGATACCGGCCCTTGGCCCCAAGCGCATCAAGCAACTCTACGATGAGGTGGGCATTGACTCGATCGAGTCCCTCGAGAAGGCGATTGCCGGAGGCAAACTGAAAGGGTTGAAGGGGTTCGGCGCGAAGATGGAAGAGAAGGTTGCCGAAGGCATCGCCTACGCGCGGGAGCACAAGGGACTTTTCCTTGTCAGTCAGGCCCGGAAGGAGGCGGAGACACTTCTGTCGGAATTGCGCAATGACAAGTCGATCATTCGCATGGAAGTGGCCGGCAGCCTTCGCCGGCGCAAGGAGGTGGTAAAAGACATCGATATCCTCATTTCCTCCGACAAGCCGGACGGTCTTATGAAGCGGTTCACCGAGGCTCCCAATGTGGTGCGCGTCACGGGTCATGGAGAGACCAAGTCGAGTGTGGTATTGAAGTCCGGCATGGCGGCCGACCTCCGGGTTGTGTCCGATACGGAATTTCCGTTTGCCCTTGCGTACTTCACCGGCAGCAAGGAACACAACGTGGTGATGCGGCAGCGCGCCAAGGAGCGCGGGCTCCGCTTGAACGAATATGCCCTTACGCGGGAAGACCAGTCCACGGTTCCGTGCGCCGACGAAGCGGCCATCTACAAGGCGCTCGACCTTCCGTATATTGAACCGGAGCTGCGCGAAGATCGGGGTGAGTTCGACGCAGCGGCACTCCCCCACCTTGTTAACGCTTCCGATTTGAAGGGGGTCATTCATTGTCATTCGACCTATAGCGATGGCAAGGCCACGCTGGCTCAGATGGCCGATGCGGCCAAAGAGCGCGGGTTTTCCTATTTCGGCATCGCCGATCACAGTCAATCCGCCGCGTATGCCGGGGGATTGTTGCCGGAGCGCGTTGGGAAGCAGCATGCCGAGATCGATACGCTGAACGCGAAGTACACAGGCTTTCGCATCCTTAAGGGAATCGAGTCGGATATCCGTACCGATGGATCGTTGGACTACGAAGAATCCGTTTTGAAATCGTTCGACTACATCGTCGCTTCCGTGCACAGCAAATTGGACATGCAGGACGACGAGGCCACCGCGCGCGTTATAAAGGCGATCGAGAATCCCTATACGACGATTCTCGGCCATCCCACGGCCCGATTGTTGCTGGCGCGGCAAGGCTACCCGTTGCACTGGGACAAAGTCTTTGCCGCGTGCAAAGCCAACCGGGTGGCCTTGGAGATCAATGCGAACCCGCACCGGCTCGACATCGACTGGCGCCATATCCGCAAGGCCAGCGACCTGGGCTGTCTGTTTTCCATTGGTCCGGACGCGCATGCCGTTGACGGGCTTGACGATGTGCATTACGGTATCGGCATTGCGCGCAAGGGCTGGCTGGAAAAGGAGCACATTCTCAATTGTCTGGCTGTGGAGGATTTCCTGACGTGGAAGCGGGGCTGAAGATCGGGCGTGAGTCATTGGAGAAGAGAAAAGCCCGGGCGGCCGCGATCCACGATCGGCTCGCGGCGGCGTATCCCGACGCGACGTGTTCGCTGGATTTTCAGAACCCTCTTCAATTGATGATCTCCACCATACTTGCCGCGCAATGCACGGACGAGCGTGTGAACAAGGTGACGCCGGCGTTGTTTAAGCGCTTTAAAACCGCCGAGGAGTTTGCCGAGGCCGATCAAACCGAGGTCGAAACATACGTGCAAAGCTGTGGCTTTTATCGTAACAAAGCCAAGAACATTATCGCGGCGTGCCGCAAAATCGTGGAGCGCCACGGCGGCCAGGTTCCCGGTACGCTCGAATCGCTCACCCAACTCGACGGGGTCGGGCGTAAAACGGCCAACGTTATCCTCGGCGAGTGTTTCAATACGCGTGGCGTCGTAGTAGACACTCACTGCGGCCGTCTCTCCCGCCGCCTGGGTTTCACCCGCGAAACCGACCCGGAGAAGGTCGAGCGCGATCTCATGAAGATCTGGCATACGGATCACTGGAACAATTTCAGCCACTGCCTCGTGTTCCACGGACGCGCTGTCTGCGACGCGCGCAGTCCCAAATGCAGTGTGTGTCCAGTGCGCGACCTCTGCCCGTATCCCCTGACCGCGGATGGAAAAAAGATCGCGAAGTGAACAGGGTTCGGAGTTGGAGCGTCAGCAGTCGCCGCGAGGCCATTGCCGCACGGGGGCACACGGAAGCTACGACTTCGTACGAACGGCCCAACCTGAAAACCCATGCCCCTGCTCCTAAGTCCCCACCGCACGCGGCACGCGAGGTAGTACTCCTTAGTTAGGCCATTTCGTTGCATTTTCTTAGCGGATTGAAACAAGGGTATTTGATGGATTTGCGCGGTTTGCGCATTTGGGGGATGGGGCGGAAAAGATCGGGGCGGCGGGGACTGAACACGTCCACAGATTACACGGATGTACACAGATTC
>BTWA01000007.1:0-72458 GCA_045863295.1 Candidatus Hydrogenedentota bacterium
GACGGTTGCCGCCTTCGCGGGGATTGGGCTGCGTCAAGGGTGAGCGAAGGCTGGCAGGGCGACGATCGTCATCGCGTTCACGCGGAAGAGGGCAGGACGATTGGACGACAAAGATAGTTCGAATAGAGGTAGCGTGCGAAAACAGAATCCTTGGGATGCGGCTCAAGAGCAACTAAGACACACACTCGACGAACATAGCTACAAAAACTGGTTTTCCCAGACCCGGTTTGAATCCTGGGACAACGGCCGGCTGATTGTGGGCGCGCCAAGCCAGTTCTTTGCGGAATGGTTGCGTGACCATTTCAAGGACACGGTGTTGTCGTGTGTGCAAAGTGTCGAGCCCGGCGTCTCGCACATCCAGTTTGTGGTTTGCCCGGATCTGGCACAGGGAGGGCAGCCTCCCGCTGAGAATGCGCCTGTAACTCGATCGGCGGGGGGAGTGATAGCCAGTACGGCACCGGAATCGATTAACCGACCGGAAGGCTTCAATCCGAGGTATGTTTTCGATCGATTTGTCGTGGGAAGCGGCAATCGATTCGCCCATGCAGCGGCAAAGGCAGTCGCGGCGGCACCGGCACGCGCGTACAACCCGCTGTTTCTTTACGGGGAAACCGGGTTGGGTAAGACCCACTTGATGCAGGCTCTGGGGCAAGACATCCTGATGCGAAAGCCAAACGCAACGGTAATGTTCATCTCATCCGAGCAGTTCACCAATCAGCTCATCGAAAGCATTGCCAAGAAATCGACAAGCCGGTTTCGCTCCAAGTACCGCAAAGTGGATGTTCTGTTGATCGATGACATTCAGTTCATCTCGGGAAAGGAAGCCACTCAGGAAGAGTTTTTCCACACATTTAATGCGCTTTACGATAATCACAAGCAAATCGTGATTTCCAGCGATCGCCAGCCCAAGGAAATCCAAGGACTGGAAAAACGATTGGTAACCCGCTTCGAGATGGGACTGGTAACCGATATCCAATCGCCGGATTTCGAAACCCGGGTCGCCATTCTGCAGAGCCGGGCCGCCGAAGAAAACCTGATCGTACCCACAGATGTGCTTGAGTACATTGCAACTCATGTAACCAGCAACATTCGTGAGTTGGAGGGAGCGCTGGTCACGGTGCTGGCGTACGCAAAGTTGACAGAACGGAAAATCAGCTTCAAATTGACAGAAGAGGTATTGCGCGACTTGATTGGACGCGCCCGGCTGCAAACCGTTACCTGCGAGGCAGTGCAGAAAGCGGCAGCGGAACATTTCGACCTGCGCTTGGCGGACATGAAGAGCAAGAGCCGGCAACGCCAAGTGGCTTTTCCGCGCCAAATTGCCATGTACTTGTGTAAAGAGGTCGTGCCAAACGTATCGCTGAGTGAGATCGGCGAAGCATTTGGCGGCAAGGACCACACGACAGTGCTGTACGCGTGCCAGAAAATCAGCCAGCAAGTGAAGCGCGGTGGTGAAATCTCAAATCTTGTGAATCATTTACAAAGGATGATTCGCGATCAGATTTAATAGTTTACGAATTTCACTACCAAAAGGACGCCCCGCTACAAGGCGGGGCGTTTGTATTTGAAGACGCCTTGCGTAGTCTGGCCGGGTGGCGCATACTGAACGCGGAAAAGTCGAACCCTGGAAAAACATGGAGGGTTGTGCCATGAAATACCTTCAATCGCGCAAAGTGATTGGAGCGCTAATTCTCTCGGCGATACTTTTTACTTTGCAGCATGGGCCATCCAATGCGGCGGAAGCACAGGCCGACGACCCATATGCCGGTACATCCAAGACCAAAGTGGGTGACCTTGCACCAGCATTTGAAGTACCGGCCATCGACGGAAAGATCATTAAGTCCGAGGAATGGAAGGGAAAAGTGGGGGTCATTGTCTTTTTTGCGACATGGTGCGGCCCATGCCGTGCAGAACTCCCCGCAGTGGAAAAAGAACTCTGGTTAAAACACAAGGACGCTCCGTTTGAGTTGGTTGTCATTGGCCGCGAGCACACCAACGACGAACTCGCTTCATTCAAAACTGAGACCGGTTATACATTTCCACTGGCGGGAGACCCAGAGCGTGCCGTATACGGCAAGTATGCGACAAAATACATTCCTCGAACCTACGTGATCGGCGCTGACGGAAAGATTTTGTTTCAATCGATCGGATATGAAAAGCCGGAGTTTGAGGAGATGCAAAAAGTCGTGGAGACCGCGCTGGCAGGAT
The DNA here is from genome assembly GCA_045863295.1 of Candidatus Hydrogenedentota bacterium. Taxonomy (GTDB): domain Bacteria; phylum Hydrogenedentota; class Hydrogenedentia; order Hydrogenedentales; family SLHB01; genus BTWA01. The sequence continues at coordinate 2,209 of BTWA01000007.1, forward strand.
TGGAACAGGCCAGTCTATCCCCCAGCCAGGGTCTGCAACCTGAATCGCCGGGTACGCAACGGGTCAGCGACTCCAAGGCCCCGGCTGTCTCCAACGGATCCGGGTTGAAAGGCATCGAAGTGGGCGGCGAAATACGTGTTCGAGCGAGCTACTACCACAAAGACTGACTGATTCGGCTCTGCAAACACAATTAAAGCGAGTCGCACTCGCGGAAGGTCTCGACTCAATTCGACAAGGTCTGAGTCCGGTCGATGCCGCCTAGGACCCGAGAACGTAGTTCACCAACCTCGGCAGCATTTCTCCGGAGGGACCCCCAAGAAACGCGTCGGAAATGTCGTGCGTGAAGTCAGTCGGTTCTATATTGCATTCAATGATATAAGCGTTGCCCTGCTTCGCCTGATACGGCAACCCCGCGGCAGGAAACACCTGCGCGCTCGTTCCAATGACTAACATGACATCGCATTGCTGCGTTTGTGCGTGAGATTCGTATAGAGCATATTTCGATATTTCTTCGCCAAACATCACAACATCTGGTTTCATCAACCCGCCGCATTGAGCGCAGGACGGGGGGCCAGCATCAAAGGACTTCGTGTCGAAAGGTTCTCGCCGGTGGCACTTCAGACAAATCAGGCGGCCCATGGATCCGTGGAAATCTATGACATGACGGCTTCCCGCTGACTGGTGAAGATTGTCAATGTTCTGCGTAATAACCGCCTTCAGGCGATCCGCATTTTCTAGTCGAGCGAGGGCCGTGTGACCCGAATTCGGCTTCACATGCTGGAACTCATGGGCAAGGGTCTTCCAGAATTCCCATACACGCTGAGGGTTTTGCAGGTAGGCCTCAATCGTCGCGTACTCTTCCGGCGGGTATTTGGCCCAAATCCCATCCTTGCCCCGAAATGTCGGAATACCGCTCTCCGCGGACATACCCGCACCCGTCAGGGCCACGGCATGCCTTGAATCGCGCAATCGCATGGCGGCCTGATCCAAGGTGTCCATCGCTCACTCCCGAACACCACCCGAACACTTCCGTGGTCAGGCCGGCGTGATGATCTCCTGGCCGTTCATATACCCGCGCAAGGCTTCGGGTACAATAACCGATCCATCCGCCTGCTGGTAGTTTTCCAGAATCGCCACCAGCGTCCGTCCAACAGCCAACCCGGATCCATTCAATGTATGAACGTACTCGGGTTTCTTTTCCCGCCGGAACCGGATATTCGCGCGCCGAGCCTGAAAATCCGTACAGTTGGAACATGAACTAATTTCGCGATACGTGTTTTGACCCGGAAGCCATACCTCGATATCGTAGGTCTTGGCGGCTCCGAACCCCATGTCGCCTGTGCACAACGTGATGACCCGATACGCCAATTTGAGCTTCTGCAGTATCTTTTCCGCGTCGCGCGTCAGCATTTCCAATTCGTCCCACGATTGCTCGGGTGTGGTGAATTTGTACAGCTCCACCTTATCGAACTGATGTTGGCGCAACATACCGCGGGTATCCTTGCCATACGAACCGGCTTCGCTACGGAACGAAGGGGAATATGCGCAATAGCGTAATGGTAAAACCGCCGCATCCAGTATCTCATCGCGATGCATGTTCGTCAGAGGGACTTCGGCCGTCGGAATTAGCCACAGGTCATGGCCCTGAAGCGAGAATGCATCGTCGGCAAATTTGGGCAATTGGCCCGAACCTTCCAGGCTTGAACCAAGCACGAGGAATGGCGGAAGTATCTCCGTGTATCCGCTTTCCCGGGTATGTGTGTCCAGCATCAGGCTGATCAACGCACGTTCCAATTGAGCGCCCGCGCCTTTCAAGACGGTGAACCGTGTACCGGACATCTTGGACGCAGCCGCAAAATCCAGAATCCCGAGTTTCTCGCCGATATCGACATGATCCCGGACTTCAAACGCGAATTCGGGCGGCGTGCCTACCGTTCGTTCCAATCGATTGCTCGATTCGTCGCGACCAACCGGTACGGATTCGTGAGGCAGGTTATGAATGCGCAGTAGCTGGTCCCGCAAGCGAGCGTCTGCGTCTTTGGCCCGGTCGTCCAACTCCTTCACTTTGTCGCTCACCTTTTTCATGGCGGTGATGGCGCCGGTCGCATCCAATTTGTTCCGCTTCGCAAGCGCGATTTCTTCGTTCGCCTTGTTCTGCTCCGCCCGCAATTGCTCCATTTCGAAGTACAACGCTCTGCGATCTTTGTCCAAGTCGAGCAACGCGTTCACGTCGCAGTCCACGCCTCGGGATTCCATCGCTTTGCGAATGACTTCGGGCTGCTCGCGAATCATCTTCATGTCAAGCACAGTTAGTTTCCTTAAATCAATATGAAGCCAAACGGGACGCCATGGATCCGCCAAGGGCTATCGGTTTTGCCGCAGCAAGTCCAATATTCGTTCCAGTTCGTCCAGTGTGAAATATTCGATTTCTATCTTGCCCCGCTGAGGATGGGCCTCATGGGTGCGGAGCGTTACACGAGTGCCCAGACGGGATCGCAATTCATCTTCTATCGCGCTTACGTGCGGGCTCTTTGGCTTCGTCTGGGTTGTTGCGGGTTTCGCAGGTTCGGCCAGCTTTTCCACCTGCCGCACGGAAAGGCCTTGCTCCATGATTTTCCGGCAGGCCGCAATCTGCTGATCGCGCGACGGCAGCGAGAGTAGCGCGCGCGCATGGCCCATGGAAATGGATCCGTCGCCTACCCGCTCCTGAACCGGTTTCGGAAGATTCAACAAACGAAGCGTATTCGTGATCGTCGCGCGCTTTTTGCCTACCTGCCGCGCCAGTTCATCCTGCGTCCATCCCAACTCGTCTATTAGTTGTTGATACGCCTTGGCCAATTCGATCGCGTTCAGATCCTCGCGTTGAATGTTCTCGATGATGCCAAGTTTCAACATGTCCGCATCGGAAACATCGCGAACTATGGCTGGAACCGTCTCAAGGTCGGCCATGATACTGGCGCGCGTGCGGCGTTCGCCGCTGACAATCTCGTATCCATCGCCCGACTTGCGCACTACGATGGGCTCAATCACCCCGTCCGCGCGAATTGAATCCGCCAGTTCTTGCAGGGTGTCTTCATCAAATCGTGTGCGCGGTTGTTTGGGATTCTGTCGCAATTCTCGGGGATCAAGCTGGAAGATGCGCTCTCCGGGAGGAATAACCGCGTAGGAAGCATCCTCGGGCAACACATCTTCTTTCTTGCCGGTGATGAGCGCACCCAGACCCCGACCGAGGCCACCCTTTTTGTCTTTACCCACGAGACACCACCTCGCGGGCCAGCGCCATATAGGCCCGGGCTCCCGGTGACTTCAAATCGTAGAAAATTACCGGCTTTCCAAAACTCGGCGATTCGCTCAGCGTCACATTTCTTGGTATAACCGTCTCGAACACTTTGTCTCCCAAATGACTCCGCACGTCATCCACCACCTGCTTCGAAAGATTCGTATGCTGATGCATGGTCAACAGCACGCCCTCAACCCGCAAGCGCTGGTTGAGGTTGTCCCGCACCAGCTTAATGGTCTGCAGCAATTCACTTAACCCCTCAAGCGCATAATACTCGCATTGGAGCGTTACCAAAACCGAATCCGCTGCGGCCAAACCGTTAACCGTCAGAAGACTCAGCGAGGGCGGACAATCAATAAACACATAATCATACAATTGCCTGTACGGCTCGAGGCATTTCCGGAGCCGGTATTCCCGTTCGTCCAAGTGCACAAATTCGACTTCCGCGCCAACCAATTGCCGGTTGGAGGGAACAATATTCAATGTCTCCATGAGTGTGGGCAGAGTCGCTTCCTGTAGCGTCACCTTTTCGACGAGTACATCGTAAAGCGTATGAGCTACCGTGTTCTTGTCGATACCCAAGCCACTTGTGGCGTTGCCTTGCGGGTCCAGGTCAACCAGGAGCACTTTACGGGAAGCCGCCGCCATGCAGGCCGACAAATTGATGGCAGTGGTGGTTTTTCCAACCCCGCCCTTCTGGTTGGCTATGGCGATTATCTTCCCCACAAGACCCCTTGCCGGACCGGTTTACGCGGTGTATCGAGCCATGGAAAATGGACAAACCGGAAGGATTGCCACAATCCGAATATGATACGGCTCGACACGCTGCAAATCAATGTAGCAAAAGCGGTTGGACGCCCGTTCGGCGAATTCGCTCGCGATTACCCGAGTCCCGAATGCGCATGCAACCAGTAGGTGTGGTACGACAAAACCGAATAGTTTACTGGAAAAGCACGAAATTAGCATTTTTCGATGTGCAACAAGCCAAGCCTATAAGGTAGAATATTACTGAGTGCGTGCGGATGGACCGGAAGTGATGCGAAGTGCCGCACGGCGTCCACAGGAGGGTAAGTAGTATGTCCCTCGTTTTTGCCAGGCGCAAGCCTTGCCATGCGAAGCCGAACCCCCTTCGGCCGAAAGTCCCAGCCCAATGGCCCTGGATTGCGTCCGGCGGCATGCGCTCGGTGGTTTCCATAGTTTTGCTGGTAGTATTGGCCCAATTCTTTGTTGTGCAGTGGGTATATGGGATGGCTTTTTATCTGGTGCCCACCGAGTCGATGCAGCCGACTCTGGAACCCAAGGACCGGCTTGTCACCCTGAGAAGTAGCCAGTACCGAAGGGGGGATGTGGTGGTCGCACGGGATCCGCTTGATCAGGATTCGTTTGTCGTGAAGCGAATTGTCGCCGTGGCCGGTGATACGGTGTCCGTCTCAAAAGGTCGGTTGCATGTCAATGGGCGACTTGTGCCCGAGCCTTATCTGATTGCCTCAATGTATTACGTATTCGGTCCAATCACGATACGGCAGGGTGAAGTATTTCTCCTGGGCGACAACCGCAATGCGAGCGAGGATGGACACATCTGGCAACAGGGCGTTCCAATCGCAGACATCATGGGAAAAGTGACCCACATCTACTACCCGTTTGGACGCAGCGGCAAATTGCCGTCCTTCGACTACGTCTACTCAGGCATCCGCAATGAAACCGACTTCAGCGAAAGACCCGCATTCTCCGTCGGTCCGTGAGGCGGTTGCCTCGTTGGTGGCCGGGATAAAAGGAGGCTCCACGGTTTCCGGGGTCAGCAATTGATCCAGCGCAAACCCGATGGAGAGCAACACGATGGCTGCTACAAATCCCAGCACTATCAGCACTGCAAACCATTTCAAGTTGCGGCGTTCTCTGGCTTCGTCGATGTTATACGGGTTGCTCGGTTCCATTGCCTCGTCTCATCCTGAGTTTGCAATTCTGCCGGAAATTTGCTCCTGGCCGGCTAAAACGCTCTGATCGAACAGGCGCGAACACCCATAGGTTTTAGCATACATTGACGCATTGCCGCTAATTCACTCATATTAGTACAGTCATGTCCAGTTTTTGAACAAACCGTGTCCAAAGTTTGTACTTTCTCGCCATTCAAAGATGCATCTGCGATATTGCTATTTTATGCAATCTGCGCCTTTTTATGGAATTTAGACAAATATTGTGGTGCATTCGGTCGGAATGGTGGCGTGGCACAAAGATTGCTCTTACATCAATTGTGTTTAGCGGTAAAAAGCCGGTCACGAAGGAATGGAATGATGGACTTGGACCCAAAAGCAGGCGGTCATCACGATACCGAAGCAGTCTTCCGGCTCGTGCTGGAATCCTTCTCCGGAAACGTGCACCTCGCCGCGATCGCCCTCGGGGTTGAAGTGGAATCGCTGCTTGTTTGGGTGGGGCCCGCATTCGAAATGGCGACACGGCAAACGGATCATCCTTATCAAGGTACGGTCCGCAGCGAAAAACACGCTGCATGATGGCGTGATCCCAGAGGGATCACCGCGCATGCAACCAGCATTGCCCACGACGCACGTTGCGTCCGGCCGGTCCGGAACCGCTTCGGCGGATTCCGGCCGGCCCGGACGCGGCGGAAAGCATTCCGGTTTCATGGGGTTGTCCGAGGAAATGGCTCCTCTCCGGGCAAACCTGTGAAACCTTTTTCATTTGAATCCGTAATACCGCCCCAAAAAGAAATGCGCCAGGCCGTGAGACCATAGCGCACTCTTCGGAGGCAAGACCTTTCCGGTCTGAACCGGAGGGCGATGGGATCTACCGCCCGGCTGCTCTTTCAAGCTGCCTCAGGTCTATATATTTTGACATCCGTGTCATTCGGGCCTCGACTTCCTTGTCTCGGCCATCCATGATGTACTATCGGCGGAAACGCAAAAAACTTGAGTGAATTGAGCGCTTTCGGAAAACAGGAGATTCATTTGCCTAGTTGTGGCATAAAAGTGAAATGCGCCGCAACGGGGATTGCAGCGCACTCAAGGAAGAAATACGTAGGGACTTGCGAGTCTCCGGACTGGCGGGATAGACCAACCGGCGACTGTGCCGCTTAGGAGATTGGATAGGTCTCCTTGGCGGGAGAATGCGGCGAGGGATGAGCACCGCATTCCGTTTTCAACTGTCCGACATCCGTGTCGAGTTGCCTTAGCATCCTTGCTTCGGCCTTGTACTCTGTATATCGGCCGGGTGGTTCAAAACTTTAGCATTCCACAAGGGGTTGTGTGTTGATTCGGAAATGGTTTTATCCGTTGGGGCAAGCTGGTACAATCTTCCTGAGGGTCGGGTCGCGCGCACGAATGGCGGAAGTGCCCTGCGGCCCATGGGTGTCCTTTCCGGGGCAAGGGTAGGCGAACGCATGAGCGTGGTTGTCTTTGGGGCCGGCGGTCAATTGGGCCGCGATCTCCTCCGTGTATTTTCCCGGACAGAGGACGTGTTTCCCTATGACCATCACGACGTGGATATCACCAATCGCGATGCCGTGATGAAATGTATGCAGTCCGTTAATCCGGCTTGGGTCATTAATGCCGCCGCCTATACCGACGTGGAAAAGTCGGAAGACGATCGAGACGCCGCGTTTCGAGTCAATGAAACCGGTGCTCGTGTCGTGGCGCAATGCGCGCATGTTCAGAATGTGCCGGTCGTTTACTTCAGCACGGATTTTGTTTTCGATGGAACGGCATACACTCCGTACGAACCCGAAGATGCCATTGAACCCCGAGGCGCGTATGCACAGTCAAAAGCCGCGGGCGAAGCCGCCGTGAGGTCGGTATCGCCCCGTCATTACATCGTGCGCACCGCGTGGTTGTACGGACCGGGAGGAAACAACTTTGTAGAGAAGATACTGAATGCCGCCTCCGTACGGCCTTCGTTGCGCGTGGTTACAGACGAAATAGGCTCTCCGACGCATACGCTCGACTTGGCGCGTGCAACCGCCGCGCTCGTATGCACCGGACAGTACGGTACGTACCATGCCGTAAACGAAGGGAGTTGTTCCCGGTTCGCATTTGCGGAGTCAATCGTGCGCGAGGCCGGGCTCGCCACTCAAATTGAACCGTGTTTGGCGTCGGACTATCCGTCCAAAGCGCCGCGTCCATCGTATTCAGTGATGTCGAATGCCAAGTTGAAGGCTGCGTGCGGAATAGAGATGCCGCAATGGCAGACCGCTCTGGCTGAGTATATGAAGAGAAGGGAGATCCAGGAATGAAGCGCGTCGTGGTGACAGGTGGGGCAGGTTTTATCGGGTCCAACTTTGTCCGTTACATGTTGGCCACGTATCCGGAAGTGCACATTGTCAATGTGGACAAGCTTACGTATGCGGGCAATCTCGAAAACTTGAAGGGAATCGACGAGTCGCGCCACACCTTTGTGAAGGCGGATATCGCCGATCCGGAAGCCATGGATCGGGCGATGGAAGGCGCCGACGCTATCGCGAGCTTCGCGGCCGACAGCCACGTCGACCGAAGCATCATGGAGGCCGCCGACTTCATCGCGACCAACGTCAAAGGGGTCCACAACATTCTTGAATCCGCCAAGAAACACGGGACCAAGCGGATACTGCTGGTCTCCACCGACGAAGTGTACGGCAGCATCGCGCAAGGCTCTTTCAAGGAAACCGATCCCGTCAATCCTCGAAATCCCTATTCCGCCAGCAAGGCCGGCGGTGAATTGCTTGGCATGTCGTATTTCCACACGTTTGGATTGCCGGTAATCATTACCCGAGGTTCCAACACATACGGGCCGTATCAATACCCGGAGAAAGTATTACCTCTGTTTGTAACCAATGCCATCGACGGGGAGCCGCTTCCACTCTACGGCGACGGCAAAAATGTCCGGGACTGGCTATACGTCGAAGACCACTGCCGCGGCGTCGATCACGCTCTGCGCCATGGCACACCCGGAAATGTCTACAACGTCGCCGGCGAAAACGAACGGGAAAACGTCACGCTTACCCATCGAATCCTCGAACTCACGGGCCGGGGACACGATCTGATCAAACCTGTTGCGGACAGACCGGGTCACGACCGCCGGTATTCGATTGATTCGACCAAGTTAAAGGCGCTCGGTTGGGAACCCAAAATGCCGTGGGACGACGGCGTCGCAAAGACCGTCGAGTGGTATCAACAGAACGAATGGTGGTGGAGGCCCATCAAATCCGGTGCGTTCCGCGATTACTACCAGCGGCAATACGGAAACAGGTGAAACAGTGGCTTGCCGCGGGTTGAAACCAGGATGCTTGGCCAAAGGTCCAAGAAGCGGGCCTGAGGTAAATACCTTCAGGGAATTGGGTGTGGTTTGGATCGTGAATCAGAAGGGCAATCTACTGCGCCAGAGTATCGAACAGGCGGCCTGCCCAGACACTACTCAAGGCCGGGTTTCCCAAAGTAACCCTCGCGTATCGGGTTTTGACATGCCTGCCATGGTTTTGTCATACTCCCCCGACTTTATGCCTGACTGCGGTTTTGCTGGCCAAACTGGCCAGTGCAACCGGGGGGATGGCATTCTGAGACGGACGCGAATCCACGCAATTCCACGAGTTCTTATGGGATCGGGTTCGCGCCTTCTTTGGGGTGTGAACCGCCCTGTCATATGCAGTCAATCGCATTCAAGAGAGGATCAAGCATGAAGGGCAAGACCGTGCTATTGACCGGGGCCACTGGCATTATGGGCAGTTGGGTCCTCGGCGAAGCCTTGGCGAAGGGCGTGCGTCCGGTAGTCATCATGAGGGACGAAAACCCGCAACGCGCACAAGACCGAATCGACGCCGTGCTGCGCCTGATCGGCAAAGAGCAATACCGCGATCGTGTGCGCGTCGTCAAAGGTGATGCTTCGCGGCCAAATTTCGGGCTTGCGTCTGCGCTAGTCGATGAGTTTCGATCCACCTTGGACGCGGTCCTGCACTGCGCGGCGTCAACAAGCTTCAATCCCAGCGACGATTCCGACATTTGGGCGACCAACGTCGAAGGTGTGTCCCATGTATTGAACTTCGTGCGCGGCACCGACATCACCCTGTACCACGTTAGTACCGCCTATATCGCCGGAACCTATCCCGGACTGTCCCACGAAGACGTTCTTGATCGGCAACAGGAGTTCAACAATACCTACGAACGCAGCAAGTTCGAATCCGAAGGCATGGTTCGGCGCGGCCTCAAGAACGGCGATTTCCAAGGGGCCATTTTCCGTCCGGCCATCATCGTCGGGGCCACTGATACGGGCAAGATCTCCGATTTCATGAACTTCTACGGGTTCTTGCGTATGGCCGATTTGGCCTCAACCCGCAAGGGTACCGGCAATACGATAGTGCGGGTAGAGGCAAGCCCCGATGTGCGGGTGAATCTCGTTCCCGTGGATTGGACCGCCAAGGCGCTTTGGCACATTATCGAGGCTGAAGGCGCCAGCGGCCACGCCTACCATCTCACAAATCCCAACGCGCACCCGGTCGGCGAATTGAAAGACTGGGTGAATACCTTGATTCACGATCAAGGCCTGCGATTCGAGTTGGTGGACCGTTTGGATGACGCCACCACAACGTTGGAAAACATTGCGCACAACGCGTTCAGGCACTACCGGTGCTACCTGAAACAGCAACCGGATTTCGACCGGACCAATACCGATCGCGCCCTAAATGGAACGCTTCCGTTTCCGGAAATTGGCCCTGACACCTACAGCGTACTCCTGGATTACGCGCGCTCACAGCGTTGGAAAGGCATCTTCGCCAATTCCAAAGTCTCGGCAAACGGACACACCGGCAGTGGTCGCCGCATCTCGACCGACTACACCCCGGCCGCTGCTGTGGCAAATTAAACGCGTCAAAGTACAAGTCGGAATTCCTGAATGCTCCGGTCAAACCGGGGCATTTTCTATTCATGCGCGTGTGACCCGTATTCCTTCCGGAGCGGTAACTTCGCTCATGACGCTTCCATCCGCATGTCGCGTGTGCGATACCGTGATAAGTCCATGCGGGGTAGGCAGCGCCCCCTTGGCCCATTGCAGATCGCCCAGATTCGGCTTGACGAGCACGCTCTCAAATCCCGGCGCCAGCGGCTTGATACCTAATACATGTTCCGACATCCACGCTGTCGGCCCTGCCGCCCAGCCATGGCACAGGCTGTGGCGCAAGCCAACGTAACAATAGTCGCCGAAGTCAGCGTGGATATCCTTCTTGCCGTCCGGGGTGATGGCATCGATTGTCCCGCAGTTCCGGGTCCAATCAAGGTTGAAGTCTTCCCAGAATGTGGTCGCGCCGAGTTTTAGCATTGTGCCCCAATAATGGCGAATCACATCCAGACAGCCCTGATAGTCGCCTGCTTCCGCCCGGGCCTGAAGAACGTAATAGCCGTAGAACGTCGAGATGCCCGAATACTGACCCGCCGCGAGGATATCGGCGTTAATTTCCTTTGTGTCGGCGACCCCGGCCAGCGCCATGAGCGCGCTGGCTTGTTTGCTTGCCGTTCGAGCAGGAGTATGCAATTGAAGCGAATTGGCCGCGGCGAGGCACTCGTTTTGCCCTTGCGGTTCTTCCAGTGCATAACACAGATCGGCCGCCGCACGAAACGCAATGATGAGCAAGGAGTGAAGACCCGCATGAATAGCGGCCGGATCTTCGCTGCTGGGCCAGTCGAGAAATCGATGGCCCTCCAGCTTCTCGCTGTGATCCGGCCCAATGCAGGCATGCAGTTGCTTGAGTAACCCCATCAGATATTCGCGCTGTTGCGCGAGATAGTCTTTGTCCGCATGATAGAAATACCAGCACTGCTGAATAATAATCCACCAAAGCGAATAGGAACTGATTCCATTCATCCAACCTGGAAGTGGCGTCTTGTCCCGCACCCAATCCAGGCTGTCAGGCACGACATCTACATGGCCAAACACCGTGTTGATGACCATTGTCTCCGGATGCATGTCGCCTATCCAGACGAGTCGGTCGCGCTTGATGCCGTCCCAAACATGCTCCTGCATGCAGAGGTGCACCGTATAGGCGCCGGTATTCCAAATCGTATTCAGTAACGGATCACTGCACTCAAAGCGGCCCAAATAGGGCAAGTCGCGATACAAAAAGACGGCTTCGACCTTTACAAGATCGAGCCGGCTCCCAGGTTCAACCAAATCTATACGTACAAATCGAAATCCCGTATTGCCGATCTCTGTGCTGCCGTACCATGGTATCTCGCAAAGGATGTTGTGTATGGCGTGATCGTTGTTCGGCGTGCCCATGGCCTCGCTGACAGATTCGCCAAAACGCACGCGGACCTTTACCGGGGCCTGCACAGGCGTGATGAAGTTGGTGATTTTGATGCCGCCATGCAGTTCGCGGCCAAAATCCAGCAGCATACCCGGTGCCTCGGCGCTCTTAAACTCCATTACGCAAGTGCCAATATTCGGATCCGGGCTCAGCAGGCGTTCCGTATTGTGCGGCCCGGATTCGTCGTTCGTCGACCACACAATTCGCGTGGGGAGGAGGTAGTCCCGAACACGGGGATCGCGGCGTCCGTTGTGTTGCAACATGGCGGTTACTTCTCCTTATGCGAGGCAACCCAAATCTTCGCTTGGCCCGGATGGTCCGTGAAGATACCATCCACGCCGAACGTGGCGAAAAACTGGCGTAGCTCGTCCTCAAAACTGCCCATGGTTTGCGGTACCTGGTCGGCACGAAGTGTGTAGGGATGAACCTTCAAATTCGCCGCGTGCGCCCATTTCACGACCTCCGGATTTTTTACAATACGGCCCTTGTCCGGTCCAATGCCCTGCGCATACGCGGCTATCGCTTTCAATCCGTCCTGCGTCACCATGCCATCCTGAATCACTCCGCCCGAAATCAGTTGTATCATCTGCGCCTTGCATCCCATTTCGCCGCGAAGCCGTTTTAAGGCATCAGGTTCAAAGCACTGAACGAAAATCGGAGCGTCCAGCCGATCCAAATTGTGGGCCCGGATAATCTCCAGGAACGCCGCCTCCATGGGCAAACCCTGTTCCGCATGCCAACTAGGCTCTTTCAGTTCGGGATACACACCCGCGTTCCTCCCCGCCGAAGTGTTCAGCGCCTCAACCGTTTTCAACATCTCTTCAAACGTAGGCACTTCAAAATACAGCGCATCTTGAGGAAAGCGGTTTGCCAAACGCTCATGTACGCGAAGTGTCTTAATTTCAGCGAGCGTGAAATCCGCTGCATACCAGCGACCGTCATCTCGCTTGCGATCGGGAAATACCTCCTCCACGTTCGTCGTAGCCTCAAGATGTATGTCGTGCAAACAGATGAACGTGCCATCCTTCGTCAGGACAAGGTCCGGTTCGATGTAGTCTGCCCCCTGGGCATGCGCAACGGCATACGCGGCCAACGTATGTTCGGGCAAGTGTCCGCTCGCGCCACGGTGCGCGATAATTATCGGGTCGGCGGAGGCTGCGATCCCCGCCAGAAGACCCGGAATACAGCATACAAGTACGGTCCGAATCATGAGTTGCGGCTCCAAGTGTTGACGCGAATTCAAAGTCGCTACTCTACACCATTAGGAAGAAGCCGCCAAAGTAACGAAGAGGTCAGCCGCGAATTCCACTTGCGTTTTGCGGCCCAACGTGATTTGATGGATTAAGTTTGCGCCGGCGGGATATGGGGGCATAGCCCGGCCAGGCGCCCGGGGGGTCCGGCCATGCGCCCAGTTGCTCTGCTCCTTTGCGCCCTGCCCTTGTTGTCTGTGGCCTCATCCGATACGCCAGTCCGTGTACTCATCCTGTCCGGCCAGAACAATCATGACTGGAAAACCACGACGCCGTTCATGGAACAAATGTTTGATGAAAGTGAACGATTCGCCGCCGACGTCATGGAAGATCCGTCGAAACTGACCGCGGAGTTTCTGGCCCCTTATGATGTGATCGTGAGCAACTGGAGCGCATATCCCGCAATGACCGGCCGGCAATGGGGGCCTGTAGCCGAGCAAGCACTCATCGAGTTTGTACGGAATGGAAAGGGTTTCGTGCTGGTCCATGCCGCAACGGCATGCTTCTCCGATTGGCCCGAATTCCAGGAAATGGCGGGATGTACCTGGGGAGACGCGTCAGGACACGGCAAAGTGCATGCGTTTGCAGTGAACATCAAGGACGCGGAACATCCGATCGCAGTAGGGATGTCTGCGTTCATAACGCAACCCGACGAACTCTATCATCGGCTTACACCCCAGCCGTCGATGCACGTAGTGTGCGAAGCCTATTCCGATCCCGAAATGAAAGGCACGGGTCAGTATGAGCCGGTGGCCGTGGTCACAAATTATGGCAAAGGACGCTGTTTCTACAACATACTGGGTCACAACGTGGCGGCAATGGACGGCCCCGGCTGGCGCACATTGATGCTGCGGGGCACGGAATGGGCTGCCACCGATAATGTGACAATTCCGATTCCGCAGCCCTGGCCGTCCGCGAAAGTAAATAATCCTCCAGCGACTGAATAGTAGGCACGAACGCTGTCTCCCCCAGGACGGCCTTAATCGGGAGACTTCGCCATGAGAACCCATACTTTCCTTACCCGCCGTTGCTTCCTGGGGTCGGCAGCCGCTGGTGCGGCCCTGCTTGCGTTGCCCGCGCACGCGAAACCGAAGCCATCGGATCAAATCGGCGTGGGATTCATCGGCGTGGGGGATAGGGGAAGTTACATTCTGGGAAGCGCGCTTGAACTGCCCGAGGCACGGGTATTGGCCGTGGCTGATGTGAAGCGTGACCGACGTGAAAAGGCCGTGCAGACAATCAACGAACGCTACTCCAATTCCGACTGCAAAGCCTACAACGAATTTGAAGAACTAATCGCGCGAGACGATATCGACGCGATTGTCGTTGCATCGTGCGATCACTGGCACGTGCTTCATGCTTTGGCTGCCGTGCGCGCGGGTAAAGACGTTTACGTGGAAAAGCCGCTCGGAGTCAGCATTGAACAAATCAAGGCGTTACGGAAAGCCGTGCGGCGCCGCAAACGCATCTTCCAATTCGGCACGCAACAGCGCTCCGACGAACGATTCCGGCTCGCCTGTGAACTCGTGCGCAACGGCCGCATAGGACAGTTGAAGTCAATCAAAGTTTGGTCTCCTTCAAGCGCCTCGGGCGGTCCCACAAACCATGTGCCCGTGCCGGAGACCCTTGACTACAATCGCTGGATTGGCCCCGCGCCTTTTACCCCCTACACCCAGGATCGCGAGACAAATCAATGGTGGTGGTTTATTTCGGATTATGCCCTCGGGTTCATCGCAGGCTGGGGAATTCATCCGATGGATATCGCGTTATGGGGGGCCGGCGATTTGGCGGCATCGCCTGTCGTGGTTCAAGGTACCGGCGAGTTTCCCCGGGAGGGAGTGTGCAATACCGCCACGAAATGGGATATCACACATACATACGACAACGGATTGACCATCCAGTTCGCTTCCATGCCGGCAAAAGAGGAATGGAAACTGCGATACGGTGAGGTGGCGGAACACGGAACCGCATTCGAGGGCTCCGAAGGTTGGATTATTGTGGACAGGCGTCACATCAAGACGTATCCCGAGTCGGTGGCAACCGCTCCCTTCAATGCGAATGACTATCGTCTGCCGGGCAGCAATCACCATCTCCGCAATTTCCTGAATTCGGTGAAGTCGCGCCAAGACCCCGTGAGCCCAATTGAAGAGTCCGTACAAAGCGACATTGCCTGCCACGTCGCGGACATCGCGATCCGCTTACAACGCCCGGTCCGTTGGGACAACGCAAAAGAGCGGTTTATCGATGATGCCGAAGCCAATGCGCGACTGACTCGCCCCATGCGCGAACCTTGGACCTTATAGGCCCAAGACGCGAAATCGGCCAGTCCCTGCTTTTGCATCCAACCCCGGCTGCATGCTACACTTCCATGATTTTTTGAAGCATTTTATGCGCTTTTTTGCGCTCGAATAGGGGGTTGCCGTGAGAACGCCGCTGGTTGCTGGAAATTGGAAAATGAATCTGTTGGTCAAGGACGCCGTGGACTTGGCGACGGCACTGAAAGGGTTGACCGCCGGGGTGTCCGGTGTGGAAGTCGTGGTATGCCCGACGTTTGTGTGCCTTAACGCCGTGGCGCAGGCCCTGAAGGGATCGAATGTCGCGCTCGGCGGCCAAAACTGCTATCTTAAGGAAAAGGGCGCCTTCACGGGCGAGATCTCGCCCCAAATGTTGAAGGACGTCGGCTGCACCTGGACCATTATCGGACATAGCGAACGGCGCCAGTATTTTGGCGAAACGGACCAAACGCTCAATGAAAAATTGAAGTTTGCTTTGGCCGCCGGGCTCAAGGTGATGTTCTGCATTGGCGAGACCTTGGAAGAACGTGAAGGCGGCAAGATGAACGCCGTGCTCACGCGCCAGGTAACCGAAGGGTTGAAGGGGCTGAGCGAAGCCGATTTCGCCTCTGTATCGGTGGCCTACGAGCCCGTCTGGGCAATCGGCACCGGTGTGACGGCATCGCCGGAGCAAGCGGAAGAAGCCCACGCGTTTGTGCGTGAGCTGGTGCGCAAGCAATTTGGTGGAACTGTGGCCGATGGGCTGCGGATTCAATACGGCGGCAGTGTAAAGGCCGATAATGCGGCTGAACTAATGGCTAAGCCAAACGTTGACGGCGCCTTGGTGGGCGGTGCGGCGTTGCAGGCCGAGGGCTTTGCAGCCATTGTGAAGGCGGCGGTTTAAGAAGGGCACTATTTCGATGAGCGCGATTTTGAGTTGGAATACATTGTGGTGGCTCATGCTCGTGATCTATGTTCCGGCATGTGTCTTTCTTATCATCATCGTGATGATGCAAAAGGGCAAAGGCGGCGGATTCGCCGGCGCATTTGGCGTTGGACCAGGATCGGAAGCGGTGTTCGGCCCGCGCATGATGCGCAGCCTGCCCATTCGCTTGACCTTTATCTTGGCGTCCGTTTTCATGTTTCTCGCATTGACCATGTCGGTCGTGCAGGGCCGAGCCATTCGCGGTGCCGCACCGGACAAAGTGACGGACTCGGCCGTACTGTCCGGCACTGGTACCGTACCTGCGGACGATCCGCTCAGTGGATTGACAGGATTGGGAGGCGGCGCGCCCGCGGAAGCCCCGGATGGCGCCCCGGCAGAGGCCCCTGCGGAAACAAGTGCACCCGCCGATGCGTCAACAAGTACTGCTCCCGCGACGGATGCCGCCGCTCCCGCCGCCCCGGAAACGCCTGCGGCCGAATCCGTGCCACAGCCGGCGGAAGGCGCCAACTAAACTTCATGAACGGGCAAACGGACGGCCCCGAGCACAAGGCTGCTTTGGGCCGTTTTTCTTTTACACGAAACTCTTGTCCGAGTGAAAGAGATTACACAAGCAAGATCTGTACAACGCGACCAAGGGGATAGAACGTGGACAGGATTCTGATACGCGGAGGCAAGCCCCTTAAGGGCACGGTACAGGTGCGCGGCGCTAAGAATTCCGTGCTCCCGCTCATGGCCGCATCTATTCTGGCCGAAGAAGCGTGCACGTTGCACAACGTGCCATGTCTGCACGACGTCTTCACCATGGATAAACTGCTAACGTCATTCGGAATGAACGTCGAGTTCACCGGCCGCTACATGAAGCTGGACGCATCGAATATCCAATCCAGCCTTGCCCACTACGATCTCGTGCGAAAGATGCGCGCCTCGTTCTTCGTATTAGGACCCTTGCTGGGCCGGTTTGGTAAGGCCAAGGTTTCACTGCCAGGCGGGTGTGCCATCGGTACACGCCCGGTGGATATTCATCTCAAAGGTCTCGAGGCGCTCGGTGCGGATATCACCATTGAAGAAGGCTACGTCATCGCCGAAGGGCGCCTTACCGGCGCGGACTATGCCCTCGAATTTCCCAGCGTGGGCGCCACCGAAAATCTGATGATGGCCGCATGCCGGGCCAGTGGCGTAAGCCGCATCAGCAACGTGGCCCGGGAGCCGGAAATCGTGGATCTCGCCCAGTTCCTGAACGCGATGGGTGCGCGTATCTCCGGCGCGGGCACGGACATGATCACCATCGTCGGCGTGGATTCACTCGGAGGAACGGAACACACAGCCATCCCCGATCGTATCGAAGCAGGCACATTCCTGATCGCCGCGGCCGCGACCGGCGGTGACGTGGTCGTACAAAACGCGAATGCCGATCACCTGCCCACGTTCCTTGGTAAACTGCGCGAAGCCGGGGCGGAAATGGAAATCCACGGCAACCGGATTCGGGTTTCCTGTCCGAATGGATTGAAGGCAATAAACCTGACGACCCAGCCTTATCCCGGATTCCCGACCGATCTTCAGGCACAGATGATGTCAATGCTATGCATGGCCGAAGGCGCAAGTGTGTTAAAAGAAACCGTCTTCGAAAACCGTTTCATGCAGGTGGGAGAGTTGCTGCGCATGGGTGCGGTCATCGAATCCGACGGAAATACGGCCATCGTCCGAGGCGTATCCCAATTGAGCGGAGCGCCCGTGATGGCCTCGGATTTGCGAGCCAGCGCCGCCTTGGTCATTGCCGGACTGATGGCCGCGAAAGGCGAAACTTCCATCCAGCGGGTGTATCATATCGACCGGGGGTACGAACGCATTGAAGAGCGGCTCGCGGGGCTTGGCGCGGACATCGAGCGAGTCCGGGATTGATGTGCGCATGCACGCAAGTATAGAGGGCCGAAGGTCCGATAAGTCCGGTTGAAGCGGGGGCGGTACGAAATCGCATGAAGTATTTCGAAATCAAGGACAATGCATCGTTTGATCGAGCGGCAAAGCGGCTCGCCGCGCGCGCGGACGTCTCAAGCGATGAATCCGCGCTGAAGGACAAGTTGGAAGCCACACGCGCCATCGTCGACGACGTGCGCGACAGGGGCGATACGGCCGTGGCCGAATATACCGCGCGCTTCGACAAGGCAAACTTGTCGCCGGACCGGTTCGAGATCGCGAAGGCGGAAATTGATGCGGCCACGGATGCTCTCGATCCCGCCCTCGTCAAAGCGCTCGAAAAAGCCCACGCCAATATCACCGATTTCCATTCCCGCAATCTGCGCCAGTCCTGGCAGGAAGCCAAACCCGATGGATCGCTCGTAGGGCAACGATTGACGCCCATCGAAAGCGTCGGCGTATACGTCCCCGGCGGCACCGCGTTTTATCCCTCTTCCGTGCTTATGAACATCGTGCCCGCGCGTGTCGCGGGTGTGCGCGAGATTGCCATGGTTTCGCCGCCCAGTTACCACGGCACGCTGCACCCCCTCGTACTTGCGGGCGCGAAGATCGCCGGGGCCACGCGCGTATTCCGTGTTGGGGGGGCGCAGGCCGTCGCTGCGCTTGCCTATGGCACGAACGCCATACCGTCCGTACTGAAAATCACCGGTCCCGGAAACATCTACGTGACCTTGGCCAAGAGACTCATTTCATCGGTATGCGATATCGACAAAGAAGCAGGACCTTCCGAAGTCGTCGTCATTGCCGATGCGAACGCAAACCCGGACTGGGCCGCAATTGAACTTATTGCCCAAGCGGAACACGGCGAAGATTCGCCCGTCTGGCTCGTGACTGATAGCACGGAAATGGCCAATCGTGTGAAGGTTTCGCTCGAAAAGCTCGTACCCACACTCAGCCGAAGAACCATTATCGAAAAGGCGTTGGCGGATTGTGCCGAAACCTACGTGGTCCGTGATATGAATGAGGCTGCGCGGCTTGTGAACATCATCGCTCCCGAGCACCTCAGCATCCAGACGGCAAATCCTCAAGCCGTTTTGGACGAAATCCCCAACGTAGGCTGCGCCGTATTGGGCGGCGGCACGTCCGTCGCCTGCGGCGATTACATGGCCGGGCCGAATCACATTTTGCCGACCTCGCGGCGAGCTCGCTTCGCGTCTCCGTTGACAGCCGAAGATTTCCGGAAAGTGACCAGCATCATTTCGTATTCCCCCGATCGGATGCGGCAGGATGCGGATGACATAATCCGGCTGGCATCCGCTGAAAAACTGGATGCCCACGCCAGGGCGCTGGAATTACGCAAATGAAGTTTACACGCAAGATACTAAAAGGCGTGGAAGGATACGTGCCCGGTGAACAGCCCCAACGCACAGACGTAATCAAGCTGAACACAAACGAGAATCCCTATCCGCCGTCGCCCAAGGTGATGGAAGCGCTTCGGAGTCTCTCTCAGGAT
This sequence comes from Candidatus Hydrogenedentota bacterium, assembly GCA_045863295.1. Classification (GTDB taxonomy): domain Bacteria; phylum Hydrogenedentota; class Hydrogenedentia; order Hydrogenedentales; family SLHB01; genus BTWA01. The sequence continues at coordinate 21,663 of BTWA01000007.1, forward strand.
GCACTGGTAAAATACCCGGATCCGGTGTCGGGCAAGTTCCGTCGTGAATGCGCCATGCAGTACGGGTATCCCGGCGAAGATTGGGTCATTGCAGGCAATGGCATGGACGAAGTCCTCGCCATGACCATACGCACGTTCGTGGATCCCGGCGACTCCATCTTGACAACAGACCCCACCTACACCCTGTACGAAACCCTTGCCGACCTGCACGGAGCAAAAACCGTGAAGGTCGAACTGGACGCCGAGTTTCAACTGCCGGAGTCATTCTATACCGCGCCTGCGCGCGCTTGTTTTATCACCCGCCCCAACGCCCCATCCGGCGTGTGCGCGCCGCGCGCAGCCATGGAGCGCCTGTGCAAGAACTTCAATGGTATCGTCGTTATCGACGAAGCCTACGTCGATTTTGCGGACGACAACTGCATGGATTTCCCGGAACGATTCGACAACGTCATCGTGGCGCGTACGTTTTCGAAGTCCTACAGCCTGGCGGGCATGCGCCTGGGCATCGGCGTCGCGCGCCCGGAAATCATCGCCGAATACATAAAGACCAAGGATTCGTACAACATGAACGCCGTGGCTCAGGCGGTGGGTATTGCGGCCATGGAAGACATGCCCCATATGCAAGCCAATGTGGAAAAAGTCCGCGCCACACGCTTGCGCACAATCCAGGAGTTAACCACGCTGGGCTTCCAAATCCCGCCTTCGCAGTCAAATTTCATCTTGGCCTGCTGGCAGGGCGCTCCAACGGCACGCGGCATCTTTGAACGTCTCCGCGATCGCGGCATCTACGTCCGGTATTTCGATACGCCCAGATTGAAGGATGCTCTTCGGATCACGATAGGGACAGATAAACAGATGGAAGCGCTACTCAATGCGATCAGGGAAATAATCTGAGCGGTTACGCACCAAACCACAAATCCGGCGTAGCCAATTCAAGTGAATTCCCGGCGGGATCGCGAAAATAAATGGATATCGCTCCGTTGGGCCAAGTCATTTCCTGCTCAATGTCGACCTTACTCGCGGCAAGATGTTTGCGCCAAGGATCCAATTCTTCATGACTCACCGCAAAGCACAAGTGACCTTGCCCTGGAACGCCGCCATGCAGGGGCACCGAAATCCCTTCCATGGGTTTAGCTGTGGCACCGGGATTGAACAGCAACACCATGCCGTCCCCACAACGGAAGAAGACATGGCGCCCTTCAACCCGGGCGTGAAAGGTCAGCCCTAAGACATCGCGGTAAAACGCCTCGGCGGCCTCCAAATCGTCCACATACAACGCGCTTTCCAGAACACGCTTTGCTTGCATCGCGACGCCTCCGGAGCTTACGAGTGCTCAATGTGTCACGGAATCATCATGGAAACAAATAGGCGATTAAAGCGTCCCGTTCGCCGAAGTCCGGAATCAAGATATCCGCGCCGGCGTCCGCCAGTCGCTGGCGTTTGACCTCGTCCCAGCCGCACCCTTCCAACTCATTCGAACACACCCCAATGGACACGCAGCCTTCCTGCTTTGCCACCTTGATTTCCACCGGGCCGTCTCCAACGATTAAGACTTCAGATCCATGCAAATGATGATCTTCGATCGCCTTTCGCAGAACCTTTTCTTTGTTCGACTCGGCATATGTCTTCCGTGCACCATACACTTCGGTGAAGTAGGACCGCACGCCAACTAACCCCGCCTCATGTTCAACGTCTTCGTGATCCGTGCCGCTGAAGATGCACATGTACAAACCGCGCTCGTGCATCGCTTTCACAAACGCCACAGATCCCCGCACGGTGGTCTCTTCCGGGCTCAGCTTGCCCTCCGCCATCTGCTGAATGCGTTCGCTCACCCTGACCATCAGCCGGTCATTGTAAATCTTCTTGTATCCGTGCGCATCCAGCATCTTGTCCTCAGGCACAAAGCCCTTCTTGCGCACCATGTCCACAAGGCCTTCCATCTGAAGAATGGTATTGATCCCCGTGGTTTCGTGGATAAACTCCATCACCTCGTGCTCAATTTCAGGCGTGCAGAGATGCTCGCCGCAAATGCATTCGATCATCACCGGCTTCATCACTTGCTGCCAGCCCTCGCGCAGCAGGCTCACCGTGCCATCGAAATCAAATAGGGCATGCTTGAACTTGCCGCGAGGAACTTCGCGAACAACCTGTATTTGGGTTCCAGGAAGATAATTGATCGTCATGATGTCCAATCACTCCACCATGAACTCAATCATGGTATTCACAGGATATCGCGCCAGTTTCTCGCGCCCCTTCAACGGCGGCAGCTCAATCACAAACGCAAGTTCATCGATCGTCGCACCCAGGCGCTCCACCAGCTTGCACACCGCGTCCACCGTGCCCCCGGTAGCAAGTAAATCGTCGATCACAACCACCTTGTCGCCGGGTTTTAATGCGTCGACATGCATGTGCAGTTCGTTGACGCCGTATTCCAGTGCATACGACTCCGAGATAGTCTTGTAAGGCAGCTTCCCCGGCTTCCGGGCGGGCACGAATCCAAGCCCCATTGCATACGCCAGCGCCCCGCCAAACACGAACCCGCGCGCTTCCACACCGACAATCGCGGTCAAGCCGCGCCCGGAATACCGTGCCTTCCACGTATCAATGATATGCCGGAGTGCATCGCCATCTTCCAGCACCGTCGTAATGTCCTTGAATTGGATGCCAGGCACCGGAAAGTCCGGCACATTGCGCACCAATGCCGCCAAATCCATATGAAAACTCCTCGATCAATTGGATTTTCCCCATCAGGATGCCGCGGATCGCGGTCAGGGGAGATCATACCGGTTGGAACTGGGGGATGTCGAACAGAACGAGCGGGCGCGATACCGCCCTTACCCCGTCAGGGCATGAAGTCGTCCGCGCGTTCACGCACGAACAAGCGAAGCCGCTTCATCACGTCATTCTCGATTTGCCGGATACGTTCCCGCGTGAGGCTGAATTTCCGGCCCGTCTCCTCAAGCGTATGCGCCTTGCCGTCCATCAGGCCGTACCGGTAGCGGACTATCTTCTGCTCCCGCTCATTAAGCTGCTTCATGATCTCTTCGAGTTGCTGATCCAGCTCGATTTGTTCGATGGCCTGATCGACCCGCCGAGGTTCCACACTCTCCGGAATCCCCCGGCCGTCTTCGTCGTTCATGCTGTCCAGATTGTCCAGTGGCGAAACATCGTCCACAAACGACTGCAGCTTCCGCGCCTCGGAGGCCTTGATTCCCATCGCCTCGGCAATTTCTTCGGGATCGGGTCGCCGGCCCGTCTTGATGTACAACTCCTCCGACGTCTTCTTATAGCGGGCAATATTGTCGGTCACGTACACCGGAATCCGGACCGTCCGGCCGTAGTTGGAAAGAGCCCGTGTAATCGCCTGCCGAATCCACCACGTGGCATACGTCGAAAATTTGCACCCTCGGCCCGGGTCAAACCGGTCCACTGCCTTCATGAGTCCCAGGTTGCCTTCCTCAATAAGATCCTGCAAAGGCAATCCAAAGTAGAGATATTTCTTGGCAATACTCACAACCAGCCGTAGATTGGACACAATGAGTTTGCGCCTCGCCTCGCCCTCGCCTTTCAGCGCCAGCTCCGCAAGCCGTATCTCCTCTTTGGGACTAAGCAGGGGAATGCGCGAGATCTCCGCAAGATACGTGCTCAATCCGCTTTCGCGCATGTCCATTCAGGCGGGTCCTTTACAGCCGAATTCCGTGCGGCAGTGTAAACAATAAACGCGGTCCAAGCCCGGCAGCCCTGTTCGACGGGTCGTTACACAACCTGTGCAGCGGCAAGGGCATTCTACTGAAGCACCGAAAATTCATTCAAGACCGCGATGGAACCATGTCCTGTCGTAGTATTCTCACCGGTTTGTCCAATATCATGTATCGGACCGGCCCCGATCAAACTTGAACCCGGACCCACTACCAAGCAAAATCTGCCCCATGGTCGATGAACATACATGGTACATGCAATACGCACTGCGGGAAGCCAACCATGCCAAGGAAAAAGGCGAGGTGCCCGTGGGCTGTGTCATTGTGTGGGACGGACAGATCATCGGCAAGGCCCACAACCAGCGGGAAACCCTCCAGGACCCCACGGCCCACGCGGAAGTGCTGGCCATTACCCAGGCCGCGGACTACCTGAAAAGCTGGCGTCTCGAAGGCGCGACGATGTACGTCACCCTCGAACCCTGCCCCATGTGCGCCGGAGCCATCATTCTGTCCAGAATCTCCGAAGTGCACTTTGGAGCCTCCGATCCAAAGGCCGGCTGTTGCGGCTCGCTTATGGACCTGCTGGCCGACTCACGATTCAACCACAACCCCAACGTCCATTCCGGGTTGCTCGCCGCCGAGTGCGGGGCGATTCTGACCGAGTTCTTCCAACAAATCCGCCGGAATCGGTCCGATCGGCGTCAAGAATCAGAGTAGCTCCAGATCGCGCTACTGCCCTGACTTGATTCCTTTGCTCCCCTTTCCCTCCGGTTGGTATACTCTCCGCGTTTGTTTCTCAACCCAATATCTAGAAAGCGATTGCACCATGAGTGAAGTATTGCGGCCACTGGTGGAGATGTCCCGGTACCTCGGGGATCCCTCAAAAGGATACGCCATGCTGGGGGAGGGGAATACGTCCGCCCAGTCTGGCCCCGACTCGTTTTACGTGAAGGCGTCCGGCACGACGATGGCCACCATCGATGAAACCGGGTTCGTCCATTGTTCCATTTCCAGAATCACGGCCATCCTGGAAGACCCGAAAGCGGGGGATGAGGACGTGACCAAGGTGTTTCAGGATTCGCTGCTCACACCAGGCGAAAAACGCCGACCGAGCGTCGAGGCCATGCTCCACGCGATTTTGCTGCAGGTGCCGGAGTACAAGTTCATCGGCCATACGCATCCGGTTTTCACCAATGCGATTCTGTGCTCGGTCAATGCCCGCGAAGCGGCCGCCGGCCGGATTTTCCCTGATCATATCGTCTCCATGAAGCACAAGTCCGTTTTCGTGCCGTATGTCGATCCGGGATTGGAATTGGCGCGTACCGTAAAGCGGGAGTTCGACGCATTCGTGGACAAAGAAGGCGTGTTGCCGTCCGCAATTCTCATGGAGAACCACGGCCTGATCACCATGGGCGATTCACCCAAAGCGGTAACGAGTTGCACGGACATGTGTGAGAAGGCGTCGCAGATCATCGTGCACACCTACGCCCTGGGTGGACCGCGGTGGATGACGCCGGAACACGTGTCCCGCATTTTCACACGCCCGGACGAGCACTACCGCCTGAAAAGCATCGCCGACACAAAGCACGCTGGGAATTAGACCCTCGTTAAGATTGGAACTTCTTTAGCACCGCTGCGTGAAGAAGGACGCGTACCAAAGGAGCAAGTCGTGAGTACGTTGGATCAATATCGCAAAGCCGACGCGCCTCTGCCGGACCAATACAATGCATGGCAGGTGTTTGGCGCGGGTATCGAAAATGTGGGACGCGATGGCAAGCCGGTCACGGTCGCGTTGCGCGAACCGGCCGCAAATGAAGTCATGTTGCGCGTGGATGCGCTCGGGCTCTGCTTATCCGATATGAAGATCATCAAAATGGGTGGCGATCACCCGCGCTTAAGGGGCCGCGACCTGTCGAAAGATCCAACCGTGTTGGGACACGAGTGTGCCGCAACCGTGGTAAAGGTCGGGGAACAATGGAAGAACCAGTTTAAGGTCGGTCAACGGTATATCGTTCAAGCGGACATTTACTACAAGGGAATTGGATACGCCTTCGGGTACCTCATTCCCGGTGGGTTGGCGCAATATTGCTATCTCGACGAACGGGCGCTTGCCGGCGATGAAGGCTGTTATCTGTTGCCGGTGAAATCAGAGACAGGCTACAGCCAATCCGCACTCTCCGAACCTTGGGCCTGTGTCGAGATGTCCTACAACCTGCAGGACCGCTTTACCGTGGGAGAAGGCCCCGTGTTGGTTGTCAGCGACGAAGACCTGACGACCGTCTATGAGGGCGCAACCCACATTCCCTCGTCCCTGGAAGGTCTACTTGACGAAAAGTTCGACACCATCATCGTATTCAAGCCCACGCCGGTAATCGTCGAAACCCTCGCCAACAACATGAGTAAAGACGGAATCATGTTTCTGGTGGGCTCTCCCGCGGAGGACGGTGTCGCCTCTCTTGACATCGGCAGGATTCACTACGAAGGCCTTCGCTTCTACGGCGGCGGAGAAAACGAGGCCGAGATAGAGAAGGTCAACAGCCGACAGGATTTACTTCCAGGCGGCAGGGCGCTGTTCATCGGCGCCGGCGGCCCCATGGGGCAGATGCACGTACAGCGCTCTATCGAAATTGCGAACGGTCCGAAATGCGTAGTCGTGACCGATCTGGATCGCGGACGTCTCGATCACATTGTCCGGCGTTTCGGCAGCTTGGCCAAAGATCGAGGGGTTGAACTGATTACATATTCTCCCACCGAATTCGAGTCACCCGAGGCCATGGATCGACAACTGGCCAGCCATGCCGTCGACGGTTACGACGACATTGTCATTCTCGCGCCGCTGGCGCGCCTCGTGCCCCAATACCTGAACATGGCTGCGGACGGTTGTCTCGTGAACGTATTCGCCGGTGTGGGGATTGGCAGCATGGCGCCCATCAAGATTGAAGACCTCTGCCGAGGCATCAAGATCATTGGTTCTAGTGGCTCCCGTATCAGCGATTTGCGCAAAGTATTGCAGATGGTCGAAGGCGGCGAATTGAACACCAACCTGAGCATCGCCGCCATCGGCGGACTCAATGCGGCGCGCGAAGGACTTGAGGCCGTGCGTGATGCGAAATTCCCTGGAAAGACGGTCATCTATCCGCAAATTCCCGATTTGCCCCTCACACCCTTGGAAAAAGTCGCCGAAGTCGTTCCCGAACTGAAAGAAAAATTAGGCGCTGACAGCGCGTGGACCATTGAAGCGGAAGAAACCCTGCTGGAGAAGTACGTCTAAATGGCTCGATTGGAAGGAAAAAAAGCGATTGTTACGGGCGCGGCGCAGGGACTCGGCGCGGCTATCGTGGAGCGGCTCGCCCAGGAAGGCTGTGATGTCGCCATCTGGGACGTGAACGGCGAAGGCGCGCAAGTAACCGCAAATCGGATCGCCACTGAAACCGGTCGAAATCTCGTCGCAGCCCAAGTGGACATTACCAATGCCGATGCCGTGCGCCAAGGCGTGGACGCGGCGGCCGCGCAACTGGGCGGGCTGGACGTGTTCGTCTCAAACGCCGGAATTCTCATTTCCGGAGAAAGTATCGATTTCGATGCCGCGAAGTGGCGTAAAGTCATTGACGTGAATTTAACCGGCTATTTCCTGTGCGCGCGCGAAGCAGCCCGCCTCATGCTGGCGAACGGCGCAAAAGGCTCTATCATCCAGATCAATTCCAAGTCCGGCAAGAAAGGCAGCTTTCGCAACAGCGCATACGCCGCGTCCAAGTTTGGCGGAATCGGCGTTACTCAGAGCCTCGCACTCGAGTTTGCCGAACAGGGCATTCGCGTGAATTCCATATGCCCGGGCAATCTGCTGGATTCGCCCTTGTGGACCGGCAGCCTGTTCAAACAGTACGCCGCCAACCAGGGCATCAGCGAGGACGAAGTGCGCAAAAAGTACATCGACCAAGTCCCCATGAAACGGCCTTGCACGTATCAAGACGTGACCAATGTGGTCGTGTTCATGGCCTCGGATGATTCGAACTACATGACCGGTCAGGCGATCAACGTGACCGGCGGCCAGGAAATGCGATAGGCGTTCCCAACGACTTCGATGGACAAGGGCATAACCCAAACCAAGAGGGATACTGTATGCGATTCAAAGGTTTTCTCGTTACAGCCATTGCCGCGTGCGCGGCGCTTGGCGTGGCGCAGCCGGCAGCACATGCCGCGCTGCAGGTAGGCGCGTCGTCTGTCAATGTCACTCCCGATCCCCTCATTCCCGTCTCGGGCGGGATGGGAATCCCGCGCAAAACGGAAAAGCAACAGGGCAACCTCGAAGTCCGCACGATTGTCATAGACAAAGACGGCGAACGCGTTGCATTCGTCAGTGTGCCATTTATTGGATATCCGCGCGTGCTGGGCGACAAAGTCCGTGCCTTGGTCAAGGACATTCCCGGCGATCACATCCTCATCGGCTCGACCCATACCCACAGCGCGCCCGACATGTATGCGTTTCCATTGCCCGACGGCGGACATACCGGCGAATTGGCCTACATGGAAAAGGTCGTGACCCAGGTGGCCGAGGGTATCAACGCGGCCGTAAAGGCTCTGCAACCCGCATCCATTAAAATTGCCAGTGGCGACGCGGCGGAAAAGATCGCCTACAATTACTACGCGCCTCAACTCTACGACCGCCGCTGCCATGTAATTCAGGCAGTTGGTAAAGATGGCAAGGCCATCGCCACTGTCGTTAACTATGCGATTCACCCGGAAGTCATCGGACCCGGCCAGGGTATCTGCAGCCCCGACATGGTCGGCCCGCTATACGACCGTGTCGCCGAACTCGGTGGCGGCACGTGCGTGTTTATGAACGGCGCCCAGGGCGGCATGGTAACCGCCGATTGCCGCGGTGAAGACGGCGAAGATGTGCAAACATGGGACGAGTGCATCCGTATCGGCAACCTGTTGGCGGACGAGGCCATGCGCATCGTGAAAGACGCGCCCGTGCAGGAGAATCCCGATCTCTGGGTCGGCGCGAAGGAAGTCAAGTTTCACGTGGATTCCGATCTCTTGTGGGCCGTTGTCGAAGGATCCCCCCTCGGCTATCCAACCAACGACGATCGCACGGTGACCACACTGATGAACCTAATCAACGTCGGCAATGCACAGATCCTGACGATTCCCGGCGAAGCCCTGCCGAACATCGGTTTCTATCTCAAGCGTCACATGAACGGAGAAGGAGACAATAACTTCCTGTTCGGCCTTACCAACGATGCCTTTGGATACATCCTCACCAAGGAAGACTTCAACAGCTTCAAGCGCTACGACTACGTATCCGAGACAAGTCTCGGCGAACGCACCGGCACCACCCTTATTGAAGAAGGTCTGAAGTTCGTGAGCGAAGCACCAAAGCCAAAACCCGTAGGCTGATAACACATAAAGATTGCGATCAAGCGCGACAGGTAATCCTGCCTGTCGCGCTTTTATGTACACTGCCCATGCTCAGCAACGAAAAGAAGATCCAAATCTCCATTTCACATACAGGGCCGGAAGTAGAAGCGACATCCTGTCGCTTCCGTGCCGCCTGAACAAGATTATGCAATCTCTGAGCTTATCAAAGAGACATTATTAGCATCGGCGATTGCGCCCCGCGCCCGGTGATTCCGGACGCGGGGCACATAGTGTCGCGTGGCGGCACGCACGAATGCCTGTCTTATTGGCCTTTGATGTTCTTCGCCGCAACGACCAGACTCAGGAACTCGGATCGGCGGCCATTGATGTCGTAGCCATTGGCCCCTTCGGCAATTTGCTGCACAAGGCTCAACGTCGTGTTTCCTTTGTATTGCGAGTTGCGCAACTCCATACCAAACGCCGCGACGGCCGCCGCCCAACGGAATTCGCGGCTGGATTGATCGTATCCTTGACCATGGTCGGTAACCGGTACCTCAATCAACTTGCTGGTCGTGCCCTCTGGTTCCTTGTAGCGAAGGCGCAGGAACAGCATCTCAGCACTTTCCTTCAACTCGACCGGAGGCGGAGTGACAGCCTCCGGCTGGCCGCTGTACCGCAAAGGATCGACGCCGCCGGTGGAAGGCATGGGCACGCCGGCAGGCACGATTTCATACAGAGCCGTCACTGTGTGGCCCGCTCCGATTTCACCCGCATCTTTGCGGTCGTCATTGAAATCCTGCGCGGCCAACGCGCGGTTTTCATACCCAATCAGGCGATACGCTTGTACCTTGCCGGGATTGAACTCGATCTGAATTTTCACATCCTTCGCAATGGTCACCAGCGTGCCTGCCATGTCTTCGACCAGCACGCGCTGGGCCTCGCCAAAATTGTCGATGTAGTAATAGGCTCCGTTGCCTTTGTTCGACAACTGCTCCAGGCGATCATCCTTGATGTTGTCCATGCCGAATCCGAGGATGCTGAGGAAGATGCCGTTACCGGCTTTTTCACGCACCATCTGCACAAGTTGATCCGTGTCCGTCACGCCAACATTGAAATCGCCGTCGGTGCACAGGATGACGCGATTCACGCCACCCGGCAGGTAATACCGTTGCGCCATGTCATACGCCAGACGAATGCCGCCTTCGCCGTTCGTCGATCCGCCCGCGCTCAAGCCCTGAACGGCGGAGAGGATGGTCTCACGACTGTCCACCGACGTGCTTTCCAACGCGATGCCCGCCGCGCCCGCATACGTCACGATGCCTACGCGATCCTGCGGCGACAGCCTGCGCGCCAGCAACAACATGGCCTCTTTCAACAGCGGCAGCTTGTTCGCAGGTTCCATCGATCCCGACACGTCGATCAGAAACACCAGGTTCGCCGGAGCACGGTCGTCCATGGGAACGTCCTTGCCCTTGATGCCCACACGCACCAGCCGGTGCTCCGGTTTCCACGGCGCGGGCGCCACTTCCACATGAGCCGCGAACGGGTGTCCGTCCGTGGGGCCCGCGTATTCATAGTCAAAATAATTGACCAACTCCTCAATTCGTACCGCATCCGGAGGAGGCAACTGGCCCTGATTGAGAAACCGCCGCGTGTTGGAGTACGAAGCCGTATCCACATCGATGGAAAAAGTCGACAAGGGATTCTGCATCGGCGTCAGGAAAGGGTTTTCCACGATCGGCGCATACGCCTCGCTGTTCGAATAAAAGTTCAGGCCGAAGGATAGTTGACGCGATTCAGACTGACTCAGAGGGTCTACCTGTTTGCCCAATTCTGTAATCAACGGAAGGACTTTGCCCTCCGCAAGACGCTCACTGGAACCGGAACGTGCCTTGGCCTTGCTTTCGATCCGGCCGGGCATTCCATTCGCTGATTCGATATACGCTTGATAGACGTCAACGTCGTCGTGCAAGGCCGGGCGGTTTTCCAATGTCCCCAACGTATCAACACTAATGCCACCGCCGCCGAAACCACCACTGCCACCTTGGCCAGCGTCAACGCCTTGTTGCCCGGGTTGTCCACCAAAGCCGCCTCCGCCGAATTCACGCGCCTTGCTGTGAAACTGCACAGCGCTGGGCGTAGCTCCATTCACATTGGCTTCGACAGGGGGCGTCGGAAGAAGGGCCAGGGGAGTACTAGAGGAAGGCGTAGACGCTTGGCCATCACCGTTAACATCGGCGAAATAGCCTCTGCTGCTGCCATCGACTTCCAACTCGCGAACACGACCTTCGCCGCTTGCCGATAGGTTCCAATTGGTTTCGGCCCCCTGAGCGGAGGTTGCTGCGGGCGACGACTCAGCCGAAGAGTCGGCAACCGTAAGTCCCTCCTGCAGAATAAATAAATCACCAACGGGTGCGTCCTGCGGCGGCGCCGTCGCCGGTTCCGCAAGCCGGTTTTGTTCTATTCTATGGACCAGGTTCGAATCGTCAGGTCCCGTGAAGGACGTCGACACGTTCTCCTTGTCCATCCTCGCCAAGTTCACCCGATCCTGGTAACGCAACGCCAAATCGTCACTGGCAACAGGGACTTCGCGGGCGTTAAACGTTCGCGGCAACACATAATAGCCAGCGAATACCAATACCGCTGCCGCCGCGCCCCATCGAAGCATGACCGCCGGGCGGAACCATCGGATTCGCAATCGTGGTGCATCCTCATCACCCACACGGCCAATGATTTCCTGCCGCTGGGCCGATTCCAACTCGGGTGCGTCAAACCCCGCAAGCGAAACTTCCACCAGCTTCGCCGCGGCCTGAATCTCTTTCACGGCTTTTTGCGCGTCTGGGTCATCCGCAATCAGTTCTTCCAAGGCCACCCGGTCGTCCTCCGGCAATTCGCCAAGGGCGTATTCAGTCAATCGGATATCGTCTCTCTCGATGGGCATTGTCCTATTCCTCATGCATCCGGCGCCGAGGCATGCTGGGCGCGGAGTTGTTCGCGTATGGTGTTCAGCGCGGTGTGAATCGTATGGCTGACCGTCGCCAGCGGCATTCCCACGACATCGCTAATCTCGCGGTAGGTGAGGCCGTCATGAAACTTCAGCATGAACACTTCCTGTTGCCGTTTGGGCAACGTAGTCACGACGGTCCGTATCATGTGTTGTGTCTCGTTCGCCTCCGCCGCCGCGCCGGGGCTCAGCCCTCGTGCGGGCAACGAATGCATCACGCTATCCTGCAAGGACTCCATCCGTCCCTCCTTCTTGAGAACGTCCAGGGCCCGGTTCCGGCACACCGTGTACAACCACGGGCCGAGATGGCCGTCGATCGCCGCGTGGTCCGCCGTGCACAGCTTCAGGAAGGTGTCCTGCACCACATCGCGTGCCGTCTCCAAATCGCCCGTCAGCCGCAGGGCATACCCCACCAACCGCCGTTCATAGTCGGCCAAAGCCTGCCGAATCCAAGCCCCTTGCGGGGTTCCGTTGTCGCTCATGAAGGACTCCCGGGATGTCGCGTCATGGTCTGCAATTCTATAACGATTGGAACCCGTTGCTGTTCGAAAGTTCAAAAGGCAGATCGACATCGTGTCGTTTCCACGCCATCTCCGCGTGTAGCCATTCCCTTAACCCGGATATTTCACGACTTTGTCCAACTAACTGTGTAACAACAATTCAACCGGGCCGTTACCAAAACTGGCGTACTTACAGTGTGCACGTGAAGTATCCTCAGCGTTTCAAGCTTAAGGAATTCTGTGTGAGCAATTTGCACCACGGAGACTGTACTTCAGTCCTCCACGGAGACTGTACTTCAGTCTTCCACGGAGACTGTACTTCAGTCTTCCACGGAGACTGTACTTCAGTCTTCCACGCACGCTTTTAGCGTGGTGCAATATGCGGGTTAAGTGTTTCTGCAAACGTTCAACCCCCAATAGGCCCGATCATCCCATTGAACGGCTCTCCCATTTCTGGCCAAATTGTTGCATCAAGTCCTTATAGGCAAATCGGTTGGGACACCGATTGACACAGAAATGGGGTCCGGAAGGCATGTCCAAGACGAGACGACTGATTCGTGTGGCAGCAGCCATAGTTCTATTGTGTGGCGTAATACAGGCCGCAGGCCAGGAATTCAGGCCACTCGAAAGGACCGTGTCTTTTCGCGGCATAAAGCGCTCGTATTTCGTCGCGCTGCCCGATCGGTACGATCCCCAAAAGTCCTATTGGCCGCTGGTGTTTATTCATGGCGGCGCCGGAAACGTACAAACGAATTCGAAGGCAATAGCCATGCGTGAAATAGCCGACAAAGAGGGACTTCCAGCCATTTTGATATTGCCGGAGTTCGTCACCAAGGACAAGCAGGTGAGCCGGTTTCCGGAATTGGGCGAAGCCGATTTTCTGCTGGAAGTGATGAATGAAGCGCACAAGGAATTTCGGCTGCACGACAAGTTGTTGCTCGCGGGCTACTCCATGGGTGGCCAGTGTGCGCACCGGTTTGCGCTGGCGCACCCGGATCAAGTGATGGCCTGTGCACCCTCCGCCGCTGGTACGTGGACAACACCAGACGGCCGATTCCTTGTGGAAGACTACGGCGAAGTGAAAGACCCCGCCAAGTTTCTGACCGACAATTCCAATAAATCGGCCATCCCGGATCGGTTACACGATCTGTTTGATCCACGGGTCGCCGCCGTCGCGGGCACTCCAGCGGCAAAAGGTGCGAAGTCTGTACCGTTCTTAATCATGTGCGGCACACTCGATTCTCGCTACTCCATTGCCGTCGAGTTCGCAGCGTCTTTGCAAGCCCGGGGATTTACCGTTGAGACCGAGTGGCCAGTCACGCCGCATGGGTCGAATTCCAGCCAGTACAAAGCGGAATTCCGGAAATACTCAGAGCGCGCTGTTCAGTTTTTCAACCGGATAGTAAATGCAAAAGAATAGTCGGGATACCCCGAAACGATGAATCTGGACTCTGAATGACCGTCGAATAAGGAATCGACGTCCTCGTTGGGTGTATACTCCCCAGGTTCGAAAACCTTGGAAAGTATATTCCTTCGCCTATGTTCAGAAATCCGCTTAAAAGCAATCTTTACACCGAGTTAACCGATTTCTTCGGCACGGATCCCAGCACACTTGCTATTGACAGCATTCGGTTTATGGCCGTCGATTTGCCGAATGTTCAGGCGGCGATGGAACGAATCTGCGAATCGGAACGGGCGGCCCATCGCGTCCTGGGAATCTCAAGCGTTGATCTGCTGAACAATTCCCTCGGCAATTTGCTGGTGCAGAAAGCGCCCTTGGGTCCTGTGTCGTATACCAATGTCCGTGTAGCACAGGAAGCGTTCCTGCGATGCGCGGTGAATAGTGTGCATTTCGTCGAATGGCCAGGCGCGAAAGTGGCCGTACATGTGCGCAAGGAAGACCACGCCGTCGATTACGCATTGGAGATCATGGCCGGAACCGAAGAATTGAGCCGCGAGTTTATGAAGCGGCTGTGGCAGTCCGTGGACAGCGAGAATGTGTACCGCGGCCGGATCATCGCCCTCGAATCGGACGACTACACCGCGATCGATCCCGAGAACTATACAATTGCGTTTCGTACGATCCAGATGGTGCGCCAAGAAGACATCGTTTTGCCAGACGGCGTGATGGAGGTCATTCAGCGCAACACATCGGGATTTTTCGAACATGCATCCGCCCTTCGCAGGAGCGGGCGTTCCGTGAAGCGGGGCCTGTTGTTGCACGGCGCACCGGGCACAGGAAAATCATATACCGCAAAATGGGTGGCGCAATCGGTGGAAGGACTGACGGTCATCCTCGTCGCGGGAAATCAGTTGTGGATGATCAAACAAATCTGCCGGTTGGCCGCCGCACTGTCGCCGAGTCTGGTGATTCTGGAAGACGTCGACCTCGTGGCATCGCGCCGTGACGGTGTGAGGCATCCTGCCTACGAATTGACCCTGCACGACCTCTTGAACGAAGTGGACGGCATGGCGCCCGATGCCGAAGTGTTGTTCCTGCTCACCACCAACAAGCCCGAGGTCATTGAACCCGCGATCGCATCGAGGCCAGGCCGGATTGATCAGGCCATCGAATTCCCATTACCGGATTCCCGGTGCCGTAAAAGGTTGTTCGACTTGTACAGCTACGGGTTGGATGTGCGCCTCGAACGGCTGGACGAGTTCGTCGCACGGACGGAAGGGGCCAGCCCGGCCTTCATTCAGGAGTTGTTTCGCAAAGCAGCCATGTTTGCGGCGGAGGATACAGCCCACTCTATCGGTCTTTTGCGCGTAACCGACGAACACTGCGAGTTAGCGCTTCGTGAACTGCTTTTCGGCGGTGGCGACCTGACTCGCAATCTCCTGGGGTTTCGTTCCTCGCAACTGAATCTCCTCTGAATCTATAACGCCATTGTTTTCAAGGCTTTAAGGAAAGCGGTCGAAATATCTAAAGTCAGATTCTGCCGATGCCGATATACTTAGTACCAAGGGCGAACCCCAAAAAGGGGTCCAACCAATAGGAGGAAGGGCATATGGCAAGCATAGACGGCATCGCGGCCACCGCGACAGCACTGAAATCTGCCGAGTTCTCTGCCTCCTACCAAATCGCCGCCCTCAAGAAGCAAATCGAAACTGTCGACAAAGCTGGCGCGGCAGCATTGAAGCTTATCCAGACCGCCATGAGCCTTGATCCGCAGGTGGGCCAGAACATCAATGCCCTCGTTTGATTCAGATCGCGTATAATACAGCGCCCTCGACGGTTGAGGGCGCTTTTTATTTGATTGCGCGTTCGTGGGAGCACCCGAAGAGCCATGCCTAAATTTGGAGTCACTGTACAGAAAGAAGCCGAGTTATTCTTACGCATGGAAAAACTCGGCCTGCGTGAAGAGGATCTGAACGAACAGTTCGTACGGTCGAGCGGATCGGGCGGCCAGCACGTGAACAAGACCGCCACTTGCGTCCAACTGGTGCACGAACCTTCCGGCTTGGATGTGAAGATGCAGCAAGCCCGCTCGCAAAGCCTGAACCGCTATTACGCGCGCAAACGCATGTGCGAATTGATGGAAGCGCGCGTGTTGGGAGATGAAAGCCCGGAAGCAAAAAAGGTGGACAAAATCCGAAAACAGAAGGCGCGCCGCCAGCGCCGAAGCCGGTCCGCCATTGCCGACTAGGCCCAACCTCAAGCCTGCCGCTTAGCCAGACAGTCCCATCCCAACGGTAGTGGCAACCCCAGGAACCAACTCAAGTTGAACCCTTTTTGAAAATTAACTTTACAATACAAAGGACTTTGTTATAGTATTGGCCAAGTGGCCGGGGATACCCAAGCCGAGGCAAAATACGACCGGAGGTGCGCATATGTCCGCAAATTGGTTCGTCGGAGTCATCGATTCAATTCGAAACGCACCCCTGTTGCGCGTGCTCCTGGTCGGATTCCTCGTGCTGCTGCTCTTGATCCCGGCACGCATGATCGAGGCGGCCATCTACGAACGTCAGAGCACCCGAACCGAAGCCGTGGAAGAGGTTACTGGCAAATGGGGGAGGGCACAGAAACTGGTGGGTCCGTCGCTGGTCATCCCCTACACAAAACGATGGACCGAAACACTGGAAGACGGCGAAGTGCGGACGCGCAGCGAGGTGCAACATGCCACGTTCCTGCCGGAACTCCTCGAGGCGAACGGAACAATTACGAGCGAATCACGCCACCGGGGAATCTTCGAAGTGCCAGTATACAACGCGTCTCTCGCGCTGGCTGGCCGTTTCATCAAACCGAGTTTTGCGGAATGGGGTATCCCGGAAGACGACATCCAGTGGGAGAGGGCTTACGTGGCCATGGGCATTTCGGACGCCCGTGGTATTTCGAAAGAGGCAACACTGAACTGGAATGGATCGCCGCAGGATTTTCTACCGGGCATGGGCAAATGGGGGGCAGGGGCATCCGGGATTCACTCGCCGATCGTGGGAAGCCTGACCGGCGAACTCTTCGAATTCTCCTTCGCTCTCGAGTTAAAGGGCAGCGAAGATTTGTTCTTCGCGCCATTTGGCAAGAAGACAGTCGTATCGCTGGAGTCCGATTGGCCCGATCCGAGCTTCCAAGGCAACTGGCTTCCCGGTGCCCGCGATGTCGATGCGCACGGATTCAAGGCGACCTGGGACATCCCATTCCTGGGACGCAACTATCCCCAGGCGTGGCTGTCCGAGTCGGGAACGGAAGCGCAGATCGACGCCTCCACGTTTGGCGTAAGACTGGTGTCGCCCGTGGATGCCTACCGTATGGCGGAACGGAGCGTGAAGTATGCGTTCTTGTTCATGGCGCTTACGTTCGGCGTGCTGTGGCTCTTCGAAGTGCTCGGAAAGCGGCGGGTTCATCCGCTTCAATACCTCTTGATTGGGGCGGCGATGTGCGTGTTTTATCTGCTCGAATTGTCGCTCGCGGAGCATATCGGGTTCATCGCGGCGTACGTGCTGGCGAGCTTGGCGGTCATCGTGCTGATCAGTGCGTACAGCGTGGCCGTGTTGAAAAGTCTGCGCCGCTCGGCCGTCGTGGGCACGGCGCTGGCCGTGTTGTACGGGTATCTCTACGTCTTGTTGAACAACCAGGACTATGCCCTGCTCATTGGCTCGGTGGGCCTGTTCTGCGTGATTGCCGGCACCATGTACCTGACGCGCAAATTGGATTGGTATTCGCTGCAGACCGGAAATGGGCAGTAGCGCGAAACCACTCCGCAATTGGCTCGGTCCGGAGATGATGTGCTCGGATCATAAAAAGCGCGCCCCGGATCGTTCTGCAATCCGGGGCGCGACGTGTTGCTTCGCTCAGGCCAATTGCGGCACTTCAAATCCGGGCCGGTAGGCGCGGCTCAACATGGAATTGGCCTCGTCGTCGTTCTTGAACCGCTCCGTCTCCGGATCGAACTCGAGGGACCGGCCAAGCCGATACGAGATGTTTGCAAGGTGGCAATGCACGCAGGAGATGTGCCCCTGTTCGGGCGTTCCGTGGACCATGCTCTTGTCTCGCGCATGTACCGCCGCAAGGAAATTGCCAAAGGCGCCTTTGGTCTCCACGTCCGCCATGGGCACCTGCATGGGTTTGTCTTCCTTGTCGAAAAAGCCCTTTTCTTCGGTGAGATATCCATCTGAACCATAAAAGAGATTGCCGACTTTTACGCCGCCTTCATCGTTGGTGAAGCGGCTGCGCACTTCGAAAACAAACATGGTGCCGTCGGCATACTTGAAGGTGGCCACGTGCGTGTTCGGCGTCTGTCCCTGATCCTTGTAAGTAAAGCGTCCGCCTTCGCTGAACACCTTGACCGGCAGCCCCTTGTTCATACCCCAGGCGCCGATGTCCATCTGGTGTACGCCCTGATTGCCGATTTCCCCGTTGCCGTAGTTCCAGAACCAGTGCCACGTATACGGGTGGTATTTCTCATTGTAGGGCTGTTCTTCGGCCGGGCCCTGCCACATTTCCCAATTCAGATAGTCGGGTGCCGCGGCATTGTCGGCAAAGCCAATCGATCCGCGGTTCCCGTTCTTGTAGCACAGGCCGCGCGCCATGTAGACCTCGCCGATACAGCCGCTCTGCAGCGCTTGCATGTACTGCATCCATTTGGCCGAGGATCGGCTTTGCGTTCCGTGTTGCACGATGCGGTCGGATTTTGCGGCCGCCGCGGCCAGTTGACGGCCTTCGAAAATGTTGTGCGACAGGGGCTTCTCGACGTAGACATCCTTGCCGTTTTGCACGGCCCAGATCGCCAGCAGCGAGTGCCAATGATTCGGCGTCGCAATCGAAACTACGTCTACAGACGGATCCGAAACAATCTCGCGCGCGTCGGAAGTCAATCGCGCGTCCTTGCCCGTGGCGTCTTTCAATGTCTTTGCCCGGGCTTCCAGCGTGCGCTGGTCGGTATCGCACAACGCGACCACCTCAGAAAGCTCGCTGGTGGAAAACTCCTTCACATGATCCTTGCCGCGTCCACCAATGCCGCAGCAGGCCACCCGCACCTTGCTGTTCGCGCCAAACACCTTGCCCTTGGCCATCGTACCCGCCACAATAACCGCAGCCGCCGACGATCCGATGAACTTTCTCCGTGAGATTGCCATTGCCGTTCCCCTTTTGCCTGGTTTCAGCAGGGTTCTTGCCCTCGAAGTTCAATTCGCCCCGGAAATTTCGCCATGGCCCGATGGGACGGGACGAACGATATACGAACCCTAACGGTACCGTTTTTTACCCTCGGTGTCCACCCGATCGCATAAAAAAAGCCCCTCGCCCATCGTGGGAAAGGGGCATGGGTTCTATGGCCTCAGGCCAACTGCGGCACTTCGAATCCCGCGCGGTATTCGCGGGAAAGCATGGCATTGGCCTCGTCGTCGTTCTTGAAGCGTTCCGTTTCGGGATCGAACTCCAGCGACCGTCCCAAGCGATACGAAATGTTGGCCAAGTGGCAATGCACGCACGAAATGTGGCCTTGCAGCGCGTTGCCATGGACCAGACTCTTGTCGCGCGCATGAACGGCCGTTAGAAAGTTGCCGAAAGCACCTTCGGACGTCATCTCCGGCATGGGAACGTCCATCTTCTTGTCTTCTTTGTCGAAGAAGCCCAAGTTTTCGGACAAGTAGCCGTCTGACCCGTAAAAGAGGTTGCCGACTTTGACACCACCTTCATCATTGGTAAAACGGCTACGTACTTCAAAGACGAACATGGTGCCATCGGCATACTTGAACGTGGCCACGTGAGTATTCGGCGTCTGACCTTGATCCTTGTAGGTGAAGCGTCCGCCTTCGCTGAATACTTTCACCGGCAGGCCCTTGTTCATGCCCCAGGTACCGATGTCCATCTGATGTACGCCTTGATTGCCGATTTCGCCGTTGCCGTAATGCCAGAACCAGTGCCACGTGTAGGGGTGATACTTTTCGTTGTAGGCCTGCTCGGCCGCGGGACCCTGCCACATGTTCCAGTCCAGGTATTCAGGCGGCGTCGCGTCCTCCGCAAACCCGATAGAACCGCGATTCCCGTTCTTGTAGCAAAGGCCGCGGGCCATGTAGACCTCGCCGATACAACCGCTCTGCAGTGCCTGAATGTATTGCATCCATCGCACATCGGACCGGCTCTGCGTGCCATGCTGTACGATGCGATCCGACTTCTCCATCGCGGCGACCAACTGCCGTCCTTCGTATATGTTGTGGGAAAGGGGCTTCTCGACATACACGTCTTTGCCAGCCTGAATGCCCCAAATGGCCATCAGCGTGTGCCAATGATTGGGAGTCGCAATGGAGATAATGTCAATGGAATCGTCGGCCAGCACGTCACGCACGTCTGTGAACGTCTTGGGCTCCATCCCGGTGGCCTCCTTGAGGGCCTTCGCGCGACTTTCGAGTACGTTCTTATCAGGGTCGCATAGTACAGCTACTTCGGATCGAGGATCGCTCGAAAACGCGTTGATGTGTGATCCGCCACGGCCATTGATGCCGCAACAGGCCACCCGCGCCTTTGCGTTGGCCCCAAATACCTTGCCCTTGGCCACCGTACCCGCCGCAATTACCGCGGCCGCCGATGCGCCGATGAACTTCCTGCGTGAAACATTCATGGTACAAACCCCTTGTACGTGATTGAGAGTTCCCGACCCATGCCAAGCAGCCCGTAAACACGGATTTCGAAACATAATGGCGAAAAAAGAACCGTAACACAACCCGAAAAACGCCCCGGCTGGCCGTAATTGACGCATCACTCCAAGGCGAAGGACAAACCCGCATGCAACACGCTCGCGTAAGACAGATAGGGAGTGTTTTCATGGTGCCAAGAGCTCACCCGGAATCGTCGCCCCAACGGAAGCGAACATGTCACGCGCAACAGTGCGTACGAACGGGGTGTCGCTCCAATCGCGACCGAAAAACAACGACTTACGAAGATTTCGCCTTACCCCCCCCTTGAATCGTCAAAAAATGAGTAGGAACACCCCCTGTATGCGAACCATGCAACAGGTTCCCCAAATATGTAGGTGCCGTTCGGTTCCGGCTCGTGCCAGCTTGCCCGGGGCGGTCACGTAATTTCAGGAACGGTGAAGTCCGGGTGGTAGTGTCGTGTGAGCATGGCGTTGGCCTCGTCGTCGTTGACGAACCTTTCTGTGGCCGGGTCGAAGTCCAAAGCGCGGCCCAAGCGGTAGGAGATGTTGGCCAAATGACCGTGTGCAGAAGCGATGAATCCTTCGGATGCAGGAGCGAAGTTGTCTTCTTCCTTACCGGAGAGTACCGCAGTAACAAAGTTCTGCCAGCACCCCTCGGTCTTTACCCCGGGGTCTTTGACCGAGAGGGTCTTGTCGTTGTTGCCTACGAATCGATATTGATTGTCTTCTTTCGCTTCGTCGCCGTCGATGAAGTAACCCTCGGATCCGTAAAAGAGGTTGCCGATGCGCGTATCGGCTTCGAAGTTGGTGGCGCGACCGCGCACTTCGAAGGCCAACGTGGCTCCGTCGGCGTAGGTAAATGTGGCGAGTTCAGTGTTTGGGGTCTCTGCTTGATCTTTATAGCCGTACCGCCCGCCAGCGGCATAGACCCTTGTAGGCAGTCCTTTGTTCAGGCCCCAAATCGCGACGTCCATCTGGTGGACGCCCTGGTTGCCGATATCCCCATTGCCGTAGGCCCAGAACCAGTGCCAGTTGTAATGCACATAGTTCTTGCAGAATTCCGCGCGTTCGGCCGGGCCTTGCCAAATATCCCAGTGAAGTTCTTTGGGCGGCGCCTCGAACGGCGCAAAGCCGATGGAGTCGCGACGCTTGTAGCAAAGTGCACGAGCCATGTAAATATCGCCGATGACACCATCACGCAGATGTCGGATTGTCTGAAGCCATTTTGTCTCCGATCGGGCCTGGGTGCCGTGTTGCACAATCTTGCCCGACTTCTTCGCGAGATTGACGAGTTGGCGGCCTTCCCACACGTTGTGGCAGAGCGGCTTTTCGACATACACGTGCTTGCCGGCCTGTAACGCCCAGATGGCCGCGAGCGTGTGCCAGTGGTTCGGCGTGGCAATGGTGATAGCGTCGATGGAGGGTTCCTCAAACATGACCCGCATATCGGTGAAGGGTTTGATGTCGCCGCCGGTCTTGATGCGGAGTTGGTTGACACGGTCACTCAGCACACGCTCATCGACATCGCAGAGGGCTGTGATTTGTGCGCCTTGGGTGTCGCAGAGCGCGCCCATATGCTCCTGGCCCCGGCTATTTAGTCCGATGCACCCGATATTGACGCGGCCGTTCGCACCAAAGACCTTGCCCTTCGCCATCGTGCCCGCAACGATCACTGCGGCCGCGGACGATCCGATAAATTTCCGTCTGCTGATGTTCATGGCATGCGCCCTCGCAAGTTCAAGCCGCCGAATGCATCACGTCAAATGACGTACTGAAGCAGTCATTATAGGAGACAAAACAGAAAGGCGCAAAAGGAGTGTCGCGCGGATGGTCACATGCCGGGACTCGTTTTTCGGCATGCCTCGAGGCGGGTTTCCTCGGCCGGCCCGGACTGAGACACATGAACGAAGACAAGTACGCCATGAATGGTGACTAACAATACCCCTGCAATCGCTGGCAACGTCATGGACTGCATTAACGCTATGGCGAAGAAGAACAGGATAATCGTAAGGCCCGGCAACGAAGATCGTAGGGGTATGGGATGGTTGGGAGATTTTGCAATCGCTGTTGTGAAAAGAAACAGACCGGTAAGGAACCACCCAAGGAAGTTGGACGCGGGAATTCCGTAGTACGTACCGTGCGAGTGCCAGGTCCAGAGGGCCATGGGGCCCACGGCCACGGGATCTACAAGCAAGTCGGCTATCACCAACAACAACGATCCGCAGACAATTTTCTGCCATGAGGCAAAGCTTCCTTGACTGATCAGCACGTGGGCATAAGCAAAAATGGTAATCCACGCGGCAATCATCGTGATGGGCGCACCGAAAAAGCTTGGCCCCAATGCGTCCGTGTAATGGTACGCGCCGAAAGGATATCCGGTCTGGACACCAATCACTTCGATGGCCCATCCCGCCATGCCAGCTCCAACACTGCGCATGCGATGAACTGGCGGTAAACGTTTGAGGGTCAACGCGGCGGCAAACCAAAGGAAGAACGGACCGGCCCATGCGGCCTCGGGCCGGGGAGTAGAACCAGGCATGTACCCGAGCAGGCCAAAGATCCAAAAGAGGCCATACACGATCCACATGCAATGGCTAAGCGACTTCATGAAAAGTGCTGTGTTCATGGCGTTCGATGAGATCCACGGTTATCTTGGATGATAGCACGACGTTGGGAGTGCCACCGCCCGGGTGCCCGCTGCCTCCAACTCGGTAGAGGCCGGCATAGCCGCGCACCCTGGCGGCAGGGCGGAGAAACGCGTTTCGTATACCATGCGATGCCGCACCGTAAATGGCCCCACCCGGCATCAGATAGGATTCGTGCAGGTGAGCCGGGGTCAAAATCTTTTCGACGTGGATGTCGCACTCTGCAATGGTCAATCCACTTGCGGCAAGGCGGGCTAGTACCCGGCGGCGCGCCTCTTCGCGCATGGCAAACGTCCAAACCGAAGGATCCGATGCCGGCGCATTGGCCATGATGAAAAGGGACTCGCCGTTTGGCGGCGCCGCGCTGGCGTCCGTCTTGCTCGCGACGCAGACATACACAGTCGGGTCTTTGGGAAAGACGCGCAGTTCGAACAACTGGGAGAATTCCTTCTGATAGTCTCGGGTAAAGAAGACATTATGATGAAGCAAGTCCGGCAATTTGCGTTTGATGCCCAACATCATCACGAAACCGGAGAGGGAGAGATGCCGTGGCGTTCCCTGGCCTTCCGAATCACCCAGCAGACCCGGGAGGCAAGAAGCATCGCCGTTCATTACGACAACCTCCGCGGGCAAGTGAGTGGGGCCGTCGAGTGTAACGCCGGTGACTTTGCCTGCCTCGGTGTCAATGCATTGAACTGTCGCGTTGGTCTTGATTTCGACCCCAAGTCTCTCTCCAATTGTCACGAGGCTCTGGATCAAGGTGTAGAGCCCGCCCCGTATATGCCAACCGCCGAACGCATGTTCGATGTAAGGGATAACCGCGAACATGGCGGGGCACTGGTACGGAGACGAGCCGACGTATGTCGGATAACGGTTCATCACCATGCGCAGATGTGGACTCCGGAAGTACATATTCACGAGGTGGGTGTATCGCAGGCTGAAGTGCCGCCAAGGCGTATTCAGGAAAGTGCCAATGTTCGCCCAAGGCGGAACATGGCCCACCGGATGCTCCAGAAAAGTCTTCTTCGACAGTTCGTACAAGCGTTTTCCCAGCGCCACGAAATTCGGCCATTGGGCCGCGTCGCCCGGATTCAACGCGTGCAGCGTTTCCAACAAGCGGGACGTGTCTGTATGCCAGTCGAATCGGACTCCGTCCGCAAACACATACCGCGCGAGGGGGGTCAACGGAAGCAAGTCGAGGTGTTCATCCAATCGCTCTCCGATGTCTTCATACAATTCTCTGAAGACCCAAGGCATGGTGATGAGCGATGGGCCGGTATCAAATTGGAATCCGCCTTCTGTCCACCGGTTCATCTTCCCGCCCGGCGATTCGCTGCGTTCGCACACGGTAACGCGCCAACCACGCCGGGCCAGACGAACCGCTGTGCACAAACCTCCAAGCCCCGCTCCGACTACAATTGCGCGCCGGACGTTGCGGCCGGCTTGGACTGCCGCGGCTCGCGCGGCCGGTACATGCGACCTTTCCATGAAACTCCTTCTCCGTGCAAATAGCGATGCCTTGATGAAAAACACAAGGCTACAAACAGACATTCAACCACCGGATGCAGTACGACCGTGATCCACCCTTGGCAAAACCGGACAGCCAGCGCCGATCGCGCGGCGAGTGTGACCAAAGCCGCCGTCCAAATCGGCCACTCTAGTCGATCGGTGAAGAGATCGATCGGAATGTAGATAAATGGACCCAGGAATACGGCTGCGTGCAGCAATGTGAAGATCCAGAATGAACTATCTCGCCTGAATGCCGGGTACACTACTTTCTGGAAACCACTCCAAATAGATGCGAATGAGTTATACATACGGACGTGAACAACATCTTGTCCGTCCAGACACACGCCAAATTCACCGTGTTCGCGCCATCTACGGGCAAGCACCGTATCTTCAAAAACTTCACTGCGGACCATGGCGTGTCCACCAATGCGGTGGTAAGTTTCACGGTGGGCCAGAATGCACGCACCGTGCGCAATTCCCAGCGAAGGTTCCTTTCGTTTCAGTGACAGGGGCGCGGGAAAGACGGAGAACACGCAGAAGTTGAGAAAGGGCATCAGAGCCCATTCCCAAGCACTGCCCATTTTCAGTCGCGGCCATGCGGAAACCATGGATGCATTTCGCGCACACGCTTCCGACACGAGCGCATCCACGGCGCCGGGCTGAAGCCGCGCGTCGGCGTCAATGAACAACAGCCAGTCGCCTTTCGCGGCGGCTGCAAGTTGATGACAGGCGAACGGTTTTCCGCACCAATCCGAAGGCAAATCCGCAGTTGCGATTAGCCGGATGCGCGTGTCAAATTCGCCCGCTTCTCGGACGAGCTTAGCCGTATCGTCGTTGGAGTGATCGTCGTAGACGAGAACTTCCAACACGCCTTGTCCCAAATACCGCGTGTGCTCGAGACAGGACCCTATGTTGGCGGATTCGTTTCTGGCAGGTATGAGTATGGACACGGATTGAAATGTGGCGTGCGCGCCCAAAGGGATGCGCGCCCACGCAAATACATTCCATAGGCACACCGCGGAAAATCCGGTTACCACCGCCAATAGAATTGCCTCGACCCATATCATATGCCGTCTTTCGCCCGCTGGAATCGACTATGAAAGAGTATGTCTGCAAGTAACTCGGGGGATTCCTTGATGGGTGCGTGTCCCGTTTCCGAGAGTTCGACGAATGTGGCGCGGGGAAACGCTCCGGCATACATGGGGAGTGAGTTCTTGACCGCTCCGAGCGTCGATTTGGAGTGAACGATGGTAATGGGGCAATGCACCCCGGCGAATCTGGACAGGTTTTTCATACTCGCCATGACCTTCAGTTGGGCGATCGCGTCGGACGCAGGGAGGGCATCAAATCCCTTGGTCAAATCCGTGTCCTTTTGTCGTGCACGCCGAAGCGATCCATTTACCAGGAAACGTCCGAACTGGGTCTTGAATGCGGACCAATACGCGATACGCCCGGGCAATCCCCAGGTGAAGATCGCGAAGCAGAGCGGCAAATACGCGAATGGGTCAATTAACACCAGATCCTTGATTGTGCTAGGCCGAAGGCGAGCCAATTCCAACGCGTAGAGTGCGCCGCCGCAGTAACCAATCGCTGTGAGTGTTTTCGATTGCGATGCGTCTACCGCGGTTAACACGGGCATCATCATGTCGACCACCGTCCATGTCTTGGGCCGTGGGGCCTCGCCATGACCAGGCAAATCGGGAGCGAGCAATTGAACGTCGTCTGGTACATGGGGAAGCAATGGCGAAAATGTGCGATGGCTGCCGGCCCATCCATGCAAGGCAATGTACACTCGGCGGCAATCTTTCGCCGCATGTAACCGGATCTGATTGCGCCCGGTAGGCACAAGACCAGGGGTATTCGGGACGGACGCACTCACCTTTTCATTTCCGAAGGTGTTCCCCGCTTCCTTCCGTTTCTCTTCTTCGGCGAAGGCCTGAATAGACCCGCCCAGTCAAACGACAGGTCACGTAAGACGGCCGACGCCGTGTTTCGGCCCGCGGCGCCCATAATGCCGCCACCCGGATGGGTGCTGGCGCCGGTCAGGTAGAGGCCACGAACCGGGCCACGGTACCGGCTGAGGTCAATGGTGGGCCGGAGGGCAAACATCTGATCAATGGACATTTCCAGATGCATTACGTTGCCCCGAAGCAACCCAAGGGTTCGCTCCAGATAAAGCGGTGTTTCGATCAGGCGATCCACGACCGCACCGCGCACGTTGGGGGCATATTCGGCAAGTTTATCCAACATCCGATCCGCTTCCCGGTTGGCTATGTCGTCCCAGTTTTCGCGGCTGGCCAGTTCGTAAGGATAATACTGGCCCCACAGGAAGAGCACGTGTTTTCCCGGTGGGGCCAGTGTGGGATCCGCGGCGGAAAAGGTCATGGCGATCAATGCCGGATCGCGAGATACTTCTCCGCGCAGGTAATCCGCATAGGCGCGATCCAGATAGTCCATGTCTGGGCAAAGAAACTGCAGGGCCTGATGATGGGGCGCGCCGGCAACCGTATCGGCGCACGGCGCGGCGGTGTAGTTCGGCAACTCGTGCATGGCATGCCGTACGATCATCCCGAAGCCGTTTCCAATGCGGCTGTTTGCCATACGATCACGCACCCCTTGCCGGAATGTCGCATGCTCCAGGAGTCTCAAAGTCGTATGCAGATGTGCGCCACTGACCACCTTTCGTCCCGTATACTTGTCTCCGTTTTCGGTCTCCGCGCCGACGACCCGGTTGTTTTCCACAAGAAAGCGCTTGACTGGAGCGTTTGTGACAATGGTCCCGCCGTTGTCCTCGATCATGCGTGCGAGGGCCTGTGTCAACATTCCGGATCCGCCCTTCGGACGCCTGATGCCGCTAACGTGATACATGGGATGCCACAACGCAAAAGGAGCAGACAAAGGTTCCATGGGCGGCGGACCGGACTGGGCTGCCATCCATCCAATCATGGCCTGCACGCGCTTATCCTGAAACGTCTGCTTCAAAAACTGCCCGTAGCCGCCACATATTTTGGGGAGGAGATCCCGGATGTTCCGGTTCGTGCGAAACATGTTCAGACCTAGGAATCGAGCGAGGTTTGGAAGCGTAGGCGGGTGGAGAAATGCTTCGACCATCTGTGCCGCGATAGGTTGCCACGTCTTAATGAAACTGCGATAGGCCTCTGCATCGTGCTGGGAGACTGCGGCGATGCTTTCGCAAGTGCGATCCAGGTCGCGCCACATGGTAATGGACGAGCCATCAGGAAATGGCGCGAAGAACAGCGGATCAAGGTCAATGTACTCTAATCCGTATTTCTCCAGTTCGAGGTCTTTTACAATGGGAGTATGGTTGATTAGGATGTGAGCGCTTCCCCCTAGATCGAACTTGAAGCCCGGTACAATCTCCTCTGTGACGACAGCACCTCCCACGACGCCCCGCCGCTCCAGGACTTGTGTCTTCATTCCCGCTTGCGCAAGATATCCCGCACACACGAGGGCATTGTGACCCGCACCTACAACCAGTACATCGCAATCAGGCACGGCGGTTCACTCCCCGTGTGAAGCGGTAGACCTTGGCTAAATCGCACAATCTCCCTTTCTTGTTGCGTTTCATAGAATCGACTCCAGCGGCATTCCGGCCAAGCTGCCGGCGACACACGCGCGAACGGGAAGGATGTCCAAGGGAAATGAAAATACCCTTGTGATGGTGGCAGGTCTGAAGCGATGGACGGTTCTAATCGGGAATTCGAGCACGGACATGGAGACCGCCTTGGTCGCCAACGCCAATTTGCCAGCCTTGGATACGTGGGCACGCCCACTTTGGATGTCCCACCGACTGCGAGCGATCTGCGTGCCTATGGACGAGTAAACCATGCGGGCTGTGCGAACACCAAGCGCGGATCGCCAGGAGAGATACCGAAGACCCTCGTCGGCGGATGCATAGTATTTATCCGCTTCCTCCAGTAAGTCCCGCACACAGCGGCCAAGGGCCAACGCATGGCCGTCAGTCATGGGTCTTCCAGCGCCGCGGGAAATGCCTCCAGCGCCGTGCCTTTCCAGCAGCGTCTCGGGAACGTACAGGCGCCCGCGATTCCAATCCTCCAGAATATCTCTGCAGATGTTTGTGATTTGCATGGCAATTCCGAGGTGGGCGGCGCGTGGCAAGGCGTGCGGATGCGTGACGCCCAGCACATGACACATCATGAGTCCGACCGTTCCGGCCACCCGAAAGCTGTACAGCAACAGATCATCCATCGTGCGGTATTGCCACCCATCTGCGTCCATCTCCATGCCAGCCAACAGTTCGTTTGGATAGTCAAAAGGTACGTTGTACTTTCTCACGACCGATTGGAACTCGGCCAGGATGGGGTCGGTGAACTGTTCACCGGCATAGATGGCTCGGAGTTCAGCTTTCAGATCGTTGACCACGCGCCAATGATCCTTTTGGGGGGCAAGATCGATGGCATCGTCGGCCCTCCTGCACCACGCGTATACGACGGCCACTTCGTCACGATGGTTTTTGTGCAGGAGAGCCGACGCCAAGGAGAAACTCTTGCTATGGTGGGCAATGATCGCTCTGCTCTCTAGGATGGCCGGTTTGATCATGCGAATTGTCCTGCCGCGATATCCGAGGCTATAACGCTCATGGTCGCCTTGGCGGAGTTGATCACGCCTGGCAGCCCCGCGCCTGGATGTGTGCCCGCGCCGACGATATAGAGGCCCGGAATCTTTGGATCTTTGTTGTGCGGCCGGAACCACGCGCTCTGGCGCAGCGTGGGGGCGACAGAGAATGCGGAACCTTGGTAGGCGTTCAGGGTTGATTGGAAATCTTTCGGGGTAAACCAACGCTTTACAACGACGTGTTTACGCAGGCCGGGCATGTGTTTGACACAATCGGGATTTGCCTCGACACAAACCGGGGGCGGGTCCCGCCCCGTGGGCGGGACCGGCCCCGCGTATTTCGTTTGGAAGGATCGGCCCCTGCTGCTATCGTACTTCCATCGTTCGAAGAAATGGAGTATCTGTCATGCAATGGGTTCCCCGAATTGGCTGTATTTCCGCCGTGATGGCGGGCTCTCTCCTCGCGTCCTGGTTTGCCGGGGCCAGCGCGGATGAGTTGCAGCGTCCCGATCCAGGAAAGAGAGTCAAGGTGTTTATATTCGCCGGCCAATCCAATATGGAAGGCCGGGCCGATGGAGAAAGGCTGAGCCCTGGCGACCGGGCCCGCATCGAGCGTGCGCAGCGGCAGGTGCAACTTGCTTACAACTACGAGCCCGTTGAGCCCCTTGATGTGGTCGCGCCTTCGGATCGGATCAAGGAAACGTACAAAATTGATCGCATGTTCGGCCCCGAGTTGTTTTTTGGCGTGGCCCTGTCGGAGGCATGGCCCGAGGAGAAATTCCTGTTCATCAAACGTACCGAGGGGGGCACATCGTTACACGGGTGCTGGAATCCGGATTGGGATGAGAAGAAAGCAGCCGTCATGGGCGAGGAAAAGGAACCCAGGCTGTACGGCGAAATGGCGTCGTATGTAAAGGATGTGTTGTCGGGCTATGCGCGGGACGAGTACGAGATCTGTGCGTTCTTGTGGGTGCAAGGCGAGGCCGACGATGGCACGGAAGAATCCGAAGCAGCATACGGCGCCAATCTGCGCAGGCTTGTCGAACAAGTGAGGAAAGACACAGGAAAAGCCGAATTGCCATTTCTATTTTTTGATGTGGGCAAGGGAAAAGTGGAGGAGGGCATGAAATCAGTCGCGGATACCGTGCCTGGCGTATTCATGATGCCGCAGAGCCCCGATCCGGATTCGCCTGATTTCTACACGAAGATTCCGAACGGCCACTACGATCACGAAGGTCTCAAAAAGCTCGGCGAACGGTTTGCGACGCTGTACTTGAATACAGTCGAGGTCAGGGCGGCAAATTCCGGTAAATGATGCACTTTATCTGAATTGCTTTTGTGTCCGCGCTCCCCTACGATCCCTGCATGAGTGAAAACCTGTTTGAACACGCCGCAGCCGCGCAACTGCGCAAGGAAGCACCGTTGGCGCGGCGAATCGCGCCACGCACGCTGGACGAGCACATCGGCCAGGAACACATTCTGGGTCCGGGCAAGATCCTGCGCAGGGCTATCGAGGCGGATCGCATTACTTCACTTGTTCTCTACGGTCCCCCGGGATGCGGCAAGACCGCGCTTGCCCGGCTGATTGCCATGCGCACAAAGTCGTCGTTCGAGCACCTCAATGCCGTGACTTCCGGCGTGAAGGACGTCCGTGAACTCATCGCCATGGCCAAGCAGCGGCGTATTCAGGACGCACGCAAGACCATCGTATTCATCGACGAAATTCACCGGTTTAATCGCACTCAGCAAGACGCGCTATTGCCGGATGTGGAAAACGGGACCATCACGTTAATCGGGGCGACGACCGAGAATCCGTTTTTTTCAATCGTCGCGCCGCTGCTGTCGCGTTCTCAGGTGTTTGAACTCCATCCATTGACCGAGGAACATCTGCTGACGCTACTGCGCCGCGCATTGGTCCATCCCGAGAACGGCTGGAAGGAACTGGCCATTGAGACGGACGAGGATGCGTTGCGTCACATGGTTACCTACGCCGAAGGAGATGCCCGGCGCGCGCTGAACGCGTTGGAGATTGCCGTGCTTACCACGCCTGCCGGCGATACTGGCGTTATTCATATCACGATCGATGTTGCGCAGGAATCGATTCAGCGGAAGATGCTGCATTACGATGGAACCGGCGACGAACATTACGACGCGGTGTCCGCGTTTATCAAGTCGATGCGCGGCACCGATCCCGACTCCGCGTTGTACTGGATGGCGCGGATGCTTGAAGCGGGGGAGGACCCGCGTTTCATTGCGCGGCGCATTTGCATCGCGGCGGCGGAAGACGTGGGCAACGCGGATCCGATGGCCCTTGTGGTGGCGACCAATGCGTGGCAGGCCTGCGAATTCATTGGCATGCCCGAGGCGCAGATTATCCTGGCGCAAGCGGCTACCTATGTGGCCTGCGCCGCGAAATCGAATGCCGCCTACATGGGCATCAACCTCGCCCGGCAGGACGTGCGCGAAAAGACAACCATCCCGGTGCCCAAACACTTGCAAGACGCCCACTACAAAGGCGCGGCGCGCCTCGGCCGGGGCGAGGGATATCAGTATCCGCATGACGCGCCGGAAGGGTATGTGGAACAGAATTATGGCGTGCCAAGGGGAAGCTTTTATCATCCCGTCGATCGCGGAAAGGAAATGGAGTTTAAAGAGCGGTTGGAAGGGTTGAGCGAGGACTAATTCTTCCAGGCACAATGACCATTTGACGTATAACGTTATGCGTTATAAACTGAGTGGCAATGATTCAATCATTTGCGTGCAAAGAGACAGCCAAGATCTTTCGGCGCGAGTATTCGGGTCGCTTTCCAGCAGCGATTCAACAAGCCGTGCTGCGGAAGTTGCGCATGCTCCATCGCGCGACCTCATTGGACGACCTTCGCGTTCCCCCGGGCAATCGGCTTGAGAAACTGAGTGGCGACTGGCAGGGCTTC
Organism: Candidatus Hydrogenedentota bacterium; assembly: GCA_045863295.1. GTDB lineage: Bacteria > Hydrogenedentota > Hydrogenedentia > Hydrogenedentales > SLHB01 > BTWA01. The sequence goes on from BTWA01000007.1 coordinate 54,005, forward strand.
TTTAGCATACGCGTCAATGTCCAGTGGAGGCTTTGTTTCGAGTGGCGAAGTGGAGATGCGTTCAATGTGTCGTTGGTCGATTACCACTAGGAGAATCCGACAATGCCCACTAAGTTGAAGCCGGTGCATCCCGGTGAAGTGCTTTACTGTGAGTTTTTGGAGCCACTTGGCCTTAGCCAGAACAGGCTTGCGGGCGAGCTCGGCGTTCCTCCTCGACGCATCAACGAAATCGTGCTGGGGCAACGCCGCGTAACGGCCGACACCGCGCTGCGTCTCGCCCGCTATTTCGGCAACTCCGCGCAGTTTTGGTTGGGTCTTCAAATGGACTACGACTTGGACGTGGCGGAAGACACTTCAGGCCGTCAAATCGCAAAGGAAGTACGGGTGCGGGCGCTTTGATGATGAATGAAGTCAGGTGGGGCGCTTTCGCCAAATGCGCTTGCCCACTAAGCAGCCACCTCGCCCACATCCAGGAACAGCAACGCCGTCGCCAGCTACTTATTTGGACTGTGGCGGCCGCGTCGCCGCTTTCGCGTCGCCATGTAGCTGCTTCCACATCGGCCCAATCCAACTCGAACCGACTTCATAGGCGAAGGACACGTGGAAAGGAGCAACTCGGAAATCATGATAAACAGCAAAGACCATCCCGTCGAATGGGCTATGTTGCTCTACGAGTTGGACGACGCGCGGGACCACTTGGAGTCGCTCCTAAAGGAAATGGTGGCGTCCGGTTCGATTGAGGACGAGGGTTTTCACATTCAACTGCGACATATTTACGAGCATCTCAACCGGGCTTGGCATAGCCGAAACTTCGTTGGAGAAATGCCCAATGAACGGTATGAGGAATTCTCCCGGCTTCCCAATGACCTTAAATTATGATGAGGCACCGGAAACAACGTCGATGAATCTGTGGATGAAGAAGAGTATAGAACCACAGATGGACACGGATGCACACAGATGTGAGAAGAATCAGCCCGAATTATCCGTGTCAATCCGAGTTCATCCGTGTTTCAATTCCGATCGGCTGCGCCCCTTGGGTTGGTGGGCTGTCGGCGCGCTAGCGATTTAGCGGCGGGAGTGGGTCGCATTAAGGATTGTCACGAAATTCCGGCAATACGGCGGAGTTTGGCTCAGCCTGCAGATGGATTATGACTTGGCGATTGACATAGCCAAGAGCGAAAGGCACATTTCGCGAGAACTGCAACGACGGCCTGACCGTGGTTGACAATTAATATGGATGCCACTCTCTGGACCGAGTATCGAGTGTTACTGGCACTACCCTTGAATTGTTAACAATGCTATTGATCTGTCTCCCCCGTCTTTATCCACGCTTCATCGAACCGCACGTGCTTGATCGCTTCGTTGGGCGAAGGCGAATACGTGTACACGCAGTGGATTGAGCCGTCCTTTGCCTGAATGACCGAGGGATAGGACGCAGCGCATTCTTCGCCGTGTTTTTCGAGGTGGCGCTTCCATTTCCAGGTCTGGCCTTCGTCGTCGCTGAGCAGTGCGGCCAACTGGTTGCGACCGCCTCGCGCGCCGCCTTCGGTGTCATTGCACACCATGACCCAGTTTCCGCTTTTCAAGACGATGCAATCGACGCTGGAATCGGGATTGGGTAAGTCGGTCATTTCCGTATGAGACCACGTCAGGCCGGCGTCGTTGGATACCGCCTGCGGGACCCGTCGGGCCGCGCCCCTATCGCGCATGTAGGCCACAATGCTGCCGTCTTTCCTGGGCACAAAACAGGCCTGCACATTGATGTTGAGCACGGGCTCGCTAAACGTCCACGTCTTGCCCCAGTCTTCTGTGAACGCGGCAAGCGAGCAGGCAAACCGGTCGGAGTAAAGCGGCAGCATGATGCGGTTGCCGCTGGTCATGATGGGATGAATACGTGTCATCCAGCCCATTCGTTGGTTCAACTTGTCCGTCACCGCTGCCTTGGCATCTTCAATCCATGTCGGATACTTCGGGTGCGTCGCGAGGTAATCCGCGTATTGTTGCGGGTAGTTCTCGAAATCCTCGAGCAGCCGCGTGTCCAGGTTGGTGGGGCGGACATGCATGATGTCCTGCCAATCCCATACCGGCGCAGCGTCACCGTCGGGATTCTTCGACGTAAGGTATTTCACCAAGTAGGAATTGTAGGTGTTGTCCTGGCTGGTGATGAAAAACAGCCACAGAGTCCCGCGCGGATCGACAAACAACACCGGATTCTGGTCGGGAAGATCTTGTGAATCCGCCATCAGAAACGGTTCGGACCATTTTCCCGCGCCGGCTTTCTTTCGAGATCCCTGGATAATAAGCGTGTCGTCGCTTTTCTCGCCTTTGCCGTAGAACCACGCCGCGATCAGATCTCCATTGGGCAGTTCTGCAATGGACGCGCCGTGCGTGTGCATCGGTACCGGGTCAAAAATGGCTTGCGCTTCATGAACCGGCGCTTGCGAGATTGCCAAAAACAGAATCGTGGCCGCCGTGACAAACATGGTCGTATCCCCCCGTATGATTCGCCCGGATCGAAGAGTCTACCAGAATCAGCCGGTACCGTATTCAACCGTTACCAGGGCCAGTCCGTGCGGCGGTGCGGAATGCCCATGGTAGGGTCCGGGCGACTGGAGCAATTCCTCGATCCGTCTTTCCGGCACATGGCCTCTAGACACGTCCACCAGAGTACCGGTGATATTTCGCACCATTTTGTAGAGAAACCCGTTACCGTGGAAATCCAGCCGCCATTGCTCCTCGTCCGCGCACGGAGTCAAAATTCCGCCCTGGCTCAACGTAATACTGTGAATGGTCCGCACCGTGGAGGCCTTTGGCGACGCATTCCCTCCTTGAAAACCGGCGAAGTCATGGGTCCCCGTCAGTCGGGGCAACAGTGCCCGCAGCCGGTCCATGTCGACGCCCTTGCGGATACGCCAGGCGAACTTGCCCGCCCACGGGTCGGGCTCGCCGGCGGTCGTAATGGCATAGGCGTAGCGTTTGCCCGTGGCTGAGAACTGGGCGTTGAATTCCGGCGACGCGGGTTCCAGCGAGTCGATTCGAATTTCCGGTTTCAGGATGCCTGACATGGCACGGCGAAGCAGCTCAAAATCCTCGTCTTCCCACCATAGGAACGACATGACCTGCCCCAATGCGTGCACTCCCGCGTCGGTGCGGCCCGAACCCTGAACGGTTACGGGCTGTCGGGCCAACATGGCCAGCGCGTCCTGAATGACTCCTTGCACCGTCCTCAAGCCGGGCTGAAACTGCCAGCCGTGGAAGCCTTCGCCGTTATACCGCAAGACGGCTTTGATGTTTTGGGTGCGCGGGAAATCATTTTTGTGAATTGTTGACACTTTGAACGGCCCTAGATTACGCTTGTCCCCGGCAACGAGAGCGGAGATTACTCGAAATGAAGCATTTTGCCTTTTTGTTGGCAGGCCTTATGGTGGCATCCTTTGGTTCCGGGTGCAACACGTTGGGCCGTCAGCCTCAAATGTCCGAGGCGGCCATTGTCCCGGCGGCGTTGAAACCCGGCGAAAGTGCAGTGATTAGCGCGAAGATCACGGACAAACAGCGCATCGTCGATCGTGTCGTCGCCATTGTCAAAGAAGACACGCGCATGAAGCTGATGTTGAAAGACGATGGTCTGGCGCCAGACGCCAAGGCGGGCGACGGGGTTTGGACGGTGGAAGTCGAAGTGCCTTTTATGGCGGCCCCAGGCAAGTATACGCTTGAAATCACGGCGTTCAACCGTGAAGGCGGCGTGATCAACGTAAAGCAGGCGGACAAATCCGAAGGTCCTTTGGTGGCCGTGACGGAGTTGGTCATCAATTATCCGCCTGAGCAATAAGCTGCAAATAGGCGTGCAGGCGCCTGACCCGAAATTGACAATCCGATCCCCTCTCGCTGCAGAGGGGATCGTTGTTTATGGCCAACGTGATGTCAGACAGCAGAGGTAGAGTTGCATGTTGCCCATTCTCTTCGTAATTGCCGCCGCGTCGCCGAATGTGGTCGTGGTTTCCGTCGATACGCTACGGGCGGATCGTCTCGGTTGCTACGGGTACGAACATCCGACCTCGCCCGTTATTGACGAGTTTGCCTCCCAAGGGCTTTTGTTTGAAGACTGCGTGACCGAAGTTCCGCTTACGGCCCCTTCGTTCGGCGCCATGATGTCTTCGCGCTATCCCCGCATGAACGGATCCACCCGCAATGGTTTGCGCATGCCGTCCAATGTGCCGTTGGTCGCCGAGCAGTTTCAAAAAGCGGGGTACGAGACGGTTTGCGTAACCAGCAATTGGACCCTGAAAGCCGGCTTGTCCGGTTTGGACCGTGGCTTCGATGTGTATGACGACGGATTCCGGAAGAAGCGGTGGGGGTTTCTAAAGTCCGAACGGGATGGCGACGAAGTTACCAAGCGGTCACTCGACTTGTTGAAAAAGCGGGACACATCCAAACCTTTGTTTGCCTGGTTCCACTATTCCGATCCGCATGCGCCGTATCTGTTTCACAAGCGATTCAATCCACGGAATGTGCCGGTGCGGAAGTTGGACAAAGAGGAAAGCGTCCAGGCGCGATACGATTCCGAGGTGGCCTTCACCGATCACGAAATCAGCAAGCTGCTTCGCGCATTACCTTCCGAGAACACATTTGTCGTCTTCGTCGCGGATCACGGCGAAAGTCTCTACGAGCACGACTACCTGGGCCACGGCCGTCGCATTCACCAGACGGGCCTACACATTCCCCTAATTCTGAAAGGGCCGGGCATCGAACCCGGGCGCAGCGCGTTTCCGGCCCGTGGCATCGATATTGGACCCACCTTGCTTGCCATGGCCGGACTATCCGCACCGGAGACCATGCTTGGCCTCAATCTGCTTGCTCCTCCCACGGAAGCAGCGCGTGCGCGCGTTATTGAAACCTATGGCGGGGCTGTGCCGGGCCTGCCGGGAGCGGAAGCCATGATGGCGGATGCCCCACCCATGTGGCAGGGGGTGATCCGCAGTCCTTGGAAGCTGATTCGCAACGAGGACGAGGACGACACCGAGTTGTACAACCTCGTCGACGATCCCCGCGAACTGATCAATATTGCGGAAGATCATCCGGAAGTGGTGGGGGAGTTGTCGGAACTTATTGCTGCCTGGAGCGAACAGACCGACCGATCCAGCGAAGAATCGGCCGATCTAACGAAGGAGGATGTTCAGGCGCTAAAAAGTCTCGGCTACGTGGATTGAGTCTTGTCCGCCGGACAGGTACGGGGTGGGGTCCACGGCTTTGCCGTTCTTGCGCACTTCAAAGTGCAGGTGAGGGCCGGTGGAACGGCCCGTGGAACCGACTTCGCCAATCGGCGTTTCCGCAGTCACGACCTGACCCGCGGTCACCAGATTCTTCGAATTGTGGCCGTAAACGGTTTCCAAGCCGTTCTCATGCTCAACAATCACGACTTTCCCATGCCCCGGATTCCATCCACTGAATTTGACGGTCCCAGCCTGGTAGGGATAGATGGAGGTGCCCGCCTTGGCGGCGATGTCGACGCCTTCATGCATCTCGGGTCGGCCGTTAAATGGGTCTTTCCTCATGCCAAATCCCGACGTCAGCCGTCCCGATCCGTCCAGAATCTTTGTCCAAGGGCTCTGTTCCACGACCTCGGGCTCCGGGGCGGCTGCGTGTTTGGGCCCAAGGATGGACTGAATCAGCGCAGTCACGTCAAATGCGCGCGTGTGTTCGACCCGAGGGGCTTCTCCACCCACGCCGGTGTACTGGTTCGCGGCATCTCTCGGCACCAGCGGAGGGGGGGTGTTGCCGTAGATCGAACCAATCGCGTTCGCGGCCGGATCGGTTGCCGGCGGCATAGGCGCCATTTCATCCGGCTCGGGAGTCAGTGGAATCTCGCCCATTGCCGGAAAGTCGAGTGACGGTGCCGTCACGGGGTTAAAGATCGAGAGGGAATCATCCGCAGGGGGAACGGCGATGGCAGCCGTTACAGGCTCCGGCGTATCGAGTTCGGGCAATTCGGCCGGGACGGCCTCCGCCTGTACGGCAGGCGGCGCGACGGCTGCCGGGAGCAACGTTTCGGCTTGTGTCTCGACCGGCGTGAGCGCGCTCAGGTCCAGGGATTGCCCGACCCGTATCAAGTCAGGATTGCCCAGCGCATTTGCCTTTGCCACGGCTTGCACGGCGTTGTACACCGATGGCCCAGATGCTTCGAGTCCTGAGGCAGTAAGGCGATCCCGGCAAATGCTCCAGAGAGTATCGCCTTTCATTACCGTGTGATCGGAAGAGGCCAGTGTCGACGGAGCGGACTCAACCGCCCGTTGGAGTGCGTCTTGAAAGCCCGTTTCCGCCGTCTTGGCATATAGAATAGTCGGCTTGCCGGCCACGATTTCGGGCCGTTCCTGAACCGGCGCAATCCACATTCGACACCCCTCCCAATGAGCCATATTCACCCACCGGTTTTTAAGCAACTGCTGTGCCGGTTGATATTATTGCATGTAAAGCACTATCATAAAACAACTTGTAAACTCTTGGCCTTCAGTGTGGCCACCACGAGGGCAGGAAAGTTTTTCCGCTTTCGGCACGAAATGTCCACCATCGAAACGCGGATGCAGGAATTGGCAAACGTGACCTCAACTCGAACCAGCCCATCAGAATCGCCACCATCGCGCCAGGATGCGTGGCGTATGTTCGATCGGATAGCCCACCGGTATGACCTGCTGAACCGGATGCTCTCCATGCGCCAAGATGTTGCCTGGCGCAACCGGCTCGCCCGGTGCTTGAACGACACGCCGGGCCAGCGCGTTTTGGATCTCGCCACTGGCACCGGCGATGTCTTACTCACCCTGTGCCGCCGCAATTCGAACGTGTCCTCGGGAGTGGGAGTCGACATGTCGGGCCGGATGTTGGGCTACGGGCATGAAAAAGCCGCCGCGGCCGGTCTGGGGAGTCGTCTGCGCTTCGTACGGGGGGATGCCACCCGCATTCCCGTGCCCGAAGGTTTCTTCGATGCCGTCACGATTTCCTTTGGTATCCGGAACGTCATCGACGTGCCAACTGCGCTACGTGAAATGCGCCGGGTGCTGAAACCGGGCGGTCGCGTTTTGATACTGGAATTCTCTCTGCCCGGCAATCCCCTGTTTCGCTCATTGTACTTGTGGTATTTCCGGAAGGTGCTGCCGCGCATCGGAGGCGTGATTTCCGGCGACCACCATGCCTACCGGTATCTGAATCAGACTGTCGAGACATTTCCCTACGGTGACGCGTTCTGCCAATTGATGGAAGACGCTGGTTTTCGGGATCTGAAAGCCATTCCCTTGACGTTTGGAATTGCCACGATTTACCAGGGCGACAAGCAGGCGTAGTGCCGCTAATCCCTTTTTGTCCAAACACGGGACTATTCCGGCGACTCACGGGCTCTTCAAACGGGCCTGCCTCGAATACCGTGTCCTATGAGCGGAATACTGGCGGTTTCCGTGCAATCAGGGCCGTATGTCGCGTAAAATGGCAGAAGTATGACGAAGCTGTATTCCCATTCCGAAACCATAGAGCCGCGCCTTGCGAAAGACGCGTTGGCGTCCGTTGTGCAGCAGGTTTTGGAGTCGGTCGTGCCGGGGGAACGTGAGTTTCCGCGCGCCCTCCGGGTCGAATTCCCCATCGAACATGTCGATGCCCTTTCGTGGCTGCACGCACAGAGGACCTCGCCGCGCATGTATTGGGCCGATCGGGAGAGTGAATTTGACGTGGCGGGCGTGGGTGCGGCGGACGTCATTGCGGCGGATACCGACACGGATTTTGAGCCCTTGATTGCACAATTACGGGCTACTGTATCCTCCACCCATCCTGATCTCCGGTACTACGGGGGGGCGCGTTTCAGTCAGGGCACGGCCAAATCCGATCCGTGGCGGCCGTTCGGGGCGTGCAGTTTCGTCTTGCCGCGCTTCGAGTTGTTGAACCGGGGCACACAGTCGTATTTGGTGTGTAATGCGCTATTGCACGACGCCGGTGGTGTCGAGGCGGAACTACGGGAGATATTCGAGGCGATCGAGTTGTTGCGATTTCCCGATGCGGCGTCCTTGTTGCCGTTGCCACGCATTGTGAAACGCGTCGACCGGCCCGATGCAACGGGCTGGGCTCAAATGGTGACCGAGGTGTTGCGGTCGATAACCGGCGGATCGGTGCAGAAGGTGGTTCTGGCAAGGGAAACCACGTTTACGTTCGACGCGGCGCTCGATCCCATTTCCATCTTAACGCGGTTGGTGCCCCGGTCTCCGGAATCCTACCGGTTCTTTTTCGAGCCGGAGCCGGGCGTAGCCTTTATCGGGGCAACGCCGGAGCGATTGGTCAAGCGGGACCGGCGCTATGTGCAAAGCGAAGCGGTGGCGGGCACCCGGCCGCGCGGATCGAACCCGCAGGACGACGATCGTCTGGGTTCGGAATTGATGAACAGCGACAAGGATCGGCGCGAACACAAAGTGGTATTGGATACGATTCAGAGTGTATTCAATGACTTGTGCCATGCCGTGCACGTCGCGCCCGAAGTTTCGCTCCTGAAATTGCGGCGCTGCCAACATTTGTTCTGCCCGGTGGAAGGCATCCTATCGGATAACGCGTCAGGGTCGAAGATTTTGCGGGCACTACATCCCACGCCCGCCGTGGGAGGATATCCCACGGCACGGGCACTGGACGTCATCGAAAGTCTAGAGCCCTTTGATCGCGGTTGGTATGCAGGTCCAATAGGCTGGGTAGGCAACAAGGCTTCAGAATTTGCGGTGGCCATCCGGTCGGGTCTCGTGCACGGCAATACGCTGTCGCTGTATTCGGGCGCTGGCATTGTGGAGGGTTCCACGCCTGCCGACGAGTGGGCTGAGATTGAGAACAAGATGAGCAATTTCTTGAGCGTGTTGACCGGCGATGTCGACTGATCGGCCGACTTTCAATATCAATCAGGTATACGCGTACCTGATTGTCGAAGAATTAGTCCGGTGCGGCGTCGAATTGTTTTGCATTGCACCGGGATCGCGATCGACCCCGTTAACCCTCGCCGCGGCCATGAATCCAAAAGCCAGAACCGTTGTCCATTACGACGAGCGTGGATTGGCTTACTTCGCGCTGGGATATGCGCGAGGCGCCGGAAAGCCCGCGGCAGTCATTACGACATCCGGTACTGCCGCCGCGAATTTGCATCCCGCCCTGATTGAGGCTTCCAAGAGCAACGTTCCACTGATTCTACTTACCGCCGATCGGCCACCGGAAGCCAGGGATTCCGGCGCCAATCAGACCATCGATCAGGTGAAACTGTTTGGCAATGCGGTGCGCTGGTGGCACGAGTTTGCATGTCCGCACTTGGGTCTCGAAATTCCGGCTCAAGCCATTTTGTCTGCCGTCGACTACGCGTTACAGCGTGCGCGCGAACAGGGCGGTGGCCCGGTCCACTTGAATTGCCCTTACCGGGAACCCTTGGGCAGCGCTGCCCCCGAGCCTGGTATCGTCCGTTTACTCAACCTGTTTCCAGGCGCATCCGAATGGCACACCAGCCAACAACCGAATTCACGGTCATTGCCGGGCAAAATTCAACCAAGCGAAGAAGCGCAGCGGGAGTTGATCGACATCGTTGCTGCGGCGAGACAACCGCTTCTCGTCGTGGGTCAACTTAATCGCGTAGAAGATGCTCGAATGGTCGAGCGGTTTCTGGAATCTGCTCGGTGGCCCGTGTTTGCCGACATTTGTTCGGGTATTCGCCTTGGAACTCATGGCGGATACTCCGATCTTTTACTTGGTACCAATCCATTCAACTCTTTCATTGCAACGGATTTGATTGTGTATGCCGGCGGCGCGGTCACTTCGAAAACAACGCTTCAGTTCTTGGAAAATGCACGCCCCAAACACTTCGTGCGCGCGCTCGATCATCCATTTCGCCACGATGCGACGTTTCGATCCACGCTGCGCGTTGAAACGGCCTTTGCACCTTTCTTCCAGTGGATGGAGGAAGTCACGCCCAAGGTTGATAACTCCGATTGGCAGAATGGTTGCGAAAAGTTCTTCCGGTTAAGCGCTGATGCCGTTCGCGCGTTTTTTGACCAAAACGATTTGTTAAGCGAACCGATGGTAGCCCGCTGTGTCGCGCGGATGGCGCCGGAAGACAGCATCATTTTTGCCGGAAACAGTATGCCGATTCGCGATTTGGATTTGGTTTCAGCGCCCGGCCGGTCGCCTGTGCGCGTAACGGCGAATCGCGGCGCGAGCGGAATCGACGGCACTGTGGCCACGGCGGCGGGGTTGGCCGAAAGCGGATTGGTGACCGCGCTGTTAGGCGATCTCGCCGTGTTGCATGATCTGCCTTCATTGGCGCTGCTGCGGAACCGGCGGGCCATTCTCGTGGTCATTAACAACGATGGCGGCGGCATCTTTCACTTTTTGCCGATTGCGCAAAACGAGGCCGTGTTCGAGAAGTATTTTGGCACTCCCCATGGCCTTGATTTTCAACATGCGGCGAGTCAATTCGGTCTGGGCTACACAAGTCCCACGACGGTTTCCGCCTTCGAGGCCGCTTACGCGATGTCACTGGAATCCGGCCAATCCTGCATCATCGAAGTCAAGACCGATCGGGTGAAAAACCGGGCCCTCCATCAACAATTGCGGGACGCGGTGGCTCAAGCGCTTGCGGCGGATTGAGACGGCATGGGAATGGAAACCGGACTCTCTCATGTGTTGTTTGGATCATCCCGCAAGCCCCTGATCGTATTTTTACATGGGTTCATGGGATCCAAGAACGACTGGACGGATGTCTCCAGTACGCTGGAGGACCAATTTCACCTAATGTCCGTGGACTTACCCGGTCACGGCGAGAGCCCATTCCCCAATGAACCCGGCTACGGCGTGGCGGAGCTTTGTGCGGACCTGATAGAGGTCATCGACGAGACGGGTCACGGAACGTTTTCGCTGGTTGGCTATTCCATGGGCGGACGAATCGCGCTCTATCTGGCCACCATTTACGCGATGCGCATCGATGCGCTGGTACTGGAATCGGCGTCGCCGGGGATTCAAGACGACGAAGAAAGGCATACTCGCCGTGCGACCGACGAATCGGTTGCAAATCAATTGGAGACCGGCGATTTCGAGGCATTCCTGCGTGATTGGTATAAACAGCCCCTGTTTCAAAGTTTGCATCGCGCGCCACACCTCATCGAAGCTGCCATGGAGTCCAAGCGTGGCGGCGATCCCGGCGGGCTGGCCCGCGCGCTTCGCGCCTTTGGACCTGGCACAGTCCCTTCCGTTTGGGGGGATTTGCCTGCGCACCGCATACCGACGCTCCTGATTACCGGCGATTCTGACAGTAAGTACTGCGATATCGCCAGGTTAATGACACAGCGGTGCGGGCATATGGAACACCGTCGCATGGCCGAGGCGGGCCACAATGTGCACTTGGAACAACCCAGTCAGTATACTGACGAATTGCGTCGGTTTCTGCAGACACATCTGGAGTGACAGGATTTATGGCCTCTGTTGAATGGAAAGCGTGTGGGGACTACACCGATATCAAATATCACAAGTGCGAGGAAGGCATCGCCAAGATCACCATTAACCGGCCTGAAGTGCGGAATGCATTCCGGCCGCAGACCGTGGACGAGATGTCCGCCGCACTGCACGATGCCCGGTTCGACGCGAATGTCGGCGTAATCGTTCTGACAGGCGAGGGGCCGCTGGCCTTTTGTTCCGGGGGCGATCAGCGCATTCGGGGAACGGCGGGATATGTGGATTCGAATACGGGCGCGCATCGGTTGAACGTGCTCGATTTCCAGCGTCAGATGCGCACCTGCCCGAAGCCCATTATTGCCATGGTGGCGGGATACGCCATTGGAGGCGGACACATCCTGCACATGTTGGCCGACCTGACCATTGCCGCGGATAATGCGGTATTCGGACAGACCGGTCCCAAGGTGGGTTCGTTCGACGCGGGATACGGATCGGCATACATGGCCCGCATCATTGGCCAGAAGAAAGCCCGGGAAATCTGGTTCTTGTGCCGGCAGTACAGTGCGCAACAGGCGTTGGACATGGGTCTGGTCAACACCGTCGTGCCGTTGGACCGTCTCGAGGAAGAGACCATTCAGTGGTGCCGGGAAATATTGGCAAATTCACCCATCGCCTTGCGGTGCATCAAAGCCGCGATGAACGCGGATTGCGATGGACAGGCTGGACTGCAGGAACTCGCGGGGGATGCGACGATGCTTTTCTACATGTCCGAAGAAGGCCAAGAAGGGCGGAACGCATTTTTGGAAAAGCGCAAACCGGATTTCTCCAAGTTTCCAAGGAAGCCCTAGATGCGGCATCCGAGGGAATCGAATGTTTTTGCCACGACCATGGGGATAGGGTGGATACGGTGGACCGTGTAATGGGGCGTGCCTGCTCCATCGTTGCCAAGGTGCTGGCGTGAAGCCGGGAATGGTGTCCGCATGGGTTATGGCGGCGCGGCCCAAGACGCTGTGGGCCTCGATTGCGCCGGTGGTGATTGGAACGGCCATGGCTTTTCACTTCGGCCGTGTGGACGTGGCGTCACTTTTCGCGGCCTTGCTGGGCGGTTTGCTTATTCAAATCGGTACCAACTTTGCAAATGACTATTTCGATTTTGTGAAAGGTACCGACACCGAGGAACGCATTGGCCCGGCCCGTGCCACGCAGAAGGGCATGGTGTCACCGGGTACGATGCGAACGGCATTTCTCGTCGTGTTTGCGCTCGTGTTTGTGCCGGGGGCGTACATTCTCTACCGTACCAGTTGGCCGGCAAGCCTGGCCGGATGGATCTATCTTGCCATAGGATTAAGTTCCATTTTATTTGGGATTCTGTATACCGGAGGGCCGATGCCGCTTGGCTATATCGGCTTGGGGGACGTGTTCGTGCTCGTTTTCTTTGGTCCTGTGGCGGTCTGCGGCACGTACTATCTCCACGCGGCGGCATTGCCCCAAGTCGTCGTGGTGGCGGGATTGGCTCCGGGGCTGTTGTCAGTCGCGCTGTTAGCTATCAACAACCTGCGCGATGTGGATCAAGACCGCATGGCGGGGAAAAGGACTCTGGCGGTGCGGTTCGGCCCGGAATTCGCCCGGGTTGAGTATCTTGTCTGTGTGTTTACCGGCGCGTTTGTGATTCCCATGTTCTTATACGGTTACACGGGAGTCCGCTGGTTTGCCTTGGTACCCCTGGTTGTGCTCGGCCTTGGGTACCGCGCCATTCGAATCGCGCTGAAAGAGAAGGGGCCAATTCTCAACGACGTGCTTGCATCGACGGGCAAAATGCTCTTGGTCTTCAGCGTCGTGTTTTCACTGTGTTGGATACTATGATTATCGCGACTGTCAAGTTATACCGTTACCTGCTTCCCTTGAAGCGACCGCTAATCTTGCGCACGCGCCGCTTGGAACAACGCACCGGATACCTTGTGCGTTTCATCGATGAGAACGGACGCGAGGGAGTGGGCGAAGCGGCTCCGTTGCCTGGGTTCAGCCGGGAATGGGTCTACGAGACCAAACTGCAATTGCAGCGCTGCGCCGGGCTTTTGGCCGGGCAAGAAATTTCCAATGTCGAGGAAGCGTTGAACGGACTGACGCCCGTCGTGGGCACCCTGTTTCCGTCAGTTCGGTTTGGACTGCATACCGCGCTCTCCATGACAAGCGCGGCGGGTTTGCCCGCATCGCCGTGCCGGGATTTTGTATCCCTGAATGCCCTGATCACGATGGACATGCGGGATTGCGTGGAAGAGTTGAGCCGGATTCGCGAGTCGGGTTACCGTACCGTCAAGATCAAAGTCGGCAGCGATTATCCCGAGTTGGATGCGGAGGCGGTGCGCAAAATTGCACATGCTCTTGGCGATAGTGTCCGCCTGCGGCTGGATGCCAACCGGCGCTGGAGTATTCAGAAAGCGCTCCATTTCGCGGAACGCGTGGCCGGCTGCAACATCGAATACGTGGAAGAGCCCGTTAGAAGCCTTGCCGAGTTGCGCCTGTTTGCTAAACACGCCACCCTGCCGTATGCATTGGATGAGACCTTGCATGACGAAGTGGTGGAACCGCCGCTTGCCGAAGGCGCCGCGGCCTGGGTTATCAAGCCCACGTTGGGCGGTCTGCAGGCGTTGGACCGCGCGGAATCGAGGGCACACCGGCCAAAGCTCGTGGTCAGTTCCTCCCACGAATCCGGATTCGGATTGAGTGTGCTCGCGCTCATGGCGGCAAGTCTGAACGACAGCGATGTCCCGGCAGGTTTGGATACCTATGGCTGGTTGGGATCGGATCTTCTGGCAAAACCTCTTCCACTGCCATCGCCCATCCTCAAGTCTGCCGACGTGCTTGAATCCATGCGCTCGATCGATTTCGGCCGTTGCGAGGAAATCGACTGGTGAAAGCGTTGGAAGAAGCCGCAGTCCGCTGGCCGGACCGGCCTTTCTTGAAGTCCGCCGATCAGACGCTGAGTTTTCGAGATACGCTTTCCCTTGTTCAGTCGCAGCATCCTCGGACAGCGCAATCCACCCTTTCGGATTTTGTTCGGGTGGCGATCGAGCCCGAAGCAAGCGTGTCCGGTATATTGCGTTTGCTGGCTCACTGGCGAACCGGCGTATGCACGGCACTTCTGAATCCGCGTTGGCCATCCGGTTTGAAACAAGCCGCCGCTGCCCAGACGGGTTGCGTGTTAGAAATGGGTGCGTCCGGCCCACCGGTTTCCTTCCGCGGGTCAGGCGCCCCTGCGACGATCGTGTTTACGTCCGGCAGTTCCGGATCGCCGAAGGCCGCCGTGCACAGTCTCAACAATCACCTTGCCAATGCCATCGCATCCAACGGCAACATACGCGTGTTACCCGGCGATGCATGGTTGCTTTCGCTGCCGCTTTATCACGTTTCTGGCCTGGGAATCCTGTTTCGCTGTTTGGCGGGGGGGGCGTGTGTCGTGCTTCCGGGGGATGCCGCCCTTGGCGAGGCTATACACAGGTTTGCAGTAACGCACGTCTCCATGGTCTCCACGCAATTACATCGCATGTTGCAAAAGAGCGAAGACTTGTCCGCATTGCGCTCGTTAAAGGCAATACTTCTGGGAGGGAGCGCCATTCCCCGATCGACTATCGAAATGGCCCATGAGCACGGGCTGCCCCTGTTTAAGACGTACGGCATGACAGAGACCGCTTCGCAGATAGCCACGACCCGGCCAGGGGCGACGATTGCCGACCTGTTAAGCGGGGCGCCGCCTATCGTGCCGGGAAGCGTGCGATTGACCGGGGAGGGTGAAATACAAGTTCGTGGCGAAACGCTTTTTCTAGGGTATCTGAACCATGACGAGATAGTGCTTCCGATGGATGCCGAAGGCTGGTTTTCCACAGGAGACCTGGGAGAGTTGGACGATCAAGGGCGATTAATGGTTACGGGCAGAAAAGACAACATGTTCATTTCAGGAGGCGAGAATATCCTGCCTGAGGAAATCGAACAGTGTCTAATGCGCATTCCGGGGATCGTTCAGGCATTTGTAGTCCCTGTGCAGGACGAGGAATACGGACAGCGGCCAGTGGCATTTATTGAAACGGACGGAGTCATCGAAGCCGACGTGTGGAAGGCACAATTGCGGGAATGGCTACCACCCTACAAGGTGCCGCTACGGTTCGAGGCTTTGCCAACGAATCCCACGGGCCTGAAAGTCAGTCGCGCGGACCTGCAGACCCTAGCGGATCGGATGAGGTCCGGATCAACCGGCTAACGCCGTAGAAAATCCAAGAAGATGCCGCCGAACAGCGCCTCGCAATCCCGCTTGATTTCATCCTCATGAACGCTCCATCCCGTCCTCAGCAGGTCACGGTATTTCTCCGCAAGCACATTTCCGATAATCGCCTTGGAATGTTCCCATTTGTAGATGACCTGTTCAAGCACACGCGCATCTGAATGTTGCGGCATTATAGTGGGGCCGAGAAGTTCAAGTCGCATGCGGGTCATTTCTTCGATGAGACTGGGGTTGTTCAAAAACCACCAGCATCCGAACAACAGCAGATTGGGGAACTTGCGCGCGGCCACGCAAATCTCATGCTGGTTCTCGCGGCTCAGCAAAGTGACCATGAACTTGTTCTCGGGGTAATCCGAGCAAATGCGCTCCACCGATCCCACGTCGGCCTTGCCGACCCCATCGCCGGCGAGACGCAACGCAGGATTTACGCTGCGCTTGACGCCAATCATCATGGCAAACGGCACACCTCGATCCTGGGCGACGGGAAGAATGGCCTCTTCAATGAGTCGTACGCGGGTGGATTCCTCGGGATAGGTGAAATCGGGCGGCAACGATACCGCCATATACAAGGCGTTCATACGCTTCAGATTGTCCGCGAGAAACCGCCTCACTTCATTGATAGCCTTGGGACTGACGCCCGCGTCGACGGAGTAGCCCCATGCCTGCAATTTGGGGTACGCATTTTTCCAATCATTGAGTATGGGGTCGATGCGCAAGGCCGCATGAAAGCGGGGATCGCCGGTGTAGTCGGATTGCCATACCGGGCGTTCCATGTTGTCAAACGGGTCGTTGGTCATGACCACCGAACTTAGATTGGCAATGTGCAGCACATGCCCGACGTGGTCGTCGATCCGGACCCCGTTGAAATAGGCACGGTAGTCTCTGAGTGACCGCGACCCGGTATCCAGTCCAAGCTTGTCGAGTACGGTCAGTACGCCCCTGCACGCTTCGCTGATCGGCGATCGATTGATGAACAATTCATTCCAAATCAGGTCCGCCTGCTGTTGCTTCGTCAGGCCGAAAAATGCGCCGGGCTCCATCCGGGTGGCGCGCAACACTTCAGCAATCAAGTAGTGGTAGGTTAGAAGTTCGTCAATACCGTACAGCAATAAATTGCCAAACGGAGGAGCATACAAATGCGTATGCAAATCCGTAACCGGCGTCTCCGCGATAATTCGGTCGACGGTTTGCTGGACGATCGAATTATTCGATTCCAATCCCGGAAAGCTGGCGGTGGTGGACACGGTATGACTCCTGAAGTTGCCGTCATTATACAGTATTCGGGCCGGACATCGAAGGTGCTCGCCCTCTACACGGTCCGCCCGGAATCATGCCAAAGGGCTTGTAAACAGGTACCTCCCGGAGTCTACATGATATATGGCCGATTCCCCTTCCATTCTGACAAACGTAACGTACGGTGCGTTGCTCACGGGACCGCCCGATTCGGTGATACCCGTCGGATACTTAGTGGGGACATAGACTAACGCGGTGCAGTTGGGCGGCACCGTGACGGACATTTCCAGCGTATCATGACGAATGCGCCAAGACGACGCGATCTCGCCCTGAATCGAATCGTAGTTCGCGTTCGCGAATGGAAAGTCGCCGCCCAACTCGGGTTTGATGATGAATTGGCGATACGCGGGTGTGTCCGGATGCAGATCGATTCCCGCAACGTGCCGGTAGAGCCAATCGCCGACGGCGCCAAAGGAGTAATGGTTAAACGAATTCATGCCGGGGTCCTGAAAACCCTTGTCGTGGGTCCAGCCGTCCCAGCGCTCCCACATGGTCGTTGCGCCGTAACGGATGGTATACCCCCAGGAGGGATAGGTGTCGTTGAGAAGCAGGCGATACGCAATGTCGCTCCGGCCGATTTGTGACAATACAAGATTGATGAACGAGCAACCCATGAACCCGGTGGATAGGTGCCAATCCCTTTTTTCAATTAGATGTACCAGACGATCGGCAGCCGTCCGCCGGTCCTGTTCGTGCAGCAAATTGAAGTAGATGGCCAGGATATAGCTGGTCTGCGTGTCTCCCTCAAGAGTCCCGTCTTGCCGCCAGAAAGTCCTTGTGAATGCTTCTCGTATTTGATGGAACAAATTCTGGTACTTCGTCACGTCGCCCGTCTTGCCCAGGACCCGCGCGATTCGGGACATCAGATCGGTTGAATAAGCGAAGAACGCGGTCGCGATTAGCTCCTTTACGGAGTCGTCCTTGTTGTTCAGCCAGTCGCCATAGTTGTTGTTCAATCGTTCCCGGCGAATGAAATCTTTGCTGCCGTCCAGTTGGTATTGAATGAACCTTGCCATCGAGTCATAGTGGCGATCGAGTATCCTTGTGTCTCCATAGCACAGATACATGGTCCAAGGGCATATGATGCCCGCATCGGCCCAAGCGGGCGCGCCATCCACATTGTGCGCGCCGCGAGGCGCCACATCCGGGAAGCAACCCTCGGCGGACTGGCCGTCAACGACATCGACGATCCATTTTGTCATGAATGCAGCGATATCGAAATTGTATGCGCCCGTGCGAATGAAAACTTGGGCATCGCCCATCCAGCCCAGACGCTCATCCCGTTGTGGACAGTCCGTTGGAATCTCAAGATAGTTGCCGCGCTGGCCCCATTCGATGTTGTGTTGAAGTTGGTTGACCATGGGATTCGGCGAAACGAACTGTCCGGTGTGGGTCATGTCGGAGTGGGCCACGATTCCGGTAATGGTATCGCCGTTGGGAATG
>BTWA01000007.1:72468-215708 GCA_045863295.1 Candidatus Hydrogenedentota bacterium
TCATTTCCACATAGCGAAAACCCTGAAAGGTGAAACGGGGTTCCCAGACTTCTTCTCCGCCTCCCTTGAGTGTGTAGAAGTTTTCCTGTGCGGCCCCTCGGAGATTTTCGACGTACATGGTGCCATCCGGATTCAGGATTTCGCCGAACTGCATCCTCACCGTTGTGCCGGCGGGCCCGGTCACACGCAGCCGGACCCAACCCACCATGTTTTGTCCCATATCAACGATAATCGTGCCTGGAACGACTTCCTTCCAAGAGGCCGGCGATAGTTCCCGAACGGGTCGCACAGGCACTCCGGGATACGCTTGACAAGGGCCCGATTTGGGCGTGTCCTTGAGAACTGGCTTCCATGCGCTAGCGTCATAGCCTGGCGCATCCCAACCCGGCAATTCCTGGGTCGCGTCGTAAGTCTCTCCCTGGTAGATGTCGGAGGTGACGATAGGTCCGTGAGCCGCTTTCCAGTCGTCGCCGGTTGCAATGATTTCCGACGAGCCATCTGTGTATGTGATTTCGAGTTGCGCGCAAAGTCGCGGGTGTTTGCCGTAAATGCCGGCCCTCGTTTCCCAGCCCAGATATCCGCTGTACCAGCCGTGTCCCAGATAGGCGCCAAGAACGTTGTCGCCTTTCACAATCGCGTCGGTAACATCATACGTCTGATAGTAGACGCGCTTGCTGAAATCGGACCAACCCGGTCGCAGATAATCATGACTGATGCGGCGTCCGTTCATTCGGAGTTCGTATGCCCCCAAGGCCGTGATATAGACGGTGGCGGTTTGCACGGGAGACTTTGTTGTGAAGGGCCTCCGCAGACAGGGACAGGGCAACGGGGCGAGCACGCCATGGGTCAAGGGCCCCCAGGGGTCCTCGTGGGCTTTCGCCACGCTGCGTACCGGCATCCAGGCCGAGTCGTCGTACGATGGCACTGTGAAATCCGACGGAGGCGCGGGGACTGCCTTCCAGGTTTCGTCGACGGCCGCTGCAAATGGTTCGCCATCGGCAAATTCTATCTGCAATTTCCCGATAATGCCCGGGGTATGTCTCCAATTGCGTGCCCGTATGGCAAGCACATTGGATCCCGGCTTGATTAGTGCGGTTACGTCGTGGATCGAGCCACGGCGATAGGCCCAAAACCGGCCATCGCTCTTGCCGGCCTCCTGGCCATTGACGAAAAGCGTGTATTGATCCCCCGAGGAAAAGAGCGCCCGCGCGTGTTTGATCGTTCGGCCCTCAGAAATGGTAATCGAGCCGCGATAACCGTGAAAGGCGTCTTCGGCCTGTGAGCCAGTCTTCCCTTCGGGAAGCGAGACCCAAGTACACCCATCGAATGTGATGTCTCGTGGGGCGTCCGGCGCTGCTGGGTACGGATCGTCAAAGCCGATCCAGGCTCCCTTCCAATCTTCTTCCGCAAGCAGGCCCATGGTCCAAAGGGCGGGCGCGCTCCAAGGGCCTTCGGTTCCGTCTCGATCCCACAGACGCACTTTCCACCAGCACGCCATGCGGGAGGTTAACGGGGTGCCGGAGTAAACGATCTGGATATTGTGATCCGAGACTACCTTGCCGGTATCCCACAGGTCGCCTTGATCAGCGGCGAGCGATTCAGCGGACGAAGCTACCAGGATCTGGTAGGCCGTTTGGCGTTGTCCACGGTCATTCGATTGGACTATCCAGAATAGACGCGGTGAAGTCTCGTCAATGCCCAAGGGGTCTACTTTGTACTCTACGCGCAGACGGCCGGCTGTGATACTGCTCATGACAGATGCTCCCTCCCCGCCGGCTGTTGAATCCGGCGCTCAAGACTTGGACTTCTATGGTAGAAACCGGAAGGAGGGGGATCAAGTGCGATTTCCGGATGGTTCTTGAAGCAATCGATTCGTAGATACCGGGCAAGCGTGTGTTTGCGCCCTCGCGGCCGATGTGAAACAATGACCCGATGAAACTGGCGCGAAGTTGCGAGATTCTGGTGGGCGCGGTCTTTCTAATTGCGGCGCTGGGCAAGGCGTTTGATGTGCCCGGGTTTGTCTTTGTCATACGGGCCTATGGAATAGCGCGCGGATCCATGGAAGTCGCCACAGCCGCATATGCATTGATTGGATTGGAAACGCTTTTGGGAGCGATGCTGGTGTCCGGCATCCGGCTGGGCGGATCCGTTGCGATAGCGTCGGCCCTCCTGCTCGTGATGATGTCCGTTCTGCTTGGGATAGGATGGTTGAAACAGGAGCCGTTGCCGTGCGGCTGTTTCGGCGTTTTTGGCGAAACGGGAAGACCCGTGGCCATGGGCAAGAATGTCGTCATGCTAGGCATGGTCGCCACTGGGTGGTGGAGGTTGCGCACAGTGAAAGACGTACCGTCGCGATGGCGCACGGCATGGCGTGGCATCGCCACCGCATCCGTTTGCGGTGTGCTCCTTGCGGCATCACTATCGCCCAAGCCGGTAGTTCGAGGAGAATTGAAACAGCCGGTTGCGCAGTCTACCGGCGGTGAGGGGAAGTAAGGAAGACTTTATGAAGCGAGCACGGTTGATCGAATTTCTGATAGGGATAGTGTTCCTGGTTGCGGCAGCCGGCAAGGCGGTCGACCTCAGCGCGTTTACGTTGCAGGTCATGTTGTATGGCGTGGTACAGGAGCCGCAGGCGCTGACTATCGTGGCCTATGCCGCCGTTGTGGTCGAGGCCCTCCTTGGCGCACTGCTTATAGGCGGCATCTGGATGGGCGGAATACCGCTAATGTCCGCTGCAGCCATGCTAATCGGCTTCTCTGGCTTGGTTGCTTATGCATGGGCCGTGCACGGCCTTACTGATTGCGGCTGTTTTGGCAGTTTCATTTCGATGGGGCCGGGAGCAACCATTGCAAAAAATGCGATCATGCTGGGCATGTTGGGTATAGGCGCGTATTCCCGCTGGCAGTCGAAGCGCATGAACCTTCCGGTCACGCCCTCGAAGCGGGCTGCCAAGATCAGCAAAGGCATTGCGTTTGCCGGACTGGCCGTGGTCGCCGCTGCGCTCGCCTTGGGCAAGAAGCCTGAGGCTACCAAGTCGATCGTGGGAACTGCAGAGAAACCGTTTGGCGTGTTCAGTTTTGACTTCGAAGGGAAACACTACGACTTAACACAAGGCGAATATGTTGTCGCCATGCTGAGCGCGACTTGCGAGCATTGCCAGGCCTCTGTGGCCGTGTTGAATGAGGCCATTGCGCTGCCGGAATATCCACAATTGGTAGCCGTAGTTCTGGGCAACGAAGAAGAATACAGGGAGTTTGAAGAACTGACACTGCCCATGTTTCCGACAGGCCGTACCGACAATGCGTTGGCATTCGCCAAATTGCAGGTCAGCAAGAATTATGCACCCCCCAGTTTTCACTTTGTGCGGGATGGAGTCTCGGTGAAGGCGTCCGGCGCGATGGATCCGACATTGGACGATTTGAAAGACATTGTTCCGAACCCCGCAGCGCCCGGCGGGTGATGGCGGGGAATAACCGCCAGAGCGCTATTCGCCGCGAAGCCGAAAGAAAGCAAGGATTAATATGACACCCATTTCCAAAGGCCTTGCTGTCGTGCTGGCCGAAAATATCTACGAAAATCTGGAACTGCACTATCCCCGGTTACGTTTGATTGAAGCAGGCTATGACGTAAAGGTGGCTGCACCGAAGAAAGGCGAGACTTACGGTTCAAAAGAAGGGTATCCAGCCGTCTCGGATTGTACGTTTGACGAGATTGATCCGGACCAAGTGAAAATCTTGGTGGTTCCCGGAGGGTTTGCGCCCGACAAACTCCGGCGATATCCCGAATGCAATAGGTTTGTCGCGGCCTGTTGGGAAGCAGGGGCGATTGTGGGCAGTATTTGTCATGCAGGGTGGGTACCTATCAGCGCAAAGATTGTGAAGGGTAAGCGCATGACCAGTGTGAACGCCATCAAGGACGATCTCGAAAATGCCGGCGCCATTTGGGTGGACGAACCGTGCGTCGTCGATGGGCGAATGGTTTCGGCGCAAGTGCCAAAAGATCTCCCCGCGATGATGAAGGCGATACTGGCGATCGCCGATGAATGACCTCTTTATTCACCAATTTCCACAACCGGACGTGAATTCAAGTCGGTCGCAAGTCGTGTCAGCGTCCAGCGCCAGTTATCGACTGTGGGCGCGATGGGGTATTGCATGCCACGCCGCCACTCGCCGATAATCCAGTACCGAAAGCGCCCATTTTCAGTTTTGCAGATCATGCGCCGCTCGCCTTCCAAATCGGCAGCGCTCTTAAAGTTTTCCGTGGGCACCACAAGGCCGAGACCGATGTCCCCGATATCGTCACCCTGATAGCCCCACGTGCCAATCGCGCCTTGGGCAGTAGCTTCGAACGCGCGCTCGCCCGGCAATTTCATCAGTCCAGGCGCAAGATCTGCGGATGCAAATCCCTCAGGCAACTGCACGTGAATTTCACTTTCCTGGCGTTTCGCGTAGACAAAGCTTCGAAACGTGACAGCCTGATCGGGATGTGATGCCACTACATTTCGCGCCTTGATCTCCACGGCGGCACGAACCGGACCCGAACCCAACACCCGGTGCTCGAACGTGACCGGACCCTCGCCGGCCGGACTTTGCACCAGATGCGATTCACCATTCAGTATCATGGTAAGGCCGCCAAGTCCGCTTGTCTTTCCCACGTGAAGCGCGTCTATACCCCAAGTCTGTTCCGCATGATAGTTCACATCGACGATGGGATATACGAGACGTTCGGCGCGGGGTATCAACTGATCCACGTGCTTGCCGAAATAGTCGAATTGACCCGTATAAAAACGGAACGCGCCGTACTCCGATTCCCACGCCACATACGCAGGATTATCCAAGACCGCGTTCGTAAGTTTCGGAAACGCGCTGCTCCTTTCGCCGTCCGGCGAGTAAAACAAATGAAACTCTGTGTCTTCGTTGGCCTGCAAATCACTCACAAAGGAAAGTTGCTGGCCATCCCATCCAAAGTCATCCACCTGATGCGGTATCTCCCGCCAGTCAACCCATCGATCGCCTGAAACCACCGCACAGTTCCGCGGATTGAACTCAGGTGCGTGGGCCTCTATATCCGATATATTCACGACTATCGGGCATGCTTCCCTGAACGGGCCGCCTGCATTGCCGACGCGTACAGTTAACCGGTGCTTGAGCAATTGGCCGTCGTCATGGAAGTCGTGCCGCACATCCTTCGAGGCCTGTTCCGCGTTCATCAGTGTCAACACTTCAGCGGCAGCCTCGGCATAGCGACCCTTTGTATACAAGTCTGCAATGCTGCTCCACGCGGAGTGGCCTTGATGCTGTTCGCGCAGCGCCACAAACCAGCGGTCCCGCAGCAGGTCGGAATAGAATCGCAGTCCGCTCGGCGTTTGCCGGAGCCGCTCGCCTATCTCGCGCTGTGGCATGTAGCTTTTTAGAGGGCCATTAAAAAATGCCAGAACCTCCTCCACCCCGGGAGGGGTTGCCTCTACACAGCATTGAGCAGCGTCCAGGAAACCCTGGTTGGCTTGCAGGCCATCATCCAGTTGTTCTTTGTAGAACGGGGCGATTTCCTCGAATTCCAGGTCGAATTCTCGCGAGTTGCCTTGTAGCGGCCATTCGATATCGATGACACCGTCGTTGTTGATGTCCGCTGTGCGCACATCCAGAACCCCATCCTTATTGCGATCTTCATACGTATACGCCGCATCCACGACGCCATCGAGATTAAAATCCACATCCACGTATCCGTAATCCGCGCCAAGCAAGTGAAGCCGGTCATCGACGGGCTCGTAATAAAATCGAAGCGGGGAGGAAGGGGTGGAGGCAACCTCAATGCGCTTGTTCAATTTCGCGCTGGGGGGGCCACCTACTTGCGGGAAATCCTCGTGTTTCGAAGCTTGATTGAGAATTCCCTCCCAGCGTTCGTTGGGATCCTTGGCCACATCTTGATCGGTGTTGCTCCCAAGTTCGTCCCAAGTAAGCAGCGCCTTATCCCACGCAGCGTTCTTCGAAAACGCCTTCGTCGCATCCCATGCGAGCACGGGATGTGTGTCAATGCCGCGAATTTTCAATACCAAGGCAGCTTCAGTCTCGGCGGAGATGCCGCCTTCGCCGGGGATGGCGGTAATGGAAAAATCGTAGTCGTGGGTGTGCCGCCCATTGGCCGTGTCATCGGCGTCGATGCTGTATCGCAGATTCTGAACATCATTGCCGATTGCGCTGATGCGAATGACCACCTCGCTGTTCCGGTCGCCGTCCGGATCGTAAAATGCGAACGGATCTTCCCAGACATTTACCCAGCGGTCATCGCCTTCGGCAAGCCGGAACTGATAGAACATCTCGTCGCCGCTGAAATGTGTCCGCCATTGACAGAGCGGTTGGTAGTAGTTTCCATTAACGTCGTACCAGAGCATGTTGTCATCGCCGACATCGACCGACCACCAAACCGTGTAGTCATCCTTTCCATCCTTCCAGTCTTTGTCGTAAAAGATGCCCATTTCGTCCAGATCGTTGTCGCCGTCGTTGTCTTGATAATCGGTGACCACGTCGATGAAACCGTCGCCGTGGTGATCCCAAAAATAAAGATCGCTGTCGAGATCGCCCCGGCCCATTTCGTGCATATCGCCGTCTTCATCGACAACGCGGACCACCATGGGCTGAATGTCATGTCGCGGGGAGTAGTCGATGTACCACATCTCGTCGGTAAGGCCGTCGCCGTTGGTATCGTTCTTCAGGGTCTCACCCCGTTCCATCGCCTTGACTCGTTCGACGCTCTCTGCCGGCAGCATACGCGGAAGGCCGAATATGCGTTGGAAAACGGCGGAATTGGACTTGTCCTGTGCCGACGCAGGGCTGGCCACTGCAACGATTCCCAGGACACACAAGAACAATCGTGACATTGTCGGGTTCCTCGCGAATAAAGAGTTTGATTGCATGGTAGCGTTTCACGTGAGATTTTGCTAGCCTGCCCGGAGGGATCGTATCCAGTGTTTCGTTAGTGGTGTGGAGTATGGGGCAATGAAGAATTCACTGTGGAAGGCCTTCGTCTTTACGTGCTTTGCGCTTGGCGCCAACGCACAAGCGCCGGAATCAGAATCGCGCAAAGCCGAGTACGTGCACCAAGTGACCCGAGGCGCCGGGTTGATGCCATGGCAGACTTCCGGCACTTCTGAAATGGAAACAGCGTTTAGAACGTCCGCCGAAAGCAGGAAAGACGGGTTGCTGGCGGCCCGCAGCACGATCCAGCGTCCAGCCTTGATTGATGCCGAAGCATTCGCCCGGGCCAAAGCCAATATTGAAGAATGGGATTGGGCTCAAAGTTGGCTGCAATCTCAAATTGGACTCGCTGACTATGTAGCCGCCCAGCCGGTTTCCTGGATAGACGCGATGATTCCGGAATTGTCGCCCGCGCATGGATACGGGTTCACCTGTCCCGTATGCGTGGGCGATAAGAGTCAGGAAGCGGTGGGCTCGGGGCTGGCCGGTTGGAGCTACGAGAATCCGGAAGTCCTTACCTGCCGCGCCTGCGGCCAGGTGTATCCCGATCCCGCCTTCCCCGAAACCGCTGTGTTGAAAATGCCGCGCATGGACCAGGAAATTACGTACTATCTGAACCCAGCGGAACAGGCAAACCCGGACGATCGATCCGGAAAGCTGGCATGGCATTGGGTGAACTATCCAATTCACGTCAGCTTTACCGGGCTTGTTCGAGAGAAGAAACTCGATTTCATGCGCACGGCGGCAAGGGCGACCGCGCTGGCGCACGCCTTTACCGGCAAACCGGAATACGCAGAAGCCACCCGTGCCATTCTCACCCGCTTCGCGCATTGCTACCGCAACTGGCTCTATCGCGACTATTGGGACACCTACGCCGACTGCGATCCACTTTATGCCGCATGGCACGACAGAGCCCTGCCATTGGAATGGAAACGTCATTTGAGCGAAAGCGCCTTTGCGGAGGATACGCTGGAAAAGGCCTCCATGCTGCAAACCTATTGGGGCGCTGGCCGCGTGCATCCCAGCACCGACGCCATCAGCGGCCTGGATGAATTCGCATTGGCGTACGACCTGACCATTGACGCCGCCGCTCCAGACGGCGAGCCGATATGGGACGATACAAGCCGTGCCAAGGTCGAGCGAGATTTGTTCCTGGAGTATCTGTTTGGCGCGGAACCCTATATCGGCGGCCCCGGCAAAGCAGAGAACAAGAACAACAAGTCGCCCCGCATTTACAACGCCATGGCGGCCGTGGCCAAGGTGCTTGGCCTGCCTGCCTATGCAGATGTCGCGCTCA
Source organism: Candidatus Hydrogenedentota bacterium (assembly GCA_045863295.1). Lineage (GTDB taxonomy): Bacteria > Hydrogenedentota > Hydrogenedentia > Hydrogenedentales > SLHB01 > BTWA01. The sequence continues at coordinate 80,740 of BTWA01000007.1, forward strand.
AAGGATACGAAGTGGTGCGGGATCAGTCGTTCCTGTACGACGGAGTCAGCAGTGAAAGCCCTTCGTACACCGACATGTACCTCGCCCAACTGTTGATTGTGCCGGAGACCCTGCACGGCTTTGTTTGGCCGGATGGATATGCCGGGCGCAGCGGTACAGTGGATTATTATTCGTCAGACGAATTGTTGCGCCGGATGTACCGGGGTGTCTTGTGGTCGCTCCAACCCGATGGAACCTATCTTCCCTTGAGCGACAGTCACGTGCACGATCCCCCCTCCCAACATATCGCGCTTATGGGATTGAAGCGCTACCCCGAGTTCTATGCTGGAGTGCTGCCCAGTCTGTACAAACGGTCCGGCGGCGAATACGCGCTCTTTAACTTGTCGCGCGAGGAACTCTTGAGCGACACAGGATTCAACCCGCCGGAGACCTTTTTCCCAGCATGGCAAACCGCTGTCTTGCGGCACGGCTTAGGAACCGAGGGCAGTGTACTGTCGCTGGTGCTGAATCCCAGCGGCGGTCACCGGCATCGGGATAACCTGGCCCTATTCTATGCCGGCCAAGGCGATACCGCCGTTGGAGACCACGGATACGTGGGCGACATGCCCATCAACAATTGGATTCGAAGCACCTACAGCCACAACTTGGTAATCGTGGATGATGCCGAGCAGGAGTTCGGCAACCGCGATCCCGAATTCGGATTCATGGCGACCTCACCGTTGGCCTCCGTTGTGGAAGGCACGTCAAACGCATATCCGCAGTGTGCGGAATATCGAAGACGCGTTGTGTTGGTGAAACTCCCTCAAGGTGGAACGTTCGCGATTGATCTGTTCGCCGTGGCCGGTGGTAACAAACACGCGTTTCGCACTTATAGCGAGATTGCCGCAAGCGACAGTACGAACGGCAGAATCACTTTTGATGGCGTCGCAATGCCGGACGAACCGCCGCTCCCGGAAGTAGGGGCAAGCCTGGCCGATGCAGACATATTTGGCCTCCGTGATGTTCGAAGCGCCGTCCCAACTCGTTCGCCATGGCACGCAACCTGGCGCGATGATCGGCGCGCATACCGTTTGTGGATGGCAACTTCCCTCGAACGCGTGGAAGCGTCAAATGGGCCCGGCCAACGATCGCTTGAGGAGACCGGCCGTCGTGTTCGTTACGTGGATAGCGTTCGCGAAGGCGCTGCCCTGCGAAGTGCCTATGCGGCCGTCCACGAACCTTCCGATCAGGCTGGGGGATTTGCCATTGAAACAGTGGATTTGTTGGACGTCACCGCCGCCGGCGATAAAGCGCTAGCGCTGCGAATCACCTCGAAAGCAGGCGACTATCTCGTCCTGAACGATTTTCAGAATGCCGTTTCCGTCGACGGGATCCGGTTCGCCGGCGCCTTTGCATTGATTCGCGGACAAAGCGGCCAGTGGAAAGACTGGTTGACGGTAGGGGCGACGCACTTTGCCGAAGGGGAAGCGTCGGTAACACGGGAGGCCGGTATCATCGCGGGGTCCCCAAAGTCGCAAGCTCCGGAAGCGATAGTCGCTGAGTCAGTTGTCCCCGTCGGGTGGATCGACAGCGACGAGGGCGTGAGATCCTACCTTCGCGTAAAGGCGGAGACCGGCTGGACGGGGTTTCCCGTGCACTCGGTGGATGGTTCCGAAATCCATATTGACGACTATCCAGTGCCGGCCATTTCGAACTACGAGTTGCCGGCCGTCGACTATACCTCGCGACCCTGAATCCAAGACAATTTCATTGGCGAATTATCCTGCTCGACAGGTATACAATGAACGATCTTGGGAGTCTTGTTTCGCCAATTGCGGAGGGGTATGGCATGTACAGGGTATGGGCGGTTGGGCTCTGCGTGGTGTTGGCATTCGGCTGTTGGGCGCCTGCCTGGGCCGTCGTTCTTACAAAGGCCGTGATCGTCGCGAATCCTGCCGACGGCGTCGTCGGCAAAGCAGCCACCATGCTGCAAGAGGAACTGGAAGAGCGGTCCGGAATCAAACTCCCGATAAGCGGCAATGCCCCGGCAGACTCACCGGCCATTTTCATCGGCACGGTGGATACATTGGACGGTGTAAACGTTCCGGAGCAACCGGAGTCGTACGGAATCGCGGTCTCCGGCGACGTCGTAAAGCTGGTGGGCCGCGATGCGCGCGGGGCCATGTTTGCGGCGGGGAGATTCATTCGTCTGGCGAATTACCCGGGCCAAACGCTCACGGTCGATCTGTCCGCCCCGATTGCGACAGCACCCGACGTGCCCATTCGCGCTCATCAGTTGGCGTATCGCAATACAGCCAATACCTATGACGCATGGACCGTCGAGATGTACGAGCAGTATATCCGCGATCTCATCTTTTTCGGCTGCAACGGCGTCGAACTAATACCCAGTTATGATCCGGATACCAAAGACGGCCCCGTGATGACTGAATCCATGCATGCCATGAATGTAAAGCTCTCCGGCCTGATTCGTTCGTATGGCATCGATGTCTGGCTCTGGTCGCCCGTAATGGCGGAACCGGGTGAAGACGTGACTACACCCGATGGAGCCAAGGAGGCGATTGCCAAGCGCCTGACAGTCTTCAAGGACTATCCAGCCATTGATCATCTCTTTGTGCCCGGTGGTGATGACGGTGACGCTCCGGCAGAACACTTGGTGCCGTTTCTCAAGGAATTGTCCGGCTCGTTGAAGGAGATGCATCCCAACGCAAAAATCTGGATTTCTAACCAGACCTTTACGATTGAAGAAAACAACTACTTCTTTGACTACCTCAGGAATGAGAAACCGGAATGGCTGACCGGCGTCGTCTATGGGCCATGGACAAAAATGGGGTTGGCGGAAATGCGAGAGCGCACCCCAGATTCATTTCAGATGCGGCTGTATCCCGATATCAATCATACGACCCGATGCCAGTATCCAATTCCCGAGTGGGACCCCGCCTTCGCCATGACAGAGGGCCGGGAACCGGTTATGCCCATGGCCGCGATGCAAAAGCACATCTACCTCATGGATCGCGGTCTCTCCAACGGATTCGGCACCTACTCCGACGGCATCCACGACGATCTGAACAAGGTCGTGTGGAGCGCATACGGGTGGGATCCAAAAACCGATCTCGATGCCTTGCTGATTGAATACGGAAAAGTATGGTGGGGACCGGACGCCGCCGCCGATGTCGCCCGCGGACTTAAAATGCTGGAAGACGATTGGAAAGGCCCTATCCTGGAAAATACGACCATTCCTGAAACGCGCGCGCTTTGGGAAAACATCTCCAAGGGCCGCCCCGACTTTAACGCAAACTGGCGTGCCCAAATGTATCTGTTCCGCGCGCGCTACGACGAATACGTACAGAAAAAGGCGGCCGCGGAGGCAAAATACGAAAAGGAAGCGCTGGAAACGCTGGCGAAAACGCGGGAAACCGGAGTGGCTAAAGCCATCGCAGGTGCGAAGGCCGCACTCGCCAAAGCAGACACACCCGCCGATACCGGCTTGCGGAAACTAATCGAAGGACTTGGGCCGGTCATGCTCAAGAGCATTGGCTATCAGTTGAGTGTGAAACCGCCCTACCTCGCGCGTAACCCCGAGCGGGGAGCCATGCTGGATTGGCTGGATCAGCCGATTAACGATCGGCCTTGGCTGGAACAACGATTTGCCGCGATACAAGCTATGGAGACTGAGGAACAGCAGGTGGCGGCCATTGACGAAATCGTCCACTGGTCTGACCCAGGGTCCGGAGGTTTCTACGACAATCTCGGCGCAGTCGGCCAGTACAAACACGTGGTGCGGCAAAAGTCGTGGGAAGAAGACCCCTCCGCCACAAACTCGCCCCGAGTCGCATTCGTCAATTATAAGGCGGATAAAGAGGCCATCCAGGCCATAAATGCAGTGGCCGACGACGCAAACGTGGCTTTTAAGGACGAAAAGACGAAACAGTCGCCCCAGACCGCGCAAGGCCGCCAGGAATTGCGTATGTCCTGGCAGTCACAGATAACGACGCAGTTCGGCACGCCGTTGAAGATGCGCTATGAGGGCCTGGATCCCAATGCAACCTATTCGCTCAAGGTCACCTATGCCGGACGATACAAGCCAACCATGACACTGACATTAAACGAAATGATGAGCATCCACGGACCCGTGCCACAGCCGGATCCCATCTGGCCGGTCACTTATTACATACCGCAAGCCGCCACGAAGAGCGGCACGCTCGACCTGGAATGGGATCTGGTGGAAGGGCGCGGTTGCATGGTGGGTGAAGTCTGGCTTATCAAGAATAAATAATTGGGCTTGGCGATACTTCACTGTTTCGAAGGGGGATAAGGGTATGCGAAACTTCGGAGTCGGTCTACTGATTCTGGCCATCGCGTGTAGTAGTGGCATGGAGACTGCTCAAGCGGATGACGCCCTGGATTTGTCCAAGGCGTCCATAGTCGTAATGAAAGGCGACCCCCAGCTTGAAAAGACCACAACCATGTTGCAGGAGGAGATTGGACGGCGAACCGGTGTGGAAATGCGCGTGGCGGAAACAGTCTCCGGGCCCACGATCATTCTGGGCACCGCAACGGGCTTGCCTGCGGGCGTTTCGTTGCCGGCCGAAGTGGTGGTGCCGGAAGCCCCCGAGGGATTCGCGGTGGGGGTCAGCGGTGAAGCTCTCTACCTCATAGGATTCGATACGCGAGGCGCCCTATTCGCTGTGGGACACTTCATCCGAAAGGCCAACCTTTCCAAGGGAAGGGTGTCCATTCCTGCCAGCATAAACGTATCGACAGCACCCAAGTATCCCATTCGCGGTCACCAAATAGGTTTTCGGAATACCGCCAACAGCTACGACGCGTGGGATATTGCCACATACGAACAGTATATTCGCGATTGTGCGATCTTCGGCGGCAACTCGGTGGAACTCATACCCAATTTTGATATGGAAGAAAAGGAAGGCCCTGTGATGAAAGAGCCGCAGGAGCCAATGAATATCAAAATTGCGGGTGTGCTCAATGCCTATGGCCTCGATCTATGGCTGTGGCTGCCGCTCAACGAAGATGTGACCAAACGCGACGAATGGGAGCAAGCCTTGAGCGATCGTGATTTACTCTTTTCCCGCTACCCCGCCATCAGCCACATTATGGTGCCCGGCGGCGATCCTGGCCATACCGATCCGAAAGACCTGATGCCGTGGATGGCCGAAATGGCGCCCATTCTGCGAAAGCACTTTCCGAACGCCGGTGTATGGGTGTCGAACCAAGGCTTCACGGCGGAACAAAACGATGTCTTCTTTGGTCACCTGCGCGACAATAAACCAGACTGGTTTACCGGGGTCGTGATGGGGCCATGGGCGAAAATCAGTGAAAAAGAGTTGCGGGAAGCCACACCCGAACAGTATCCGGTGCGCCGTTACCCCGACATCACCCACAATGTGCGGTGCCAATATCCGGTGCCGGATTGGGATCGCGCGTTTGCATTGACGTTGGGCCGCGAAGCAGCCAACCCCCGTCCGGAAGATACCGCGCACATTCACAACCTGTACGCGCCATTTGCAGACGGGTTTGTCTCCTATTCGGATGGTTGCCACGACGATCTGAACAAGATGATCTGGAGTGCGCTCGGTTGGAATCCGGATGCCAATATCGACGAAATTCTGGAAGATTACGGCCGAGTGTTCATGGGCGATGCCTATGCGAAAGACATTGCCAAGGGACTGCGCATGCTGGAACAAAACTGGCGCGGCCCCGCCCTGGCGAACGAAGGGATTGACGATACGGTCAAGCACTGGCTGGCCATCGAAGACCGTTCCAACGGCGAGTTGAAGGGTAACTGGCGGTTCCAACTGCATCTATTGCGCGCCGTATTCGACGCTTATACGCGCGAACGGCTATTGGCCGAAACAAAACAGGAAAGAAAAATCTATGAAGCGCTCGCTGCGTCACTGGACAATCCAGCCAAGGCGCTCGCCGATGCGGAGGCGATACTTAACGACGAATCGATGATTAAGGTCCGGCCAGACTTGCGCGCCCGGATTGTCGAACTGTGCGAGGCTATGCTCCAAAGCATCGGCTTCCAGTATTCGATGTTTCCTCCATACTTCGCCCCCAGTTCCGAACGGGGTGCCTTTCTGGATCAGATTGACCGCCCACTCAACGATCGATTGTGGCTCTCGGCGCAGTTTGCCGAAATCCGCTCCATGAACGCTGACGAGGAAAAGAAGGATCGACTTCACCGGATCGTGAACTGGGAGAATCCGGGGCCGGGGTCATTTTACGATGACCTTGGACACGTGGGGCGCCAGCCTCATCTCGTAAAACAAACTGACTTCAAGGACGATCCGGGATTTGTCCACGGACCGCAAAGCGAGCACAGCTTGGGCTTTGACCGATCGAACGCCGAGTCGCTGGACCTCCGGCTGTCCTGGATCGATCAGGGACAAACCCTCTTCGGCGCTCCCCTGAAAATGCACTACGAAGGACTGGACAAAGACGCCACGTATCGCGTTCGCGTTACCTATGCCGGCCGCTTCAAACCGACCGTGCGGCTCGTCGCCGACGGAATACACGAAATCCACCCTGACCTCTCCCAGCCACTGCCCATTTGGCCCGTGGAATACGACGTCCCCAAAGCCGCTACCCAGGATGGTTCCCTGGATCTGGAATGGCAACTCAAACCCGACGCGGGACGCGGCTGTCAGGTTGCGGAGGTCTGGCTCATCAAAACGGACGGCTGACCCGGGTGGCACCGGCCACGGTGGGCCGTCAATTATTTACACTTGCAATGTGCTGCCGCAATCTATACACTTGGACGTGGCGCAATGGTGCGCCTTGTTTGGAGTCCGTACGTTTCAGACAACGTTTCGTAGCTGATCCCGCCTTGAAGTCTGCATTAATGACTCATGTTTGCCCCGGACTGGTTGCCAATCGATGCTGAGAACACGCTCCTGTAAACCACTCCGGAAAGGGTGAACTGATGAACATCTATGTGGGAAATCTCTCGTACGACACGCAGAACGAAGACCTGCGCGAAGCGTTTGAACGTCACGGCGAAGTGACCGACGCGCGCGTTGCCTTCGACCGTGAAACCCGCCGTTCGCGCGGCTTCGGTTTCGTCGAAATGGCAAATGACGGTGAAGCCCGCGCGGCCATCGACAGTCTGAACGGCACCGACCTTCAAGGCCGTACCATCAAGGTGAACGAAGCGCGTCCCCGTGAAGAGCGGTCCAGCTCGCGCGGCGGCCGGTACTAGTCAGATTCGAAATGCGCGCGGGGTACTGGGCTCAAAGCCCGGTACCCCGCTCTTCATTTTCACGCGCCCTGAGCCGGTGTCCGACTTACGTCCGGGCCTTGGCCGGCGCTGGCACAAATGGATCGCTGAAAATCTCCTGGAGACTAGCCCCGGCCAGAAACGCCTTCCTGTGCATGGATGTTACCAATTCAGGGGCTCCGCAAAGGAACACTCTCCAACCCTTCAACGTCCCGACCGTCGAAAGCGCATGCTGTTCAATTGCGCCCACATGGACATCGTCCTCCGCGGGCCCATCAAGCACACAGGGATGGTAGTAAAAGCATTCGTGCAATTCCGAAAGCTCTCGAAGTTCGTCCACAAGATAGAGCCCTTCCCTGCGAAGACTTCCGTGGAACAAATGGATAGGACCCGTATGCCCGCCAAGAATCGCATCACGGGCAATGGCAAAGAGCGGTGCCAGCCCGGTGCCCGTGCCCAACAGTAAAATGGGCTGCTCGGGCTTGCCCGGCACATAAAAACAGTTGCCGTTGGGACCCTGTAGCGTAACCTTGTCTCCCGGCTGTGCGCCGTCCGAAACCCAGCCGCTCATGGCGCCCCCGGGAATCAAGGCCATATGAAAGAGCAAATCGCCATCCAATTCAGGCACACTGGCTATGGAATAACTGCGCGATACGCCGTGACCATTGATTATCGTCACGTATTGGCCGCCCCAGTATTCCTTCATGTCAGGCGCGGACACGCGTAATTCAATCACCTTCTCCGACAGCTGCCGTTTGGATTGAATCACGCCCTCATACCGGAACCCGTCGCCCGGCATAACCACGCGCAAATCGCTTTCCGGCTTACAGCGGCACGCGAGAAAAAAGTGTTGTGCCTTGAGCGTATCCTTTAATCCCGACTGCGATTCGACTGGAGGTACACCCTCAATCGCGCGCATAAGGCAGGATTTGCACACGCCGCTCCGGCATGAACTCGGCACCGAATGGCCGTGCCGCTCCAACGTTTCGAGAACGGTCTCACCATCGGCGATCTCGCAGGTGCTGTCCGCGAATAGTACCCTGGCCATCGGATGGATTGGCCTACCGGCCAAGCACGTCGGCCCGGGTCGTTTCGACAATGGCAAGCACTTCGTCGATGTCTTTTCTGGGCACGTTGAGTTCGGTCAGCGCTTTGGAAAGATTCTCAGCCACGGCGTTGAAATGAGTGTCGTTCAGCCCCTTTGCAACCAGCGCGGCATGCGCACCACGCATGTCTTTGCCGGAATACGCGTGCGGCCCGCCAAAAGCAAGCGTCATGAAAGCCTTTTGCTTGGCCGCCTGCCGCTCCATGTCTATCCCGTCGAACCAGAAATTAATCCGATCATCGGAAAGGACATGCCGGTAAAATACGTCAACCGCGGCGTCTACTGCCGCTTCTCCGCCCAATCGTTCATACAAGGTGCTCATGCGCAATCTCCCCCTGGTGAAAATCAAACTCGACACATGTAAACTAAAGATATATAATATATACATGTTTTGCGCCGCGATGTCAACCAAGCCTCGCACCGTGCTATACTGTCCCACCGGTGGGTAGTAAGGAAGACGGTATGCATTTGACGCTTTATACGGATTACAGCCTCCGGCTCTTGCTATTTCTCGCCATTCAACCCGAAGGGGCCACCATCACCGAAGTCGCCGAACGTTACGGAATCTCCAGAAACCATCTGGTCCGCATTGTTCACGATCTCGGAAAGAAGGGATGGATCGCCACTGAGCGGGGGAGAGGGGGGGGCATCAAGTTAGCCAAAGACCCCGGCGAAATCAATCTCGGATCGGTGGTACGCGATATGGAACCGTTTCAAATAGTCGAATGTTTCAATGCCATATCAAACACCTGTGTAATCGCACCGTCGTGTCTAATGAAAAAAGTGCTCGCCGACGCGGCCGAAGCCTTTCTGGCCGAACTTGAAAAGTACACGCTTGCCGATCTGATCAAGAACAAAAAGATGTTGTCAAAACACCTGATCGAGCTGGCATCATGACCGTGCATTGACGTTTACTCTTTGCCCATCGTGTTCCTCAGGGTGCCGATTCCGTCTACGCTGGCTTCGATCACGTCCCCGTTTTTCAAATAACGGCCGGTAGCCATTGCCACGCCGGAAGGCGTCCCCGTGGATATGATATCGCCGGCATGCAGTGTTACCGATTGCGTGATGAACGCGATTACCGCGGCCACCGGAAACACCATTTGCGCGGTAAGGGCGTTCTGCCGGATCTCGCCATTCACCGTAAGCTTCAACCCCAGCGTCTGCGGATCCGGAATGGCCTTGGCGGAAGTCACGCACGGTCCGATCGGGCAGAAGCCGTCATGCCACTTGCCGTGCAGCCAGTCGAAAAACGGGTCGCGCTCCCGCTTCTTGCGATTCGGGAACGGACGATATACGCGATCAGATATGTCATTGACCACCGTATACCCCGCCACAAAGTCCAGCGCATTGCCTTCATTCGCATGCTTGCAAGTCTTGCCGATCACCACTGCCAACTCGCATTCATAGTCAATATGATCCGGTGAGACGCGGGGAATGAGCACCGGCGCATTCGGATGATTGACCGTTGTAACCGGTTTCATGAACACGTAGGGAAACGTTTCTTCCCGCTCCACTTCAGCCTCGCCGCCTTCTTTGATGTGTTCGACATAATTGCCCGCGAGCAACAGTATCTTTCCCGGCGAAGGAATGGGACTCTGCAGCGTAATGCCGTCCACCGGCACGGACAGCGCCTGCTTTTCAGCGGGATTCGCGTCCAGCCATGCTGAGACGGCATGGGCAACGTCTGCCTTTGCGCCGCCCGGAAGCAATTCCATAATCTCCGTTGCACTCAGGTCGGCATCCCGACCGGCCTTTGCCTTGTATGCACCAGAGGCATCGGACAGCGGCACAACGGTGTCGTCGTAGTAATAGCCGAACGACGGCTGGCTGTTCTTCAAAAAGCGGCAAATACGCATCGTACTCTCCTCACTCTTGACGGTATTCCATGAAGTCTTGCCCGGACTCGCCCTTCAATTCAAACGTACCAACCTGCATGCACGAACCATGACACAACGCCGCCTGAACTACGGTTCCCGCGGCATCACGGCGCACCCATGCAAGATTCGCATCGGTTTGCGTGCCGTCGGCATTCACCATCCGGGAATCCCGTTCCAATTCTGGATCGACAATTAACATCAGATCGGTTTCCCCGGACACCATGCGTATCTTCAGCGCCACGCTCGAATCGCCCATGGCGTTGCCATTGCTGTCCGTGATTTCTATCCTTTCCACCGATTCGACGACGCCCGCAGTGGCATAAGGCTCCATGACGGCCGCGAACGTGGATTGAAGCACCTCCTCGCTGTCAGCCTGGCGACGTACAAACACGCGGGGTATCCAATGCTCGTTGTCGGATTCGTATCCCCCGGCAACCACCCAGGCTTCCGCGGTTCCGGCACTTGCATCGGTCGTAAAATCCCAATACCGCATGCCAATTGCACGGGGAAACGGCAGCAGATTGTATACGTCTTCTACGGTCCAGTTCGCGGACCAGCCGGGTTGCGCATTCGCAGCCATGCGGAAATTCCGCATCTGAGTGTTATTGCCATACTCCCCGGCCTCGGCCAATTCCAGGCCCGAAGTGGACAGTTGACCGTAATGACTGTGAATAAATTTCGTGTGATCCTTGCCGCCTCCCACGCGAAACACGTCGACAACATAAAAATGCTCCGGGCCGGCGTCAACCATCACCGCCGTGCGTTCATACCGGTTGCCGTTATTCGTCTCGGGCGCAGCGGCGCGTATGGCCCGAAAACCCACGCCATCCGCCCAAAGGGTAGTCGTGCCAGAACCCTTGGGTTGGTTCGCGCCGTCCACGACCACGGTATTGTGCGAGGCCGTCATCTGATACCACCGGGAACGAGGCGATTCCCAACCGCCAAACTGCACCGGCGGATACCCAAACTCGGGAAGCAAGTCCAAGCCAAACGCAAAAAGGCCAAGGTTCATGGAATCAAAATGACCGTGGCCGCCGCCGCTGTCGTAATCGAGCCAAAGCGCGCGCGCATTCAAACCGGCTCCCGATCGCAGAATGCCCAGATGCCAAGCCTCCTTGTTCACGCTGGGATTGACAATAAGTGTGCCTTCGGACCGAATGACGCTTGCCACCTGCGACTGAAACGTCTGAGGATCCGATCCGTATATGTCGTAGGGAAGTCCATCCAACTTGTACCCGTTTTCTTTGTATAACACCTGCACGTAGCGGGGATCGCCCGTGGTTTCATACAGACTCCAGAGAAACCGGTTAATCGAAGGCGCCAGTATTGTCCAGCCCCCGACATTCGAAACGTTGCCCCCCGGCTTGATGAAATTTACGCCCACGTATTCGTCCACAGGCGCCGCAAAATGGCCCGCATCGCCGCTCAGCGGATAATACCGCTGGAGACACAACGTATCGATGTGAAATAGATACGTTTGCTTAAGACTTGGCGTGCGCTCAAGTATCCGCTTGGTAAACGTGGGGTCTGCCTTGTCGAACTCCGCAAGAAAGTGGGCCAACGCCGAAATCGTAAATGACGCATAGCCCGCCAACCCTTTTTCACCGGTCACGCCGTCTACCGCCGTCGCTTTCGCCAACATGGGATCCACAATCGCCCAGAACGCCTCGTCCGGTTCCTGCAACACCGCCGTCATCACCGCCTTCAAAACTTCTGTGCGGGGATAGTTGGAATAGATTTTGCCCGGATTGGCCAGCGCATCCCGCAGAATCCGCTCCTCAATGTTACGCTGGACATCCGCAAATGTCGCTTTTGGATTCGCCAGGCCATACGTCGTCGCCTGCTGGGCAAGAAATGCAGGCAATGCCGTATCCTCCCTCAGCGCTTCGAAAATCATGTCGTAGCTCATCGCCAGTTCGCGCGTTTCTTCGCAGGTGTCATGCCAGGTCGAAACATATCCCGCGGACGCAGGCCCCTCATACATCACGCCCTGCGCTTTGAAATCGAAGTCGGGATACAAATCCGCCACCCGATCCAACATCACGCCCGCCTTGTGCGCATACTCAGGCTCGCCGGTTACCACATACGCCGCGCTAAGCGCTCGAATACCGCCCAAGACCAACTGCTTCCATTGCCCGTAGATCAGGTACGCGCCAATAAACCGCCAACGTTCGCCTTTCTCGTTCACATACCCGTTTCCATCATCCACGCCATACAGATGAAGCGGATCGTTCGGATCGGGATGCTCCGCGTTAAATAACAACGCACGATCGGCCAGTTGCGGATCGAACACTCCGCGCTCATTTAATCCCGAGTCGTAAAATGCCTTGAAATCATTCTTGGGAAACAATTCGCCGCTGTGCGGACACTCGACTTTCCATGGATGCTCTTGCGCTTTCATAATCCAGTTGTACATCGGCACGGGCTGGCCCGTCGCCGGCGAGTACCCGTTCGACCACACCATCCAGGACCGGTTGATGGCCGGACCAAACATGAGGTTCCACAATTCATTGTCCGTCTTGGCACGCCAAAACTCGGCCATTTCCACAATGCCGGTCTTAACCGAAGCCGCCCAAGGATCGTTCGCGATATTCTCGCGCACACGGGCCACCACCTCCGCTGGATACAACACGCTGGCAGACTTGGTTTGCCCATGAGCCAAACCCCATACCGTGGATAGACAGGCCAGGAATGCGAGAACGCGCAGGTGCCGAGTCATGGTAAGTACCCCTCTTGAATAACCGCCGCAGGCGATAATATCCGCGAAGTGGAAGCCTTGTCCAAAAAGATGCGCCGCGTGAAATTACAAAAACCCAGCCCGGATCGTGTACAACGGTAGTCGACTTGGGAAGGGATGCGCGACACATGACCAGCGGATTGGCGGCGGCGGATTACACCATACTCGCCGGATTCTTCATTGTGCTCCTTGCGATCGGCCTGTTCTACTCCGGACGTATGAGCACCCTGCGCGATTTTTTCAGCGGCGGACGCCACGTGCCTTGGTGGCTCGCCGGCATATCCCTGTACATGACCACCTTCAGCGCGTTTACATTCGTTTCCTATTCCGCACTGGCATACAAGCACGGCTTCGTGGCGGTGGCCATTTGGTGGTTTTCCATTCCGGGCTGCCTGTTGAGCGCCTGGTTCCTGGCTTCCCGATGGAGGCGCGCCGCCAGTACAAGTCCCGTCGAGTACCTGGAAACGCGGTACGGGCATGTACTCCGTCAGTCGTTCAGTTGGTTTGGCATTCCATTGATCGTGCTCGACGACGCATTGAAGTTGTATGTCATCGGCACCATGATGCGTGTGAGCATGGGGTTCGAAAGTGACAGCGCCATCAATTGGATTATTCTCTTCTGTGGAATAATCATGGTGCTTTACACGCTTCTGGGCGGCCTATGGGCCGTGCTCATCACCGACTTTATTCAGTTTGTCGTGATGGGGGTCGCCGTGCTCGTTTTATTGCCGCTGACATGGCGCAGGGCAGGAGGCATGGGCGCAATCGCCGATCACCTTCCCACAGGCTTTGGAGACATCACCGTTGAAACCTACACCTGGCCATGGCTGCTCTCCTTCGCGGTCGTCCTAGCGCTTACCTTCGCCACGAAGTGGCCCTATGTGCAGCGTTACTACGCCGCGCGCACCGATCAGGAAGCGCGCTGGGTCGGCTACCTCGTCGCCGCGCTCACCCTGCTCGGACCTCCGTTGTTGTTCTTTCCGGCATTCGGCGCACGCGTCTACCTGCCCGAAGTCGCGGACGCAAATCAGGTCTATGCCCTGCTCTGCAAGGAACTGCTGCCGGCGGGACTCATGGGTATGATGATCGCCGCCATGTTCTCCGCCACCATGTCCATGCTCTCCAGCGATTACAATTCCGTGGCTTCCGTGGTCACGAACGATATCGTCAAGCGGCTCTTTATGAAACATGCATCAGAAAAGAGTCTTGTCCTCGTGGCCCGTCTTTCCACACTGGCCATCGGCCTTCTTGCCATGGGGCTCGCGCTGCTAATCGCTCAGGCAAAAACCATGGACGACCTCGTCAAAATCATGGCACAGTTGTTTGCGGCATTGCTTCCTCCCGTGGCCCTTCCCATGGCCGCCGGTCTCTTGTGGCGCCGCGCCACCAACGGCGGCGCGCTGATGGGGTTCGCGCTGGGTGCGACCTGCGGCATCGCCGCATCCATTGCAAGCTACACCACCGGCATGAGCTACCTCCGCGAAGTGCAGTATCTGACATGGCTCACCTTGCTGCCCACGGCCGCAGGCCTAGGACTCGGCAGTCTGCTCTTTGCGGATTCCGCCGATAAAAGCGAACAAGTGCGCAATTTCATGGACGGCCTGCAAGGCGCCACGGCGCACGTGCCCGAGCCCGCGAGCAAAACGGACGCGGCCGTGGCCATGCGCATTATCGGATTGACCACCCTGTTGTTGGGGTCATTGCTTTTCGTAAGTGTGTTGCTGACCGCGGGACTGAGTGGACGCGTCTCTCTTCTGGTGGGTCTGCTTATGGCTGCCGGCGGCATGGCAACGTATTTGAAATCGCGCGCGATACTCGCCTGCGCTCAAGAGTGAACCATGGAATACGCCAAGAGCAAGTCCCTATATGATAGAGCCTGCACCGTCATCCCCGGCGGCATTAACAGCAACGTGCGCGCGGTCTCGGAACCGATACCGCTTTTCTATACGCACGGAAAAGACGCGCGCATCTGGGATGCCGACGGCAACGAATACATCGACTATGTTCTCGGTCAGGGACCCATGCTCCTCGGCCATTCTCCCGCAAGAGTTATCGAAGCCATCAAGCAGCAGGCGGAGAAAGGCTTGGTATACGCGGGACAATCCGAATCGGAAGTGCGCGCGGCTGAACTCATCCGTGAACTCGTGCCCTGCGCCGAAATGGTCCGGTTCAACACCACCGGTTCAGAAGCGGTGCATGCCGCCATTCGACTGGCCCGCGCCGCCACCGGACGCAAGAAAGTCCTCCGGTTCGAAGGCCACTACCACGGTTGGCTTGACACGATTGCATGGAATCCTCCCAAGCCCGGCGTTGCTCTGGGCCCACGCGAAAATCCTATCCTGCGCCCGTCTTCCAAGGGACAAACCGAAGAAGACGCCGCCAACCTCTTCGTACGCCCCTGGAACGACACCGCGCTCGCTGAAGATCTATTTCGCAACCACGGCTCGGAAATCGCCGCCGTCATCTGCGATCCCTTCGCGTGCGCGTCGGGACTGATCCCCGCGCAACAAGAGTTCCTGCGCACATTGCGCCGTCTTTGCAATGCCCATAATGCCGTCCTGATATTCGATGAAGTGATCACCGGTTTCCGCGTCGCGCTCGGAGGAGCGCAACAATACTACGGCGTCACGCCCGACCTCGCCACGTTTGCGAAGGCCCTGGGTGGCGGCGTTGCCGTCGCCGCCGTAGCTGGCAAAGCAGACCTCATGCGCCTGTTTGGCGAATTGGCCACCGTGCACGCCGGCACCTACAACGCAAATCCCCTGGCCATGGCCGCCACCGTGGCTGCCTTGGAGTTCCTGAAGGAAGAGGGCGGCGCCAATCTGCAACGGGCACACACGCACGGGCAACAGCTATGGGATGGCCTCTCAAACATCGCCGGCGAACTTAAATTCCCCCTCCAACTGCGTGGAGTCCCCAGTGTGTTCAGCACCAGCGTTGTACCCGAAAGCGCGACACCGGTCGTCGACTTCCGAACCGCGCTACAGGCCGATGCGGAAACCGCAAATGCATTCTGGCGCGACATGCACCATCGCGGCGTGCAATTCACCGCGTTCGGTATCTGGTTTCTCTCTACGGCCCATACAAAAGCGGATATCGACCAGACCCTCGCGGCGGCCCGCGAGTCCCTCCGCGGTCTCGCCGCCCTGAGGTAAATGCTGTTATGCGTATTGCCATCGCCGGTTTCATGCACGAGTCCAACACCTTCACAGGCGAGAAGACCGAACTCCGCCATTTTCAGGAAGCCTACTACCATCGCGGCGAAGAACTTGTCCCGGTCTGGCAGGACGCGCATCACGAACTGGGCGGGTTTATTGCCGGTTGCCGCGAAGCGAACGTCGAACTTGTCCCGCTCCTGGCCGCATGGGCCACCCCCAAGGGCCCCGTCACCGACGCGGCTTACGAACACATTGCCGCCGAACTGCTCAAATGCCTTCGCGCCGCGGGACCTATCGACGGCCTGCTGCTCGCGTTGCATGGGGCCATGGTCACCGAATCGCACTCGAGCGCCGACAGCGAAACGGTGCGCCGCGTCCGCTCCGCAATAGGCTCAACCGTCCCGCTCATTCTCTCGCTCGATATGCACGCCAATGTCACGGAAGACATGATTCGACTCCCAGACGCCACCGTCGCTTACCGCACCTATCCACATGTCGACCAACGCGAACGAGGACGCGAATGCGCCCGGCTTGCCATCGGCGCCGCGCAGGGAAAAATCAAACCGGTGCAGGCGGGATGCAAACTGCCCCTGCTGATTCACATCGTCCAGCAATTCACCGGCTCCGGCCCCATGGCCAGCGTGTACAGTGCCGTTGAACGAACCGCGACCCAATCCGGCATCCTCTCGGTCTCGTGTTCGCCCGGATACATTTACGCCGATGTCCCGCACATGGGCGTCTGCGTGAACGTCGTCGCAGACCGCGACACCTCGATCGCGAAGGCCGCTGCATCCGCACTCGCCAAGGAGATATTCGCATTAAGAGACGAATTGAACGCGGGATTGCCCGACACCGCCTCCGCCGTCGCACAAGCCAAAGCGCTCGAGGGTACCGTCTGCCTGATGGACTCCGGCGACAACATCGGCGGCGGCGGGCCCGGCGATTCCACCATTCTGTTTCACGAACTGTGCAAACAGGGCGTGCCCCGAGTTTGCGTCGTACTCTACGATCCCGAAGCCGCACGCACCTGCGCGGAAGCGGGGGAAGGCGTGCGCGTCGCCCTTAGGGTCGGAGCGAAAACCGACGCCCAACACGGTGCTCCCGCATCCATCACAGGGAAGGTGCTTCATATCTCCGACGGCGTCTTCGTCGAGGAGGAAGCCCGCCACGGCGGCATGCGCGAATACAACCAGGGACTGACCGCGGTCGTGCACACCGACGACGGACACACGGTCGTCCTCAACAGTCTGCGTGTCATGCCCACCAGTCTGCGGCAACTGCTCAGCCTCGGCATTGATCCCGCAAAACACAAAGCCATCATCGTCAAAGGCGTTACCGCGCCCCGCGCCGCCTACGACCCTATCGCCGCGGCCATAATCCCCGTCGATACCCCCGGCGTCACCCAGGCCGGCCCCGAGGCATTCGAATACAAGAATCGCCCACAGCCGCTCTACCCGCTCGATCCGATCGAAAGCTGGAAACTAACATGCTGGTAACATCGAAACCGGACAAAATGGAGAATTACTCACGCAACGCCGCAAAGAACTTGAAAGTTCCGGATCTAAGTAGGCAAGAAGGAATCGCTGCTGAAATCAGGTACGTTTAAGCCCGAGCAACAACGGAAAATCCACGAAGTTCCAACTGAAAATCACTTTGCGTCTTCGCGACTTTGCGTGAAATCAAAATCGTGTCCTGGAAGTTTAGTTCTCATTGTGCGCGCAAAAGGGACTATACTTACTACCTATGGGCGTTCCAACGATGACGTTTCTGCGCCGAAATTCGACTCAATTTCTTTGCGGCCTCTGCGTTTTCGCCCTCGTGCCCGATTCAATTCCTGCGCAGGAATGGCCCACGCTGCCCGATGCAAACGCCGCCATCGTGGTGCCCGCCCAGGAATGGGCCTTCGAACCCGCCCCTCGCACGGTCAACGCCTACCTCCATTACCCCAACGGTTCGATCGCCAACGTCGACGCCAACACCGGCCTTATGCTCAGCCTGCACAACTGGGGCGGCACCCACGCCACCGGCGCGCCAGACCCCGATACGCTCGCCGATCGCTATAATGTCATTGCCATCTGCGTCGACTACCTGCAGAGCGGCAAATGGAATCCCGAAACAAATCACCCCTACGACTTCGGTTACCTGCAGGCCCTCGACGCGCTCCGATCCCTCTATGCCGTCTGGTCCCAACTCGACGCGCGCGAGATCGCGTTCGACAAGGCTCGCATCTACGCCGCGGGCGGCTCCGGCGGCGGCAACGTCGCCCTCATGGCCAACAAACTCGCCCCCCGCACCTTCGCCGCCATCGTAAACCTTAGCGGCATGGTGCGCCTCACCGACGACATCGCCTTCGGACTCGAAGGCGGAAGCGATCTCAACGCCGGATACAGCAACGATCCGAAAAGCCCACGCTTTTTATCGAAGGACGATCAGGAATTGCGCTTCATCGGAAATCCCGATCATCTCGTGAAACAGGTGTCCCTGGGAAACAAACCCAAAGTGATCGTGGTCCACGGCGCAAACGACGATACATGCCCCACCGCGGACACGCGCCAAATGGTGGATACCATGATCGCCGCCGGAATGGACGTCGACGCCCACATCGTCGAAGAGAGTGATATAGACGGCGAAATCTTCACCGACACAAAACACTCCCTCGGCGACCGGACAAAAATCGTCCTGCATCTGGCCGGCAAATACCTGCAGCCCGATTCCCCCGAAGCCGCCCGCCGCTCCATCCCCGCCGACTTCGATCGCAAAGACCGCGCCGTCCGCTACCCAACCCCCCGCGGCGTTTTCATCATCTCCTACGAAAACGGCTACCCCCAAGGCCGCTTCGAACGGAATGATCGCGATCCCTCCGATCAAGTCGTATTTCCCTGAAGTGTGGATTCGTCAACAGAATACAAAGAGGGACAAAACGTAGCCCCAATGCACACAACGGGATTGGTGAAGAAGCGCCAAAGCCATGCAGAGATTCCTGAACCGCAGATTCACTTTACTCGCTTCTTGCCTGTGTACATCTGTGTAATCTGCGGACGATTCCTCATTCATTTGGCCGCGTCCACATCCCCATCGGATCCGGCCCGTCGCCCGTCTTGCCATGCACCGAAAGTCTCTACATAGTTGGCGCAAAAGCTGCTTTTTTTTCAGTTGCGGACTGACGCCTTTTGAACTATGCTAACGCTGCTGTCCCTGTACTCCAATACTCAAGTTGTCGGCATAAGGGCATTAATAATGCGTATTGCTGAGCAAAGCCAAGTGAGTCGAGTATGCATTCATTCAGCATTATTATGCTTTATCGCCGCAAATTGCGCTGCTGAGTCCAAACACCCGGACGGGTACGTTTTCTACGCCGAAACCTTCGATTTCGGACATGTCGCCGCCGAAACTACCGCAGTGCACATGGAGCCTGCGACTCGCGCCAAGCTCATCATTCAAGTTCCCTGGGATCCCAATCACGCTTCGCGTGTGTACAAATCTACGATTGAGGTAACGGCGCTCATCGATGGAAAGACGGAGCGAACCCAATTGGAAGCATACGGACTGTACAACGATTAAAAACGCTGGCATACGTCGCCGAACAGGCAAAAGTCGGTTTATCGTCAGCGTAACAACGATCGCAAGAGGTATCCGTGATGATTCGGACAATCGCTTGGCCAATGATAGCAACCTTGACCGTACTGGCAGCCTCAGGGCAGGAACTCATTACCGGCCCGGCATCGGATCCGCCCGAAGAATTGCTGGTGCTCGCCCGGGAGTCTAAGGCGATCTACGACAGTATTACGTCATTTAGGGCACACGTCACTAAAGTAACTCGCACTGGGGGAGCGTCGGCACAAAGCCCAACGCAACCGGTAAACGAAAGAATCGATCGGGTCGAGGCGGAAATGGGCTTCAAGGATGGCTGGTACAGACTCATCCGCAACTGGACCACCGAGACCAAGAACCCGGATACGACATCATTTCAAAAGATCACGGTTCTGCTGACGGATTCGTTCTTCTTCCAGTCGTTGGAAGGAAACGAGCAGCATCCCGTCAAGACGAGCAGGCAATACTTCGAATTGGCTTCAAAAGATGCACTCGCGCCGAATCAGGATATGTACATCAAGCAGATGTGGAAGCCCGACCCTAGAATTTTTGGTTACACGATAGGCGACGGAACATTACTTATTGATTACATTGAAAAGATGTCGGATTATCCGGGAGCGGTGTGGTCCCTTCGAAAGTCGGAAGGAGTCTATTACGCTACAATCCACTTTGATGGTGATGTCCAGAACGGCAGACATCGATCATCCTTCGAAATAGACGCCGAGCGAGACTTCTTTATTCAGAAAGCAGAGTCGACCAATCGCGAAGGCGTAGTTGGAAGTAGTAGAACCATAGAGCCCCAACAGGTCGATGGTCTCTGGTTTGTCAGCCTTGTTCAAAGCAAGCTTGTTGATTTGGAGTCAGAAGTAACCTATACGAATGTCGAAATAAACCCAGAGTTTGACGTGGACTATTTCACTCTCAGAAGCTTTGCATTCAAGGAATCGGATACGATGAACTCGTATTCCCAGGATCGAAGCAGAAAGACGGAAATGGTCTATTGGGGTGGCAAATGGATATCAATCGACCAGTTACGGGAGAACAGTATTCCAAAGAAGTGACCCATCAGTTCTTGGCTGCAACTCCGGATTGAACAACACCCAACCGGAGTTGTGGCCCCACTATGTGGGGTACCGCGATGAAACGTCGATTTGCGCTCGTCTTGCTGTTGCTCAGCGTCACATTCGGTGCGGCTGTATTCTTCTTCGCCAATGGCCGGTCGAATGACAGCAATCGGCCAATCCGCCCCGAAAAAGTGGAAGAGGCCAATTATTCCTTTGTCGAAACCGGCCCGGCACCCGAGCCGGAGCACATCGCGCGCGCGGCGATCCGCGCGGAGGGCGACGCGATACTCAGAGGCCGCGTTCTCGCGTTGGACGGCCAACCCGTTCCGAACGCCGCCATCCGGATCGTGGCGAAGACAACCACATGGAATCACGAAGGCGGCAGGGTCGGTGAAGAGACACGTCTGCAATCCGATCCCACAGGAGCGTTTGATGCATCACCGCTTCCATTCGGCCACTACCTCGTAATAGCAAGTCACGAAGAAGGCTACGCATCCGAGGCGGTCCGCCTGACACGGCGCATCTCGCAAGAGGATGTGCTACTTGTGCTCCATCCGGGAGAGACCATCGCCGGACTTGTGCGTTCGACAGATGGAACCGCCATCGGCGGCGCGGAGGTGTTCCCCGTGGCATTCAATGGAACGCTTGTCCCGCGCGCCAAAATGGCTGCGTCCATGGTAACCACGGATTCTGACGGCCGCTTTGCGATGGGCGGATTGGCCGCGGGCCGTTGGATTCTGGTGGCAAAAGCCAAAGACTACGCGCCTGCGGAATCCGCGGAACAGGTGACCGGATCGGATTCCTGCGAGATCATTCTGGACGCGGGCGCACCGGTTCGCGGAACGGCCATCGACACCGTCACGAACCTGCCCATACCCAATCTCGTGGTTTCAGCCCTGCCAATCGGTACTCACATACCCAAGGAAACCATCAGCACGGACGATAACGGTCAATTCATGTTCGACCATCTGCCTCAGGTGAGCTGCGAAATCGGCGTGGACGATGAAAGCTATCTCCTTCTTGAAGGATTGCCGTTGGTGATGCCCGCCGAACCGGCACCGGACATCACGCTACGGCTCACCAAGGGCGGCGAAGTACGCGGACGCGTGTATGAGGTGGCGTCCGGAGAAGGCGTGAGCGAGGTTCGAATCAGCGCGGAGATCCGGTCGGCGATCGGCACTTTCCAATTCCAGACTCAGCAGCGCAAGCCGGGCGAACCGGAGATCCCGCTCCGCACTCCATCGACCCTCCCGGACGGCACGTTTTCCATTACTGGCCTCGCGCCGGGCATGTACCACATTAGCGCGAGTTCGTTTGTGCCCGGCTTCGGGTCAACCCGGCAACGCGATATGGAAACAGACGTGCAACTCAATCCCGGCGATGTAATTGAAGGGATAGAATTTGCTATAGACCGGGGCATCGTGATGAGCGGACTTGTAGTGGACGTGGATGGGAAGCCGGTGCCCGGATCACGGGTCAATTGCTGGTATCTCGAAAAAGTGTCCAGGCGGAGCCAGGTTGCCAATGCCGATAACGCCGGCCGGTTCGTGTTTACAGAGATGCGTCCCGATCACGAAGTAACGGTGTGGGCCGAAGCCGGATCGACAGAAAGCGAAAAAATCGGCCCGCTGATGATCCCGGCCGGTGGACTCCATGAAGTGAAGATCGTAATGACGGCTACAAAAGATGCAAAGATCAGCGGTACCGTCGTCAATCAGCAAGGCAAACCAGTCGAAGTAACGGTAACAGGCCTCGAACAGACTGAACTGCCAAACCCAAAGCGGTTCACCACTCAATCCGCATCGGATGGCCGTTTCCTGGTCCCTAACGTGTCTGCGGGAGTGTACGACGTCTCGCTGAACGCGGGCAGGAACGAAAAACGTCCCGCAGGCGAGGTCACCGTCAATCCAGGCCAGTTTGTACGGGACGTCAGGCTCGTTTTTGAAGAGCAGCCTCTCTATACCATCGAAGGGCATGTCTCGGACGAAAGCGGCAATCCCCTTGAAGCCTATGTTTCCTATAACCGGGTTGTAGAGAGTACGGCAACGAATCTGGGCGGCGTTCGTTCAGGATCGGACGGCTCTTTTCGGATTGAGGGCTTGGAGCAAGGCGCCTATTCCATACACGCGGACTGCGCCGGGTTTGCGTCAGAAGCCACCATGGTAAACGCGGGTGATTCAGGAATTCAGATTGTGTTGCGACCGCTAACCGGCACGCTCGCGGGCCGTGTTGTGGATGTGCAAGGCCACGCGGTTCCCGCATTCCGGATTGCTCTCTTTCGCGATAGTGATTATCGCGGGGTATCCAGCGCGCCCAAAAACATCGTCGATCAGGCTGGGTCATTCGAAATGCAAGTGCGTGAAGGCACATACCGCATAGAAGTGCAGGCAGACGGTTATCTTGCAGAGGAAAAAGACGCGGTCGAGGTGGCAACGGGGCAACGCTCGACCGCCACCTTCACCTTGCGGCCGGGAGATGCGGAAGTGCGCGGAACGATCGTGGATGCGGCGGGTCAACCCGTGGTATCGGCAAAGATCTTCACGCAGAGACAGCAGGAAAACGGCGAACTGGGCACGAGTTCCGCCGCGGCCCGATCCGATGCGGAAGGCAGATTCACCCTCCACGCCGTTCCAGACAAACCGCTTGCGATCTCGGCCACGCATCCCAGCGCCGGATCCGGTTCCGCGATGGTGACGCCAAGATCGAACGCTCCGCAGTCGGTGACCATCGCGTTAGCCGCATTGGGAAAAGTGACAGGGGCTATTCGTGTCCAGGGAAACCCGCTCACCGGCGGCACAGTCCTGTTGTGCCGGGGCGGCATTGCGTTGTCCTCGGAGTACACCAAGGCCGGTGGCTTATACGAATTCGATCAGGTGGAAGCAGGCAGATACGACATTGTGGCCTACCCAGGCTTCATAAGCCAAAGTTATCAAGACGCCCCCGCGCCACTCTCTAGAACAGCCGAAATCGTGGACGGCGCTGTTACCGTAGTCGATTTTGATTTCTAGGGTCTTGGCGGAAACCACATGCTCATGGGATCCGGCCCGTCGCCCGTCTTGAGCACCTTTTCCACTTCCAGTTTTCCCATGTCAATCACATGCAGACCGTCGAGATGTTCGCAACCCACAAATGCCCGTTTCTCATCCGGGGTCAACTCGACTCCAATGGCAAACGGCCCCACGGCGATGCGTTTCAGCTCCGTGCGGGTCGTCACATCAATGACAATGAGTTCGCCTTTCTCCGTCCAGCTCGGCACGAGCGCCTTCGTTCCGTCTTTCGTGAACTTGATACGCACGGGCATGCCGGGACAGGGAAAGGTCTCAATGGGCTCATGCGTGGCGAGATCGATGATCGTGATCGAACCACCGGATTGATTCGCGGCCCACAAGTGTTTTCCATCCGGCGTAAACGCCATGCCTTCGACGCCCTTGCCGCAGGGGATTTGCTTCATCAATTCTCCGGATTTCCGGTCGATTACTGACACCGTCTGCGATTCGATATTGGCGGTATACAATCGCTCGTTGTCCGGCGACACGAGCACCATATGCGATATCTTGCCGTGCGTGGGAATGGCTCGCGTCACCTCGTGTGTGGCCGTATCCACCTCCACGACGAAACCGGTCTGTCCGGCGGTGAAGTAAGCATGCTTTCCGTCGGGCGCCATGGTGGCCCCGTGGATGCGCGTGTACTCGCCGGTCTTGATCTGTTTGATGTGTTTTCGCTGCGTCAAATCGACGACCGAAATTGTATCCCCCGGCGCTTCGTAGTTGGAGAGATACATGAACCGCTGATCCGGCGTGATGCACATCTCATGGGGATTCGGTCCGGTCGAAATCACGTCCAGCACGGCAAGCGTATGGGGATCGATAAACGTGACGGTATCGTCATGCTTGTTCGCCACGGTGAAGATCGGCCCTTCGGGCCACACGGCCACCCCGCGCAAGGTCTCCGCCGAAGCAATCTCTTTCAAGACCGCAAACGGCGGCTCTTCACCACGTTCGCGCGTGGTGAAGAAATTGAACACTTGAATGCCGTCCGCGCCGACCTGCCACAATCGCCGCGCCATCTCGCGATACATCTCCGGTTCCCGTGCAACTTCAATGGACGCATACAAAGGGAATTCCTGGGGCAACGCTTTCCGGTACGCCTTGAGGGGCAAGGGAAAATCATTCCGCAAGTAGTGCGAAACAATCACCATATCCAGCAGTCCGTTCTTCGCCCACGACACCGGATCGATTCCAATGGCCGTGTTCTGTTCCGGTTTGGCCATGATCCGCGCGCACAACAAAATTGGCCGTCCCCGCTGGTCTCCGATCTCCTTGGTCATGGCGCGAATCTCACTCATCCAAGCCGTCATCGTGGGGATGTGCTGTTGTTCCTCGCCGGGCTTGAAGTACATGGGAAACCGCTGGAAATCGAGATCAAGGCCGTCGAGGTCGTAGCGCTCGCAACATTCGCGAAGCATGGCCAAGGTGTACGCCCGCACCTCGGGTATCGCAAAGTTCAACCCCGCCGGAAGCCACGTAGCCACGATCGGGTGCGTGTCCGGACCCAGAATCTCGTGATACACCGGCGGCAAGGGATCGCTGTGTTTGCCGATGCGCCACTCCGGATGGTCTTTCCAGAATCGCGAGAGAATGACGTGGTCTTCATATTCAACGGCATGAACCTCGTTCAAGCGAAACGATATGAACGCCTCCATGCCGCGCTCTTTCGCGCGCGATAGGATAAGCGCGATCGGATCATGACCGGCCGAAATCAGCCCGCGCAGATTGAGGATCCCGCGCTCGGTCGTCTTCTCGGCCGCGTCCGGCGTAATCCGCGCCGCAATCGCGGGGTTCACGTGCTCGCCGATAAAGTCGCCCACCTTCGTGGGATAGTTCAGCGTCATCCCGATGTTGGGGCTCATCAGGAACGTGGTAACCTCCGTATCCGCGACTTCATCCACATGCCGGTACACATCCTCCGGCGTCATCGGCGGCTGCTTGTAAATAAACATGTTGTCGCCGTCGCTGTTGTACAAAATCCGGTGCGGTCCCGCGTGTGCAGCAACAACAACGAACAAGAAACCGGCAAAAAATCTACACGTCATCGATCCCCCTCTCCTGCGTCACAGGCCAACGTTCGCCTTCAACGCTTAACAAAGCAGAAAACAGTGAGAAATTCCATCAATAACCCTTGTTTTGTTTTTTTGATTCACCTGCGAAATGCAACACCCCATGACAAATAAGTAAGAGTAACATGTAACAAGACTCGAGCACAGGTGTTGAAATGCATCTTCATCCGCGTGAATCCGGATTCTCTTTTCCGGCCTCGGAATAGGCTTGTCGCTTGAAACCGGTTTCATTCGCGATAGTTACCGATAGAGCATAGAGCGACTTTAGGAGTCTTCGCACGGGCCCCGCAGGTTTCCCAGAAAGAGAATAAGAAGCGTAGTCGGACGCCCATTGCATGGACTCTGCCCATGCACCTACGCCAGCACGCCCTGTACAACCTTTCCGTGTACGTCCGTAAGCCGGTATAGGCGTCCCTGAAATTTGTACGTGAGCCGCTCGTGATCGATGCCAAGCAAGTGCAACAGCGTGGCATGGAAATCGTGCACGTGCACGCCGTTCTCCGCCACGTTGTAGCCGAACTCGTCCGTCTGGCCGTACGACAGGCCCGGTTTCACGCCGCCGCCCGCCATCCACACCGTAAAGCAGCGGGGATGATGATCGCGCCCGTAGTTGCCGTCGCTGAGTTTGCCCTGCGAGTAGTTGGTGCGCCCAAATTCGCCGCCCCAGATGACCAGGGTCTCGTCCAGCATGCCGCGCCGTTTCAAGTCCATGATCAGGGCCGCGCAGGCCTGGTCCGTCTCTTTGCATTTTACTGGGAGATTCTTCGGCACGTCGCCGTGATGGTCCCAGTCCCGGTGGTACAGTTGAATGAATTTCACGCCCCGCTCGGCCAATCGCCGGGCCAACAGGCAGTTCGACGCGAAAGAACCGGGATCGCGCGAATCCGGCCCGTATTCCTCAAAGATCGAATGCGGTTCGTCGGACATGTCGGTCACATCCGGCACGGAGGTTTGCATGCGGTAGGCCATTTCATACTGCGCAATGCGGGATTCCAATCCCGTGTGCCCGGTTTGTGCCAGTTGCCATTCGTGCAACTCCTTGAGCCGGTCCAGCAACATGCGGCGGCTTTCGCCCGTCACGCCGTCCGGGTTGGTCAGGTAAAGCACCGGATCGGCCCCGGCCCGGAATTGCACGCCCTGGTGGGTTGATGCAAGGAATCCGCTGCCCCAAAGCCGCGAATACAGCGGCTGGCCGCCCTTGGCCTTGGTCAACATCACCACGAAGGAAGGAAGATTCTCGTTTTCGGATCCCAGGCCGTAAGACAACCAGGACCCGATGCACGGCCGGCCCGAAAGTTGGGATCCGGTCTGCAGAAACGTAATCGCGGGATCGTGATTAATCGCCTCCGTGTACATGGAACGAATCACGCACAACTCATCCGCCACCTGCGCCGTGTAGGGAAGCTGATCGCTGATCCACTGCCCGCTTTGGCCATGTTGCTTGAACTGGAATACCGACCCCGCGAGCGGCAGGGACGACTGGTTCGCCGACATGCCCGTGAGCCGCTGGCCCTGCCGCACGGAGTCCGGCAACTGCTGCCCATTGAGCTCGTTCAGCAGCGGTTTGTAATCGAACAAGTCCATCTGCGAGGGACCGCCGCTCTGAAAGAGATAGATCACCCGCTTCGCCTTCGGCGCGTAATGGGGGAGATCCAATGCCATACCGGGTGCAACGCTCGCACCGGCCCCGGAGGGATTGAGTAGATTGGCCAAAGCCATGCCGCCAAGGCCCATGCCGAACCGGTTCAAAAAACGCCGACGGCTCATGCCGTCCAGGGGCTCCGGACCGGTGCAAACGGGGCAATGTCTATCCATGAAACCAACCTCAATACTTGGTTTGAAATGCGTCCACGTTCATGATCAATTGGGCCACGGCGGTGGCGGCTGCATACTGCGCGGGATCAAAATCCTCCCGCCGCGGTCTTTCGCCCACATCCGTGTAGGCAATGGCTTCTTCGGCATGTGCGGTGTAATACGCAACTTGCTCGTCGTATGCCTGCTGTAAAATTGCCGCTTCTTCCGGCGAAGGGCTTTGGCTCGTTAATGCGCGGTACATGTGCGTAAGGCGCGCTTCCACATCGGAATGCGCATCCATCGCCTTTTCGGCCAATACCCGCGAAGCTTCAATATACTGCGGATCGTTCAACAGGATCAGGGATTGAAGCGGAGTCGCCGTGACTTCGCGCCGCACCGTGCACACTTCCCGGTTCGGCGCGTCGAACGTGGCCAACGTGACCGGATGCACCGTGCGCTTCCAGTACGTGTACATGCTTTTCCGATAGAGACCGTCGCCCGAGTCGGGCACATAGGTAAGGCCGCTGGCGTCAATCCAGAGATCCGTGGGCTGATACGGCTTCACACTGGGTCCCCCCACGGTCGTCACCAGCAGGCTGCTGGCAGCAAGTGCATTATCCCGTATCAGTTCCGCGGAAAGCCGCTGCCGCGGTCCACGTGCGAGCAAAACGTTGTGCGGATCGCGGTCGGTCAGGTCCGGGCGCGGAGTCGAGTCCTGGCGGTACGTCGCGGACATGACAATCAACTTGAGCAGTTGTTTGGTATCCCAGCTGGAGTCCCGGTATTCCTTGGCCAGCCAGTCCAGCAAATCCGGATGGGAAGGCGCGCGGCCCTGGGTGCCGAAATCCTCCTGGGTTTCCACCAGTCCACGGCCAAAAACCATCAGCCAATACCGGTTGACGGCCACGCGCGCCGTCAACGGGTGGTCAGGCTCGAAAAGCCATTGGGCCAATCCCAGGCGGTTTGCAGGACGCTCGCCGAACGGCATAATGCTCTCCGGCGTGGACGGTTGCACCGGATCGGTCGGGTGATCGTACGCGCCGCGAGCCAGCACGTACGCCTGTCGCGGTTCCGGCATGTCTCGCATCACCATAATTTCAGGAACCCCGCCAATAAACGTATTCTCGATTTCCCTGGCGACCTGCAATGCCGTTGTGGCATCGCGATACGCCGGATCGACCGCAAGAAGGTAATACGCAAAGAGCGAATCCTCGGCGGCAGGATCCGTCCCGGTGCAACGTTCCGCGATAATAGTAGGGAGATCGTGTTGGCCGGCTATGGATTCCACTTCCAGCGACGAAATCTCGCGATCGAAAACCATGAATTCATCGAGAAGGCCGTTCGTGAATCCGTTGTCGCGAAAGCGTTGCCCAAGATGGAGGGCAGGGGAGTCTTTAGGGTCGGCGTACATGATTGTTTTGTACAGATTGTCGCGAATCACCTCTGTTTCAAGGAGTGTGCCGTTCATGAACAGGCGGATGCCGGAAGCCTTGCTGGAGCCGTCGTAGGTCACGGCCACATGTGTCCAGGCGTCGATGGGAATCGCTTCCTTCGCGGTCACCCGCACGGCATTGCCCGGCCAAAAGTGATTCAACGCAAACTCAGGCCGGCCCTGATTCAGCAGAAGCTCGTAGCCGCGGCTGGCGGCATCGAGAGACGCCTTGGACGCATGGCACACCACCATGCGATCCGTATGGCCCGGAATTCGGATCCACGATGCAATGGAAAACGGTTGGCACCGTTCGAACTTGCCCTGCTCGGCGAGTTTCACCGCGTCTTCGCCGCTAAATAACGCGGCGTGGCCCACTTTGCCCTCCGTTGCGGTCACGCCGGAGTCGACGTCCGCGGGTTTGTCCGCCGTGCTCGTATTGGGCGTCTTGCCATCGGAAATTTCGTCGAACGGTAAGTGTGCGATAGGCGCCAGCGGCGGCGCGTTTCGATCGGGACTGTTTCGCCACGCAACGAAGCGCTCGCGAGCCGGTTCGATGGCCTGTGCGCGTTCGGCAACCTTGGCCTGTATCGATTCCATGTGCCGGACGTGTTCCGCGCGTGATTCCTCGGTCGTCAGGAACATCCCGGGCGACGGAGTTGCATTGGTGAAGTGGGAGTACATCCCCGATTCGTCCAGATTGTTGAAAAACGAGAACAGGCTGTAGTAATCGCGTTGCGAGATGGGGTCGAACTTGTGGTCGTGACAGCGTGCGCAATCCATCGTCAGACCGAGGAACGCGGTCGAGAAAGTATTCGCGCGATCCGCAACATAGGCCACGCGGAATTCTTCAGGGATACTGCCGCCTTCGTTGGTTTGACGATGTAGGCGGTTGAATGTCGTGGCAAGGACCTGATCCTGGCTTGGATTGGGCAGGAGATCGCCTGCAAGCTGCCACGTTACAAATTGGTCGTAGGGCATGTTTTCAGTGAATGCCCTGATGACCCAGTCCCGCCAGGGCCATACAAACATTTCGACATCCGCCTGATAGCCATAGGTATCGCCATACCGCGCAAGATCGAGCCACTCATTGGTCATGCGCTCGCCGTACGCCGGCGACTCCAAAAGCCGATCGACCAGCCGCTCATAAGCGCCTGGCGCTTCGTCGGCAAGAAACGCGTCAATCTCTTCAAGCGATGGCGGCAACCCGGTAAGGTCCATGGAGACTCGGCGGATGAGGATTTCTTTGTTCGCTTGGGGTGAGGGTGTCAATCCCTCGGCCTGCAAACGCTCAAGGATAAACAGATCGACAGGAGTCTTCGCCCAACCTGCGCTGTCTCGAATATCCGGCAGTGGGGTGTCCGCCAACGGAATGAACGCCCAGTGTGGTTTGTATTCGGCGCCCTCCCGGACCCATCGAACCAGTTTCTCAATCTGGGTCGAATCCAGTACGCGCTTGGAATCGGGCGGCGGCATTTTCTCAGATGGATCTCCGCTCGTGATACGCTTGACCAGTTCGCTTGCATCCGAGTTTCCAGGCACGACCGCGCCCTTGCTCTTGGCCTCCTCGGCGACGTCCAGCCGGAGTCCGGCCTTGCGCTGGTTGGCGTCCCGGCCGTGGCAATGAAAACAGTTGTCCGCCAGGATCGGCCGGATATCGCGATTGAAGTCCAGCGGTTTCGTTTGGCCGTATGCGGCTGTGGCAAAGCCGGCAAATGCAGCCCAGAAGGAATAGAACAAAACAGCCCGATACATAAACACCTGACCATCAAGTTGCAGCCGCGCCCTCGTGGGGCAGGAGACACACTCGCATCTCTTGCCTTACTCTACAACCCTCGGCCGAAAGGCGCAAGGAGCCTGCCGTCGCGACGCAGGGCGGTCACATCCACCGGTACTGCTGTTCGATGCTGTCATGGGGCCGGTAAGGATGGATAACTTCCTCCAATTGGGGCCCCAGAATCTCCATTTGGGAGGACTCAAATGCCCCCATGTTCGCCTGGGCGCAGAAGACCAAGTAACCGATCTTGGCGGGGTCAAAGCCCATGAGGCGCGCGGCGGTACAATCCGCGGCGAGGAAGTCGGTGCTGGCCACGGCGACGCGGTGATCCACCGGTTCGCCTCCCACCGGCCCGTTGTGTTCCATGCCCTGAAACCCGTCGAGTACGGTAAGGTGTGGGCGCAGCTTCTGGGACAGCGTGAACAGGTTGTAGTGGATGCCTTGATTCTCGGGTCCGCCGTGGACCAGATGTTTGTCGCTGGACCCCTGGCTGCCCGCGCCCCAACGGAACCCTTTGTCTTTCAGAATTCCACCCACGGTGAGGTTCTTTATGCCGAGGGTGACCACGGCGCGGTCATGCGTCTTGAAGTTCGCCGTGCTGATAACAAACGTGTCGGGATCGGTCAGGAATGTCGAGAAGCGGATGGGTACTGCATGGTGCCGTTCGTTGACGACATGCGCGCGTTCAAAGGGCAGGTCGTCCAAATCCAGGAAACGGACCCGGTACCGGTTTGCAAGCGCCGGATACCCATAGTGATCGTATCCTTCCACGGTAGCAGCGTTGGCGGAAGTTTCGGCCACGACGATTTCTTCGCTTGTGAGCGGAGTCAGGAATTCCAAAAGACCTTCCAGACACTCGGCGTGCGTGGCGGAGAGTTGGTTTTCCGTGCTTACAAGATTGGGTTTGATGACAACCCGCTTCTTCGTAGCAAGCGCGGCCTTGATGGATGGTTCTATGCGCTTTAACGCGTCGAAAATATTCTGTGCCCGACCATCGCCTTGGGTGACAGCCACCTGACTCGGCGCTGGCGCCAACGTTTGCGCAAGGCCAACAAAGTTGGCGGTGGCAATTCCGAAAACTCCTCTGGCGGCCAACGACATAAAGTGACGGCGATTGACTACAGACTCCAATTTCGCGTTAGACGTGCGCATGGCGAGATCTCCCCCTGAACGAAGTAGAAGCAATCCTGGGCAGCCTGGACCCCCATCCGGCCGCCCTGGATCCCGTGGCTTGAGTATACCCCAATATACCGATCGGGCGACATCAAGTTTGGCTTAAGCTCATTACTGCAATTGCCGGGACCGATTCAGACGAGAGTTGCTTCTTGGCCGCCATACCGGCGGCACAAGAGAAGTATCAAGACCGTTTTCGGAACAGCCTGGGGTTGCGTCGTATGAATGCCCGGATTCCGTCTCCAATAAACGAGTATCGCCCCGACTTGAAATAAGCCATACCCATGGCTGCCACGACAGCGGCGCCTGCTATGTCCACCATTAGGTCCTGCATGGTATCGTCTATGCCTGTCTCCACGCTTTGCATATTGGTGCCTGGGAGGGCTCGATCGACGATATATTCAAAGATCTCCCAGATTACCCCCATAAAGACGGCGAACGTCACGCCAAAAAAGCAGACAAACGTGGGATGAATGCCTTTGGGTAGACGCGATGTTTGGTTCAGCAGATACAAGGTGATAAAGCCCACCATTCCAAACAAGAATCCGGATCCGGCGTGCAGGGCAAGATCCCACCACCAGAATTTGTAATAGAAATCACCGGCCGATCCCAGAAAGAAAGACAGGAAGATGAATGCAGCCGATATCAACTGGAACTCAGGCGGCAGATAGATGCGATACCGCTTAAGCACCGCGGGCACCACGGTCAATGCAATCACGAGCAGCGTTAGAAATACATTCTCCCAGTCTTGCCGTACGACAAAAACAACCAGGCCAATTGCCATCGTTGTCTGAATCACAATGGTCAACTTGAGGTAAAGACTTTGGGAATCCGATTCGTCCTCGGGCATATGGCACTCTATGCAACTCTACGGCCTCGTTATCCGGGGTCTTCGTCAAGGCCGCTTTTGAATCTCTTCCACAATTCTTAACCGCAACGCTTCCAATATCATTCCTTTTTCTGGCAGGGGTTGAGTTTGCGCCGGGTTTTCAAGCCATGTGCTCCAAGTGGGTACTGCCTCCCGGATTATTTTGTCCACGGCCTCTCTTCCACCGCGCTGTTCGAGGATGGTGAGGTATTCGTAGTCTTCCATGCCGTCCCGGAAATTCTTGAGGCGAATGGATGCGATGGGCCCGTCGATGCCTATCTCTTTTCCGGGGTAGAAGAGAAAGCCTTCTCCATTCCATCGGACGCGGAATCCGGGATCGTGCCATGGATTGCGGTCCGGGCTTCCCCAATAGACAGATGACCAATAGAGGAAGCCAGTAATGTTATAGCGGCGGTTTATCCACGGTGCGATGCGGTAGACCAGAGGTGAAAAGTCGATCTGCCAATACGGCGGATCGTCTTCCTTTACCTCTTCGTAATGGGGATGGTAGCTATGTGCGCGTTGCGTCAGCGCGGTATAGCTCCAGACAGTATCGCCTTCGGCCTGCACAGCCCGGATAGAGTCTTCATCGATGAATCCGAGCAGGGGACACCAGATGTCGATGGCTTCATTCAAAGTGCCCCACGCTGGGTCGTGTGTGTAGGTTTGTTCTACGATAAGCCGCCGAAGGCGGGGTTCTGCCTCCTCTATCTGCGCCGCCAGTTCACGGACCTTGTCGTAATCCTCCAATGTGTTGGGTTCGTCGAACATGTAGATATACGAACGATCCACCCATCCTTTTCTTGCAAGAAATTCATGCCACGAGGTGTAGTAGTTCTTGCGCTTCACCTGGTCTTCCTCTGAATTGCCGGTGTAGGGAGCCCGGTGAATTTCGAAATTGGTGACATGAAATCGATCCATGAATTGTGTCAGTCGAGCTTCCAAATCGGCGTCCACCGCGATCACTCCGTCGTCGCCCGGTGTTGGCATGAGTCTCCGCGGTATAGGCGGATTGATCCGATGGTCGGCGGCCATCGCGATGAATTGATCTTCGATGGCGTAGTAGGCCTCCTCGTCGGTGTTAAGTCCCCAGTATGCGGCAACCCGTTCGAATCCGCCGAAGTGATTTTCGTGTGTAGGACCCTCCGGCAGGGAGAAACCCCACACTATCAGCGTTACCGGCACGTCGACTGGCTTTGCATTTTCCGCGGTAATCGAAATCGAACCTTTGTACTCGCCGGATTTCGCGTTTTTTGGAACGGCGATATCAATCCATATGTTTTCGTGGTGGTCCTCCCACACGTTAAACGGGACACCGCCGAACTGCGCGCCGGATACTTTTTCCCCGTTCCATACGGGAGTCTGGATGGGTTCTCCCGTTACTGGATGGACAAAGGGGACAAGGGGATCGGGAATCCATCCCGGCGGTTCGGTTGCGCGAGGCGAAGAGACCCGGACGGGTACGTACACTGCCCGGTACAACGTGCATTCCATGGAAGCGGGCGTGCCGCCGGCATCCACCATTGGGTTGGCCTTTGCACTTACATTTAGAAGGCTTCCGTTCCTTGCTGTGACGACCACTAGAAACGATTCGGTCTCATTTTGCGCGGCGGCCAAAGTGGCCTCCGAGGATCCCGCAATTTCGCCGTTTGGCCTGGCTCTTTCATATGCTGGCAAGACATGCGCTTCTATGGAAGGAGAGTTGGGCTGTGCCATGGCGATATCCCGTGTCATGATTGCACAGCCCAGGCAAAGTAGCAGCGAGCAGGGTTTCATCGCGAATCCTCCCGTTATCACGCTTGGACCATCCGTGAAGTCCATCGCGCCTTATCCATTGACTCTATACCGCATTGGATAGTATTTTCATGCATCTGGCGACGATACCGTTCAGTAGAAGTGGACATCCCTTGATATCACGCATTATATCCGCATCATCGCGTTCACCCGGGACTTTCCTTGCGTTTTTTTTCCTGATGGTATTTTCCGGTTGCCAGACAACTGTCAGCATGATGCCAACACCCAATATCTACAGGAACGGTGGAGAAAACCCGTTCGAATCGGTGCGAAGCGAATTCAGGACCAACGAAGTAGACATCATTTATGCAACCGACCGTATGCCGGATGATTTATCTGACGCGCCGCATGTTCAGTATGGCCATATGCGGAGTCCGAAGCTTGTATTTGGCCAAGCCCGGATAGGGTTTGGCGAGGATGTATCGTGGGAAAACCTGGTGGAAGAGAGCCTTTCCGGTTCGCCCCGCAAGGACATGGCTCCGCGCGTTATTGATGTCCGTGAGATAACTTCGCTTCCGGATCCGGTGGACTACTTGAATCCAGGGGTTCATGCGTTTTCGGACGACAGTGCGTTGTTGAATATCGAGCAAGCGGCCGCGTTGCGTTTGCATAGTCTGGTAAACGACTACGTTGAGGGGAGTGAGCATCGCGAAGCTTATGTGTTTGTACACGGGTACAACGTAAACTTTGACGATTCCGTCAAGGTGATGGCAGAACTTTGGCATTTTCTGGGCAGGGACGGGGTACCGATTGCCTATACGTGGCCCGCGGGTCACGGCGGCTTGCGGGGGTATACGATTGATCGGGAATCGGGAGAGTTTACGGTCTGGCATCTGAAGAGGTTTCTAACGGCTCTTGCAGCGTGTCCCTCGCTGGACAGGATCAACATTATTGCTCATAGCCGCGGTACTGATGTTGTGATAACAGCATTGCGCGAGTTGCACCAATTTCATTTGGGTGGAAATCGCGATACTCGAAGCGTATTGAAATTGGGCAACGTGGTGCTTGCCGCGCCGGATTTGGATCTCCAGGTGGCGACGCAACGCATTATCCCGGAAGGCTTGGGGAGCGTACCCGAGCGACTGACCATATACATTTCCGAAAAAGACCGGGCGATGGAAGCCTCCAACTGGTTGTTCGGCGGTGTGGCTCGACTTGGCCGACTAACGATGGCCCTTTTATTGCCTTTGGAATCCCGCCGGTATGAGTCCATGGATACCGTCGCGGTGATCGATGCCCGTACCAAACGTGCTGATATTTATGGGCACAGTTACTTTTATCAGAGTCCCGCAGTGAGCTCCGATCTTATTTTGTTATTGCGTAAAAACTGTGATCCAGGTATTGAGAATGGGCGCCCCCTTCGTCTTGCCGCCCCGAAGTATTGGGTTCTCGATGATTCCTATCCTTCGTTTCCGAAGGGTGAAGACGGCCAATAGCACTATCTGAAGGTATTGTTCTGATTAGATTTACGCAATTACGTACGTCGGCCTCTGGGAGGCCACTGCATCTGAAGTCCGATTGCTGTTCCCGGGGGCTGTAGATTGAAGTAACTTGGAGCTTCTGCTAAAGTCCCGGAACCATAAAACCTATCAATACAAACTTGAGAAGCTCGGCATGCCCGGTTACCGGCTTATTGCAGGCGTGATTTTGTGGTCCACTTCCGTCGTGTGCGGATTCTGGATCATTGCGCTTTACGAGAATGAGCCCGCCAAGGCCCAAACTGGGATGGTTGTTTGGCCCGAAGGTGTGAACCTGCCGGTAATACCCTCTAAGATGCCCCTACTCCTGTTCATTCATCCCAAGTGTCCTTGTACACGGGCAACGTTGTCCGAACTGGATAGATTGCTTCCGGACATCTCGTCTCGAGTGAGTCCGATCTTGATTTCATATGAGCCTTCCGATCCTGCCCTTGCGGTCGAATGGCGGAACACAATCAACGTGCGCTATTTCGACCAAACCCCAGGTGTACAAAAGGTATTTGATAAGCGGGGTGATCTGGCAAGGAAATTTGGCGTGTCGGCTTCAGGAGCTTTACTCCTCTTTGATACGGATGGAAAATTGCTTTTTCAGGGCGGTATCACAAGCAGCCGGGGCCACGAAGGCGCCAATCCAATACAGGACAGTTTGGTTGACTTGATTCGAGATGGCAGCGGGAGTCCAGTAATTGCTCCTGTTTTTGGCTGCAGTCTGTTCGAGTAGCTGCAGGTCCAGTGCAAACTTAGAATTGATTGTGTTCTGTTTGAAACACGATATTCGCGAAAGGTAGCGACGATTTTGGATGTTCTAGCGCGAGCCAACGAAATATTCGAGGGAGACCGCAAACGCCTATTCATTCAAGTGGATAAGGTTTTCGGCGGTTTGATGGTATTTCAGTTTATCGCGTCTGTCGTTTTTGCGCTGGTGGTATCGCCGCGTGCGTGGTCGGGCGAGGTAAGCCATCTACACCCCCATGTTTGGTCGGCGGTTATACTAGGCGGAATCATCTCCATATTTCCGTGTTTATTGGTTCAGCTTTATCCCGGCATGCTTCTGACGCGCCATGTGGTGGGTGTTTCCCAGATGTTGATGGGAGCATTGTTAATCCACCTTACGGGTGGCCGGATCGAGACTCATTTTCATGTATTTGGTTCACTTGCATTCCTTTCATTTTACCGTGACTGGCCTGTATTGATTTCGGCTTCAGCTGTTGTCGCCACGGATCATTTTTTGCGGGGCGTATATTGGCCGCAGTCTGTATTTGGTGTTTTGTTCGCCTCACAATGGCGATGGATTGAGCATGCCGCGTGGGTTGTGTTTATTGATGTGTTCTTGGTTTCGACCTGTATTCGCAGCATACGAGAGATGAGAGACTCGGCGAGCCGAATGGCTGAACTCGAAGCGACAAACCGCGTAATTGACGCCAAAGTGAAAGAGCGTACTGCTGAACTTGCCCGGCATCGGGAAAGGCTTGAAGAGGAAGTCGCTGAGCGTACGTCCGCACTTCAAGCGGCCATGAGTAATCTGAAGGCCAACAATGTCGAACTCGAATTGGCGAATCAGCACAAGAACCGATTTCTTTCCACGATGAGCCATGAACTTCGCACGCCGTTGAATGCGATCATCGGATTTACCGATTTGCTGCAATCCGAGGGATTTGGCACGCTCAACAAGGATCAGAGTGAATATGTAGGCCGTGTGGCTGCCAGTGGCGAACACTTGTTGTCGCTCATTAATGATGTGCTGGATGTTGCGCGCATCGACGCGGGGACCATGGAATTTCGCGCCGAACCTTTCGAAGTCAAGTTGGCTGTTCATGAAGTGATGAAGATGTTGAGTGAGCCGCTAAAGAAGAAGAGTATTTCCATCAAGTCTGACATTCCAGATAACGCGGGTGCAGTGGTCGCCGACCAAAGAAAATTCCGGCAAATTCTGCTCAACCTGGTGGGGAATGCCATTAAGTACAGCCCAGACGGTGGGCACATTGAAATTGGCGCCCGCCCGGATGGAGAACATGAACTTCAAATTTCGGTCAGCGATCACGGTATTGGGATTGCTGAAGAAGACCAGTCGCGCATATTTGATGAGTTTCACCAAGTAAACCGGCGACGCGATGAGGCACTTGGCGGAATCGGTTTGGGATTGGCACTGACACGCCGTCTTGTCGATTTGCAAGGCGGCCGGATATGGGTAGAAAGCGAGTTGGGCCGGGGATCCACATTTATATTTACACTTCCCCGCAGTACCGAGGGGGTTGCCGGGCCTGAATCCGCGGTGCCGGAACTGGAGCAAGCCGGTGGGCGGCAGACGGAGCAAAAACTGATTTTGATCGCCGAAGATAATGAAGCCAATCGAGTGATGATTGAGAACATGATTTACTTGAAGCACTACCAGACGGTTCTCGCGTGCAACGGGCGCGAGTGCATTGAGTTGGCTCAAAAACATAGACCTGACCTAATCCTGACCGATGTCCGCATGCCGGTGATGGATGGCCTGGAAGCCACCCGTCGTCTTCGCGCGATGCCAGATTTTCAGAACATACCGATTATCGCACTTACGGCCAATGCCAGCGCCGTATCTGAGGAAGATTGTTTGGCGGCGGGGTGCGACGAACATATGGCGAAGCCGGTAAAAATCCGGCAACTTTTTGCAGCGCTCGACCGGTATTTGAAACCAGAATCCGACCCGATTCCCGCGTAACGTATAGACGTCAGGATGAGTGTGCATGGAAATGGCCTTAACCGACAAAACATCCGAAATGGCCTTGGACAAGGCCGACATTCTGATCGTGGACGACAGCGAGCAGAATCGTGCTGTCCTGGCCGGTCATATTCGCTTAATAGGTCACACTTCCCGCGACGCGGAAAACGGGCTCCTGGCATTGGCGGCCATGCGGGCACAGACACCGGACTTGATTTTACTGGATCTCAATATGCCAGTGATGGATGGTGTAGAAGTTTTGGGGGAGATGGAATCGGATTCGGTACTTTCCGGCATTCCCGTGGTGATTATATCGGGAAACGATGATCCGACGATCATCAGCGAGTGCATACGCCGTGGCGCTGACGATTATCTTGTGAAGCCATTCCAGCCCAGGATACTTAGGGCCCGGATCGAGAATTCGCTCGCCAAATTGCGATTCAGGCAAAAAGAGCGTGCGCTTCATGAAATGACAGAGAGGTACAACGAGGAGCTGAAAGAGCGCGTGCAAGCACAAGTGCGCCAAATCACCGAAGCGCAGTTGAGCACCATATTTGCTTTGAGCACGCTTGCGGAATCCCGCGATCCGGAAACCGGCGCACATTTGGAACGCATGCGATCCTACTGCGCATTGCTTGCGAGTGAACTTGCCACGAATGGCCCCTATGCAGGTGAGATATCGAGGGACTTTGCGGATTTGCTTTATTCAGCTTCGCCACTGCATGACATTGGAAAAGTTGGCGTTCCCGACAATGTCTTGTGCAAACCGGGCAAACTTACTGAAGACGAATATGCGATTATGCAGACGCATTGCCAATTGGGCGCGGATACGTTGCGGCGCCTGAAAGACAAGTTTCCTGATAATACGTTTCTGGCCATGGGATACGAGATTGCGTTGTACCACCATGAGAAGTGGAATGGCAAGGGCTATCCCTCGGGATTGCGGGAAAATGCGATCCCGTTGTCTGCGCGTATACTGGCATTATGCGACGTATACGATGCGCTTACATCCAAGCGATGCTATAAAGACGCGATGTCTCATGAGGCCAGCGCGGCAATCATTTACAAGGAGCGAGGTGAGCATTTTGATCCCGCAATTGTGGATGCATTTCACAATTGTGAACTTCAGTTTCAGGAAATCTGCAGACAGTTTCAGGATTAGGACACAGTTCACCGTTGTACGAAGCGTTTAGTTATTCCCATTGGCCGTTGTCGAATTTCGCGCAGTCTGTCTGATCTCCATTCAAATTCCAGGATACGGCTTCGCCATGGGCATGAAATTCGCGCCAGTGAGACCTTGATTTCAAATTGCCGTTCTGCCAGTAGATGGACATTACTTCGTTACTTTTATCCGTGTGGTCCCGCTTCCATTCGGGTTGTCCGTTGGGTGCGTAAGATATTTCGAGTCCGGTCTTTTGACCGAGTTCGTAGGTAGTTTCGTAGCACTTCGTGCCGTCGCTGTAGAACCACGACTCCGGTCCATGCAGCAAATAGCGTCCGTCATCGCCTACACCGGCGTTCCATGTGTGCTTGGGTTTTCCGTCGGGATATGATTCTGAATACAGATTCACGTCGCGAATCACGTGCGCGGAATTTGTCATCAAGGCCTCATTGGGTGGGCTATTTGATTCCGTTGCGAGTATCCATGATTCGTTCATGGCGAAGTGGAGGCAGGGTTTATTCATGGTAGTGATAACGTGGATCAATCCGTCCGGCGCCTGGCGCGCCACGGAGTAGCCAAGCGTTGCCTCCATATTCACCTTTTCGCTGTCCTCGTGTGGCTGCGCTCCGGGGAGTTTCTTCCTAATCCACGTTTCGCCGTCGTCTTCGGAGAGTGCCACCATAGCGCCCCTTTCCGAGACGGTAACCGGGGAAGCGCCGTCTATTCGTTGCAGATCGCCGCAGAAGAAGAGACGGCCGCTCTTCAATCGGATTACACACGGCCGTTGATTGGAGCCGTAAGCGGGAAACGGTGTTTCAGAGACGGTCCACGATTTTGCTTGATCTCGAGAAATAGACTGAGGCATGTACCCGCCGATTTCACTGCTCTTGCCTCCCAATCCAAGGATCGATTCTCCGTCGGAAAGGAGCGTAATGGTGGTATGCCGGCCGCCGGTTCGGCCACCGGGATCTTCCCATGTATGTAGGCCGTCTCTGCTGAGCCAGAGTACGGACGACGGTCCTTCGCCGTCGCTGGGCAGGAAGACGCGCCCCTCCTTGTCTTTTAGCATCGTATTGATGGGTTGTCTGGAATGGGGCCCGAGTAGTGTCGTGAATTGGGGAAATTGGACGTCGCTCCAGTTGGCCCCGCTATCGTTGGTTTCGATCCAGCTAAAGGGATATGCGCCCGCCGCGTGGGTATTTGCCCAGAAGAAGCGAACAGTTGTTTCGTCCTTCCATAACAGCGGCGTATTGTCGCAAGCGTCCGGCATGTCCATGAAGAGGCTTGGCATGTCCCATTCGTCGTTGCCGAACCGCAATCGTGTTGCGATAATGGCCATCCCCGGCTCGTATTCCTCCCATGATGTGAATATTGCCATCAACAGATCGCCGTTGGGCATGACTTCCAGTGCGGGGCTGTGGTTGTGTCCGCAAAAGGCGGGATGCAATCCGAGTAGTGCCATGGCGCGTACATGGCGCGCGATGCGTTCGGAGTGGGATTGGGCGTTAAATGCGGTAATGGTTTCGGGGGGCGAAGGAAGCAGGTACCGCTTGCGGAAATAGGGTTTGTTTTCCGGCGGTCCGAACGAAAGGGCCGCACCATGCGTTAACTGTTTTATGCCTCTGTTGACGAACGGTGTGCATGATGCAACGGGAATAGAGTCGGGCATGGTTGCCTGGACGATGCGAAAGCCGATGTCATGCCGTCCGAGTTCAGCGGGTCCTTTGTCCGCGCCAAATGAGGGAGGCATTCCTGCGCGATTGGACTGCCGTTGATAATAGTAACCGCGAGTATGGGGCAGCATGAAGCGTGTGTTTGCGTCGATTTTGTTGCCGCGCACGACGCGAGCGACCCCTGAGGCCGGACCGACGGGGTCACGTTCCGCGAATGCAGGGTATTCGCCGTACCAGTCGTGACACCATTCCGCGACGTCGTCGCACATGCCAATGAGGCCGAGTTTCCCTGGGGTTGGCTTTGACAGCAGTGGCAGGTTTGCGGCTTCCACGCCGTGTGCATCGAAGCCGCCAAGCCACGAAGGCAACGCGTTTGTGGTCTTGTTGAACACGAAATACAGCCGAAAGGGCTTGGTGGCTTGGATGGACAAAAAGCGATCCTCGTTCGAGTACTCTTCAGTCACGCAGGTCTGAACGAGTCTTGCACCTTCGAGCGATTTGTCCATTTCGGTGACGAGATATTCACGATCGAGGTACGGCTTTGCGCCAACCTGGAGGTTTGTGTGGACGCGTTGTGGTCCATAGGCGGGTACAGCGATCTTCCATTCACAACCTGGATCCTCGGACACCACAATGGGTATGAACGTTCCTGCAGATCCGGTGCGTGCACGGTCATTTCCGCCGAACACGTATTCGCCGGCATCGAACAATTTAGAGTAGACAATTCCTTCAAACGTCGTGGTTTTAAATACGATATTTGGGGCCAAGTTGAGCGCGGAATTTGTGTTGTCTCCGGGACCGCCTCCGTTGAGCGTGCAGGCGCGTTCCCACTCCGCTTCGGTCGGCAGCCGATAGTGATTTCCGTCCTTGCTGGAGAGCCAAGTACAGTATGCGACGGCGTCGTTCCAACTGACACCTGTGACCGATCCCGAAGCGGAGGAGACTGTATGCGTGGGATCGAACCGCTGGTATTCTTCCAATGTGACCTTTTGAGTGGCGATGCGATATTCGTGAGTGATAATCACTTCGCGCACGGGTAGTTCGTCCCAATCGCCGGAGTCCGAGCCCATGGTGAAGGAACCTCCGGGAACGGTCACGAAGTTGGCATTATCGGACGTGGGAGGGGCGCTGTGCACGTAGACGGGCACTGACAAAAGAAGAAACGTCAGAAGTATGTGACGTGGGCGCAAATCGACCCCTCCCTGTGTGTAGAACTTACTCGCACCGGCGGCGGCAACTACATAATACGAAGTCGCGCGACGTAAGCCAATCAGGGGGGGATTCAATTCTCCTGCGCGGTTAGATTGACCGAGGTTTCTGTTTCCGGCGAAGGTGTATCCCAGCCTCCGCCCAAAGCCTTGTAGAGTGCTATCAGGTCGGTCAATACGAAGCTTTCGCTCTGTACAAGCTGGTCTTCCGACAGGAACAGCTGCAATTGAGCCTGCAGCACGTTCAGGAAACCTTCCAAGCCACGTACATATCTTTCATTCGCAAGTTGAACGGCTTTTTCGTTTGCTTTGACCGCTTCTTCGAGCGACCTTCTGCGAATCTGTTGCTGGGCGAAAGATACCAGGCTGTTTTCGACGTCTTCCAAAGCGAAGAGAATAGTTCGCTCGTAGGCGATCAGGGCTTGTTCCTGACGCGCGTCCTGTACTTCTACGTTAGCAAGGATTCGCCCGCCTTGAAAGATGGGCCAATGGATGCTGGGGCCGACTGACCACAATTGATTTGAGGTACTCCACACATTTCCCAAGCTGGGACTTTGCCCGGCAAACGCACCGGTCAGGTAGAACTTTGGAAATAGGTCGGCTTTTGCCGCGCCTATCCGTGCCGTGGCGGCTGCGAGTTCTCGCTCCGCAGTGCGAATATCAGGCCTGCGGAGGAGGAGTTCCGAAGGCAACCCCACTGGAATTTCAGCAGGGGTCACCGGGATTGGAAGCGAGGGATAGAGCGTGTCGCGGAAAGAACCTGGGACTTCTCCGGCGAGTACGCCGAGGCGATGAATAGAACTTTCGATTTGGGTATGCAGGACTGGCAACTGGGACTGCGTGGCGGCCAGCTGCGCTCTTGCCTGAGTGACATCGAGTTCGCTTGTCAGGCCTGCATCGAACCGGGCTTGCGTCAATTGTACGGTCTTTGCTTGTGCCTGGACATTTTTTTCGGTGATTTCCAGTCTGCGTTGGGTGGAACGCAACTCAATGTAGTTCAGCGCCACCTCGGCGGCCATCGTAACTTGCACATCTCTGCGCCGTTCGAT
This sequence comes from Candidatus Hydrogenedentota bacterium, assembly GCA_045863295.1. Lineage (GTDB taxonomy): Bacteria > Hydrogenedentota > Hydrogenedentia > Hydrogenedentales > SLHB01 > BTWA01. The sequence continues at coordinate 124,731 of BTWA01000007.1, forward strand.
TTCTGCTTCGATGACTGCGCTTGCGGCCTCGGTTGCGCGGCGGTTTCCGCCAAAGACATCGATTTCCCAACTTGCATCAAATCCTGCCTGATAGAGTCCCGATGTGCGATCGAATTTTTCGGGCGTGCTTCCGGGAGTGTAGTTATAACTGGTCGCTGAATCCTGGCCCGTAATGGTTGTGGTTGTGCTCAGGTCACCTCTTCGCGTCGTGAGGCTGCGCGAAATGCCGTTTGGCGACGTGGACAATCCGAACGAGATGGGCGGTGCGGCCTGTTGATCGGGTTCCACCACTTGCCGTTCGGTCCATGATGCCGCGGCGTTGAGCGTTGGCCACAAAGCGGAGCCTGCGATACGTCTTGCGGCTCTGGCTTCACGCACGCGCGCTTCAGCGGTGCGGATTTCAAGGTTGTTCTCGAGGGTTTTGCCGATGAGTTCCGTGAGTACCGGGTCGTTCAACAGGGTCCACCACTGGCTCAAATCCGTGGATTGATCCACGGCGCCCCCTTCGCGAGGCGATGCCCATTCTGTGGGAATATCCACATCGGGCCGAGCATAGTCGGGTCCAGTTTTGCAGCCCGTACCCATGATCGTGCTTAAAGACAGAATGCAGGCGAAGATGATGTTGGCGACTCTATTTTGGCAAGTAGCACTCATACTGGATTACCGTTCAGTTCGTTGCTGGGACCGTCGAATCTGTTTCACGCTTTGGGGGGCGCCGGAAACGGAATTCGCTGATTCCCTGGATGATGACGAAAAACAGCGGCACGAAGAACACGGCAAGAAACGTCGCCGCTATCATGCCACCCATGACGCCGGTTCCAATGGAGTGCCGGCCCGCGGCGCCGGCGCCCTCGCTTATGGCCAGCGGCAACACACCGAGAATGAAAGCCAGCGAAGTCATCACGATGGGACGCAAGCGAAGCCTGGAGGCTTCCACAGCAGCCTCCACGATACCCTTTCCTTGTGCGCGAAGCACGGAGCAAAACTCAACGATGAGGATGGCGTTCTTTGCGGCGAGTCCAATCAAGGTCAACAGTCCTATTTGAAAATAGATGTCGCGCTCGAGGCCACGCAGGTATACCGCCAACACAGCGCCAAATACGCCACAGGGCACAGCGAGCAAAACGGCGAACGGCATGCTCCATTTTTCGTATTGCGCTGCCAATACGAGAAAGACCACGATCAGCCCGAACATGATAACGAAGGGCGCCTGGTTTCCGGCCTTGATCTCCTGGTATGACGCTCCGCTCCATTCGAATCCATAACCCGGCGGCAGCGTTTCAGCGGCGATCTGCTTGATTTGTTCCGTGGCTTGGCCGGTACTGAATCCGGGGGCGGGGGACCCTGTTATTTGCACCGAAGGAAAGCTGTTGAATCGGCTCATTACGTTGGGCCCGGACCGGTATTGAATGTCGAGCACACTGGACAACTCGACCATCTTTCCCGCGTTGCTTCTCACGAATATTTTTCGTATATCATCCGGGTGGGAGCGATATTGCGGCTCTGCCTGAAGCTGGACGCGATATATCCGGCCGTATTTGTTGAAGTCGTTGACATACAGCGAGCCGAGGTAAGCCTGCAGCCCGTCAAAGATATTGGAGATTGGCAGGCCCATGGTCATGGCCCGTGTGCGGTCCACGGTCACGAAGAGTTGGGGCTGTGACACGTTCAACACGCTGGATACCCCCATGAACATGGGATCCTGACGCAACTTACCCACGAATTCGTCCGTGACGGCGGCGAGCTTGCGTACATCGCTGATACCCCGGCTCTCCAATTGCATTTCGAATCCTGCTCGCAAACCGAGCCCGCGCACAGCGGGAGGATTGAATGCCAGTACCAGGGCTTCCTGCATTCCCGCGAAGCGGCCGAATACGCGGCCGACAATGGCGTCTACATGATTCTCCGGGGCCATTCGCTCCGACCAATCCTTCAGATTGACAAACATGGCGCCGGCACTTGTGCTTGCGGAGCGACCGGCCAGGAAGTCCTGTCCTCCGAGGGTAACGACCCGGGCGATTTCGGGTTGGTTCAGGAGGAAATCCTCCACCTGGCTCATTACGGCCTTTGTGCGTTGGAGCGAAGCGCCTTGCGGCAATGACACGACGACCATGAAATACCCCTGGTCTTCCTGGGGCACGAACGCACTGGGGACGCGCTTGAACAGATCCGACGTAGCCCACAGGAGCACTGCGAAGAGGATAAGCGAGACAATGCCGAACTTGATTCCGAGACGTACCGAGCGCGTATAGAGGCTTGTCAAGACTCCAAAGATGTTGTCAAACCACCGGAAGAAAAAAGTTTTCGTGTGATTCGGTTTAAGCAGTACGCGACAGAGCGCGGGGCTCAATGTCAATGCCACGAGGCCTGAAATGGCTACCGAGATGGCAATTGTGACGGCAAACTGTTTGTACATGACGCCGGTCAGGCCGCCGAGGAAAGCCACGGGCAAATAGACGGCAGAAAGCACGAGGACAATGGCAATGACGGGGCCTGTGACTTGATTCATGGCCTTGATGGTGGCTTCGCGCACGGGCAAATGTTCGTCGTGCATGATGCGTTCGACGTTTTCGACGACCACGATCGCGTCATCCACCACGATACCGATGGCGAGCACGAGGCCAAAGAGCGTAAGAGAGTTGATGGAGAATCCGAGGAGGAGCATGCCTGTAAATGTGCCGACGATGGCCACCGGGACGGCAATCAGGGGTATGATTGTGGCTCTCCAGCTTCCCAGAAACACGAAGACTACAAGAATGACCAGTATGACGGCCTCGAAAAAGGTTTTTGCGACTTCGTAGATGGACACATTGATGAATTTTGTGGTGTCGAACGGAATATCGTATTGGACCCCTTTTGGGAACGCTGTTTGGAGGTTGTCGAGAGCTACCTTCAGGCCGTTCATTGAACTGAGGGCGTTAGCGCCGGGCTGCAGGAACGCGAGTATGAATGCTGTCGGTTTTCCATTCAGCCGGCCAAAGGAATCGTAGCTCAGCGATCCCAATTCGACACGTCCGATATCACGGATCTTGATGATGGAACCGTCTTCGGTGGCTCGCAAGATGATGTCTTCAAACTGCTCAGGTTCGTCGAACCGGCCCTCGGTAATTACGGGAATGGTAAAGGAGATTTCGCCACTCCCGGGTTCCGCGCCGATTCGTCCGGCGGCGTACAATCCGTTTTGTTCGCGAATCGCGTTGGCGACATCCGTGACGGTCAGTCCTTTTGCCGCCATTTTGTCGGGATCAATCCATATGCGCATGGAGTAGTCGCGCGCGCCGAACACGCTTACGTCGCCTATGCCAGGAACGCGTTTCAGGGAATCCAGCATATAGATGGTTGCGTAATTGCTTAGATAGAGGTCGTCGAACTGCGGGTCATCGGAATTCAAGGCGACGACGCAGAGGATATTATTCGAGCGTTTGATTACGGAAATGCCCTGGCGGATGACTTCCGCGGGCAACCGGGGTTCCGCACGTTTCAGTCGGTTTTGGGCTTCTACTGCCGCGATGTCCAAATCGGAGCCGATTTCGAAAGTCAGTGTGATTCCCAAGCTTCCGTCGTTGGCGCTTTGTGACTGGTAATAGAGCAGATTCTCAATGCCGCTCAATTCCTGTTCGATGGGTGCTGCGAGCGATTCGGCCACGGTTTCCGCGTTGGCTCCGGGGTAGTGCGCCAGGATTTCGACGGTTGGGGGCGTAATCTCCGGTGACTGTTCCACGGGCAGAAAATACATCGAGGCGAGGCCGCACAACGTGATGATAATCGATAGCACGGATGCAAAAATGGGGCGATCGATGAAGAATTTGGAAATCATACCTGCGCCTTACTCCGCGTCGGTATTGCTGGAAGTTTGCATGGTTTTGACGGGATTGACCACGATTCCGGGCTGCACTTTCATCAATCCTTCCACGATCACCTTTTCGCCTTCAGCAAGGCCATCGTCGATGATCCAATCCTGGCCAACCCATGCCCCCGGTTTGACGGAGCGAAACTCGGCTTTGTTTCCTTCCGCGACGACATAGACATAGGCGCCTTGTGGTGATTGGCTCACGGCGCGCTGGGGTATGGCAATGGTTCCGGGCCTCTGCCAGCCACGGATATGGGCTCGGACAAATTGTCCCGGTTTGAGTGTATGTTCTGCGTTTCTAAAGGTGCCTCGAATTTCTACCGAACCTGAATCGAGATCTACAGACGTGGATTCGAAATCAATTGTTCCTTTTTCGGTATAGACCGTTCCATCGAGCAATGTAATTTCGAGATAGGGTTTTTCGTCGCCTGCGAGGATAATGCGCCCCGTTGCTTCGTCGTTTCTCATGCTCAGGTATTCGCGTTCACTGACTTGAAAACTCACGTAGATTGGGTCTACCTGGTGCATGACGGTGAGCAGGCTGTTTTGAGATGCGTCGACAAGGCTGCCGATTTCTTTTTGAGCTTTTCCGACATATCCTTTCAACGGCGCGGAGATGACGGTATATCCGAGTTCCAATTCGGCCTTGGCCAATTGGGCTTTAGCGAGTTTAAGCGATGCAGCCGCATCTGATTGATCGGCGAGTTGACGGTCCAAATCGCTTTCCGCAATGGCGCCCGGCACATTTACCGATTGGAGCCGTTTTACTTCCTGTTCCGCCAACTTTACGCGGGTCTGTGCCTGATCCACGCGCGCGGCGGCAATTTGTTTATCGGCTTCAAACGGCCTTTGGTCGATAGTGAAAAGCTTTGTGCCTTCTTCGATCAGTGCGCCTTCCTCAAAATCGCGGGATTCGAGAAAACCTTGAACCCGGGCTCTGATTTCAACCGTTTTGGACGCTTCCGTCACACCCACGTATTCGTATGAAACCGGCAGTGTTTTTGCGTTGATTTCAATAACGGTTACGTCGGGCGGGGGCATTTGACCCGGAGGTCCTTGCGCATGGAGCGCTGGAGCCGCGAGCCACGCGACGAGGGCACAAAAGGCAAGTATCTGTGGTTTGGTTTGCATGTTCCGCTGGTCCTTACTTCTTGCTCAGCGATTTCCGCGGCGGGCGCCTGATATACATCACATATGCACACCTGACCGAACACGCTTGCAGCACTATTCCAAGAGAGAGCGATGGGATTACGATACGTTATCGGCCATGTGCAGCAACTCGTCCACCAGCTTTTTGCGTTGTTCGTGGCTGAATGGAGATACCTGGAGAAGTTCCATCAAGAAGAGCCCATCCGCTGCCAACAACAACAACGCCTTGCGTTCAAACATTTCTGCAGGCGACTTGTGGCCTTCGAACCGCTTTTCGTTGTATTCACGCACTGTGCTCATGAGCTGCGGCTCATTCGCGATAGCGGCGAGCATGGCCGCACTGACGCGGTCGTCCGAATCCCGGCCGAGAAGGAGCGAAATGAGTTCCGCCTTCACTGCCCGGCTTGGTGTCTCGGGCAGGGATTGCAGGGTGGTTTCGCGTCGCGCATAGCTATGATTAATCAGACGCGCGATCATGCCTACGTGAAGCGCTTCTTTTGTAGGGAAGTGGTATAAGACGCCACCTTTGCTCACGCCCGCTTTTTCGGCGACTGCGTCCAAGGTGAGCCGAGCCGCGCCACCTTCCATCACTACGGCCTCCGCAGCGTCGAGGATCAGGTCTTTGCAACTGGGTCGTGGCATTTATGGGCACTCTGTAACTATACCATCCGGACGGTATACTAACTTTTACGTGTACTGCCTGTCAAGTAATTGATTTATTGGGAGACGGTGCGGAAGACGGCCACAGGGTGGAACGACCCTTTCGGTCGTTCCACCCTGTGGGAACTACGCTGGTTGTGCGGTCAGCCGCCGAGGCTGGTCAGGGTTCGTTGTGCTCTGTCTTTGATGCCTTCGTTGGTGGCTTTTCCCATCACGGCCTTCAGCGCTTCAATTGCGGGCGCTTTGCCGGCCTCCTGCTTGCCCAGTTCCGACGCGGCGCTCACAATGGCTGCTGCGGCCTCGTTTTGCACCGCCGGGTCATCCAAGTAGGGCTTCAATGCGTCCAGGGATCCCGGAGTGGGCAATGTACCCCATGCGCCGAGGACGAGCCATTTTTCCTCGGTTTTGGAAGCAATTCCCGTTGCCGTGGTCAGCATTTCGGCTTTCTTTGCGAGATCGGCCTCGGACCTCGCCAGGCGTACGTATCCACGAAGACCCAGGTCTTTTCGGGATGCATTGTCGCCCTGTGCCAGAGCGAGCAGGTGAGGAGCCGCTTCTGCGTTCGGCCAATCCGCCAATACACGGGCCGCCTCGTCGCTCAAGGATGCATCCGCATCTCCGAGCGCCGTGACGACAGCTTCAAGCGCTTTCGGGCTCCCTATGCGATTCAATGCGGCCAGGATCGCCACACGGGTCGATGGAGACGTAGACGCCATGGAAGCGAGCAGTGCGGGCAGGACTTCGTCTCCGTAACTTCGGCTGATGGCATCCACGGCCTGTGCGGCTGCTCCGCGTTCGGCATCGTCTTTCGCGGCTTCCAATGTAGCGAGAATTGCCGGCATATCCTCCTTGCTTCCCAATACGGTCAAGGTTTTCAACGAAGCGAAGCGAACGTCCGCATCCGCGTCCTTTATGTTTGCCGCGGCGAGTCCAGCCGCCTGAGGCGCCATGCGCCGGCCCAACAATTCAATGACGGGTGCTTTGACCTCGGCGGAGGATGAAGCGACTGTGGCTGCCAATGCGGCATCGGCTTCCGCGCCTTTTAATTTGGTGAGTGCCTGCATGGCCAAGTCGGCGACCGTCTTATCGGGCGATGCGAGCAGTGCCGCAAGTGCGACGACGTCATCGGCATTGGCGAGTTTTCCGACGGCCTGAAATGCTGCGGCCTGGATGGCCTTGTCGTCGCTGCCGAGGAGTTCGAGGATGGTTTCACGCGCGGCCGGATCCTGGCGGTCGCCGAGACCCCGAATCAGCGCGGCCTGACCACCGGGCGGCAACGTGGGTAGTGTAGCCAGCAAGGCGCTGGTTGGCACGGAGCCGTCGGTTTTTTCTGAGACAATTTGCGCGGCCAGATCCCGGAAGACGGGGTCGTTACCGGCCAACGCCGCAATCAGGCGTTTTGGCGCTTGTTTTGGCCGCGTATCCATAACTGCTCGAAACGCGCCGGTCCGTACATACTCGGGTTCGCTTTCCGCGAGCAGCGCCTTCAGCACCGGCATGGCCGCCTTGGGATTGCCGTCCGCGGCGAGTTGTTGTGCGGCTGCGAGCAATCCTTCGGCCAGCGGTGTGGACAGCGCATCCGCAGCGTTTTCTTTCACCGCCATCAGCGCCTTTGCTGCTTCTTCCGTGCCGATCCGGCCGAGTGCGCCGGCCGCTGATCGAGCGATTTCGGCATCCGCGTCGTTCAGAAGCTGTGCCAGCATCGAAGCGGCCTTGGCGTCCCGCCGCTCACCTAGCGAAATAATCACACCTGCCTTGTGGAGTCCGGTTGTAGAGGCCAGCGCATCACGCAGGGCCTGGTCGACTTCCGGATAGGGCATGGGTTCCAGGGCGTTGCGCGCTGCGTGGCCCAGTTTCTCCACGTTGAGCAGGGCCGCGAGGGCAGGTACGGACTTGGCGGTGCCCACGACCTGCAACGCGCGGCATGCCTCGAATTTGGCTTGCCATGCGGCATCACTCTGCAGCACGGCTATGAGTTCGTCTTCGTTGCCCGTATACTGGGCGAACGCAGCTGAGGCCAGAGCCGCTGTCAACAGCATGGCCAGCCCCGCCGATCGCATGAGGGTGCAAGACCCAAGTATCCCCTTCATCGTTCCACCTTTCTATCGAATGCCCGTTTTCTTGAATGGTCCGGTTCTATCTCATGGATTGGTCAAACGTCAGCCGGTTGCCAAACGGATCGACAACCTCGACGCAAATGGAATTCCATGGCGTATTGCCAATGCCCGGCTTCATGTATGGGTTGGTCCGAGCATTCCATTCTGTGTGCAAAGCCTTTGCATCGTTCACACGAATGAACACCCTCGCTCCGGGAGAGCAATCGCCGTAATGCTCGGTCAGATGCAGAGTGCATGCATCTCTTGTCACTTGCATGTACCTCGGCGCGACCCCTTCAAACTGATGTTCCCATTCCAAAGCGAATCCCAGCCAATCGATGTAAAACGACTTTGCCATTGCATGGTCAAAGACTCGCAAAATGGGTATGGGCGCCATCAAGTTCATGATTCAGAAACCACTTTCCTACAGGTACCACGGTTCGCGGTATGCGCGTGACCGGAGCCGGTTTCCTTCGTCGTCTCCAATACATTCTTCCTTGACCGGGTCCCATTTGATGGGGCGGCCGAGGCGTTTGCAGATATTGGCGACGTGGCATGACGAGATGGACCGATGCGCCACTTCTCCGTTTGAAATACATTCGGTTCGAGTTTTCACGCAATCGAGAAACGCTCGAATGTGATTATCCGGCGGATAGCCTCCTTCAAAGCCCCGGTTGCCGAGCAGCGATTTAGGATAGGTTTCCACGATGCCGTCGTCGCCGGTTTCGACCCAGCCCTCGGTACCTTCGAATCGCACCGGGCAGGAGCCGAAGCGTAAACCGGTGCGAATGACCAGCTTTACGCCATTGGCGTAGCGGCCGCAATACCGGTCGCCTTCTTTCCAATACTCGATGGGGCTGGTATCGTCGGCGTTGTTTGCCCATTGGCACAGGTCCACGGTATGGCTTCCCCATTCACAGATGGACGCGCCGCTGAAGTCGACGTGATTGCTCCAGAAACCGCGTGTCGGATATTTGGCATTGTAGGGACGCCATGCGGCCGGCCCCAGCCAGCGGTTCCAGTCAAACACTTCCTTGGGCGGCTCTGGTTCTTCGGGCAGCACTTCGTAGTTGAACGTTTGCCATCCGCCCGCCTCTTCTGCATGAACTTCCTTTAATTCGCCCAGCTTTCCGCTACGGGCCAGTTCGCACGCGAAAATAAAGTTACCGATGCTTCTCCGTTGCGTTCCGCACTGGAAGATGCGTCCGAGGCGTTTCATGGTATCGGCCACCGCGCGCGATTCGGTAATGCACACACTCAATGGCTTTTCACAATACATATCCTTGCCTGCACGCGCGGCCATGATAGATACGCCGGAGTGCCAATTGTCGCCGGTGGCAATCAAGCACGCATCAATGTCTTTCCGGTCCAGCAATTCCATCATGTCGATGTAGGCTTTGCAGTCCTGATTGCCGTACGTTTGATTGACGTGGTTCTTTCCGCCCTCACGCCGATCTCCGAACGAGTCGCATACGGCGACCACTTGCACATCCGGCTGAGCCATGAACGCGCGCATAACGCCTTGGCCGCGTCCCCCCAGGCCGATGACGCCCAGCGTAATTCGTTCGCTGGCCGCCGCCCGGTCCGCGGCCCCCAACGCTTTTGAGGTGATGACGGTCGGTGCGGCCACCACGCTTCCTGCTGCCACGGCCGCGCCTTTTAGAAAGCGCCGCCGTGTCCAATTCGCTGCTTGAATCTTTTTCACGATTCCTTCCCTCATGTTGCACCCGTTACTTCGGTGTCCAAAGCTCCCCGCCATGGATGCCCAAACATGTCTTTAACAGTACTCCTTCCCGAGCGGCCGTGTAAATGCCGCAACTTGCCATGGCTTCACCTTGTTTGGACGGGACTGGAGGGGTATAGTGAGCTTGGAAGGGCGGGTAGCCAAAGTTGGATTCTGCGTATCATGAAAGGAGTCCCTGACGTCGAGTCTCCCTGAGATTAGCCATCGCGGAATTGCCGTAGTGTCGTTCGCGGTTGTCTACGGTGTATTGACCCACTTCATCTTTGCGGTTGCCGTGACGGTAATGAGTATTGGGCTTTACACTGGACTGAGTTCAGGTTGGGGACGACTTGACGGCTGGCTTGCCGTGTTGGCCAATCTGCTTCTCCTTGTTCAGTTTCCGATAGTACATTCGTATTTGCTTTCCACGCAGGGCCGTAAAGTATTGTCCCGATTGTCGCCCATGCGACTTGGAGCGGACCTTGCGCCTACCAGTTTTGTTTTATTTGCCAGTCTTCAACTTATCATGACATTTGTTTTGTGGTCGCCAAGCGGGGTGGTTTTAGGGGGCAACGAATTCGAAAGATGGTTGTTTCGCGCGTTCTTTGTTGGAAGTTGGATTTTCTTATTGAAAAGCTTGGCCGATGCCGGGCTCGGTCTGCAGACGGGTTACATCGGTTGGGTATCCGTAGCCCGCGGCAAACCTGTCGACTATGGCGCGTTTCCCACTAGCGGATTGTTTCGCTTTTGCCGCCATCCGGTTTATTTGGGATTTGCGCTGGTATTGTGGACGGCGCCTGTCCATACCTTCGATGGACTTTTGCTTGCCGTTATTTGGTCCGCCTATTGTGTCATCGCGCCGCGATTTAAAGAAGAACGCTATCTCAAGTGGCACGGCGATTCCTATCGCCTTTATCGAGACTCCGTACCCTATATGATCCCACGATTCCGCGGGTGACGCGCTACCGCATTCCCTGTATTTTCCGGACTTCATCTACAAAACCATGCGGACACTCTGGCGTCACAACGAAGGTGCGATGCAAGGTGCGGATAACGACGGATTTGGATGGATTCGTCGCGTAGGCTCGGTAGGTACCCAGCCTCTTGTTGCGGAATAGACCGGAGAAACAGAACAATCCCCCATTGCCCCATAGGCGGATGGATCGCGTCATGGCTTCCGGGTCGGCTTCAACAGAAGTCAATTCGCTTGTGTCGATAGTAGAATGCCAACCGAGACGCCTTATCAGAATTGCGTTCTTGGTGAGCTTGTAGCCGCGTATAACAAAGATTGCGCAGGAAACGACAGTAGCCATCGGCAGGAGCACCATGACTGCCATCCAGGCTGGGTTGCTGCGGGGCCCCGAGAAGGTCGCTATAAGTGGAATGCCCACCAGTAATGCGGTAGAGAGTGTGGAAATTAGTTTAAGCGCTGTACTCCAGGGTGCCGCGTACTCGACCGGTTTTTCCATGTTGACTCGTTTCCGTCCTTTGATTCGGATCTTCCATTCGCCATCAAGTATACCAGTTGTTTGGTGTGTATTTGAGAGCGCGTAACTGTATTGTCTTCATTTTAGCCTGTTTACAGAAGGGAATCTATTGACAAACCTCATGGAATCCACTTATAACCACCACCATTTAGCTTCACGATCGCTGACTTTTGAATTGTTGCGAGCATAATTCAAGGATTGTAACTTCCTAAAAACCATGCGAAACTGGTTGGTATCCGGAACTTTTGTCGCCTGACCGTGTTCCAATTGCGTCAGTCCGGCGTTGCCGAAAGGAATCGACCGCTTATGCATTTTTCATCTTCGGCCCTAACCCGCCGGTCCCTGATTAAGGGAATTGCCGCTGGTGCGGTCTCATTCTCGAGCCCCGGGGTGTTTGCGGAGGCATTGTCCTTGACCCCCGCGCAAACAGAAGGTCCTTTTTACCCAGACCGTCTTCCTCTCGATACCGACAACGACTTATTAGTCATCAATGACAGTATTCATTCGGCGGTGGGTGAAGTGACCCATTTGACGGGGCGGATTCTGGACTCCCAGGGCAATCCCCTTCGCAATGCCCTCGTGGAGATCTGGCAAGTCGACAACAATGGGGTGTATATCCATACGAAAAGCCCAAGCCGCGACAAGTTGGACGGCAATTTTCAAGGATTTGGGCGATTTCTGACTGGGAAAAGCGGAGAGTATTATTTTCGGACGATCAAGCCCGTGCCGTATGCGCCGGGTCAAGGTGGTCGACCGCCCCATATTCACATGGCGGTCGAGGTGAAGGGGCAAGAGACTTTCACGACCCAATGCTATGTGAAAGGGCACCCGTTGAACGAGGGGGATGGCGTATTGCGTGGCTTGCACGAGCAGGCCCAGCGCGATCGCCTCATGGTCGAGTTTGCGGCATTGCCGGAATCACCGGCTGGCGAATTGTCAGCGGTGTTTGACGTTGTTCTCGGGCTTACGCCGGAACATTGACACGACAAATTACCTGTTCAAAGACAGCCTTTGTGCGGGTGGTGAATCGGGCAATTCACAACAGGAGACGGCCAAATGGTTACGAAGCGATCTTGGGTACCGTTAAGAGGCGTGCGTTGGGCCTTGATGGGAGCTGCATGTGCGGCGCTTTGCATAGGCGGCATACAGGCTTCGGCGCAGCCGGGCGGCGGCGGCGGGGGAGGCGGCGGACTCGATCCGGCTAAGCGTGAAGCAGCCTGGTTGTTGCAGGCGAAGGGTGTAGCGAAAGAGCTTGCTCTGAGCGACGAGAACACAGGGAAACTTGCGGACGCATACAAGACCAGCCGGCAAGCGTTGGAAGATGCAGTGCAATCGGGTGACGGCCAGGGCCGCGGCGGCCGCGAGCGCTTTTCCGCGATGCAGGAACTGGCCAAGCAGCACCGGGACAAGTTCAAGACGGACGTGTCGGCGTTTTTGACGGAAGAACAGGCGACCAAGGCGATGGCGACGCTTGGTTCCTTCGATCGCCAGTGGGATCGCATGGTGGACACGCTTTCGGGCCTTGGGTTGGAGCAGGAGAAGTTGGACAAATCGCTGGCACTTGTTTCCGCGTACGTGGCGGAAGCGAGTGCAGAGCGCGAGAAGGCGATGTCCAGCGGCGATTTCCAATCCTTGCGCACAGTGTTGGGTCCAGTTCGCGAGAAGTTGGACAAGGGCTTGAAAGAATTGCTTTCGGAAGAGCAGTTGATGAAGTGGACTGAAGCGACTGCAATGCGTGGCCGCGGCGGTCCTGGAGGTCCTGGCGGCCCCGGAGTTCCTGGCGTTCCCGGCGCTCCTGGCGGCGGTGAAGGTGGCGAACGCCGGCGTTCGGAGAACTAGAGCCGGTCTCGATAGTCGAAGCTAATCTCGGATGGGAGTCCATGACATCATGGGCTCCCAATTTTAGTTTGGTGGCACTTTTCGTCATTGGTGGCGCGGCCGGCGCAAGGTCCGAGGTTTGGACCGGTGAATCCTCGCACCCAAAAGAATGACTTGCCGTGGACTCAGCCGGTATCATAAATTCGCAGAGGAACTTTGGGGAAAGGATTAGCAGCGATGTCGACCTTAGTCATGCGAGCCGTATGTGTATTGGCTATTCCACTTATGTCTGTTGGTTTTTCCATGGCAACTGGGGAGACTGTGGAGCAGTCGTCCGTTTTTTGGCGCCCTCAACCTGATGCGGTTTATCTTCAGGAGTTTGGGGAGAAGGTTGCGACCGAGTTTCCCGTGAGTGACGTGGTTGCCCTTGACGACACGGTTCTCGCGCTGGCCAATGGGAAAGTCCACAGACTCAGCGGTACAACTCTCGTACCCGCCGCGGACGCGCCGGAAGGAGTCACGCGATTGCGGGTTTTGAACGGTGCGATCTGGTCCGTTGGAAAATCCGGAGTGTATCGGCTTGAAGTTGGAAAGTGGAATCGGATTGCCGAAGGCGAGTACGTGGATGCTTGCCTGCACTTGGGGGCTGTACATGTGGCCACTCGCGATGAAATCTATCGCATTGACACGGATCAGATAGTCAACATCAAGCCCGAGGGTGGGTATTTGTCCAATGACAGCACGGTGCTTATGGAGGACTTTACGCAGGTGCTGGCGGATCCGGTCCGGATTGGTCCGATTGAACGTATCATGTCCTATAGCGGCACGCTGTACCTACTGCGGCCGGGTGGTCTGGCACTGTTGAACATGGGTCAATATGTGGAAGATCCGATTGACTGGGGCACTTTGCCATCGCGTATCACGCGCGATGCGCTGTCGGCCGGCAACCGCCTTTATATTACAACGGATCGCGGATTGGGTGTGTTGCGGGGTATGGCGCTAACCGTAGTTACCGGGGAAGAGGGGCTGCCCTATGAGGACACGACATGTTTGGCCGCGGGTTTTGACGGCGATCTGTGGATAGGCACGACGACCGGGGCCATTCGTCAGACGAGAGAAGGATTTCAGTATTTTGGCGCGCACCATTGGCTTCCCGGCGACTACGTCAATGCCATAGCCGTGGGTGAGGATGTGGTCTACATTGCGACCAATTCGGGTCTTGGCGTGATTCGTTATGAACCGTACACATTGGCAAAGAAGGCGGCCTATTACGAGCGAGAGTTGGAGGAGTGGGGGCAAAAGCGGCTTGGATTCGTGCACAAGTTGTTTTGGTCGCGGGATGAGAATACGTGGATACGCGAAGTGAGCGACAACGATGGCGGCCATACCTCTCATTACCTCGCGGCGATGTCGTTCAAGTATGCCGCAACGAATGACAAGCATGCGCGGGAGGAGGCGGTAAATGCCTTCAAAGCAATGGCTTGGTTGGATTCGATTACTCCGAAGCCGGGATTCATTGCGCGGGCCATATGGGCGGAGAATGTGGATAAAGGCAAGCGTGCTGAACGGGGTTCAGGCGGTTTGCCCGCTAAGTGGTATCCGTCGGACGATGGCCTCTGGCAGTGGAAGGGCGATACGTCCAGTGACGAGGTGAATGGGCATATTTACTCTGTTGCGCTGTTTCACGATCTGGTGGCGGAAGGCGCGGAGAAGGAACGCGCGAAAAAGCACATCGCCAACATAGCCTCGCATATCATGGACAACGGCTGGGTGCTGATGGATATGGATGGTAAACCCACGCGTTGGGGGCGGTGGGATCCCGATTATCTGTTGAGACCGTACGGTTACGTATCGAACGGCCTGAACGGGATGGAAGCGCAAACGTATATGTGGACAGCCTACGGATTGACGGGCGATTCCAAGTACATGGAGGGATTGGAACAGCTTATCCAGTGGCGGTATCACACGTTTACTGTCCGGCAGAAGTTGACATTTCCGCCGGATACCGTCGTGCCCTGGGATGATGAGTTGGCGTTTCGTTCCTATCACGCGTTGTTGACGCACTGCACCGACCCCGGATTGCGTTCGGTGTATCTACGCAGTATCGAGCGGTCATGGGAAGTGATGCGTATGCAGCACATTCCGTATTTCAATTTCATCTATGGCGCCATGACGGGCAACGATTGCGAAGAAGACCGGGCCGTGCAGTATTTGCGCGAATGGCCGGTGGATTTGGTGGGGCATAGTTACACCAACTCACACCGCCACGATCTTGCGCCTGAGCCGGGGTATGTTCCTTATGGTGGGGGCACGCGCGGCATTTCCCCGCGCGAGCAGGAGGCAATGTGGGGCAGCAAACCGACGATACTTTATGACGGCGGTAGCGGTAGCCGGTCGGTCACGCCGCCAGTGGGCTGGCTTGAGGACTATTGGATGGGCCGTTACTACGGGTTCATTGAAGCCCCGGACATCAAGGACAAGAAACTAACGTCGATCGAGGAAAGGCCGTTCAAGCGGCAAGGCGCGGCACCCTACGATGGGCCTGCACGGCCGGATGATCAGATCATGGCGTATTGAGTGCGGTCGCTGAGTCGACTTTTTTCAAAGTTGTTGCTGTGATCGCCGGTATTGAATGGTTTGCCCTTACAGGGTGCACATGAAATACCGACGGCGATGCACGCTGGGAAGCGCATTGTAAGTTTCTTTACCACGCCCACCGTTCGCGTGGTGAAAGACGACTGTTAGCTTTCGTCCGCGCCTCGAATGGGCTCGGTTTTGAGTTGGAGGTATTGCTTGGTGGATTCGGGGGAGGATTGTTTCCATTCCCACTTGCCGGGTTCGAAGAGAAGAGTCAAGTTTTCGATATCACTTTCGATTACACCCATGAGACCGTTTTGATTGAGCGGGTCCAGACTGTAGTTCTTTTCCGACAAGTGATAGTCGGGCACATTACACGTGACGGAGTATTCTTCGCGGGGCAGATTCTTGATCGTGAAATTGCCTTGTGGGTCTACCTCGGCCATGGCCCAGTCCCACGCCCGTTCACGGGAGAACATCACTTTCGTACCTTCCGGTACTTGTGCGCCGTCGGATAGGACAATTCTGCCGGTAACCGTGTGGCCACGCTGGGTTTCCAAGACACCGACATCGAGGATGTCGTTTTCTTTGTCTATTCTAAGTATCTTTTCCCTAACGACTCCATCTTCAATGGGTGTGCTCAATTGGCTGTATACGGTGTATTCGAATTGCGATGGGACGTTTGCAAAGACAAACGTTCCATCGCTTCCTGTTGCCACTTCCATCTCGCCGAGAAACGTATCGGAGGCGTGACTGGTTTGTGTGATGCCCATGGATACGCCGGCGACGGGTTTTCCGTTATTCAACACTTTGCCGGTGACTGTCGAGCCGAATTGCAGTGACAGGTCATGCGTTTTATCACCGGCCGCCAGTTCGGGGAAGTTCTTTTTTGCCAGTCCGGTTGCTTCCACGCTTACGCTCAATTTTACGCCGGGCTTCTCCGATGTAATCATGAAGACGCCTTCGGCATTGGTTGCTGCAAGCGCGTCGATTCCATCGAGGCCACCGAATCGGGTGGAGTTTTCGAAGTGGATGGCAAAAGGCTCGATCACCGCGCCTGCGACGGGCTTGCCCTGGGGATTCAATACGCGGCCACGCAACACATGGCCGGTCTTGAGACGTTCCGGGTCACGTGCCACCAGTTTTGCGAGCACGGGTCCCAATTCAGGGTCCGTGTTCTCGATAAACTGTGGAGTGTAGTTTTCTTCCACGATGAGTAACTTGAACAACAGTGATGGATCGACATCGGGCAGGGTAAAAGTGCCATCGGCCTTGGTGGTATCACGTTTGGCACAGTCGAGGTAGCAGGAAGGGCAGAGTACGCCTTGGCCCACGCGGGGTTTGGCTGTATACACTTTGACCATCGCACCCTGCACGGGTATTTCGTCTTCGTTGTAAATCGTGCCGGTGATATCGAGTGCGAATGCGTGTGCAGAGAGGGTTATGGCCGAAAAGACGGAAATGCAGCGGGTCATTCCGGTATCTCCCTGACATACGGTGTCTGTGTTTGCCTAATAGGATTATATGCCAACTGGGGCAATTTGGAAAGCTGCTTGTTAGCCGGTCAGGGACAATCCCGTTAGTCCGTGTTCTCGGTCACTTCGAGGGTGGGTTGGGATGAGATCAGCAGTTTATCGATTCGTTGCCCGTCCATGTCCATTACTTCGAAGCGCCATCCTGCACATTCAAACGATTCTCCGGCACTGGGGATTTTGTTGAACTGGGTCAAGGCGAAACCGGCCACCGTTTCAAACGTGTGGCTTTCTTCGTCCGGTAATTCATCGATACTCAGTATGCGCTTGAGTTTGTCAATGGGCGTGCTGCCGTCAATCAGCCACGAGCCGTCCGGGCGCAAGACAGGTTCCATGCCTTCTTCTTCCGGGCGGGTCGTGATGCCCAGTACCGCTTCCATCAGGTCGTCCAGGGTAACCGTGCCTTCGATGCCTCCGAACTCATCCACAATAATGGCCATGTTCTGGCGGTTATCGCGGAGTTTTTGGAGTACTTCGAGCCCAGTGGACGTGTAGGGGACATAGTACGGTTGGCGCAGGAGAGGCCGTATGTCGAATGGGCCTGGATTATGAGCGGGCAGCAGGAGGTCGTGTACACGCAGCATCCCCACAATTTTGTCGATGGAGCCATCGGCAACCGGCATTTCGATTTCTCCGAGGGCACTGACACGCACCAGAATGTCGTCGAGCGGATCGGCCACGTCGATCCACTCCGTGTCGGTGCGTGGCGTCATGACGGCTGTGACCCTGCGGTCATCCAGTCGCAGTACGCTTTCGACCATTTCATGTTCCAGGGCCTCGATGACTCCTGTGCGCGCTCCCTGGTTGATGAGAAACCGGATTTCTTCCTCCGTAACCGTATGTTCCCGGGTACTGGGTACGCGCATAATCCATAGGACGAACGCGCTTGAACCGCTTATAAAGGCGACGATTGGTCTTGTGGCTGTAGACAGCCAACGGAGTGGGCGCGCTACCGCGCAGGCGATTCCTTCCGGGTTTTGCAGGGCAAGTTGCTTGGGCACGAGTTCGCCGATAATGAGGCTTAGATACGTAATGGCCGCGACCACAATTGCCAGCGCGAGATTTTCGGCATGGTGCGCGAGGGGAGGCACATTGTCAATCCATGCAGCCAAATGCTCCGACAGGGTGGCGCCGCCGAACGCGCCCGCGATCACTCCAATGAGCGTGATGCCGATTTGTATTGCGGCCAGGAAATCCCCGGGTTTTTCCATCATATCCAAGACTGTCGCGGCACCCCGGTCGCCATTGGCAGCCCGGTGTTCCAAGCGCGCACGTTTTGAGGAGACAATCGCCAATTCGGACATGGCAAATAGGCCATTGCAGGAAACAAGTGCAAGAATGATGGCGAACTCGACGAGTTCAACGGTCACGAAACTACTCCTTGCGTCGTGGGACGGTACGCACGTTCTGGCAACGGTATTCTATACGATGGCATTGAAGGATGCCCCTCAGATCGACAACATCCTCGCACGCGACTTTGGCCACGGGCGAGGATGCCGGTAGATTGCAGTTAAATTGGACGCGACTCCGTTTACTTCTCAATCGGTGTCAGCACAATGTTCCGGTACTTGACCCCGGTATGATCGCCTTGCAGGTAGATGGGCCCTGGCTTGAATTCCTCGGCCCAAAGGGCGCCACCGGTGCAGCCTTCCAAGGGGGCGTTGTCGATGATTGTCTTTCCATTCAGCACGACGGTGATGTGCCGGTCGCACAATGTAATGTCAAAGGTCTGCCACTCGCCGGCCGGTTTTTCCACGGCTTCAATCGGCGCAATGCGGCTGTAAATGCCGCCCATGTGGTGCGGGTCAAGTTCCATGCCGAAACTGTCCATTACCTGTACTTCGTAGATGCCGCGCAGGTAGATGCCGCTGTTGCCTTTTGGTTCGACCATCACGTCACATTTGAAATTGAAATCTTCGAATTCCGCGACGGTGCGCAAATTGCCGTAGGAGATGTGGGGCTTGCCTTCGGTTTGCACTGGGTTGTTAACCAGCAGGCCGTCGACGACACTCCAGCCGTTTGTTTGGTGTTCATTGGTCAATGTCCAACCGGTCAAGTCCTTGCCGTTGAAAAGATCGATGGGCTTGTCGAATTTGACTTTCGACAGGTCAGGCGGGGCGGGCAAATCGGCGATGCGTTTGCCTGTGAACGAGTGTTTTTCGATACCGGTACCGTCACGGAACGGCTTTATCAGTTCCAGATTCAGCTCGTCGCCATTGACCTTGGCTCGAATCGTGTCCGTAAAACGTTGCGTACGAACGACCTGCCCTTTTTGGTCCTTACGTTCGACGTCGGATATACGGGTCACGACAAGGGTATCGCCGTCCATGTACACACTTTCGCAGGGCACGACGCTACCGCCACCCCAGAGGATGTGCGCGTCCAGGAACCCGGCATCTGCTTTAGCAATGCCAAGCCAGCCAGCTCCGCCCCCTGGGATTGTGAGCGCCCAACGGCCCATGTAGGGGTCAATGGGAGCCGCGCTGCCGAATGTGCTGGCGAGTACTGCAACCAGGCCTAAGAGCGGAATGCGGCGTGAATACATGGAAGTGTCTCCTAAAAGAATGAATACGCGTACTGGGCCACAGTATGAATAGCAGATGCGGGACAGGTCAAGGTTTGCGCCGGTGCGAAGTTCCGACGATTCCCAACGGGGGACTGGCGCAGGTCCGGTATTCAAATGGTAGTATGGACTCATCGGTCAAAACCTGCAGGAGCTGAAAACCATGAAATGCATGCGTTCTGTATCTACCTTTGTATTTTTTGTTGCGTTGGTCACCTTTTTTGGAACGGGGCCTGCCATGGCGGGGGCGCCGTCGGCCGAGACTGCGAAGCAATCGCTTGAGGCCTCCACCCGGCATGGGGAGTATCTGCAACTCGACCTTCCCGGCAGCGAGACCAAACTTCGCACATGGATCAGCTTTCCGGAGCGGCCCGACAAAGCGCCGGTCATTATTGTGATTCACGAGATATTTGGATTGAGCGAGTGGATTACGTCGGTAGCCGACGCGTTTGCCGCGGAAGGGTTCATTGCGCTGGCGCCGGACCTCATTTCGGGCATGGAAGGGGCGGAAGAGAATCCCCGCGAGACCATTGGCAAACTGAGCGAAGAGGAGGCCGTTAAGCGGCTGAACGTTGTGGCGGACTACGCGCTGGCGCTACCGGCCGCGAGCGGCAAACTGGGCGTCGTGGGGTATTGTTGGGGCGGGAAGACCAGCTTCATGTACGCTGGCGTGCAGTCCCGGCTGAGTGCCGCAGTGGTGTACTACGGCACATCGCCCGAGGCGGGGAAATACGAAACGATTACGTGTCCGGTGTTGGGGCTGTACGGGGAGGACGACGCGCGGGTGAATGCAACAATTCCCACGGCCCAGGAAGAGATGAAGAAATTGAACAAGACCTACGAAGTTGAGATCTATGAGGGCGCGGGTCATGGATTTCTACGCCAACAGGATGCCAAAGAGGGCGCGAATAAGGCGGCGGCCGAGAAGGCTTGGACTCGGACCGTGGAGTTTTTCAAGAAATATACGGAGTGAGGGCGGTTCGGAGTCGAATCCATGGTGTACAATTGAACCCACGGAGGACGGATAACCAAAGTCCATTTTAAGTGAGGTAAACCATGACACTCGAAACCATTCGCGACGCGTTGGGTTGGTGCATTGTTTTCGACGTGATCTTCCTGTTCGTATGGGGCTGTGCATTCGCTTTCATGCACGACTGGATGTATCGGATGCATGTGAAGTGGTTCAAGATGTCCGTCGAGACCTTTGATGCCATTCACTATGCAGGCATGGCCCTGTTCAAGATGGGCATGATACTGACCGCGCTTGTGCCTTATCTGGCATTGCGGATCGTGGGCTGACGCACGTGGGCGAGGCGAGTGGGCGGGGGCGCGCATCATTTTATTTGTTTTGGTCTTTCTTGCATACGCTCTCGGTGTGCGGATGGGCAGAATTACAAGGGTGAGGTATAAGAGCACACGCTTGAAGAATGCTAGATGAGTGATCCGTAATCGAGTACCGGAGCGAGTCGCCCGGTTGGAAGAACAGTGCGATGCCAGGAGGTGTGGATGACCGAAGCATTGATGCCGATAGAACTGACCGATCGTGAAGTGGAATTCTACCGGACCGAGGGCTATTTGGTTATACCAGACCTGCTGCAACTCGGGGCGGCGGATCATCTGCGTGATGAGGTTCTTGGGATACTTGAAGTGATTGGCCTTGGTAAGACCAAACTTCGTCAGACCAAGCAGTACCTTGCGGGCGGGTATATCGATGGGCTGGTCAATAGTCCTGTGCTGCTGTCGCTGGCATCCCGGCTCATGGAGGGGCCGAGCACGCTGCATTCGCCTTTTACGGCGGTGAAAAGTCCGGGCGGGACTGAGTTTCATTTTCATCAGGACAATCAGTACACGCGATTCGACGGTCCGGGGATCAACTTCTGGTTCGCGCTTGAAGACATGTCGCCGGAGAATGGGTGTCTGCTGATAGCGCCGCGGACGCATTTGAATGGAACCATTACCGGCGTCGAAAGTCCGGACAAGGACGGCCATCGCACGGTGGAAAACGAGCCGGCGTACTTCTTTCCGTTACGCATGCGCGCTGGCGATTGCGTGGCGTTCAGCCGGTTGACCGTGCATGGTTCGGGGTACAATGCCAGCGGCCGGCCGCGCGTGGCCTATGGCATACAGTTTTTCCGCGACGATGTTAAGGCGTTGCATTCGGATGGTGAATGGCGATTGCTGAAGGAGTTTCCGAAAATCGATCCGGGTCCGGTGGAGAAGATTGAAGCGGACAACAAGGTGTAAGAAATTGGGACCTAAGGGACCTTTGAGTCCTTAGGGACCTTAGGGCCCAATGCACCATTTGTCCTTGGCGTGAACAGTTCTATGCTGTGCGCAATTGGAGGCTGCCATTATGCCCGCATTTCAGTTCACGGTGAATGGCGAATCGAGATCAGTCGATACCGATCCCGATCGGTCGCTGCTTGAAGTGCTGCGCGAGGACTTGGGCCTGACGGGCGCCAAGTATGGCTGTGGCGAAGGCAGTTGCCGGGCGTGCACGGTGCTGGTGGATGGTCGGCCTTTGGCGTCCTGTCAGGTCCCCGTGGCCAAAGCCGAAGGGAAGTCCATCACGACTATTGAGGGTCTCGCGGACGGCGACTTGTTACATCCCATCCAGCAGGCATTTGTCGACGAACATGCCATGCAATGCGGTTATTGTGTGCCGGGCATGATTCTAACGGCGGAGGCACTGTTGCGCACGAATCCGGAGCCTTCCCGCGATCAAATTGTTGAATTCATGAACGGAAATCTCTGCCGCTGTTGTAACTACATAAACCTTGTGCAGGCGGTGGAGCGCGCGGCGCAAACAATGAAGGCGGCGGTGTCATGAGTACGGAACCGTATCCCATCGAGCCTGAGCGGTTCGAGTTCAGCGAACCTCCACGTTACCATTTCGCGATCACGCGCCGTTCGTTTGTAAAAGTTGCCGGCGCAGGACTGCTGATCACTCCGTGGCTTCCGGCCGCGCTCGCGCAGGGTCGCGGGGGCGACCGGCCGGAGCGGGGACGGTTTCACATCGATGCCGATGGGTCTGTCACCGTATTCACTGGAAAAGTGGAAGTAGGGCAGGGTGCGCGGACTCAGATCGCGCAAGCGGCGGCGGAGGAGTTGCACTTGCCTTTGAAGCGGGTGCGCGTGGTGATGGCGGATACATCGATTGTGCCCGACGATGGCGGCACCTATGGGAGCCAGACCACTCCGCGAACGATTCCGCGAGTGCGTCAAGCAGCGGCATTGGCCAGACAGTTGCTTGTCGAATTGGCGTGCGACCATTGGGGAACTCCGCCGCATGCCGCGAGCATGGTAGATGGTGTCATTGTTCATACCGATGGACGTCGCATGTCGCTAGGCGAACTCGTGGCTAAGACAAAGGATATCGATGCAGCGCTGGCGACCACCTCCGGCGCACAAACGGAGGTGTCGTTGCCTCAATCGTGGACGGTTATGGGGCAGCCGGCCGTTAAGCCGAGTTCCATTGCGATTGTCATGGGAGCGCATCAGTATGCCTCCGACATGCGCAAGCCGGGCATGTTGTATGGCGCGGTACTGAGGGCGCCAACGATCGGCGCGGAACTGACAGCCGTCGACACAACGGTAGTTTCATCCTTTCCCGACGTAGTCGTGGTGCATGATGGGTCATTTGTGGCGTGCGCGGCTCCGAAATCGCACGCGGCCCGCAAAGCCGTGGAGGCAATTGCCGCGACGGCACGTTGGAC
Source organism: Candidatus Hydrogenedentota bacterium (assembly GCA_045863295.1). Lineage (GTDB taxonomy): Bacteria > Hydrogenedentota > Hydrogenedentia > Hydrogenedentales > SLHB01 > BTWA01. The sequence continues at coordinate 147,902 of BTWA01000007.1, forward strand.
AACACCCGAACATCCATCCAGTGCAACGTTGCTTGACTATCTAAAGACGCACACGGTTGACGGTTCTGGGCGTCAGCGGTCGCGGGTGCAGTCCGAAGGGGATGTGGACGCGGCACTGGCTGGAAATGCGAACGCGATTCGTGAGACGTATTTCATTCCCTACATTCAGCACGCTCCTCTGGAGACACGATCCGCTTTTGCCGAATGGGACGGGGAGCGCGTGACCGTATGGACCGGGACCCAGCGGCCATTTGATGTTGGGGAGGAAGTGGCCGAGGCGTTTGGGATTTCTTCCGCGCAAGTACGGTTAATCGTGCCCGATACGGGCGGCGGTTTTGGCGGGAAGCACTCCGGTGAAGTGGCCATTGAAGCGGCGCGCCTGGCCAAGGCGGCGGGAAGGCCTGTTTCGCTGCAATGGAGCCGGGAGGAAGAATTTGTTTGGGCGTATTGCCGACCGGCCGGCGCGATGGATATTGCGGCTGCGCTGGATGCCGATGGCCGAATCGTCGCCTGGGATTTTACGAACTACAATTCCGGTGGATCCGGGTTGGAGTGTCCGTACGTCGTCGCTAACAAGCGGACCAGAGTGCAGCCGTGCGAGTCTCCGTTGCGGCAAGGGTCGTATCGTGCTTTAGCGTCGACGGGCAATAATTTCGCGCGAGAAACGTTTATGGACTTATTGGCGGCAGAAGCGCTTCGCGACCCCGTTGCCTTTCGTGTGGCGCATTTGGACGACGGGCGACTGAAGGATGTGCTGTTGGCTGTGGCGGAAATGGCGGGATGGGAGGACAGACGCACTACGATGAAGGACGGATCCGGCTTGGGCATTGCCTGCGGTACCGAGAAAGGATCCTTTGTGGCTACGTGCGCCGAAGTAGTACTGAGTGCAGATCGGAAGAATTATGTCATTCGGCAGTTGTGGGTAGCTTACGAATGTGGGGCTGTACACAATCCGCGCAATCTGCTTTCGCAAGTTGAAGGCGGCGTGATCATGGGGCTGGGCGCCATTTTCTCCGAAGAAGTGCATTTTGAAGGCGGCAAAGTTACGAATCCGCGATTCAAAGATTACCGCGTACCTCAATTCGAAGACGTGCCGCCCATCGAAACGAAGGTGTTGAACAGGCCCGATCTGGACTCCGTTGGCGCGGGCGAGACCCCAATCATCGCCGTGGCTCCGGCGGTTGCGAATGCATTACTTCAGGCGACGGGGAAGGGTTTGACTGCGCTGCCGCTTCGGTTAATTTGACTGTTCTCGTTCCAGAATTGCGACATCTACGAAGTCCTGAGGTCTGCCAGACGCCTTCTTATTGCGAATGAGATCCTCTCTTCCCAGGTACCTGACCGGTATCTCATCCAACAAAGCAGTGCGTGAATTCGGCCAGGCCTCCTCAAACGTCACGCCTGAAATCGAAGTCAGTATGTCTATTCGATTTGGCGCGACTCCAAGCTGAATCACTTGGTTTTCTACCAGAAAATCTTTGGACTCAAGACCGAGAGAAGCAAAGCCAATGTGCTCGATGACTTGCATCATATTTGTAGCATTTTCATCACTCGTCCGCACAAAAAAATCAATATCCTGGGTAAATCGTGGACGAGCATAGAAAGAATAGGCGTACGCGCCGGCGATAATGTATTCAACGTCGTTCGAATTTAACAATTCGATAAACTTTCTCAAGTCTTTGTTGAGTCCCACCCGTGCCTCGCTCGATTAGTTCCAAGAGTATGTCCATTCGTTGCTGTGGAGTCAGCTGCCGGTAGAAAGCCTCGTCGGCGACGTCCGCGGCCTGGAGCGACGCGAATCGTTGTATCACGGGTTCAATCATGGACATTGATGCCCCTCGATTAGCAGGTTTTCCCCAATAGTATAGCATAGGGCAGACGACGATATGCCAAGTCTTCGATAGTAAAGGTCTGTACGTTGAAGCAATTCTATATCGCCAAATAGTGAGAATGCGGAAACGTAGCTTCGCCAGCCCGGGATGTGGCAAAGTATGCATACACTTGTACTTGGTGGGCCTCCATACACTTTCAACAGGCGTTGCCGGAAAGGAAACCCAAACATGGGCCAAGTCACAATCCACAGCGAGGCAGTAACGAAGCGGTAGCCGCGCGAGTTCGAAGCGCTTATCGCAATTGATCATGCTTCCTTTCCGCGCCGGGCGACTTGTCCGGTGGCCCGCCTCTTTTCTTCCCTCGCCAATCCCCAAATCCAATCCTTCAGGCACGGGTCTGTACGGCCTCCAAATGCCTGTTGTATGCTCAATCAGGCCGGGCGCATTGCGCCCGAACGAGGGAAGAACCATGACGTTAGAATCCTGGGGCTGGCGCCCCGAATGGGATTTTCAGTTTGATGCATTTCGCGCCGAGGGGCGCATGCCCGCGCGTGTGGTGCAGGAACACCGCGAGCGTTACATCATCGTAACTGCCGAGGGTGAGGTCCCGGCCGTGATCCCCGGCAAGACGCGGGACGCCGCCGAAAGCCGCGCCGATTTTCCCGCCGTGGGCGATTGGGTCGCCGCTTCGCGCACGGACGACGGCAGCCTCTGTGTGATCCATGCCGTGCTGCCGCGCAAGAGCGTGTTCGCCCGCAAGGCACCGGGCGCTGTGACAGATCTCCAGGTCATTGCCGCCAACGTGGACGTGCTCTTTCTGGTGACCGGATTGGACGGCGATTTCAATCCGCGGCGCGTCGAACGCTACGTGACCCTGGCTTGGGAAAGCGGCGCGAAACCTGTCGTGATCCTCAACAAGGCCGACATCTGCGCCGATGTGTCGGAAGCTGTCGCGGCCATTGAATCCGTGGCGTTCGGTGTGGACGTGTTGCCTGTAAGCGCTCTCGCCGGCGATGGTGTGGATGCCTTGCGCGCCTTCTTTCAGGCAGGCCATACTATCGCGCTGGTGGGTTCGTCCGGTGTGGGAAAATCGACCATCGTGAACGCGCTCATGGGCGAGGAGCGCATGCGGACGAGCGCCGTGCGAGAAGACGACAGCCGTGGCCGCCATACTACGACCCACCGCGAACTCATGCTCGTGCCAGGCGGCGGAATCCTGGTCGATACACCCGGCATGCGCGAACTCCAGCTTTGGGCCAGCGAGGAAAGTCTTGAGAAGAGCTTCGAAGACGTGGCGCGCTTTGCTGAACAGTGCCGCTTTCGCGATTGCACGCACAAGGGCGAGCCGGGCTGCGCGGTGTTGGCGGCGGTGGAGTCTGGCGCACTTGGTCAGGCCCGCCTCGACAGTTACTTCAAATTGGGCCGCGAATTGCAGTATCTCGAGCGCAAAGAGGATGGCCGGCTTCAGTCTCTTGAGCGGGCGAAGTGGAAGGCGATTCACAAGCAGATCAAGGAGATATACAAGCACAAGCGCTAGTTACTCCGGCCGGCCCCGGTGATTGGAGGTGGCGTGCTCCTTTTGATATGGTACATGATGCAGTTTGCAGGGAGCCTCAAATTCGTCTGCTACGTAAGGTAGCCGCTTTGATGAGTCGATTCATTCTCAGTGTTTTTTCTTTATTGATTTGTGCGTACGCCTTGGGGGTGGCCTGGGCGGATGATGCGGCACAATTCAAGGCGCATGTCGAACCCATCCTTGTCGGCAAGTGTATTACCTGCCATGGCGCTGACGCCAAAGGCGGCCTGGACCTCCGTTCCAAAGATACTTTTGAGAAGGGAGGGGAAAACGGCGCCATTTTTGTTGCGGGCGATAGTGCGAACAGCCTCATTGTTCAATATGTTCGTGAGGGGAAGATGCCGCCCAAGGCGCCCCTGAACGCCGGGGAAATCGCCGCCATTGAAGGTTGGATCGCATCCGGCGCCTACTTCCCGGAGTCGCCGTTGGATCCTTTTGCAGCGACGACGACAAAGCGCGCGGGATACGACTGGTGGTCACTTCAGCCGCTTCGGCCCGTGGAGCCTCCGGATGTTTCTACGCTTGCGCCGGGATCTCCATTTGCGGCGACATGGAATGCCCATCCAATCGATCAGTTTGTTTTTGCCAAGCTTCGAGATGCGGGTCTGGAGCCGTCCGGGCCAGCGTCTCCGCGCACGTTAATCCGGCGCGCTACGTTCGATTTGATCGGTCTTCCTCCGACACCGGAGGAAGTGTCTGCATTCCTTTCCGCGTGTGAGCAAGAGACGGGGAAGCCTGGAGTCGTGGGAGATGTGGCCTATGCGGAACTCCTTGATCGGTTGCTGGCGTCTCCCCGGTATGGCGAGCATTGGGGCCGACATTGGCTCGATGTGGTGCGCTTTGGCGAGAGCAACGGCTATGAAGTGAACTACATTATCGAAAATGTGTGGCCTTATCGTGACTACGTCATTCAGTCGTTTAACGAGGACAAGCCTTATGACCGGTTTGTGACCGAACAATTGGCGGGCGATGCTCTAGAGCCCGGCAATCCCGAAATAGAGATTGCGACTGCGTTTCTTGTCTGTGGGCCCTATGACAACGTGGGCAATCAAGATGCCGTGCAGGCTGCGCAAATCCGGGCCAATTCCATTGACGATATGATACGTGCGACGAGCGAATCGTTTCTTGGGTTGACCGTCGGTTGTGCCCGATGCCACGACCACAAGTTCGATCCGATTTCCCAAACGGACTATTACGGACTCTATGCGTCGTTTGCGGGGGTTTGGCATGGCGAACGCACAGTCGCCACTGAAGCACAGCTTGCTTCACGCCAGAGTGTTGTTCAGCCGTTGGAAGCCAAGCGCGACGCGATCGCGGCTGAGCAGGCTCAGCTGGTGGAGTCTGTGTTGGCCCGCGCTGAATCCAAGGCTGCGGAGTACGAGGCTCGCTGGACCCGCGAGAAGGTACTACGGAGCGGAACCGAAGAGACGTTTGCTCCTGTCGAAGCCAGATATGTTCGAATGACAAGCGAAGGCCGTGATGCCGACCCCAATGCGCCCTGGCCCTTCAAGATGGATGAATTCGACGTGTACACGGCTGGGCCCAATTCCCGCAATGTCGCGTTGGCTGCCCATGGAGGCAAGGTCACCGGAGTTAGCCGAAAGGCCGATGATTTTGGTGAGGCCTATCTGGTGGATGTGGTAATTGACGGTTCCTTTGGGGTTTCCTGGATTGCCCAAGGGCCGGAGTTGACTGTAGAACTCGCCAAGCCGGAGTTGATCGATCGCGTGCTCTTTTCCAGCGATCGCCCCAACGCCCTAGGTGACAATCCGGAAGCGGTTTTTGTCTGCGAATACCGGATAGACGTTTCGATGGACGGCCAGACTTGGACCGAGGTGGCTCATTCCCACGATCGTAAACCTGTTCATGACGCACATCGCCGTACACGGCTTTTCAGGCTCGAAGCGACCGACGAAGAGAAAGCCCGCGTCGGGGAACTGGGCCTTCAGTTGAATGCGGCGAAGGACGCGATCGCCGCGGTGCCTGCTTTGCCACGGTTTTGGATAGGCGAATTGAAACAGCCGGTAGAGCCGTTTTATGTCTTTGCCGGAGGCGATCCGCAGCGCAAAGGAGAGCGCGTGTTGGCTTCGTCCATGAAATCCTTGTCCGCGGGCGAAATTGGCTTTGCCTTGGATGAGGCGGCGCCCGAACGAGATCGGCGCCTAGCCCTTGCGAGTTGGATCGTAGCCAAGCAAAACCCGATTACGCCCCGTGTTATTGTCAACCGCCTTTGGCACTATCATTTTGGGACCGGCATTGTGTCCACGCCCAGTGATTTTGGCTTCATGGGGAGTTCTCCAACGCATCCCGAGTTGCTGGACTGGCTGGCCAATGAATTGGTTGATCCGGGGTATGGCCCATTGACGGGGAAAGAGGCATGGCGGCTGAAACGGTTACATCGGATCATCATGCGCTCACAGACTTATCGTCAGGGATCTCAGTATCGCGAGGACGCTTCCCGAATAGACGGAGACAGCCGGTTCTTATGGCGGTTTCCGCCACGGCGGCTCTCAAGCGACTCGATTCGCGACAGCATCCTGTCTATTGCGGGGAAGTTGGATACGGAGGCCATGGGCGGCCCCGGTTTCCGGTTGTATGCGTATTGGCGCGACAACGTATCGACTTATGTTCCGCTAGACAAGCACGGACCGGAGACCTACCGGCGCGCGGTATATCATCAACATGCGCGCGCGGAACGTATCGATTTGTTGACTGATTTTGATTCGCCCGACTGCGCCATGCCGGCTCCAGCCCGCGCTTCAACGACTTCGCCGTTACAGGCGCTCACGTTGATGAACCACAGCTTTACCCTCGATATGGCGTCTTATCTTCAGGAACGTCTGGAGCGAGAGTCGGGTATGTCGAATCGCGTTGCACAGGTACAAAGGGCGTTTCAATTGGCGTTTGCGCGTCCGCCCAGCGAATTGGAATTGACTGCATCCATCGTGACCATTGAAGCTCACGGAATGCAGGCGTTTTGCCGTGCTCTTCTAAATGCGAACGAGTTGATGTTTGTGGATTAACGGAGTTTTTCACGCATGAGTCGACACGCTAATCTGCACTCGGCCATTCAGCGTGAAGTGCTTTCGCGCAGAGGATTCCTGGCGGATTCCTTCAAGGGGCTTGCGGGAGTGGGTCTGACCAGTTTGTTGATGTCGGACCTGTTTCGAGCCGGAACCGCTTCGGCCACTGCGAATCTTGCTCCACACTTTGCGCCAAAGGCGAAGCGCGTATTGCAGATATTCTGCCCCGGTGCAGCTTCCCACATGGATTTGTGGGAACACAAACCGTCGCTCGAGAAGTATCACGACACACCGTTACCCGGCGAAGAGAATATGGTCAGCTTTCAGGGGAAGAACGGCAATCTGATGCGGAGTCCCTGGCCGTTTGCTCCATGCGGCGAGAGCGGAAAGACGATCAGTACTTTGCTGCCGCATATGGCGCGACACGTGGACGATATTGCGTTTATCCATTCCATGACATCGAAAACCAATACCCACGGGCCGGGCTGCGTGTTTATGAATACCGGCCATGCAACCGAGGGGTTTCCCAGCAACGGTGCGTGGATAAGCTATGCGCTCGGCAGTGAGAACGAAAACCTGCCTGCTTATGTGTGCATGCCCGATGTTCGCGGTGAGCCGCCCAACGGCAAAGCGAATTGGAGTAACGGCTTTCTTCCCGCGGAACACCAAGCCATTGTGTTGGCGGCGCAACAGCCCATTCGCAATTTGAGTACACCGGACATGATTTCGGCCAGCGAGGAAAATGGCACCCGCGCGTTTTTGAACTTTTTGAATGATCAACACGCAGTGACCCATCCCGGAAACTCGGAGTTGCGGGCGCGCATGGCGGCGTATGAATTGGCGGCGCGCATGCAGCTTTCAGCGCCTGAAGTCTCCGATCTGGCTGCGGAGTCTCCATCCATGCATGCCCTTTATGGCACGGATGATCCCAATGCGTTGAAAGCAGGCTACGCACGCAACTGTCTGCTTGCGCGCCGTTTGTTGGAACGGGGCGTACGGTATGTGAATGTGTATTGCGCTTCGCGAGCTTCCGGTGTGGACGGTCTCCTGAACTGGGATGCGCACAAGACCCTCAAGACCGATTATGAGAGGCATTGTCCGATATTCGATCAACCCACGGCGGCGCTCCTGACCGACCTGAAGCAGCGCGGGATGCTCGACGATACGCTGGTGCTTTGGACGACCGAGTTCGGCCGTATGCCCACGCACCAACAGGGGACGACGGGTCGCGACCACAATCCAGATGGGTTTACCTGTTGGATGATGGGGGCTGGTGTGAAGGGCGGGGTGAGTTTTGGCGCCACCGACGAGTTTGGCCGCCGGGCCGAAATAAATCCGGTGACGGTTTGGGATTTTTACGCGACGGTACTTCAGATTCTGGGTTTCGATCACGAGAAGCTCACATATTACTACAATGGTCTGGACCGCAGGTTGACGGACGTACATGGATACGTGATCAAGGATATTCTGGCCTGATACGCTTGCCGCAGCTGTCTGATTAGCATCTGTGTCCATTCCAGTTCAAATCGTCTCCAGACTTACAGGAAGTGGCTCTTTATGAGTTTCAGTCATCGGTTTGCACTTGTGTTGCTTTTGTGCCTGATTCCGGTTGTTCCAGCGCTGTCAGACGTATTTCAAACAATTGGCATTCCCGTTCGTAAGGCTGGACTGATGGGGGTCCTGGTGGGGCCGGGTCCTGTGGACGGGTCCGAGCGCATCTATTTTAATTTTCGTCAAGATGGCGGAAAGTTGTTCCTTGTTTCGGTGGATCCAGTTACTGGATCGTCCGAGCAATACAAATCTCCGGTGGGTACGGGTGCCTGGGGATTTATCGTTGGTCCCGATGGACGTATATACCTGGGTACCCATGAAGGGCCGGATGAAGGTGACAGTGGACAAATCCTGGTATTCGATCCGAAGCAACCGGAGAAGCAGATACAGATCGTGGGCCGGCCTTCGTCGACGGAGACCTACCTTTGGCAATTCTGCATTGGGGATGACGGTAAAATCTATGCAGGCACGTATCCTGGAGCAAAAGTGGTCTCATTCGATCCCGCCACGGGTACCATGGCGGATCACGGAGTCATGGACGAATCACAGAAGTACACGCGCAATTTGAGCGCTGGCCGGGATGGACGGATCTATCTTGGTATTGGATACGGAAAGGCCAATGTAGTGGCCTTTGATCCAGCGTCTGGCACACATGAATCGATATTGCCGGAGCTGTATCGTACAGACCCTGCACAAACGACTGCGTCGGTATGGAAAGGTGTTGATGGCAATGTATATGTGTCTGCACATCGCATGGAAGGAGACGGCGAACAGCGAAAACCCGTGGGTGTGACGCTGAAGGTAGAGGGCGATTCGGTCGTGGAAGTTACGGATGCGCCCGCAACGGTGAACAACAGGACTCTGTCGAACGGTACGATCGTAAGCAACGCCACATTGGATGGCACCTATGAGTTGATATCTGCTGGTGGTCAGGTCGAAAAGCGATCATTCAAATACGCTGGGGATGGGGCCGGTCTGTTTATCGTAGAGAACGGGCCCCTGGGCCGAATCTATGGCGGCACGTTTATGCCGAATGAGATGTTCTGGTACGACCCGGCGACCGGCGAACTGCAGAACCCGGGCAATCCAAGCGAAGTATCCGGGGAGATATATTCCATCCTTGAACACAACGGCTTGGTGTACACGTGTTCCTATCCGGGTTCGTTTTTGTCCAAATGGAATCCACTTGGGCCATGGAATTACGGAAGAGAAGCAGATTCCAATCCGAAAGGATTTGGTCCATTGGGGAGAGGGCATCTGCGGCCGCGTGCGATGATTCATGGCCCTGGCGGCTCTATCTACATCGGCAGTTACCCGGAGTATGGCATGCACGGCGGCTCTATGGCCGTCTGGGATCCGGTAACCGATACACTGCTTCAGAATCACCACCACCTGATTAAGAATCAGTCCATCATCAGTCTGATATTCGATGAGAAGTCCGGTCTTGTGTTTGGGGGCACGAGCACCCAAGGTGGAGGAGGGACCGAGCCGATTGAGCCGGAGGCGAAGTTTTTTGCATTTAGTCCGGATATGCAGTCGTTGGCCATGGAGCAGGTGCCCGTTAAGGGAGCAGAGTACATTCGATCCATGTGTTTGCTAGGACGAAGAATATACGGAATTGCCAATGCGGACACCTTATTCATTTACAATATCGACGAGAAGACGATTGTGGAGACGGGGAGTATCGGAGTCGGAAGTGTACTTGATTGTTCCCTGCGTGTTTGGAAAGACGGCGGGATTTATGGTGTTGCGAAGAATTCCGTGTTTCAGCTTGATACGGAATCAAATAAGGCCAGGGTCTTGGCGGAGTACCCAGAGTCCATTCGCTGCGGAATGGCCGTGGACGACTACGGCATCTACTTTGGCGTTCGAGCTGAACTGATTCGATACAATTGGCCAGATTCGTGATGCAAAGTGCATTCCGAAGGTATGGAAGCGTAGCCAGAAATGCGGGGGAATACCATGCTGCATGCACGGGGCATCGTGAAGACATTGTGGACGGTGGCTGTGGCGCTATGGGGGTCTACTTGTCTGTGTGAAGAGTTTCGCCATATCCACATCCAATTGGGGCAGGATTCGGGTGCAATTGAAGAGCGGACTGCCGCATTGCTCAAAGAGAGGTTGACTGAATCTGGCGGTGGTAAAGTTACCATTGGGCATGATGCGATTGCAGATACAGGCGAACGGGCGTTGCTGGTTCTTTTTGGCGTTGCCGGAAACCACGCTGAAATCGGGAAACGATTTGAGAGTGCTCGGATCGCCTCTGTAACTGATCGGGACCCTGGCCCCGAGGGATTCCATATCAAGTGTATGGACTCACACGTGTTGGTAGCGGCTGCTGCTGACAACCGAGGCTCGCTATATGCGGTGGGCGAATTGCTCCGTCGCATACGCATTCTTCCCAACTCATTTGAAGTACCGTTGACGCTTGATGTGCGTACGGCGCCTGCATTCGAGATTCGAGGCACACAATTCGGGCAAAGTGGAGTGGCCAAAAACCTCGCCAAGGTGCGCGATTGGACGGAGGCCGAAACACAACGAGCCATTTTGGACGATGCCCTAGCCGGAGCCAATACCTTTGACGTGAATCGGGGGCCATTATTCGACTTCCTTAAATCATTTGACCTGCTTACCCAAGACAGTTACGGGCCCAATATTGGCAGCGGTCCGGATGAATGGCTGGCGGAGGAGTCGATTGGCCGAACGGGATATCTTTGCCCATCAGTTCCGGAAGCCCGTCAGGCCTTGTTGGATAAGGCGGAGGCCTACTTCAGCGGAGGCGCACCTTTTGACCTAATCAAATTTGTTGGGGGCGACGGCGGCGGATGCGAGTGCGACAAGTGCGATCCCTACGGACTCACCTTCATTCTGTTGTGTGAGGACATGGCGAAGACCGTGCACAAGTACGGACCCAACACCCGCATCTGGTTTACGAATCAGAAATTTGATGATGCCGACGATCAGGCCATTTTTAAGTACTTGCAGGAAGAGCCGCGCGAGTGGTTGTGGGCATGGGGCTACGGACCGGGATCAGACGCCATGAGTTGGCAACCCGGTCACCGACAAACGCATCGGATGGACTTGTTTCGATATCCTGGGTTCGGCCCGTTTGATCGATATAACCAGGAAATCATACACCAACTGCCTCCACAGCAGACGCTTCTCCATTACAATGAACTGACGCATTGGCGCTATTCGCAACACGGATATGTGCAAATGTATCCGCGCCCGGACAAGAACGGGGATCTGCCACCGTGGCAAAATCATTTTATTTACGAGAGGCGTCCAGACCAGGCGCTTACCATGGTGTATGATCGGCTGACATTTTACGCGTGGCCTCGTTTCTATCATTGGTTATTCGGTGAAATAAACCGGTATGGCGTCGGCGATGTCACGCACTCCAGTGGTCACCACGATCATTTTAACCAGTGGATGTGGCAGCGCCTGTTATGGGCGCCGCAGACATCCGTGGATGATGTGGTGAAAGAGTATTGCGAGGCCTGGTTTGGCGAGGCGGCCGCGCCAAGCATGGCGCAGGCACTCTTCCAATTGGAGGAAAACCTGGAAGAGAATCCAAACACACCGATCACGGAGAAGTCCGGGATTGATCGATACTACGATCTGGTCGCTGAGGCTGGAAAGACCATGCCTCCCCACCTGATGAAGAACAACTGGATTTGGCGCGAGTACATGCAAAAGGGTGCGCTCGACAAGTACGTTAAACTCAAAGTCGCTCAACAGACAGCATTGCAGGCGGAAATCGAAGAGGACATGTCGAATGCTGTCAAATCCGCCGATCCTGACCTGGCCGTTCGAGAAGCCTTGCAGAAGTTTGGTGAGATGAAAGAGACACCGGCGATGGTACGCCTTCGGGAAGAGGCGGGTGTACTCGGTGAGGAAAGCAATACGTTATTCGGCGTAAGGAATGAAGGGTACTTTAATCTTGAGCATGATTTCATAGGGTTGGGCTGGCTGAAGCGGCAGTTGGAGCGATCTCTTGATGCCAAAGATCGGAAGACGAAGGCCGAGTTGCTGGGCATGATTGTGGACTACGAGAATCCTGGAGAAGGCGGATTTTACGACAATTTGGGAACATACAACCCTTGCCCGAACGTTATTAACGGATCTCCTTACGATCATGGCCAGCCTTTTGTCGCGGGCATGCTTGACGAAGGCAACAGGCCCAGCCAGAAGTCCATGCATAGCACACAGGAACAAGCGCAAGGCGTGACGCTGCGTTACCGCAATCTAGATCCCAAAGCCGCATACCGCATACGTCTCACCCTGGTACGCCCTTGGTTTCAGGAGCGGTATGCCATGCGTATGAACCAGAAGTCGCAAACCATTTATGCGGACGATACCGTTCTGGCGAAGGATGTTGAACTGCCGCTGCAAATGAGCGATTTTTTCACGTATGATATTCCGATGGCGGCCACTAAGGATGGCGAACTCGTGATTCGAATGGAGAAAGCGCCGGACATGGCGAACGGCGATCGTGTCTCGGTGGAGCAATGGCGCAATTCCGGGGGATGGGGTACGCTGTTGTCCGAGGCTTGGCTTATCAAGAAGTGAACCGAGTTCAGCCCTTCCAGCCGCCTGTCAGTAGGGGAAACTCTGTCACGGCTTTGTATGGTTCGCTGTAATCGCCACCTTGGTGGCTGTGCCGGCACGATGCGAGAAATTGCCGCAGGTACTCTCTTTGTTCAGACACGTAGTCCGGTTTTGACGCTGCGAGATTGTTTGCTTCCTGCTCGTCTTCAAGTACATCGTACAATTGATCTTCCGTTCCGGAATTCGACAAGTTGGTCAAAAACTTGTATCGATCTCCAATGGTTCCCAATGTAGGTGAGCCGGCCATTCCGCGTTCGGAATCCAGGAAGAACAAAGGAATAATTTTGTCTCTTTCGACGACCTTGCCACTCAAGGCAGGCATCAGGCTGATTCCGTCAATCGGGCGGACGTCTGGCATGACGTAGCCCAAGAGATCGCACAGCGTGGGGAGGTAATCCAAGGTGCTGCATGGGGTCGCAACCGTAGACCCGGCTTCGATCCTGCCAGGCCACTTCGCGAAGGCCGGAACCGTAATCCCGCCTGAGTACAAACTGCGCTTGCGGCCGCGCAAGTGAGCCGTTGAGCCATGGAACCGGCTTACCGGGTCGTCATCGCCGGACCCTTCGGGCCCATTGTCAGAGGCAAACAAAACAAAAGTATTTTGATCGACGCCAAGCTCGGTTAGCAGTTTGTTGATGCGTCCAACCTGTTCGTCCATGGCTGTGATACTGCCAAAATAATGCTGTGCGCCTTCGGGGTGGTCTGCATACATTGCTCTGTAGTCAGGTCCGGCAACGACGGGTGCATGCGGTGTGTGAAACCAGATTGTTGCCATAAACGGAACGCCTTGGGACAGCGTAGTGCGAAAGAACGGTTCCACGCGGTCAATAATTACTCGGGCATCGTCGCCGTCCAAGTTTTCCGTTACGCGCTTGCCTTGTTCATTCCAATAGGCGGAGCGCCAGCGGGTGCCGGGCGTGCCCCATAGATTATTGCCTTCCGCCGGCGTGAGGCCTGGATTCCACGTCGGGACGAGTGCCTCCGTGCAAAAGCACGTGTCGTATCCGTGGTCCCATGGAGGCGAATAGAATTCAGGGTGATCCGGTCCCCCTCGATTGCCATCTTTTTCCGTGGTTGACATCGTACCCAGATGCCATTTGCCGAAATGCCCAGTCCGGTATCCGGCATACCTGCAGATTTCAGCAATGGTAATTTCTTGCCGAGGCAGGCAGCCTTCATTAGCATGCATGACTCCCAGACGCGCGTGGTGACGTCCCGTGAGACACGTAGCGCGCGTGGGGGAACAAACAGGGCTACCAGAATAGAATCGGGTAAACCTGGCGCCTTCCGCGCAGAGGCGGTCCAGATTGGGTGTACGAATTTCGGAATTACCATTGAATCCGGTATCACCAAACCCCAAATCGTCGCACATAATCAGTAGGAGATTCGGCGTTTTGTTTGCACCAGAAGTCCCTTGGGCACCAAGCGTACCGAAGCTCAACGCCGTTGCCTGAAACATGGCTTGGAGAAACGATCGGCGCGACGTGCGACTCATGAAAGACTCCACCGTTGTTATAGGGTCTAAATAGTTGTTGCTTTCGCGTACTTGATTGTACACGTCACGGCGGTCGGCAGTGAAGGGTCGTCAAACCCTGTCCAGCAACTCGCGCACTTTGCTGGCCAGTACTTGAGGTGAGAAGGGTTTCTGAATAAAATCGGCTTCTGCGGTGGAAATACCTCGCAACAATACAGCGTCATTGGTGTAGCCCGACATATACAACACCTTGGTGTCTGGCCGCGATTCCATGAGGATTTCCACCATTTCGCGCCCATTCAGCTCGGGCATAATCACATCCGTCAATACAAGATGAATGTGGCCTTGAAAATCCGCGGCTACTTTGACTGCCTCAGTTCCGTTACGTGCTTTTAGAACCGTGTAGCCGCAGGTTTCCAGAATGCGTTGAGTCAGCGCGAGCACGGTGCTTTCGTCCTCAACGAGAAGCACTGTTTCAGTACCGACTGCCATACGAGTGCGTTTAGGCGTCCTTATTGCCGATTCTGCCGCCGTACCTGCCGCTGGCAGATAGATGGTAAATACCGTTCCAATTCCCACTTCACTTTGAGTTTGTATATGCCCGTTACACTGTTTAACAATTCCATACACTGTAGATAGACCTAGGCCCGTACCTTCTCCTGGGCTTTTTGTCGAATAGTAAGGCTCGAATACGTGTTCCATTACTTCCTGTGTCATGCCGCACCCTGTATCCCTGACCTCCAAAATCACATACGAACCTGGTTTCAAGTCCATCATGGGTACTATTGCAGACCCAATGTTCACATTAGCCGTCTCCAAAACGATAGTCCCGCCTTTGGGCATGGCATCTCGTGCGTTTACCACTAGATTCATCACGATCTGCTCCAATTGTCCCGCGTCCGCGAGTATCTTGTCCAGAGCCGGCTCCAGCTTGGTCACCAGTGTGATATGTTCGCCCACTAGGCGGCGTAACAGGTCGTCCAGATCCTGAATCAAGGTATTCAAGTTGAGGATCTTATATTCCACAACCTGTTTTCGGCTGAACGCGAGCAACTGTTTGGTGAGCGAGGCGGCGCGCGTGCCGGACTTGGAGATGGTTGCTATTAGCTCAATCTGGTCGGGGCTCAGGCCTTCCGAGCCGAGTAGTACATCGCAACATCCCGTAATGATCATAATGAGGTTATTAAAATCATGAGCTACTCCCCCTGCCAGTTTGCCAATTGCTTCGATCTTTTGGCTTCTGCGCAATTCCTCTTCCAGGCGCTTTCGCTCCATGCCCACGGCAATCGTGTGGGCTATTGACACGAGTCCATCGAACAGGCTGTCTGCGATTTCACGCTGGGTAAAGATGGCGAGCATCCCGAGCAGCCGGCCCTCCACGACAAGGGGAATTCCCGCGAAATCGTTGAAGTTCCCACCAACCAGCCCATAGATGGCGTGAAACTCAGAATCGAGCATGGGGTGATGAATGTGATCTGCCCGCCTCCGTTCGGCGATGCGCCCTATGGGGGTCTCGCCGACGGCAATCAAAGAATCGGAGGTCTGGCACGATTCCCACAAGCCCGAACTGCAGACGTGTTGCAGAGTATTGCATGACGCCTTGACAGTCCATAAGCGTACTAGCTCTGCATTTAGATTTCGGGCGATGGACTCGAGACAAAGCTTTACCATCCCATCGGCTGTAATAGCCTGAGTGACAGCAAGCGAAACGTCCTCGTTCATGGAGGCAATGGCGCCGAGCCGGCTGCCGGATTGATCCCGAAAAACCGACACAATACCGTTGGGCCGAGCCCGCTCGTCCCGAATGCAACTTGAAGTTGTATCGATGGGGACCGCCACATTGTCACGATTGATGAGTACCGTACTTTCCGCAAGATGCACGATCGGCCCTTCGCTTACGTCATCAATGGCGATCGGTGTTCCATTGGAGCGGTGAGACAGCCGAAGTACCTCATGTAGCCGGCGTCCCACTGCCTGCTGGCGGTTCCACGCGGTTATGGATTCCGCTCCGCGATTCATGAGCGTAATGCGTCCATCGTTGTCGGTGGCAATCACAGCGTCGGCCGGCTCTGCGATACTGTCCGCAAACCACTGTTCGACCCTCCGCAGACGTGTCTCCATCCGGTGCCGGTATAGCGCAATTTCGATATTGGCTCGCAGTTCACGTTCGGAAAACGGCTTCACAATATAGGCGAAAGGCTCGGTAACCTTGGCCCGTTCGAGCGTCTTGTCGTCGGTATACGCGGTTACATAGATTACGGGGACTTGGCGCCGGATTTTTATTTCCGAGGCCGCTTCAATTCCATCCAAGTCGCCTTTCAACACGATGTCCATCAATACCAAATCGGGATTCAGCATGTCCGCAAGTTGGATAGCTTCCACGCCCGAACCAGCGACGGCACATACTTCATAGCCCATGCCTCGCAGACGCGTCTCCAGTTCTCGCGCGATGATAATCTCATCGTCGACTATCAGGATGCGTGAGGTGGACATGGTGTCAACTTCGCTCCTTGTAATGGGGTTCGCGAAAGCCTATTCGAAATGTAGTGCCCTCTTGAACGACCACGTCCATAGTGCCTTCCAGTTGCTGTGTCAGGTCGGCCACCAGCTTTAATCCAAGCGAATTGCTATCGCGCCAATTTAATTCTGGCGGCAAGCCCCGGCCGTTGTCACGGACGGTCAGTTCATACTGCTGATCGCCTTTGCGCTCCAGTGATATCCACATGCGGCCCGAGGTGCCTTCCGGGAATGCATGCTTAATTACATTTGCCACCAATTCATTAATGACCAGACCACAGGGAATCGCGGTGTCAATATCGAGCGAAGCATCGACTATGGTCAACTCCACGGACAGCTTGCCTTGCTGGATCGCATAGGTCCGCAACAAATCGGCCACCAGGTCCCGAACATACTCCGAGAAATCGATCCGCGTAAATTCGGGCGAGCGGTAGAATTTCTCATGGATTAACGCAATCGACTTTACACGGTTCTGGCTTTCCTGGAGTAGTTCGGCCACGTCAGGGTCTGTCAAGTACGTGGATTGCAGGAACAACAGAGACGATATCACCTGCAGATTGTTCTTCACTCGATGATGAACTTCTTTAAGATACATTTCACGGGCTTGAAGGGCTTGGGCTTCCACACGTTTGCGCTCGGTCGCATCACGTATTACGCCCAGTACGAGACCGCCGGTGGTGAGGTTTAGTGGGCTAAGCATAATGTCGACAGGGAATTCAGTGCCGTCTTTGCGGCGGCCAAACAATTCCAGCCCCGCACCCATCGGGCGCGTCTTGGGCGCTGAGATATACCCGGAGCGTACGCCCACATGCTTGCTGGCAAGGCGAGTGGGGACGAGCACTTCCACCAATTGGCCGACCAACTCATCATTGCCATAGCCAAACATTTTTCCGGATTGCGCATTGGACAAGACGATTCTTCCGGAGTGGTCCACAAGCAGGATCGCATCCGGTGCAGATTCGAAGATGCTGAGCAGGATTTCCGGGTTTTGCACCAAGGTCCCAGGTGATTCGATGTCCATTTCAGAGCGAATATTGCGTGTGTGGTCAAGAGTCACATTTACCGCTCCCTCGCCGAAATGTGAAATCTTTGAGTCCAGCCTTGCTCATCCATTATAGCGTGAAACCGTACACGATTGTTCGGGTTTCTTCGATGGGCCGGGGTGTGTGGAAGTAATTGACAGGCAGGCAATTAACGCTAGTATATAGATGTAATGACCGCTATATGCTGGCCTGGGCGCCTTTCGCAGTACGCCAGAAATGCCCCGGTTTACTTGCAGCTACATTGCTCATGGAATCGAAATGGGGCGACCCGAAAATTCGGAAGAGCTCAGGGTTCTAACTTAGAGCGAAAGCTCAACGATTCCAAAAAAACCCAATGGTGCGTATGCGGCAGAGCCGCCGAATCGAATTCGATACGGTGAGCCCATGACTTCGATCAGTTCCTTAAGGGCCGGCTTACCTGCACAATCGTACCGGGCGACCGCACCTCCACCAATATTCACATAGGCACTGTTTCCGTTGGCATCGATCAGATTCCCCCATTCCGGGGTGATCAACGTGCCTTCGCCCAGTTGAATGCTTCCGTTTGCCGCCACATTTGCCGCGTGGATTCGCACTCCATTCATATACGATTCGATAAAGACTTTCGATCCTCGCCCGACCACGCGAGCTGTTCCGGTTGGAAGGAACACGCTGGCAATTTCCGTCACACCGGTACCGCCCGTCCATGCGACTGTTCGAAGCAGGCTGCGATATGACTCATCGTTCTGCCATTCATCGTCTCGAAGCGTGAGCAGACCATTGGGTGCATCGTAGCGGACGAATGTCCCAGGAACGTTTACCGTAGGTCCAGCTTGACCCGTTGACGGGTCAAATTCCGTCACAAAGTAGGCGCACAATGGCGGCGCATAGATCAGGGGAGACGACGGAAGCACGTACTCCTTTGAAGAAATGTACAACTTGTTGGCGTTCTGATCGATGGAAACCACAGCAGGCACTCCCAAACCGACAGTACCTGTCCAAACGAGTGTATCGAGGTTAACAAGAGCAAGTCCCTCTGCCGGAGGTGCGTTGCCAATCACGCTGTTGTATTGTCCCGCTGAGCACCGTAACACCAGCGAATTCCCAGTTACAAATGTGGAGGGCTGCATATGGCTAGGCCACCAAGGTCCGTAAATGGCGTCGGAAGCGATGCTACTGCTTACGTCAGCGCCGGATCCCTGGGCAGCAGCCGCCATGTCATATGGCAAAATCCACCAATACCCGTAGTGCGGCCAAACATTTACATTCACTGGCCCGGAAACAACCGGATGCGAGGGGTCGGTAAAGTTTACCTTTGCGACTTTGTAACCCGCATCGTCATTCCAGGAAGTGCCTACAAGGACGACGTTGTCGCCATAGACGTGGCTGCCGAACAGTTCGCCGATTGCGATCTGTACGGATCCGACTGCTGCTTTTAATGGAAGGCCGGTAGCCCGTGCTATCGTCTTGCCGGTGTCGAATTGGGTAATCAACTCAACACCCAGCGAGTTGGATAGCTCCAGAAAGTCCGTCACATTCTCCGCGAGCACAAGGGAATTCGCAACCGTTGGATTGTCCAAGTCGGTGCCATCCACTGTAGCGAGTTGCTCGGTGGTCAGACCGAAGAGCTCGCTATTCCATTCAAAGGATCGCAATACGCTGCCCTGTAGGTCGATAGTACCGCGCAAAGCCAAGTCGGTGGGGGCCCATGAGATAAATTGAAGGCGATCAAACCCGCCGCCGATCTCCTCCCATCCTGAAAACGGCACAATAAGGAGATCATCCAGGACGGTGAAGGCTTTTACATCGTCGTATGCGCTCGACCACGACCAGTTTTGACCAAAGCTGACTTTATCCGCCAGAGTAGGATTGCTCGGGTCCGAAATATCAAATAAGCTCACACTTACGCGCCGTCCATTGGTATCGTCTACGCCTAGAGCAATCAATTTATCTCCGCGCGGCTCGATGTGCGTGGACCATCCCGGAACTTCCAGTTCACCTGCGACAGCGGGATTCGAGGGATCAGAAAGATCGACTACAAAGAGAGGATCGACCACAAAGTAGGTGACAACATAGGCGAGCGGCCCATCAAACCGTGTTGCGAACAGGGAATCTCCGCGCGCCCGTTCGAACTCAAGTTCCGCCAGCACCGTTAAATTGTCGGGATCAGCCAAATCGACCGTGGTCACATAGACGCGCCGCTGTTCGCTCCAAGCATTTGAAACCACCCGCAGCACACCCATGTATTCGTCCATCTTGAACTTATCGGCAACGTATCCGGCAACAGTAACTGCCCCGCGCACCGTCATGGCCCCATTGGGTTTGGATATGTCCACATAGGCTATCGAGGTCGTATCCGATTGCCAGTTGTGCTGCGCGACGTATATAGCGGTAGGTGAGGCCTGAACGACATCGCCGATTCCTGCCAGTCCAACTTCATCGGCTTCGAATATATTGCTCTCGTTCGCTACATTGATGCTAGTAACGCGCGAAGCCGAAGTTTTGGTTTTTACGGCCTGCCCTTCAGCCCAATACCATTCGTAATCCGCTGTGACGGCATAGATCACGCTTCCAACCATGCGGCTGTCCGACAGGTCTCCTTCAAAATCAAAGGAGGAGACGATTGACATGTTTTCCGGATCCGCAATATTGACAACATACAGGCGCGAAGCAATGTCGTATTCGACCGTATCACCATTTACGGTATACTTCGACGCATAAGAAACGAGAACGAAAGCCCGATTGCCATTGATATACAGGTCGCGTGGGTATCCGAATGTGGGCGTCTGGTCCAGAATGCGTTTGTCCGTCAAATCAACGGTTGTTAATCCCCTGTGCTGGTTCAAAACATAGAGGATGTCATCCTCTTGACGGATGACATCTGGCTCCACAACTTCACGGATACTCTCTGGAGGCCCCCCCGCGTCGTTGGTCGCTTCCGCACCGCCGCCCGCAAGATAATCCAATGCATCAAAGAACCCGCGTGAACCGCCCTGCAATTCCGCGCTCGTGAAGCGGTAGCTGCCCTCACAACCCCAAAACAAGCTGCTCATGAGCAGTACGCTCAGGAGCGCAATACGCGTTTGCATGACTACTTTATCCCGGTTGGTTGGCCGTGTCGCGGGCATGTAACAGGACATGGATTCGCGTCGCCAACGATTCCCCTTTATTATACACCGTCGGTCCCAAAGCTGTTACACCGGTGGATTACTCTTGAAACCGATATCCGACGCCGTGCACGGTCCGGATGATGAGCGGGTTGTGCGGGTCCAATTCGATGCGTTTGCGCAATTGGGATATGTGCTGGTCCAGGGTTCGGCTGTTGGGCATATGGTCCAGTCCCCAGCACGCGTCAAAGAAGGTATTTCGATCCACCACTTCACCCCGCCTTTGATACAGCAATTCCAGTATACGCACGTCGCGCAGGCTAAGTTCGATCACTTGGGCACCCCGCCTTGCACGCAGTTCGGCTGGAAACACATCTATGTCTGCCATTCGGATGGCTTTTGGTTTTGTCCCCTGCTGTTTCTGCATCAGACAGCGGCGCGTTACAGCCCGGATACGCGCGACAACTTCCCGTACCCCAAACGGCTTGACGATAAAGTCGTCCGCGCCCAATTCCAACCCAACCACCTTGTCCATTTCTTCGGATTTTGCACTTATAAACACAATCGGAGTGGACTCATTGCGCTTGCGGATCTCCCTGCATGCCGAATACCCATCCTTATCCGGCATCATAATGTCCAGACAGACAAAATCCGGATTCTCCTGCTCGAAGAGGAGCACAGCTTCGTTGCCATCGGCCGCGCAAATGGGTACGTACCCTTCATGGGCAAGCACCTCGGCAAGACCTTCACGCGTATGCTTGTCATCTTCTGCGATGAGTACTTTCATGACTCGCCTTCCGTACGCAATGCGATTTTGAACGTCGCACCCGTGTCCGCAGGTTCCAGAGTGAGGTCGCCTCCGTGCAGCCGGGCCAATTGGCGCGATATGGTCAATCCAAGTCCGACTCCCGAAACACCTTCCTTGATCTGGTCAGTCACGCGATGAAATGCGTCGAAGATATGTTGATGGTGTTGACTTGGTATACCCGGACCGTCGTCGTAAACGAAAACCGAAGTCATGCCGGCGTATTGCTCTGAGCGAATGTGGACGTGGGCTCCTCTGCCGGCGTATTTCTCCACGTTGCTCAACAAGTTACCCAATATCTGTTCGAAGATGTCGCGGTCAAACGCGACAATGGCAGGGGCGCCTGGGTCAAACGACGCTTTGATTTCTTTTGCGCGGAAGGTCTCTTCAAACTGAGCTAGTACGCCTTGGACAGCGGAATCAATATCACCGTGGGATTTGTGAATCGTCGGTCCACCTTGTTTGTCTCGGCTGAACGTCAGCACATTCGCGATCATGCGGCTCAATCGCTGACTCTCCGACACAATGACGTCAAGCCGCCTGCGCGTATCGGGCCTCAAGTCCTCTAATTCGGACTCCAGTAGTTCGGCGTACAAGCGTATGTTCGTGAGAGGTGTTTTCAACTCATGCGATACTTGATTGACGAAACTTACCCGTTGCAGGGCATCACGGACTGCTCGCGTATGCTCGCGATAAAAATAGAACGCAGCACAAAAAAGGGCGATTCCAAGGACCGAAATGCTGATGGCCACGGTAAATCCCAGAGTATGGCCGCTCGTTACAGCGCTTACAGGTACGAAGTACCGCAGGTGCCAGAATTGGAGCGGCGGCCGTAGTGCTGTTTCGGCCAATGGGGATTGCATGGCATCCGCCGGATATCCACCCCATTGATAGAGAACCGCACCTTGTTCGTCCATCAACTCAATCCTGCCGTTGGCGAGGGGGGATTCGCCGGTTGGCATCCCTGGCCATGCCAATGGGAGTGAAGCAACAATGTCCGAAGTCAACCGAACTTCATTGATTTCGGCGCCAACGATGCGCCCCGAAGCTTCGCGCCACCAGTAGAGCAGCCGTATTCCCTGTTCCCAATACCCGGCATGCCAGCCTGACGACGTGAATCCGCCGCCCTTTCCAGCTACAGAGGATTGGCTGCTTTCCACTTGTCCACCGGGTATTTCACCGTTCTCCCAAATTGACTGAGTGCGGCGAAGAAAAGACAATTCGCTTTCCGTAAGCGATTCCGATGGCTTTGGGTAGAGCAATGTGCCTTGAGCGTCGAGGACGAAATACTGACGCACGAGGCTTGATTGGAAGCACAGTGCCCGAAACCTGTCCGGCGATAGACTGGAGTGCGCACCTTCGGCGACTATTTCGCGCTGCCATTTTTCGATTACTTGCGCAATCCCCACCGCAGTCTCATTAAGCACGCTGCCCAGGACATCGCGAAACCGCACCCCGATCATTTCCTGTTCCCGCTGCACGAGGGCGGCCCCCAGCCACGTCATGGCGGCCAGGGGCACCAATACGATCAACAGGAAGACTAACAGCAGCCTGGGCTTCACTCCGACATTGAACCTCCACGTTGTCTGTCCAGTCTATTCCAGTTGAAACGTTGCATGTACTGTAACCTGGATTTCGATCGAGCCCGGTGCGAATGTTCCGCTAACCGAATCGGAATCGCTGCCGCCTGCCGGACTAACATAGACTACATTGCTTTGCGAAAGGGCGGAGATAGGCATCATTGCCGGCTGTGATTCGATTATGGTTAACACTTTGCCGGCCTTCGCCCCGACCGTTTCCGCCATGACCCGGGCCTTGTCGTGCGCGATTCGCAATGCGTCGAGGCGGGTTTGCCACCGAATCTCCTCGCGCTTGGAGGAGTCAAACAGAAAGCTCGCTTCCATATCGGTACTCGCTGCCAGCTTGGAGAGGTATTCATCAAATCGCGACAAGTCGCGCTGTTTGATCGTCACGCCCCGTCGTACGGAAAACCCTCTAAAAGTGCGGCCCCGGGTGCTCTTGTTTTCCTCATACATGCGGGAAATGTCCAGAAATCCGGTTTGGATGTCTTCGCCGGAGATCTTGAGTTCCTTCAAGAGCGCCATGATTGATGACAATTTGCGATCGCTGGCCGACTTCGCGGTGGCTAGTTCCTGATTCTCGTCCGTGGTCTGGATAGACCAGACAATAATGTCGGGCACCACCCTCGTGGTGGCCGTACCGCTAACCGAAATCGAGCGCGATTGTGTCGCGACGTCCTGTGCGTACACGCCTGAAGCCATTGCAATCAAGCACATGCAAGTTCGAGCCAGCATGACACCTCTCCTTTACCGTTTCTGTTGCGTGATAAGGCCCTGTTGGCTCTCGATGAGCACTTTACGTTGCCGCTTGTAATTCGTCTCGTCCAAATTCTCACTCGCGATGCTGTTGGTGCGGGAGTACTCTTCAAGGTCTTTGCTGTCGTATTTGGCCGCGTTTTGAATCAGGTAGTTGCTGTTGGAGATGAACATCTGGCGTGATTCTTCAATCTTGCCTTCATCGCGTAAACGAGTCGCCAATTTATTTTGCTCGACGCCGATTTGAAGTACGGCGGCCGCCATCACATCTTCGTTTGTTTGTTCCTTTACATCCGTAGGGTCATCGGTAAAGGCAATCGTTACCTTGCGGTTCAGCGTTGTGGCGTTTCCTGTCGCCAAATTGGAATAGTCTACCTGCACGAACGCCAAGTCCCTCTCTGAGCCGCTCGCACCGGCAGGCACCTCTACCTCAAGGATAAGGTACTTGGTCTGGTCGCTGTACAACTGATTCAGGGTGAGCATCACATTCTGGCCCGAAACGACTGCCTCGCGGCCGAGAACACGTACCGGACGAATCCCTGCCGCACAGCGAATCGATATGTTTACTTGTTGTGCGACCACCGCCAGTACATCGCCAAATTCGCGCGCAAATGCGTCGTCGAGGTCGGATGGACGTTCGGCAAACATGTGATTGCCGTCGCTTGCCATCGCCAGACGGGTCATCAGGTCTTCGTTGTAGTCGAGACCCAGCCCAATGGTGCTTACTGCAATGCCGTCGCGGCCCAGTGACCTTCCCAAATCGCCCAACTCGCCAGGCGAACTGGGACCCACGTTGGCCAATCCATCAGACAACAGAATGATGCGGTTGACCTGTTGCTTCTCAAGAAATTTCCGTAGTTCAGCGGCCCCTCGGCTTACTCCCGCAAACAGTGCGGTTGAGTGATCCGCGCTCAGCTTCTCCACGGCCTCGTAAATTGAAGCACGATCGGTCAGCCTTGTTGCCGGTACCAAAACGAGTACATTTGTGTCGTACGCCACGATTGAGACAATGTCGCGATCGTTCAGGCGGCCAATTGCCATGCGGACCGCCTGTTTCGCATTCTCGATTTTTTCCCCCTGCATGGATCCGGATTTGTCCAACACAAAGGCTATGTTGACTGGAGCCCGGTCGGACTCACGTTCCGGTTTGAAACCAGTCATGGCTACACGCAAGTATGCCGTTTGTTGTTGTGACGCGAGGACAACGGGGGTACCCAGAGCCGCATCGATTTCGATTTCCTTGGCCTGGATGGCGATGGGAGCGAGGAAACACGCGAAGACAGCCCATACTGCATACTGCGGCTTAAATCGGTTTTTTAAGGCGCTCATACGAACCTCCTTACCCTTTCTGGGTTGTGCCGCGGTTGCGGCGTTTGTCACGCCCTTAGGGTAAGAATTTTGACTGTCAGTGTGGTCAGATGTTGTTCAAAATGGTGTAAAAAAAGTGTAAAACGCGGCTCAAACGAAATACACCCGGTTTTGGACTAACTCCGTATTCGTGCCGCCACGCACGCCTTCCGTGAACATAAAATGAGGCGCAGACTCTGTACGATTATGTCCCGTGGGTCGTTCCAGATTCGGAAGCCATCGCGGAACCGCCGCATCCACTTCCGTAATTACGCTCCCAACGAAACTGCGGCCGTTGTCCTGGGAGACAAAATGCGCAATCTCGCTGCTTGGATGTCCCCACAATGAGTCCTCGGGACCCGCGGGTTTTCCTACCAAGGTAAGCACAGCATGCAATTCGCCATTGCCCGAAAAGGCGATGCCGCCGGGTGTGACCAATCCCCAGCCTTCCGGTTCGGGCAGGGGGGGAGTGAATGCTGTGTTGGCCCATCCTCCATGGCCGTCGGGATACGATAGCCAAGCCGTTCGCGTGCCATAGTGACTGCAGAGTACGAGCGGCAATCCATGGCTGTCGGTGATAATCGATCCACCCCTTAAATCGCCGTTGGCGACGGTTGGCTCTTTACTGACGACATCAATTGTATGCGCTGTGACAGGTAGGGCTAACGCGTTACCATCGAGGCGGGTCCATGTTTCTCCGTAGTCCGCGCTTCGCATATATCCGATAGTGTGTCCATGTCCCGGCGAACCGTCATACAACCTGCATGACAGATGCAACGTCTTGCCTTCATGCCCCCAAGCCAGCGCTTCCATAAAGTGTGCATAGCCGCCGGTCAACGCTTGCATAATGGGGTGTGGACCCTCCCACACCTTACCAGGCCGCTTGATGTAGCGATTGCACAACCACGGCGCACTCTTGCTGCTTTCACGGCAGGTGACGATGAGTGTATCGTCCGGGGCGCACACGAGTGTGGGGTACGTAGTAGTCGATCCAAACGTTTCTTCCTCGCCCCACTCGGAGGCATCGTTTGGGCGGACCGACTTGCGGTACCGCATCGGGTGGTGATGTGGAAAATACACGATATGCAGATACCCCTGACTGTCCACCGTCAGCGCGGGTCCGCCGTGATTGTCATGGGCCTCGCCCACGGTCACCGTAGGTTCCCAGATTCCGGACGCATGGTCCAGCGTGCGTATCCGAACTCGAAATCCTTCGCGAGGCGAGTCCAGCCATGCTACATGCGTCTTCCCATTCAGCGTGACGATTTTGTTGGTCTCTTCGTACCCCGTGGCCCTGCTGCAACCAACGTCTGAAAGCAAGAAAGCGGCAGGTATCGATGCACCGGCTGGTGCATCGCGTAGTCCATCGAAAGTAAGGCCGGTAGTGGCAGCTGCATACGAGATAAATGTGCGGCGATTCATGTGTTTTGCTCTACCCCAGCAGACTCGGCGTAGTCCGCGCCATTGAGACTGCGCACGACGGAGGCTTGCCACAGGCCAAGTGCATGGGTCATCTCCGCAGCGATCCTCTCTTCGTCCTCCATCCGGTTCAGCGACTCTTGTGGATCGTCCTTCAGGTTATACAATTCGTATGCAGGCGTTCCCGACTGTTCTTTTTCATCAATGCGATGCAACTTCCATGGCCACGCCAACCAGGCAGCGTGTCCTGGGTACTCGTTTTCAGGATAGGTCTTGTCGATTTGTCCGCTCTGGGCCTCCAACAATTCTGGGTGTGCGGTGTCGACACCATTCCTTTGTGACTCCAACAACTCGGCCATCAGCGTGTCGCTGGGCGTCACGATACCTTTCGCCGGATATCGCCAGAACCCCATCGGCGCCGGTCGTTCCGTCATATTATCTTCGAAGGATTTCCGTAGGCTGATGCCGTCCAATACCGGTTGGTTTTTGACCTTTACACCGGCAATGTCTATCAAAGTGGGATAAATGTCCACCGTTCCGCACGGCATGCTGGCTACGCGCGGTGATTGAATGACCCTAGGCCACTCTACAAACGCGGGCACACGCAAACCGCCTTCATATATATCGGCCTTGTGTCCACGCCCCCCGGTGGACCCCACTTCCGGTAGTCCGCCATTGTCGCTGTTGTACCAGAGAATGGTGTTCTCATGGATGCCCATCTCACGCAACGACGAGCGCAGTTTTCCAAATGCCCGGTCCATACCTGTAATCTCGCCGTAGAAATTCCCGTGCTTTTCGTCTTCTGCGGGATACAATGAACGCAATTCTTCGGTGGCGGTATGGGGCTTATGCGGCGATCCGAACCAAACCACCGCCAAGAATGGACTCTTGCTCTGCGATTGCCTTTGCATAAAAGCGATTGCGGCATCCACTGCCACCATGGAGCTTTCGCCCTTAAATACTTCCGCCCTGCCGTTCCGGCTGAGAATAGGATCATTGTCGTAGAAATTCGGGGCCGACAGCCACTCGTCGAATCCACTCGCGCCTGGATTGGTCTCGCTCCCATTTTCTACCGGTCCCAGGTGCCACTTCCCAAAATGTCCGGTGACATATCCCGCTGTTTTCAGCGCTTTTGGAAGTGTGATCTCTTGAGGGCGAAGCGGATAGCCCCACGTAAAACACCCAAATCGGTTTGGATGACGGCCTGTCATTACGCTCCCCCGGGTGGGCGAGCAAACCGGAGCTGCCGCGTAAAACCGGTCAAACCGTAAACATGCGGCGGCGGCGGCGTCGAAATGCGGGGTTTGAACAATTGGGTGTCCATTGTAGGCCATGTCCCCCCATCCCTGGTCATCGGCCATGCAAAGTACAATGTTGGGCGGGAGATTGTCTTGGGAAGGCTGCGCGTGTGTGCGTAAGGTTGCGGCTGCGATAGCAGCGCCTCCTGCCATCCCCAGGAATTCGCGCCTCCGCATCGTCATGCCGCATCTCCTTGTTACGCCGCCATGATCTACCGTAAGGCGACCACCACTGCATTGTCAGGGTGTTGCATCGTACCATTCACTCCTGTGAACAGTGTGCCGTCGGCTGAGAGAGCCATTCCTTCGCTAAAGCCTCCGTCAGACTTGCCGACGGCTTTACTCCAGCGCGTTTTGCCAGTGGCTTTTTCAACGGCGTACGCGGTACCTGTTCCGTTCAACCCGAAAAAAAGCAAGTCTTTCCCGGCAACGAGGCCACTTACGTCAATTCCGCGGTCGAAAACTTTTCGCCAACGCTCTTTTCCGTCGAGATCGAGCGCATACAACACTGGAGCCGGAGCCATGTAACTGCTGTAGACTCCGGACGCATCCATGGCGCGCAATCGTAGCGCACCTTTTCCCTCGACCCGATAAATCCACTTGCGCGCATGGGTTCGTCCGGCTTCCCCTATCGCGTACAAAAGTCCGAATTCCTCGCACTGTATATAGATCGTGCCATTCACGTCTACGGCCGGTATGCTCCACGCAAACGAATGTCCCTCGGATTGCTCAGGACTCCACGCCCACTTGTCCGAGCCATCTGCCGTGTTCACCGCGTACAGGTAAGCAACCTTGTTCGCGGTTCGTCCGATATACATTGTCTCTTGATCGGTGGAAAGAGCAGGGGAGGAAGCATTGCCTGTTGCCCCGTCGGGAAAACGATGAATCCAAAGCGGCTCTCCGTCTCGGGGATTAAGTTTTTGAACTGTGTCCGTGTCACGGGGATAAACGTAGATAGATCCCTCTTCATCCACCAGAAGGGCCGACGTTATTGGATCGAGGTCGTGTGTAAGGTGACGTTCCCAGCGCAACGCGCCCGAATTTCGCTCAAAGCAGCGAATCCAGCCGAATCGAAATCCCATAACAATGCCGCCATCCCTCGTCAGAGCGGGTACGCTCAATTGGGACACGCTGGCTGGATACCCGGCCGTTGCTGGGTCCCATTGCCATGTGTATCGCCAACGCTCCTTGCCCTTGGGCGAAATGGAAACCAGAATACCGCGCCCTTCATAGTTCCGTGGTTTACCTTCGCCGCCCGCGGGAGCCGCAGTGGCATACACATTGCCTGCCTCGTCCACAACGGGCTGGGTTAGCGATTCTCCCACTATGTCCGTTGTAAACTCCCACAGGATGGTAGGCTCTGACAATGGTCCATCCACGGCGACTTCGCCCGTTCGCTGTGCATTTCCTCCCGCCATAGGAAATTGACACCAGGCCGATGTCATACATACAAGGAGAAGCGGAACAATACGAAGATACAACTTCAGTTCTCCTTCTCGATAACAAACGAATCCTTCACGGAGCCATCCACGCCAATCGCCTGCATGGTCAGTTTGTTGCCGTCAATTTCATAACGGTCGCACATGAGTCCGCCTCCTACCCAGGCTTCCACCAAGGCTGGTTTAGGACGGTCCGAATCGAACTCGCGCCCGGGTATCGAAATAGCGGTCACGTATACTGTTCCGTCTGCTGGGGAATCGACCACGGAACCACCTTTCACGGGATAGGTGCGTGTGTGCGTGTGAATGTGTCCCGTCAGCACCACATCCACATGGTATTCATCAAAGGCTGTCGCCCAATACTTCTGCAGTGCCGACGGTTGGTCTTCGCGTGTATACATTGGAAAATGGAACAGGGCGATTTTCCAGGTTGCCGTGCTTTGCGCCAGTTTCTCCCGCAACCATTCGCCTTGGAGTCCTGTCGGGCTCATCACGTCAAGCACAAAAAACTCGGCGTTGCCGTAACGAAACGTATAGGCCCGCTCGGGTCGAATTCCCTCAGGCCCGTTTTCTGGCAATCCAAAGACTTCCAAGTATATATCCGGCGGAAAACCCAGTTGTGCATCATGATTGCCTATGGCCGGCATGACCGGTCGTGTGCGATACATTGCCTCGCCGTAGGCCAGTGTTTCGTCATAGTCCTGGCGCTCCATTCCCGTTCGCACAAGATCCCCGGAGATAAGACAGAAACTGGTGTCCGGATATGCCTTAAACGTATCGCGCAGCAGTTTGCCCCAGTGTTCGTTGCTGTGTGTGTCACTGCAATGAAAAAAGCTGAATTTCGCGGGATTGGCGGGCGCCGTGGTAAAGGCCGCGGGGGTGCTCCACAAGTCCTTTTCCCTCACCCCTGCTTGATACTCGTACGTCGTACCGGGCTCGAGTCCCGCAATCAATCCGGTATACCAGTGGCAATACCGGTCATTGGCCAGCATCCGGTCTTCCATTCTTACCGGTGCAACATCGATTTCATGCTTCGTGCTGTCACCTTGCTTCCAGTAGCGAATCACGCCGTCGCTTACCGTGTCCTTGGTTCGCCAATTTACGGTTTGCGTTGTTTTTGGGTCGTCGCTCCACGTCAAATAGACTGGGCTCGGACGTTCCGTCGCGGGAAATTTTGTCTGGCGGAATCCACCAACCAGATGCGATTCCCTTCCGCGGCCGCGGATCGTCGTTAAAAGTTGTTGCCCCACTAAAGCAACTGGCACCTCGGTTAACACCAATTCTGTCCAATCGTTGTAGCACAGCGCGCCGACCTTGGTCTCCACGATAGGAAATCGATCCGGGGAAAGATTCGAAATGGTCACCTTTTTAGAGGAGTCTTTGGCGCCAACGGAAACCAGATAATGCGGCCGGTGATATTCGAAGCCGTTGATTCCCAATTCAACTTTTCCGGCAGGGAATTCCTTTTGCCATACTTCGTATTGCCAATCTTCCATGTTCCTGGCGGTCAGATCCGTTTTCTTGAATCCGGCCGGCTCAAGCCAGAAAGGAATTACTTCTTGTTTCACGTCACGTAGTATCGACACCACTACCGGCATGTCTGCTGTAAATGACAGGTGTTTCGTCGCCAGCACAGCTAACTCGTCCGGTGTCAGCAACGTCATAACCTTCGCATTGTCCAGCGCGTACAACTCCTCCATGGGCATAGACGCGTAGAACCGCGTGATTACGTTGTCCATTACCGTATCCACCGTATCGGCGGCCCGGGCAGTCAGAACGACCAGCAACGAGAGTACGCCTGCAATCAGGACTTTTTTGACACTGTAGAAACCACACAACATGTCATAACTCCTTGAGCGCGATGTTAGGGGTGCAATATGGGTTTCGCCCATGATCGATATCTTGCGGACACCATAAACGACGAAGCGCGTGCGGTTCTACCGAATTGATGGAATCACCTGTCCGGGCTTTCGTGCAATCTCAGGAGCTCCGGTGCCCGATCAGTCTGAAGCCAGTCCACGCCGCATTCGAGCATACGAGTCCACACCGCCGGTATGTCTGCTTCATCCAATACTTTTGCCTGTACTTTTATCCCTAAAGCATGAAATCGGGCGCAGACATCCGGAGTGACTTCATTGTGATTGATTTCGACCGCCGAGGGCTTCCATTTCGCGACCCAATCTTCGATGCCGTAATCCGTATGCCATTTGGGCATAATTGGGATCTGCCCTTTGGAGAGTAACCGTACCTTTTCGAGTACTTCGACGCTGTCAAATACGACGACTTGGTTCGCCATGTCTGCATCAAGTATCTCATGGACAATTAACTCCGGATCGATTGATTTGCAGTCCAGATAGAGATTTAGCCGGTTTCGCGCGATGGTCAGACATTCTTTCAGGGTCAGAATACGCTCGCCCTTGAACTGATCAGAAAAATGCGACCCGGCATCAAGCAACTTAATCTCGGCCAGAGTCAAATCGGAGACCGCCCCCGTGCCGTCAGTCTTGCCGTCTACCGTGCTGTCGTGAAACACGATGTGTTGGCCATCCTTCGTCAACCGGACATCCACTTCGGCCCATTCAATCCTTAGGTCAACGCAGCGGTCCAGCGCGGGCCGCGTATTCTCCGGCGCGTCCGACATGGCACCGCGATGGGCCATGACCTGAAAGCGCCTCGGTGGAGAAATGGGTTCAAAGAACTCGGCTGCTTTGGAAACGCTTGAAATGATAATCAAAAGGGCCAGCGAGGTGAACAAGTAGATACGCATGAGAACTCTTCCTTATGGATCCTGCACAAAAGGCATTCTTGCCATTCGCGGGGATTCACTTGTCGCTGACGGTCGAGTGACGCAATCGTCTATTCTGGAGTTGCACCCTGATTGTGGCAGAATGAAGGCATGTCTGCCAATGCGCTCGACCAGTTTCTCCATCACCTTACGACCGAACGTGGCTATTCGCCTCATACCGTCCGCGCTTACATGCAGGATATCGAACAATTCTGCGTGTACCTAGAGGAAGGTCCGGCTGGTCTCGACAAACCTGCGGAGGAACGGCCGCAACCCTCACTTTCTGTACTGCGCCGGGCGCAGCGGGTCGACGTGCGCGCTTATTTGGCCCATGTTCAAACGCACGGCGGCACGCCCAAAACCGCAGCGCGAAAACTCGCTTCGTTACGAGCGGCCTACCGATTCTTTATGCGCGTTGGCGAACTCGACATGAACCCCGCACAAAGTGTCAAATCGCCCAAGCTGCGGCGCGATCTGCCGGATGTACTCAGTATCCCGGAAGTTACCGCGTTACTGGAGGCACCGGACGCAGGCGAACCGCTTGGCGTCCGCGATCGCGCACTGTTGGAGACCCTCTACTCCAGCGGCATCCGCGCCGCGGAACTCGCCGGGCTCTCGTTGCGCGACGTCGACATAGTCGGCGGCACGATCAAAGTACTGGGCAAAAGGCGAAAAGAGCGAATAGCCTACCTGGGCCGACCCGCCGGAGAAGCACTCACGGAATACCTGCGAATCCGCGTTCAATTGGGCAATCCACGCCACGAACGGCTCTTCGTCAACTTCCGCGGCGGTCCACTGACGACTCGAAGTGTGCAACGGGTTGTCGAGAAATACGTTCTGCAAGTGCTGCCCATGCGAAAGGAAGTCTCGCCCCACACCCTTCGTCATACCTTTGCTACGCATATGCTTAACGCGGGGGCCGACTTACGTGTTGTCCAGGAACTCCTGGGGCACGAAAGCCTTTCCAGCACGCAAATCTACACCCATGTCAGCATCGACCGCCTGAAGGAAATCTATCGCGACACCCATCCACATGCGTGATGGGACTAGGGTACAGTTGTTAACTTACTGTTGACACGCCACCTTGACTTGTGCGATACTACGCAAGTACCCCAAGGTGTAGACAATTCACAGGAGGGCAAACTTCAGTTTAGGGTCGACGCGATGTAGTAATCTCTGGGTCTGAACGTGGCCATGCTAAATGGTCGCCTCCTCCCACCAGGAGGTAGGTCCCCCGCCCGCGTGTCAGGATGTATGCCTGTTAGTCTCGTGGTATCTCCGGTGTGCTTGCGTGGCAAGTGACTCTGGTATTGACGTGCCACAGAACTCGTAGCAAGTGTTGACAGGATACGCTGCGTGGACCTCATATAGCGCAAACAAATGTTTCGCTATCAGTTCATGAAGGACCGGTGAGTCACATTGTAGTGGCGAGCCGGGCGGCCTGAAGAACAATACCCAGAGAAGGGAGGTGAATCCATATGGATACGCAATCTGAAGTTCGCGTCGCCCCTGGCCAGCAAGCTGCAGTCGATAAGTTGGATGCCATGATCAAGTTGCTACGATCATCCGTCCACAAGGTGGAGCAGCGTGATGGCCAAGGCTGCGCAGAGCTGCGACTGGTTTTGGCTGAGGCCGAAGAGATCTTGGCAATACTGAAATCCGATCGGGCAGCCAATGCGATCGATTGGAAAAAGATTGGTCAAGTGCTCCGGTTTCTTTTGGACCTGTTGAAAGTGGTCTGTTCCTTTTATAACTGTGTATTCCCCAGATGGAGAGGTAATGGACACTGGGTTGATCATAAAGAAGATACGCGTAAGCGAGTCTCTGACACAGGACGAGCTTGCCACCGAACTGGATGTTACGCGAGCATATCTTTCCCAAGTGGAAAATGGTCGAAAACACTGCAGCTTAGACTTATTGCGCAAAGTCGCGCAGAGATTTGATATTCCCATTGCTCTATTGCTGGCGTGGGAAGATGATGCAAGTGTCGATGCGGAGTTAAACGGGAGGTTACAACGGTTATTCATGGAGATTCTTTCCGCAAGAATTGCTAAGACCCAGTCTCCCAGGCCCACTGGCTGAATTAGGCCGTCATGAAGGGGGCTAAATCTGACGCACTTGAAATCCGATCCATGGCGCACCTTGCACTTTGCTTAGGCATAAGCCCGGCAGCGCTGCATGATCTGCTCGCTAATCCTGACAGCTTGTATAGAACATGGTCACAGACGAAGAAAGGTAAGAAACGGGACTATTGTGAGCCGTTGGAGCCCTTGAAAACTGCACTGAGGAGTCTCAATGCGAGACTTCAAAAAGTAAAGCTCCCGCCATATTTCTATGGTGGAATTCGTGGCCGGTCGAATATTGACAATGCTAAGGCGCATGGCCCGAATCGCACACTTCTTAAGGCTGATATAAAGGATTTCTTTCCGAGTATAGATCGCCAAAGGGTACAAGTGATGTTCGAGAAAAAGTTGCGCTGTTCAGGTGAAGTTGCAAGAGCGATTTCTATTCTCTGTACCCATGAAGACCGGCTTCCCCAAGGGGCGCCAACGAGTACGATGATTGCGAATTTGGTAGTCGAGCACCTTGCTTTTAGACTGCATCGTCTTGCTCAATTCCATGGGGCCACCTTTACACAATTTGTTGACGATATCTCCATTTCGGGACCAAGCCATCTTATTCAACTTGAAGACCTCGTCGCTCGTATAATCGAAGAGGAGGGATTCACTTGCCATCCTCAGAAGCTCTGTACTTTAGGGAAATCCTCTGAGCAAGTGATCACGGGGGTAAGAGTGGATCATGGTTTAGATGTACCTCTGGAAAAACTATCAGATGTAAGGTCAGAAATAGAAGAGCTAGCACATCTCAATTCTTCGGACGATGAACTGTACAGAAAGTCGATTCGGTCCATTGTGGGCAGAATCGCATACATTGGAAGTCTGAATAAGGGTTTGGGAAAACAACTTTCGTGTCGATTAAACGAAGTACTTGGAGACGCTGGTTTATCTGGACAAGTCAATCGAGCTTAGCAATTACAAATCAAAATCGAATTGTCATGGCTGCCTTCTACATTCCATTGGTGTAACGATAGCCGCACTCCACGAGAGCACTTTCGAGATTTAAAGTCCTTTACGGTAGATACAATTGTTCTAGTTGCTTCAACCAATGCGGGCAATACTTGCATAGGCGATATATCCACGATCAGTCTACCAGTCGAAAAGTGTACAATCTCGTTCCCAAATAACATACCATAGTGCCCGAAGCATTCGGCATTCTGTGCAACCTTGGACTAATGTAGATGCAAGTAGAAATAATAATGATAGGAACCGAGCTTCTTCTCGGCCAGATCGTAGATACCAACGCTTCTATGATGGGTCGGCATCTTGCTGATAACGGCATTCCTATCTATCTGAAGACTACGGTTGGAGACAACAAAAACCGCATCGTAAAAGTACTGGAATCGGCGTTAAGCCGCGCCGACGTGGTGCTCACGTCCGGCGGCCTTGGCCCTACGGAAGACGACCTCACACGAGAAGCCGTGGCGGAGGTCTTTGGGGTACCGCTCGAATACCACGAGCATCTTTACGACGAATTAGTCCGGCGCTTTTCAAAGCTGTCCCGCAACATCACTCCCAACAATAAGAAGCAGGCATATGCGCCGCAGGGTGCCACAATCTTGCCCAATCCGAACGGAACCGCGCCGGGGTTTCGGTGCGGCGATTCCCGCGGTGAAATCGTCTGTATGCCCGGGGTGCCCTTCGAATTGGAACCGATGCTGTGCGACCAGGTAATTCCGCACATCTGCAATACTTTTGGCGTAAAAGGGCTGATGCACTCGAGGGTACTGAAAGTGTGCGGCGTCGGCGAATCCAGAGTGGATGCGGCCATGGGCGACCTCATGGCCACACTGGAGAACCCCACAATTGGGGTTCTGGCCAGCCCGGAATGGGTTCGTATCCGCATCACGGCGCGGGCCGAAACAGTCGAGGAGGCGGAAGCCCGGATTGCTCCCGTGGAAGCGGCTGTAAGGGAACGTCTACCCGGGCTCATTATGGGGACCGGAGATGATACTTTGGAGGCCGTAGTAGAATCGCTCCTTGTTGAAAAAGGCTGGACCATAGCCACGGCAGAAACCATGACGTCCGGCATGATCGCCCAGCGATTGACCGCAGCCGGCTCCAGGCAATTCCTGGGAGGTGAGAACCTTCCCATGGCGGCGTTCAAGGGCCGCGCAACCTCTGAGCAAGCCTTGCAGTGGGCGTGTCAGACGCGTGACCGCTTTGGCGCGGCCTGTGCGCTCGCCGTACTGGCCAACCCTGAAGATCGGCGTTTGCTTGTCGCATGGGTGTGTCCAGAGGGGCAAACCCTTATGGAGGCAGGGTTTGGGCGCATTACGCCAGTATTTCAGCTGCGTGCATGCACCCATGCGCTGGAACATGTTCGTAGGTCCATTCTGGGAGTAGTGGATCCGTTTGCGGAGCCTACCTCCAAGAACATTTAACCGGCCTGCGGGTCCCAAGGAAACATTTGACAGGTTTAGGACCGTGTGCTAGACTGCTTTCGTTCCCGCAACATCTGTGGTGGTAAGCGGTTAGCCCCAGGGAGGATATGCCAGTGTTGAAAAAGTGCAAGGCTCTCGTGGCCATCCTGTTGATCGCGGTGGTCGCATTGGCATCAATGCCGCTGGGCGCCCAGTCCACTTACGATCCCGACGACATGATTACCCCGCCCACGGGCTTCGAGAAATCGCTGACCAAACTCGGTCGCGGCTTCTCGAACATCCTCCTTGGCTGGGCGGAGATTCCCGTAACCT
Source organism: Candidatus Hydrogenedentota bacterium (assembly GCA_045863295.1). Classification (GTDB taxonomy): domain Bacteria; phylum Hydrogenedentota; class Hydrogenedentia; order Hydrogenedentales; family SLHB01; genus BTWA01. The sequence goes on from BTWA01000007.1 coordinate 184,857, forward strand.
TCGACAAAAAGCTCAAGGAAGGTAAGCCTCTCGGTTATTTGGTTGGCGTTGTGCCCGTGTTGGGCACGGCCCGCGCGGTGATGCGCACGGCCACTGGCGTCTTTGAAGTCACCACCTTCGTATGGTCGGATAAAGAAGTCAATTACGACGCCATCCTTGAGCCGGAATACATTTTCTAATTGCCTTGGAGACCATGGTCTGGAAACGGCAGGGCGCGGCGGTCACGACTGCTGTGATTTTGAAGAACGGCGCCAAGGGCCGTGTCGTGCTGGTTGCCGGCAAAGAGAATCCCAAGGGCGCCGTAATGCTCATGTCTGGCGGGGAACAGGGGGCGGTAGTCACGACAACCCTGACCAGTCACTATCGAGACTTGACCCAAGAACAACTGGTCGCGATTCTCTGCATGCAAGAAAGGGTGTTCGGCCAATCCGGCCTGACGGCACCTGAACTTCCGTGACCCACCGCTACACCATTGACAGTCTCCTCGAAGAGATCGTAACGCTTCCGAGCTTGCCCGACTCGGTCTTTCGCATTACGGAAATGGTCAACAGCCCCGATCCCAATATGCACGATATAGGGAAAGCCATTTCCGCTGACCCGGCGCTTGCGCTCAAGACTTTACGACTGGTCAATTCGGCCTATTACGGACTCGCCAACAAAGTCACCTCCGTCGAGCATGCTGTAACCCTGCTGGGGCTGCGCGTACTCAAGAACCTGGTGTTTACAGCCACGGTATTTGAGACGTTTAAAACCAGCACTGCAGACTTGCTGCGCCACAGCGTGGCCTGTGCCGTCGCCATGCGTACCATTGCTGAGGCCCGCATCAACACCATGGAATTTGATCCCGAAGAAGCATTCATCTTTGGACTGTTGCACGATATCGGCAAGATCATCTTTCAACAATTTCTTCCCGAGGACTTTGAGAGCGCGGTGCATGCCAGTCACGTCCGAGGAATTCCCCTGTTTATTGCGGAACAGGACGTGATAGGCGTCGACCATGCCGAACTGGGTGCCTGCCTCGCCGAAAAGTGGGGCTTGCCGCCCGCCCTGGTTCAAGCCGTGGCGTCACACCACGACCTGTCCAATTGTTCCGATGTTGCCTTGAGACCCTTAGCTGCGACTTTGGCCGTGGCGGACTACTTCTGCATTGCGGCGGGCATACCCGCCGACAAGCGCTCCGTACTGCATTGTGCGGACGGTGCGTTTGGTGCCGCCAAGATTTCCAACGATCAGATCCCCGATTTGTTAAATCGATTCTTTAGAGCGCACGGATCCATCGACGAATATATACAAGTGGCGGCGTGATCCGCATTGGCATGACCGCGAAAAGGTGTGGCATGTGGTGTCGGCGCCGGTCTAATGTCGGCCATTCACGTGTTCTCATGCGGTTTATTCGGCCAAGGAACACTGCTCGATGCGATTGATGGAATTGACATGTACCGGATTTCGCTGCCTGCGCCACTTGAGTTGGTCGCCGTTGCCCGGCTTGAATGTGATACGTGGTCTCAACGCGCAAGGTAAGACCACTATCCTTGAAGCGCTTCTCTTCGCAGCCACTTCGAAGAGCCACCGCACCAATACCGAAAGCGACTTGCTTCGGGAAGGTGATGATCGCTTTTACATCAAGGCCGCCGTCGAAAGATTGGACCGATCCGTCACCCTGGAAGCCATGTGGCTCGGGGGCGCTAAACGCTTTCGAGTAAACGGAGTGCCACAGGCGCGCATCAGTGATATCTTGGGCAAGATACACCTCGTGTTTTTTTCGCCGGAAGACGTCGCTTTGGTCCGAGGGGCAGCTGCGGTGCGGCGCACCTTTATGGACATGGAACTCTCGCAATTGTCTCCGGCCTATCTTCGCGCATTGCAACAATATCGCCTGGTGATGCGGCATCGAAATCAATTGCTGCGCGCCGATCGCTGGGATGAAAACCAGCTGGACGTTTGGGACGCACAATTGGCCGAACATGGAGAACGCCTGATGCGCGACCGGTCCCAGTTTGTCCAGGAACTCAGCGTGTTTGCCTCCCGGTCATACCAGTTGCTGTCCGGAGCGGAAGACATGTCGATGATTTACAAACCATGCGTTAGACAGCCCGGCAGCCTTGCCTCGGTACTCGCCGGGTGCCGCGCCAATGACATCAAACAAAAAGTGACTACTCAGGGACCCCATCGAGACGATATCGATCTGTTTATCGCCGGCAGGAACGCGAGGCACTTTGCGTCGCAAGGACAACAGCGTACGGCGGCGCTCGCTATTAAGCTGGCGGAAGTCGATTTGGTGCACCAGCGTATTGGCGAATTTCCCATTCTCATGCTTGACGACGTGCTGGGCGAGCTTGACGTGAACCGCTCTAACCGGTTGGTGCAAGCCCTTGACCGTGGTATTCAATGCTTGCTCACCACAACCAACCTCACAGACTCCGCTCGCATATTTGGCAGCCGTTGCGGCGAATTTGAAGTCTCCGCTGGCGAGTTTGTCCGGCATGGCGGTGAGAAATAGGTCAATCTGCCAATTGTTGGCAGAAAGCCCTACTTGCTGGTGGGCTTACCTCGATACGGCGGGGGCTTCAGCGGAACGAGACCTCGTTCAGTGATTACACTCAGATTCTCCAGAATATAGCTTCGTTCTTCATTGATTCGAAACAGCGTAATCGGTTTACGTCCATCGAATACCTGCACATCAAATGGGATGTTTCTACCCGCAAGTTCCACCTTCAATCGTTCGGGATCCAACGGCGGCTGTTGAATGACCGGAACCCACACCGTTACCCCCAGTGAGGCCATAACCATCGCTTGTTCGGCAAATCCTATACCGACTCCTTCTATCGGCAAATTCGGATGGTAGTGTTGTGAAGCCAGTGTAAATTCACCGCCGTACCATTCGGGTATGCGAACCAGATCGCCCTGAACGTATTTCGACTGAATGAAATCGGTTACGCTTTTCCAGTCGGGACGTATAGGACGCCGAAGGTCAGACAAGACATATGCCGATGAAATCAGAATGGCGATTATTGCGCCCAGTCGTGGCAAACTGCGGTCAAACGACACAATGGATACTGCTCCGAGAAGAAATAGGGCATAGGAACTGTGCAGCACGTACCGTTCTACATAGCAAGGACGAACAGCATGCGAGAGCGCATACAAAACCAGCGTTGGCAGTACGAACCAAAGTACAAGAAAGCCCACGGCGGGTACGGTAATCCCTTGGTCCGGGTTCGAGCCCGCGGACGGCACGCCCTTTCCACGAATGGTGGACCATGGCTTGCACTTGGGCCGCATCGCATACATGAGCATGAGGTGCAGCAAGAGCAGTGCAAATACCGATCCGACTATCATTCCGCCATTGTATTTCAGATGGGGGGTCTCTTCGTTGCCAAACAGCAGTGCGCCGGAGTGTACATAGAGATACGATTCCAACAAGACCTGCCAAGTCGGCAAGGGTATCCAACTAAGCATGATATCCATCTTTGAAGTCGAGAAGCCCTTTACCCACCAGGCAAAAGGGAGGAGCACAGGGAGATGCCCCAAAGCCAGCAAGTACAACAACCGGTGACGGATTCCAAGGCGGCTCAACAAGACTATTCCTTGTACCAGCATGAGCGTGCAGCCAAAGAAATGTGTGGCTAACATGGCGGCATTGGCGGCTATCCAGACTGGCCACAGCCAGGTCTTGTTCCGGTACAGCGCGAGAAAGAAAACATAGGAGGACATTATCGCCAGGAAATAGTACAACGAGTACATCCGGATGTCCTGGCTATGCCATATGTGGTGCTTTGAGAAGGACAACATGATCAAGGCTGTCAGTCCGCAGAAGTGGCCGCCCAATGACCGGCCGAACGCGTACAGCACTCCCATGGAACCCGCCGCCGTTAGGACTGAAAACCAACGCAGCAGTAAGATCGAATCTCCGCCCCATTTGGCAATGAAATACTCGAATAACAGGTATAGTGGCATCATCGCCGGATCGTATGTTCGTTCCGCCGCGAAGAACTCGGAGAGTGTTGCGCTGTCCAAGGCTGAAACACTTACGGCCTCGTCAAACCAAAGCGATTCTTTGTCGAGGTTGTATGCGCGCAACCCGAATCCGGCCGCAAAGACGATGATAAAAGAAAGTATTTGGACAGCCTGCCCGCGAGCCCACTTTCCATTTGTCGCGCAGCCGCGATCCGCGGCTGTCCCCTGTTCAGACACCGACCCCATGTGTGAATTCCCCCAACAACTCACACGACGCAAACCCGATAAAGTACTAATCCCTGCACAAACTGCAGGCACCACAATCACTTGGTAACACCGCTATCTACAGTCTCCGATACGGGCAAGCATTTCCAATCGGAAATCGAGTATGTCTAACTCCAGCGCCACACACCACAGGCATGCGCTGAAACCAACATACCGTGCCAGGCCAGAAACAAATGTCGAGTCAGACAACCGGCATCTTTTGAATTGACTCATGCATGTAGGCCTTGGCAGAGAAGTCGGCCAGCAACATGCGGTCGCTTTCCGTATACGTCGTGTCGCCGGTAATGATCGCAATGTTGCGATCCATGTCCCCGGGATATGAAATTCCAATGTTTAGGACACTGACGCGCTCATCGCGCAACACCCAGCGAATCGCCGCTCCGGGAAGCTGTTCCATCGCAGCTACCTCGTAGTCCGCAACCATATTCTTCGCATTGTGGTTGAAAACCCAGGCGCCCAGGACCTTCATGGCAATGATGCCCATGTTCAATTCATGCGCCTTCGCCAGGCAGTTTTCACGCCATTCCACCTGCGTCTCCGAGTGGCGGGTGTTATACCCCTTCTTGAAATACCCATACTCAATTAAAACAGAGTCAAAATTCTTTGAATCAATGAGTTTGTACATTTGGTCAAACGCATTGTGACCGGTAATTCCGATAAGACGCACGAGGCCCTCCTCGCGCAATTGCGCCATCTCCTCGTACATTGGCATGCACCCGTCGTATCCCAAACGTTCGATGACCGGTCCATGAATTTGTATCAGGTCAATGCTGCTCATCTGGAGGTCTTGTAGCGAGGCTTCCACGCTTTCACGTACCTTACCCGGTTCGAATACCATCGCTTTGGACGCAAGGAATATCTTGTCCTGCACATCCTTAAGCGCCTCGCCCATGAGCTTTTCGCTCTCCTGATAAATGCGCGCTGTATCGAAATACCGGATGCCCTTCTCGTACGCATCCCGAATCATTTTTACTCGATCGCCATACGAGGGAACGTCTTTCAATCCGTAATACCCATACTCCTTCTCCATCAACGCCGAACCGCCATGCCCAAGCACGGGAAACGAATAGCCGGTTTTGCCAAATGGCCTTACCGGAATGGGGCCTTCATATGAAATCACCTTTCCAGCGGTTGGAGCGGCCGATAGACCTGCCGGCGACAATGCCACGGCACCCGCCGCCACGCCCGCTGTCAGGAATGTCCGCCGTTCCATAGTCTGTTTCCCGGTCTTCATGGTTTGCCTCCAGATTGGGGATTTCATGCGCCAACGCAGGTCCTAGAATCGCAAGTTCAGGCCGACGGTTCAACCTTGAAGGTAAGGCTGGCAAAACACATACAAGGAAATCTCGGCGACAATGGATAACGTCGTCAAAACGAAATCGAAGTCAGAAACGTCACTGATACAGCGTCATCGCTTCCAGTCCCTCCAATGAATCGTGTGCCGTTTTCATCGAAGAACACTCCATCCTCAAATGCATCGCCCACAAAGTAGTAAACGAGTTGCATGGAAAAAGTCAGATCTTCAGAATACCGGTATTCCGGCGCAAACATGATTTCAACACCGAGTTCATCCGATCCCTCTTCGGTCAAGAAGGGCAATGCTGGCGCGACGGGTATCCGAAAGTCGCCAACCTGCGCATACGCCGGTGCGTCAAACGGCTCCACGACTTCGTGGTAGAGTACATCCAGGCTTGCGCTTAATCGGTCGGTCAGCGCCAATTCAATACCTGCCCTAATCAACCAATAGTTGCTCAATGCGGAATAGTCCAGGAAGTGCGTCGCCCGATACGAAGAGAAAAGCCGGTTGAATGCGACACTCGCGTCTGAACGGTCAAACGGATTCAACCAATCGTCCGCGCCCAAGTCACGGTAGTCTTTCGCGCCAAAATAATGGCCCCCAAAGTAAACACGCGGCGAATACCGATTTTCAAACTGATATCCCAGTTCAAACACGCCGCCCCATGTATCGAATTCTGCTTCGTTATCGCCATAGACGCCGAAAGGCCTGAACGTGGCCCCTAGGGCGTCGGCCTCGCCCCATTGGTAAGCCGCTTCGAACCGATAGTCGATACTCCGCCACGCTCCTGCCACCCGAACACCCGCCGTATGCAGCGCCGAAGGATCATAGTCATCCAGTCCCAACACATCTTCGAGTTGTTCCAACGGCGCCGTGAACTGGGTGTCGTTCACCCGGGCTGCATCTCTCAAAAACAGATAGTAGAGGTCCAGCGTTAGCGCGGGCGAAATATCGAAAGACGAATAGGCGCCGAAAAACGACGCATCGCCGTCCTGTTCTCTTCCGCCACTCTCCGAAAGTTGCGACGCCCATACATCCACCGTCGCGATGCCCCATTCATAGGTCAGGCGTATTGCGTCAAACGACGTTTCGGTGAATGGGTCCGGATCGGGATTGCTCCCTACCAGCCATTCGTCTCCGAAGGCAAGCACCTGACGGCCTATTCGCAACGTCAAGGGATGACCCAACACTTCGCGGGCCTCAATGTAGGATTGAAATATCTCCGGGTTGCCCTCATTGAACAAAGCCCTTGTATCGGCTCCCGTACGCCAGTCAGAACGGAAATCCTCGCCCCACGTCCAGACGCTGTCCAATTCCACGAATGCCGAAATATCACGGGTAAAATCGGCGCGCACATAAAGCTTGGTGCGTTGCTCGATGAACGTCGTCGCGTTCGCGTCTCCGTCATTGTCGACGTATGTGCTCGTGCCATTGTTGCCAATGGGCCGCCAGTCCAAAAGGAAGTTGGGCCATACCACGTAATCCTGATCGGAAAAGAAACCGGAATAGTAGGCCCCATAGATTTCAATGGCCCCGCCGGTCTCGATGTTTCGCAGTTCGCCCTTGGCATTGGTCGTCAGCAACCCCGCGCATACCACGAGGAGGAGTCGTAACTGTACTGACTTTCGCATGGAAATCCCTTGAGTTTCTCGTCCCGCCCAAACCCTGCGTGACAAATAATATCAGGCAATACACAAATTAGCAACTGTTAACTATATGCGTGCCAGTTTTCCACTTCATGGCCCTTTTGCCGGCCGGTCGCACCTGCCATACTGGATCAATCAAACCAGCGGCAAATGCCAAGGACTGCCTGAATGAGTATGTACGCAACCGGACTTACGGACCCCAGGGCCATATTTGAGAGCGCACAAGCCGCGTTTTCCGAAAATCTCATGCCGTTCTGGGCCAACAATGCGTGGGACGAACAGTACGGAGGATTTCTTACCCGCCTTGATCGACAAGGCCATCGCCTGGAAGATCACGAAAAAATTCTTATCATGCAGGCCCGAATGATCGCCAGCCTGTCGTTTGCACACGGTCACGGCATTCAACACCGTGGCTATCTCGAACTCGCCGGCCGCGGCTTCGACTTTCTGGTTCAAAATTTTTGGGATCGGGAAACCGGTGGATTCCATTTCTCGGTCGATAGGCAAGGTATTCCGCTGTGCACACGCAAGAACACCGATTTTCACGCCTATACCTTGATCGGTCTGGCAGAGTACTACCGTGTTTCTCAGCGGCCCGAAGCACTTGATTGGTGTCATCGTGTCTTCGACGTCCTGACGCATAAGGCGGCCGACGGGGAGTGGGGGTATGTCGAGGACTTCGATGGGGCGGAATGGGATCCCCTGAATGCCGATCAGATGAATCTGGAAGGTCAACGCTTCGTAAAGACGATCGACATGCACACCAACATCATGGAGGCACTCACCTATCTTGCCCGCATTACCCGTGATCCCGATCATCTGACGGCTCTTCGCCGAGTCGTGGAATTAGTTGTTGCGAAAGGATTGGACCCCGACTACGGGGGGAGCATAACCGTATTTGATCGCGAATGGCACCCCTTGAAGGACGCACTGGGAAATGCGACGACCTCGTACGGGATCAACGTGGAGATTGCGTGGCTGCTGGGCGAGGCAGCCTCGGTTCTCGGTGAGCCGTGGGACATTTACCGGCGTCCCATAGTCACGCTGATTGACCACGCCCTGATTTACGGATTCGACCATGAACGCGGAGGACTAGCCAATTATGGCCCTATGCAAGGCCATGTGCTTGCCGCTACCCATTTGCCGGCCAATCGACTGATCAAACCTTGGTGGACTCAGGCCGAAATGATGAACGCACTTATGGATGCCTATATCGTGACCCGCAATCCAAAGTACTGGCAAGCCTTTACCAAACTGGTTGGATGGATCTGGAACCACCAGATTGATCACCAGTACGGAGACTGGTACATGGAGACCGATTGGCACACCGGCCAGCCCACCTCTACAGACAAAGGTGGCGAATGGAAGACCGCGTTTCACGCAGGCCGTGCGCTTGTTCGAACCACGCAGACCTTGGCGCGCCTATTGCGGGAATCACGCGCCGATTCGCTACAATCGCCTCCACTATGAGCAAAAAAGCCCCCAAGCACGTCGGCGATATCCTCGATAAGCTCAAGAAATCCACTGCTTTGGGTGAAAATCTTGAGCAGGCGCGCATCTGGGAGCGCTGGCCCGAACTTGCCGGCGCGCGGCTGGCCCCCCATGGACAGCCTCGAAGTGTCCGCGACAAAACACTTTACGTCGATGCCGAAAGTCCCGTTTGGGCGAATAGGTTTGCGTATGCCAAGTGGGACATCATTCGTCGTGTCAACCGTTTGGCCGGACGAGAATTGATCAACGAAGTATTCGTCGCGCTTATTGCGGAAGAAGACACCCCGCCAGCACAACATGACGTATAGCCACCCGTCATAAAGCTCAAAATATTGCGCACTTACGTTGTTTTTTTATGCCCAATTTGCTACAATGACGCACTACTTTTCAGGTAGTTTGCCAATTCTATAAACTCCAAGAGGTAACTCTAATGGCTGGTTCGACTTACGACGCCGGATCCATACAAGTTTTGGAGGGCCTTCAAGCCGTCCGAAAACGGCCCGCCATGTACATCGGCGACACCGGCACACGAGGCCTTCACCACTTGGTGTACGAGGCCGTAGATAACAGCATCGACGAGGCTCTGGGAGAGTATTGCGACAAGATTCAAGTTATCATCCATGTCGATGACAGCATTTCCGTTATTGATAATGGACGCGGCATTCCCGTCGACCCTCATCCAAAATTCAAGAACAAATCCGCGCTGGAAGTGGTGATGACCGTTCTCCACGCCGGCGGCAAGTTTGACGGCAGTTCCTACAAGGTTTCCGGTGGTCTGCATGGTGTCGGTATTTCGTGCGTCAATGCGCTTTCCGAGTACTGCGAAGTGGAGGTCAAACGGGACGGATTTGTCTGGTTTTTGGCGTTCAAGCGGGGGGTCCCCCAAGGTAAAATCGAGAAGCGGCAGAAGATCAAGTCAACCGGCACTCGAGTTACGTTTAAGCCGGATCCGGAAATATTCGAGGACTTGGTCTATAATTCAGAGACCCTTCTTACCCGCCTGCGCGAACTTGCCTTCCTGAACAAGAATGTGGAAATCACGTTTAAGGATGAACGAAGCAGGGAAGGCCAGACCGACGAGCCCGTTGTAATGCATTACCGGGGCGGAATAGTCGAGTTCGTATCCTACCTCAATAGAAACAAAGAGGTACTTCACCGCAAGCCCATTTACTTCGATGCGGAAAAGAAGACCGACGACGGTAAGCCGCACCTCCAGTGCGAGGTCTCACTCCAGTATTCCACGGCGTACAACGAGACCGTAATGAGTTTTGCCAACAACATTAACACCCGCGAAGGCGGTACGCATCTCAGCGGATTTCGATCCGCTTTGACAAAAGCGCTAAACGACTATGTCAAGAAGAACAGCAAGAATCTTAAGGGTGTATCCATTTCCGGTGACGATACCCGGGAAGGATTGACGGGAATTGTCAGCGTTCGCATTACCAATCCCCAGTTTGAAGGCCAGACCAAAACCAAACTGGGCAATAGTGACGTCCAGGGCATTGTACACAGCATGGTGTACGAGGGTCTGGGCAGCTTTTTCGAGGAGAATCCGACAGTTGCAAACCGGATTGTGCAGAAGGCGACCGAAGCGGCGCGCGCCCGTGAGGCGGCTCGTAAGGCGCGCGATCTGACACGACGAAAGGGCGCGCTGGATTCCATGTCGTTGCCCGGAAAACTTGCGGACTGCTCAGAACGTGACCCGATGTTATGTGAACTGTATATCGTCGAGGGGGATAGCGCAGGCGGTTCGGCCAAGCAAGGCCGGGACCGGAAATATCAGGCCATCTTGCCATTGCGCGGAAAGATCTTGAACGTCGAAAAAGCCCGCGTTGACAAGATGCTGAGCAACGAGGAAATCCGCAACATCATCACCGCACTGGGCGTCGGATTTGGTCAAGATGAATTCGATATTGCCAAGCTTCGCTACCACAAAGTCATCATCATGACGGACGCGGACGTGGACGGCGCCCATATCCGGACGTTGCTCCTGACGTTCTTTTTCCGCCAGATGCCGGATCTCATTCGCCGCGGCCATTTGTACATTGCGCAACCCCCGCTATATCAAGTGAAGCGGGGCAAGAAATCGCGTTATCTAAACACCGAAGAGCAAAAAGATCGCTTTCTGCTTGAATGTGTGTTGGAACAAGCCCAGGTCACCTCCATCAATGGAGATGGCCGCAAGGCCGTCGATCTGAAAGCACTGCAGCGCGGCGTGCGTGCCGCGGAAGAACGCGTCCGGATGCTGGGGCGAATGCAGCGCGTGTACCATGTGTCTCCTGAGTCCGTGGAAGCAAGCTTGCTCCTGGCCAAAGAGGTACAGGTGGATCCGTCCAGTCTCGGGATACAGCAATTGCACGAGCTTTTTCCCGGCCAGAGAGTGACGAACTCTGCGTTGGAACAGCAGGAATTGGTCGAAGAAACCGCGGAAGGACAAGAGGAAACCAACGGCAATGCCACGCATAATGGCCGCAAGCCGAGGCATGTCCTCTCAGCGGACGAAGTGGACCTCGCATTCTTCCACAGCCACGAGTTCAGCGCGTTGATTGCGCAGAAGGATTCCCTCGAGGAAATGGGCAAGCCCCCATACCAGCTTATCAACGAAAGTGGCGAGGTTATCTACGAAACCGACAGCCTTTTGGATCTTCGTACCCGGCTGATGGATGAAGGCCGAAAGGGGTTGACCATTCAGCGCTACAAAGGTCTGGGCGAAATGAACGCCGAACAGTTGCATGAAACTACGATGGATCCCAAACGCCGTACCGTCATGAAGGTAAACGCAGAAGATGAATCGGCCGCGGACGACGTATTTGTGACGTTGATGGGCGATTTGGTGGAACCACGTAAAGTGTTCATTGAAACGCACGCACTGGACGTGCGCAATCTCGACATCTGATTTATTGCGGAACCCGCGAGCCCGGCTTGATTCCGAAGGCCGCCTGCGAAACCGGTAACGAGGACCATGGAAACTAAAGACGAACGCATACTGCCCATAGCCATCGAACAGGAAATGAAGACTTCATTCCTGGACTATTCCATGAGCGTGATAGTCAGCCGTGCACTACCCGATGTGCGGGATGGATTAAAACCGGTTCACCGCCGCATCCTAACCGTGATGAACGATCTGGGTCTGCGCAGCAACCGGGCATACCGCAAATGCGCGGCCATCGTCGGCGACACGCTGGGCGGTTACCATCCCCATGGCGATCAATCCGTGTACGATGCCCTCGTACGGCTGGCGCAACCCTGGAATCTGCGCTATCCCCTGGTCGATGGCCAGGGTAACTTCGGCTCCATCGACGGCGACAGCGCGGCGGCCTATCGGTATACCGAAGCCCGCATGACCTCCGCCGCGGAAGAAATGTTGGCGGATCTGGAGCGGGGCACCGTCAACACTCAGCCAACCTATGACGATCGTAAACAGGAACCCACGGTGCTTCCGTCGGGCATTCCCAATCTGCTGGTCAATGGATCAACGGGCATTGCCGTGGGTATGGCCACCAACTGCCCTCCGCACAATCTGCGCGAAGTCTGCGATGCCGTGGTGCATCTTATCGATAATCCAGAAGCCCACGTACGGGATCTGATGCGGTTTGTAAAAGGTCCCGATTTTCCCACCGGCGGCATCATATACGGTACGGAAGGGCTGCTGGCCGCATACAGCACCGGCCGTGGCAAAGTGCGCGTGCGTGCCCGCGTAGCGTTCGAACATGACAAGAGCAACGGCAAGGACAGCATCATCGTTACCGAGATTCCATATCAGGTGAACAAAGGCCGTCTCATTGAAAACATCGCTGCTCTTGTACGTGCAAAGGAAATTGAAGGCATTACGGATCTGCGCGACGAATCCGACCGCGACGGTATGCGTATCGTAATTGAAATCCGTAAGGGCGACGAGCCGCAGGTGATTCTGAACCAACTTTTCAAGCAGACGCAGCTTCAAGATACATTTAGCATTATCATGCTTGCGCTCGTGAACAACATACCGCGCGTGCTGTCCCTGAAAGAGATGGTCGGCTTTTTCATCGAACACCGCATCGAAATCGTGCGGCGCCGGACCGAGTTTCTTTTGGCTGAAGCAGAGGCAAGGGCGCACATCGTCGAAGGTCTGCTCAAGGCAATTGATCATATCGATGAAGTCATTGCGATCATTCGCAGTTCCGCGGATACAGACACGGCCAAGGTAAATCTTATGAAAACGTTCGGGTTTTCGGATTTACAGGCCGACGCCATTCTGGCCATGCGACTGCGCCGTTTGACGGGGCTCGAGCGGGAAGAGCTCGAAAACGAATACGCCGAGCTTCTGAAGAAGATCGAAATGTATAAGCGTATCTTGTCTGGCCGGGGCACACTGCTCGCTGAAGTGCGTAAAGAAATTCTCGACGTAAAGGAAAAATACGGCGATGATCGCCGCACGCACCTGCTGAATGACGATGGCGAATTCACCATTGAAGATTTAATCGCCGACGAAGAAATGGTCGTCACCGTCACCAACGGGGGGTATATCAAGCGTACGCCCGTGGCCGCCTATCGCAAACAACGGCGCGGCGGCAAGGGTGTTAGCGGAATGAATACCAAGGAAGAGGATTTCGTAAAGGATCTCTTCATTGCCTCGGCCCACCAATATCTCCTCTTCTTCAGCAGCAAGGGACGGGTCTATTGGCGCAAAGTGCACGAATTGCCGAAGCAAAGCCGCGCAGCGCGCGGACGTGCCATCGTAAATGTGTTGAGTCTCGACGGCGCAGAGTTTATCACTGCCTGCCTTCCGGTCTACGACCTCAAGGAAGAGGGCAAGATGGTGTTTATGGTCACCTCGCAAGGGGTGGTAAAAAAGACACCGCTGATGGCCTTCAGTAACCCGCGAACGGCCGGTATCATTGCGCTAGAGCTTGATGGCGGCGATGAACTCATCGACGTACAGATTACCTCGGGAGAAGATAACATCCTGATCGCGACGTATTCGGGCATGTCCATTCGATTCCCTGAAAAAGATGTACGACCAATGGGCCGCACAGCGCGGGGCGTCATTGGCATCCGGCTGGAAAAGAACGATCGTGTAGTCGGCATGTCCATAGCCGCTGATGAGTCAACCGTACTTTGTGTGACCGAAAATGGATTCGGAAAACGTACTCAGGTCAGTGAATACCGGTTGCAGCATCGAGGCGGTTCCGGGATCATCAATATTAAGACCACGGAGCGCAATGGGAACGTGGTGGGAATGTTGACCGTCGATAATGATGATGACATTGTCTTGGTAGCTACCGATGGGCAGACTATTCGCGCCGGGGTCAAAGACATTCGTGTCATTGGCCGAAATACCCAAGGCGTCAAGCTCATGACTCTTCCCGAGGGTGCAAAAGTCAGTGCCGTTGGCAAGGCAGTCGCCGAATCCAAGGAAGACGCAGTGACAGGACCCATCGGAGCAGTGGACGACATCGGTGACGATGATGGCGATGAGGAAGACGCGAGCGCGGAGTGAAAGGTGTAACACTTCAGACTCCGTGACCACGCTACGAACAATGCGTTGGATTCGTTATGCCCCGTTGCAGGACTGGGCGTCGAAGTCAGAGGTCGCGGAAGTAACGGAAAGAAGCAATGGTCAGGTCATCGCAAGTCGGTTGAGAAATTGCGTAGACCATGGATGGGAAGCAATGCAGAAATAGGCCAAGCTTGTTTCACTCGGATGACTAAATCCCTGTCATGAGAGAGCCAATGAGTTAAATGGGCTTTTCCTCGTCGTATACAATTGGGAAGTTCTCGCCCTCAATAACCTCACCTTCCGGAATTGGCTTTGTGTGCACGAGTAAGGGCCGAGTCCCGTCTGCGCTGCGAGTCTCCGGATGCATATAATTCAAAACGACACCCCGCCGGGGCCGGTCAGAACCGTTGCCATACGATCCATGCAACGTCATGGAATGGTGAATTGAACACTCGCCCGCTTTCAGTTCCATCGGTACCTCGCTGAACTGCGCGCGTTGTTCGTCGGTCAGAATGTCCTTAATCGCCTCCATATTCTCCAACAACTGAAGCTTTGGCAAAAGCGGCCACCGGTGGCTTCCCGGCACGAAATGGATGCACCCATTCTCGACCGTCGTGTCGTCCAGGGCAATCCATACGGTAAGGTGCCGCTGCGGCACGGCACGAGTCCAATACGAGTAGTCCTGATGCCAAGCCACCACACCGGGATGACGGGCTGGCTTGTAGAAGACCTGGTCATGCCAAAATCGAACGCGTGGCGAGCCCAGCAATTGGCTTACCGGAATGGTGATCCGAGGGTGAAAAAGTACATCGTGAAACGCCTCGTCTATCAACCAGGCTCCCAGGAAGTGAAACACATTCTGATCCGGCGCCTTTTTCCACGCGTCGTCGACCTCGTACAATTCTTCCAGCCGCTCGTTTTCGCCACTTCGAATCCGCTCCAGTCCTGTTCGCAATGCGGCAATTTGCTCGTCGTTCAACACCCTGGGGCATTTTACGAAGCCTTGGGCATGATACTGCGCGACTGACTCGTCGGTCAGGCGGAAGTCCGTCCGTTGAGCGTCCGTCCGCAGCGACTCAAACAGCCGGCCGGCAAAGCCATGAATGGTTTTGTAAGGGATTGTGCTGGCCGACATATTCACGGTCTCCTGTTTTGTGTCTGAATTCGATGCCCGCCCGCCTGAAACGTCACATGCTGCCCCAAATCAAGCAAAGTATCAACGCGGACCATACGGATCAACCTGTTTTGACATCTGCCACCAGACTCGAAAAGCTGCCCCGCTCAAATACGATGGCAGTCAGTATGAACCGGCTCGTGTGGCTCACCAGAATGGACAACCAGATAGTGCTCGTCGACAAGACGCCCATCCACTGGAATATCCAACAGAGGCCGAGCAGGATGCCTATCTGCGTTACCATGGCGATTACCATGGGCTTAAACGTGTCCCCCGCACCAATCAAGCCCCCGGTTAATGCCAGCGATGCAACCAGAAAGACTCCCGAAATGCCCAAGTACCGCAACAAATCGCTGCCAAATACCATTACCTGATCGCTCGCATCAAACACGCTCAACAACAGTCCCGGCGCGAGCCAAAACACGCCGCCGCATAGTATCGCCCAAATGGCTCCCATCGCTGTGGCAATGTGAACTGACCGTCTCCCGCGCTCTATTTGTCCCGCGCCAATATTCTGGCCTATGAGCGTGGAGGCCGCACCTCGAAGGCCAAGTCCCGCCCACGTAACCATTGAAAACAATTGCGCGTAACAGATGGTGTAGGCAGCCTGCGCGGATTCGCCGCTCTCAAGTGATCCAATGAACCAGTAAAGCAAGATGCCGCCAATATTGAGCGCAACCGCGTGTCCGGCGGTGTAGATTCCGATTCGAGTTGTTTTCCTTAGTATCTCCATATCAGGCAAAAACGCCCACTCGGCAGGGGGGCCCAATACCGCCTTGCGCGTCAGGATCAAGTAGAAGCCGAGGATCAGGCTGGGAATAGGGGCAAGACACGTGCCCAGCGCGGCGCCAGTCGTACCCATGGGCTCAAAAGGACCCGCCCCGGAAATGAGTATCGTGCTTATCAGAACGTTTAACAGCGTGGTCATGGTTACCAAATACAGTGGCGTTCGAGAGTCGCCCGAGGACTGAAAAGCCATGCCAAGCATAAAATTGAATGACAACGTCAAGCCGCTAGTGAATAAGATTCGAAGATAAGGCGTGGCGTGCATCTTGGTTTCCGCTGTCGCATTCATAATATCCATGATATGCGGAGCCAGTAGATAGCCGACGGGCGCGATAACCAGCAAGACCAGATACGTTGCTCCAAGAAAAGTATGGAAGAGAACACGATTCATGTTCTCGCGGTCCTGGGTGCCCGCATACTGCGCGATGTAAACCGCCATGCCGTGAAACAGCGACCCCAGCGTCACGAACACCACGAGAAACACCGTCCACGACATACCGATTGCCGCGTTTGCCGCGTCTCCCGGCACGTAATGCCCGACCAGTATCTGGTCGATTATGCCATGCACCCCGTTAATGAGATTCATGAGCACGACCGGCCACGAGAATTTCCAGACCGAGGCCACGATATTGCCCGACAGCAAGTTCTGTTCAAAGGATTTCATATAGGACCTGACGTGGCTGTGACTCCGGGATCAACAAGGGGTTTGCCGCGCATGCACGCATCCCCATACTATATCACAGGCGCGGATCGGATTCGAAAGGCAACGGCATCGCGTGATCAGTAACGGCGGAGATAGATTTTTCACCACACCAGATACACGGTATGCTACCATGCATCTCCAATGGAGGCGCGCAATACCGTGAGAAGGCCAGCCGATCACGCGTTCAAGACCTTGCTGGTTGAGGATGACGAAATCTCCCGGATGCTTTTGCTGCGTGTGCTGCAATCCCGCGGCCATCAGGTGCACGCCTGTGGGGACGCCGAAAGCGCGATTGAATTGTGGAATTCAAACGCGTTCGAATGCATTCTACTGGATTGGGTCCTGCCGAAAATGAGCGGCGTCGAATTCTGCAGGTCCATCCGCAGGCACGCCAGCGGCGAGTTCCCAGTCATCCTGGTTATTACGGCGAGAGATACTCCCAAAGACTTGCTTGAAGCGCTTGATGCCGGAGCCGACGACTATCTCGTAAAACCCACCGAACGCGACCTGTTGAACGTACGCCTTACCATCGCGGAACGCAAAGCGCTTGAACGCATGGAATCCCGCCAGATGGAAGAAGCGAAGGCCCGGTTGGAAGATCAGGTCCGATATGCGCAAAAGCTCGAAAGCATGGGCATACTGGCCGGCGGCATCGCACACGATTTCAACAATTTGTTGATGACCATTCTCGGCAATGCCAACCTTGCACAACTTGACCTCGAGGGAAACGACACCATCCGGCGCTATTTAGAGACTATCGAAGAGACCGCGTTGCGGGCATCCACCCTTACTAATCAGTTGTTGGCCTATTCCGGCCGCGGCAAATTCACCGTTGTGCCCATCAATCTCAGCGACTCAATCCGAGATATGCAGCAGGTGCTTTCGACCGTCGTCAACAAGAAAGCCGTCGTGCACTACGAGCTTCACGGAAACTTGCCGCCCATTAGCGCAGATCTTTCCCAGATCAGACAAGTGCTCGTTAACCTCGCTGTAAACGCATCGGAAGCGATTGGCGATAGAAGTGGATACATCCGTATTGAAACCGGCGTTATGGAAGCGGACCGCGAATACCTGACAGAACCGTACATGCTCGACACGGCCCACGAGGGCATGTACGTTTTTCTCGAAGTTACGGATACAGGAATTGGGATGGATGAAGACACTATGGACAGGATTTTCGACCCATTCTTTACGACTAAGTTCGTCGGTCGAGGTCTGGGGCTCGCCGCAGTGCTGGGAATTGTCCGCGGCCACAAAGGTGCCATTAAAGTCTCCAGTGATGCAGGTGTTGGATCGACGTTCCGGGTCCTGTTTCCCGTCATGCCGGATACCGAGGCGCAGCGACTCAAAAGCCGCGCCACACCCAAACCATCCAATTGGTCGGATAAAACGGTCCTCGTCGCAGACGACGAAGAGTCCGTACGCAGCATTACAAAGCTGATGCTTCAAAAGATGGGCTTTACCGTCCTGACTGCAAAGGACGGCATGGAAGCCTTGGATATTTTTAAACGGGAGTCGCAAAATCTCGACTTGGTCGTACTTGATGTCACCATGCCGCAACTTGACGGAGGAGAAGTACTGGCGGAAATCCGTCGGGCCAATGCCGACCTAAAGGTCATCTTGACCAGCGGCTACTCCGAATCCGAAGCCAAAGACCGATATGCCCATCTGCGTTTCTCCGGCTTTCTGCACAAGCCATACGGTAACAAGGACCTCGAGACTATGTTGATAACCGTACTGGGGGCACGCTATACGTGAGTCGCGACGACGTACATGCGTTGTTTGCATATGGCACATTGCTGGACCCTCCGGTCCAACGCGAACTCTTCGGGCGAATAGTAGATGGGACTCCGGACACCTTGACTGGATTTAGCCGTACAACCGTCGAAGTGCAAGGAAGCGTCTACCCAGACTTGCGACCCAAACCCGGAGGACGAGTGGAAGGACGGGTGTTGCTTCTTACGACGGACGATCTGCACCGTGCGGATGCGTATGAGACCGACGCATACATACGGGAACAACTAATCCTGGAGAGCGGACGGGCCGCATGGGTCTATCATACGTGAATCGGTGAGAAGTGTTCATTTGCCCTTTCGCTTGCTGAACATGAGCGCATCCAACCCGTAAAAAACGCCCCCAGAGTCGGGGTTCCGTCCGGTATTGTGTGCGGTCAGCGTATGCTTGCCTGCTGAAAGCTCCAACTGATTGAACACGACCTCGCGATTCGAAATCGCCTCTCCATATTGGTCGACCGGCTTGCCCACGGGTTTCCCGTCAATTTCATATTGAAAGACTCCGTAGTCATGAGAAAAAGTCACGGTTAATGACAAATCGTAAACGCCGTCTTCCGCCACTGTGAATGTAACGTCCAACTGTTTGCCCGGCTCGGATGGCGTCCAGAACAATTGGGCGCCGCCGCTCCAACCACCGTCTTGTCGCTCCACCGCACCGGTATCCGCGCGTACTCCTTCGAGCAAGGACTCCGCTTCAACAACGTTTCGGGGATCGAACAAGAGCCGATCATATGCGGCAGGTAGGGGAGGGAAAGGGGTATGCGGTTCAATTTGATACCAATAGGCCACGGTTGCCACGTCATCCGGTCGCTCCCCGTATCCCGAGGTCATCGTGCCAGCATCGTCAAATACTGGACCCACATGTTCGATTTCCATTCGCAATGACTTCTCAAACGAAATGGGATCCATAATGTGCCACCGGTACACGGTGCCTCGATGTCCAACGTCGTAGCCTTCCCAAAGTGGCGCGCCGTAGTAGGGTCCATCATGTTCGCGAAATCCCCACGCATCGCAGAAGTAGTCTTCCGTGCCTGTGCCGCGCAGGCTCGGTAGTTCTTCACCATCGATGTAAAAGAAATCATCGCCTTCGCCGAACCAGCTTGGCATGTTGTTGCGCACGCTCAGCACCGTACCCACGTAATGTCCTCGGCCCTTCACATCCGCGATAATTGTGCGCTGACCTGCCGTGGCGGGAAAGGCCTGCCGGTACGATGCATGGAAATATGCCGCATCCTCCGGAAGTTCAGGCAGTCTTCGCCAATCCACGTACCAGTAGCATGCATGTACCGGTTTGCTGCCTTCGTTCGAGACGGTAATGCGTGCTGATTTGCCAAACGGCATCGGCCAATAGCAATTGCGCGCGCGGCCCTCCGCCGTCACGCGCACCGGCAGTGATTCCACAGGCTTATCCAATCCATGGCCCATGGCAAAGAAGTCGCCGAGAGGCGCTTCCACGGAGGGGTGCACCTCGCCGTCCCAGTACATACGCAGCACAAGCAAACGTGAGTACCCTTTCTCTTCCGCATTGATTGTGTTCCATATATGTGAAATGACACCCGGGCCTTCCAGTTCGGCGATGGTCAGTGTCTCACCGGGTGGAATAGGGTGCGCATCGCCGTTGCCGGCCTCCCAATTGGGGTCACTGGAAGACGATCGCATGGAGCGGCCCGGCTTAAGGTTGGAGAGATCGTCCAAGCCACCCACGAACTGAGCCCCGGAAGATACAGCGGAGACCAAGGTTACAATGCTAAAGCAAAAACGGAAGGCGTGCATGATCCAATCCCTCGTGATGTAAATCAGAGTTGCATGCGATCAGCATGGGACAAGCCTGTGCGACTGTCAAGTTGGTCCCGCGCCGAGATTAGTGGGGCGTGTCCGGTCGAGAAGCGCGTGGAATAGCTAGGCTACACCGCAGGAATTGCTGTTCAAGATGACGCACATTCAAATTGCCGCCCGCCTGCACTTGCGATTTTGGGCCATTTACTTGCGTCGTCGAAGTCCAGAATCGCGTCAGGCAAGATTTTTACCGGATGTGCATTTGGCGCAATGTCGATACGACAGCGCAACGGCATGTGGAACGGGCGGGCGGTCTTCTGCTACCATATGCCGCTTCCCAAATACTTCTGTTCTTAGGCGATTCCATGCGGAGAGGTGGCCGAGTGGTTGAAGGCGGCGGCCTCGAAAGCCGTTGTACCGCATTGCGGTACCGAGGGTTCGAATCCCTCCCTCTCCGCCACTCTCGATATACTCCCGCCTGGCTCGAGGGACCATATCCTTACCGAATCCTGTCCTCTTCAATCCATCCCGCCCCGAATCGATAGCCGTTTGTACATCCAGCCTGATGACCAAAAGGATTAAAGCGCGTACAAAAACGGCGCTACGATGGCATTCTGTCCAGCAAATACAATAAGCAGTCCCAGCAGTATGAGTGCGATGATGATGGGGGCAAGCCAGAACTTCTTGCGCACTTTCAGAAACACGATGATTTCGCGGACAGGTTCCATGGAGTCCTTCCCGAGTCCAATTATTTGAAAAGTATAGTATTCGCAGCGGCGGGGATCAAAATACGAGTAAGGAACGCCGTTTGACCAAGGCGTCAGAAGCAGATTCAGAATTGGTTTCTATAGGCGTCCCGTTCGTTGGGCTGGGCGTCAGGCTCTTCCCAGTAGGTTGGCGCGGCTCTGTCCCACGCGCGTTTTAGTGGGTCTCCCGAGATCATACGGTAAATAAGCGCTGTCGGCGTAATCATGAGATAAAACGTGATGGAAAGGGTTACCCGGGTCATGACCCAATTTAACCCTTCGGCCAGCTTTAGCCAGGCCACAAACACGGGGCGAAGCAGGCCGGGCGCGACCGTACCGAGAACTGCAAGTGCCGCGGCAAGCCCGAGCAGGAGCCATGGCAGGTCGCCGCGCCACAGCCACCGGATTGCCCCGAGTGCGGCCAAAGCGCCACCCATGACCCAACCAAACTTGCGTTGTTCAGACCGCTTCGAGGTGATTTCTTGTATGGGCAAGTGCATGGTTCAGTCCAACTCGAACTCTTTTTGCCAATCCTTGTTCTCTTCCCACAACGGTTGTTGCCGCTTGTCCAGCAAGTAGGATCCAAGTACAAGGTAGTCCATGTGTGTACGCATAAAACAGGTGTAGGCTTCGCGCGGCGTACAGACAATCGGCTCACCGCGCACATTGAACGATGTATTGATAATTACGGGGCAGCCGGTGCGGGCCTCAAAGCGGCTGATTAGCTCGTGATAGAGCGGATTGTCCTCGGCGTTCACCGTCTGAATGCGTGCTGAGTTGTCCACATGCGTAATCGCGGGCACTACGGATCGCGCCACTTTCCGCTTCTCAAAGCCCTGGCGTGCCATGTCCTCGGCCGTCAGCTCGATGCACTTGTCCTTGCGTACGTTTGCCACAATCAACATGTAAGGACTCTCGGAACTAAGGTCAAAGTAATCACGGACTTTTTCCGAAAGCACCGAAGGCGCAAAGGGTCGGAATGATTCGCGAAACTTGATTTTCAGGTTCAGCGTCGCTTGCATGTGCCGCGATCGGGCATCGCCCAGAATACTACGCGCCCCCAGCGCGCGCGGACCGAACTCCATGCGGCCTTGGAACCAGCCGACCACAAATTCATCCGCCAGCAAACCGGCGACGGTATCACACAACACTTCGCGAGAAAGACGTTCAAACGGCGCTTTCGTCTCAGTTAAAAATGACTCAATGGCCTCATCACTGAATGCCGGGCCAAGATAGGTGGCTTTTTGACGAGATCGTTCCGGAGTTCGCGAGTGACCGAGAATCTGGTGCCACGCAAACATGGCGCAACCCAGTGCATTGCCGGCATCACCCGCCGACGGCTGCACCCAGACCTCCTTGAACGGTCCTTCCCGGAGGAGACGTCCGTTTGCCACGCAATTGAGTGCCACGCCGCCCGCAAGGGCCAACCGATCGAGCCCAGTCTCTTTATATACCGTTTGTGCCATTTTCAAGATAACTTCTTCAGTTACTTCCTGGATAGAACGGGCCATATCCATTTCACGCTTGGTCACTCGGGTTTCAGGTTCACGGCGGGGGCCGCCAAATAGAGCCGCGAACCGGTCATTGGTCATACGAAGACCGCCACAATAATCGAAATAGTCGAGATTGATGCGGTAAGATCCGTCGTCTTTGATGTCAATCAATTCTCTGCGAATCAAATCAACATACGTTGGATCGCCATACGGAGCCAAACCCATCAGCTTGTATTCGCCGCTGTTCACCTTGAATCCAGTGAAATAGGTGAAAGCCGAGTAGAGGAGCCCAATGGAGTGTGGAAAATTGATCTGCTTATGGATGCGAATCTGATTTCCCCGGCCTTCTCCGTACGTCGTCGTTGCCCATTCGCCGACGCCATCAAGGGTTATGATGGCGGCTTCCTCGAACGGGCTGGGAAAAAAAGCAGCGGCGGCATGCGACTGATGGTGCGTTGTAAACAGCACCTCGCCTTTGTACCCGGTTTCGCGGCGGATGGTTCCGCGTGTAAACAGTTTTTCTTTCAGCCAGAACGGCATCTGATCGATGAATGAGCGAATGC
Source organism: Candidatus Hydrogenedentota bacterium (assembly GCA_045863295.1). Taxonomy (GTDB): domain Bacteria; phylum Hydrogenedentota; class Hydrogenedentia; order Hydrogenedentales; family SLHB01; genus BTWA01. The sequence continues at coordinate 208,043 of BTWA01000007.1, forward strand.
CTTTGGGAGCAGTCCCTATGTAGGTCATCAGAAGGCGCTCAAACTTGACGAATGGTTTATCGTAGAAGACAACCAGATCCAAGCCGTCTATGTCGAGGTTGCCCTCTGTAAGGCAGTAGTCGATTGCATGCCGCGGAAATCGTGGATCATGCTTCACTCGCGAGAAACGCTCTTCCTGCGCGGCGGCAACGATTTCACCGTCCTTCATCAAACAGGCGGCGCTGTCGTGGTAGAAGGCGGAAATGCCGAGTATGTTCATATCATGCTTGCAACTGAGTTGAAAGTAGTATTGGGATACGGCTATAAGTATAGCATCCGGAAAATCGACGGTCGAGGATACGGTTTTCCCAAGTCTGCTCGGGAGTTTCAAGTCCAACGGCGACCGAGTTCAGCCCGGATACCGTATAAAGGCAAAGTCATCAAACAGACTTGCGGTCGATGCTCCCTTTGCATTGAGGTGCCCAGCACAAGCCGGATGATATCAGCCTCACTGCATAGGTTCAATGTTGTCAGACGCGTTGTGGAGTTGGTCAGGGGACAAGGCAACACTCCGTCCAGGCTAATCGCCTGGAAGAACGCGGCGAATACCACATGGAAACGGTACACACCGGACATCAAGGGCGGGCAGTAACAAGACTAGAAATTTCTCGCCCTGGCGCGCGATTCCAGATGACGCGCCTAATCGTCTTGACATGCGCACTTTGCTGGCCGCCGGTGACGTATTGGACTGCCACCGGCGAACCGGCGTACGCACTACTTTTTGTTCCGGTACTTCTCGTCATTTCATCGACCATATTGTTTGCGATCTTGTTGTTTTCTCTGCTGTTCACAATAGCAGTGGCCAGTTCCCCTTCTGTCTTCTGGGCCGACGGCTTCTTGGCCGTTGTTGCCATTTTGGTCGTTGTCCATGCAGTACGATGCGTATTCGGGAACGCTGGGACATCGTCATTGCCGTGGAATCGGTGGACAACTACCCGTGGGCACAGTTTTCGCCTCTACTTCATTGCTGTAATTGGCGCACTGCTCTTCCTCATAATGTTTCGATCGTTTTCGATTCTCCGTCTTTCACTGTGGACTTTAGTACACGTCGCTTTGGCTGCGGCGTGCTCCATGGACAAGCGGAATCCTTCGCGAATGGGTGCGGCCACTTGGGCATTGACGGCCGCATCCATTCTCATATCTTTGACCCTGTTAGAACTGGGTGCACGTCTATTCATTCCCGCGCCGGGCAAGCCGGCCCAGATCTATATGCCGCACGAGAAGTATTTTCATACATTGCGCCCAGGGAGTCACGGGGCGATAGGCTATTACAAGGACTTTGGTGTGCTGCGATTTATGCCAGTAAGAGTAACCCGTCAGGGCATCGTGGACGACCGGATACACGGTCCCAAAATACCTGGAGAGTTTCGAATTGTCGTGCTGGGCGACTCCTATACAATGGGCCATGGCCTTCGGTTGGAGGAGACATACGGACGGGTACTGGAGCACGAGCTTAACGCGGCGGTGCTACCCAAACGGGTAACAGTCATCAACTGTGGCGTAGGTGGATATGCTCCCTGGCAGGAACACGGTTTCATGGTCGAACGCGGCTTCGGGTTCGAACCTGATCTTGTCGTGTGGCAACTGTTCCCTCCAAATGACGTGCTGGGAACCTATTCGAAATTGAATAAGCTGCTGCCCGTGTTTGATGCCGCCTGGGAACGAAAAGTGTTGCTCTTTCGAAAACAATCCGAGTTACCGGTTCGAATTGATCGCAAAGCCCAGGAGATATCTCATTTCTACGCGTCCGTTGCCGCCCTGAACAACAACGAAGGACCCCTCTTCTGTTGGATCAGTGATTGGCGCTTCGCCCCCGAATACGACTACCCACGGCTGACCGCCAAGTATAACCGGCCGTGGCCGCGCGAGGTGTGTCTAGCGCATTGGTACCCGGAGTTGGAAGAGGCGTTTGAAATCATGTGCGGCGATATCGCCTCTTTCCAAACCGAGTGCGATTCCCGCGGCGTTGACCTGATTGCGTTTTGCCACTCCGATCCCATTTCGCTTTTTCCCAAGGCATGGGACAAACTAAATACCAATTACCCCGATACTAAGTACGAAATGAACAAGGATCTACGCGTGACGCAAGAATGTTTCGAGAAGCACGGTATCATGTATTTGGACGTAACATCGCACCTGCTTAATTTGGATGAGCCTGATCGCGCCACCGTGTTCTATGCCGCCGATGGACATTTTGCACCAGCCGGAGCGCGGCGGGTTGGGGAACTCCTCGCCACCACACTCCTCGACGAATACTTCCCAGCCAAGTTTGGGTTCAAGCACCCCAATGTAGTGAACTTGCACTGAATCAAATCACAGGTCCATATAGGGCATCGGTGGTTCTTTGCCGAGCAAACGCGTATACACGGACAACGCTCCCCGATGGTGCGCCGTATGCTCGACCATGGCACCGACTACCGCGGCCCTCGGCATGCCGCCCATGACCATGCCTTCAGGGAGAAAACTGCAGAGTGTTTCCTCACTCATGGCGCCAATTGCGGTAGTGACTTTCTCATGCGCACGGGTGTGCCATTCTCGCGCCTTGGCCAGCGACGTGTAGTTCTTGACTGCCGCCATGTGCGCGTCGAAATCCAGGTCGAATCCCTTTGGATTCGTCGCACCGTCCAAAAACCACTCCAAAGTCTGCGCCACATGAGCCACCTGCTGCGCCGCCGACATCATGCCTTCTTCCGGCGAGAACTCAGAATCCTCTTCGATAAGGGCGCGAGTCGCGCGATCAAAGAACTCCTTACTTGCTTTCAGTTCCTGCACGTAAACGTGGGCTGTATGCATGGGCATGGCAAACTCCTCCGGGTTGGTTATTCAAAAAGCGTTTGGGGCGGTTGAGGCACAACGGGCGATATGCACTCAGGAAAGTCGTTCTGAGCAAAATTGACGTGATTCGCAATCGGGTGCCCTGTCATCGCGGTAGCAGGAGTGGTGACAAGGCAAGACAGTACATCGTTGAGTGCCGAGTCGGGATTCAACCACGTGGCTAATGCGTCAGGTGGAAGTATGGCCGGCATACGATGATGCGGCAAGGCCGAGAGCAGTTCATTGGGCTCAACGGTGATGATGTTCGCGGAATAGAAATCGCCGCCTTCATCGTCCTTCGCGCGTTCCCACAGCCCCGCGAAAAAGTACATGCGATGATCGGTAAACCGGAAATAATTGGGGCGCTTCTCCGCTCCCTTAGGCAGGAGTTCTTCCGCAGGCCACTCCATAAAGCCGTCTGCGGGTATAATGCACCGCTTCGTTTTCAATAACTGGTGCCAATAGCGGCGCTTCGGGTCGGCGATAGTGTCCAGCCGGGAATTAAAGTGAGATTTGCGAGGGCCTTTCCAGCGGAAAGTCTTGTGGCCGGTCGGTCCTCTTCGAAACTCGACGTCCTTCGTAGCGTACGGAGGTAGAATCCACCAATGCACGGTCCGCATATGAAGCGACCCGTCTTCAATATGTACGATAGAAATGGGATTGGTCGGCACTACATTGTATCGCGGCCCGGGCGGACCAGAATCATGCACCATCAACGGCACGGGTTCCGCGTTTGCCAACGCCAAATCGATAAAGAATTTGAGCTGATCGGGTTTCACGGTTACGCTGAATCGCCCGCACAAAGTTTTGGCTCCTTGCACCAGCCTTGAGCATACACGATTCCCCGCGAAAATTCTTTACTTGCGGTGAATTAACGATGCAACTACAGTTCCGAAATCCACCGGATCTGCGGAATCTACTACAGTCACGACAGCATCGACTTGCGCTATGGGGCCCGCCGCCTGCCGGCCCAACTCCGGTATTTCGATATGGATACGGTAATCGCCGGCAGGAACGTCCACTGCGTAGAATCGGCCGTCCTCGTCGATGTCAAGCACGTAGCTCGTATAGGCCCGTCGATATTGCCGCCCTTCGACGGTGTTAATCCATTCTTTGTACCAACCCGCGCGCTGCGCACGGTCCAAATCAGCGGGATAAGGTACCGGCGGAACTACTCGTCTCAACAAGCGCACGGTCGCCCCTTCATACGCAAGGCGGAGGTTTTCAGAAAGATTCGCCGAGATCGTACCGGTGACCCGATTACCCGTGCCCCCGATTTGTATCGTGTACGTTTCACCGGATTCGACCCGCGCTGCAACACGATGGCTTGGAGTTGCCCCCAGTTCGTGGAAGTCTCCATTGACCACATCAAACACGTGAAAATAACCCACGCGAATTTCCCCAGGAGGCACGTCCGAAAAAACAAACCGGCCGTCGTCATCAGTTACGGCGTAGCGAATGTCGGCTGCGGGCGATTCCGGATCACGCAGATCGTTTCTCTCCAACACGACACGTTCACCCGCCGCCGAAGCGCCTCCAAGCATCAGCACGCCTTCGATGCGGCACGGTTTGACGTCCGCCGTCTCAGGTGGGGATTCCTCTTGGGCAAGGGCTGCGCTACCGGCGGTCAGCATTACGACGATGCATATGCGCCAGTGGAGTAGGGTCAATTTCATCATCGATGTCCTTCCAAGAGAGAGTTATCGAGCAAGCAACATGCCCACTGAGTTGGCCTGCCATAGGGCCACTCCAATATCCAATTTGCCGTCCTGATTGAAATCCGCCGTGCAGATGGCGCGGGGCCGGGCATCTTTGTACGAATAGTTCTCGCGAGCATATTCAATTGGCATGCTGCGGGACGGAGTGACGTTCAGCATGACGGAAACTCGGCTGCTGGCGAAACACGCGAGGACAATGTCCTGCCGACCATCATTGTTCAAATCCGACACAATCAAATCGCGTACTTCCTCTTCGACAACCCGGCGGTCGGCTCCCAACAAGATTTCCTGCGAAACTGCGAACCGAAATGAACCATCTCCGTAGCCGATATGAACTGAATCAGACGCATGGCAGTGCGACACAACCACATCCTTGGTGCCATCGCCATCCATATCGGCTATCCGCACCTTATGCGGCAACTCACCACGGCTGCGAAAGCGCTCCACTTCGGAAAGGCCTCCGTTGCCGTCACCCTTCCAGACCGCAATCTCGTTATTGCTGTATTGGGTTGTAACGGCATCCAATTTGCCATCATCGTTCAAATCCGCCAGCTGAATGTCGCGTGGCCCGCCTTGGGCCGGTATTGTGGCAATAGACTCAAAATACTTCTCCGGATGACCCATAAACACGATAAGGACATCCGCACTCCAGCCCGTGGCAACCGCATCGCGGTATCCATCCCCATTCAAATCTCCCACGGCAACGGCGGTAATGCCCGGTACCGTGAATATTGGTTTGCCGTCACCATCGAGACCGCGCTTGTATGTGAGTGAGTCCATGGGAACTGTAAAGGATAGCTCCTCAAACTGATTATTGCGAAGGTTTCGAAACATCACAAGGTGTCGGGCAGGCGCTGCCACCGCGGAAACCGCGTGAAAGTTGCCTACCAGCAAGTCAAGCGCTGGGATCGCGTCAATATTGGCCGCCGCAATGCAGTAGGGTCCGAAGCCGCTGCGTAGCGGTGGGTGCGAGGTGTACGACAGGGACTCGCTCGCCACCAACAGCGAAAGCTCGTCGTTCGCCGGCTTCTCTTCGTGCGGCGGTCTCAATTGACCGCGATCGGCTGTTACAATTTCGGGAAGAGTGTCGCCGTTCAAGTCGACTGCGACTATGGCACAGGGATTCGGCCCCACGGGATAAGTCTTGGAATGCTTGACAAACATCTGACCAAGAGATTGTGGAATCAATGCCAATGCCAAGAACAGGCAGAAACAAGAGTTGAATCGATGCCGTATCATCCACAATTCCTCGCGTGACTGCATAATTGGGCGGCCAACGTCATGGCCGAAATCAGACTGTGCTCCCGGGCTATTCCACGGCCCGCAATGTCGTAGGCCGTCCCATGGTCCACGGAAGTGCGTACAATAGGCAGTCCTAGGGTCACATTAACGCCTTCGTCCATCGCTACCAACTTCAAGGGGATATGCCCCTGATCGTGATACATGGACACTACGATATCGTACCGCCCTTCCTGCATGTGACGGAACACCGCGTCGGGAACCAGCGGGCCATCGCAACAAATTCCAGCCTGTTGGCACTCCCAAACGGCCGGCGCGACTATTTCTCGATCTTCCGAACCCAGTATGCCATTTTCTCCCGCATGAGGGTTGATGCCAGCAACTGCGATTCTCGGCTTCTGAATTCCAATCTTCAGCAACGCCGCTTGCGCCATCCGAATCGTATTCGCGATCCGATCGACTGTGATGGACGCGACCGCCTCGCGAAGAGGCAAATGCGCCGTTACAAAAACGCTGCGCATGGCCCCCGCGAACAGGCTCATTCGAAAGTCAGAGGTCCCTGTCCAAACCGCGGCCATCTCCGTATGGCCGGGAAAGTCCTTGTATCCCGCGAGGTGTATGCCTTCCTTGTTCAGTGGACACGTAACCACTGCGTCCACTGCGCTCTGCATGGCATGCGACACAGCTGCGCGAAACCATTCCACCGCGCAGCGCCCAGCTTCAGCGCGTAATTCGCCAGGACGCCATGGGCCAGGGAAGTAACCAAAATCGATCACAGGAATGACATCGGTCACAGAAACGGCTTCTTCAATGCGCTCCACATGCCGCATCGGAAGATCAATACCGCAGCAGCCCTTTGCGTCCTCCAAAACAGAAAGGCTGCCAAAAACTACAGGGAATACCTCAGCCCTGGCGATCAAACGGTCCAGTGCTTTGAGAATAATCTCTGGACTGACTCCATTCGAATCGCCCATGGTAATGGCGAGTATGGGTTTGCGATTATTGTCCTTTGACATCGTGCTATAAATACCTTGGCAATGCCGTGTCTCGACATTCCGGCCTGAGTCACGGGCGATTCCAGCGAAATGCAGGTCCGAGATTAAACACGCCAGTTTACACCTATTCAACGCATAAAATCGAAGCCGGCACAACACTCGAATTGAATGCAACCCAGAATGGCAACGGGAGAGTTGACACTCGCTGCAAATGCCGAAGACACATTAAGTCATCCCGTTGCGAATTGGAGATCCTACAAACGCAACAGACTCATGCGGTTAACGCGGCATGTCTTTCATGCGAATTTCTCTTGCGGATTATGCCCTTGAATGCTATATTAAGGTTTCGTTAGAAGCGAACGCGGTTGAGATGCTTGTGGGGGTCGCTGCCGCTCAGCTTACCTGACGAAACAAGTTTCTTTTCTCAATGCTAACTTCGACGCAGGTACAACTATGCCCGCTTATAAACGGTACATCCATGCCTGTCCGCCGACGCGGTTCGATTCAACCAATCGCGAATTGCATATATATGTTGAACGTGGACGCATCGCTGGACACGCTCTCAAAGACGGATCTCCGACGAATAAACCCGCAAGGCGCGATAGCGCATCAACGCGCGGATCAGGTCTTGACAATATCGGCGGACATCGTGCAAACTCCACGCCCTTGCGATCCAAATTCGCCTTTGTTTACGGGGTGTGGAACACTTGTGGATAAGTTGTGGATAACACAGATCCGGCCAATCTTGCGGAGGGATTGAACGGATCAAGGAGGTGGCCCGACCCATGAATAAAGCACTCATCATCCGAATCAGGTTCCAGTCGAATTCATACGGTGAAAGTTGAAAGAGGCATTCATATC
>BTWA01000008.1:0-123673 GCA_045863295.1 Candidatus Hydrogenedentota bacterium
GCAATTCCCGATTGAGTCAAACGCGAGTAATTGAATTGCCCAACTTATTGCTGAAATAGCGCCCTCACCGCGCGGAAGCATCCTTCCTCCGTCACGATGCCCGGCACGCTGTAGGTGCCTTCAACCAGCGCATTGGTGTCAATTGTTGCCTGGCCGCTCAAATCGTTGTCGCCGGAAAAATCGAAAATGGTCATCGTGAAGATTGCGCCGTCCACTGACCATTGTCCGGTTTTCACGCCACCGTCCGCGACATACTCAAGCGAACCGTCGCCGTACAAAAACAACGCGTCCACGGAGTCGTCCTGATCGTCGCAGTTGTCATCGAAGTAGATCTTGTATGGTCCGAGTACCAATGGACCCGCAAGCGGGCACCCCATAATGGTTCCACCCAACACCAAGCACATCGCGACGGCAAGCTGCTTCTTGTAACTCATGGCAATTCTCCCTTTTCATGTCAGAGTCGCGCGTTTCCGGAAACTGCAAAACGGCAACCCACCAAACGACGCTCACAATTTGTGACCCATGGATTCCGGGACAAGTTTCGCTCGAGTCCCTCGCCGGAAAATTGCGGGTGCACACATCATGTCCAGCGCAACCGCCGGCAAATCCAACTTGTTTTGATTATCCGATACGCCTGTGGCGGATGCTGTGAGATGCCTGCCTTACATCGTGTAGGACATACGACCACAACCAAAAAGTACACATGGAACGCATTGCCCCCGCGACTATCGACAGACTGCAGAGATAAAAAACTCTACGGTTTTGATCCCATGCGGGAAAGAGCAATCCTGCAGGTGTAACTCTCGGTCACATTCCCGCGTTATGCGCATAGCGGATTCACTATCTAAAGACGTTTGATGTGTTTTCCGGCTACGACTTATAATTTGAGGCTATTTAGGAGGCCAATTCTTGATTAAAGTAGGCATTGTAGGCGCGACGGGATACGGCGGCAGGGAACTCATCCGCCTATTGGACGGACACCCGGAGGCAGAAATTGCGGCCCTGGCTTCAACGTCCGCCGCGGGAGAGCATGTGGCGGACGTACTGCCCGCCATGCGTAAACGCCTTGACTTAACTTTTGAGGCATTCGATCCCGATGCATTGGCAAGAAAGTGCGATGCCGTGTTCCTCGGCGTACCCAGCACCAAGTCGATGGAATTAGGCAAGGCGCTGAGGGCGGTGGGTGCGCGCGTGTTGGATATCGGAGCGGACTTCCGGCTGAAAAGTCCAGAGGCATTCGCAAAGTACTACAAAACCACGCACACCGCGCAGGAGTTGCTCCCCGAATCCGTGTATGGTCTCGTCCCGCATTACCGGGAAGCCTTGAAAAAGGCGAACCTGGTCGCCGTGCCGGGATGCTATCCCATCAGCATTCTCCTCCCACTCCGGGCGATTCTCGATCAGGTCAAGGCAGCGGTTCCGATCGTCATCGATTCCGTGTCCGGGATTTCCGGCGCGGGCCGCACCTTGAGCGACGGGTTTCATTTTCCGGAAATGAACGAGAACATGAAGGCCTACAAGCTGGCCGTGCACCAGCATATCCCTGAAATTGAACAGGAATTGGCGTTCCGTGCCATGGTGCAGTTCACACCGCACGTCGCCCCGATTACCCGCGGCATTCTGACCACCATCACATTTCGCCCAGACGGGCCTGTCGATCCTGCGAAAGCGCTGGCGCGCTACGGGTCTGAACCGTTCGTGCGGGTGCTGCCACCCGGCCAGTTGCCGGAGGTCAAGCACGTGCGCGCGTCGAATTTCTGCGACATTGGCTGGGTAATGGATGAACGGACCGGAAACCTCGTGGTAGTCAGTGCGATTGATAATCTCATGGGCGGCACCGCCGGCATGGCGATTCAATGCATGAACCTCATGTTTGGAATCGAAGAAACCACGGGCCTCCACTTCGGAGGGATGGCCGTATGAAGGAGATTACCGGAGGCGTAACCGCGCCCAAAGGGTTCAAGGCCGCCGGCGTGGCGGCCTCGATCAAACCCACCTCGACCAAGAAGGATTGCGCAATTATCGCAAGCGACGTACCCTGCGCCGTGGCCGGCGTGTTTACGACAAACGTGATGAAGGCGCCTTGTGTGCATTGGAATAAGACCCTTGTCGATCGCGGATCCGCCCAGGCGATCTTCGTGAATAGCGGCAACGCCAATGCGGCCACCGGCGAGCCCGGAATGACCGACGTAAAAACCACGGTTGCCGCCGTGGCCCGAGGCCTGGGTATCGCACCGGATTCAGTTGCTATGTCCAGCACGGGCGTTATCGGCTTCCCCCTGCCAATGGACCGAATCATGAATGGGGTGAATGGGTGCCTCGCCAATCTGTCTACGGAAGGCGGGCACGATGCGGCCTTGGCCATTATGACGACAGACACCGTGCCCAAGGAATTTGCGCTCGAGTTCCCTGTGTCCGACGGCCTGATCCGTATCGGCGCGATGGCCAAGGGCTCCGGCATGATCGCCCCGAATATGGCCACCATGCTCTCGTACATCACAACCGACGCGGCCGTGGACTCGGCGCCGTTGCAGGATTTGCTCCGCCATGCCGTGAATGCGACCTACAATTGCATCTGCATTGACAACGATATGAGCACAAGCGACACCGTCCTCTGCCTGGCCAATGGCCGGTCGGGTACAGCTAGACTCGCACCGGGCACGGAGGATTTCGAGAAGTTCTCCGGGGCATTCCTGGCCGTTTGCGGCCACATGGCCCGGCAACTGGTGTTGGACGGCGAAGGCGCCACCAAGTTCGTCGTGATTGACGTCGCGGGCGCCACTTCCGACGCCGATGCGCAACGGGTGGCCAAGGCCATCGCGCATTCCCACCTCTGCAAAACCGCGTTCTTCGGAGAGGATCCCAACTGGGGACGCATCGCATGCGCTGCCGGATATTCCGGCACAGTTTTCAACCCATCGGATCTGGCGATCTGGCTGGACCGTGTACAACTGGTTGCCAACGGCCAACCCACGTCGTATCGCGAGGAAGACGCCGCTGCTGTCATGAAGCAAAAGGAGTTTGGCATTCGTGTTGAACTTGGATCGGGACCCGGAACGGCAACATTCTGGACCACGGACCTGAGCCACGACTACGTGTCTATTAATGCAGATTATCGTTCTTGACTCCCGAGAACTCGACGCCAGCACCGATCTTGTGCTGAAGTGACAAATCAGGTACCCTTTCGCTCCTACCGGGCTTTTCGGCACCGTTGTGTCTTGCCTACGATCTCGGCCATGCAGGGGAAAGCGTTTTACGCCAGGGAGGAATTACCCGGAATTGTCTACGTCAGCCAGTAAAGGCGCCATTACGGATTCGCAGAAGCGGATTATCAAGGCGGGAATGGAAGAATACATCCGCAAAGCGGCTGTGTTGGTGGAAGCGCTTCCGTATATTCGTGAATTCGAAGGCAAGACCGTTGTCGTGAAGTACGGCGGCGCCGCCATGGAAGTGGAATCGCTTCGCCGGAGCACCGCCGCGGATCTGGTACTCATGAAGTACGTTGGCATGAATCCCGTCGTAGTGCATGGCGGCGGCCCGGAGATTACCCGCACGCTTAAGCGTCAGGGGATCGAATCCAAGTTCCATAAAGGGGAACGCATCACCGACGAAGACACGGTCAAAGTCGTGGAAATGGTGCTTGCGGGTTCGGTCAACAAGGAAATTGTCTCGCTGATCAACATGGCGGGCGGAAACGCCGTGGGGCTGTCAGGCAAAGACGGCAACTTGCTTCACGCACGCAAAAAGAACGCCGATGACGGCGTTGACCTTGGCCAAGTGGGCGAGGTGATTGGCGTCCATTTCAAGATTGTGCAGGTCCTTTCGGAAGCCGGCATGATCCCGGTGATCGCTCCCATTGCCACCGATTCTCACGGCAATACGTGGAACGTCAACGCGGATACCGCTGCGGGCGAAGTCGCCTCCGCGCTGCAGGCCGAAAAACTGGTATTTTTGACAGATACCCCCGGTCTGCTGCGTGATCAGGACGATCCCGATTCGTTGATTCACCAACTCGACTACAAGGAAATCATGGATTTGACCGCCAAGAAAGTCATCGCGGGCGGCATGATTCCGAAAGTCGAGGCCTGCCTGAAAGCACTCGATTACGGAGTCGTTAAAACCCACATTATCGATGGCCGAGTACCCCACTCGCTGCTGCTTGAGATTTTCACCGACAGAGGCTTGGGCACCGTCGTATCGCATTGACGCGCCAAGTCCCCGCAGGGTGCATTGGAGGAAGATACCAACGTGCAAGAGGCGTTGCTTGCCAAAATCGAAATCATTTCCCAAGGCGGCATCATCATGTGGCCGATCAGCGCATGTTCGGTGATTGCCCTCGCCATCGTGGTTGAACGGTTCTGGTCGCTGCGCCGCTCCAGCATCGGCACCCGCGAATTCATGGACACCATCCGGAATGTGCTGCGGCAGAACCGCATCCAGGAAGCCATGGAAATCTGCGACGATACGAATTCCCCAATGGCGCGCATTCTAAAAGCAGGACTGCTAAAACATAACCGGGGCAAGGCCGATATCCGGGAAGCCATCCAGGACGCCGGCCACCTCGAAATTCCGAGACTCGAAAAATACCTGTCCGGATTGGCCACCTGCGCGAATGTCGCCCCCCTACTCGGATTGCTTGGCACGGTTACGGGAATGATTACGGCGTTCGCGGAGATACAGCACAAACAGGGAAGAGTGAATCCATCCGACCTCGCGGAGGGCATCAGCAATGCCCTCATCACGACAGCAGCAGGACTTGCCGTGGCGATCCCAGCCCTGGTGGTCTACAATTACTTCGTCAATCGGGTGGAAAACATGATCCTGGAAATGGAGATACACTCCTCGGAACTGGTCGACCTGCTGACGCAACAACGCGATCAGGATTATTGAACCCATTCAGGCGCGGAGCTGCCGGTGAAATTTGCACGCGACGACAAGCGGAACCGTAAGGTTCAGGCGCAGATTAGCATGACGCCCATCATTGACGTCGTCCTGCTGTTGCTGTTGTTCTTCATGCTTTCCTCGACCTTTGTCGTGCAATCGTCCATACCGGTCGAAATGCCCGAAGCCGCGGGGTTGCCCGAGTTCGAACAGAAAGACATTTCCATTACGCTTACCAATGATCCCACGGCCCCGGATGGCTCCGGACGCATCTTTTTTGACAACGAGGAAATGACGGACTGGACCGCCCTGTCCGATCGGCTGGCAACCGTGAAAGCAAGCCGCCAGGACGATTTTCTCGTTCTTATTCGCACCGACGAAAGCGTCGATTCTGGACGCATGATTAAACTGATGGGCATCGTTCGCAGCCTCGGTATCTCGCGCATGGGTGTAGCCGCGCTTTCCCCTGGGCAGGATTGACGTGGCCGCCGTGGGTTCGAACAGGGTCTTTTATGCCGCGCTCGGCTTCTCGCTCCTATTTCATTTCTCCATGGTAACGGTGTTCTCGATCGAAGTGTGGTTGCCGGTGCAACGAGCCGAATACTTTGATTTTGAGATCGTGCCCGTACCCGAGATATCAGTGAAAACCGATGTCTTGGCCGAGCAGGACGCCATCGTTCAAGTGCCAGAACTCAATACAAACCTGAGTCTATCCACGCCTGAATCCGCCATCACAGGAGATGTGGAGTTGGCAGCCACCCTTCCAACGATTCAACTGCCATCGCTGCAGTCCTCGGACTTGAACATTACCATCGATCCCCTTGGACTAAGCCCGGACTATACAAACAGCGATACTCGCCGACGCGACTCGTGGGAACTCGTTATTACGGAGCTTGCCGAGGTGGGCGATGTCCTGAAGCGGATGACGCCATGGGACAGCCAGGAAATCACGTCGGTGCCGCAGCCGGTCCGGATCCCGCCACTGCAATCGAGTGACGAGGCTACCGTCAGAATTGAATGGATGACCGACCCCCTGGAACGCAAAGTACTCTTTGCACCCACAATTGATGTCGCCGGTCTGGGGAACAGCGCGCTATTGAGCGATTCCATCTCGCTGGTGTTTCGGGCCGATTCAGGCGGGCGAGTGACCGAAGTCTTGACTCCGGTTCAGGAGGACTCAGCCGTTCAAGTGTCTGCGGGGCAGGCGCTTCTCGAATTCCGTTTTGAACCCATTGGTTCCGGGGCATCGGCGCAACAGTACGGTATCCTGATTATCGAAAAGGCCGCGGGCGGAGTCCTGCCGTGATCGCTATTGAAGTGAAAGACGCGATTCTCGTGTATTCGGCCATTCTGGGTATCGCCGGCGCGGCCATTTGGTTGTATACCGAGTTTTCAATCTATCGGCCGCAACGGTTCCTGGGACACCAATTCCTTTGGAAGTGCACCATCTGCGGGTTTACTTTTCTGGATGAACAAGACGAAGCAATCGCTCAATGCCCGCGATGCGCAAGTTACATTTCCGCGGGCGACAAGCACGCCCGATTTGTGCCTTCGCGGGCCACGCGGGAACCCACGCTGCAATCGATCGGCGAAGACCAAAACGATCACGCCCGAAACCCATCGCGCCGAAAGCGCCCCAACCAGCGCCGGCGGGGTCCTCGTAGAAGAAGGTGATAAGAACCGTCCGTGACAGGGGCCCTGTCAGCCAAACAGCTTGCGGAATTTGCCGAAGAACCCAGTCGAGACGCCGCTTACGGCCGTGGCTCCTTCGTTCAAACGCGTTTTGGGAGGTAAGTTCGTCACTTCAAGCACTACCGCCGTGATGTTGTCCGGTCCGCCCGCCTCCAGCGCCCGCCCCACCAACATGCGTGCCCCGCCCTGCAACGAATTGCCAGAAAGTGACTTGGTCATCTGCGCATCGTCGACTACGTTGGATAACCCGTCGGAACAGATAAGCAGGCGATCGCCTTTGCGCAATTTGGTTGTGAACAGATCGACTTTGACGGCTTCCTTGGTGCCGACCGCCCGCGTGATCAAGTTCTTAAGGGAATGGTTCCGGGCTTCCTCTTCGGAGATGTAGCCATTGCGAACCTGCTCCGCCACCAGGGAATGGTCGTCGGTAATCTGCCAGATCGCGGAATCCGGGCGCAGCAAATACACGCGGCTATCCCCGACTTGCGCGATATAGGCGTTCTCGCCATGCACCAGCAATGCGGAAATGGTCGTACCCATCCCATAGTACTCGGGGTGGTTTTCCGCCTCTTCGAAAATGCGGCGATTGGCTTGCTCGACCGCTTCTTTCAGACGTATCGGGATGCTGGATGTCTGGCGGGAATAATATTCGTCGATTAACGTCTGCAGGGCCAGCCGGCTGGCGAATTCGCCGCCACTGACACCGCCCATGCCATCCGCAACGGCAAACAGGTACCCCTTATCCGTCGCGATTCGCGATTCCTCGGGCGCGCACACAACACAGCCGTCTTCGTTGTGTCCGCGCTTCTTTCCAACGTCGGACAAGAGATGGCATTCGATATAGTCACCGGCCCAGTGGAATTCAAAGTTGCCGCCACTTTCCGGTCCCGCTTGCGTTAACGAAATTTGTGCCATAAAGAGTTATGGTCGTTCAGGGAATGACTCCCCTGCCCACTCGTCCTCTTGTATTGAGAGAAATCCGACCGGCCGGGTTAGGCCCGAACGGCTATTTCTGTTTGCATATTAATCGTATTCTATGCCAGACCAAGGGCAAAATGCCACGATTGAGGTCATGGGGCCGATTGGGCCGCCGGATAAAGCCCTTGTACCGTCGTGCGGATACGGTAGACCGAATCGCGCGCCGTAATGTACAAGGTCTGCAAATCAGTATCGCCAAACCCACAGTTCGCGGGAGTGGCCGGCGTAGATACAGTTGTCACTCGTACTCCGTCCGGGGAAAACACCTGGACGCCGTCCTCAGCCGTGCACCACACATGGCCCTGCCGGTCCACAGCCATGCCATCGGGCCATTTGAGTTCGCAAAACACCTTGCCCCCGGATAGCGAACCATCCTTGGCAACCGCGAAGGAACGAATATGACCTCCATCCGTATCCGCGACATAGAGAGTTTTTTCATCGGGCGATAGGCCAATCCCGTTGGGCTTCTTGAAATCATCCGCGATCCGCTTCAAGGTACCGTCCGCCAGAATGGCGTAGACCCCTTGAACCGGCTGCTCTTGGGTCCTCTCTTCAAGGCCGTACGGCGGATCCGTAAAAAAAATGACGCCGTCCGAACGGACCACCGCGTCATTGGGGCTGTTCAGCTTCTTTCCTTCAAACGTATCCGCCAGTACGGTAATGGTACCGTCCTTTTCGGTTCGCGACACCCGCCTGTTCCAGTGTTCACATGCAATGAGCCTGCCTTCAGGGTCCACCGCCAACCCGTTGGATTTACCACTGGGTTTACGGAACTCTTTCTTGGGCACTTCGAAAATGGTGTCGTTGGGAATGTCACTGAATACCAATTTCCCCGACGGCAACCATACCGGGCCTTCAGTAAACGCACAGCCATCCGCCACGATTTCAAGTGGCCCCGAGACCAATTCCGCCTGTGCGAAGATCACCATGCCAGCGAACAATAAGGAATACATACCGTGCGGTCTCCCCTTATTTCCCACGTTGCCGCCCAGTGTGGCATGCGACCCACACACAGTCAACCGTCGCATTTCGGCGGCAGAACGGGCCCATTGCCCAAGCAATTCTGACAAGAATTTACATTGCCGAGGGCCGCAACGCATACTATTGCGCATGCGGAGCAGTACCCTCTACATCATCTCGGGGAAATCATGACTGAAATATTGCCGTGGAAGATATCGTTGCACGGAGGCCATTCCGGATCCTATTGCGATCACGCCACCGGCTCGTTGGAAGAAGTCCTGCAATCGGCCCTTGAAAAAGGATTCAGCGTGTACGGCACCAGCGAACACGTGCCGCGGCTGGGCGAACGGTATTTGTACGAAAACGAGCGAAATCTGGGATGGACCCTCGACAAAATCATCGACGACTTCTCAAGGTATGCCGAAGACAGCCGGGCGCTGGTCAGACAATTCGAGGACCGTTTACATGTCTTGAGGGGGTATGAGATTGAGGTCGTACCTGAAGACCGGTATGCAACCGTCATGCGAGATTACCGGCGCGAGCACGGTTTCGATTACATGGTTGGATCGGTGCACTTTATGGCCGATATCTCGATCGATGGACCGCGCGACCAATTCGAAGATGCCTTAAAGCATTTCGGGGGATTGGAGAATTTGGCGGTCCGTTACTACGAATGCGTCGCACAAATGATCCAGACCCTGGAACCCGAAGTGGTGGGTCACCTGGACTTGATTCGGAAGAACGGGCATTTCTACGGCCCGGTCGATACGCCGGCAATCCGCGAGGCGGCACTGAGGACGTTGGAGACTGTCCGCCAATCCGGTGCCATTCTGGATCTCAATACAGCGGGTTGGCGCAAAGGACTGGATTCGCCCTACCCCGCGCCATGGATCGTGACGGAAGCCAACGCCATGGGTATTCCATTCTGCTTTGGCGACGACAGCCACGGACCCAACGACGTGGGCGCCGGCGTGGACGATGCGCGCGTATATCTGCTGAATCTGGGAGTCACGGACATAACCGGCCTTGCCAGACAAAATGGCGCCGTTCAAAAGCGCGTTGTCAATCTCCAGTGAGGTCTTCCGTAGCGTTGCACTTTCCAAGGTCACGTTGAGCATAAAGTGCCGCCAAGCGGCAAAGGGCATTTCATGTACAAGCCGCCCATCATACGATCTGGCAGAGGCGAAGCCCGCGACTTGAAGGATATCCACGGCTCCGTGCTTGTGGTAACCATGGAAGAACCGTGGAAGATCCTTCACAAACAGATCGGCTGGACTCCGGACTGCGTCCACTTCGTGGAAGATATGGAATACCGCCACGTCACTGCGCAGAACGACCTGTTGCCCCCGTGTGACGTCGTGGTCGGCGTTGGCGGCGGTTCCTGTGTCGATACCGCGAAATTTATCGCGTGGAAGCGCGGCTGCCGGATGATTCTGGTGCCCAGCATCATTTCAGTCGATGCCCCGCTTACCAATACGGTGGCCGTCCGGGTGGATGGCAAAGTGCAATACGTCGGCGACATTTTTCCGGAAGAACTCATCATTGACTACGACCTGATACAACAGGCGCCGCCTGTCCTGAATCGCGCGGGATCATGCGACATTGCCAGCATTCATACGGCCCTGTACGACTGGCAATTGGCGGGGGACCTGAACGGCGAGTCCTACGACCCCTCGATTGCCATGGAGGCGCTGAGATGCCTTGAGGAACTCGACGAGAACGCTGAAGAGGTATACAACGTATCGCCCAAGGGCATCGATACCATAATCGATTTATACAGGCGCGAAGTGGAGTTCTGCGCGCACCTCGGCAGCAGCCGGCCGGAGGAAGGCTCCGAGCACATTGTCGCGTATGGCATGGAGCACAGAACCCGCCGCCACTTTCTCCACGGAGACCTCGTGGGGCTGGGCATATTTGTCATTTCGCGCCTGCAGGGCAATCGGCATGAATGGATTACCGACCTCATGACCAGAACAGGACTGCGCTATGAATGCCCGGACGCCACCCTGACCGAAATCGAGGATTGCCTCCGCGGTTTGAAGGATTTCAAGGACAAGTCGAACTTGTTCTACAGTGTCCTGGACACCGTCCCCATCACGGCCACATTCATAAGCGACACCCTCGCCGCGCTGGCGAACTCGCGAGGGCGCAAGTAACCCAAAGCCGGTATTTGACTTGTGATTGGGCCATATGCTACATTTTCCCGGATCACCGTGGAACGCAATTTTCCAATGGCTGCATAAACTATGACTCCGGCGGTCGTTACGACCCTCGCCGCGGGATAGATTTCGTGGATAGACCCATGTCCAAGATGAAGGTGGGGTTGGTTGGCTGCGGCAATATCGGCGCCGACCTGTGTATCGCCCTGCAAAAAGGGGATATTCCGGCGGAAATAACCGCCCTGACTGACATGAAGGAGGCCAACGCCCGGCTCCTGCTGAACACGTTTCAATTGAATGCGACCGTGTGCACCTTGGAGGAGACGGCCGCAAAGGTTGATTTTATCGTGGAATCTGCCCAGCCTGACGCAGTCAAGGCCGTGGTGGATGCCGCGATTCGATATCGGAAAGACTGCCTAATCATGAGCGTCGGCGGATTGATGGACCTCCCTGACGTGCATGAGATTAGTGCAAAATACAATATCCAGGTGCGGGTACCTTCCGGAGCCTTGTGTGGGCTCGATGGCATTCGCGCGGCAATGGTGGCGGGGTTGCATCACGTAGTGTTGACCACCCGCAAACCTCCCAAAGGGCTGGCCGGGGCTCCCTATTTGGAGGAAAACAACATTGACGTCGAAAGCCTTACGGAGCCAAAACTGGTGTTTGAAGGCACGGCGCGGGAGGCCTGCAAAGCCTTTCCGAAAAATGTAAATGTGGCAGCCGCTCTCAGCCTGGCGGGAATCGGCCCGGACCAAACCAAAGTCCGGGTCATCGCCGACCCGAGAACGGCTACAAACACGCACGAGATATACGCCGAAGGCGCATTTGGAAACTTGAAAACGGTGACGGAGAACTTGCCGTCGCCGAGAAACGTGAAGTCCAGTTACCTGGCTTCCCTTTCGGCTGTCGCGGAGCTTCGCGCAGCCGCCGAGGCGTTTAACGCCCATTTCGACAAAACGGAAACGAGCAACGTCAGGTAGGACGAGTGGAGAGTTCATTATGTACGCCGTTGTAAGCACGGGTGGTAAGCAGTACAAGGTGGCCGCGGGTGATATCCTGCGCGTGGAAAAGCTGGAAATGGCCATCGGCGAGAAGATCTCGTTCGGCACGGTCCATCTTGTCGCCAAAGAGGATGCCCTGATTGCCGACCCGAAGGCCCTTGTTAACGCCAAAGTCATGTGCGAGATCACGCGTCATGGACGGGCAAAGAAGATCCGGGTCTTCAAGTTCAAACGGCGCAAACAGTACCGGCGGACCTACGGACACCGGCAAAGTTACACCGAAATCCGGGTCAGCGAAATTCAGGCATAACCGGCGCGGCTACGCGAACCGTTTCAAAGGGAGTTTTTGACACATGGCTCACAAGAAAGCTGGCGGTAGCTCGCGCAACGGCCGCGACTCGCAGTCCAAACGTCTGGGTACCAAAAAGTACGCGGGCGAAGTCGTGCAGGCGGGCAACATCATTATCCGCCAGCGCGGAACCAAAATCTATCCTGGAATCAACGTCGGCTGCGGACACGATCACACCCTCTTTGCCAAAGCAGACGGCGTAGTGCGTTTCCGCTTCATCCGCAAGGATCGCAAGTGCGTCGACGTCATCGAACAGCAGGCTGAGTAAACCCGCGCCCTGCGCGTGGCCGGTTGCCATGTTTGTTGATCGTGCTCGCATCAAAGTAACCGGAGGCCACGGCGGCGATGGCTGTTGCAGTTTCCGGCGCGAAAAGTTCATCCCATTCGGCGGCCCCAACGGGGGCGACGGCGGGCGCGGCGGCGACGTAGTCTTCAGGGCTGAATCCCAACTTCAATCCCTGCTCGACGTGCGATTTCATGCCCACTGGAAGGGCAACGCCGGCATGAACGGCGAGGGAAGCGACCGTCACGGCAAACGAGGCGAACCTTCCTACATATCGGTCCCCGTCGGCACCATTATCAAGCGGTTCGAAACGGAAGAAGTGCTGGCCGACCTGAACGAGCACGGCGCTACCTTTCTCGCGGCCAATGGCGGCAAAGGAGGCCGGGGCAACCCACGATTCGCCACCCGTACAAACAAAGCCCCTCACTTCGCCGAAAAAGGCGAGCCTGGCGAAGAAAGCGAATTCCTACTTGAACTGAAGGTCATGGCGGAAGTCGGATTGGTCGGCCTGCCGAACGCAGGCAAGTCCACCTTTTTGGCTGCCGTAACCTCCGCCCAGCCAAAAATCGCCGACTACCCCTTCACAACGCTGTCACCCAACTTGGGCGTCGCTCCGCTCAGCGATCACCGGACGCTCATGATCGCCGATATTCCCGGAATTATCGAAGGCGCTTCAGAAGGCAAAGGGCTGGGACATGACTTCTTGAGGCACATCGAACGTACGCGCGTCCTCCTTTTTATAATCGATCTCGGCGACCCGGACCCGGAAGCCACCCGCGACACGTTGCTCCATGAACTGGAATCGTACAGCCCCGCCCTGCTGGAACGGCCCCGGTTTTACGCGCTGAACAAGTCGGATGTGACCGAAAACCGGGAACGATTTGAACTCTTAAAGGATCGCTTTGATCGCCCTTACCTTATTTCGGGCTATACCGGCGAAGGCGTGGAAGAACTGGTCGAGACCCTCTGGGAAACCGTGGACCGGCTGAGAAATCAGGTGGAAGAACCGGAAGTGGAAGAGGGCCGTGAATATGTTTTCGAGGCCCCCTTCACCATCCAGAAAGCCCCGGATGGCTTCGTCATCGAAGGTAAGCGCATTATTCAAATGGTGCGCATGACCGACTTTGGTAATGAAGAGGCAATTCGATATTTTCAGATCCAATTGAAGAAACTGGGAATTATGAAAGCGCTGAAGCGGCTCGGCGCCGTGGAAGGGCAAACGATTCACATTGGCCCTGTGGAATTGGTGTACATACCGGATTAGATCCTACTGCGATGAAAACCCTCGTTATCAAGATCGGCACGTCGCTTCTGACCAGCGATCGCGGCTTTGACGGCCGTGTGCTGGAGAATCTTGTCAAGGAAATCGTACGGCTGAAACGCGAAAGCGGCACTAACGTGCTTATTGTGTCGTCCGGCGCGGTGGGGTGCGGCATGAACGTCCTGGGGATGAAAGATCGCCCCAAGGACCTGCCCCTGAAACAGGCGACCGCCGCCGTCGGCCAGTCCCGTTTGATGCACTATTATGAAGTCCTGTTCGAAACATACGGACAAGGGCTGCACACGGCGCAAGTACTGTTGTCGGGTGGAGATTTCGACGATCGTGGCCGCTATCTGAACATTCGCAATACGATTCATGCGCTATTCGATCTGAACAGCATCGTTCCCGTGATCAACGAAAACGACTCCGTCGCCGTGGAAGAATTGCGCTTTGGCGACAACGACACGCTTGCCGCGCGCGTGGCCTCCAAGATCGACGCGGAGATCCTGATCCTGCTGAGCGATGTGGACGGTTTGTACGATCGGAATCCAAACCGGCATCCTGACGCCAAGCTGATCCGCCAGATAGAGACCATTTCCGCCGAAATTGAAGCGCTGGCGGACGATACCCTCGCTCAGACGTCCGTCGGCGGCATGAAAACCAAATTGAAGGCAGCTCGGATGGCCTGCGCTGCCGGCGTCTATACCGTGTTGGCCAATGGTCGCAGGGAAAACATCATCCACGATGTGCTCATTGGTAATGCACCCTGCACGCGATTCGGGAAGGCATCCGTCGCGTTGAAACACCGCAAGCGCTGGATTGCGTTCGGGAGAAAAGTGCGTGGAACGCTGGTTATCGACGATGGCGCCCGTGCGGCGCTCATCGAAAAAGGCCGCAGCCTGCTTCCCGCCGGCGTGATGGACGTCTCCGGAGAATTTGACGCCGGATCGTCGGTTCGCATTACCGACTCTTCCGGGGCGGACATTGCCTGCGGTCTCACGAACTATTCCAGCGCGGACATGCTGCGCATCAAAGGTTGCAAAACCGGCGATATACAGGCCATTCTAGGGTACAAGGCCTACGACGAAGCCATTCACCGGGACAATCTGGTGATTCTTTAATCCGGAGTCCAATCGTGGCAACACTCGAAAACAGCGTTGAATCGTTGCACGACGAGATGCAACGCATCGGAAGGCAGGCGCGCGCCGCATCGAATGAGCTGCGCTCCCTCTCCAGCTCGATCAAGAACGCGGCCCTGCTCGAAGTAGCCCGGCGAATCCGCTCCGGAAAAGAGGCCATCAAGGCGGCCAACGAAATCGACCTCCAGGCAGGCCGCGAAAAAGATCTCTCATCCGCCGTGTTGGACAGACTGGCCCTGACGGACGCGCGCATTGAAGGAATGGCCAAAGGGCTCGAAGACGTGGCCGCCCTCCCTGATCCCGTAGGCGACGTCGTGAATCAACACATTCACCCCAACGGACTGCGCATCGCCCAGATCCGGCAGCCCATCGGCGTGGTCGGCATCATTTATGAAAGCAGACCTAACGTGACCGCCGATTCCGCCGCGCTGTGCCTGAAATCTGGCAATGCCACCATCCTTCGGGGCGGTTCCGATGCCCTGCACTCAAACCAGGTAATTGCGGACATGTTCATGGCCGGGGCAACCGCCGCCGGAGCGCCCGATCATGCCGTACAATTGGTCTCCACGGCGGACCGGGCCGCGGTCGGCGAAATGCTCAAGATGGATCAATATATTGACGTGATCGTGCCTCGCGGCGGAACTGGACTCATCCAACGCATATACGACGAATCCCGCATTCCGGTCGTCGCTCACTTGCACGGCGTGTGTCACACCTATGTGCACAGCGACGCCGATCGGGCCATGGCCATGCGGATTTGCCTCAATGCCAAGCTCCAACGTCCCGGCGTCTGCAACGCCATGGAAACCTTGCTGGTCCACGAGTCCATTGCCCCGGCATTCTTGCCCGATCTCGCGGAGGACTACCGTGCGGCCGGATGCGAATTGCGCGGCGACGACCGGACCCGCGCAATCATCGCGTGCAATGCGGCGACCGAGGAAGACTGGAGCACCGAATACCTCGATAAGATCCTGTCCATCAGAATCGTGGACTCACTCGAAGCGGCCATCGAGCACATCAACCACTACGGTTCGCACCACTCCGACGCCATTGTCACGGAAAGCTACAAGGCCGCGGAGAAGTTTCTCAACGAAGTGGACAGCGCCACCGTGTACGTTAACGCTTCAACCCGTTTCACCGACGGCTATCAGTTCGGTCTCGGCGCTGAAATAGGCATCAGCACCAGCAAGCTGCATTGCCGAGGACCCATGGCGCTCAAAGAACTGACCTGCCTCAAATACATTATTCGGGGGTCGGGTCAGATCCTTGAATGATCGGATGCGGATAGGGGTGTTCGGGGGCACGTTTGACCCCATTCACAGTACTCATTTGTCCATTGCACTCGCGGCCATGGCCCAGGCCCGGCTTGACCGCGTACTGTTCGTGGTATCCGCGCGACCACCCCACAAAGTTGATGAGTTGTTGGCCGATCCCGAAGACCGGCTCGCCATGGTTGAAGCCGCCGTCGCCGATCATCCCGGATTCGAGGCATCCCGTATCGAGCTCGATCGAATGGGCCCTTCCTATACCGTGGAAACCCTCGCTGCGGTCGAGCGGCAGTATCCCGATTCCGAGCGGTTTCTCATCATCGGAATGGATGCCCTGGCAGACTTGCCCAACTGGCGAGAACCGGATACGATCCTGAATCGGTCCCGCATTCTGGTGGCGCCGAGGCCAAATGCACCTGCCCCCCCGGATTCGCTCAGTGCCGCATATCAGGTATTGGATGTGCCGCCATGCGACCTCTCGTCAACCGAAGTGCGGCGTAGAATTGTTGCGCGCGAACCGCTCGACGATATGCTCCCCAAGGCAGTACAGCGTGTTATCGCGGAAAAGGGATTGTATCGTGAGATCACTTGAATTGGACCGCTCCAGCGAATACCTGGCGCTATTGGATGAGCGCCTGCCCAAACAAACCCTACGGCACGTGCTGTCGGTCACCGAACTCATGAATCGTCTTGTTGATATCTGCGATCTCCATCGCGAGACAGCGCTCGTGGCGGCTCTCTTTCATGACTATTGCAAAGCCATGAAAGGCAAGACCCTGTTGATGGCTGCCGCACGCTACGGAATCCCAATCCTGCCGGCATGGCGGGAGCGGCCCATGTTGTTGCATGGACCGGTGGCTGCCGAGGAAATCAGGTTTACACTGGGTATCGATGACCCTGAAGTGTATGAGGCGATTTACAACCACACGTTTGGCAAGCCGGGAATGGGAAGGGTGGGGCTGGCCCTGTACGTCGCCGACTTCGCCGAAGAGCTTCGAACGCACCCCGAGGCTGCTGTTGCGCGAAGAATTCTCGAACAAGAATGCTTCGACGCCGCGTTGCGGTATGTGGTCGACGCCAAACTGGACATGATTAAGAAAAAGGACCGGCCGATCGATCCGCAGTCGCAGGAATTTCGCGCCTGGGTGTGGGAAGGCTGCCCCGCATGAGCCACAATGACATGTTCTCGGATCTCGCGCGATTCTACGATCCCATCATGTCGCACGTGGATTACGATCGATGGTTCTTCGTGACCACAACAATCGCTCAATTGCTCCAAAAACCGATCAACCACCTGGATGCGGCCTGCGGTACGGGTCGGCTCGGAAAGAAACTCCACACGGCGGGTTGGCGAAGTCTGGGCTCCGATCTCTCGTTCTCGATGCTGCGAATGGCCAAGACCCGCGCTCCAAAACTCCCCACCGTTCAGGCGGACTTGCGCGCACTCCCCTACCGAGGGTCATTCGATTACGTCACCTGTCTGTTTGACAGCATCAATTTCCTACTGGACCTCGATAGCCTTCACCTCGCCATGAAGTCGCTCCACGGCGCCATTCGAGACGGGGGTATCCTGTACTTCGATATTGTCACCGAGCGCATGGTCATGGAACATTTCGCCGGACAGGAATGGACGGAACAAAACGGAAAGATCACTTCCACGTGGAGCTGCAAGTGGCACCCGGATCGCGCGCTCGCCGAAACCAGCATTCGCATCAACAGCGGCGTTGCATACACGATCT
This sequence comes from Candidatus Hydrogenedentota bacterium, assembly GCA_045863295.1. Lineage (GTDB taxonomy): Bacteria > Hydrogenedentota > Hydrogenedentia > Hydrogenedentales > SLHB01 > BTWA01. Next base: position 17,711 of record BTWA01000008.1, read on the forward strand.
ACGAGCATATCCATACATTTGATGAGATTGACAGGGCACTCGAAAACGCCGGTTTCGAACTGCTGGGCGCGTTTGACGCGGAAACCTGGAAATCCCCGGGCAAACGCACCGTTCGCGTCGACTACGTCGCTGTCAAAGGGTCCGTGAAACCGTATCAGAAACCGTTCCGGGATGTGCGCGACCAGGTAAAGCGCCTGGTTGTGCGATAGTCATCCGCTGGTGAAATGAGTTAACCCAATGGAAATCGAACCATGAAATGGCCACGGCTAAGCGGAATTCTCTTGCATCCCACGTCGCTCCCAGGACCTGCCGGAATCGGCGATCTGGGCGAGGGCGCCTACCGATTTGTAGACTTCCTGCGGGAAGGCGGCCAGCAACTGTGGCAAGTCCTGCCATTGGGTCACACCGGTTACGGCGATTCGCCCTACCAATGCTTCTCCGCCTTTGCGGGAAATCCCCTACTCATCAGTTTGCCCAAGCTGGTGGATGACGGGCTCATCCCGCGTGGTGCCTTGGACGAGTTGCCAGCCACGGATCCTCATCTCGCCGACTACGGCGCCGCCTTTTTTCACAAGTGGCGCTTGCTGGAGAGTGCCAGCGAGAGTTTCTTCCGAAACGACAGCCATCCCGACCGGAGCGCCTTCGAAACGTTTTGCACTGGCGAAGCCATGTGGCTCGATGACTACGCCCTCTTCATTGCGTTGAAACAGAAACACGAATACGCCCCGTGGACACGGTGGGACACGGACATTGCCAAGCGAAAGGCCGCCGCGCTTAAGAAATGCCGAGAGGAACTCAATCGTGAAATCGCCACCCTCAAATTTGTGCAGTTCCAGTTTGCCAAACAATGGTCCGCACTCAAGGCGTACTGCGGATCACAAGGCATCCGGATCATGGGCGACGCTCCCATCTATGTTGCCCACGATTGCGCGGATGTCTGGAGCCGGCCGGACTTGTTCCAACTGACGCCGGACGGAGAACCCGTGGTCGTCGCGGGCGTTCCGCCGGACTACTTCAGCGCGACCGGACAATTGTGGGGAAACCCCATCTATCGGTGGAACCGAATGAAGAAAAATGGATTCGAGTGGTGGATAAGCCGCATGCGTACCCTGTTGCGTACGGTGGACATCGTTCGCATTGACCACTTCCGTGGTTTCGAATCCTATTGGGAAGTGCCGGCCACAGAGTCAACGGCTGTCAACGGACGATGGGTGCAGGGGCCGGGCGATGCGCTGTTTGAAGCCATTCGCGAGGCGTTGGGCGATGCCCCGATTGCAGCCGAGAATCTGGGGGTCATCACAGACGAAGTCGAAGCCCTGCGCGAACGCCAGGGATTTCCCGGCATGGCCGTACTCCAGTTCGCTTTCGGCCACGATGCGAAGCATTCGGGCCTGTTGCCTCATCTGTGGACACCCGATACGGTGGCCTACACGGGCACCCACGACAACGACACGATCACGGGGTGGTGGCGCAACACGGGCCACAATACGCACGACTCAAGCTACTTCGATCAAATTCGTGCCTATGCGTCGCGCTACTTGAACACCGACGGACACGACATCCATTGGGTGGCGATTCGCGCCGTCATGGCATCGGTGGCCAACACCGTAATCATCCCGCTGCAGGATGTCATGGGTTTGGGGAGCGAAGCGCGCATTAACTTGCCCGGAAGCGGAGTTGGCGCCAATTGGCGATGGCGATACACCGCTGATATGCTCACATCCGAATCAGCTTGGCGATTGCGCGATCTCACCGACATTTATGGGAGACTCCCGTAGTCGCCGCAGCCGCTGGTTACGGCATACAAAGGAATCCAACATGCGCGCGGGCATTGCCATTCTTGCATTCGCCATGGGTATACGCTGCGCGTGGGCTGAAGGTTGGGAACTCAAATCGCTTGCCGTGGGCAACGCGTCCGGCGAAACAAGCGTCCAATTGGAGTTCCCCAATCCAATACAACATGCGCCAATCGTGTTCGGCATTCCGCTGGAACGGGTAGCAACTCCCAGTGCCGTGCAACTTATCGACGAAGCAGGCAACGTCGTGCCGGCCGACATCACTGCCCTTGGGAACTGGCAAGCCCAACCGTCTCGTTGGGCATTGATATCAACTGTACTCGATGCCCCGGAAGCCGGCAATCGTCGCACACTGACGATTCGATGGGGCGCCATTGAAGCGAAGCCCACTGCTCCGGGCAACCCCATAACCATGGATAAGCAACAAGACCGCTGCAAAGTGTCTAACGGTCTCTATACGCTGCAGGCCGATTCCACCGGACGGGTCACAATTCTCCCGCTCACTTCGAACGATGCGTTAGTGCTGTCCACGGGTCTCTATATAAAAGACGCCGAAACCGCCATCGCGGGTTCCGCCCGAGTGTCAATGGTGCACGACGGCAACCTGCGAAAACACATTCGACTCTCCGGCAAACTGACTGATTCCGTCGACATACACCGCGAGTTCGATTGCTACGCGGGTTCGCCCTGGATACGGTGTACTGTCCGCTTCATTAACCGGAGCCTTGAGGATATTCCATTGAACGGCATCATGCCGCTTCGTGCCGATATCGATGCGGTGACTGCGTCTACCGTTGGGCTTGATGCCGGCCGCTCAAAAACCGCGGGCCGGTACTCATTGCGGCAAAACGCTTTTGAATGGTCCGCTGCATTTGACGGGCTGCACGAATTCGCCGAAGGAAATCAGGATAACCTGGGCGAGTGGACCCTTTTTGACACCGAATCAGGCGTAAAATGGTTGGTCGTATTTCCGCAATTTCAGGAAATGGCCGCCGGCGATTTGGATCTCGCGTCCGTCATTCAGTTCGATGGAATGACGTTAATGCAGCGTCATTACGCCCCTCTTGAACCCACCGCCGATGTACGCCTGCGCGAAGGCATGGCGAGAACCTTCACCTTTTGGATTGGCGTGAATCCGGCCGGCGACCCGGGTACGTGTGCCCGTGCAATAAAAACCCTGCCCCACGCCGTCTATGACCGTGCACACATGATTCGAAGCGGGTGGTTGCCCGAACAATCGTTAAGCACACGCTATGATGACCCAACCCGGCGCGCGGCACGTTACTTTCTCGAAGCCAAGATCCCTCGCGCCGAGTTTGTACGAAGTTCTAGAGGTACGGAGAAAGGTCCCGACCCCTCGGGGGAAGGCATGCACGAAGTAAACCTGCATGCGGGCGGAATGGTCTACGGTGAGGTCTTTCAGTATTTCCAGAGTCAACCCTCCGAGGCGGATGTGAAGTTCTACCGCGAAGAACTCGGCATGGATCCGAGACACATTGTCACGGGTGGAAGGTATTCTTACCGGAATGGCGACATTGTCCACGCCCTTGCCTTGCATGCAATTCGCTTTGGCGAGTCCGACATGTGGACGCTCTTTCGGGATCATGCACTACTCTTCGCGGATGTCTCCATCAGCCATGCCCGCGAAAGTGAAGGCCTCGGGCGCTACTATTGCGATTGGTACGTCAATCCCTACGTGTATCAGCGGTTCGAAGGATTGCTGCTCGGTGCATTGCTCACTGGCGACACGTGGTGGTTTGAAACCGCAAAAGCGATGGCCGATTACGCAGTACGTTCGTGGAACGATGGGGCCCCTGTGGATGGACACGTCGACGGCGGCAAGGGAGGTGTCCAGTCGCGTTCGTCCTACATCGCCAAGATGCTTGTACGGATGTATGACGTTACTGGAGAGAGACAATACGCCGATACCGCCATCAACCTTGCCCAGTGGTCCATTCGCACGCAGGAAAACGAGGGTTGGTGGACCATGAATCCCACAAATCCCGAAAGCCGGGCTTTTCGAAACTCCCCCATCTTCTCGGGATACATCATCCAGGGATTGTGGGCCGTACTCGAAAGAACTGGCAACCCTGAATTGCGCACCACCCTGTTGAAATGCATGGACTACCATTGGGATCGTATGCAACAACAGCCGGAAGCCATCCGCGGAGCATTACCCAATTCATATTGGTATGGCGAGGACATCAAGGCCGGGGATCCAGTGGTTCCAAATTGGCCTGCCACGGCACAATTCGCAGATAGTTTTGTGCGTGCGTATCTCGTTACCGAAGACCGAAAATATCTGGATGCGGCTATGGCGGCGTGGGATGCCGTGCTGAAGGCGCAATCCCCCGAAGGCGGCCTCCCTCTGTCTCCTGGCGGCGTCAATTCCGTGTGGTCACTGCAGATAGTGGAAGCGCTGCCGCGTTTTGCGGCCGTTCGGGACGCCACGGAGAACGAGCCAAATTGACCCTGTCTTTGCACCCGGCGGCACGTGATTGGTATCATTCGATTCCACGGAGAAGAACGGTTCATGTCCGAAGATAAACCAGAACAAAACGAGATTGTCGATTCGACGGTCGTCCTGAATATCAGTGACTTGCCGCTCTCCATCCGTCGCGGTACCGCCAGCTTGATCATCCTGACCGGTTGGGAAATAGGCCGGAAGATGGAGCTCAGCCTCAAGGAACAAGTGATTGGACGGGCACTGCAGTCCACAATTTGCATTCCCGTTCCCTCCGTTTCGCGCAGTCATGCCATGATTGTCCGCTCGGAAATGGAAGAAGGACCCTTGTTTGAAGTGGTAGATATGCAGAGCAGCAACGGTGTTCTGGTGAATAACGAGCGCGTTGCACGGCAAAGACTGCAGGACGGCGACAAGATCAAGCTGGGCAATGTCGTATTGAAATTTGTCGTGGAAGACGACATTGACGAGGCCTTTCACAAGGAAATCCACCGTAGGATTCATTACGATGATCTGACCGGGCTTCTCACCTTGGGTTCGCTGAAGCAGCAATTGCAGCGGAAGTTTGAGCAGGGTGACACCTTCAAACCCCTTACTGTGGCCATGACGGACCTGGACGGACTGAAACGGGTCAATGACACGTACGGTCACCTCGCCGGTGCCATGATAGTGCGGGAAATGGGTGCCATGATTCGCAAGATTCTCCGGCCTCAAGATTTCGGCGGGTTGTACGGCGGTGACGAGACCATTCTCTTCTATCCCAATACATCCATTGAAGAGGCGGCCCAAATCGCCGAAACCATCCGGCAGACTATTGCCGCGCGCGTGTTTAAACACGGCGAAAACGAATTCAAAGTCTCCATCAGCCAGGGCCTTTCGGAATGGCCCTTGCACGGACAAACCATGGACCAGATTATTGCCGCGGCTGATGGCGCGTTGTATGCGGCTAAGGCCGCCGGGCGAAACTGCATCCGGTTCGCTGAAGGATGAAAACGCCTGCCCGTTTTGCCTAAAGACGGGCACGCGGGGAGGGGGCGATGTATGCGTGGGGTCAGTGGTTTTTTGTGTCTGCTTTTTGGTGCGGGCCTTGCCGCAATGGCCGCTCCAATTAATCTGTCGGTCTTGCCAGCCGAACACAAACATGAAGTCGACCCCGTGACCGGGGCCGAACTGACATATCTCACAACAAATCCTGCCAGAGACGTCAACCTGTACTTCCACGAACGCTCGTGGCTCGCAGACGGTTCCATGATCCTGTTCGTCTCCCAGCGTGAGCATGGCGGCCTGATGGGTTACCTCACAGCCACAGGCGAGTTGGTCGCCCTGCAAAATGCCAACGGCGCCCTGGGCGGAGCGACAGCTGCTAACGTCGGCCCCCGGTTCTACGCGCAGCAGGGAAACGACATACTGGAAATTACGCTGAGCATTCAGATTTCGCCGAATGCACCGCCGGAAGCGTCAAGAGTGACGGCCATCGATCGCACAATAGCTACGCTGCCTCCCGGCTCGGGACATTGCTCCCTAAACGAAAACGCAACAGGTGAGTGGATAAGCGTTGGGATGACAACTCCGGGAGATGGCGGACTGCCTGCCATCTATATAATCAACATCGCTTCGGGAATCGTGCGCGAGTTGTGCCGTGTCCCCAAGTCGCCCGGCTACCAGCATCATGTGCAATGGAGCCGGACCAATCCCTACCTGCTGAGCTTCGCAGGCGATAATCAACGGCTGCAGGTCGTCGATATTCGCGATGGAATTATTCACAACGTGTACAAGGCGATTGAAAACGAACTCGTCACACACGAATCCTGGTGGGTGGATGACCAGATAATTTTTTGCGGTGGGGTGAATCCAAAGCCAACGGAAGATTCCCACGTGAAAGTGTTGAATATTTACAACGGTCAAGTACGGATCGCGGGAGCGGGTGCGTGGTGGCCGGCCGCCACTCCAGAAACCATTACGCGGCTGAACTGGTGGCATGCGGCCGGCAGCGCCGACGGCCGTTGGATTATCGCCGACAATTGGCACGGCGATCTTATGCTATTCGAAGGCCAAACCACACGACCGAAATTGTTGACAAAAGATCATCGAACCTACGGAAAAGGCGACCACCCGCACGTCGGCTGGGACCGCACCGGAAGACAAGCCGTGTTCACTTCTCATCGCCTGGGAAATCCCGATGTGTGCGTGGCGACGATCCCCGAACAGTGGCAGGCCGACAACTCAACCCCCACGGTTACGTCGGCCTACGACGCCCAAATCCGCAAATAGCTCCAGGATGGGCGGGTAAATCGCACGGGCGTGAAATAGGGATCCGGCCCCATGTGGTATAGTTGGGGCTGTGCTCTTCATTTCAACAGGATGACTCGTTACGGTAAGTGTGGGTGCGTTGCAAGGGCCGGACCTTCAGGAATCTAAGGGGTTTCCATTTCGAGTTCTGACGGTCTTACCGTATGGACGAGGACAGGTTGGTCCATTGCGCGACAACAGGTTGCGCCTATTCAAGGTGAATCCCCATCGCCTCTATTCAAGTCTACTATCTGGAGACGGCGGGACGCATTTCGCCCGTGTATTCGATGGCAGTCGATGGGGTGTGTTAGGAGGTATTCGTGTCGATTAGTCGCTCCAAAGAAGACGTGTATTCCAAGAGCAAGCTCAGTATCGTCCAATGTGCGCTTTGGCTTACCCAAAAACTCCAGCCGGACACGCCTCAATACAACTCCCCCGTATGTCTGTGGGTTCATGGCCCATTGGATCTGGAACGATTTCGCCAGGCATTTCAGGCGTACATTGATCGCACGGACGCCATGCGAATGATTGTCATTGAGGAAGACGGCATACCTCAGCCCAAGGTGCTCGATTCGGTCCAATATACAGTGCCCGTCAACGACTTTAGCGCTGCGGAGAACCCCCGTATGGCCGCCCGGGAATGGGCCGTCCAAAGGGCCTTGCGCTGCTTTGACTTGGAACAACCACTATTTGATGTCGCGCTCTCCCACTTGGGCGGGGATGACTGGTGCTTTTACATCAACCAGCACCATCTCATCATGGACGGATGGTCGTTCCCCCTGATGACACTTCGCTTGAAGGACCTCTACGAGGCCATAGGCGAAGGCACGCTCGATCAGGTCGAACCGTATCCCTCGTTTCTTGAATATCTGGAGCGGAAATTCTCGGAGCGCCAGGGCTACGACGCGGACAAGGCGGCCGAATTGCTCAAGGAAAAACTGGGAGATCGCAAGGAACCCTTGCGCCTGTATGGCGTAAGCACCCTGGAAACCAACAATCGCACGCATCGCGAGCGCATGATTTATGAAGTGGACGATACGGACCGGCTGGCTGAATTGTGCGAAATGCCGGAATTCAAAACCAAGAGCAAACATGCCTCGCAATTTAACATATTTGCGACCGCCTATGCGGCATGCCTGCAACGGGTGTCCAATGCGCACCGCTTGTCGATCGGCACAATGCATCACAACCGGTTCTCGTTTGACCTTCAAGCCATTCACGGCGTATTCGTGAGCGCCATGCCCATGAAATTCGATGTGAGGCACGATGACACGTTTGCAACCCTGCACGAACGGCTGCGAACCGAAGCCATCGCTTCACGCGACCGGTCCCGGGAACTATTGGAAGCCGGGGTCTTGGATTCGTCTTTTGACGTCATGATCAACTATCAGGTCATTACCGATCCCCCCTTCCCTGTACCCATTGAACCGGGAGACTGGATCTTCACGGGCTACGGCAGAGAAGCGGCGACGGTACAGGTCTTGTACAGCATCACCTGGCGAAAATTTGTCCTCTATTTCGAATTGAGCGATGGCGTCTTCGACGAAAGCGCGCGCAAAAGGTTTCCGCAACATTTCACCGCAATGTTGCGGGCCATGCTGAAGAATCCGCACCAGATGATCAGCGAAGTCGAAATAGTGACCGAAGAGGAAAAAGAATTCCTTCTGAAAACGGTGAACAAAACCGCCACTCCATTCGAAGAAGCGACAACGGCAACGGCGGTAATCGAAGCGCGTGCCAAGTTAGTCCCGGATTCCGTCGCAATGTATTTCAACGGGTCGGCCATTACGTATCGCGAAATGGACGAACGTTCGAATCAAATTGCCTGCACCCTGATTGAAGACGGTGTACAGCCCGAATCAATCGTTGGCATTTGCCTCGACCGATCCCCGGAAATGATTACGGCCATGTTGGCGGTAATGAAGGCCGGTGCCGCGTATCTGCCGCTGGATCCGGCGTATCCCGAGGATCGTCTATCGTTCATGTTGACCGACTCGGGTTCCCCTTATCTGATTACCTGCGCCGCCCTCGAGAACCACGTGCCGCACGCGTGTCAAAAAGTATTATGCGTTGACACCGATCGGTCGCGAATTGATTCCATGTCCACTACGGCATTGCCCGCGCTTGCCGGCCCCGACTCGGCCGCCTATGTTATCTACACGTCCGGTTCAACCGGAAAACCCAAGGGCGCCGTGCTGGAACACCGGGGACTCTGCAACCAGTTTGTCGCGCACGCGCTGCCCGTGGGAATAACGGCCCGCACACGCCTCTTGCAGTTCGCTTCCATTTGCTTCGATGCGTCCGTCGTAGAGATCTTTGTTACGCTCGCGGCAGGTGCGCGCTTGTATCTCGCCCCCAGAAGTGTGCTCGAATCACCGTCGCAGCTGACCTCCTTTATACGCGAGCACGCGATAGATACGGTTACGCTGGCCCCAACGATGCTCAACATGCTCGAACCCGAAGCCTTGCCCGGATTGACCACCATTATAAGCGCCGGCGAGCGCCTGCCCGCTACCGTGGCCAACCGGTGGTCGCCCGGCCGCCGCCTACTGAACGGCTACGGGCCGACCGAAAACACGGTTTGCACCACCATGCACCAGTGCGAGGGCGTATACACACAATCGCCACCTATTGGACGCCCTGTGCCCAACAACGAGGTCTATGTCCTGAACGAGGCGCGGCGGCTGTCGCCGCTGGGAACGCCGGGCGAACTGTTTGTTACCGGCCCGGGCTTGGCACGCGGGTACCTGAATCGGGACGACCTCACACGGGCCAAATTCCACGCCAACGAATACAGCGGCGCAGGCCGAGGCCGTATGTACCAAACAGGCGATCTCGTGCGGATGCATGCGGACGGAAACCTGGAATTTCTCAGCCGCGTGGATGATCAGGTCAAGGTACACGGATACCGAATCGAATTGGGTGAAGTGGAAAACGCCATGGAAAGCCATGAGGACGTGATGGCCGCAGCGGCAATGGTCCACGAAATAGATGGCAATGCGAGGCTTATCGGCTACGTCCATGTGCACGAGGGCTCCCAAACTACCCCAAGCGAATTGCGCAAGTTTTTGTTGGACAGGTTGCCGCCGTTTATGGCGCCTAGCGCAATCATGGTGGTCGACTCCTTTCCACTATTGCCCAATGGCAAAGTGGACCGTGCTCAATTGCCGCCCCCGGAACACGGCCATACGGAAGTAGACGCCGTATTCAAAGCGCCGCGCACCGCGTGTGAGGCGCAATTGGCCCGAATCTGGGAAAGTGTGTTCGACCATGCGCCGATCGGCGTGCTCGACAATTTCTATGACCTTGGCGGCGATTCGCTGACAGCTATTCAAATTATCGAGAGAGCGCGTACAGAGGGTCTGAACCTCAGCCCATACGACCTTTTTCAGCACCCCACCATCGAATTGCTCGCCGAGTTTGTACAGCCCTTTGAAACATCAAGCGGCGACTCGATGGAAGACCTGCCATTGATACCGGCCCAGTTGCGAGGGATGGAACAAGACACGCACAGGGAAGCCCAATGCCTGCACGTGCGCCTGCATCCCTCGACAAGCGTGGAGAAGACCGACGCCGCGCTCAAGGCAATTATTCGCCGTCACGAAGCGTTGCGGTTTCAACGGGTCCGTGAAAACGGATCCTGGAAACAACGCGAGGATCACGTCAATTCCGATGGACTGATTGAATGGCTGCACGTCTCCGATATGTCGGAAAGCGCCGTTTCCGAACGCATTAACGCCGTGCTTGCCAGTATGATCGCACCCAGCGGCCCGGCCTTTTATGCACTGGGCATCCAAACAAAAGGAGAAATTCAACTTCGGTTGTTTGGACACGGAGCGATGATGGATAGACGCTCGTGGCAACTCATCGAAGCGGATCTCCATGCGGAACTGACCGGTCAAGTCGACCTCCATGAAGTGCAAGGCCGTTCGCAAGGAATCTACGCGAAGTGGTTGCGCAGAATACACGCTTCGACGGCAAGGCCGGATCTGCAGACGGAAACCGCGTATTGGCACGATCTGCTGATGAAACCGGCAACCGCGTTGCCACGGGATGCTGAACCGGTTGTGTCCGCTACGGAATCAATCGTTGGCACGGCCGACGTCAGCGCGCTGGCGCCGGGACCAGCCCAAAATGAACTGATGGAAACCGTCTTCATCGCGGCAGTGGCAAAAGCGGTGGAGGAATGGACAGGCGCAAACTCGCTCCTCTTCGACGTCTTCCGCGATGCCCGAAACGCATTTGCGGACCAATCCCTGACGCGTACTGTCGGCCAATTGACATTCAATCATCCATTGCGAATCGATCCACCCAAAAATGTGGGCGTCCTGAAATACGTGTAGGCCATCCGTGCATCCATCGATCATGTGCCCAATCGCGGCCTCAACTACGGCACGTTGCGTTACGTGACGCGCAACAACGGGTTTTCGTCCGATAGCACGGCCTACGCGGTTCCCGAAATCCGCGTCGCATTCCAAGGCACGGAGTTTCCCGTTTCCGGCACCCCGCCGTTCGCTACGCGCTTGGAAGAACTGAAATTATGCGAAGAAGCCGCGCCTCGTACACATCTGATTGACGTTACTGGAGTCGTACGCGACGGCAAATTGCGGTTTTTTTGGACTTCTCCAAACGGAACCCACACCACGGAAACATTGCAGCGCGTCGCCGAATCGGCCGCGCGTTTTGCTGAAGCGATCGCTTCCGAGCGGGAAATGGCACGCGATCACCAGTTCGTCCGGGAGTCCGGTTTCCTTGAATCCAATGACCGGATCAGCACGGTCATTCCGTTGAGGGCGACCGGATCGCGCACGCCGTTCTTTTGCGTGGCCCCCGCCGGAGGGCTCGTTTTTCCCTATTTCAGCATGTTGTCATACATCGACGCGGACCAGCCGTTTTACGGCCTGCAGGATCCGTCCCTGAACTCCGGCGCACGGCCATTCACCACGATTGAGGAATTGGCGGATTTTCATGTGGGTACGATCGAGCGTATGCAGCCCAATGGCCCGTATCTGCTGGGAGGATGGTCATTCGGAGGGTACGTCGCTCTGGAAATAGCCCGCCGCCTCGCGGCAAAGGGGGAAACCGTGGCGTTTCTCGCTATTATCGATCAGATTGTGCCCGGAAATATCGCCTGGCCGTCCGGAATACGGGAATGGGCCAATCGAATAGGTACGTTTGCCAAACTCGGTCTGCGAACCTACGCGCTGATTACCCCATACTGTTTTGAAGCGCTGTACCTGAAATTGTCGGCGATTCTGTGGCGAAAGAAGCACGAAGGCGAAGAATTCAGCATGCGCGACTACATGACGTGGGCCTGGCACGACGCGCTTCGCCAATCGCTGTTCTGGACCTCCGAGGTAAAGGGAATCCTGGGAGAACATTCCAAACTGGAAATGTGGCAGCAGCCCACAGTCCGACGGGCGCTACTGAATTTCAATTTGAACATCTTGGCCATCCGAAAATTTAAACCCGCCCCCTACTCCGGCCACATCGATGTGTTTCGGACCGAGGACTTCCTGGCCGATGTCCGGCTACATGATCCCGAGTCGTTCGGCTGGAACGGGCTCGCGGAAAAAGGGGCGACGGTCACCCGGGTTCCGGGAAACCACGTCGAATTGATGCGGAAACCCTATGTCGAGGCCATCGGCCGCGCATTGAACGACCGGCTGGCGCGGGTCCACATGGAACTCACCGAGAGCCAAGTCCCGGTCACCCGGTAGTTTGGGCCGATTTCTCGACTCCCGGAACCGTGGCCGGTTGTTGCGATTCCTCGCGCCGTATTGGTACTATCTGAGGTCCACGGTGGGAAACGTTTGCCGCATGGGCTCAGGCAGCCCTGCGCTTGGAGAAACGCGGATGACTCGACCGAAATTGTTGGTGGCGTCGGCCTTGATTATGACGCTGGCTTTTTCCACAGCGGCCCACGCCGCCTGGGTCTGGGAACCCGGCACCGGCCGTCTGGTCAACCCCAAGAGACTCCCCAAGGAAACCCCCGAACTGCAGGTTGAATACGCACGAAGCCTGATGGTCCAGGGAAAATACAAAGAGGCCATCGACGAGACCAATAAGTTCAAGGATTTCTACGGCGATTCCGAATTCGCCGACGAGAATCAGTTCCTCCGCGGCGAAATCCGTATGGCCCAGGAAAAATACCTGGATGCCGCCAAGGAATTTCAGCAGGTGGTGGCCGTATATCCCAGCACGAACCTGTTCGACCAGGTGATCGCCAAACAGTACGAAATCGCCGACCTGTTCTACGATACCGGCGTGCAAAACCAAAGCAAGTCGTTTTGGCACATTTTCAAAAAGCGGCCGTTCCGGCGCGCCATCGAAGTCTACACGATGGTCATCGACAATCAACCCTTCACCGATTCCGCGGCGGAAGCGCAGTATAAATTGGGCCTTTGTCATCACACGCTTGAAGAGTATGTCGAGGCCGCCTTTGAATACCGGCGCGTTATTGAAGACTACGGCATGTCGGAATGGGTGGATGACGCCAGCTACGGTCTGTGCAAATGCTACTACGACGGATCGCTGCCGGCCTTGTATGACCAGACCCCGAGCCAACTTGCCGTAGCCGCCATCGACGATTTCAACAGCCGCTTCCCCAATGACAGCCGCGTCGGCGAATTGACGGCTATGCGCCAGGAAATGTACGAGCGCGTGGCCGAACAAAGGCTCCTCACGGCAAAATTCTACGAGAAACGCCGCAAGTTCGAATCGGCCGCCATCTACTATGAAGTCGTTGTCGATCAATTCCCCGGCACCGTCGCCGCGCAGGAAGCTTCGGCCTGGTTGAGTGAGCACGGCCACAGCAGCCGATACGAAGAATCCAATGCGTAAAGTTTGTCTGGCAGGTATAGCCGCTGTCTGCGCAATCTCGTTTTTGAACGGCTGTGGATACAGCACAAAAAGTACGCTGGATCCGAAGTTCCAGACGATCCACGTGGCGCCGTTTCAGAATGCCAGCCGCGAGTACGACTTGCAGGCGCCCCTGACCAACGCCGTGACGCGCAAGTTCATACACGACGGTCGCCTGAAGGTGGTGCCACGGGAACAGGCCGACCTTGTAATGGAAGGCGTCATTCTCGACTACCAATTGAAAGGCATCACCTACGATCAGGACGATCGAGTAACGCAGTTTCTCATGGTCGTCATCGCGGGCGTCCGCGTGACCGATTCCGCCACAGGCGACGTCGTATGGCAATCGGATCGCATGGCCGGCGAAACCAGTTACTACACACGCGCCGCTGGCCAGTCCTCCGATCGCCTGCGTGGTAATGCGGAAGTATTTCTTCCGTCCGTACGCTCGTTCTCTTCGGAAGAAGAAAACCGCGGCGCCTCGGAAGCCCTGGAACAATTAGCGTCGGACATCTTCTACCGCACCATCGAGCCTTGGTAATGCCCCGGCTCGGACATCCGGGATGACGGTACCGTGCTTGTTCAGGAACTGTTGAAACACATTGACACGCTCGACCCGGCGCCGCTGTATTTCTTCTGCCCCGCCAAGACTACGAAGCAGGGCGTATCCAACTACGAACCGCTTTTGGCGCAGCAGGCCGTGACCCGACTCGCGGACCGCTTGATCGACCCTTCCCTGCGCGATTTTGCCTACTCCGCCTTTTACGCCGATGAAACAGAGACCGGCGAAATCGTTCAGACCGCACTGACCGTACCCTTTCTCGCGGAGCGCCGCGTGGTGGTCGTCCATGGCGCCGAGCGCTACGAAAGCGAATCGGCGGGCGCGGCAATCCTCGAATACATACAGGCGCCGTGCGAATCCACCGTCATGCTGCTGGTCGCCTCGCGCGTCGACCGCCGCCTCAAGCTCTACAAGGCCTGCGAGAAAGCCGGTGCCGTGGTGGAGTGCCCGGAGTTGACCCGACCCGAGGCCGGCGCATGGGCCAAATCGGCCATCCGGGAACGCCACAAAGACATTGATTCGGCGGCATTGGAAAGCCTGATTGATCGCACCGGAACCCACATGGGCGAGATCAAGAATGCCGTAGAATTGGTCTGCAACTATGTGGGTTCCGAAACGCGTATTCGCGCGGAGGATGTGCAGGCGGCGTGTGCCGACGTGACCGAGGAAGAAGTGTGGACAATGACCGATGCCATCGCCAGTTCCAATACGACGACGGCCGTCGCCGCATTGCGATCTATTCTGGATACGGGCGCTTCGGAATTTGAAGTCATGGGCACGATCAACTGGCTCCTGAAGTCAGCGTGGGCTTCGGGATTCGGGCAGGGCAACGTATCGCCGTACGTCGCCAAAAAAACGAAACCGCTCGCGGACAAACTCGGGCGCGCGAAATTGATTCAGGCGTTTTCCCTGCTCATGGAAGCGGAGATTATGTTACGGTCCACAGGAGTCAATCGGGCGTTGGCTCTGGAAATGCTGGTCATCAAGCTGGCCGCGCCTCGAAAGATGCCGGGCCGGGCTGCCGGATAACGGCGGGATACCCGCCGCTCCGGGCCGACATTGGGAATACTGTCATGTCCATGATTATTCGTAGAACTCCTATGCGTGTATGGGTGGCCGCGCTCTGCGTTTGGATGTCCGTTACGGCGTGCTCGCCGTCGGCTCCGCCTGATGGCGATGCGGAAGACAGCGCGTCCAAGCCCACCGTCGCGCTGATCATGAAGTCCCTCGCGAATGAATTCTTCAAGACCATGGAAGAAGGCGCGAAGAAACACAGCGAGGCGAATGCCGACAGCTACACGCTGATTGTGCAGGGTATCAAGAACGAACTCGACATCGATCAGCAGATACAGTTGATCGAACAGATGATCGCCCGCAACGTCGATGCGATCGTCATCGCCCCGGCAGACTCCAAGGCCATTGTGCCGGTCTGCAAACGGGCCATCGAAGCGGGCATCGTGGTGATCAATATCGACAACAAATTCGACGAGGCGGTCTTGAAGGAGCGCGACGTGAAAATTCCGTTCGTGGGCCCTAACAACCGGGAAGGCGCGCGCAAGGTGGGCGAATTCCTGGCCAAGTCGCTGCAATCCGGCGATCCCGTGGCCATCGTGGAAGGCGCACCCAATGCCTTCAACGCCACGCAACGACGCCTCGGATTCGAAGACGCCATCAACGAAGCCGGCCTGACGCTGGTCACGGCGCAAACGGCAAACTGGGAAATGGATCAGGCCAATCAGGTCGTGTCCGCAATCGCCACGGAACATCCGGAGGTCAAAGCATACCTCTGCGCAAACGACAACATGGCGCTCGGGGCGGTCGCCGCACTGAAAGCGGCCAACAAGCTGGAAGCCGTCAGAGTAGTCGGCTTCGACAATATCTCCGCCGTGCAGGATCTGGTCAAGCAGGGGCAGATTCTGGCCACGGCCGATCAGCACGCCGACCAGTTGGCCGTATTCGGCATCGAACACGCGCTGGCGGTGTTGCGGTCGGGTGAAGCGTTGGACGACCGGGAAACACCCGTGGATCTTATCACGGCCGAGTCGCTTCCCGCGCAGTAACGCGCCGCACCGAACTGAGAGATCCACGGGGGAGTAATCGTGTCGCGACGTGTAACGGTGATGCGCACCATACTCGACTACGCCGGCTTATTGGCGGTGCTCTTGCTGCTCGTGATCTTTTTTGCCCAAACCACCGATCATTTTTACACCCCCGTAAATTTCATCACCATGGCCAATCAAATCCCCGTCGCCGTTCTCATTGCCACGGGAATGACGTTTGTCCTGATCACCGGCGGCATCGACCTCTCGGTCGGCTCCATGCTCGCCCTGAGCGGGGCGGTGCTCGGCATCGCCATGGCGGACAAAGGCTACCCCTTGGCAATCGCGGTTCCGGTGGCCATCGGTGTGGGGTTGCTGTGCGGCGCTGTCAACGGCTGGATCGTCACCCATTGGCCGGTCCCTCCATTCATCGTCACGCTGGGCATGCTCGAAGCCGCGCGCGGCGCCGCCTACTACATTTCGGACTCGCAGACGAAATACATCGGTGCCGCCATCGACCCCATAGTCGAGAACGGCGTGTTGGGATTCTCGTTTCCGTTCACCGTGGCACTCGCGACGGTAGTGGTTGCGCAAATCACCCTCTCCCACACCGCCCTGGGACGCCGCATCTTCGCCGTTGGGTCGAACGAAGAAGCCGCTCGTCTTTCCGGCTTGAACATCAAAAACGTGAAACGCGCCGTCTATCTCATCAGCGGGTCGCTCGCCGGGCTCGCTGCCGTCATCCATTGCGCGCGAATGTCGTCCGCCGACCCCAACGCCGGAAGCGGCTACGAACTCGACGCCATCGCCGCCGTCGTCGTCGGCGGCACCAGCCTCATGGGCGGCCGCGGCTCCGTCATCGGTAGCTTCATCGGCGTCCTCATCATCGCCGTCCTCGAAAACGGCCTCGCCCAACTCGGCGCCCAAGACCCCACCAAACGCATCATCACCGGCATCGTCATCGTCCTCGCCGTCATCATCGACTACTACCGCACCCGCCTGCGAAAGACATAAGCCCTAAACGGACGCAAACCCATTTCGTCCCACAAGCCCGGCATGGAGGAAAAGCCTCCGGCAATATGCAACACAGTAGGGGATACTTTGGACTGCGGTGGTAAAGGCGAGAGCCGTCGACACCGCTTTTGCTCTCGAAGCCAGAAAACCGCTACGCAACAAGCTAGCCCTCACGTACCGCACAAAGCCAAACGTGCACCCCCTGCCGGTCTTGGCGGGGCTCCGTCACCCCCGCGAAGGGCCCGTCCCAAAAATGTGGCCCGCCTAAAAAGTGTGGCTCGTTCGAAGGTGCGTGCGGGCCAAAAAATGCGGGTAGGCGGGGTATTGTGCTACAATTTAGGCGATTCTGTCCTAGGCTGGCCTTTTTTTCGAGAATTTCCAATGCAACGCGATTACGACATCATTGTGGTAGGTGCCGGCCATGCCGGCATTGAGGCGGCCCTCGTGTGCGCGCGATCGGGCCTGCGCACCGCCATGACCACAATGGACGTCAACACCATCGGCAAAATGAGCTGCAACCCGGCCATCGGCGGCATTGCCAAGGGGCAGGTGGTGCGCGAGATCGACGCCCTCGGCGGCGAGATGGCGCGTTGCACGGATCGCACGGGCATTCAGTTCAAGATGCTGAACCGGTCGAAGGGCCCCGCGGTGCATTCGCCGCGGGCGCAATCAGACCGGCATTGGTATCAGCGGGACATGCAACGGGTCTGCGAATCGCAGGAAAACCTGGCGCTCATTCCCGCGCTGATCGACGATTTCGTGGTGCGGCAGGACGCCATTGCCGGGGTCATCACCTCCGAGGGCGTGGAAATTTCGGCCCGCGCGGTCATCGTGTGCACGGGCACGTTTCTCGGCGGCAAGCTGCACTACGGCATGGAGGATGTGCCCGGCGGGCGCGCGGGAGAAATTCCCGCGCAACGGCTGTCGGATACGTACAAGCGCATCGGCTTTCAGATCAACCGGCAGAAGACCGGGACCTGCCCTCGCTTGCGAAAGGATACGCTGGATTACGACGCGATGCAGATTCAGCCAGGCGACAATCCGCCTCGGCCGTTTTCCTTTTCCACGCCGATGGACACGTTCAATCCGCCGAACGAACCGTGCTGGCTCACCTATACGAACGAGGCCACGCACGACATCATCAAGGCGAACCTCGACCGATCCCCCATGTTCACCGGCAAGATCGGCGCAACAGGCACGCGCTACTGTCCAAGCATCGAGGACAAGTGCTTCCGCTTCGCGGACAAGGACAGCCACCGCATCTTCGTGGAACCCGAAGGCCTCGACTCCGACGAGATGTACATCAACGGACTTTCTACAAGTCTTCCAGTCGACGTGCAAGCGGCGATGTTGAAGACAATTCCGGGCTTGGAGGATGCGGAAATCGTGCGCCCCGGCTATGCCGTCGAATACGATTTCGTGCAGCCCACGGAACTGAAGCCCACGCTGGAAACCAAGCGCGTACACGGCCTGTTTCATGCCGGGCAAATCAACGGTACTTCCGGGTATGAGGAGGCCGGCGGCCAGGGTCTCTATGCCGGTCTGAACGCCATCCGCTACATCCGAAAGGAAGATCCGCTGATAATTTCGCGCAGCGAAGCGTATATCGGCGTCATGGTGGATGACCTCGTGACGCGCGGCGTGATGGAACCGTACCGCCTCTTTACCTCGCGCGCGGAATACCGGTTGCTCTTGCGTCACGAGAACGCCGATCAGCGCCTCGCCCACCACGGCATCGCGGGCGACGCGTTCATCGATCGCGTGCGCGCAAAACAAAACACGATCAGCGGCGAGATTCTCCGGCTCAAGAGCGTAATGATTACGCCAAGCGACGCGGTGAACACCGATCTCGTCGCCATGGGCTTCACGCCCATGACCACCGCGCAACCTGCCGCGCAGGTGCTCTGTCGCCCGGAGATGAGCATCGCCGATCTCTGGCGGATTTGTCCGCCGCCCGCCCCAATCGGGTTTGAGGCCGCGGAGCAAATTGAAATCGAATTGAAATACGAGGGGTACATCCAACGGCAGGAACGCGATCTGGCCAAGTTTCACGCCGCCGAGTCCAAGCCTATTCCCGAAGCGTTCGACTACCACGCAGTACACGGTCTTCCACGCGAAAGCCGCGAACGCCTTCATCAAATCCAACCCATCAATTTCGGCCAGGCCGCCCGCATCCCCGGCGTGCGCCCGTGCGACGTCGCCACACTGCATATCGCAGTCGAGAAATGGAATCGGTCCTTGGGCAAACAGTCGGCGTAAGAAAAAGGCTCAGGCGTTGAAGAGGGAAGTTCCGCTTACCGGCAATCTTGAATCACGCTTTTGGGGGGATGGATAGGAATAGACCAACACAATCGCTTATTCTAATGATCCGTGAGAACGTTTACCGTTTCGTTGTTGAGGGGAGAACCCATGAGCTTCATTTCACGCCGGAATTTCATCAAATCATCGGCATTCCTGATTGCGGCTGCGCAAGCGAAGGCCGCCCAGCCTGCGTCGGCGGGCGGTTTCAAGGCGGGCGTGGCCGTTCGCGATATCACTCCGCACCCGGGCATTCCCATGTGGGGATACACGGATCGTGGGGGACCATCCGAGGGCACGCTCGATCCGTTGCACGCCAGGGCGATCGTATTTGAGGTGGAGGAACAGCGCATCGCGTTGGTGTCCATGGATACGGGGCGCGTGCCGGTGCCCGATCGCCTGAACCGCATTCGCGAACGCGTGAAGGCGGCCGGTGTCGATCAAGTGGTCTTTGTGGCCACGCATACGCACGGCGCACCGGTCATGGAGATCGATTCGCTCCCCCATTTGCCCGCCATGGAGACGGCCTTCGGCGAGTTGATCGAGGAAGCCGCGGGCCGAATCGCACCGGTGCAAATCGGCGTGGGCAAGGCCGTGTTCGACATCTCGCACAACCGCCGCAAGATCACGGAAGACGGCAAGTGCGTCATGGTCTGGCGCAACGAAGAGCGCATTCCCCTTGGTCCCGTCGATCACGAGGCGGTCATCATCAAGATTGAGTCCGAAGACGGCAAACCGCTGGCCGCGCTGGTGCATAATGCCTGTCACCCAGTTGTCCTCGCAGGGGACAACCTTCGCTACACGGCGGACTGGCCGGGTGAAATGGCGCGAATCGTGAAAGAGGCATGGGGCGGCGAGTGCATCTTTATTCAGGGTGGTTGCGGCAACATCAATCCCTATTTGGACAAGACGCCCATTGCGGAGAGTGGCGTTGAAGCCATGCGCGGCGTGGGTCAGACGTGCGCGTAAGCGGCGCTCACTGCACTGGCCAATATCAAGACGGCCGTGCCCTCCGCTCCGTCGATCGCATACGCGCACAAAAACATCACGGTCGGCGCGCGCTGGGATTTTCAAGACCCTGAACAGCAAAAGGTATTCCTGGAAATCTACGGGGATTTGTTCCGTCCGTACATCAGCGTTTTGACGCCGGATCTGGCGGTGCCCATGAGCACATTGCTGCTGAACGGTGAAATCGCGATGGTGTTCATGCCCGGCGAGTTCTTCATCCAGCACCAGTTGGAGCTGAAGTCGGATTCGCCGTTGAAGGGCACGCTGCTTTGCGGATACGCCGACGATTTTCACCTGTACTTCCCCACCATTCGCGATGCCGCGGCCGGCGGGTACGGCGGCGTGGCGGCAACGTATGTGGGCGTAGGCGCGGCGGAAAAAATGGTCATGGAGGCCCACGTGCAAATCGGCAAGCTGGCGGGACTCCTGCGCGACTTCTGCCGCCTGGAAGATTTTCAGTTGCTGGAGGCGAAGGCCACCGAGTTCGCGTGAAGCCGGGACAAGTCCGGCCGCTAGGGCTGGGGCATCAACCGGACAAAGTAGAGGGATCCCACATACTCGACGCCCAGTTTGACCGGCGATAAAAACGCAATCGCGGGTTCCCCTTCGGCCAACGTCAGTCCAATCCATGATTCGACTGCTTTTTCCGTGTGGGCCACGAACTCGGTATCGGTTGGCTTTCGTCCAGCCCGGTGGTCGAAATTGCGCAGGCTGTTCTCTTGCGGAAACCCTATACGAGTCACGCCGTCGGGAGTCAGCCATTGCACGGAATACAGCCCGGAGTTTTCATTGTAGTATTCCCTCAGCAGGTCCAGCATCGCGGGTTCGTTGGAACGCGACATGCATCCCACAACCTCGGAACGCTTGGAGAACGCACGAAGCGTATCCCGGCATTGCATGAGTTCGAGATCGGTAAAGGACCGGCGGACCGCCGCCGGATCGCCGGTCAAGACCTGCACAAGGCCGATGCGCCACTCGGTCCCGTGGAGCGATACGGTGGTCCAATAGGCGCGCTTGGTTACCGTCTCATCGGATCCGGTGCGGTAGAATTCGTAGGTACCGTTGCCGGACTGTGAGCGTAGCACTTGGCGCGTGAAGCGCCGGAGATCGGGAAAGGGATCGTAGAGCGGATCAGTCACGATGTTTCGGCCGACCTCTTCTTCATCGGGATCGTACAAGGTGAGCCCATCGGTCTGCACGACCCAACTGTCCAGAGGCAACCCCTGCAACCGCGGTTCAACGATGGCGCCGAGAAACGGAGCCGGTTGCATCAAGACGCTGACCGACCCAAGAAACGAACCGTCCGCACCAATCACCGGCCATTCGAGATCGACGCTGGCCATGCCCTCGATGGCCGTAAACACCTGACTCAATACGGGACCCTTGCTCTTTCGCACGAGCTTGACCTGTTCCTGATCGCTGATGTCGGCGCCTTCCAGTTGCCGGTACGTTTGCGGCTCGACGGCCATCATGCGGCCTTCGGCATTAATGGTGGAGCAATCCACGACGTACGGCCTTCCATCGCAAAGCCGGCGCAAAATCTCACGGGTCTCGGGGCTGTCCAAACCATGGACGGCAATTTGTTTGGAGGCATCGAACAAGGCCTGGTCTATATCGTCGAGCTTGCCTTGAATTTCGGCTTTCAAGGAAAGGAGTGTCTGAGGGTAGTCGTTCACTTCGGAATCGGAAAAGGGCTCTCGCGTCTGACAAGAGAGGCCCAGGATCGCAACAACCAAGGCGGCCACAGAGCCGGCGCGGCCCACGCGGGAGCTGATGCTCTCCCGGACCCCATTCGGCCCACACCCAATCAGCCGCATGCCTTTCCCCCTCAATAAGGGCAAGACGCATGGCGCAAGCCCGTGCAATTCATGGAAAGTATGGCGTCCCAATGCCAGCGGACCGATCAATAGGGTCCTGCATCTGGATTGTATAGAGCGTGCCCCGGACAGGGCAAGCCCGCGGTGGGGGTTCGCCGTCCGAACGGCGATCGGAATCAGACCGGGTTTGCGACGGCCGGTATTGACGCAACCGGCAAGCGGACAGTAAATGTAGTGCCGATGCCCGGCTCGCTGTCCACGGCGATATCGCCGCCGTAGAGTGCGGCCAACTTGCGAAGGATGGAAAGCCCCAAGCCGCTTCCCAGAATGCCGCGGGTCCGATCATTCTTGATACGGACGAAATCATGAAACAATTTCGTACATTCGTCTTGGCTCATTCCGATGCCGGTATCCGCCACGCGAATCCGCACGTACTCGCCGTCGCGATCGACCATCACGTCCACACGGCCGCCAGCTCGATTGTATTTCACCGCGTTCGACAAAAGATTGTTGAATATCATCTCCAGCTCACACAGATCTGCTTCCATCTGAATGCCGTTGGGCATATGCAGCGTGATTTGAACGTCATGGTCCATCGCGGCGGGTTTCTGCGTCTCTATGGCAGCAATGGCGACGGCTCCAACGTCACAGACTTCCACCTTGCGCGTCCGTTCGCCGGATTCGATGCGGGTCATGTCGAGCAAATCGCCGATCATTTTCCGCATGGCCGCCAAGCGGTGCACGCTCTGATCCACGATCTTCGCGCGTGACTCCGGCTCGCTGTCGAGAGCCCCCGACTTGATCAGGTTCAGGTATCCTTCCACCGCGTTTATGGGCGCTTTCAGCTCGTGGGCCAACACCGAAATGAACTCGAAGCGTACGCGCCTGCGTTCCTGGGCCAGCTTCCGGGCTTGTTGAAGCGTCATCCAATGCCGGGCAGCCTTGGCAACGGTTTCTTTGAGTTCTGCCGGCGAGAACGGTTTCGCCAGGAAGTCGAAGGCCCCTTGCTTGGTGGCACGCACGGCCGCCTCGATGGACGCATAGGCCGAAATGACGATCACCAAGGTGTCCAGCTTCATGGGGGCCAGGCGATCCAGCAGATCCAGACCGCTCATGCCGGGCAATTTCAAATCGAGGAGGAGCAAATCCGGGGGCTGGACTTCAATCAGCTCCAATGCTTTTTCAGCGGACTCCGCCTGGGCAATGCTGAATTGCACTTCGCCGTTCACGTCAGGCGTGGGAACCACATGCTTGCGCAGCGCCCGGTCAATGCCCAGCCGCATCCCTTCCTCGTCGTCGCAAACCAACAATCTCAGCGTTTCCATGAGATACTCGTTTTCTGTTTACGTCTTCGCGGCAATCAGCCGCTCAATTTCACGCGTCAATTGTTCAAATCGTACGGGTTTCGCCAGCATGGCATCCGCCTTTACCCAGGACCGTTCCTCGTCCGTGGCCGCGTCGAATGCCATGCCCGTTTCGTGACCCACGCCGGTACACATGATCACGGGGACATCCCGGTGGTCTTTCTTGATCGAATAGCAAAGGGCAAAGCCGGAGTCAACGTCTTCCATCATGAGATCGACAATGGCCAGATCGGGTTTCTGCGACGCCAGTAGCTGTTCTGCTTCGGCCCTGCTTCCGGCCGTGGATACCGAGTAACCGGCCTTTTCCAGCATGAGGCGATGTTGCAGAAGAAAATCGTCGTCATCATCGACCAGGAGAATCTGAAGTTTCTTGTCCATTATTTCATTACCTCGCGCGTGCCGTAGTGCGTGTGGAGCAGCGCATGACTTTTTTCGCCAAGCGGCTCGCCCAGGAAATCAGCATACAATTGTTTCACGGAATTATTGGCGTGCGCCGTGCGCACCGGTTCGTTCCGATCGATGGCATACAGCGACTGCATCCGCGCCCGCAGCGCCTCGGTGTCCGTGCGGAAGAGTTGACCGCCGCCGTTGATGCAGCCGCCGGGACACGTCATGACTTCGATAAAGTGCAAATCGCGGCGCCCCCGCCGCACTTCTTCGAGCAGATCGTGGGCGTTTTTCAGTCCGCTAACCACGGCGATGCCGAGATCAAGACCGCCCACCTGCAGCCTCATTTCCTTGTGGCCATTAATGCCACGCACGGCTTCCACCTTCAATTCATCCATGTCCTGTCCAGTAATCAAGTAGTGGGCCGTCCGGATGGCGGCTTCCGTAACACCGCCGGAAGCGCCAAACAGTTTGCCCGCCGTGCTACGTTCGCCAAACGGCAAGTCCATGGGTTCCGGCTTCAAGGAATTGAAGTCCAGATGACGCATTCGAATCATCTGCACCAATTCGCGCGTAGTCAAGACGGCATCCACATCGGGCAATCCGTCGTGCATCATCTCCGGCCGGCCCGATTCGAACTTCTTCGCAATGCAGGGCATGACGGCAACGTCAAACACGTTTCGCGGATCGATTCCGTTCTTCTCGGCAAAGTAGGTTTTCAATACAGCCCCAAGCATCTGCTGCGGACTCTTGCACGTGGACAGATTCGGAATAAACTCAGGGTAGAATTGCTCGACATACTTGATCCAGCCTGGCGAGCAACTGGTCATCAACGGCAATCTCTCGCCTTTTACGATGCGCTTGACCAATTCGCTTGCTTCTTCCATTACGGTCAGGTCCGCGCTGAAAGAAGTGTCGAACACGTATTCGAATCCGATGCGCCGGAGCGCGGCAGCCATCAATCCGTTTACGTCGGTCCCCGGCTTCAGGCCGAACGCTTCGCCCAAGGTTATGGAAACGCTCGGCGCGTTTTGGACAACCACGATCTTTTCGGGATCGGCGATGGCTTCCATGACTTCCTTGATATGACTGCGCTCGGCGAGCGCTCCGGTGGGGCATGCCACAACACATTGCCCGCAGAAGATGCAACTCGAGAGGTTCAGACCGTCTTCAAAAGCCACGGAAATGTGGGTGTTACTGCCGCGCCCGACAAAGTCGATGGCGCCAATGCCCTGCATCTCTTCGCAGACCCGGACGCATTTTCCGCAGAGAATGCACTTGTCGGGATCGCGTACCAGCGCCGGGCTGGACAGGTCCTTCTTGTGGTGCCGCTTGCCGCCCGCGTAGCGCCTTGATCGCACGCCGTATTCCGCCGCCAGATCCTGGAGATCGCATTGGCTGTTGCGATCGCAATACAAACAATCGTCGGGATGATCGGCAAGCAGCAACTCCACGATGGTCTTGCGTGCGCGAAGAGCCCGTTCGCCGTGCGTCTGTATCTTCATGCCGTCGCGCACCGGGCACGCGCAACTCGGGACGAGATTGGGCGCGCCGGCCACTTCGACAACGCACATACGGCAGGCGCCGCTGGGAAACATACCTTCCATATGGCACAACGTGGGCACGTGCACATGCGCGCGCCGCAACGCCGTCAGCAACATCTCACCGGATTTCGCCTCGACAGGCCGTCCGTTTACTTCGATCGTAATCATGGTCTATTCCTTTTTCATCCGGACCAGGCCTTTGCCGTCGTGCCAGTTGTGGAAAGCGCCCGAGCCAAACAATCCCTCGATGGCGTCGTCTTCGTGCAAGGCCGCGACGGCGGGCCTTGGCATGTCGGCATGAAGTACCGCGTCGTGGTTGCACACATCCCGGCACGCGCCGCATCCGATGCATTGGTCATCGATGATGTAATGGATCCGATCGCGTACTCCGACGATGGCGTTCGTCGGGCATTTGGGCTTGCAGCTTCCACACCCTGTGCATGCATCGGCCTCGATGCGAAATGTGCGCAACTCGGTGCATACACCCGCGGGACACCGGCGCTCGTAGATATGCGCCTCGTACTCGTCCCGGAACCAACGCAACGTGCTCAACACGGGATTCGGCGCGGTCTGTCCGAGGCCGCACAAGCTCGTGTCTTTGATCACCTCGGCCAGCCGGGTCATGTACATGACGCTTTGAAAGCGCTGGAGGGCATCGTTGCCTTTTTCACCGCGCCGGCCGCGCGTAATGCGTTGCAGCGACTCCAGCAGACGAAGCGTGCCTTCGCGGCAAGGAATACACTTGCCGCAGCTCTCGCGCTGGATAAATTCCATGAAGAATTTGGCCACATCCACCATGCAGGTATCTTCGTCCATGACCACGAGACCGCCTGAGCCCATCATGGCCCCCACGGTTTTGATTGACTCGTAATCCACCTGGATGTCCATGTGCTGGTCGGGAATACACCCGCCGGAGGGCCCGCCGATCTGTACCGCCTTAAAGCGTTTTTCGTTCGGTATGCCACCGCCAATGTCGAACACCACCGAGCGCAGCGGGGTACCCATGGCCACTTCCACAAGGCCCGTTCGGACGACCTTGCCGGAAAGCGCGAATACCTTGGTGCCATTGCTCGTGGGCGTACCCAGCGCCGCAAAGGCCGCCCAACCGCGCCGCATCAGCCCAGGCAGGTTGGCCAGCGTTTCAACGTTGTTAATGATGGTGGGCTTGCCAAAAACACCCTGCACCGCAGGGAACGGCGGACGCGGACGCGGCATGCCGCGCTTGCCTTCGATGCTGTGAATCAGGGCGGTTTCCTCGCCGCATACAAACGCGCCCGCGCCTTTCTTGATCTTGATATGCAACGAGAAGCCGCTGTCCAGAATGTTCGTGCCCAGAAGGCCGTAGTCTTCGGCCTGTGCAATGGCCTGCCGGAGCCGTTTGATGGCAAGCGGATATTCGGCGCGGATGTACACGTACCCATGTCGTGCGGCGATGCCGTAGGCGGCTATGGCCATACCTTCGATCATCCGGTGCGGGTCTCCCTCGATAACCGCACGATCCATGAACGCGCCAGGGTCCCCTTCGTCGGCGTTGCATACGATGTATTTATCGCCACTTTCCTGGGCCAGCGCGATCTTCCATTTCGTGCCCGTCGGAAATCCGCCGCCCCCCCTGCCGCGTAAACCGGCGCGTTCGACGTCGTCACACACTTCAGCAGGCGTCTTCGTGCGCAAAATGTCCGCCAGCGTTCGGTATCCGCCTCGGGCAATGTACTCGTCGATTGAAATGGGATCGACGATGCCGCAATGTTCCAACACCCATCGTGTCTGAGGTTTGAAGAACGGGTGTTCGTCCATAAAGGGAATCCCGTCCCACGCGTCGAGGCCATCCTGCCGGAATTGCCCCAACACAAATTGGCTTGGCCCAACATCGCCCGTGAACACGCTCTCCAGCAATCCATCAACATCGGCGCCGGAGACGTGCTGAAAACTGATACGGGTCCGGCCCGGTACGTGGACATCCATGAGCGGCTCAGCGGAACAAAGACCGATGCACCCCACTTCTATGATTTCCGCGTCAATGCCCTTTCGCGCAAGGTACAGCTTGACCGCCAACAACGTCTTAGCCGCGCCGGCGCCAAGACCGCATGTACCGGCCCCAACATACACAACCGTTTTCTTCAGGGTTTCCCGGCGCAGCCGTTTGGCTCGCTTCGTTTGTTTTTCGGTGCATTCCTGGTGGGTGTGGCATTTGGGACCTTCCACCAGGCATGCCAATACGTCGGGACAGGGCTTCTCGGACGAATGCCAGCAGTGGTTGCAGCAACGCGCGTCGGTCAGGGTGTTCATGATTCCATCCCCGCTTCCTGCCAATCGGCCACCAGGTCCCGCACGCTCTTGGTCGTTACTCCCGCGTGGAACTCGCCATTTTGAACAACCACCGGGGCCAGACCGCACGCCCCGACACACGCCACGACCTCAAGGCTGTATTGGCCGTCGCGACGGGTCTGGCCAGGTTCCACGCCGATTTCTTGTTTGAGCGCATCCAGCACACCAAGACTGCCCTTCACGTGACACGCGGTGCCCCGGCAGACTTGGTAATGGCATTTACCCAGGGGTTGAAACCGGAATTGGTTGTAAAAGGTGGCGACGCCATAGATCTTTGAAGCGGGCAAATGAAGGTATTCGCTTATCGCGGCAATGGAATCGCGCGAAAGGTAGCCTAGATGCTCTTGAACGTCCTGTAGGATCGGGATGAGGGAGGATCGATCCCCGGCCGGGTAGTCGTGCAGGATTTCGGTCAGTTCTTCAAGTAACGGGTCGTCGTCTGTGTCTGGTACTGCTTGCATTGCCTTAGGTTCCCCCTTGAACCACGTCGTTGCGGGCAAAGTAAATCACCCGCTCAAGCGACATCGTTAAATCCACATCTTCCACATACACATGATCGGGCGCCCACAATCGCACGGGCGCGAAATTCAAAATCCCCCGGATGCCGGCCGCGTAGAGCCGTTGCGCGGCCGCCTGCGCCTCCGTCGCCGGCACCGCCACAATCGCGACGCCGATTCCCTGATCGCGGATGACGCTTTCCAACTCGTCGATGGCGTAAACGGGGCAACCGTTAATGACACGGTTGGCCACGCTTTCGCTCACGTCAAATGCCGCCACTATCGAAAGCCGAGGGTTGCGCCCCACAAAGTAGGACAGCAGCGCCCGGCCCAGATTCCCCACCCCAACCAAGGCCACGCCATGAAACGCTTCCGCGTCCAGAAACTGGCCGATGCTGGTCATCAAGGCGTCCACGTCGTATCCACGCACTGGACTGCCGGTGTATCCCAACGTCATGATGTCCCGTCTCACTTGAGCGGGCGTGCAGTTGGCCAGTGCTGCCAGCTCGTGTGAGTAGATCGCCTCTTTTCCTTCCTGTTTTTGCTGGTGGAGGATCCGGCGGTACAGGCTGAGGCGTCCGATGGTTTTGTCCGAAGCGACCATGGGGGTGATCTCCGTCGTTGTGAGACATCTCACACTGTGAATCTGTTCACAGAAAGTGTATCATCTTTTCCGCACCGAGTCAACTGCATGTTTTAATCGGATTTCTTCGAACCGCATAATACCGGACAATGAAATACCCGAAAGTCAGGAGAGTACATCGTGTCCAACCGGATTTGGATGCCAAGCGTAGCGGCATTTGCGCTGTGTCAGGCCTGTGCCTGGGCCGCCTCCCCGCTGCACCTATACGAACTTTCAGGAACTCCGGACTCGCGGGCCTACGACGAAGCGATGGCCGTGGCTGGTCTTCAAGGCATAATGAACGCGAACTCCCCGGATCTCTATGTCGTTTCCAAGGGGAATGGGCGTTCCCTCGAATGGCTCAATCGGCTTCAAGAAGAAGGAAATTGGCTGTCGGGACGCGAACGCGCACCAGTGCCGGATTTGGATTCGCTACGCGCACTTGCGGGGGAACGCATTGCGGGCGCAGTCATCTGGGACCCCGCCGTTCCCGCCACCATCAACATCGCGACCACGATTGCCGGGGTGCGGAATGGAGTAGTGTTGAGTCCCGAGTTGGCCGATCAAGTGCTTGCCAAGTGGAACCTGCCCGTATTGGAAGATTTGAGGGGCCGCTTCGACGGCAGCGAGACGGGTAGTGCCAAGAACGATGCCTACCGGTGGGCTATTCGCGAATTTCTGGATACAGGGAAGTGCGAATCGCATTTTCTGTGTTTGTTTGAAGATGCGGCCCAAGCGCGCGCGGGTGGAGGCATCGGTTACGTCGTGACCCGGGACTGGGCGGTAAAGAACAAAGCATTTGTCTTTGATCTTTCCCCGTGGGGCGACGAACCTCCGAAAGACGACCCCAATCAGAAACTGGGGACGGACCTTGAGACGTACCGCATGATTCTTGAAGCCACGATGAAGAACGCAGCCGGCAGGCACATGACTGAACTCACGGGCTTCTTCCCCTTCTGGAAGTACAGCAACGTGCCGGGTTATTCAAGCAGCCATGAACCTGTGCCCACGGAATGGGAATCGGTGTACGTCATGTCGCCTTATAATTGTTATCAGAATACGATATCCAGCGATTGTTACAACCAGTCGTTTCACAGCCAGGCCCCGTTCACGCCCCTGAAACAATCCCGTCCGGATTTGAAAACGACGATCGAGAAGAAAGCATACGTTTGCATTTTGATGG
This sequence comes from Candidatus Hydrogenedentota bacterium, assembly GCA_045863295.1. Lineage (GTDB taxonomy): Bacteria > Hydrogenedentota > Hydrogenedentia > Hydrogenedentales > SLHB01 > BTWA01. Next base: position 47,784 of record BTWA01000008.1, read on the forward strand.
CGGACTACGACTCCGCCACACCGCTGTACGACTTTCTGCCCAAACATTGGGCGGACCCCAAACGTGGCACGATTCCGCTGGCATGGGGTATCAATCCGAATTTGATTGAGACATATCCCGACGTCATTGCGCATTTCTACAAGACAGCCACGCCCAACGACCACTTCACGGCGGATGCCAGTGCGGCGGGGTATTTCAATCCCAATCGCATCCGGCCCGGGCAACTGCCTCTTTTCACAAAGCACAACAGACACTTCTTCGAGGCGACAGACATGACCATTGCTCCAATGGTGCTGGATTGGGATCAACCGAGCGATGCCGTGAAAGACGCGTTCGCACAGTTCTCGCCGGATGGATTCGCCACAATTGTGATGGACATGCACGGCAACGGCGGCACCGTGCCGAAGCCGCAGGTGTGGAAAGGCATGCCCGTAACGGAACTTCTCAACAACACCTGCAACTTCGTGAATCCGCAACAGACCGCGAATGCAATGTACGGCGCGATCAAGGATCGCGGGACTCAACTGCCAGGTTTCTATTTTTTCCGCATCGTGTGGACACCGCCGTCAGCCATCATTGAAAGCCTGGATGCTTTCCGCAAAGACCATCCAGACATCCCCATCGAAGTGGTTGATCCCTACAACTTCTTCGCGCTATTCAAAATGCAATACGAAGACGCGAAATTGCCTTGATCTGGCGTGCGAGGATGTCACCTTCGATTCGCCGCGGGGAACCAATTTCCGGCTGAGCTTCCGCTGCATTCGTCTTCACGGTGCCGCCTACCGGGGTCAACGTTCTCCCGCCCGGAACGCCCCTGCCTTGCTTACCAACGCACTGCCGGACGACGTACTCACCCGAGAGAATTCGCGAGCCCACATTTCCGGCGGACAGTTCAGGCCTTTTTCGCTAAACAGGGCCGGATCAATCGGCGGGTTCAGATTCACCGAGTCGATTGTATAGGTATAGTTGAAACCGCCACCGCGCTCTCCCCTCTCCACGCGTGCGAACCGTTTGGGAAACCAGATTCCGGGTTCGACTTCGTCAAACTCAGCCAGAAGTTGAAAGAATGCGTCTCCCTGAACGTGCAGCGTTTGCTTTTCGCACAGGTAACCCTTGCGTGGGTTTACTTCAAGGGTCCGGTGCTTCCACGGTTTCTCTCCCGTTGTCCAGACTTCGATAGTGATCACGGGATCTCCTGCCGGATTTACAGACTCGACAGCTTCATATCGATAGTCTCTGCCTGCTCGTCGAAAGTGCGCCAGGGGCAACGCAACGACGCGCGCGTCAGCGTGGTCGCAGGCATCATCAAATGCGGGTGCTTCTGGGTTTGTGTTTCCTTCCACGAATAGCAGGTCCTGATGGATACCTGCATTGTCTATGAATGTGGCCGCGAATTGCGCCGTGCGAACCCCAAACGTATCCGTGGGCGATGACGCGCCGCCGCGTGTCGTGGAACCGCGCATCGCTACATGCAAGTTTGCGTCATCCACAACACACCGGATGGTTCCCTCGCGCCGTGTCGCATCAACGACATTTACCATGGAATGGATGTCGTATGTTCCCGTGTACTCGTATTTCTCCAATGCATCCCACGCAGCATCTTGATTTGACTGCACCAGCGCAACAAGATCAACGGGCTCGGGGACGGCATTGCGCCAAAACAGAATGGGCGCGACAAGGACTGCCGCAATGCCAATCAGAGGTAGAACTATCGTCCAACGAACAGCCCCTTGGGATTCTGTCGTACTCATGGCGGGCAAGTCGTTCCATCCGATTCTCAAACGTTTTCACGATTCGTTCGTTGCATCGGTCGCAGGATCCTTATGCACGAAAAACCAGCCGTACGCTAGATTGTTTTCTTTCTGAATATACGGCATATAGCCCATGTACTCCTGTTTGGGCTCAAAAGGGTCCAGACGCGATAGTTTGTGCTCGGATTCCATCTCGTCCAGTCTCGACGAAACGTCCCGAATCCCAAAGGCGTTTTCATTTTCCGCCAAGTACGCCATGGACAATTGCTTCCCTGTTCCCGGCTCACGCAGAGGGGGATTGTCTTTCCATAGCTCCGACATAATGAGTTTCTTGGCGTCGTCAATATCTAATCCAAGGTCCATGCGATACCACCGCGTTTCCATATTCTCAAAGGACTCGTGGCGCGCATTCTCTTCCGAAGTGATCCATATGAATTCCGGTTCGAGTTTGTACACCAGGTTCAACGGACGCAGCACCGCTGCCAGTACATCACCCAAAGGAGTATTGTCTAGTTTTACGTGAGGTACGAAGCCGTTGGTCAGATAGGTGGCCGAGGGATCGTAGTCGCGCACAGGCCGTACAACGCGGTTGTCCACCACGATGTTCAAGTCCGCGTAAGAAGCGATTTGTTCCGCTACGCTGGCGATGTGCGTGTCCTCCAACTCCAGGCTGATCCTTTCCCGCAACTTTTCTTCCAGATATGCCTTGCCATGGTCTTTGCGCGGAGCACTGTCGGGAACACTCTCCGCCGGAGGCGCCGGGGCTGATGGTTCGGCCGGTTGATCATCAGGGAACTTCGCCTCGGGCAAAGTGGGCGGGTCGATAGCACTGGCCGGTGGATCGGCCAACGGAGGCAGGGCTGGGGCCAAAGGCTCGCCAAACGGGTCGGCCTCGGACGATTCCCTAAGAGGCTTTAACTGTGGAACTCCCGGAACCCTTCCGGCTCCAGGCTGTGGGAAGACCAGCTGCGGGTGCGGCATGCCACCTGGAACCATATTCGGCTTGCCAACCGCCGAACTGCGGACAAACGCCTCTGCCAGCGGTTCGCGCTCGCTGCCGGGGCCTTGCCAGTTCTGTGTGCCAATTTCCGCGATGAGTCCTTCAACATCAAGGAGTCGCGGGCTGGAAATAAACAGGAATCCCGGACGAATCGCATAGTCAAGCCGCATGGGGCGCAGCAATGCTTCCAACGCGCTGGCAACAGACACCTCCTTCAGTTGAATGCTGTCGACAATGCCGTCGCTGACAAAACCGGCCTCCCATAAATCCTGCGGCGCTACATGTTCCATGTTAGGCGCGACGCCCGGTGCTATCAGTTCCGCCGGACACACCGCGCGGCTGTCGATCACGACGTTAATGCCCGTCTCTTCCCCAATAAACTCCGCAATCTTTGACAGCCGCATGACCGCGGGAAACTCCAGCGAAATGGCCCGCGCCAGCTTTTCCGCCAGGTCTGGGTCTACAGGTGCGGGTCTTGGGAGCGGAGCGAGCATGGGTACATCATCGCGGTGGACCACTTGCTGCTCGATCACGTACGTTTGCGGGGAATTCACAACCAATAGGTCATCCTCAACGGGCTCTCGGGGAACACTTTCCGATGATTGCACCACTATGCTCGTTTCTACTACGTCGCCCGCGCGCGGTGGATCCACAGGCTCAACCTGCACGGAGATTACATTGGGATCGCGCTGAACCGGAGCAACGTGCACCTCAACCACATCGGCACGCGTCGCGCTGGAAGGAATGAACTCAGATGCTTCAGGCACGGCATCCTGCGGTGCCGCCGCCTGGTCTGGCGCGTTGGTCAGACCGACAAAAGCCAACGCGCACGTCACGCACATCGCCGCCACGGACCAACCGCGACGCGGTCGGGAAAAGCCTGCAATCATGGCGATTCTCCTTTTCAGGTGTTGCTTATCCTCAAGAATGCCCACGGCGCCGGGGACTGCCCGCATCCGATGCCCGGATTCAAACAGACTCACGATGGTAAGCCCATATTCGCTTACTTCCTCCTCGCTGAGATAGCGCAAGGCCAGCGCATCGCATGCGACTTCCCGATCCGCCCGCATCCGGTAAAAGGCATACCAAATCACGGGATTGAACCAATGCAGCGTCTGCAACAACGTGATAATCCAGTTGACGGGTATGTCCCAACGCTTGAAATGGGCAAGCTCATGCAGGATGACGTAGCGAAGACGGTTGCCATTGGCGGGGTCGAGAAACTCCCGCGGTACGAGCAATCGCGGGCGCAGGAACCCAAACAGGGCCGGCCCCCCTCGGAGATCCGACGCAATAAGGGCCACGGGCGACGCGATCTGCATTTGTGCCTTGCACCGTTCCAGTATCCTGAGCGCGGCTGGATCGGTCACGACCGGCTGCCGCCGTACCCCGCGCAAGAGGTGCATATTGGCAGCCAGCATAAGCAGGGCAAGCAACGCGGCGCCTGCCAGCCAGACCGCGGGAACCACCTTGAATAAGGCATTCAGAGTCCATGACTCGCGCGCCGGAGGGAGCGGCGAATCCGCGGGAAGCGTGGCCGCTGGCGCTGGTGCGGCCACTTCAGAACGCAACACGGGAGGTTCCGGATCGAACCGTGGTGCGGGGGCCACGGCGGGCTCCAACGTCGTAACCGAAACAGACTCGCTGGTGAATAGCTCAGACCTGCCGAGGGGCATCGCCGAATCCGCTTCCAACTCGTTGATCGGAAGGGTCCCGTGGAGCGGCAATAGTTCGGTGTCATTCCGTTCCGTGTCGAATCGCGGAACGAGTGACGCGTACTCGCGGATCGTTTCCGCCGACGGTATCCAGTTGTACACGCTCCAAGGGTTCTCCATGCCCGATGGCATGACCAGTCGCAACGGCACGAGAAACCATAGCGCGAACACCCACCGGGGCGGCATCTGTTTGCGGGCCAACCCCTGCACCGCCAGCACGGCCACCACCATCAATGCCGCCCGCCACGAATTCGACAGGGTCCACTCGAACGCGGCCGAAATCCAGTCCAGCGAATGGCTCATGATCGCTTTCCCTTCTTGTCGAGCAACCGTTTGAGTTCATCAATCTCTTGCGGAGACAGTCGCGTCTCCTTAATCAGATGGACCATCATGGGAGTGAGTGCGCCCCCGTATACGCGCTCCAGCAGGGATCGGCTTTCGGCACGCGCGCAGACCTCCTCGGTTACCGCCGGAGAGTAATAAAAAGTGCGGCCGTCCGCTTCGTATTTCACCGCGCCTTTTTTCACCAGCCGGTTCAGCAGCGACTTCACGGTGCGCGGCATCCAGTTGTTGTCATCGGGTACGGCATCGACAATTTCACCGGCCGTGCGAGGCGACTTTTCCCAGAGCACGCGCATGACTTCCCATTCGGCCTCGGATATTTTCGGAACGTTGGACATGAGAACCTCCAAAAATGATTACGCCCGTAGTCATAATGATTACACACGTCGTCATGGCTGTCAAGAAGTCTTTTTGGGGCAAACCCCACCGCCTAAGTGCGCGAAAGCGGAAGCGGGATGCTGCCGTGCCTACTTCGGCAGCAGACCGGGAACGAGGTAAATGCCTTCGTATGCTTCGTAGAGGGCGGCCACGGCAAGTAAAAGCGCGATAAGCAGATACACGGTGGCCGCATGTCGCAACCCCCTGCCATACCCGCCGATCCGGGTTGTCGCTCCCACCCAGGCCGGCTTGATCAGACCCGCGCCTTGCAACCAGACCGTAAGTCCGGCCAGCACATAGGCCTCGCCTTCCAGCAGCAGGGTTCCGTAATGGGGATAAACGCCGAGCCCCAACGGATGGTCAATCGGGGTAAAGAGCAGACCCCACAAAAACGCGCGCCAGAACAGGAGCGCCAACCCGCTGAAGGGAAGAATAAGGGAAGGCACATTCGCCTGCAGAATACTGCCTATCACAAGATTGATGGCGAATGTCAGGGCGGCTGCTTTCAGGAAATGACCTGATTGGTAAGCGTCGGCCACACCGGATAGAAATCCCGATTCGACGGCCTTCGCCACTTCGTTCAAAAGTAGTTCGCGAATCTCAGGCATGCGGTGGCTCACGACCATCCCTGCAGCCACCAATCCGAAATAGAAGAAGTTGAGAATTAGAAACGCGCGCCAATGCCGCCGAACCAACCCCCCGGCGCATTGGATACCGAAACAGACCTGCTTGGCGTCTACAAATGCATCGTCCATACTCGCCCCCTTTATGGACAGTGCCGCGGCTCTCGCGCTGGTAGTAGCATCCTCCAATCGGCCCCAAAAGGCAAGGGGGCTACAGCGGGCTCGGAGTCGCCCACGTGGCGAAAAGGGTTTCGCGCACGCACTGGATTATTGAGTCAACGCTTGATGGGCCAGCCACATTGGGGTAGATTGCTGCTTGGGATTCGAGTTCCCCGGGGCAACGCAACAAGGAACCCACACGCCATGACGACGCCAATTTCCCGCCGCATCTTCCTGGGTGCGGCCGCCACGGCCGCGATCGCCGCGTCCACCCGAACTGGGAAAGCCGCCGCTTCCGATCGCATTCGCGTGGCCGCATTCGGCTGCAAGAACCGAGGCGGACAGGTGGCCGCCGACATGCAGAAGAGTGGCCAGTTCGACGTGGTCGCGCTATGCGATTGCGACGAATCCATGTTTGCCGAGGCGCGAAAAGAACTCGCGGAAACAGACGCAAAGCCTGCCTTGTTGAACGATTTCCGAAAAGCGCTCGACGACAGCACCGTCGACGCGGTCATCGTTGCCGTGCCCGATCATTGGCATGCATTGATGACCTGCATGGCGCTCGACGCCGGCAAGCATGTGTATTGCGAGAAACCGATGTCCTACAACATCGGCGACGGACAGGCCATTTGCATGGCACAGGACAAGCATCCGGACCGCGTGGTACACGTGGGCACCCAACACCGCAGCGGCAAGCACTTTCAGGAATGCCGCGACTTCATTCGCAACGGCGGACTCGGAAAAATCGCTTTCTGCCGCGCGTGGATGTGCCAGTCGCGCAGCGCGCTGCCGCCCATGGAACCGAGTGAGCCGCCCACCGGATTCAACTACGATCTCTGGGTGGGGCCCGCGCCGTTCCGCCCGTATGTCGAGAACATGACCCACTACAATTGGCATTGGGTGATCGATTTCGGCACCGGCGAAATGGGCAACTGGGGCGTGCACTGGCTGGATACGGCCCGATGGATCCTGGGGGTGGACTTGCCGGATGCCGTCACGAGCGCAGCGGGCCAATATGTCACGCGCGATGCAAAGCAGTGGCCCGACACGCAAACGGTCATGTACGAATTCCCGAACCTCACGATGTTGTGGGAACAACGCCTTTGGACAAACGTAGGAGTTCACGGACGCAAGACAGGCGTTGAATTCTCCGGCGAAAAGGGCATCGTCATTCTTGAGCGAAGCGGATGGGAATTCATTCCGCGCGAAGGTGAACCCGTCAAACATCCAGGCAGCGACCTGATGCTCGGCCACGTGACCAATTTTGCCGAGGCCATCCGCGGACAGGCCAAGTCCATCGTGCCGGCCCGCGAGGGCCATCTGAGCGCGGCCCTGTGCCATCTTGGAAACATTGCCGCGATGACGATGAACCGCCTCGACGTCGGCGACGAATCCAACCTCTTGCCCAACAACCCCAGTGCCCAAACATGGCTCAAACGGGAAAACCGGGAAGGTTGGCAATCCTGATCGGTAATCCAACGGCGTTTTGACAACCTTTGCCCATGTTTGGTCCAATACCCGCCAGAGTCGTGTCTGCAACCGCTGTTTTTCCGACACGCCCGATGCGTGTAGGTCCAATTCCGGGAGGCCGGTCGTGCCGGATCCTCAAGTTTCCCGCCCACAACAAAATATGCTCTGGATATTGCCCATCCTGCTTGCGTGGAGTGTGTTCATGGTGGTGGGCCTGTATCCCGAACTCTTTTACACCCTGTTGCGGCAATTGGGGCGCGTGGTCACTCAAAATGCCCTCGTCAATTCTCCCCACTTCGTAACCGTCGCGCTGGCGGCCTATTATGGGTGGTTCACCTACCAACGCTGCCTGGAATCGGGCATGCCGCCCATGCATGCAAAGGCGCGCGGCGTGCAATTTCTGGTGGTGTCGTCGCTGGCATTTCTCAATTTCAATCCGGCATGGGTGGTATTGGCAGGGCAATTGCCAAACAATGGGTCACGTATTGCCCTTATTGGCATTATTATCGCCAAGTTGGGTGCATGGTTTTACCTGTGCCTGCTGATATTCCGCTATTACATGCTGGGCCAGGCAGGGGTCTTTTCAGAGGTACCGGCCGACAAGGAATACGCACCCGAACCGGCAACCGAGACACCGCACATGCATGAGAATAACGGGCGGCATGCATTTCCGCATAAATCACTTCCACCCTCCGATACCGCCGATTTCCAGGAACAGAAACAAGGGGATGTCGCCGATCCCCGGTAAGGGCCGCTTCCCCGCATCAAGGAGGCCCCACCCGTCAACGTATTGGGCCGGGACCACGTTGTACCGGGGTGCACAATCGTGTGTACGTTGTAACGCGGGACCGGATCAGGACTATAGTCTACCGAGGCTTGTTCTGCCGCCCGGGTGGATAATTGGAACCATGGCGCATTTCGTCGTTCGATTGACTGTATTGCTCTCCTTCTTCACGCCGGTCTTCGTTGCATGGGCGGGTCAACTGGCCCTGGGCACGCCTATCGTTGAAGGCAACGAGATTTCCATACCTGTCGTATTGAACAGCAATACCGGCAAGGGCGTGGCGGCGATGAATTTCACGGTGTCCTATGATCCCGCCGTGCTGGAACCCAAATCCGCCTTGCAGGGTACGGCGGCTGTCCCGGCGGATCGACAGTTGCACGCCAACCTCGCCGAACCCGGATCGTACGTCGTGGTGATGATGGGGCTGAGTCAGCAGACCGTGACCGAGGGCGAAGTGGCGCGGTTGCTGTTTCAGCGAAAAGACGCGAACGTCGAGTCCACGGCGCTGTCACTCGTAAACACGGCATTTGCGGCTTTGGACGGGACGGAAGTGCCCTCCTACGGAAGTGATGCGGTACTTCAATTCACTGGCCCGAAAGAGGAACCCGCGCCGGAAACGCCCCCAACCGATGATCCGGCGCCTGTGGATCCCTCCCCTCCCACCGATGAAACGCCGGCCAACGACGAAGATCCGGCCGCTCCCGCACCGCCGGTGGATGGAAATCCGATCGGCGGCTTGCCGGAGACCGAAGCCCCGCCGTTACCGCTGCCCGCGACTCCCCCTCAGTCCGGCGCGCCCTCCCCATCGTTGGGCCTGGCATCGCCGGAAATGACAGACCGCAAAGACCGGCTTGTCGCGGCACTGGATTCGTTGACCGATCAGGCCAGGTCAAAGCAGGAAGCACTCTCCGCGAACCATCCCGGGCCGGATCCCGTTCGTGTACCGACGGCACCCCAAACGGCCAGCCCACGAACTAGCGCCGTGAGTACGGATGCGCTCCCGGTGCAGGAAGTGACTGCCCCCGCCGTTCCAGCGGAAGCAACGGCGCTTGCATCACTGGCGATGCCCTCATCCGCCGTGCCGCAACCCGTTGAAACGCCTTCGACACCGCCTGCGTCAAGCCCCCCGGGAGTAAACGGAAACACCCACTGGGCGGGGATCGCGGGATTGGTATCGGCCGTGGTGCTGATAGTTACCGTATTGACGCGTCGCGGCCTGTTTGGCCGGTAACCACGTCGTCCAGCCGCTGCCATTCCTTCGGCATCGCTGCCTGGGAACAGCAGACATTCCTTCCACACGTGTTGTCGATGCGCGCAAGCACATGGCACCAACTCTGCCGCATCGAATTCCTTCTCGTTTTGATGTACAGTTGGCGTCATCCACGCGCGCTGCGACAGCACGCGATTCAACTCGCGAGGATGTGCCTTGACAGGATTCCTGTATGGCGATTGACGTCGTCATTGTCAGTTACAACACGGCGGACTTATTGCGCCGGTGCCTTCAGTCCATCGCCCATACGGCATCCGATCGAACGGATTGGGCCGTCTACGTGGTAGACAATGCCAGTTCCGACGGCAGCGTCGACATGATTACGCGCGAATTCCCTGGTATGACGGTTATCCCGCTGGAATCGAATATCGGTTTCGGCCCCGCCAACAATGCCGGCGCCAAAGCCGGCAAAAACCCGCTCATCCTCTTTCTGAATTCCGACGCTGAATTGACTCCCGGAGTGTTGAACGCCATGGAAAGAATGCTGTTGGACGATGAAAGCGCGATTGCAGTGGGGCCAAAACTCGTGTACCCCGAAGGATCCTTTCAGCCGTCGTGCCGCCGGTTTCCAAACCCCTTGCGCAATTTCTGGCAACTCGCGGGGTTGCACACCAAATTCCCGTCCCTGTTTCCACGAGCACACACATGGCTCTCACAAGCCGAACACGAAGCAGCGCACGAAGTGGACATGGTCTCCGGCGCCTGTTTTCTGATTCGCCGCACCTACTTCGAATCGGTCGGCGGGTTTGACGATCGCGTGTTTCTATACGAAGAGGAACTTGACCTGTTCTATCCGACGCGCCGGAGAGGCTTGTCTGTCTTGTATTGCCCCGCGGCAACTGTCATCCATCATCACGGCGCCAGCTCAGGCGAAAAGCAAGGCAGCGAACTCGCGCAATACCACCTGTTCTTCAGCAAGTATCTCGTCTTTGAAAAACACTACGGCCCCTGGTCCGCGACCATCACCTATTGGACCGACCAAATCCTATACGGCCTCTCCGCCCTGCTGAACCGACTGCGCGGCAAGCAAACCCCAGCCACCCAACTCCGCGCCAAAAGCCAAAAAGCCTACCGCGCATCGAAGATCATGCAAAAACGACAATCCTAAATCGGCGAGTCGCCCATTTGGACTGCGCCGGCAAAGTTCGAAGAACGGCGACGGCGCTTTGGCTGGCTGGAATGGAGCTGTTTCAATCTCGACGCAGCCCCACCCATCAAACGCGGCACATAAACACACAACATTCATCTACTCGTTCAACATTCATAGGAATCGCCTCCCCTCAACTTCCCCCTGATCCGCGTCCATCTGCGTTTGTTCCCTCGTTCGCAAGCTTCCGCTTGGGAACGCACTCCCGAAAAGCTCCGCTTTGTCTTCGTTTCCTTGCTGAACGGAAATATCCTCAACGCGAAAGGCGGCCCAATGCAGGCGTCGCACACATCCAACCCGCCCGCAATAACTGCCTCCCCTCCTTTCGTCCCATCTGCGCCCATCGGCGCTCATCTGCGGACGAAAATGGTCTTCATTCCCGCACCTCCGCCCAATCCCTGTTCAGCACCGGCTTCTGGCAAAACGCCGGCATCGACGACATCCGCTTCACTGGCTCCAACCTCAAAACTTATACACTGGTCCACAAAAAGGGGGCAGCTCAAACCCATTAATCGTGATTATTTCCAAAGCGATGTTAGGTTTTATAACGATTGGGCTTTTCATCTATTTCTATGGAGGGATCATGACGCTAGACCCTTGAAACATAAGTCTTTTGACTTTCGTAAGTCTCCGGTTAGGAAGTTTGTGCACAGTGACCGTATTGACCTAACACCCACTCCCTTGGGCGGTCAGATTATACAGCTACGGCTTGTTCACTTGTTTGAACTCAGTTGCGACAGGGTTTCGGACCCTGTCACGCGTAGCGATCGGAGGTCTTGACATTGCGGAGCGTTGCACGAGTTGTTGGAATCGCCGTTGTATCGCTGGCAAATTGCACTATTGATAAAGCACATGATGGTTCAAACGCGCACTCGACAGCTAACCATGGGACTCAGGACTATGACGCAGTGCTTCCAGGCACATCTACCGCAGATGAGAACGAGTATACGGAGAATTCTGTCGCGAGTTTAATTGTGAATCCTTTGGGAATGAGCGGGATGCAAAATCCGCACGGATCCGAATGACAACCACGACAATCTTTAATGGTCACACCCTTGACTTACTGCTGAGATGCATATAGTCTATCGTCCTTATGCCGTTGTCTGATTGACGTATGGATAGTGTCAGGCATTTCGATTCTGCTTATCGCAATTACGAGGAAATTGGCATGAATTCAAAGCTTTTGATGGTGGCCGTTTGTGTCGTCCTTGGGTTGTTTTTGGTTGTCCCTTTGGTGGCGCGCCAACGTAGCGGTAGTTCAGCGACTGGTTCCGGCGAGCAATCGGTGCCCGGAAAACAACAACACACTGACGCCGAATATGCGAAAGAGTTTACAAAGATGTTGTCTCAACTCGATAGTATCAGGAATTTTGATGCCATAAAGATCGATATTGAAAAGAAGATAGGCACCGCATACCTCTCGAACTCGAACGCGAGCATGTCCAGGGGGATTGATGGTTTATGCGCTGTCTTGTTTGAAGTAGTTGGATTAAACGCGCGCATAGCTTTGATGGAAGACAGATCGGAAGTCATTTGCTTCGAGTTCAAGCCGGCCGTTCCGCGCGGGTTTACGTACAGAGTCTCTGCGGGAGATACTCAAAACTTAGAGCGCGTACCCAATGACACCTTGAGAGAAGGTCTGGACAAGAATACCTTTGTTCCACTTCTATACCCTGTGCGCATATCCGCACAAGGTTTAACTGAACTCGATCCCGACCCTTTAGTTTATTATCAATTTGAACCCTTTGAAGCGAAGCAGTTTGTTCGGTCGTCTAAAATAGTGTTTATGGACGAACTGCAATCAATTAACGCTCGCATGCGCGAAAAAGGCCTGAAGCCCACTTACTGATACTTAAAAACAGACTACGAATTAACTTGATTGTCTATGCTGCTTTTGAGTGTATGTACAGTAATCGTATTAACCCCACCACCAATGACGAGAATGGTCTCCTCCCCCGTTGTGGCAGGGTTTCTGACTCCGCCACGCCCGATGACCAGAATGGTCGTCTATTCGTCTTGAATGCAGAGCAAACATCCACCGGCCCTGCCGAACTTGCGCATGAAAGGGTAGTCTCTTCTCCCACCGCCACGACCTATTCCGCCTCATTCCACGCAAGAGCAAACTGCGCGCCCACACAATTTGCCCATTCGCCGATGCAACGGACCATTTCTACTTCCACTACCCCGCACATCCGCCAAATCGATGATTTACCCTTGTTTTGTTTTTTTGCTCTACAGCTCGCCAACAATGACCTCGAGAAGTGAACCGAGGGTCCGTCGCGCTCCAGTGCAACAACACGTGCTAATAAATAGGGCGAAATGGCCGAGACCGCGCGTCATCTCCCCGGCCTCGCGCATTTACGTCCCGCTCACCATTTCTGCCGCCATGGTGTCATAAAAGCGTACACTCAATGGCGCAATACGGAATTTCATTCTCATGAACACAACCGACTCTATTCTGCTCCAACGCTGGGCGGCAAACCACGATGCCGAAGCCCTGCATGAAATCGTCTCCCGGCATTCACGCATGGTGTACAACACCTGTCTGCGCGTGCTGGGCAACGCGTCGGACGCCGAGGACGTCGCGCAGGAATGTTTTGTCAAGTTGGCCCGGGGCGTGAAGCCGCGCGGCGATTCGCTGGCGGGGCTGCTGCACACCATGGCCACGAACATGGCCCTCAACCGCATCAAGATGGAATCGCGCCGCCGCGCCCGCGAAAAGCGGTATACCGATCAGTTGGATCAAACAGTCGAGATCACCTGGGAAGACGTGCAACTGCATGTTGACGAAGCACTGGCGGAATTGCCGGACGACGTGCAGGCGGTTCTGGTTGCTCATTTCTTTGAAGGCCGGACACATGAATCCATCGCGATGGATGAAGGGGTGACGCGATCGGCGATCACGCACCGAGTTGGCAAGGGCGTGGACCTGTTGCGGGCCAAGCTCGCCAGGCGCGGCGTGACCGTGGCGGGCGGCGCGCTTGCCGCGTTGTTGGAAGCCGCGCCGGCGGAAGCGGCTGCGCCCAGCCTCGCGATCGCCTTGGGCAAACTCGCGATGGCCGGCACGGCGGGAACCGCAGTGGCGACCGGTGTCGGCGGATTGTCCATAGCCGCAAAGGTGGCGATAGGAGTCGCCGTGATGGCGGTGAGCGCGACGCCGTTCTTCTGGCGATATGCCGGCCCGTCTGTTGGATCCGGACAATTGGACGTTGATGAAGTCGCGACCGCACAGGCACAGCCGGAACCCCCGGCGCCGCAATTAGCCGCGGCGGCGAAACCCAACGATGAGCCGGGCAAAGCGCCGGATGGAATTGAGATCGAAACGGTTACCGTGAGCGACACGGGATTCGTTCGCGGCGGCGTGCATTGGACAAACGATTGGCCATATGGAAAGTTCAGAGGCGAAACCACCGATCGTGACGGAAAGGCAACGTTGACGGTCCAGCCCGATGGGTCGGAGTCGTGGATGGCATTCAGCCAGAACACAACGAAGTGCGCGCTTGTGCGCTTTTCGCGGGCCGACGCCGAAAAGCCTCGGCAGATCGCTCTCACCCTTAACAGCGCGGCGCTATACGGCCGCATCGTCGGACCGGATGGATCCGGTGTGGGCAAAGCGCAGGTACAACTTCGATACACGGCGGAGGATGGCGAAGAATTTCTCAGCGCACCAATCACGGCCAACAAGTATGGCTACTACGGATCGGAATCACTGCCCACCGCGGATCATTGGTCACTCAGTGTCCGGGTCGTGCCGCCTGGAGATGAACCGGCGGGGCCGTGGAGCGAACCGATGCCGCTGATGAGCAAGTGTACTGCGATTACATTTCCTGACGTGGCGGTCTCGGCCGAAACGGCCGCCAACATCGAAGCCAACCAGGTTTTGGAAGGCTTCCGTGAGCGCATATACGAAACCGGCCCTGTTGTTGCCTATGGCGGATTCGTCCGCGACGAGGCCGGTGCTCCCGTCACGTTTGCAAGCGTCGAATTGATGCACGATGTACCGTCAGGCATGGTCACCACTTCCCAGGCCATGACCGACGAGAAAGGCCACTGGACCCGCATGTTGCCGGAAAACGTGACGGGCCTGCAGGTTCGTGTGCAGCATCCTCAATTCATACCCACCACCGTGGACGAGGAGTACAAAGATCCGCCGCTGGCGCGAATGAAGGACGGCACAAGTGAAATTCGATTGCGCCGCGGACGCACAGTGAAGGGCCTCGTACAGAACGAGAAAGGCGAACCGATTCCCGATGCCTTGGTGCTCTGCGGCCGCTTCTACAGCTATACGCCCGGCGGATATGAACCCAATGCCTCAACGCCTATTGAGGACATGACCACGACGCGAACCAACGCCAACGGTGAATTCGAATTGGCCTGTCTCGCTCCGGGCGAGGTAACGATGCCTGTCTCGGCAAAAGGATATGCACCCGCGATCGCAAAGCTTTCCGTCGGCGAAACCGCAAATGAGATTCAAGTCACCTTGCCAAAAGGCGGAACGGTCAAAGGCCGAATCGTCGACACGCAAGGGAACCCATTGTCCGGCGGATATGCCTATGGGAATCAGTGGGTGATGGATCAACAGTACCAAATCAGCATGTCGGCATTGGCGGACGAGAACGGCCAGTTTGTGCTAGACAATGTCCCCATGGAAGGAACAGTCTCGCTCAGCTTCGGCGTGCGGGGTATCGATGGCCGCCGCGATCGCCGGTTTCTTTCGATGACTAGCAACGAGATGACGCCGCGGGAGGAACCGTATGTCATCACGATGTACATGCCGCCGGTGTTCAAGGGCAAGGTTGTGGATGACGAAACCGGCCAACCGGTCACCGACTTCTGGGTGAAGAACGGTTGGATCTTTTCCAATAGCGAGTCGGTGGATTGGATTCAAATGTCGAGCCCATCCCACTTCGAAAACGCGGCGGACGGATCGTTTGAAAAGAAAGTGGACGGCGTTCACCTCAGCTATCCCATCAACGTGACGTTCGTCGTCGGTGTGTTTGCCGACGGATACTATGAATCCGTCTCGCCGGCGATGCAGCCGGGCGAGGAACTCGCGCCATTTGAAATCCGCCTCAAAAAAGGCGCACCCGTGACCGGCCGCGTGGCCGATGCGCAAGGCAATCCCGTGGCCAAGGCGAATGTCGTGTGGGTCGGTTCGAACACAAAGGCCTTTGTTGAGAATGCCATCGTGGCGCCGCGTTACGGTGGACAACCGGAGTTCACTGTAGAGACCGGTGACGACGGCTTGTTCTCCCTGCAACGCAATGCGGAGTCTGGCATTGTTCTCGTGCTGCACGAATCCGGCTATGCCCATATCAACGCCACGGAGCACGCCCCCGGAGGCGACGTGCTGCTCACGCCTTGGGCGCGCGTTGAGGGCATGGTACATCTCGCGGCGGATGCGGAGAAGAATGCGATGATGCAATTGAAGCCGCTGTCGCAAGAGGACTACGCGGAATCGGGAAGGGTCTACTGGATGTTCAGTCAGACCGCGCACGTGGACGGAAGGTTCGAGTTCGATCGCGTGCCGTCTATTCCGCTGGAAGTGGGCCGGATGGTGATTGCCGCGCAACGCGCGGAATTGTCGCACACCACGACGCTCACGCCCGCGCCCGGCGAAACGAGCATCGTGCACATCGGCGGCGATGGCGCGGTCGTGGAAGGGTCCATCGATCTCGCCGCCTTGAGCGAAACCGGTAGGAAGGCCTTTGATCCAAAGCACATTCGCGCGGCGGCGGTGCTTGTAAACGGAACTGGCAACGCACCCGCTTCGCGATACGTGCCGCAATTCAAAGAAGACGGATCGTTTCGAATCGACGGAATGCCGCGGGGCGATTATGAAATGGAATTCTTCTTCCACGCCCCTCCCTCCCGCTATGTGTGCGGGTCCGGCATACTGCTCGCCACCGCTACGGCATCCTTTTCGGTGGCGAAAGGCATCAGGGGTGAGACCGTGGTCATCCCGGCGATTCCAATGGAAGAGCCCAACACCCCGCAAACAGGCGGAACCGCGCCTGCGCTGCTCGCCTTTACTTTGGACGGCCGGGAGTTCTCCCTGGAATCGCTGCGCGGAAAGACCGTGCTCCTCGATTTCTGGGCGACGTGGTGCCCTCCCTGCCGTGACATGACGCCAAAGCTGAAGGCGCTATACGATGCCATCGGCGCAGCCGAATCGCTTGCGTTTGTGGGGCTATGCTTTGACGAACGCAAAGAGGCGGCACAGAAATACGCAAGCGAATCGGGAATGACTTGGCCGCAATTGATGACGGACAAATGGACTCCGGAAAACGTTACCTTGCGTGAATTCGGCGTTACCAGCATTCCATCCCTGTGGGTCCTCGGCCCCGATGGCACCGTGCTTGGACGTGACTTGACCCTGGAGGAAGCCGAAGTGCTCCTGCGCGAAGCATCCAACCCGTGAGGAATCGGATGATCGATTTCGGGCCGCGTGGTCATGATATACTGCGCAACAGGATTCCCGTTGCCGGGGCAACGCGAAATTCACCAAGTCAGATTTCCGATGGAGACTGATCATGGCCTTCAAGAAATCCGATTTCAAAATGCGTATACGCGAGGAAGCCCATCGCAAGGTAAAGCCGCAAGGCGGCGCGAAAGGTCAAGCGGGCTTTCGCGACGCGGTGGAACGGGGCCGTCGTGAATTGCTGCTGAAAGGCGACGAAGGCGGAGACAGCAAGGCCCAACGCATCAAAGGCGAATTACTGTACCTGATTAACAACTACGTACCCGCCAACGATGCCCGTATCGAAACGCTAATCGATCAGTGGCGAACCAGCGGCGACCCATCCTATTCGACCGACATTCGCGCCAAGTTCTTGCGCGCCCGCCGCGACTACAGCAAGAAAAGCGACGCGCTGTAAGACGCGCCCCGCCTTGCCAGACCCGCATCCGTGCACACTCAATACTGGCCAAACCCAGTTTGTACCGCACTCGATTTAATTGCTATACTCCCACATTCCCACCTCGGGGCGGTTAGCTCAGTTGGTTAGAGCATCTGCCTTACACGCAGAGGGCCAAAGGTTCGAGTCCTTTACCGCCCACCATTTTTCTACCCCGTTTTTTTCTTGGGTTTTCTCAAAACCCCTGTCTTTATTGGCCGATCCGCGTGTCGTGTCCGATGCACTAGGTAATGTCTTATTTGTTGCAATATGTGACTCAGATTGACTCGAAATGTCACCGTTTGGGGAAGAATTGGGGAAGGAATGGGGGAAGGAATTCGCGGGGGCATCTGCCGATCCGTGTGCCGCTTGGGCAACGTCTTGCCCTTGGGCTTCGCCGCCGATCCATGGCAAGGATTCCACCGCGCCGCGCATATCGAGGGCTTGCGGGTCCGTGTAGGTTTGCATCGTTAGGCGAATGTCCGAATGCCGCGCCAATGCCTGGGCCGTCCGTGGGGCCACGCCCGCCGCGTTCATCCACGAGATGCACGTCATGCGAAGGCTATGCACGTCCACCGTGCGCCCGCGCTGGTCTCGCTTGGCAATGCCCGCCGCCTTCAAGTCGAGGTTGAAGGGCTTGATCATCTTCAAGGGCAAGTCATCGAACAATCGGGATTGCGGGTCCAATGCCATCGGGAAGGGCCGCCGGGCCGCTTGTGCGCCTTCCTGGGCCGTTTTCAGCCGTAGGGCAAGATATTCGCGCAAGGCTTCGCAGACTTCGCCACGCAGGGGCACCGTGGCCGCTTGCCGGTTCTTTGCGTTTGCCGCCGCAAGGTGCAATCGCTTGCCGGGCAAGTCGAGGTCACACACGCGAAGCGAATGAAGTTCGCCCATGCGCAAGCCGCTATAGATCGCCGTTGTGTAGAAGGCCGCGTTCCGTTCGCCATGCAATCGCGCCGCTGCCAAGACGTGGGGCCGTGGATTCGCCTTGTGGGGTTTCCGTTCCTTGGGGGCCGCGCCCTTGGGCTTGCGTCCGCCGTGGTTATAAAGCACTTCGTATGTGGGCCGTTGCCGGGCCGCTTGAATGAGCCGGGCCGCTTCATCCGGGGTCAAGGCCCGCCGTTGCCGCCGTTGATCCACCGCTTCGCTTGCGCGATCCATCCGGGCGAAAGGGTTCGCCGTATGCCGCCCCGTTTCGAGTAGCCAATTCCCGAAGGCCGTCAAGGCGATTACGTGGGCATTGTGCAGACGCGCACCCATGGGGTTGCCAGACTGCCGCCGTTGTTCGTGAAGCCATCGCATCGCGCCTTGTCTGTCGAGGTCGGCAATGCGCCGGAAGCCGCAACCGTTGATCACGCGGTTCAAGTATCGCGCCACACTGGCAACATGCTTCGAGGTTGCGCCGCGCAATTCGAGGGCTTGCCGGTAGGCTTCAACGTGGGCCGTCAAGGGCACCGCCGCATGCTGGGCCGCCTTCGCTTCCGAGGGCGATACAAGGCCCGCCCGGATTCGTTCCGCTTCGCCTTCCCATTTGGAAAGCACCGCCGCCGCCGCGCTCTTGTCTTTACAGCCCGTGGATCGTTCGATCACCGTGTCATCGCCGCCGCGATACTTCGCCACCCATGCCGGGCTTGTGCGTTGAATCCGCAAGGCATCGCCTTTGCCGCTCACAACCGGGGCCGTCTGTGTCTTGCCCTGGGCATCGATCCACCGCGCAAACCGCTTGCCCTTCGAGGTGAACAATTCCGCGCCGTCTGGCATCGGGGCCGTGTATTTCTTGCGAATCAGGCTTGCCATGATCGTGTGATTCCTTTCCGGTTGCCGGGCCGAATCCTAACGCGACAAACGCAAGGCTGCAAGTTCGTGGTCATCGCCGGGGCCGTGTTGTGCGAACGTCCGGGCATCCATCCGCAATCCATTGTTCGATTTCCGCAATGCGCCACCGCACCGCGCCGCCAATGCGAATAGGCCGGGGCATCGCGCCCTTGTCGCGCATGCGAAACACTTGCCGCGTGGAAATGCTGCATGCTTGCGCCACGTCTTTGGCCGTCCAGAGTAGGCCGGTTTGCCGTACATCGTTTTCATGGGGTCCGTGCATACTGTTTTTGATTCCTTGATTTAACGTGCGAACGGGGTCACTGGCGGTACACTGTGAGCGATCACGATCTTTTACCCCCCATTGGGGGCCGGGGCTTGTCCGCGCATTGCACCGTGGGTTTGCCGCGCAACGGAATGCCGGGGCCGATCAATGCCCGCGCCTTGCGTTCCGCATCGCTTGGATCGCTTGCCCAAACCCGCGCCACCGGGCCGCGCTTGAATGTGACAATGTATCGAGTCATCCGCCATTCTCCGGTTGTGTGTGTAACCGATACGCTACGTCCAATTTCGCGGGTTCACGCATGCGACGTTCTCCGCGCTCAATCGCCGCTGGGGTCTGAGTTTTCGATACCCCTTGCCCGGCATGATCCGTGTGTAAGTTGAACCCACGCTGACAGGTGTTTTAGGAATGGATTCGAGTCGTTCGCGCATTTGAGCGACATTCGCACCCCGTCCGCCGCTTGACTTGGATCAATGTGCATCAGAATTCGCGCCGCTTCAGTTCGATCCCGGCCAACTATGCCAAAGCCATCCAAAATCGCATCCAATGCGCCCGGGGTACAGCAATCATCGGCATTCGCAGACTTAGGCTGGATGGTACTTATACTGATCGGCGCACTTCGTGCGGGAGAGAATCCCGAATCTGGATCATGTATCGGCGCATTCTGTGCGGGAGGTTGTTTCTCACACCCGGAGGTATCGGCGCATTTCGTGCGGGACATATCGGCGCACTTGGTATGTGAGCATTTTTTCACCCTGTAGTCTGTACGTCTAATCCGTTTTCCGTTTGCTCTTGCTTTTCGGCTTGTGATTTGAACCTGAATTTTCGGGTTAATAGTGGCGTCCTTCCACCGAATCGATGCTTCGTACCGCCGTGGTGCGCCTGCACGCGATTCTTGAATGTCCGCTGGGGCATCGAAGAAGCCCGCTATACAGATTTCCTTCACCGCTCTATGAAAGGCCCGCTCGCTGAAAGGCAATTCGCCTGTATAGGCGAAGATGAACACGGCATTACACGTGTCCCACTTGCTTGCGCGATAGTAGGCGAGAGCCATGTAGGGGAACACAGCCTTAGCCATTAATGAGAGTTGAAAATACGCAGGACAGTCGAGTAGGTCACATCTAAGAGGGACAGACTTTCCACTTCCAAGAAACCCGCGAATATTCGAGTTGCTTTTCCCGGTCTTTTGATTCTTCCTTGCCATCGCTCATGCTTTCAGCCTTGCACGAACGGCGCATATCATGGCAGAATTCCAATACAAGAAATCGCCTAGTATATGGCCGCGATACCCTGCAAGTGCTACCCGCTTGCGGGGTTTCGTGTTATTGGCCGCTGATTTCGTGCAGGAAAGATTCGAGGTCGTGGGATGCAACGAAAAGCCGCCCACCCACGCGGTTAACTGCAAGCCGCCTGCCACCTACCCCTTGCTTTGCCCAACGCCACAACGTTGCGCGGTGGATCCGTGTGCCCATGGTTTGGTGAATGTAGTGGGCCGCTTCGCTCAGTGTGAAGTTTTTCATGACTCATGCTCCAAGGTTTACGGTTGCGTCAAACACAACTGAAGTTAACCATGAAACAGAAGAGTTGGAAAGAGCTTGGAGAGGCAATATAGGACAAATACTAGCAGTGTCCCATGAAAATGGGACAAATACTAGCAGTGTCCCAAGTCCTTAGATTCCAGTCTGGCAATATTGCGTCCCAAGGTCTTCAAAGACACACGCGGTTTCTCTAACATTGCAATCACTTCCGGCATTGCCCTGAACCGATCAAACTTCGCCGCACGTTCATATAGAAAAGAATGGGCATACTTTAGCGCCAGATTCCGAGAGGCCGTAGGATTCCGTTGCCGGTATTCTTGATAGACATTGAACACTTCGGAAAGGATTTCTTCTGGTACTACTGTACCCTTCAATTGGGGACCGCGCTTCGTATCATTTAGATTCTTTTCGCCGCGCACTTGCAAGGCTTCGAGACGAATTGCCCTGTCTGCTCCGGGGATTAATTTATCGAAGTCACTAACTGACATCATGAAATGTGGCAACACCATTTCAGTTAGTTCTTTCAAGAGACTGTCAACTTCCCATCTTCGGTCTGCATTCTCTGGACTGCCGGGGTTTTCCCAGATCACTTCAAGAATTGAACGCAATTCCTGTAATCGGTGGTCGACTGTTTTTGCAAAATTAATGTGTTCGACAATCCACTTCATTGCTCCATTTGCGTTCAGTTCCATACCCGCGTTTTTGTATAAAGAATCGTCATCGTCGGGAAAAATTGCATTGTAATCATCGCGTTCCATGTGCTCACATCCTTTGTCACTTGCAATGCACGCAACATTATAGACGCTTTGGGTCCTTCCTTCATGCCTTGGCACCGTGCGCCCCTGGAATCGCCAAACTTTTGTGCAGCCGAAGATCATTTTTGCGGGTTCCGGTTTCGAGTTGGGGCTAATTGACTAGCATGCGAATCGGTACGCGGGGTATCTAAGTCGTTTAGATTTGAAACCCAAATAGGCAAAAATCGCCCCGCGAACACACAACACTAAACGGGCGGTACGCGGGCAAGACGGTTCAACCGGCAACCCCCTACCCCCTGGGGCCGTCAATGCAATTGCAAGGCTTTGCCGCACCGTCCGCAATAGTTTGCATGTGGCGGGGCAATCGTGGGCTTCCCGCACGCGGGGCAAGGGGCCATGTTTTGAACCGGCACGGGTTCAAGGGTAGGGCAATACACGAGGTCATGGTGTGCGCTCATACCGAAAGGCCCGGCAACCGGGGTCACACCATCGGGGGCATGTGAACGTTTCGAGGGCATGGTCCTTTATCCCTTTCCGTTGCCTTCGAGTAGGGCCGCAATGAGCCGTGCCCGGTCCATTGCGTTCAATGCCCGGAAGGCATCCGCCAAGGCCGCTACGGGGTCCGCCGCCACGCCCTGGGCCGTTGACTCCGTGGGCCGTTCCTGGGGGCTTGCCGGGGCCGGTTCACCCGCGCCAATTTCGGATTTTGGGGAAGCCACAGGGGAAGGAAAATCCGGGGCACTCGCAAGTGTAGTGCTTTCAATTCCTTCCGAGGTGAGGCCGTCTGACTTACACGCAGAGGGTCGTAGGTTCGAGTCCTACACCGCCCACCAGTTTGGTATAATGTAACCCGCGCTGAAATCACCGTTTGCGTGATTACCCGCCAAAACGCGGCGCAGCCCAATAGGTCCGGGTTTCGTGGTCAATGACCACAAAACCCCTACTGAGAGGTTTGTGCCCATGGGTAGACCACGTAACAGAATTCCTTCCCTTCTTCGCCGATTATCCCCCCTTGAACGCGCTTCCGGCGCACCGGGCCGGGCGTTCACCCGGGTCAACGGCCAAGACCACTATTTCGGTCCATGGGGTACCGACGAAGCACACAGGGCATACCATGCCTTCGTGGCGCAATATGTGGCCGCCGGGTACCGCGTGCCCGTGCCCGCCGACGAAATCACCATCACGGAACTGTGTGCCGCCTACTGGACATTTGCCAAGGGGTATTACCACTCCGAGGGCGAGCGGTTTATGATTCACCGGGTGTGCGAGGCGCTCAAGAATCATTACGGCGGGGAACCAGCGGCGGACTTCGGGCCGCTCAAGTGCGAGGCGTTGCTTCACTGGTTTGTGTCCCAAGACCTGAGCCGCACCGGCGTCAATCACTGCCTGGGCCGCATCAAGCGGCTTCTCCGCTGGGGCGTGACCAAGGAACTGGTGCAACCCGACACCTATGCCAAGGTTGCGGCGCTGCCGGGCCTCCGGAAAGGCCGAAGCGCGGCGCGTGAGGGGCGCACGGTACTTCCCCCGCCCGTTGCCGACGTGGACGCCCTCTTGGCGGACGAGGGCACGACGCGGGTTCTTCGCGCACTGGTCACGGTACAACGGCATTCGGGGGCCCGGGCCGGGGAACTCATGAACTTGACGCCGGGCCATATTGACACCGCAGGGCCGGTGTGGGAAGCCCGGTTGACCGAACACAAGACGGCATACAGGGGCCGTGAGCGGATCTTGTTCTTCGGGCCGGAATGTCAGGCGGTCTTGAAGCCGTTGATGCTTCGGAAGGCGGACGCTCCGCTGTTCTCCCCCGCCGAAAGCGAAGCGGAACGCCGTGCGTTGATTCACTCCAAACGCAAGACGCCGTTATCGTGTGGCAACCGGCCCGGGACGAATCGGGTTGCCAACCCGGAAACCGCTCCGGCGGATCGCTACACCGTGGATTCTTACCGGCGGGCATTGTCCCATGCGTGCCGTCGGGCCAAGGTGAAGGCATTCAGTCCGCATCAACTCCGGCATCTGGCCGCGACTGAGATTCGCGCTAAGTACGGTCTTGAAGCCGCCCAAGTCATGCTGGGCCACGCGGGCATGGCCATTACGCAATTGTATGCGGAACAAGACTTCAATCTTGCCCGCCGCGTGGCTCAGGCCATGGGATGAACACCCATGCAAAAAAACAAGCTCACGGACGTTGCGTTGAACTTACTGGTCGCGGATGTGGCCGGACTCCGGGATGAACTCCGGGGCTTTGCCGCTAACCTGCAATCCCTGTTCGATGGACTCGGGGGCACCGCGAGGGCAACTAGGAAGACTTGAGGCGCTATGCGGTCCGCAAGGTGGCGTGCATCTCGCGCATGGGCGTGCCGTATCTCCCGAGGAAATGGCGCGCGTCATGGCGGCCGGCGACGCGATTGAACGATTCGGAATGGCCCTCAAGGGCGCGGTCAATGCGGCGCCCGTGGCACTTGCACGCTGGCTTGCGAATGTGGCGAACTCCGGTACCGGCACGGTGACGGAGAGTGAAGACAGTCCGACAGCAGGAGATGTATCAACCGCAAGTAGAGACTGTGGGGACCGGAAGTGGGAATCACACTATTGTTGCCCGACCCAAGAATGCTGGAGACGTCATGGAGGCTCTGCAAGGTTGGGCCACCATCCTAACGCAGAAACGTTTCACTTTACGTTTGGAGTTCCCCGAGACTCTTCATGACCCGCGTTCGCCAGGTCTTCTTCGGACATCCCCATCCGTATGATTCCCGAACCGACTGCATCCAGCTTCTGCTTGTAGCTTTCCCGGTACATGGAAGGCTTACGGGCCTTCAACAGAAAGATCAGCAGGGAATCCGAATACTTCGTGTAATAATCCACAATCTTCTTGCCCCTCCATATCGGCTTCTTGACACCGTGCACTGCACGCCTATATGCCTCAGCCTCCATAGCCTCCGTGCCTACTTCGTACGCTTCATCCCAGTCCTGCGAGAATCGCTCACACTTGCGCTTCAAATCATATGCCGCTTGCCGCGATATGCCGACCGCCTTTGCGGCCATTTCAATCGTTGCACCACTCTGAATATGAACCAGAAATACCTCGCGCTTTGACAATGTGAAGGTAATCCGCCTGGGCATACGTTCTCACACCCCTACGTCGTGTAAAGCAATGTAAAGTTTCGCATGGAAGCGTATTCGCGTTCAGGTGTTCTAAACATGGTTCCTGCAAATCGACAGCAAGCGCTTCTCGAGTACCTGTCCCAGTGGCGACTTCAACTCACGTGACATGGAATCCGCCCAATTGAGTTCACTCATAAATTGCTCTAGCGGCATTCCAGGGCCAATTCTGGCAGTCGTAGGTCCGATGTCGCCCATACTCAAGCCAAACTCGCTCAACGCGCTCATAAACTCGCCGGGAAGCTTGTTGGGGTTGGGGAAAGCTAAGATTGACTTTCTTTCATCCAATTTGGATTCGGAATTCGGCACTCGGTCGGTATCTAAATCATTTTCTTTATTTTTTCTTAATCTTAAGATCGGCGCATTCTCTACATGGGTCACCTGTGCAAATTTTGCATGGGGGGGCATGCAAGGAATGCAGGACCCCGCAAGCAAATTCTGCATGGGTTCAGCCGCTTGTGCAGAATTTGCATGGGTTATTGACGTACTTTGAATTGGCAGGCGTGCCCGCTTGGCTTCATGGCTTTGTCTTCTGGCTTCTTGAGACAGTTTGGCTGCTTCGGTCGCGACATACCTTTTCCAGCGCGATGACGGCGAGTACTCTGTGGCAATTCCTGCAGACCCTTTTATGCGATTCACAAACCCAACTAACTCAAGCTGCCGCATTGCTAACCGGAAAGAACGTTCACATGCCACGGATCGTGGAGAATACGGAAACGGAATTGATGGGAGTTTGATTGTGCGGCATTTGGTGGCACGATGCCAAGCCAAATGGTACTCGATCAGCACATTGCGAGCTGTCGGGAAAAGTTCTCTGTATGCATCGCTTTGAAGCATTCTTTCGGGGACTTTTACCCAGAAGCCCTCGCGCTTTGTACTCGTTGTCATTATTCGCACCTCCCAAGCTCTCGACGGGCTTGAGCGACTGCATGAGCGCGCTGTTTCTCCGTACGGCCGCGGCTGACATTCATTTTCGAATTTTCTTGATCGAGAAGTTTCTGCCGTTTCGAGTAGAATTCGACATCTGCCTCGGCAAGTACTCGAAAGAACTCATCTAAATCGGCTTGGGTTGTAAAAACACGCGATCCGATCCTGACATGCTTCAGCCGGATTCGCTCCCCGGTCCGGGCCTTCAGCCCAATTCGCATCCACCGCCAAACCACGGATGCGTGCACATGCTGCGGCGTTTGTTTAGCCGCCTCTGCTACAGTTAGAAAATCACCTCTCTCCATCGATTGCGCCTCCTTTCAGTGCGCTGGAGGCAATTTCGATCATTTTCTACTGGAGAATCTGCATGGTTGCTTTTGCCAAAAAGCGTACATATGTAAGTCTATTTAATTCAGTTACTTACAGAAAACATATAGGTTTTTCCAAAAGCATGGTCGGCGTTTAGCTTATTTTTCCTTAAATCGCACCAATGTAGGCGAGACGCATATGTTGCATTTCTATGGAACGTTCAGATGGGAAAGGTACTGAGGGAAGCAGATTGCTCGGATTGTGGAGGAAGTCGGATGACTCATCGGGTCAGAGTACGGGTAACTTGACCTTCGCTCGCAGATTTGGAGCCTTTTATCGATGACACACGAGCTACAGTTGTATAGGCGTCATTGATTCAAGCAGCTTGAGGATGAGAATAGGCTCAAAAGCCTGGTAGTGGTACGGGCCTGAAGATTAAAGTGAGAAATGTCTAGCCACGCTGCCAAATCGACGGTTGTTTCGCTCTGTTGAGTTGAGTTGTCGTGTAGACAGGTCATTCTGCCTGGGCAAGGTAGCTCTTACCTTGCTCGGTGAGTGTTCGCTTCTGAGGGCCAGATATGAATCCCATATCGTGAAGCCGCTTAAGCTTGATTTGGACAGTTGTGAATTCTGGGTCCAGGTCCTCGTCAATTTCTGAAATGGCCTCGCATAGATTCGTTCTGACCTTTACCAAATCTGAAGTCATTGATGGATTGTAGGTATCACTTCGCACCTCGCGTATTTCGTACGCTCTTGAGTTGCGAATCCCTGGATACTTTTTCACAGCTTTGAGAATTGCGAGCTCCAGCCTGTTGATTTTGAAGTTAAGGTGGGAAGTAGACTGTCGAGGCCTCAAGAACTCATCCTCGTAAGCGGAATTCCAGCCATCCATTGCGCGCACCAGTTTCCTAAGGCCTAGCAGAGTACGCTCAGATACGTTTGGCAATGCATTGTTTCCTGCGCGCGCGAACACGCGCCACACATCGGTGGTTGAGAGTGCCAGGCCGGTACACCACTTTCCGTCTTCTCTTATTTGTATCTCCTTAAGCGTAACCGCACCGGACTGACCCATCTCTGCGGCCAAGTTGCACAAATTTTCAACGCGCTGAAGAACGCCCAAATTGCTAAACTGTCCAAGACTCATGCCATGCGTATGAAAGCGTAAGTACCAATGAAGGATGTGCCTGCGCAATGGATCCGAGTCTTTGGATAGCTGACGCACTTCCGGGGCATCAAACACCTGTTGCGATTCGTCAATTGGGCGCACCACGATTTCTTCGGCGTCCGCCAGCGGTAGGACCGTCTCGGCACCATTCAGTATCCTGTAAAGTGTCGGCTCCGGAGCCTGGGGCGGCAATTGGAGAACATAGGAATTGTTGAAACGGTCCAGCCTAGATACCGCCCTGGGACTCAAATAGGCGCATTTATTGAGGTCGTCTTTTGGCAGCTTGCAGAGGGTGTCGCTTATCTCTTCCAACGAAAGCAGCGAGTTTCTCGATTCGACTTCCTTTAACAAGTCTTTGTGGCTAACCAAAAGGGATCGAGTCGAGAGACAATGTGTTGCCTCTCGCAGGCGATTCAGGTGCTCAGTGTCCAACTGAATGTCAACGCATCGGCCTTCCTTGACCCGCCCTTCGCCATTCCAGATGAAAGTAACGAACCATGCCAAAAAGTCGTCCTTTGTTGGCAGTTCGGGGTAGGTTGGATAGGTATCATCGAAATGCCAAGTTCCAATGACAATTGGCTGATCATGGGCTAAACCTGACATTTGAGTTCACTCCACACTCGTCAATTCGCCAGCATGAATGCGCTCGTCCTTCCGACTAGCCATTGGCTCGAATCGGATGGTGGAGCCTCCTTGTGTGCTCCGACGTGCTCAAAACTCCATCTCTCATTTTCAGAGACGGCCTCCATTCTATCGTATTGCATTTCTACTCTCTTTCGAATCCTTGGCTGGTGAACTTCAACGTCCGCCCGTTCTCTGTCACCGTTCTAACTACGTTCTCAGGTGCGCCGGATTGAAATTGTGCTTCTATTTCAAGTGTCACGGTGACATCTGCGCCCACCAGGCCTGCCAAATGCGCGATCACCTCGTCTGCAACCCGGCTTGCGTCGCGCCCAACACGGGCGGGATCCAGCACCACGGTGCCGTGATATCGCTTTGGCCTGACTTGAATGGGGGCAGGGGACGCACCCGCGTTTCCAGAATCGCCGCCTGTAGACGGGACTTGAGCATCTCCCGCAACCACTCCCGATTCGCCAGTTGCCGGGTCCGCTTGGGCTTTGCTGGTCTCCGCCTCCAACTGCTTGCGCGCGACATCCGGCTTGACCAACAGTCCCGGTGCATCCGCGCCAGCCGTGAAAATGGATTGTCCCCCGCGCAGACCTCGATAGCGATGCAATTCCTCATCATAAGTGTCCGCAAAGGCGAACGCGTCGTGCTCCCACGTGAGCAACGAGACACCTTCGTTGACCGCGCCCAAAAGGACGTTCGTATCCCGCAACCGCGGCAGGTAGATGTACCGTGCAAAATCTTCCGCCAACTGCTGCACCGAAACGTGTTCGCCCCGCCACAACGGTATCTTGTCCAAATCCATCCGTAGCCGCGTCGCCGCCAGTTTGGTCACCAACAGTTCCTCGTGCTTGAGCTTCTTGCTCGCGCGGATAGCCAGCGGATCCTGCCCGGTCACACGAATGGCATTCCAATGCACCGGGTCCTGGGGCTTGGGTTGCTCAGGAACCAAAAGCCACTGATAGGTTTCCGGAAGCCTCGCCGTTACCGCGCCATCAGCAGCCGATCTCTGCGTCTCCGCCTGCTTCACCTGGAAGGGCGTCAAACCAAGTTCGGTACGTTCAGTAAGAATGGAATCCCAGGCCAGGTACCGTCTGACCGCTTCGTCCAAATCCTGCAGGCGCGTCTTGTCAGCCGCCAGGAACACCAGCGCATTGCGATAAAGGCGTGGGCTGTTGCCACGCGCCTCCAGCATGGACTTGGCGGCCGCGTCGGCGGAGTTCCCCGCATCCTTGGTGTACGGGTGATCCGGACCTAACACGACCAACCGCGCATCCACGTCGTCCGGCACTTCCTGACCAGTCGCAGGCATGGCGTGCACACGGTTAAAGTCGCCCCGTTGTTCGAGGTCCCTCCTGAGCCGCTTCTCCATTTCCTGCACAACCTTGTCCGATTCGCGCTTCAATTGTTCTGCTCGATCCTCCGCCAACTTCGTGACCGTGGGCTGCGTGGAATACCAATACCTCGGCCCATCCTGATACAGATACGTCGCAGCACCGGCCAGCCTGCGCAATGCATCTCCGAACACCGCAGGCGATTCGCCCGGCATCACGCACCCCAATTTCACCCGGCGATCTTCGATCCCCAAATGCGCAGCGCCGGCCATCGGTGCCGACCCCAGGTAGATCGTCCGTGCCACGCGACGGCATGCGGCAAACTTGCCCAGGTTCGCGATCTCACCGTCCAGTCGCAGCGGCAACGAATTGGGGCCATCCACATCCTTGGCCAGCACAGGCACCCAGTTATCGGATAAATATCGAGTCAACTCGAATTGCACGCGCGAGTCGTCGATGGCAATGTTGGCAGGCAGTATCAAGGGATTCCGGTCGCCCTTCTCCCACAAGCTATGGATCACCGCTGCCATGAGCCGCAGCACGCCGCGCGTACGTTGAAACTTTATCAACGTCGACCAATCCGTATACAGACGGTCGAATATCTCTGGATGGATCGGATAGGCCGCTTTGATCCGCTTCTCATAGTCCGCATCGCGGCATTCGGGAGGAAATTCGGCCTGCTGTGTCCGATACAAGTCGGCAAATTCCCGCGCCACCACGTCCCTGTCCTTGAACTGCTGCGGATCGGACATCGGCTCGAACAGGCGCCGCCGCACAATCTCAAAGCCTTCTTCCGCGCTGGCCGGCCGCCATGAAGACTCCACTCGACCGATAACATTCCGCAACCGGTCCAACGCTTCGCGCCCCCGCTGGCCGCCCACTTCCACGTCGTTGGCCTGCGTATGCGGCGAACCCGTCGTGTCCGATGCGGGCAGGCTGATTACCAAGAGACAGTTCTTCGCCAACTTGGCCGATTCCGTCAACACCTGCGCAAACGTGAATTGCGTTTCAAAACTGCCCGCGGGGAGGTCGCTCTGATCGTGCAACTGCCGCGCATAGGCCACCCACTCATCAATGAGGATCAGGCACGGTCCGTATTCATTGAACATCTCTCGCAGTACATCGCCCGGACTTGTCGCCCTCTCGTCATCAGCCTTGATGCGCGCGAAGGCCTTCTTGCCCCCTAACTGCCAAGCCAATTCACCCCAGAGCGTGTGCACCACAGTCCCGTCCGCCTTGGTGGAGGGATTACCCGGCGAGATCTTATTGCCCACCAGCACGGCCCGGCGCACGGACGGCAGCGTATCCGCCGCCGCGCCTTTCATTACGGTGTCGACGCCGGACAGTTCGGCGGGACTAATGCCGGAAAATAGGTGATACAGCGCCAGCATGGAGTGCGTCTTGCCGCCGCCGAAGTTCGTCTGCAACTGCACCACCGGGTCGCCGCCCCCGGCAGTCAACCGTTGCACCGCACCCGTCAGCATGCTCTTTAGGCTCTCGGTCACAAAGGTCCGCCGGAAGAATTCCACCGGATCCTTGTATTCCGCCGTTCCTTCCCCAACGTGCACCTGCCACAAGTCTGCCGCGAACTCCGCTTGTTGATAGCGCCCGCTGGCCACATCCTTGTGTGGGGTCACCACCTCGCGCCAGGGTTTCAAATGGCCCGTGGCCGCGCTTTCGATGGCCGTGCCCGAACTCTTCCGCTTTTCGCTTCGTACTTGCTCGTCGAAGCGGAGCCGCAACAGCTCCATCTTCATTCGCTCAATATCTTCCGCTTGCGGCGCGGAAACGGACACCAGCAGCCGCGAAACCGAATCAAGCACACGATACGCATCATCGCTGGAAAAATTGGCCTGGTGCGCCCACTTGTTGCGCGCGTCTCGAAGTTCGCTCACCATCGACCGTTCAGCGTTCCCAAGCGTGTTCTTGAAAACCAGATTCCACTGGTTCCACATCACGCCCAACAATGAAGCGGCATCCCAAGGTGGTTGCTCTTCATCCTTGAAAAGTTTGGCTTGCGAAGGCCCCACGGCGGCCTTTACCTCGTCGAACCAGGTTTGTTGATGCTGCGCCTTGAGTTCCCGCTCCACAAACGGCTGCAACCCCAGTGTAAGCAATTCCAGCCCCTTGCCGACCCGGTCTCGATTAGTTATTGCCATTTCGCTTCAACCCCGATTAGAACCACAGATGAACACGGATGGACACAGATGAAAAGAGCCCAAACCCAATCAATCATTTCACTTTAGTGCAGCATCGATCACAACCAAGCACCGATCCAATCCCGCTTCTTTCAATAGCCACGGCCGGTTCTCAGTACTTATGCTGCACTATCGCCTCTGTCCTAACTTCTAAGTCCTAACTACTACGCCCTAACTTCTTCAATCGCGACTGAATCGCCGACGGCTGGCGGCCAAAATGAGCGGCCATGTCCTTGACACTTTTGCCCTCGCCCCAAAGCAACTCCAGATCCCGATCCTCCTCATCGCTCCAAGGCTCATACGCCCGCGGATGCTTTGCCTTAATCTCCGCCAGACGTTCCGCATAGTCCGGCTTGGCCTTGTCAGCCAGCGTCAACGCCTCCGCAGCCGCATCGAAGATGTCCTTGTACGTATACCCCGGGTGCAACGCTAATATCTGCCCATAATCCCGCCCCTCGGCGATAAGCTGCAGAATCACTTTTGCTTTCTCGCTCAGCATTCATGGTCCCCTTGCCAAGACCGCGACTCTTGATGGCAATTAGCTAAGCAACGCTTTACGCCAATCGCTCTTGCTATAGTCTTTGGCATCGCCTTTATCCGGTCCTAGGTGCCAATTGATATCTTTTTCGCTCTTATCCACGAGTCGACAGTATCGCCCCTTGATATCGGTCGATTCGTTTCTTCCTACCACATGAACAGTCGCACGTGTATGGCCCCAGTATTTGCGCGCCCAATCCCAGTCCGTATCCGGTGCCGACCAGCCGACAAAGTAGATCTCCTCGGCATTTCGGGATACATCAAATAGACGTTCGTGAACTCTCTGTAGTGAAGTCAGTGCCGCCCACTCCGTCGGACGTTGTTTCATCCCAGGCGGCACCATCAGAAAATGCAGATCGCTGTGCAGATGCGGGCACCTGCCATGGCCGGTGTGCTTTTCGCGGCCGGTCCCCCAATTGGCCGGCAAGTGCGGGTCCGGCTTGTCAAACTTCACGGTCACGGTATTGCAGACATCGAACGGGAGATCACAAACTAACCAGTTCAGCGATCCATTCGGCTTGAGGAGATTTACCCCAGGAGGCCGGCCTTCATTGACATAAAGCACTTCCTTCGATCCCAGACAGTATTCAGGCAGAGCACCAACCGCCATGATCGCCTGATCCAAAAGCAAGTCATAGTTGAATGTACAGACTTCGATATCGGGCGTATTCAACAGGTCACGTGCAAATCGTTGATATAGACAGCACCACAAACACTCTCGTTCCGCCTGGTCCTCTGACTGCATCACAAGTTCAAGACCACGGATGAATACTCGGGAAAATCGCTTCAGCTCGAATGTACTGTGCCCACTCATTCGAATCAGTGTGTCACCGTAGACTTCCACGTTGGCGTCCACCGATTCCCAATCCAGGAAGGTGTCGTGCGCCGCTTTGGCTTCTGGAATGTCTATGCCATGAATAGACCATGTGTGCGATTTGTGCCAAGGCAACTTTTTGAATCGGCAGAGGATGCCGCTCATCGCCGGAATACCCATGGGACACGAGAACCCCGCGCCCAACACCACCAGCTTCTTTGGATAACTCATTGGGAATTCCTACGCTTCAATCTGAAATCAAACCACAGATGGACACAGATTAACACGGATAAGACAGTCGAACGGGAACAGCCCTGGTCTATCAGGCGGGCCACACTCCTCCTTTTTTCTCTCATAATTCAATCTTCCCATCTGTGTGAATCTGTGTTCATCTGTGGTTCAATTCTTATCCCTGTTTACAGTGAAACCCGCTTCCATTCCAGCTTCGCTCTTTTGAAATTGATGATTAGTCCCGTCTTTAACCCCGCAATCTTCAGGTAATTCAGCATCTGCCCCAACTCGTGGTCGCCGATTCGCTCTATTACTTTGGCATCCACAATTACCGCGTCTTGTACCACCAAATCCGGGACATACGCGCCCACCGTCTTCCCCTTGTACACCACATCGTATGTGCATTGCTGGAGGGCCGACAGTCCGCGAAGCCCCAGTTCCACCACAAGCGCGTTCTCGTACGGCTTTTCCAACAGGCCGTGGCCTAAAGTATTCAGCACCTCCATCGCCGCCCCGATGATGGCCTCCGTCACGCTACTGTTCGGTGCGCCGCTCAAGCGACATCCCCTGAGAGTTTTAACCACAGATGAACACAGATGCACACGGATAAGAGCAGGGCCGAGGCTTCGGCCGTTAGCCGGTAGCCGGTAGCCATCTTTCCTCACTTCTCTCTCCTCTTTTCTCTCTTCTTCCCATCTGTGGTTCAATCACAATTCCAAATCCCCCTGCTCGGGCGTAATCACCCGCTGTTCCCGTGCCAGGCGCACGATTTCCGGCCAGCTTTGTACCAAGGCGTTGTACGACAGGGCCTCGGCCGATCGTTTTTTGCGCTCGCACAGTGTGTACAGCCGGTACGCCAATTCCCGGGCCGTTTCCGCCTTGGCCCCTAGCTTGCCTGCGAGTGCGGCCGCGGCCGATTCGCCGCCCCCTTCCAGTACGCGAATAAGGTGGTGCACGGTCTCCCATACTGTCAGGCGGGTATCCGTGGCCGGGTCCCAGCTCTCGGGCAGTTCCGACGGTTTAAACAACCGCACTTTGCCCTTGCCGGCCTTCAGGATGCCCGCCTCCACCATGCCGTTCACGCTGGTGTTTTTCGACTTCGACAATTGCTCCGCCACGCCGTACTCGCCTTCCGCGAATCCAA
The DNA here is from genome assembly GCA_045863295.1 of Candidatus Hydrogenedentota bacterium. GTDB lineage: Bacteria > Hydrogenedentota > Hydrogenedentia > Hydrogenedentales > SLHB01 > BTWA01. The sequence goes on from BTWA01000008.1 coordinate 82,155, forward strand.
ACTGATCGAACCACGCCAAAGCCCAGCGTGTGTCGGGATCGAAATCGCCTTCCTGTTCGGCGAGGGCTTCATCCAACGTCTGATTGATGAGGGCCAAGGCCTCGCGCACCGTCAGCGGTTTGCCTTCCGCGTCGAGCACTTTCGCGAATCGCGTATACACGGCCATGCCCGGGCCAATCGCCGCCTGGGCCAAATCCACAGGGGCGATGTTGCCGCGCTGTAAGTGAAGAAGGGCAGCAGGCAGTTCGGCTTTGAGGGCATTCAGAAATTCGCGCCGCGTGGCGGTCGGCGCCTCTTTCGAACGTGGACGACCCACGAGCACTATGCTGGAGGCCAGGGCGTTGGTGCCGGACCCAATCATGCGGTTGCTGAGTTCGGTCCGCATGGGCCACGTGCCGCTTATGGCAAACCCCGCTTCGATAACCGCCGCCAGGAACGTATCCCAACCCGTGCTGGCGGTACCATCGATTGCGTCGCTCTCGGCTTGCTTGAAAGCATAGTAGATGGTGACGGGGAAAGCTGGATGCGCCTGTTCGGCGAGACGGCTCATGGCCTGTGTCATGCCATTGAGAAAAAAAGTCTCAGCTTTTTGTTTATTGCCATGGCGATAAGGGGTAGCAACAAGTTCTTGGGCCTTGGGCACTGCCAACGTGGAGAAATCTTCCGCAAAAGCTGGCTTAAGGGAGCGACGTAGCCAAACATAGAAGAAGTCGGCAAGATCAGCATAACCAATATTATCGTAATAAGGCGGGTCTGTAGAAACTACACGATCAGCCGATATAGTTTGAGCCTGCGCATCAGCCTGTTGTGCATACCCATGTGGAGACTCTGGAAATGCGCAAATGGCTTTTTTCGCCCATTCAACTCCGCTGGATACGTTGCCCGAAGAATCGGAGAAAATGTTTGTTTCAACGTAGTCCCACGTCATAGGAATAGCTTGGCGACCAAAAGTATTTCGAATAAGTTCCTTACTCGAATGCCACGTGCAGATCGTTGACCAGTAGTCAGCTGCTTTGTCAATGGTAAACGCCAAATACACCGCCACGGCGTCGGCGTAGTCCTGGGCGGTGGGTATGGGTGGGGCGCCTTTGGCGGGTTTGGGGGCGTGTTCGGGGAAACCCGCCGCGAGGGCATCCTGCTTCACCCGTACCCGCGCCTCCTGCACCAAATCCGAAAACGTCGTCAACGCCACCAACTGCCGTGGCGTGAACAGGTCGCCGAACGTGGTGAGGCCGTAATTAGGTGTCTTGAAGTCACGTGGATTGACAGGCAAGGCCAAATCTGGCTTCCATGTTGGCCGTGCCTTGAGAGCGATAGCTTCCATCTGTGAAGTTGGCGAAAGATATATACGCCCATTCTCACCTTCCGCCACAATAGCCATTAGCCTTGCGCCCATAAAACCCGTCTTGCCTTGATCCCGAATGTGATCATACGTAACAGGCACGCCTGACATCAGGCAACGAAATGCTGCGCGTTTGCCGGCTGTGGTACCTAGTCTGGCGGCCTCCGCATCCTTTGGCTTCCCCACTTTGACCGTGAATCGGTAACCGCCGTTTTCTATCACCGGTTCCACGTAGGCTTCCTTGCCCACCTTGGTGGACAGCATAAAGGTTGAGGCCAAGGGTACATCGACATCCGCATACGCTGGGTTGGGGCTCTTGACGGTGCGCGCCCAAAGCCAGGCGATGACGGTAAGTTCTTTAGCGGTTAGGACGGAGGACTTAGGATATAGGGGGACTTTGTCGTGGGGGTTTTTGGCCCAGTAGGTATCGACTTCTTCGCGGGTATAGTAGCGGCTCTTAGCCGGGTCAAAATAGACTTTGGCCTTGGGGTATAGGTGGCCAATGCGCTTCTCGGCTTCGTCGCGCATCCATTGACCGTAGTAGCGGACATCGGCGGCGAGTCCGGCTGCGCCTTTCCATTCTCTAGCGAATAGCAATTGGGAGTTAGGATTTAGGGGGGAGGAGGCAGTCGATTCTAGCGATTCTCGCGAAACTTGCGCCGAAGCGTGCTGAGCATCTTGCCCACTTCCACGATCAGACTCCGCGCCACGCTTGTTTCCGTGACTTGCATCCATCCGATCTCCTCGCAAAGCGTGAGAAACGTCTCCGTCTCCGCCAGGGAACCTTGCGCTATGGCCAGAAACTGAGCCCGCTCCTTTTCGGATTCTCTTGTCCATCCCTCCGCGATGTTGGCTGGCACTGACGCTGCCGCCCGTGTGATCTGCGAACGCATCCCGTACATTTCTTCCTTGGGAAGATGCGCTACCAGACGATAGACCTCTTTTGCCAGGTCCATCGATTTCCTCCATACCATCAGTTCTCGATAGTGAAGTCCCATCGCCCCCCCTAAGTTCTAAGTCCTCACCACTTTCTTCCCTACTATGTCCTAAATCCTCTGTTCTACTCGCTCCATTGACGGGCGGTTGCCCGGCAAACCGCGGCGGTATCTCGATCATCGCCTTGTTAATCAGCACAGCAACCGGATTCAGATCGCTCGCGTAGGCTTCCAGTCCGAGGCGTTGGGCTTCGAGAGGGAGTGCGCCGCCACCGGCAAAGGGGTCGTGGAAAGCGGGGAGTTTGTAACGGTCGAAGAGTTCCTTGGCGCGAGGGTGGTCGGCGTTCTCGGCGCAGGCGCGGCGCCAGCTTTGCCAGATTTCCTCGCGGGCCTGCTGGAGCACGGCCTCGTTTGTGGTGTTCTCCCATTTGACGAGTTCTTCAATAATCTTGAACAGGCGCTGCCGTTCCTTGTTCTGCGCCTTTTCCGTGGGGAACAGGTCGGGCCATGCGGAAGGGTCGTCAACCATTTGCGCAAAGATGACGGCCCGCGCCGCCGCCAAAGGCCGCCGCGCCCACCAGAGGTGCAACGTGGAAGGATGCCCGTGTCGAATAGACTTCTCCCGCGCGGAAGCCACGTTGATCGCTTCCAAAGGCAGGGCCACTTCAATGAGTTTCTTGCGGATCTTGGTCATATAACCCACACTTTCAAAACCCCCCATTTCCTAAATCCTATCTTCTACCTTCTACCTACTAGTATTCCAAGCTCCATGAAGTATCGATGACGCGGGGCAACCCTTTGCGCTCGATGGCACGCAAACACTCGCGCAGGGCTTCCGTCACGTTTTCGGGCACGGGGTCCTTGGGGAAACCACCCGCGATCCGGAAGATATCCGGAGCTGGCACGACGGTCTCCAGGATTGCCATCGCAGAGGCGTCGAACAGGATAATCGTGGCAACGGGATTCCGCGCATAACGCGGGGTGGTGACCCAGCCCATCCGGTCACCGGCCCTGAGCCGCCACAAGTTGGGCGCGTCCATGGGCGCATCGGGCACAGGCGGCGCATTGGCACCGGCGGCATTGTAATTATTAACCCACCGCATACCCAGCAAATTGGACATTTCCGTTGGGTGGAGTTCGACCCAGGAGGGTAAATCGAAAGAGCGACTGGTCACTGTCACATAGTCGCCGTCGCGTGTGTACCATGCATCATGCAGACCCCAAGCGGGGGGCTCGTAGATGGCCGATGTCAGCCGGAACCAGCCCAGCAAATCTCCGGCCCGGCATGACAGGCGTTGTGTCTGGTCAATATCAAAAGTGATTTCTACCATAAATTATCGCTCGAAGATGTTGGGTGCCCCAAGTCTTCAGTCGGTATCACATGCATGGCGCGCGACCTGTTTGCTACAAGGACTTTATCGTCGGCCTATCACTTCAGTCTCTTGACCAGCAGCCGCTTTTTTCTCTGACCGCGCGAGTATTTCGTTCGCAAGAGACTTAAAGTCTAGATAGCATTTCGACACCGCCGCGGCATGGGCTCCAATTGCTCCATCCGCAGGCGACAATTTGAAAACCGGTTTTCGAGCATCTTCCGCGAGCGGCATCAGGCTTTGGTAGTTCTTAATGAATCCAATCCGATTAGGGTCGGCCTCGACATTCACCTCAGTGATTGGCTTACGCAGGACATGGGTTGTGTAAACTTGGGGAATCTTGGAAACCCAACGTTGGTAGGCTTTGACAGGACGATTCCTTCGCTCAACATGCTGCATGACGACATAACCCGCAGGCGTCATGGAGCCGGACGGCATTGGTATGTTTAGATCTTCAGGCTTCTCATCCAACATTTTTTGCCAATGCTTTCTCCAAGCATCAATGGTTGGGCCGAGGTTCTTCAAACCCTGCAGAGAGAACAGCCCCGGCGCAAGCGGCATTACGATATTATCGGATGCAATCAAAGATGCCCGATTGATAGCGCCGAGATTGGGTCCAACATCCATCAGAATAACATCGGCGTCTAAAGATTCCGCTGCATGGTGAACAATGCGGTAAAAAGCGGTCGTTGTGCGAAACGCACCTACATCTCCCATAAAACATTTGGGCCACGCCTCGGAGAGTTTGTCCTCGAATCGGGACAGACCCAGGTCTCCTGGGAGAAGAAATAGATTTGCATTTAGCTTCTGCAATGGAGCAACAGCAATATCCCCCGTGTTTTCGATAAGCGGAGAAATGCAGGCCAAAATGCTTTTGTTCTCGCCTTCTTCCGGCCATAAGTCTATCAAAGTGTCGTCATCGAGAAACATGCTTGTGAGATTGGCTTGGGGGTCCAAATCAACCGCGAGGACCTTTTTGCCTAGTTCGGAACACATCCATGCGAGGTGATATACAAGAGTGGTTTTACCAACGCCGCCCTTGTTATTGAAGAAGGCGATGGTTTTCATCTGAGGATTCCCTTGATAGTGGCCAGAAAATGAGCTGGCTCATTAATATTAAACTCAGCGGGTGGGTTACCGTTCTCCTTCAATGCGTTTTGGGCGCGGACGATTCCCCTGCCGAATTGATTTACGTATCCCAGGACCTTCATGGCCTCGGCAATCTTTGGATTGCGGTAGTCATTCTGGTTGGGAAAGGTTTGAGGCGTGACGGAACCGTAGAGCCCGCCGGGATTTTGAATTTCGATGCGGTCACTGAACCGGTATAAGCGAATGGGCGAATTGGACTGGTAATCGCGGTGCATCACAGCATTCATTAGAAGTTCTCGTATAGCTGTCGCGGGATACGGTGTCCGGCTAATTTCTTTTAGAGTCGACACTGATTCCGGATACATGGGGATCATGGTTTTTACAAAACTATCCAATTCACGAAGCAGGTTTATTAGATCGCCTTCAAATCGTCGTTCATCGAGCACTTCTGATTCAAGACCTTCACCTTCAAAATGCACGTATTGAATAGCGGCCCCTGGAATCCAATTCAATGTATCATGGGCGAATAGAATCGCTCCTGCATTTGTGGCGCATTTATCTTTGGTTGACCACAAACCTAAAGACGCCATCTGTAGGAGCATATCTCGATTGTTTTCCTCGATAAGCTCTGGCGCGATTGCAGCACTACGGTAAGTAAGTTGGAACAGGTCAAGTGCAAGCTCATTCTCGTCGCATCCCTTGCATGGCATGAGGTCGAAAGTTCGGGCGTGTGATGTTCGACGTTCGGTTAGAATTCGCTCATCCTGTTCTCCCGCGATCGCTTTACGCGGCCCGCGACGTATCCAGACTTGTCCCTTATAACGGACAGGAGGAATATCTGAAGGCCTCACTTCGACGACGGCAAGGTCTCCTTCTGGCAATGAGACCCTTTCCACTACCATGGAAGGCAATGGTACGATTTGCCCGGAATCCGCGTGGCTGGCAAGATTACGCAAGAGTTCGTCCGAGACATTGACACCCGTGATGGTTCCGGTCGAATCGCTCGCGCCGATGATCAGATAGCCTGGAAGATTATTTCCTGGCATGTCGTTTGCAAATGCGCATATGGCCTCGCAAAACTTGCGGCTGTCCGTTGTCGAAGTAGTTCGTTCGACCCGGGCAGACTCCATGTCTGCCAGCAAGTTCCTTAGTTCTGTCTCGTTGATCATTTGCCGCCTTCGGTTATGCCTGGCAGGGGACTCTCCAACTGAGTGGCCATGCAGGCAGTATGTAGCCGTAGACTATCAAATTCGTGCGCGATAATCTCGCTAGAATTGAGTTTCTGCCGTAAATTGCTCCTTTTGGGCCACATACCGGCACTGTTGGCAAGATATTGCATGAAGCGGACATTGCGCTGATTGGGGTTGAAGTCGACTAGCAGATTGGATATGTCGGACTTGACAGACGTATTGTGTTGAAATGGAGGTACAAACAGTGTTGATGGACGGTGCCTTTTTTATGTGTGTGAGAAACTTGGACATCTCAATTCACGGTGTGCGTGGCAATCCGTAAGCAACTACGCATCATGCCAAGCCCAAACGGGTGGCTCGTAGATGGCCGATGTCAGCCGGAACCAGCCCAGCAAATCCCCGGCCCGGCATGACAGGCGCTGTGTCTGGCCAGTATCAAAAGTGATTTCTACCATAAGTTGTCGCCTTGTAGGAACCCGACTAGTTTGATTGGCTAGGCTTACCCCCTACCCTTCGTTTCGCAGCCATAGTACGAGTAGCAGCCAAAATACGGCAAACAAGAGCCAAAGTATCACAAGCAGTAGTAATCTGACTTGTTCTTCATAAGGAGTATACCTGTTTAAATCATCGCCCGAATTGTGTTGTATGTGGCTTGGATTCATTCTGGATCCTGGAATTGCGGACACGTCTCGCAACAGTTCCAGAAGTGAATGCACGGGTACATAGGCGCCGCGTCGTCGAATTTCTCTCGCGCAGATTTGACCAACGTCGGGGACTCTTTTTTGCAATATGATGCACAGGATGATGTCGAGCAGTATGTTCCGGAAAAGTGGAGCAACGGAGACCGATAGTGCGGAGCATGGAATGAGAAACAGGACCGCCGCGAAGGAAAGCATATTCAGCACGACAAGCAAGAAGACGCATAGTATGAAGCAGATGGAAACCGTATATGCCCAGAGTTCAGCAATGACCCAGTGTGCACGGCCGACCTCCGGGTAAGCCCGTTCTTGAATCCGTGAAACGACCGGGTCCACAGTTTCTTTGCTTTCTTCGGCAAAAGGGGCATGGGGTTCTTGCGCCAAACGGCCGGATATCTTCGTGGCTTCCGCCTCACCTTGCGACTCGGGAAGAGTTACTCGTTGGACTCCGCGGGCGAACAGGGCATACAAGGGCATATTCGCTTGATGGTATGCCTGATTCTTGTGTTGATGTTCCGACTTGGCAGTAGAATAGAAGCCTCGTTTGATTCGATCCAACTCGACTTCTCGATTGTGATTTGTCGATCCCCTCCGTTTGCGATTCCTTTCCTCATTGACCGATATGTTCGCACGAGTATCGGTGTTCTCCGAATACCGTTCGTCGTCAAGGTCGACCTTTGTCGCCCCAGAGCCACCTGTGTAAGCCCAACCGGATTCGACCAAATGGTTGAGCGTTCTGACATCAAATTTATCTCCAACTTTTAGTCCTCGCTCTTTAATAAGGTAGTTGATTCCCTCTTCCTCAAGCTGAAAGGTGCACATATACCCGCCAACATTGGATCGAATGTAATAGCCTCGGCCATCGCGATACCTATTAAAGGTAGGCATGACTATTCCTTGTCCTTCGCTTGCAGACGGTTCTGGCTTTCCTGTTTTCGTACCTGCACACGATCTTGGTGCGGCCGAGTTTGGGATGTTCTACAGTTGCGACCAGGCAAATCGGCATGTCCAGCAGGGTCTCCAGGAACTGAATGAACTTGTACTGTAAGTTTGTAGGCACCAGGCGCTCCCACTCGGCAGGTACAATGGGCCAAGCCACGCCATTCGAAAGAACTAAAGAACTGCAATCCAACGTAAAGACAAGTCGTCGTTCGTAGCGCGCCGGCAAAGGCAGTTTGGCCAACCTGCGGAGCGTCAGCAGAGGTCCGGCTGCATGGCCTCCATCCAGCCCTTTACCGGGTCGTTCATGGTCCTGCCATTATCTTACTTGGGTTCGCATCCGTGCTGTTGCCACCAAATCCTGTCCTGATCGCGTTTGGTCACTGCCCGCGCCTTAATACGTTCGTGTTTTCGCGTTTCCCTTTCTCTACGGTTCTGTTCGTGTTCCAATTTCGTTCGTTGTAACCGTTCAATGTGGTCACGATAGTGGGCTTGCATGTTGGCCAGGACCTCTCCGCCCCATGTGCCCTCCAGGCATCTTGCTAACTCGAGTTCCGCATGCACGTCCTTCCCCATTTCCTGCCAAAGGCGATGAATGATTTTCCGCGTGACTGGCTGTAGTTTTTGCGCTTCCTCGATGTCTGGGCAAAAGGATCTAAATGCATCTATAACTCGGCGGGTTGCGTTTGCCCCCAGCCTTGGGGAGTTTTCATCGCTATACCCCATTGCCTCGAGCAATTTCTGTACAAATACGCAACTACAAATACCACAGCCTGGAAAACAGAACTCGACGTCGGCATTGGCATGGAGAAACTCGCAGAACCAATCCCCACATGGGCCAAGAGGCACTGTATTTCGCGTGTTCGTGCTCATGGGATTTCGTATTCGGACTCAACTTGTTCCGTACGGTTATGTATGCCTGTTAACCTCTGTATTTCCTGCCACAGCGCCTCTTGCCGCCATGCGATGAAGTGATCAAAGTCGTCGCGCACAAGCGGGGACTCATCCCCACGCGGCAGGCAATGCGATGACAGCACTGCGTCAAGCGGAAATCCGTCAGTATCGCGAAGGCGCGCCAAATAAATCGAAGGGGGCTTGTCTCCGATCATCTGGTTTGTCGTACGGTCGATCAGCGTTCGGTTCAGTACACAATCCCGCAACCGCGCTGGCTTTACACCTTGGCGATCCAGATACGCGGCCGGAAAGACGTGGTGGTCGTCAATTCCACTCGATGTAATCAATTTTCCAGTTATGACCGATTGGGTGTGAAAATCCCGCGCACCCATTCCCAGGATTAGGCATATTGCGCTCCGGTATATGGAGCGCTGCTTGGGCGTTGTTTCGCGTAGAAAATTCGGATCGAATCGAGCTTTAGAAACGGAATCAGGCGGGTCGCCACCGGTGAGCCACGCGCAAAGCTCCGTGACATCGCGTGCGGCCTGGCTGTTCGGCGCATTTTCATAGACTTGGCCAAAGGAAACACACCAGAACCACCGTTTGAGCTTTTCACGGTAAGACCCTGCCTCTGCGGTCTTAGGCATGCCTAGCTTGGCCAAGACTGCTGCAAGCGGAATCAGAATGGTTTGATAAGGGAGCCATTTGGGCAACACGACGTTGCAGTCATCCCGAAGTATTTCCAGCCCCAATGCAAGTCCTCGAATCGCCTTGGGCCAGTATTCATCGATGTCTGCTGCAACCAGATCGAGCACGTCGCTCCGTTTGCAGGACGGCGTCTTTCGGGAAACGAGGGCAATACTCTGCAACACGTAGTAGGGATCGACACTGTAGTCTTCAATTATGGGGAATTCTTCAAGAGTCGCGTCCCATAGCGCCCTCAAATTGATTCCCTGAGGCCAGAATCGTGCAGTCAGTAGCTCGAATGGACTCAGGCGCACACCGGTCCGGTTCAGCGTCTCAAAGATGGTGCATAGAGCATCCGCCTCGGTCTTGTCGGAGAGCGTGACGACAGGAAAATGATAATCGTCAATAGTACTGAGCCATCTCTCTTCGATGTGATCGAGCGCATCCTCCAACGCGATGCGCTCTTTGTCGGGTAGATGGCGCGCGACCTTACGCGCCCATTTACCAAAGCCACCTGACCCGTGTTTGAGCACGGAAAGGGGCAGTAACAGTTCCTTTGCCTGCATTTCAAACGCCTCACGCCGTTTGACCCATTTTGTGGTCGAACGAACGTTAAAAATGGCTTCGTCAAAGTCGGCACCTTCAATTAGAAGATTCAAACGAATGTAGTACCGATGATCGCCAACGCCATAAAACGCCTGGTATAGCGAGGTGAGCCGTTGTTGTCCATCCAGTACGAGAAAGGTGTGCTTCGCGCCATCCAATGGTGGCGCTCCCTCGAATTCACGTGCAACAAAAGATCGTTTGACGTCGCGCACGCGCAGAATGCTTCCAGCAGGATAGTTATTGGCAATGGAAACGACCAACTCTTGGGTCGCGCTGGGCTCCCACACAAAATCACGCTGAAAATCGGGCAAGACCATGGTTCTTCCATGGATCTCCGCCAGGAGTTCTTTCAGAGCCCGGGGGTTGGTGTCTTCAAAAACACTCATTTCTAGTGCTATTCCTCTTGCATAGTCTGTAGGTTGCTGGAAACAACTCAACCATTCCTTGTTTCTTCAGTTCCATTAACTTTGTACCGGTCAGTACAGTAGGGCGGTCATTGCGGTCGGAAAGGACCAGATTGTGCGAATCCGGTTCATTCGAAATCATCCCCCACTGTTCATAAGTAAGTTCAACGGCTTCCGTTTCCAGACACTTATCGCTGGCAAGGTAGTATTGCGTGGGAGACCCATCCTTTGCTATCCACTCCCAGGGGAATATGTGCTCAGAATTTTTCGCAACAAAAGTACCGTCTGATCTAACGAACCGCCCTCCATTGTCTTTAACGAACCCCTGGCCAATGAGAAAATTCTCAATAAGGGGTACTGACGCCGCCTGCTTTCGAGTTGGTCTCGGATCAGGATCTGCGGTATCTTCTAGCCCTTCCAATTCCTCTACGGTGTCATCAGGGTGTATCTCTCCGAGGTCGCCGTCCCCAAGGATTAATTCCACGCCCAATACCGACTCCAAATCTATTACTTTTCTATCGACTGAGAACCCGTCCACAGGATCAATAGCTTCCACATTTAACTCCGGTCTTACTGTTTCAGGCTCAGCCGACCGGTCGCAAACCTCCGGTAAGAGTTTGAAATTCTCTTCCAAATAGGCACGAATCTCGTTGGGTTGACGCTCATAGCAATAGCTCATGGCCATTGCAAAGTCCTCGCGGCCGAACTGCTTGCCAAGCACTTCGGGAACGAGTTTTGCCAATCGAGCGGACTCAGTGCTTGTAACATATAGCATCCCATTCTTCCACACTAACGAATGCTGCTCAGCAGGCCCGGCCGGCACGTCGTCCACGTATGGAACAACGCTTAAATGTTCCACATAAACTAACATTGCATTGGATAATTCCGTGGTCAGCTGCGCAATGCGACTTGCGTCATCATCTTCCATGCCTATATCCAGTCGCTGCAAATGGTATCCAAATTGATTCAACCAAGGTATGGGCATTACTTCACCTAATAGTGCGACATTCGAGTCCAAATGAAACTCGACGATTCTTCCAATGGACGGCAGTTGTGAAAACGGTTGCTCAGCCAATACGTCCTGGTGAACTCGACCAAAGTCCCCAATTCGCCCGAGAAACGGGGGAAAGAGATCAGGACAGTCTTTTCTGTCGGAATAGAGTCCAAACTGAATCGCCCCGGTTGGCACCCACTCGTCGCACAGGTTCAGCCAATGACCGCACTCGACCCAAACGCGAGAGGGGTGGCGTGCCATCAGTGCCTTTACCCGGTGCAAGTTCTCTCTAGAGAGTCTAGACCTGGATGGAAGAGTGCCTAACCAGCCAATCGCGCGCTCAACCGTGGGACGCTCTGCAACTCCCACCTTACTCCATAGTGATAGATCCCTAGCACCCGACAAGACAAGTGGCGCATCTGGTACATCATCGTCTGCCGAAGCAACATAGGCATTAGCTGTGGTCACCCACCCATGCTCAGAAGTGAATACAAGGGCCTCTGACTGAAAGGCCCTCCGTATTTGTTCCTGATCGCTGGTTGAACCATTGCTGGCCATAAGATCGAGACGCCGGTACCACTTGCAGAGTTCATCCCGTGGCGGATCGCTACTATTCATGAATACACGAACAAGATCCAAGAGCCGTTCTGGCCCATTGCCTTTGTCCTGAACCCCCAGTTTCTTCAGAAGTGGCCTTGTTTGTTCCGTATCAAGATGACTGTCCACAAACGATTCAATATCTATTAATGCTTCGGTCTCTGCATTTCGGAGAAGCAACTCGTATGGCTTGCATGTATTACCCCTCGTATCTGGAAGGCAAGGAAGCTGCTTCAACTTGTGTATCCATAAGGGCGTCACGTAGCCCCAGCTCAGATCACGCCAGTTTTTGGCGGTTGTGACTTGCTGGACCACTGCCTGCATCGACTTTTTCCAGAAATCAATCCGTTGGCTGAGGATACAAGTACCCAGTCGGTTCCAAACCCTATCGTCAGTCGTTGCGCACTCCCGCCAGAAAGTCCACAGTTCATCGTCAAAGTCCCAATCCGTCAGTCGGTATTCGTGAGTGCTAAAACGTGTATAGGCGTCGGTCTTATCGCCTCGACGTCGGATTTCCTCGTTTATCTCGATTAACTTATACACTTGGGAATAGACGCAGCGAAGTGGGGGGAAGGCAAATGCGCGGGCGTGACCGCTTTCGATCCAATCTTTCCACTTCTGTGCGAAGGAAGCCGGCTGCCCGGCCAAATACTCCTCATGCAAGGCGTAGTTATTGAGCCAAATAGGTGGCATGTATGCCATTAGGCCGTTGCTTTCGGCGCAGTACAACCCGTCTCTTGCCTGTTTTGTGATTCCACTTCTCACCAGAAACGGGAATTGCTCGTCTACCTTTGCCTCCACCTCGGCAGCAATTCTACCAATGCGAATCACATGTTCTTTGGGTGCAGATTTCTGCCGTACAATGGCATCACCAACGAGATTGATGACTTTATCCTTAGGGGTTGGCCTGTCCAAATGGACAATTTCAAGCACCTCTCTTGCTACCCTTGCTCGCGTCGCCTGGGAGTCATCCATTTCATCTTGGTCAGGCTCCTTAATATACGAGAGCCACTCGCCGTCCAGTATCTTGACGTATTCGTTTACAAGGGCCCAACCGTTCTCGGTACTGATGAGCGGTGTCTCGCCCATACGAACAACGACTTCCGACGCCAACAGAGACTGCACACCTCGTACCGGCACTAACCTTACTGCATCGGCTACTTTCGTATCGTAACGTCTTTGCCGCAGTTCAGGCAGTATAAAAGTCCATAGCCGCAAAAGTTTATGCCAACTGTCGGGCTTGGCAGGGCTGGCTGTCATTAGAGCGGTGAAGACGTCTTTCAGCGCACGAGATTCCAAGTATCCCTTTGCCATAAGCCAATCCCGGCTTTTCAGTGATACGTAGCGGGATAGTGGCGGCCTGTTGCCGTTGTCGAACAGGCGCGTTATTTCCTTACCATCCCAGATTTCAAACAATTCGGTGGGAATACCGAAGCATTTCTTACTCTGTTGAAGATTTCCATTGTCGTCCAACAGGAGCAGTTGCCCATTTACTGTCTCTTGAAATGAATCGGCAACAATACTCGCGCACGTCCCGTCGATTCCGGAGTCATTCCTACAAGTGGGCACCAAGCAATAGGCATTAGCTCTTTCCTTTACCGAGATACTGAAGTTCCCCAACCAACCCAAAGTAGACTGCCCCGCCAAGACTCCAGCCCGTTGGAGTAACCAGCGGTTTGTTGGTGAAATCTCCGGGTCCTTAATTCCCATTCGGGCAGGATCTTGTATGAATGGTGCATTGACAGCAAAGGGAATGTCGGGAGTCACGTCTGTCGGTAGCACTACATAAAGACGCCCCGGCAAACCGCAGACCAGTTGAATTTCGCAAGCAAGTAACTGGGCATCGACTTCCTGATCGACGGATCTTTCATCGAGTATTTCTTTCTTGGCATTATCAGGAAACGGCTCACGCACTGAATTAATCAACAAGTACCGGGTATCATCGCCGTTAAGTCGAACCCACTTAGAGTTTGGAACGGGTCCTAGGCCATCGTCCTGCCACTTAATGACCATCGTGCCTATTGTGAGCTTTCGGATTGACCGGAAGAACAACAGCGAGAGTGGGTTGTTAAGCCACTCTCGAAAGTTGTTTTCTACGTCGTGTATACGTCCATTCTGCAATGGGACTCTTATCACTGTATTGTAAGATTCACCAACGCAGGTGTCCGGATCCCAAATGGGCTGGGTGAATCGATGCTTTTGAAACTGAACGGAGAGCGTGGGGGTCTGCAGGTGCACTTCAGGACCAAGGCTGAAAAGACTCTTGAACCCGATGCCGCGGAATCCAATTGTGTGTAATGTCCGCTTGTTCGAGTATCCAAATCGACAGAGGGAAGAGAACTGCTGATCCGTAAAGTCTTCACCATTGTGGGTAAACTCGAAGGACCCGTCCTGAATGCGCACGGTAGCCTCTGTTGCTCCGGCGTCATCTGCATTTTGCAGCAATTCAGACACCACATGCCGGGGTAGTTGCACCTGCCGAAATAGTTGGTGCCAAGGCGCTGCCAAGACCGGATCGCTTTCAAGCTGATTCCAGCGCACAGTGGCCCCACTTTCGATTGCATCAAAGTAGGCTGGTGGCACGTTCATCCAGGCGGCTCCGCGCGAGTGATTAGGTCTGCAAAGTCATAGTTGACACTCGTCACCCCGAAATCCGGTTCCCTCTTGAAGGGTTCACGGATGTAGTGCACACGATGGGTGTCATTGTCGATGAACTCAACAATGGCCAGGACGTAATCCTCCGGCTTGTTCAGCGAATACAAAATCTCATTGCGGGTGACCGTGATGGTTGAAGCGCCGGACACCCTTCCTTTTACTTCAAGGAAACGAAGTTTGCCGTTACCTATCACTCGACTTTCGATATCGTATCCGAGCTTTTCCAGTTCCCTGTCCGTCGGTTCGTGGCCCAAGCTTCGCTCAACATCCATGATGATGGAACGGGCACGGGCGGCACTTGCTTGCGTATCGACCGCATGCAGGAGTTTCGATGCCTCCTTGCCCATCATCTTATCGATTAACCCGATGGGTACAATGAGCATTCCACCTAATACAACCGGCGGCAGCGGGGAAATCTGGGCCTCTAGCTTGAGCTCCTCCAACCGCTTCTGGAGGCGAGCCTGCAAACCATCGGCGCGCTTTCGCGCTTCATCGGAATTCAGCCGGGCGTTTGGTTTTCCGGCTTGCTCTTGATGCTTGAGTTCATTGGCACGATGATCCCAGAAGGTTACTTCCTTTGTCAGCCGCGCTTTGACAGCCGCTTCGATCTTCATGATGAGTTCAAGCCTGGGTACGCGCACCTCGCTTAGATGCTCGGGCACCACATCCGCAATAGCATGTTGCTGCGCTTTTTGCTCCAATGTCCGGTCAATCCACGCGGATTCCGGCCTTGCCAGGATTTCTTCCACGCCGGGTTCGTTTGCCTTGAGCGGCCGGAAATCCAGATAGGGCGCATAGTGGAGGTGTCTTGCCTCGCCGTTTGCTGAGTATTCAATGTAGAGCATTCGTTTGGAAATCACGCGCCGATCGCCAGAGTGCGTATGGCTCGCGTCTTGGATGGCATGCTCCAAGTAAAAAATCACTCGGGGGTCTGTGCCCATGTCGCGCTCGTCGACTAGGATGGTCCCGCGTCGCAGGATATCCACACTCCGTTCAAGAGTCAGGTCTATGACGGCATCAAGCAGGGGATGCCCCGGACAAACAAATGCGGCAAGGGGTTGACCCTGCGGGGCGATGAGCGACTTTTCAAAAGCAATACGCTCATAACGCTGCAATACGGGCCCGCCAAGTCCAATCAGGCGATCCCGGTTAATGATGGGCGCCGGC
The DNA here is from genome assembly GCA_045863295.1 of Candidatus Hydrogenedentota bacterium. Classification (GTDB taxonomy): domain Bacteria; phylum Hydrogenedentota; class Hydrogenedentia; order Hydrogenedentales; family SLHB01; genus BTWA01. Next base: position 97,722 of record BTWA01000008.1, read on the forward strand.
ACATGGGTTATCTCATGTCGCCTGGGTTCTCGTTGCTTGACCGATCCTCCTAAGCGTTTAAACGCTTCCTGGAAAAACGATTCAATATAGTGCGGTTGAAGTCTGCGCGCGTCGGCTCGCTCCATATCCTCCCGGATGCGCTGAACGCGGCTGAAGTCCATGGCATCTTGGACGAGAACTTTTTCCTCCAGGATGCCTCTCAGGTTCTGAATGTCGAAGGTATGATCCAAGACTGTGTTCAAGTACTCCTTGATTTCGGGACTCTCGCCTTCGCGAATGGCCTGAATGAGGAGATCGCGCAACGACTTTCCTTCGAACTGAAGCTTTCCCAAAACATCGAAGACCTGTCCACCGAGCGCCTTCCGTGCCTCCTCCAGTTTTTCCAGCAACTTTCGATACACATCCCCTTCGCGCGTCTCGTCGGCCACGAGGTTCCATAAGTGACAAACCTCAGTTTGACCAATTCGGTGGATACGGCCGAAACGTTGCTCAATGCGATTGGGATTCCACGGTAAGTCGTAGTTCACCATAAGGTGTGCACGCTGCAGGTTAATTCCTTCACCTGCGGCATCGGTGGCAAGTAGCACCTGCACACTGGGATCGTGCCGGAATCGCTCTTGCGTGGTAAGCCGATCTTCGCGCCCCATAGCGCCGTGTATCACGACCACTGCCTCATGGCGGCCCAGCAGCGTCTCGATCTTGTTCTTGAGATAGTTCAAGGTGTCGCGATGCTCGGTGAAAATGACGAGCTTTTGGAGCGGGGAAGGTATGTGACCGGCGATGACGCCCGCACCATAAGGAGCCACTTCCTCCGATACCCGGACGGCAGAACCGCCGGTCTGGAAGATTTCATTCAGCAGACTTGCCAATTCGCACCACTTGGTATCCGTGCCACTTTGCCGTACTTCAAGAGCAAGCGATTCCAGCCGCTTCAGAATTCCAATTTCAACCTTCAAATCGGAGATGGAGCGGGCTGCGGTGGCCTGGTCCAGAAACTTCTCTTCAGCCGCCTCCAACTCATTGTCTGGCGCATCCTCTAAGTCCTCCACATCTTCATCATCTAGAAGGAAACTAAGTTCAAACCTGACGCCCGTCTTTCCCCCTCGCTGCAATACCTCCAACTCCCTGAGGCTGCTCTCCAGGCGTTCCCGCCTGCGACGCAAAGACTGATAGATGGCTTCTGGAGACGATGCCAAACGCCGCTGCAAAATGGTGAGCGCAAAACCGACGGTCCCTGCCTGCTTTCCGTTTGCCAGTGCCTCGGCGCGATTGAACTCATCACGGACATATTCCGTCACTTCCTTGTAGAGTTGCGCCTCCTGATTGGACAGTTTGTAAGGGACGGTATACGCCATCCGGGGTGGAAAAAGCGGCTTACCGTCGAATTTCAGCAGCTTTTCCTTTACCATGCGTCGCATCAAATCAGATACGTCGACCACATGGGCCCCATCGCGAAAACGGCCCTCGAAGCGATCGCCGTCCAGCAGCGCCAAGAACAATTGAAAATCCGACTCCTTGCCATTGTGCGGGGTTGCTGTCATAAGCAAGAAGTGGCGCGTCAAGGTGGAAAGAAGCTGCCCCAGCCGATACCGTTTGGTGTACTTCGTCTCATTGCCAAACACGGTCGCGGACATTTTGTGGGCCTCATCACACACCACGAGATCCCAGCGGCAATCTGGGGCTTGTAGCTTAAGCTGAATGTCTTCATTGCGGGACAGTTTGTCGAGCCGCGCAATTACAAAACGGGTCTCCAAAAACCAATTCCCGGTGCGGGCTGACTCCAGCTTGTCGTTGGTTAGGATTTCAAATGATAGATGGAAACGTTGATACAACTCGTCTTGCCATTGCTCCGCAAGACTGCCTGGACACACCACGAGGCACCGTTGCAGATCGCCCCGAGCCACCAGTTCCTTTATCAGCAGCCCTGCCATGATGGTTTTTCCAGCGCCAGGGTCATCGGCTAGGAGAAAGCGCAGCGGTTGGCGAGGCAGCATCGATTCATAGACGGCCGTAATTTGGTGGGGCAAGGGATCCACCTGGGAAGTATGCACAGCCAGCACCGGATCAAACAGGTGCGCCAGCCGTATTCGTTGGGCCTCGGAGACCAAGCGAAACAAGGAGCCGTCCCCATCAAAACTCCACGGGCGGCCCTGCTCCACAATTTCCAGCCGGGCTTCGTCATGCCGGTACAGCAATTCATTCGCGACCTTGCCGTTCGCGGACTTGTATGTCAGTTCCAGGGCTTCGGATCCAAACCACTGCACACTGACCACGGTAACAACGCCATCATTGGCAATTCCGCGCAAGGCGGCGTTGGGTTGCAGGTCTTCCAGTTTCATGCTTCCGCTTCACCCCGGTTGTGCCACGGCCGTGCAGGACGCCATTGGCCTCAAATCCAGTACTCTTCGGCTGAAATAGTAGTGCATATCTATGGACCTGACTTCAACCCATGAATCAACCCAGAATAGAAGCGAATACAGAAGAATTGAGGCATGTAGGCGCTTTCTTGCTTCGCCATGGGATATGGTTCCGGGCCACCCAGGATTCCCGGATAATTAACCGAAATAGACTATCCATAAAGATGAATTGGAGTGTGTATTCGCTTTCGTAACGTCAAGCGCTTTCACCGTTTGCCGCAGGAAAAGCAACATGGTTATACCCGCCACCCCCTGCGGTCCGAGCAGGAACTGTAGGGCCTAACAACCGACGGCCGCAGCCATACGCTGAATTGATGCCTATGTAATGCAATTCTTGTCGATTTATCAGCTTCTTTTGTCAAACAGTCAATGCATGAAATTTGTTGAACGTTAAGTGAAAGCATCGAATGTTTGCGAGTTCAAGTGGATTCGATAGGAAACACGTTCAAATGTCCTGTTGTTAAACTTGAGATACCTGCATTGTTGCCCATTCAGTTCGCTGTTTGGACATGGCGATTGGCTTCTCATTCGTCAAACTTTGCTCTCCTAGCTGCAAGCAATAGTGCGACGCCTGTTAGGACCAGAGCGCACAGCGAACCCAACGTCACTGATCCGCTTAGCCCAGCAGGTGACGCGGCCTTTCTATCGTCCATCGTTGGAGCGATGCTTAGCATGCCGCCATGATTGAGGTGGAGAACCCATTCCCCTGTGGCGAGCACGGGTTCGTCGTACAGGAGACCTTGCACATTCCCCACGGGGTGCCAGCCTGGGTCTTCGCCGTCGGGGAGGTAGTAGTAGAGCGCGAGGGTACTGGGGTCGTGGCCGGTGGGCACGGGGATGCGGATTTCCACCGGGGTGGCGAATGGGCCGGTGGCTTCGGTGGTGTAAGTTTCGCCGAGGGCGTTATCCATAGGGGTTGGTTCAGGCAGAACGGAGTCTTGTGGCACGACGGTGAACGTGATGGCGTCGCTTTGGATGGCGTCGTCACCTTCGCTTGTTGCTTCGGCGGTGATGCTGATCACTGTGCCTACGGGCCACTCGCCATTGTGCCGCACGATGGCCCAGCCGTCGTTGTCTTGGTTGTTAATCGGCATCCATTCCACGATTACTTCGTCCGCCGGTACACCTTCGATGGTGACATCCAGTGACGTTGGATCGATGGCATCGTCGGCGCGCAGACGCAGCGCGAGCGTGTCGTCGAGTTTTGCAGCGCGGGTGCCGTCTTCCAGCAGCGCCGTTGGCAGGGCGCGTTCGTAGACCATTGGTTGCGGCGTGTCCAACCAGTCCTCCAGTTTCGCCGTGCTGCCGCGGTAGCCGTCGTTGGGTTCACTCCAATCGCTCTGGATGCCACCTGAGTCGAGGGCTTGGACCCAATAGACGTAGTACACTTCGCCCGCCTTCTCAGCCGGTGTAGCGGCTTTGCAACCGCCACCACTGCCCCCTGTACTTTGCGGAGGAAGGGCCGTGAAGTCGTCATAGGTTGTTCCGCTTGTTGTGCCGATCGTCGCGGCCTCGCCGCCATTCCACGTGCTCGCACGAAAGATTTTGTAGTTCGTAGCCCCGGCCACGTCGGTCCAGGTGAGTCGCACTTTGTCTGTAAATGTGCCATCGCTGGCTTGCAGATTCGTGGGCCTCGCAATCGTGGTGCGCGCGTAGGTTCCACCGTGCGTGGACGTTTGGTCTTTCGCCACCGTCGCGAGCTGCACAGTAGGCGTCACCCATCCATCGACGGACTTAAAGGATACGGCGTGGTTGCCTACCGGCACGCCGGTAGCGGTCGTGCCGCTGTTGCGGAATGTAGCTTCATTGTCCAGCTTCCATTGCGCACCCGCGCTCACTGCTTCGGCGGGCGATATGTTCACAAGAATTGATCCAATGTGTTGCACATAGATACCGGTGACCGGTTCGTCTTCGCGGGCGGTTACCGTGACCGTCTGATCGGGCGGCGTCGTCCAGTTGGACACGGACTTGAACTGCACTGTGTGGCTGCCTGGCGCAAGATTAGAAAGCCTTGCACCGCTGTTCTGCCACGCCCCACCGTCGACTTTCCATTGCGCGCCTGCTGTGACAGCATCCATGGGCTCAATAGTCGTTATGATCGAACCGGCCTCGATGTAGGCACCGCTTTCGTTGGTGGTTGTGTCTCTTGTGATGGACACATTCAGCGCCGTCGGTTCGACCCAGTGATCCACCCCACGGAACGTCACCACATGATTGCCGGTGGCAAGTCCGCTTACTGTGTCGCCTGTCGCATGCCAGTCGCCTCCATCCACCTGCCAGCCTGCACCGGCCGTCACGGCCTCAGGAGGTGACAGGGTCACCGTCAGCGATCCGGTGTCGCGTGTGTAAGTGCCCGATTCCGAGGTGGTAGCGTTATGCGAGATCGTTGTGTTGATATTGCCGGGTTTCGCCCAGTCCGCAATTGTGGTAAACGAAACCGTGTGTGACCCAACGGGCAAACCGGTAACCGTCGCGCCACTGTTTTGCAGGGGGCCTCCATCCACCTGCCACTGTGCGCCAGCGGCAATTGCGCCTGGCGGGTTGAGGGTGACGGTCAACGAACCCGTGTGTCGCACATAAGCGCCAGAGTCGTTGGTAGTGGTCTCCTCGCTGATTGTCACCGTCTTGTTCGTAGGCGCGTCCCAGTTCGCGATGGCGTCGAACGAGACGGTGTGATCGCCGATGGGCAGGCCGCTCACGGTCGCGCCACTGTCTTGCGGGGTACCACCGTCCACGCGCCATTTTGCGCCTGCCGATATCGCGCCCGCAGGAGAGATAGTTACGTTAAGCGAGCCGACCTTCGGCGCGTATACGCCTGTTTCTTGCGTAGTCTGATTGGAGACTATTACAGTTGTAAAGTTGGAGGGCGAATTCCAGCGGGGGATCGCCTTAAACGACACCGTATGCGTGCCTGGAGCAAGATTGCTTTCGGTTTCTCCACTGTTGTGCCACGCGCCGCCGTCCACGCACCATTGCGCCTCCTCGATACGGGCCAGTTCCGGCTCGATGGAAACACGAATTCCTCCTGGAATTACGTACATTCCAGTGAGTTCGACAATTTCCCCTGCTTCCACTGTCACAATTGCCGATTCTGGAGCGAGCCACCCACTTACTGGCATGTATTGGACGGTATAATTACCGGGAGTAAGCCCTGACACCCCCTCTCCGCTGCCTCTAAGAATGTTGTCGCCCAAGTGCCACTGCGCCCCGGCCACAACGGCGGCTCCAGGCTCAAGTGAAACCAAAACACCACCTGTCAACGATGTATACGTGCCAACTTCGCTGACCGCCGACCCATCTAAGACGGTTACAGGCAGTAACGCGGGCGTCACCCAGCCGTCGACCGGCTTGAACGCGACCGTGTAGCTGGCCGCAGGTAACATCACTTCTTCTCCGCTAGAATGCCACGTCGTTCCTCCGTCGACACTCCAACCCGCGCCATCAAGCGTTGGATCGAACGGAGCATGCTGGACGTTCAACGTACCCCACGCGCTAGACGGCGTAACCTGAATGTACTGGGTCTTGATTGCCGTATCGACGCCATGCGGGCTTGACACGGTCAAATGAACGGTATACCAGCCTGGATCAGTGTACGTGGTTGACGCATTCTGATCTCTGGAGTCTATTGTCCCGTCTGCGTCGAAATCCCACATCCACGTATCCAGTTCACCAGCGGATTGATCCGTAAATTGCACGGACAGAGGCACGGCCCCAAGCGTCATATCCGCCGTAAACTGGGCTGAGACCGATTCGCTATTCGCCGCAAAACCGCCAATAAAGCTCTCTGCCACCGCCGCATTCAGAGAGACTACCGCGTATTCCCAAGCATCCGCGCTATCGGGCGCAACCCAAGCGTGACCGGGGCTGTACGTCGGATTCGTTGGCTCACTTAGTACTGAGAACCATGTGTAACCGGCCTGCCGCCCATACACACGATAACCCGTGACGCGACTGTCATCAGGTGCATCCCAAGCCAGTTGCACAAGCGAATTGATATTCTGAGCGCGAAGGTTGACGGGCGGAGCGACAGGAGACACGACATCCATGGCTGACTCTGGATTGTCCGCCAGGATAACATCGAATCCGTACCAGTCGCCATTCCCCATGAACTGAAACGTGGTGCTTTCGACTTGATCTCCGTATGCGTAGCTCACTGACGAATCAACAACTTCCCCCGCAACACCCAATACCTGCACGTCATATTCGCCTAACTTGGCTGTCTCTATTTCCAACGATGACAAGATGTCATCCGAGAAGAACGAGCCCTTTTCTATCGTGCTGACACTATTGCCCGAGGCAGGATCGATCCCTAGTTGGCCACCTGCCGGGTCAGCAACAAATGGCTGAGTACGGCCAAGGAAACGCAAGGAGAGGCTATTGGAAACAGCATCTCTTGATCCGCTGGTCGTTGGCGATTGGCTCAACTGGCGCGCGGGGTCGCCTCCGATGAACTCGGCAATTTGGTCGACATATCCATCCATAAGAAAGGCATGTGAGGTGTCGCCCCCTTGAACACTATCGGCATAGGCAAAAGATTCCCCGCTATCCGACGCGCCTATCAGACCGTACGAGGCGGAAACCGAGGGTACCGTGCCATCGCCCGAATTTGTATGAACCCTGTCTACTGGAGATCCATACTCGTAAACACCCGTCCAAAAACTAGCTCCAGGTGACACCTTAATCTGCGACAGCGTCTTTTTTTTCGTGGAATAGAACAACCGGGTGGGAATTCTGTTCGCTGGATCAGAATTTGCTCCGGAACAGAACAAGTTGGACCTGTTGGAGTCGGAAGCCAGTTTCCACAGCAATTGCTGGTTGCGCGAAGTCTGGTTGTACATGGGATGTTGAAACGCGCCAGTATCCATATTAGCCTGAACCAGAAAAGGCTGCGCATACATCAGCTGCCCGAGACTTGGCGCCTCGTCTCGGATAAAATTCCGAACTTCCATTTGCGTAAGGCTAGATGCAGAGTAGAGAATGGCTGGAGTTGTCGCTGTATTGCTATAGGCGCTTGATACAGGTCTTCCAAGTATGGAGCGGATTTGTAAATTGATTACGTCGCCATACGCAAAACCAGTCAAGTCCATAATTGGCCCAGCTTCGCGATTCGCGTTTGCAGTATCTCCGCCATCCCACAAGTAATAAGCTATAGGTCCTCCACCTGCCGGCGATCCTACTAGGGCCAGCATCTCAATATCGTTCTCGTAAGCGACACCCGCAAAGCCTTGAATGTAGCTCCGGACAATCAGCCCGCCCATGCTATGGGCGACCACGGAGACCCTCGCATCTCCAGACTCGGAAATGGCTCTTCTCATCGCTGGAACAAAATATTCGCGGGCCGCTTCTTCAATCGGCATCCGCCAGTCATACGGCACGTTAATCACGGTGTGAGTTTGCTTCAAATTTTGCCGTAGGTCATCCCACACCAAGCCCAGCGGGTTGACAAGTTCCATCTTGTCCGCGCCCAGTTTTTTCCGCCGAGTCTTTGGCAAATATGGCGTCCCTACTTTGCGTCCGGAACCCCATGTAGTTCCCATGATGCCTGGCACTAACAACACAACAGGTTTCACGGAAGCACTGGCATGAAGCTGGATACGCCGGTCCTCATGAGCTCCAGCGCGAACTGTGATGTATACAGGAGAATCAAGCCAGTACGCTGCGCCGGGAGGTAATGTGATCTCGTAACCCCCAGGCGGTACACTCGAGATCAAATATTCTCCTTGCGAATCAGAAATTACCTCACTATAGACACTCCCACCACGCCGCAGTTGCAACGTTACCGGATCAGACAAAGGGGACTCTTCGAGGAACACGGTACCGCTCACGAATCCCGTCGAAGCGACAGCGGAATCCACCGAAAAGACATTGCTTTCACCAATTATTGACTCGCAGTATCCTTGTATCGTTACCGTTTCAGACGCACTGTCAATTGTTACCGTTCCTGACCACGTGCCACCTGTCAGATCGACATATGCTCTACTCAAACCGACGCCACCGGTGGCGCCAAGATACACCCGGCCTGTAAAATCACTTTGCAAGATTCCCGCTTCATTCTCGACACGCAGAGTAAATGGAATATCTGAGTTGACATGCTGGGGTGAAGCAACAGGAGAAAGCACAAGCTTAAGAGTGTTATCCGAATTTGCCCGTGTGTAGCTGGCAAAAATTACAGTTGTTTGATTACCTGTGACTGACACTGAAAGGCGAGCTGGCGCGAGCCAGCCCGGGACTTCCTTAAACTCAATTTCATAGATACCTTTTGGAATTATTTCCTCTCTGAATCCGCTTTCATACCAGGTGTTAGTTCCTACACGGCGCCAGGCTGCCCCCGAAACTGTTGAAGGCTCAAGTAAAATTCTCATAGAGCCTACTGTATCAGCGAAATTTGGAATGCTTAGCAGAAAACCATCTCCCAATCCGCTGTAGCTACTAGAAAGCCAGCCCGGTGAATCCGTTTCACCTGCAATGGTCACTTGGCCATCTGGGTTTGCACAAATTGAATATCCAAAGTCGGAAAGGGAGCCTCCCAAAAGCACAAAATTATCTAAGTCGCCAAGAGGTAAGAACTTTGCCAAGAATACGTCACAAGGCCCACTGACATCCCAATCATTGTCCATCCAGGTGACAGACGAGGTGTTACCAAGAAGCATTACGTTATTCGCTGCGTCCACTGCTACACTGTGACCCTCGTCCCACGTACCTCCACCCACGAATGTTGACCAAATGTGGCTGCCGTTTGAATTGAGCTTGACCAGATATGAATCGCCAAACCCGGACAAGTAGTCACCAAGAGTCGTATCCCACCCATCGCTGACCCAACCGTCCGAAAAGGTGGTTCCCACAAGGTAGAATGCTCCAGAGCTGTCTATTGCGATGTCGGATACCACATCATTTCGATTGCCACCAATGTAACTGGACCATTCTTCGGCTCCATTCGCTGTCAGTTTTACCACGAACCCATCTTTTGGGTATGGCCCACTGCCGTTGTATTGACTATCCCAACCACCTGAGCACCAGTCCGTGGAGCTCGTTTCTCCAGCTACGACTATCTCATCATTTCGGCTAATAGCGACTGCATAGGCTTCGTCCCAATAGTTGCCGCCTAAGTATCTTGCCCACACCATCGATCCATCAGACGTCAACTTTACGATGAAGCCATCCAGCCCACCATCAAGCGTTGCGTCGGGTCCGTCCCCGATCCAGTCCGAAGATGCTGTGGCACCAACTAGAACAATTTGATCTGTGCTCGTAATAGCAACGCCGAAGCACATATCATCAATCTCACCACCTATACTATGAAGCCAAATGATGTTACCGTTGCCTGAAAGTTTACTTACAAATCCAGCCTGAAAACCATCGTTCGGAATCCAATCCTTTGACTGAGTAAACCCTGCAACAACCAAGTTGCCTTCGCTGTCAATAGCAATGCTCTTAACCTGATCCCGCGTACTTCCTCCTAGATAGGTAAACCAAAGTAATTCACCTGACTGAGAATACTTTGCAACAAAACCGTCATATGTGCCTCCGCCATATTCTTGGCCAATGCCTCCATCAATCCAGTTGCTTGAGCCTGTATAGCCCACGGCGTAAATATTGCCAGAAGCATCGCATGCAACGTCCAGGCAGGTATCTAGCTCACTTCCGCCGAGATATGTTGACCAAACAAATTGTGGTGTCACTCGCTGGTACTTTTCTAGCTTGCTCTCCTGACTCATTGCGACAGACCCAAACGCACCAAACACAATCAGCGCGATGACAGCGGTTTGGATATCTATATGGGTGCAGAACATAAAAGACCATTTGTCCTTGACCTCAGGAACTGTTCGCATCTCTCCACCCTCTCTACTGCAATTCACAAAACTGGCAGCCAAGCCTTGTCTTTCCGTGACGTAAGACGCGGCATTCCTTCGCTTAATACACATGAATGTCGCTAAGCATCGATTTGTAGTTCTCTCAAAGCGTGAATATCCTCATGTATTTTAAACAGCACAATTACCACTTCGAGAAGAATGCGAATGCCCAACAGTATAAGCAGACCTCCGACGGTATAGGCGAACAAGAAAGGCATCACAATAGCTGCGGCTTCTGTGCCGCCAGCAAATGCGGCAAGTGCCATGAGGCCGCCGGAGTCAACTGCCAAAACGTTGCCGAACAGGATCAGTAGGAACAGGACCTGCACCAATTTTGGAGCCACCATGACATCAAAAGCGAGGAAGGCGCCAAGGCCTGCCTTTTCTCGCACTTTCTTGGGCTGCTGTATTTCCGTAAGGGCTTCCGTTGGGGCATATGTGCTGTCAGGGCTACTGGCTAATCCGATTGTCTCAAAGACCTCTTCGTAGCTCTCTGCTGCTTCATCAACACTCTGATTCTCCACAACCGCGTTGATCTCATCAAGCACGGCTTCAGGAGAAATCATGGCCTGTATATCAACGTCAACATAGCCGCCGGCATCAGCGCTGCTCCGGAATTGGAGGCATGCCTCAATGCGCGACAGAATTTTACGTCGCGAATCACTCTCACGGCTGATCTCCCGCATTCGAGCGGACTCGCTAGGGCCGACTTGGCCGGCTCTTGTCAATTCGCCCAAACTCTGCAATTCATCATTAAGTCTGGTAATTGCACTCTTGTGCTTATCCCGCTCCGCTTTGAGTGTTGTTCGAATCTGCATCAAGTTCTGCTTGGACTGTTCGTACAAGGCCTGATACTTTTGCGCTTGCTTGTTGAATTGCGAATCTTCCACTTCGCCCTTGGCGCGAAGGTCCTTCAGGTTATTGATTGTACGCGTGATTTTCTCTAACTGCGAGAATGCTTTTCGCATTGTCTGCATGTGCATTCGCCCCCCGTTGACCAAAGTATACGAGCGAATCGAGTGTCAACAGTAAAGGTGTTTTCCCTTAGTCCGATTGTCTCGCACTTCTTCGAATCGTGAACGAAAAGACCGCCAATGCCAATACGGCAAACACAAGCAGCCAACCGCGGCCGGATGTTGACCATCGCATTTCATTTGGTGCCAATCCGCTTGCTGCTGCCGCCGCAGTTTTTCCAAGTTGCAGAACACCCGAATGATTGACTTCGAAAACCACGTGCTGTTGACCATCAATCACCTCGTTGCGTATTTCAGAGTCTTTCAGCCACCCTTTAACTTCGTGTGCGGGAAACCACCCGCGATGATCGTTGGACTCACTGAAGTAACATAGAGTGAGGTTTGCAGGGTCTTCTCCTTCCGGAACTGGAATCGCAATTGAAACCGCATTTGCATAAGCGCCCTGAGGTAAAACGTGATAAGTATCCCCGACGGAAATGCCACAATACTCAGGCAATGGATCCGCGCCCGTGAACTTGGTCAACTGGCCGAGTGACAAATTGCTCCGATGCGCCACGCCGGCACTAATCACTCTAAACTCGTGGCTAATCGGGTCCACCGGAGCCTGTCCATTGGCTAGTCCCCCTACCTCGACTCGGAATGTGTCGGATTCCGGCCAAGCTACATCTGGAAATACTACAATCCAACCATCGGTGTTAAGGGAGTCTGCAATTGGACGCCACTCAAGGAGGTCGGGAGTACATAATGTGTCATCGACCTTTGCCCACACGGAACCCGGGACTACTCCTTGCGGATCAGATAGGCGGATCATGATGGGGGCATTGGGCGCAATGGCGATTGGCTCGGAGGTTGTTTTCACCGGAAAGACGCCCTCAACGATCCCATTGCGCGCCAGTTTTCCGGGTGCACACCCGGAAGGTGGAGGGGGCGGGTTCTGTGTGCCAGGGTTCTGGTAGATTGGAATAGTCGCTGACGTTCCATCTTCAGAGGAAGTCTGAACGGTTATCACGCATGCCCGAGAACTGAAGTCAACGTTCTCCGAAAAGGTCAGGTTCAGTACCTGCTCTTGCCCTGGATTCAGATTTCCAAGTGTTGGAGTGATACTTGTCAACCAATTACACGAGACTGTCGCTGTCCAAGCGTAATTTGTAGCCCCCGAATTCCTAAGTACAAACGAGGTGCTTCCTGCCATAGAGTCAACGACTCGTTGATCAGGGGTGACAGTAAGGCTAGAGACGCCAGACTGCGCTATGTTGATATCAAACGGCCCTCCACCGATATTGGATGTGAATGTCAGTCTACAGACTCTTGGATCAGTCGAACTATTCGACGTATATGAAACCACCGCTGCAAATGTCTGACCGCCCAGCAAGTTCCCGTTCGGGGGCGATACAGTAAGCCAATCACATGGTTCCGACACGGACCATGTCAGAGTGTCTCCTCCATTATTTCTGACAGAAACCTGGTAGGATCCAGACCCTCGACCCACGGTAATCTGGGTCGGTGTAACCGAAAAGGCCGCCGCCGACATTTGGGTTACGTTGACGTTCACTGGGCTGCCCGTTGCCCCGCTTGCCGTAAAACTCAACGGACTTGTGCGCTGTCCCCCAGTGCCATTCTGATCACAGGAAACGATTACATCTTGGGTTTGACCGGCACCAAGCGCACCGTTGCTCGGCAATGCGCTGGATATCCAGGGGCTGTTCTCCGACACAGACCAATTGAGAACACCCACCCCGGAATTCTTTACCGTGAATTTTGTCGTGCCCGCCGCCGAAGGAATGGTGCGGCCCACAGGTTCAACATGGAGCGCCGGTTTGCCGGCCTCTTGGGTTACGGTCACAACTCTTGGATTGCCGTCGGCTCCCGGTGCGCTGAACGTTAGCTCACAAACCCTTGGATTCGTAGTGGGATTGGGGGCGCAATTTACCTGAACCTGGGCAGCGTTTCCTCCAGCGAAAATCGTTCCACTTGGAGAGGGCAAGGTAATCCAGTCCCCATTTTCCTTGGAAACTGACCAATTGAGTGTTTCGTCACCTCCGTTTGCCACCTCAAACGCCGTCGATTCCAGTAAGGGGCCAACATCCTGATTATCTGGGGAAACCAGCAATTTTGGAGGTGACTTCTGCGACAATAGGATCTTCTTTGGTGTCCCAATTGTTGTACCGTCAGCACTGAAGATGAGTTCACATTCGCGCCGCCCACCGGAATCGTTTTGGGTATAGGAGACATCGATCGAATCAAATTCCTCGGCGCCTAATGTGCCACTCGTGGCAGAAGGTGTCAGCCATCCGCAGGTCTCTGCTAACGACCAGTTCATGGTACCAATTCCAGAATTCACAACAAAGACTTGGATATTGCCGGATCCAGAGCCAAAAGTTGTTGTATTTGCATTGACAATGAGTTCTGGAGTACCGCCATTTTGATTGATTGTGACCACATCTGGACTGCCTACAGCCCCGGGCGCGGTGACCGTAATTTGCCCTGAACGTGGTAAAATGGCATCGTTTTCAGTGAAGTTAACTACTACCTCCTCATGGTCGTTTGGGTTTAGAGTGCCGCCGGACGGCTGCAGAGACAGCCAAGACAATCCCTCCGCAGCGGACCAATTCATGGATTCGCCACCGATGTTCTTCACTTCAAAACTTGTTGAACCGGCACGAAACCCGACAGGGCGGCTACCGGGCGAGACACTTAGTTTTGCTGAGTGCCTTTGCGTGACCGTTACTTGCAGAGGACTATTCGTCGCGCCGCTGGCGGTAAAGGTCAATTCGCAGGACCGAGGAGAAGTTCCACTGTGATCCCCGTAACTCACGTCAATCGATTGACTGGCTCCCGCCCCAAGGGCCCCGTTGGAAGGGAGGCTCTGCAGCCATCCACATGGTTCCGAAACCGACCAGTTCAGTGTGCCAATACCTGTGTTCTTTATTTCGAAAGTCGTAATCCCTGCAACCGAACCCACCTCTCGGGAGGTTGGAGTCACTGATAGAACTGGTGAACCAGCAGCTTGCGTTACGGTAACGGATTTTGGACTGCCGATAGCGCCCGGTGCCGTGAATGTGAATGTGCATGATCGCGTGGACGTAGTTGGGTTTGCCGAGTACGTTACGTGGGCATTCGTGCTGCTCCCTGGATTCAGAGGTCCACTCGATGGAACGATGTCGGGCCAAGTGACATCCCTGGTCACGGTCCAGTTCATGGATTCGCCACCGGCATTCTTTACAGAGAAATCTAGTGTGCCCGCACCGGGCCCAACGTTTTGCGTGCTTGTCGGTGTAACTTCGAGAATCGGCGGCGCTTTTTGTTTTATCTGAAATGAGATTGGACTACCCAGGGCGCCATTCCCCGTAACAACTATATTGCCGATTCTTTCCGGGCCAGCATTCGTAGTGTAAGTAACAGTGAGTTCAATTGTTTCTCCGGCGTCGAGATCGCCATTCAAAGGTGAGACAGTCAGCCAGGAGGAATTTTCATTGGCAGACCAAGTCAAATTCCCGATGCCGTTGTTTGTTACACTAATCGTCGTCGTGCTTCCTGCGGACCCCACAGTCTGACTAGCCGGGGTCACCGAGGAGAGTATTAGTGGGGCATAGAGTCTCGCGAATATGTCGGTGGGGCCGTTTCGAGAATCTTCCCAACCAAAAAGAAAAAGTCCGCCGATTGCGTGAATCTCGGGTCGGACTTGAGTGGCCACATTATCATCAACGACCATCTTATCCAGTAAAATTGGGGATGCTCCGCGAAGATCAACCGGCCTGCACAGGATATCCGAATTCACTCCCTGTACAGCGGATTCCCAGCTGACGATAAAGAGAGCAGGGTCTATGCCCCATGCGACACTGGGGCGGTTTTCAGACTTTGGTGTTGCGGTTGACCCTTCCACGCTGATTTCAATTATTGTCGGTACTATCGCGCCGGTGGTCATATTCACTGTACTAGAGGCGCCAAAGATGTCTAAGTCGCCGTTTGACCCTTCGCTTTGCCAAACAATCAATGCCCGGTCTGAATCTCGCGTTCCGTGGGCTATACTGGGAAGTCGTTCGGAAGCGCCGTCAACCGTGCTGATAGCCTGTCTTGAGCTTCCAATTTTTGTTGCAGCACTGTCAAGCATGCGGGCATAAATGTCCCAATCCCATGGAGATTCAGTAACATCCCTGGCCCTTTGATAAGTAATAATTACGCGATTGTCACCAACTCGGCACGCGGAGGGATACACAGCATCCGTGTCAATCTCAACTTCGCTTGAAGCTGGGCTAATCGAACTTGAAAATACTTGTATTCGCTTGCCCATAATTCTTGGACGTGCGCTGGCGGAGAAAGTCGTGCTCGTGTTCCTAGTGTAGCTGAGTACAACATCGCCACTTGACGCCCCGTCCCGCTGCGCCAGGCCCAAAGTCGCCGCAAACTCATGGTCCTCAGAGTCTCGGTCTGATGCAATTACAGGGGCTGACGGGGATTGACCCGTTTTCCCAAATGACTTTGCATAGATTTTCCAGTAATTGCTCTCCTTTTGCTCCCAAGCAACTACAAATCGTTCAACAACAGGGACATAAACGGCAACTGGATATGCGGCATCCTTGGTATTGTTTAGAGGCTCCAAGAGGAATGGGGTCCCGACAACACCAGTTGACTCTACGAATACACCATAAATGTCTCCATTTGAGTCCGATGCCTGGTGGCGATACACCACCAAGAAATCCGTCCCATTCGAAGCTATTGAACACTGCATGTCGTTCTTGGGCAACACGGGAGTAACTTTGAACGACTGTCCGACGAATGCACGGTTCGCCCCGTTATCAATAAAGGGGAGAGTAAACGTACCCTCAAATAGGTGCGCCGAATTGCCACCGGCAGTATTTTCCTGAGCCGGTGCAAGCGAGGCAAAAAAGAGAGCAGGCAGGCACCCGATAAGCGCGGCAAGTCGAAACGGCATGGTCTTACCTCCGTATACGACGCACTACCGTAATACGCCAATTTCAATATTAGTGTCAAGCTGCTTTTCTCTCACTACGTCACCTCAAATAAAGCGCAAGTGTGTTTTGTGCTGGTTTTTGTAATGGATATTCTTTCTTGTGTAGTTATGGGCATTATTCTGATCCCAATCGCATGAGCCTGGCCCTTCGTATTGCATCGTTCTTCGAGGTTGTGTTACAAAACGTCGGATACTTGATGATAAAAAACAACGAAATGAAACAATGGGCAACATGCTTTCACCAGCGGATCGGGTACTGGCCCTCGCCCGTAAGCAAGGTATTGTCCGCCCCCGCGATCTGGAAAAACACGGGATACCGAGGCATGTCATAGCCGTCCTGTATCGCTCCGGACGGCTGCTTCGTGTCGGGCGCGGCCTCTATACTCATCCGGAAACATCACCCACGGAGAACCACGACTTCGCGCTCATCACGAAGCGGACGCCGGGTGCCATAATCTGCCTTCTTTCCGCACTCCGGTTCCATGAACTTACGACTCAATTGCCGACCACAATCTGGATCGCGCTGCACCCTAAGGCCAGGCGTCCCCACATCCCCGATCTGTCCTTTGAGGTAGTTCGCTTTTCCGGGAAGGCACTTACCGAAGGTATTGAAGACCACCTGGTTGATGGGATCCCCGTTCGTATCACCAGCCCCGCTCGCACCGTAATTGACTGCTTCCGCTATCGGCGTAGAATCGGGCGTGACGTGGCGGTGGAGGCCCTGCGGGATGCCATGGCGCAGAAAAAGGCGACCGTGCCGGAACTCGTGAAATACGCTGTAATTTGCCGAGTCACCAAGGTCGTACAGCCCTATCTCGAGTTTTTTCAATGACACCACTGCCAAAGAATATCCCCGCCTCCATTCGCGAGCGTCTCCGCAATCTGGCAAGGCCCGACGGTTCGGACTTCAACCTGCTCCCTGCGGCCTTCGCCACGGAGCGCTTTCTCTATCACCTGAGCCAATCGAAACGCGCGGAGCTTTTCATCCTCAAGGGAGCGCGGCTCTTTGCGCTTTAGTCCCGTAAACCGCACCGCCCTACGCCCGATCTTGACTTGCTGGGCTTTGGCGATCCATCCACGAGAGCACTCACACAGTTCATGCGGGACATTTGCCGCATGGAGGCAACTTCCGACGGACTGATCTTCGATGTACAATCCATCCACGTCGAAGAAATTCGCGTCGAGCACGAGTACAACGGCCAGCGTGTCAAACTCGTTGCCGCTCTTGAAAACGCCCGCATCCCATTGCAGATAGACATTGGCTTCGGCGACGCCGTCACCCCGGAACCTCAGCAGGTGGAATACAAGGCGCTCCTTTCCTCGCTGCCCGCGCCAATCATCCGCGTTTACCCGCGGGAAACGGTCGTGGCCGAGAAGCTCCATGCGATGGTTTCTCTTGACGTGCTCAATACCCGCATGAAGGACTTCTACGACCTTTGTGTACTTGCGCGCGAGTTCGACTTCAAAGGTTGCACCCTTTGCCAGGCCATACATGCGACCTTCGAGCGTCGAAATACAGACATCCCCAGCGAAGTACCCGCGTGCCTGCTGGAGAACTTTCCCAGTCGAAGCGACAAACGCGACATCTGGACCGCATTTCTCAAGCGCGCAGGTCTGCCGGACATTCCCGAGAACGACTTTACAACGGTCCATCGAGAACTGATCGAATTTCTCTACCTTCCCCTCCTCTCTGCCGCGCAACCCGGCGATTTCAATAAAATATGGACGGCGGGAAAAGGCTGGGAGTGAAGATTGCCCCGCAACCATTCCTTGGCATGTCACTGCCGCGAAAGGACGCTAAGCACCGATTAATGTGGCCGCTAACCGTGGCTTCCGTTGTCGCCACCGAAAGCGGCCAGGAAGCATTCTGGACCTCCGATGACCCTGTCGGGCCATCCGATGTCAATATCGAGTATTTACACGCCGTTTGTGGCCCCCCTCGGACTCCGGAACCGATCCGGTAGGCGGGTGAAGCCGCGCAAGGTACCGTCCTCAAACCGCCGCCGCCGGGTTCCGGTGCATAGCAGACCGCGCCGCGGCCTCAAGGACACTACGCCTGCGGCGTTCCTCCTTGACCCCGCTTCAACGCGGTCTGCTCCCCGTTCTGGTCACCCGAAGACGACGGTCCGAAAACGGTAGGCCCAAGCTGTGGCCTATATTCCTCGCACTTGTCGCTGATCACAAGTCCGGTGTAAAGTGGTGAAGCCTCACCAGGAACGTGCTTAATAAAGAAATCGAAATCTAGGAAAGAGGCCCTTGTGCGAACGTCGATAGGTTTTCCGCCGGAGCTCTTTCGGGCATTGGAAGCTGTCGCCGATCAAAAGAGGTTTTCTCTAGCATGGGTGGTCCGAGACGCGGCCGCAATGTATCTGAAAAGCCAAGCCGATGATTCAATACGCGAAAGCGGCCCATAGCGTGCTACCCGTCATGAGCCTGCCTATTCGCCCTTTGTAGCTGGGGTTGGATTTCGCAGATCATGCGAGTTTTCTTCACTGCGGACAGGAACTCCCAAAATGACTGATTCCGATACCAGCGCGCCGAATCCCGAGTGTATGCGCAACGCCGTTGTCAGTATGTCAATCGAATCTTGGCGCTTTGCCAAAGTGTTCGACCGATTGCTCACCAAGCTAGATGCCGGGGAACAAGGCAGATATCGGGGTCAATTTCGGTGGTTCATCAAAAAAGTCGAGGAGGCCTTGGAAACGGCCGAACTCAGGATCGTAAATGTTGAGGGCCAACCGTTTGACCCTGGCATGGCAGCGACCCCGCTGAACATCGAAGAATTCGACACGAACACGCATCTGATAGTCGATCAGATGCTCGAACCCATCATCATGGGGCGAGAAGGATTGGTGAAGACGGGGATCGTCACCCTGAGGAAAGCGGAGCCATGAAGAGCTTTGTAGGCATCGATCTGGGCACAACGAACAGCGCAATCTGCTCGTACGATGGTTCAGATGTTCGTATCTGGAAAAGCCCGGAACAAAACGATGTGACGCCATCGGCTATCTACATTGACCGGCGCGGCAACCGGTATGTCGGCAAGCGGGCGTATGATTCGGCGCCGCATAGCCCGGACAATGCCGCGATGTTGTTCAAGCGACTCATGGGCACAAGTACGCCAGTCCACCTTTCTGCGGTGAATCTCACCAAATCCCCGGAAGAGTGCTCGGCGGAAGTCTTGAAGGTGTTGTTCGGATACTTGCCAGAAGAAATCCGCAACGATCCCGACACGGGCACGGTAATCACGGTGCCAGCCGCCTTCAATCAGATGCAAAAAGATGCAACCATGCAAGCCGCAAGTATGGCGGGCCTCGGAAAGGTTGCGTTGATGCAAGAGCCCGTAGCCGCCGTAATGAGCGTTATGCGGACGCGGAATACAGACGGCATATTTCTTATTTACGACCTGGGGGGCGGCACACTGGATATCGCTATTGCGGAGAGCATAAGCGGTAGAGTAAATCTTCTTTCGCATGGCGGTATTGCGATGTGTGGCGGTCGAGATTTTGACCGTGTTCTGGTCGACAATGTGATTCGTCCCTGGCTCTTGGAACGCTTCAACCTGCCAGACGATTTTTCGGTGAATCCAACGTTTAAGCCCCTTAACCGCCTAGCCACCTGGGCCGCTGAACGGGCAAAGATTGAACTTTCCGCGCGGGAAGAAACGGTCATCAGTCTTTCCGAGACAGAGGCGCGAATTCGAGACCTCGATGGGGAAGACATTTACCTAGACATAGCCTTGAGACGAGACACATATGATCAGCTGATCGCCGAACGTGTAGGAGAATCGATCAACGCGGCCCGTGAGGCGCTCGCGAAGTCTGGACTCACTCCTCACGATCTAGAGCGTATCGTTTTTGTTGGTGGACCCACAAATTACAAACCATTGCGGGACAGGGTCGCTTTCGAGCTTGGACTTCCAGGGAGCACGGACGTTAATCCGATGACTGCAGTGGCGGAAGGAGCAAGTCTATTCGCTGAATCGATTGACTGGGATACCGAAAACCGCTCAAGAAAGAATACCCGTGACCAGATTACTTCCGGGGGTGGACTTGCGCTCTCATTCAACTACATCGCCCGCACGCCCGATGCAAAAGCCAAGATTGCCGTTCAACTCAAGGAGCAAGTCGCCTCAGGAATTGAATTCCAGATAGACAGTGTCGATACAGGCTGGACTTCGGGCCGTCTGCCTCTCGAACACGGTGCAACCATCGATGTCACCTTGGCTAGAACCGGAGACAACACGTTCAAGGTATTCGTGTTTGATTCCGTCGGCGGTCCTATCCCGCTTGACCAGAATCGGATTGTCATTACCCGTACCGCCGCTACTGTCGATGCCATTCCTGCCTCACATTCGGTAGGAATCGAGGTATTGGAACGGCTTGGTGGCCGGCCTGTGCTTGACTATCTCATCCGGTCGGGCGATTCGCTACCGAAGAAAGGCAAGAAGGTTTTTAAGGCAGCGGAGTCACTGAAGTCTGGCGCTGCCGGATCGCTTAATCTGAAGCTCTGGGAAGGTGAAATCGAGGACCCCATTGCCGACAACCGCCCCATCGGCGTTTTGAAGATTTCTGGTTCGGACTTCGATTCCGGTGTAATTCCGGCCGGGGCTGATCTCGAATGCGACTATGAAATTCTTGACTCCGGCAACATTGTCATTGAGGTTTCGGTCCCGTGTATCGGCGGCACTTTTCACTCCGGTAGAAATTTTTATTCACGCCAAGAGGGACAGCTCGACTACACAGCCGCGTCTGCCTTGGTACTCGAAGAAGGCGAGCGAACGTTAAACCGCATAGAGGAAATCAACGAGGTTGTCGAAAGTCCGAAACTGGATCAGGCACGCCAAAAACTCGAATCGGCGATATCACTTGTCCGCGATGAACCGGAGACGGAAAAAACTCAGGAAGCCATGGAAAAGGTCTTCGAGGCGCGAAGGCTCCTCGCCCAAGTAAGGAAGGAGAACCTCAAGGAGATTCGTCAGATTGAACTCGACGGTGTGACATCTTTTTTCGATGAGCACATCCGACAGCATGCCCGGCCATCGGAATCCACAGCCTTCGACAATTTGGCTAAGACGGCGCAACGCTCCGTTGACCGGAACAGCAAAGACTTCGAACATCATCTTGACGAACTCAAAGGAAAGAACTTCGAAATCCTGTGGCGGCAGGATTGGTTTGTCGTCGAGAGGTTCAAGGCGATAGTGGGATCGCCCCATCTATTTGCAGACAATCACCGATTCGAAGAGCTTGCGAAGCTCGGTGTTCAACTCATGCGCGCGGACGATATCGACCAACTCCGCACCGTGGTCGTGCAGCTCTCTATGATTCAGATAGGCGGTGGGCCAGACAACGACATGTTCGATGTGGCCAATATAGTAAGAGGATAACTCATGGCAATAGACGTGTGGCTGCCGCGAGGCCATGTCTTGGCTGACAGATCGAAGATGCGGTCCCTTCTCCATTCCGGAGATGAATGGCAGCTATTCGAGACCGATGGCCCAGACAACCTGCTGCTCGTCCTGCCGCGATTGGCGCAAAAATGGATCGAAGCCCGTCTTCTCGATGGATCATTACTCGGTGAATTGGAATTCGGGTCAACGCAATACCGAATCCTTAGCGGCGACAAGCGGTACTCAATCGCGCCCGTTGAGAATGCGGACTCCCCCTCCAGCAAGGTGGACGCCATAGCCTTTTCTATTGCGTTGAGGGAAAGTAGAAGATTGTCACCCGATGTCTCCTTTCATGACGCCATCTACGTTGAACAATACTCCCGCTTGCTTCCCACCTGGACGCTGAGTCCCTCCATTGATGACGCGACGGTCTTGGGTACCTGGATCACCGGTGGCGTAGCCGTATCAACGCAATCCTTCCGTCGGCTCACAAACCTCACCGGCTGGATGCCAGCCGGTGACCTCGCCGAAATCGTTTCTGCAGCGGGCCTTCCTGTGCCTGGCGATGCGAGCGTTTTGACGAAGCGTCGGGACGCCTCTCTCCCCGAAACCGCCGGCAAGGCTATCAGTCCAGCCATTTCCACCCGTGCAGAGGAAGCGGCCTCTCCGGAGGAACGAACTTGTCCTGATTCGTTTCGACTTCCCGGCCGACCGCAACTCGAAATGTTTTTTAACGAGCATGTAATCGACATCATCTTCAATGCGGAGAAGTACCGGGCACTTGGCATAGAGTTTCCGTCTGCAATCGTTCTTCACGGACCGCCGGGATGTGGCAAAACCTTCGCTGTCGAGCGGCTCGTTGAATTCATCGACTGGCCCAGCTATTCGATTGACTCGAACAGTGTCGGGAGCCCCTACATACATGAGACCAGCAAGAAAATCTCCGAGGTGTTCGACAAAGCCATAGACAGTGCTCCATCGGTTCTCGTGATCGATGAAATGGAATCATTCTTGGCTCACAGGCAGTCTGCTGGAACTTCGGGCTTGCACCATGTCGAGGAGGTCGCTGAATTTCTGAGGCGCATACCGGAGGCCATCAAGCAGAGGGTTCTCATCATCGCCATGACAAACCTCATCGAGATGATAGACCCCGCCATCCTCAGGCGGGGCCGATTCGACCATGTCATCGAGGTCGGAATGCCGTCACGACTCGAAGTTGACTCACTACTTTCCTCGTTACTAAACAAACTTCCGAAATCCGACGATCTGGATATGGGGCCCGCTTTAGCTGCACTGACCGGTAAGGCCTTGTCGGACGCTGCATTCGTTGTGCGCGAGGCATCGAGACTAGCCGCCAAGGCGGGTAAGTTGGTAATCGATCAAGAGAGTCTGGACGCGGCCCTCGAAAGTCTGCCAAAGGAAAAGAAGGCCAGTCGCATCGGTTTTGTCCGAGATGAAAGAACGGAGTGAACCGTGGACTTGCTACAAAACCCGTTTTACCTCCTCGGGGCCACCTCACGCGATAACCGTCAGAGGCTCATGGAGTTGGCCGATGAACGCAGCTTGCAACAGGATGCCAATGAATGTATGCAGGCACGCTCCGACCTATCGAACCCTCGCAAGCGACTTACGGCCGAAGTCGCGTGGCTTCCTGGAGCCAGTCCGAAATACGCCCAGAGAGTACTGGCCTGGTTGTCGAAACCCGTTCAAGCGATTCCTCCGAGGGAAACTTTGGACTCCCTTCCTCCCATGGCGCGTTCCAATATCCTTGCCAGCGGGATTCAGCGATTGGCGCGTTACGAGAGCGAGACTCTTGCCGAGTGGGTAGTGGAACTTGCAGTCGCCTTCGATGACATCGAGCTTCAAGAACTCTGTAAACTCATCAATGAAGAACGGATCGCTGCGGGCTTTCCTGAAGTGACGGACATCTCTGCGCTCGAATCTGAAGTCGATGCGCGACGGCGCCACTTTCGGCAGGTCATCAAGTCGGCCCTTGACAACTTACCCGCCAAACAGCTTGTTGAGGCAGTCACGATCGCCGTTTCGACCGCAACAGAGGATGGCGAGGAGCACGGACCGATTCTGATCTCGGATTTGGTCGATTCTTACGAGGTAGAGGCCCAGACCTTTCTCGAAAATGAAGAGGCTAATATCGAAACGCTCGTCAAGAAGTTGCGCGCAATGGTCGATGCCGGAGAACCGGATGTTCATTTCGATCCGATGTTCAAGCAGCTCGCCCAAGTCGTGAGAAACTGGGATATCGTTGCGCAGCCCATTCAAGTGAGCACCAAGAGCCGCGGATTAGACCATAATGCAAGCCACCGTGTCGCTGGTCTAGTGCGAGGGCTGGCGATTCACATGTTTAATGAGCACGGCAAGCTCGAATATTCTCAATATCTCACCAACTTGATTCAGGAAGTTTTCGCAGAGGTTGGTGAGGTGGCCGAGCGCACCGCCGAAGATGCCGAAGCCCTGGACGAAATAGCCGAGCAACGAGTCCAAATTCTGGAAATGGCGAAAACCCAGGCGGAGGAGTGGAAACGGGAAATCACCTACGAAGCTGACGTAGGTACGATCTTTAAGGACAAACTGCGGATTTCGCCCGAAGGAATCGAGTGGAAAGGCCGCCGCTGGGAACTTGATTCCATTACGCGGCTGCGTTGGGGCGGAACACGACATTCCGTCAACGGTATCCCAACAGGCACCACATACCACATTTTCATCGGAAATGGTTCCGCTGGTACATCCATTGAGTTGAAGAAAGAGGCGATCTACAGCAATTTCGTAGAGTGCCTGTGGCGCGCCGTTGGTGTCCGCCTGTTGACCGAGTATCTCGAAGGTCTACGCGAAGGTCAGAATTACCGTTTCGGTTCAGCCGTGATGAGCGATCTTGGCATGGAACTCGAACGCAAGAAGCTTTTCTCCAGTAATGAACGAAGGTTCTGCCGCTGGAACGAGCTCGTGATCTGGAATGGTCCAGGCGTCTTCTGCATCGGAAAGAAAGAAGACAAAAAGCTCTCGGAAAGCTTTTCGTACCAGGATCAGGACAATATCCACATCTTGGAAGCAGCCATCCGGACCTTTTGGAAGCGCGGTGGAGATCGCCTGAGCAATCTCTTGCAGGAATAGAGCGCTATACCACTTTAGGATTGGCAACACGCCAGGCGTTTGGTCGCGAGGAAAAGGAAGCAACACTGATGGCCGGAACGGACGACAAAGATAAGAAAGGATTTTCTGGTCTCTCCGACTTGGTGTCCGACATCAGCAAAGCCAGCGACCAATCGGGCACCAGTCCGATTGGTGGGACTACTCCTCCCCCATTACCGAAAGCAACTCCGCCAAAGCCGAAAGAGACTGTCCCACAAGATACGCATCAAACCCCAACGATGTCGCCCGTGGCTGGCCCCACCGCTAGTCGCGGAGAGGGTGGCGACAATTCCGGCGCAAAGTGGATCGTTGGCATCGTTGTCGCCATTGTCGCGCTAATCGTCTGGGTTTCCAACAACAGCGAGTCGAACGCCCCAAAGGAACCATATAAAGCGCCAACAAGCTCGCCTCGTTACAACTACACCCCGTCAGTCTCGCCTGCAACGTCCCCACTAACGAACTGGACGGGGCAAACCTCCAATGTGCGATACGAGAAACCTCCCGTTGGACAAAACAACGTTTTATCGGTGCCCCAGATTTGCTGGTGCCTCCGCGAGGACATTCGTATCGAAACCATGAGAGACGTTGCGAACACCGAGGAAAGTGTCACCAAGTTTAACGGCCTCGTCGACGACTACAACAGCCGTTGCGGGAGTTTCAAATACCGCGAAGGAACTCTTGAGCAGGCCAAACGCACCGTCGAGTCGCAGCGCAGCGAAATTGTGTCCGAGGCCATCGAAGAAGTGATGCAGTGGGGCCGTTCACCCTCTTTGGCGTTACCAAGCGAGAGCGCGCCCAAGCGGCCCAACTATCGGGACACACGAGAAGCCCAAGAGCTCTTGACTGCACTGGGATACGACCCCGGCCCCATCGACGGGGACTATGGCCGCTTCACAAGCGATGCGATAAAGGCATTTCAAAAGGACATGGGACGGCCGCAGAATGGGGCGATTGATGCGGTTATTCTTGACTTATTAAGGAAAGCGAAGGCGGCACTTAAGCCAATAGCCAGCACACCCGCCCCGGCTCCGCCAATTCAGACGAATCCGGCACCCGTGGTCAATGCACCATCAGTGTCGCCAAGCGACTCTTCCTATTTTACACGGGGGTCTTCGCAGGACGACGTATTGAAAATCCAAGGAAGACCTGACGACATCAATGACTACGCGTCACTTGGCCATGAGGTATGGAATTATGGCTACA
>BTWA01000008.1:123773-208383 GCA_045863295.1 Candidatus Hydrogenedentota bacterium
GCTGGGACAACCAGGGCAATCTTAAGGTTAAGCTTCAGCCTGGACCCAATACCACTACCGCATCCTTTTTCACGCGGGGGTCTCATCAAGATGATGTCTTACGCGTTCAAGGAACGCCCGACGACATCAATGACTACGCGTCACTTGGCCATGAGGTATGGAATTATGGCTACAGCTCGATCAAGATTTCTACCAAAGACCGCAGCGTGTTGAGCTGGGACAACCAGGGCAATCTTAAGGTTAAGCTTCAGCCTGGACCCAATACCACAAGCGCATCCTTCTTTACGCGGGGTTCTCATCAGGATGACGTACTGCGTCTTCAGGGCACGCCCGACGACATCAATGACTACGCGTCACTTGGCTATGAGGTGTGGAATTACGACTACAGCTCAATCAAGATTTCTACCAAAGACCGCAGAGTTTTGAGCTGGGATGGTAACAGCGGCAACCTAAAAGCCAGATAGAAGCCAGCTCAGATTTCATCGAGCCGTTCGACCATACCAAGAGGCGAAGTCCTTCACTCTAAGGCTGTGCAGGGGCGTTCTTATGATGTATCATAAAGGACGTTATGATACGCAAAACTCACCTGGAGGACACCGGATTTGAGCACGGAACTAGTGGCACAATCGGAGGCGCTGGCGGTCACTGGATCGGGGCTATCCCTGCCCGGCATAGTGGCGGCCGCGGGCGAACAGGCTTCCCAACGCTTCGTCGAATTCTTCACCTCCAAGATCCGAAATCCGAATACCCGGCGGGCCTACGCCCGCGCCGTGGCGGACTTTTGCCGGTGGTGCGAGGACCGCGGGCTGGCCCTTGAACAGCTTCAACCCGTCATGGTGGCCGCCTACATCGAGCAGCACACAGGCTCCGCCCCTACCGTGAAGCAGCACCTGGCCGCGGTCCAGATGCTCTTCGATTGGCTTGTCGTTGGGCAGATCATTCCCTTGAACCCCGCCGCCGCCGTCCTGAGGCAAAAGTATATCGCGAAGTGCGACAAGACACACGTGCGGAATTCGGTTGAAGCCAGGCTGTTGCCCGACAGCATCGATGACTTCACTCGTCGAGAGCCTCGAACGCGGAAATAGCGATCAGCTCGTAGCGTACATGACGGCCATGGCTAAGTCCCTTCGTTACAGCTTCCAGAACTTCATGCTCAGCATGTCGCAGTTTCCAGTCGCATCTAAGGTCGTAAGATTTCGTATTTGAAAGAAGTTCGGCCGACTCGTCGAGCGGGGGGAACAATGGATCTCGATAATCGTTCTCAACTACCCCATCGTCGCCGTTACCGGTTCCGATCATGTGGAATGCTTGGATCAGGTATCCTGGCTCCCAACTCACCTATACTGCACTGGAAAGCTATCAGGGTTTTGTGGTCATTACCACGAAACCCCATGCAAACAGACGCAAGTAATGCAACGCCGTTGCACAAAACCTCAAAATATCGTAAGATTTAGCTATGAAATCTAGGCTGTGAGCTTCGGGTTCTACTGAAAGTGGTGCCTTACACGCAGAGGGTCGTAGGTTCGAGTCCTACACCGCCCACCATTCTTTCAATACCCGCTTGGCTGCGGCAATTTGGCGCGGGGGTACGTTGGATGGGTCCGCGTTGAAAGTGCCTTTGAGCCGATGTTGTTACAGGTCCTGCCTTGTTCTCCTCGCGGTTTTGAGGAGGATCGCAATCGAGGCAGCAAGGATCAGCGTGAAGGTGATCCACGCGCGGGTGGTTCCACTTGCCGCCAACTCCATGGGGCCGATCGCTCCAAGGGAAATCTCCGCGTGCGATGCCAAGGCCAACACGGCGGAATGGTTCAGTTGGACCATGAAGTATTCGCGGTCCGCTTCTTGAACAATCCGCGTTGAGTCGTCTGCAAGGAGTCCGGCTACGTGCTCCACCGGGAACCAGCCTTGGTGTCTTCCGGATTCGCTGTAGTACAGGACAACAAGCGAATTCGCGTCGACGCCTTCGGGCACGGGCAGGTAGACGGTCACGGGCTCGGCAAACACACCGGAGGGACCCACGCGGAAGACCTCGCCCGCGATGGAACTCATGGACGGATCCATCGCTGGTGCGTCGGTCATGGCCACCATGGTCGGCGCGTCTTCGCCAGGACCGGCTCCTCCGGAGACTACGAATTCGTAGGACACCGGTGCGAGAGCGTTGCCGTCGGTCAGCGCGGCAGTGGCCGTTGCCGTGATGCGTTCGCCCATAGCGTAAGGCGATTCGGGCGTGAAGACGATCCACCCGTCGCTTTCGGTGATGGGCAGCCATGAGCCGCCTTCGGCTCGGTAGCCGAGGTCGCCTTCCATCGTCATTGAAACCGTTGCCGGATCGATGGCTGCGTCGGCGGTGATGCGAACTGCGATCGGTTGCGTGCTGTGAATGGTTGCGTCCACCTTGGCTTCCACATCCAGCGGCAGCACCTCTTCCCGCACCTCAAGTGCGATGCGCTCGATCGCGGACTTGCGGCCGGTGGATGGCGGCGGAGCGGGTATGGCGGTATACGTCCCTTCAAAGACCAGCGATCCGCCCTGGGTCAGTTCTTTCGGGCCGTCGGGCTGATTCCATGGACTTATCCATCCGCCCACAGTGCCCCAAGTCACCGTATACGTGCCCGGCTGCATCCCTGTCAGGTCATTGCTGCCTTGATGGACCTGAGGACCGAATGCGGCGCCGGTCTTCAGCGTGCCGTTGATTGTCCAGTTTGCACTGACTCCGTTCACACGCACCGCGATCGTGCCGGGCGGCGGGGCTGTGTAATTGCCCACGAATGTGATGGTCTGGTTGGCGGCCAGCGTCTTTTGTTCGCCTGGCGGCGTGATCAGGCCGGGCAACGGATTCCATGTTACGAAGTAGACGCCTGCGATGGAATCCAGCTGGGTCTTGTTACCGACGCCCGCCAATGGCGATGGGCCGGTGATGGACCACGAGGCGGTGGCCGTGTTCGTCTGCACGGCTACGGTGCCTTTCAACAATGTGGTGTTGGGCATCAGAAAGAACGTGGGAAGCAGCAGCACCTGGCCCGCGGAAAGGGTGGCGATGGAGGATACGCTGAAGTATCCCGTCTTGCTTCCGGTGATGGTGTACACCTCGCCCGAAGGCACATCGCTGAACAAGTAGTAGCCGTCGTTTCCGGTCGTGAACGGCGGCTTCGCGCCGGGCCCCGTCATGGTCACGGTGGCCCCACCCAGTGGCTGACCTGTGCTGCCATCGGTTACGACGCCATAAATGGTGCCGGCTGAACCGGGGTTACCGTTGTTCACGGAAAACGTCCGTGTTGTTGCGCTCGGCGTTTCCGCGCCTGAACTGTCCACCGCCACGACGCGCCAGGTGTAGGTCATCAAATCCTGCAGGCCACTTGCCTGCACGAAGGTTTGGTGAATGTTTTCGATGAGCACTGGGTCGCCGGTCGTGGGCGTCAATTCGACGCGGTAACTCACGGTATCGCCTGCATCGGGATCCACCGGATTGGCTGGAATCCACGCCAATACGGGCGAAGTCGACGTCACCGCGTTGTTGCCGGGATACAGCAGCGTGGGTGCGTTGGGCGGCTGGTTGCCGGGTTTGGGCACGTAGATGTTGGTGATCAAATAGGACGCGACTTGGCCTGTTACACCGTCTTTCAGGAAGTAGTAGACCTTGTACGTGCCCGGCGTCGACGCCATGGGAACCTGCGCATTGATGGCGCTCACCACCGTGGACTGGTCCCACTCGAACTGCATCTTGTCGCCGGAAAGTGGCGTCTGCGTCGTGGGAGCAAGGGGACCGACCATCTGCGCTTCGCGCTGGAAATCGGTCAGGCCATCGGCGTTCTCCGGCGCATAGGCGGGAGTCTTGATCTCGATCCACGCCTTGTCGCTCGCGCCGAACGCGCGGCCGAGGGCGGCCGTTTCGGCGAAGAGGAACGCGGACGATGCTTTCGAGGGCGTGAACTGGAAGGATTGTTGCGCGTTGAACCAACTGATGCCGCCCACGGCGTTGGATTGCAGGCCGAGGATGCTTGTGGCAGCGAACAGGCCTGCATCGTCGAGGAGCGGATTCTGATCGCCGAGCGCGCTGGCGCTCTCGATGGAGGTGTATTCGATGGTGCGGTCCGAGGCGCGGTTGAAGGCCGTGAAGAACGTCAGGCCGTCGGTCAAATTGCGGAACAATTCGGAGACAAAATATTCGCCGTCGCGAATGTCGATGCCGTCGTCGGGCGTTGGATCAACGCCGCGATAGGATTTCTCCGTGGATCGTGCGCTGGTGATGACAAGTCGATTCGCTTTGCTGAGCTTGGACACGAAGCTGCCGGAGTGGCACGCGCCGTAGATCACGAAGGTCTGCGGCGGGTTGCCCGGGAAGTAGCCGTCGAACTCATTCAATACATCGCGGAGTTGCGTGGCGCTCATCTCTTCCTGAGGTCCTGTACCGGGCACATCGAGGTGGACCTTGTCCACGCTGCCGTGACTCACGAGGATCAGGTACAGCGGCGCGCGGCTGGTTTGCACTTTGTCTTTCGCCCACTGGGTGATGGCGCTGCTTAAGGCGGTGGGAGAAGGTTGTATTTGGACGTTGTTGATGTCCCGCGCGACCTGAATGTCCGAGGGAATGGTGAGGCCGGTCTGGCGCAGGTAGTAAATGTCGCTCTGCGCGAATTCGCGGGCAACAAGTGCGCGGTACACGCCATCGGCAGTCACGGCGTGTTCGGGAACGCCTTCGCCGTCCGCGTTCAGACGGCCATGGACGACGATGGCGTAGCCCGCGCCCGCTTTGATTTCCAGGGTTGCGTCCGTGTCGTCGAAATCCGCTGTCGCGGCGGTCTTGAAGTTGGCGTCGCCTCGGAATTCGGCCTTGAACCGCCACACGCCTTCCTCGTCGAACAGGATGTTGCCGGCGTCGAACACGGCCTTGGTGAAGACGGCCGCGCCGCTGGCATTGGTGTTCACCATGACTTCGCCCTTGGGCTCGTTGCCGAGCGCGACGGACACGTACACCGGCTGATTTGCCAAGAGCGTTTGCAACGCGCCGGGGAACCCCGGCACGGACATCGTTACATTCACTTCAAAGTCCGGCGCGTTGGCGAAATTGAGCAATGCCGAAGAGCGGCTCGGCGCGATGGTGAGCGTGGGTTGGGCCTTCTCCACCGCAAAGGTCATTGAATTGCTCGTCGCCGCGCTGTAGGTGGCGTCACCAGGCCAAGCGGCCGTCACGGACCACAGGCTTGTGTCCGGTGTAGCGGCATTTGGCAAGAACGAAGCGCGGTAGAATGTGCCGTCGAGCGTGCCGAACGGCACGTTCTGCGGAGAGCCGGAAGGGGGCGTTACCGCGAAGGACAAACCCGCGCTGCCGGGACTCGCCGGCGCAGGCGTAATCTGCGCGGACAAAGTCACCGGATTCCCCAACACCACCGGCTGCGGCAACGCTCCGAAGTTGATGACATCGGATGGCAACACGCCGCCCGCCACCACGTCCACTGTGGCCGTCTGCGCGGAAGGGCCCTCGACTTCCGTGTCCTTGGGTGTGACGATGCAATACCATTGATCGCCCGGCGCGATCTGCTCCTTGGGGACCGTGCTCGTGAGGGCCGATGTGAACGTGGACCCGGCGCCAGGCGATGTAAGCGCCAACACGCCGTTCTTATACCACTCGTAGCGATACACCAACGACTCCACTTGCTCATCCACATCCGGGTCGGCGGACGGCGTCGTGATTTGGCACACCATGCTGCTGTTCGCGCTCTGCCGATTGTTGAAGGAGGATGTGATCGATGCGGCAGGCGCGCCGGGGGGCGTGTTCAGGATCGCCACGCTGCCTGCAGCCTGTGTCGAAGAGTGCGAATACGACACCCCGTCGAAACCGCGCACCGTGCAGGTCCACGTTTCGCCTTTAACGGTCTCCAATGCAAGCAGGGCATCGGCCGTGCTTGCAGTGATGTGAATAATCTCGCGGCCTGTGTTGCTCTTCCATTTGAACTCATGTTGGTTGGCTCTTGGCGGCACAGACGGAGAAGCGGAAGGTACAAAGACCTCGCAAGCCACAGAATCGGTCGTGCGAAAAGGTCCGGATGCAAAGACCGCATACTCAGCATTCGTTGGCGGTAGGTAACCGGACGTGCGGAAGTCCGACGGGCCGACCGTTGCCCAGTGCGGGTAGTACCAGCGTGAGTGGGCCGGGTGCGGCGGCAGCGCGTGGCCTGGCTTGATCGATAACACGCCACCGTTGTTCTGGAACTTGCTCAACGGGGCATGGAGCACGCGCACGCGCCACCTGAAACCATTGGCTTCTTCTTGTACGGTGAACGGCTCGTCATAGGGGTGGCCTGCAAAGCCGGGGAGTATCCACGTGTCTGTGGTGAAAGTGTCTGTACCTTCGAAAGGTGCGCCATACGGGATAACCTCCCATTCCAGCCGCACCGCGCTCCGCAATTCCGGCGAATCATGGGCGAGGATTTGAATGCGAAGGTCCGGCGATCGTGTCAGGATACCGGGCGTGGCCAGAAGTGTGTTAGCGTTATCACGAAGCTGGGCATTGACCAGCTTGCCTTCTGAAGTACCCAGGAAAACGAAAGCCGCGCCTTCGTCAAACTGGCCGTTTGTGTATCCCGATGCGCCGACAATCACATCGGCGTACCCGTCCCCGTTCAAATCCCCCGCACCAGAGACGGACCGGCCCATCCAGGCATCGGCCTGATTGGACTCCAGCACGGACGCCGCGCTCGAGGGATCGCTACCCAGAAGACCCGAGGCGGAACCGTGGAAAACGAAAGCCGCGCCCTCGTCTGTCTGGCCGTTGTCGTAGTACAGTGCCCCCACAATCACATCCGCGTACCCGTCCCCGTTCACATCGCCCGCACCCGAGACCGAATAGCCCATATAGGAGGTTGCCTGATTTGATTCCAGCAAGGACGCTGCGCTCAAAGCATCGCTACCCACAAGGCCTGAAGCGGAACCGTGGAAAACGAACGCCGCGCCCTCGTCGACCTGACCGATATTATAGTCAGTCGCCCCCACAATCACATCCGCGTACCCATCCCCGTTCACATCACCCGCACCCGAGACCGAACTGCCCATATATGAATTCATCTGATTGGATTCCAGCACGGATGCAGCGAACGAAGTATCCCAGCCCACAATGCCCCAAGCAGACCCATGGAAAACAAACGCTGCGCCTTCACTAGTCTGTCCATTGTCGTAGTACGGTGCGCCAACTATTATATCCGCGTATCCATCGCCGTTTACATCTCCCGCGCCATCCACCGAAAGCCCGAACAAACCCCCGCCTTGCAAATACCATGCTACGCCGCCCACACCACCTTCGTCGTTCACAATACCCGAAGCAGAACCGAGGTAAACAACAACCAATCCTTCATAAAAAATCTCACCAAAGAAGAAGTAGTAGCCAGGTGCCCCCACAATCACGTCCGCATATCCGTCCCCGTTCACATCGCCCGCATCCGAGGCTGAATAGCCCATGCCGGCTCCTTCAAAATTGGATTCCAGCACGGATGCCGCGCTCGAAGGATCTCTACCCACGATGCCTAAAGCCGAACCGTGAAAAACGAACGCCGCTCCTTCATTGGTATGGCCATTGTCGTAGCTCGGCGCGCCCACAATCACATCGGCGTACCCGTCACCGTTCACATCCCCCGCACCCGTGACCGAAGCGCCCATGAAGGCGTCGTCCTGATTGGATTCTAGCAAGGACGCCGCGCTGGCAGGATCGCTACCCACAAGGCCCGAGGCCGAACCCAGGAACAGAAACGCCGCGCCTTCGTTGTCATGGCCATTGTCGTACTCAGGTGCTCCGACGATGATGTCCGCGTACCCATCCCCGTTCACGTCCCCCGCACCCGAGATGGAATAGCCCATACGGGCATACTCCTGATTGGATTCCAGCACGGACGCCGCGCTGGCAGGATCGCTACCCACAAGGCCCGAGGCGGAACCGTGAAAAACGAACGCCCCTCCTTCATCGTTCCGGCCATTGAAGTAGTACGGCGCGCCCACAATTACATCCGCGTACCCGTCCCCGTTTACATCCCCCGCCCCCGAGACGGAAAAGCCCATCCGGGCACCCTCCTGAGTGGATTCCAAAACGAATGCCGCGCTCAAAGGATCGCTGCCCACAAGGCCCGAAGCAGAACCGTGGAAAACGAACGCTACGCCTCCATCATTCTGGCCATTGACGAAGATGTTCTGGCCATTGTTGTAAAGCGGCGCACCTGCGATCACATCCGCGTACCCATCCCCGTTCACATCCCCCGCACAAGATACCGAATAGCCCATGGCGGCCTCGTTCTGTCTGGATTCCAGCACGGACGCCGCGCTAGAGGGATCGCTGCCCACAAGGCCCGAAGCAGAACCGTGGAAAACAAAAACCGCTCCTCCATCAATTATCTGGCCGTTATAGTCCTGACCTTTGTCGTACAGTGGCGCGCCCACGATCACATCCGCGTACCTGTCCCCGTTTACGTCCCCCGCACCCATGACGGAGCCGCCCAGTAAGGCTCCTTCCTGATTGGATTCCAGCACGGATGCCGCGCTCGAAGGATCGCTGCCTACTAGGCCGGAGGACGAACCGTGGAAAACAAATGCCGCGCCTTCGTCAAACTGGCCGTTTGTGTATCCCGATGCGCCGACAATCACATCGGCGTACCCGTCCCCGTTCAAATCCCCCGCAGAAGAGACGGAAATGCCCATGAAGGCATCTTCCATATTGGATTCCAGCGCAGTTGCCGCGTTCGATGGATTGCTGCCCACAAGGCCCGAAGCAGAACCGTGGAAAACAAACGCCGCGCCTTCATCGACCTGTCCGTTGTTATAATACAGCGAACCCACAATCACATCCGCGTAGCCGTCCCCGTTCACGTCCTCCGCACCCGAGACTGACTGGCCCATAAAAGCGTTGACCTGATTGGATTCCAGCACGGATGCCGCGCTCGAAGGATCGCTGCCTACTAGGCCGGAGGACGAACCGTGGAAAACAAATGCTGCGCCTTCGTCGTCTTGGCCGTTGTCGTAGTGCCACGCACCCACAATCACATCCGCGTAGCCGTCCCCGTTCACGTCCCCCGCCCCCGAGACTGACTGGCCCATAAAAGCGTTGACCTGATTGGATTCCAGCACGGATGCCGCACTCGAAGGATCGCTGCCTACCAGGCCCGAAATGGAACCATGAAAAACGAAAGCCGCACCTTCCCCATACTGGCCATTGTCGTATTGGGGGGCGCCTACAATCGCATCCGCGTACCCATCCCCGTTCACATCCCCCGCACCCGTGACCGAAGCGCCCATGAAGGCGTCGTCCCAATTACCCTCCGCCTGCCAGTCGCCGATTGGAGGTGGGACGTAGATGGGGTCCACTTCTATGGGATAGACGGCATCCGCATCGTGGATAGTGAACCGGGTTTCGCCATCGAGTTGGCGCAACGTGGCCGGGATTGATTTGCCGGTGGCGTCGAAGACCTCGAGTTTGGCGTATTGGAGGAGGACGTTGTTGTCCTCGTCGCGGAACGCAATGCCATTGCCGCTGTTTGCGGCCTGGGCCGATCCGCCAAATGCGCCCGCAATGACCAGCGCTCCGTCGCCCGCAGGGCGTTCTGCGATGGTGAAGCCATGCTCCAATCCGCGCTCGTCGTTGACGTACCATTCCTCAATACCGGGATGTTTATACGCGAGGCGGTTGGTGTGCGAATCGGATTCCGGCTTGACCTTTGATACCTCCCGCATGGCGCCTTCGCGGCCCCAGGCTTTGAATTGCCAGCGGATGTCCCAGTCGGGATCGCTCGTCTCCCGTTCGACAATCTGGACGCCGTCTTCGCGGAAGTAGGCCCGCAAATTCGCGGCGCGATTTGTCGCATGCAGCCCGCCGGGTTCGCCTTCGATGACGGAATTATCCTGCCAGGTGATGTTGTATTCGGCTTTACGGATACCTTCCTGGACCTGGCTCATCCACGCGGGGTCTTGTGAGGTTTCGGATGAAGGACCGGATGGGGCGGGACTGGGAACGTCGGGCCTTATGTTTGCGGGAATGGCGGCGGAGGCCGGTTCATGAGATGCCGTGCTGGTTGATGCCAGGGGTATGGGCGTGCTGGGCGATGCGTGCTTTTGCTGGTTGCGATTGGCTTCCCAGAGAAATATCGGGCTACTCGCAGCCAGCGCAACCAGGACAATGCCCCACCGAAACAATCGCTCATTCCACATATGGTGAACCCCTCGTGACTTCAACCGCTGAACTGGACATTCAGAACCGCAGCGCAGCCTTCTTTGGCTGGACTTTTAACTCTTTTTGCGAGGTCGAACCTGTTTACTTTGCGCCACGACGTGCAGGCTTGGAGCAATCGGCGCGCCAATCTTTGGACGTAGAGCTATCTTATTTGCCTGCAGTCACTTGGAAATGGAAAGCGAATTTTGCCTTGCAGCAGGAATGGCGGCAGATGTTCAGTAATTGAACACGATCTGACCCAAAAAGCCTTGGGCAATAACCGTAAGTCAATACCTTTGATTTCGTTATGACTGGTTGTTCTCAGTCGTGCTTGGTGTGTCCAGTTGAATCCAGATCTTGTACACCTACCGGCAAGCTTTCGCAAAGGCAGTGTTGAATAGAGTTGAAATTGAACTCTGCTATTTTCAATCAAATGCTCTGCTTGGGAGGTAAGTTCGAGATGCGAATGTGGATGGGATGATTCAGGCGTTGCAGCATGAGGCGGGGTTTACGCGGCGGGGTTTTGGGGGGTGGGGAGATTTGGTGGAGTGTGCGGGTTGATTACCGGATGTGAGGTCGCTTTCGATGGGGGTGTTGGCATTTGACCTGAGTCACGCTGTCGTGCCAAAGCCGTTGGTTTCGCACAAACGTACAGAGCGGGACTCAGCCCCCATTTTATTGCTGAGATGGTCTGGAAGCGGCCGATGGTTCGGGTTGGGTGTATACCTCCAGTTTGCCGTCGAGCGTTGTGGTCACACTGATTCGGGTCAGTTGCGTGCCTGTAAGGTGGTAGAGTCCGTCTTTGGTGCTTAGTACCATTCCGTGATCGGTTGAGTCGATTTTGGAGATTACTTTGGGGACGTTGACGTGCTGCGCGTGATTGCTTTTGCGGTCGATTCGCCAGAGGCCCGCTGATACATCCTCTCCTTCGGGTCTGTTTGCCGTTCCCAGCCAGATGGCGTCGCGGTCGACGTGGATCGCGGTCGTGGAATACGGTATCAGCTCATCGAGGTAGTCGACGCGATAGGTCTTGGTGTCGAGGTTGAAGTAGCCCAGTGCGCCGATGCCGGTTGTGCCCTCTCCGTCGTAAAAGGAGGTTCCGAATATGACTTCGTTTCCGTATACGGCATAGGCTCCGATGTCACATTGAATGGTATATCGATATTCCTTCTTCCCGGGTCTGGCAACCGCGGTGTACTGGGGGCGCTTCGTTTCCAGCAGGCTGTACTCTGGGGGAGGCAGTTCATGGAACGACAGGGAATCTCCTTGTATCAGGAGAATTCCCGGCGTCAGTTTGTCGTGGTCTTCCTTCATGCTCATGTCGACAACCAGCATCTTCATGCTATCCGGTTGTTGGGCGTTGATGGGCTTGGGCCGATTCTCTTCGGGCAAGAGTATTGTTTGCTGGCCGGACATTGAGGGCAGAACAATTTCAAATCCGCCGCGCGGACCGATTGATGTATCTTTCGTTGTGCGGCCGGGGGCGATTCCGATTTCCCGCGGGTTCTTTTCCAAACGCCACGCGCCGTCTTCCAACACGCAGGCTGCGGCAGGCCCGCTAAAGACCAGCGCATTGCCGGCAATGTCGACAGCGGTTAGTCTCGGCACGGGTTGCCCGTCGATTGTCTGAATGAATTCAGGTTGCACCGAATCTGAGTCCACGGTGACCTTGAGAATTCCATGGGGAGCCGACTCTTTCCATGAGCGATCGGAAATTACGCCGGCGCAATAGTAGGCATCTTGAAAGCGTGTGGAGGCCAAGCAGTTGAAACCCCATGGGTATTCTTTTTTGCCGATGAGTTGCTGTTGTTCGAGATTGAAGAAGTACCTGATTTTGCCTTGTGGAATGCCGTAAAAATCGTCGGTAATGACGAATGTGGCGGAGGTATGGGTCAGATGGTCGAGGTCGTATCCATGAAGTTCGCCATAGCCTTTTTCAGTCGTGCGATATCTTGTGAGTACGTCCATAAGCAGCCAGGGCTGATTCGAGCCGGTCTTCATGGCGAACAGGCCCATGACGGTGCGTTCTTCGGGGAGCACTTTGGTTTCCGTCCGATTCACGCTGACAGTGGCGAGCGCGTATTCGCTGGTTATGGGCGTTGTCACTATTCCTTCTGCTACTTGGGTTATGGCGGGGTCACGCGCCTGCAATGCCTTCACGAATTCCGTTTCGGGCGCCACCCAATCCTTCAGGGATCTTATTTGGCCAGTCTCAGGCGGGATATCGCGCACGCACACGCGGATCATCCAGATTTCAAATTGGCGGTGTTCCTTGTCGAATCCGTCCAGCGGCAGGGTGATTGAGTTGAAGCCGGAAGACGGATTCTCATCGATGCCGAGGCGGATGCCAGTAGAAGGATTGCATTTGAGGGCGATGAAGAACATCTCGGGCACTTCAACGGCAGGTGTGCTGAATGTATACCACGCGGGTTCCGGGCCTTTGATCGCTGTCGCAGGGAAGTCGAGGGTGAGCAGTGTTTGGCGTTTCTGATTCAGGATACGCAATTGAACTGTGTCCCGATCGTGAATGGGATGGGCGTCGCGTGACGCGAAGAGGTATACCGCTATCACATGACGCTTGGATTCCGGTGCTTCGAACTCGACTGCCGGCAACGAATCTCCCACCTTGACCCAGTGTTCAGCGGAATCATCGTCGCGGGAGAGGATTACGGCGTCTTTGGGTGCTTGATCCGGGGGTGAGGGCATGGGCGTCCCGGTGTGCGACTCCGTTGCCGCGATGGGCGGATCGGCAGCCGGACTTACCGGAATGCAAACTGCGGCCAATGTACAGGCCACTGCAAACAGGCGCCGAACCGGGCGAGGGCCTGTCATTGAATGGCAATTTCCACGCCAGACCGCGATTGTGTTCACGCCCCAAGTCTCCTCTTCCCATTGGAAATGCCGCCGCGATCATTTCCGAGTGACAGACAACAGGGTTGCGCGTTTACGCGCCGCATCGGTGGATTGCCTGCGCAAGGCTTTCACGCGTTCTGATCGCGGGCAGCGAGTAATGGATTAATCCTTTTGCGTCGTGTTGGGTTCCTCCGCGTTTCGGATGGAATTGGCTAGGTCGCACAGGGAATGTTTTTCAAGTTGCACCATCAGGCCTTCTTTCACGCTGAGCCAAGTACGATGCAATGGGCAGGGTTTGGCTGCGTCGCACGATTCGAGACCCAATACGCACAAATCAAACGCATGCACGCCCTCAACAGCGTGGATCACATCCAACAGCGTAATCTTGCCGGGTGGCGCCTTTGTGCTTACGGTCTACCGGTTCATTAGAATCGAAGGCCGATATCCATATACAGGTAGTCGGCGTCGTCGTTTCCAGAGCCTCCGCTGAACTCTTGTCCGTAACGATGCAGGAAACTTCCGTCTTCGAGTCCTTGTCCGGTAAACAGGTGCTCCCAACCAATCTTGAAGTAAAGGTCTTCGGAATATTGGTAGTTCACCCAAAGATGAGCACTGACGCCGATCTCCTCATTTGATTCTTCGGTCCAGAAACTGAGTGCTGGTGCGATCGGAATTTGAAACGGTCCAAAGGCCGCGGCGACAGGGGCGTCAAATGCTTCGTCGACGGCGAAATAGGCTATCGTCAGTCCGCTGCTTACGGCGTCGGTAGGATGCACGACCGCACCACCGCGTGCTTGCCAGAAGTTGGAC
This sequence comes from Candidatus Hydrogenedentota bacterium, assembly GCA_045863295.1. Taxonomy (GTDB): domain Bacteria; phylum Hydrogenedentota; class Hydrogenedentia; order Hydrogenedentales; family SLHB01; genus BTWA01. Next base: position 137,620 of record BTWA01000008.1, read on the forward strand.
ATATCCTGTCCGATCTCAAGGATCAGGCTGTATGGCTTTCCGGGAAACAAGCGGTTAAAGGACACACTGGCATCCGGCCGGAAGAACGGGTTGATCCAATCCGCAAACGAGAGAGCGCGGTTGTCTTCGCCTTCAAAGTAGGCGCCGCCGATAAAGACGCGCGGCTGCCACGCGATATCAAAGGTGTAGCCGACTTCCAGATCGCCTGCCCAGGCGTCGAATTCCGCATCGTCGTCGCCGTAGATTTGGCCGTTTGGCACGAAACCGGAGCCAATTCGGCCGGCGTCGCCAAATTGGTAGGCCACTTCAAGGTCGTAGTCGACCCGGCCGACACCTCCAAACAATCTTGCGCCGATGGTGTGCATCTGCGTTGGGTCGTAGTTATCCAGATCCAGGAAGTTCTCTACCCATTCAATGGGAGCGGCGAAGTTTGTATCGTTCAGCCGCTGCGCATCGCGAACAAGCAGCCAGTATGCAGAGATACTGAGCGCATCCATGGCCCGATACGTTGCGTATATTCCATAAAAGTCGGTGTCGCCGTCTTGTTCCAGCGGGCTGGTGTCGGCGAGCTTACTCCACCAAGCATCGACGTCGATCTTATCCGTGCTGTACGTCAGCCGTATCGCGTCAAATGAACGCCCCATGATCGCCGTGGTAATGTCGTCGACCAGCCACCCTTTGCCCATCTTCATTTCCTGGCGGCCAATGCGCAGGCGCAAAGGAAAGGAAAATAACTCGTTGGCCTCGATGTATGCCTGGTAGACTTCGACGTCGTTGCTGCTGACGGCACGCGAGTCGAATCCGGTCACGTAATTGGAGCGGAAGTCTTCACCCCAGATATCGAACGATTCGAGTTCGATGAAAGCCCTGACCTCGTTGGTAAAATCTGCGTTTACATTGAGGCGGGTGCGCTGTTCCACAAAACCCAGATCATTCTTTTGACTGTTCCAGTCGTACCTGCTCACCGTACCGAACGGACCGATGGCGCGGCCAGGCAGAAAAAAGTTTGGAATCTGAATTTCACCCGGTCCATTGATGGCGGAGACATAGGTGTTGTCCCAGTGTCTCGCGCGAATGCGGATCTCTCCGCCGATATCCACGTTTTGCAATTCCGCGGCCGCTGAAAACGCGAACACGACCGACAAGACTACGGCACTGAGTTTGGACATGATGTTTTCTCCCCCTGCTTCGTTCGAGTTCCCCTTCGAACGACTAACCCCCTCTGGTCCCCAATACTGGAGATCAATATTCATTATTGTTACACAAATCCGTATTTACCGCAAGTCCCGAATATTTCGCTATTCATGCCGTTATTTCGACGATACCCCGGGGCCGTTTTGAGATTGCGGGACGCAGGATACGTTGTCTAGCTTACCCTTGATAGTCTGCGGTTTCTGGCTGAACACAGTCCCATCACGGTCATGGCTATCAGCAGAGCGAACAGGTCTCCGAATCCGCTCATAGAGGGTACGTTTTGTTCGATTCCTACGGGGCCTACGGCTATCAAACCACCGTGGGTGAGGGACACGGCTAGATGGTCTTCGTTGAATTCGATACCGGAAGGGCCACCTAGGAGCATGCCTTCCACCATTTCAATTGGGAACCAACCGGGATCAGAGGCGTCCGCGAGATAGCAGTAAACAGCATGCTTGGATGGATCGTACGTTCCGGGAATCGTCACCAAGAGTGAACGTGTATCCGCCTGGGGTCCATCCGGATTTGCGAACATCGGGTTCATCATACCTTCCGGCAACGTCACCACGCTGGCGGGATCGGGGAGTTGGTTGACGACACTAAACGTAAACGCTTGGGTTTCGATTCTCTCCTCGTTCCAGGTATTGCAGGATGCAATGAATGTCACTTCATCGCCCAACGTCCATGATGATTCTGGCCGGATAACGACCCATCCGTCAGTGTTGTCTGTTCCTTCAATTGGTTGCCACTCGAATTCAAACGGAAGCCCGAGTGGGGCTTGCAAATCCACCCGAATGGATTGGGTATCCAACGGAGTGCCGGCCCGTAAACGGAGTGCGATGGTTCCATCCGGGGTCAGTGCTCGCATCCGATCACCAAGCGGGACTGCAGGCAGAGCGGCTTCGAATGCGATACGACGTGTGCGATTGCCGGTGTCCGCGTCTTTGGTATCTGGTAGTTTGACGAATCCTCCGTCTGGATCGGACCATGGTCCCTTGGAGCCTCCGACACCCAGCGCCTGGACCCAATACACGGTGTTGACCTGATTGTATGTAGTTCCACCGCCGCCGCCGCAACCGCCGCCGCCGGGTTGTGGGGTTTCGGTGGGAGGCGGAGCCTCCAAATCGTCGTAGGTGGTTCCAGTCACGTCTTTGACCTGGACGGCTTGGCCCAGATCCCAGGAGGAGGTAGCGCGCATGATTTTGTAGCCGGTAGCATTGGGCACTGGTTGCCATGTAAGGCGAATCCGATCCACGAATTCACCGTCACTGGCGGACAGTCCAGTGGGTTTCGCCAAGGTGGCTGGCGTATACGTAATGGTGCGCGTCGCCGGTTGATTCGGCAGCACGTCGACTTCAATGACGGGGTCGACTGACCACCCGGCCACGTCGCTCATTCTTATTGCATGCTTTCCTACGACGGTTTCGACCGTCTGGCCGGATTCCCGCCAGGGCCCGGTTGCATCGAGTTGCCACCGCGCCGTAGCCTGGATGTCCGTGGGAAGTATGTGGATGGTCAGATTGCTTTTCTGCCGAGCGTATTCGATGTCCAGGTCGGTTATTTCCTGATTGCGCACTTCAACATTGGTCATGGGAACCGGGGTGGCCCATCCGGATACGTCTTGGAAGTTCACCGTATAGAACCCGGCGACAAGGCCGGTCAGCGCCTCTCCGCTGTTGTTCCAATTTCCACCTTCAATCTTCCATTGCGGGGCGGTTTGCGCGTTTCCTTCCAGTCGCGTCGTGATTTTTAGTGTGCCTTTGTGTTGTATGTATTGGGCAGTGCGCACGACAGGCGTATTGACTGAGACATTGATGTCTATGCTGCCGGGTGTTGTCCAATTGGCTACATCTTTAAACGCGATGCGATGTGGACCCACCGGCACGCCATTAAGCGTAGTAGCGCTGACTTGCCATTCGCCGTCGTCCAAGCGCCAGCGGGCGTCGGCGGGAAACGGTACATCAAGCGTGACTTGTACGGTGGCCGTGTGCGGTGTGTAAGCACCTTGAACGACTATGGGGTCCCGGCCCTCGACCGTGACTTCTTGATTGCCGGGTTTCGACCAATTCGGGACATCGCTGAACTCAACGGTGTAATCGTTGGGGCGCAGACCGCCGACGATATCGCCGTTGTTCCTCCAGTCGCCGTTCAGTATTCTCCACTGTGCGCCGGCCAAGGCAGGATTGTCCGGAAGGACAACGCCTTGTATTGCTCCGGGGACTTCATAGTCCGCTGTCACTTCGAGCGTGTCGTTTTCTTGGACGGTAACCTGCATCGGAAGGGGCTTGAGCCAGTCTGTTACTTCCGTAAACGTGACCACATGATTTCCCACTGCCAAATCGTTCAGCAGGTGGCCGGAATCGAATTGATCAAGACCACCGTCGAGCATCCATTTTGCGCCGAGGGGAAGCACATCTGATGGTTCAATTGTTATTTTGAGCGAGCCCGTTCGTTCCTGATATTCGCCTTCAATGGTCAGAGTGTCGTTGTCATTGAGTTGGACAAGAATATTTCCGGGCTTGCGCAAGTTTGCCAGCGAGATTTCATTGAAGACGACGGTATACGATCCGGCCGGCAATGTGACTTGTTCGCCACTCATTCTCCACACAGAACCGTTGTCGATGCTCCACCTCGCACCGGCGTTGACCGCTTCTTGCGGCGACAGGTTCATGGTCAACTTACCTTGACTGTAGTGACCGCTAACCGTCGCGGGTTGATTGTGGTTGACGGCAATTGGATTGTCTTGCGGCGCGAGCCACCCCGGAACTGGCTTATACACGATTGTATAGAGACCGGTCGGCAAGGTCTGAATATCTCCACTTTGAAGCCAGGTCTGACCGCCATCGATACTCCAGCGCGCGCCCGCATCCCTCGCTGCCTGGGGCGTGATGGTGACCTCCAGTGTGCTGGTGTGTCTTTCATACTCTCCGGAGGTTTGCGTGGGTTGATTGTGAATCACTGTAACTGACACGGGATCGGGAGAACTCCAGTCCGCTACAGAATTGAACGAAACCGTATAGGGACCGGTTGGCAGCGTGATGGTTGCTCCGCTTACTTGCCACGACTGACCGCCGTCGGCGCTCCAGCGCGCTTCCAGCAGATCCACCGGGATCGTAGTGACCTGCAGCGTGCCGGTTTGCCGTGTATAGGTGCCGCTTGCCGTCGAAGGCTGGTTGTGCGCAATGTCTACCGAAACATTGCTGGGAGTCGAATATCCGTCGACGGGCTTGAACGTGACGGTATAAGGTCCGGTTGGTAACGCAACGGTTGCGGAGCCAGTGTGCCACGTCTGGCCTCCGTCCGTGCTCCACCGGGCCGCGGACAGATTGGCCGGCAAGGTGGCTACCTGTAATGTACCGGTGTGTCTTATGTACTCGGCACTTACTTGATTCGGTTGGTTATAGACGATCGTGACTGGAATGTCCGCCGGCGTAGTGTAGTCTGCAACGGGCTTGAACGAGAGTGTGTACGAACCGGTTGGCAACGTTACCGTTTCCGCTTGCGTGTGCCAGGTCTGTCCTCCATCAACGCTCCATGCGGCAGCCGCTAGGTTGAGTGGCGCGATACTGACTTGCAGTGTGCCAGTTTGGCGTACGTATTGACCCGATACCGGGGTTGGAGTTCCCGGGCTTGCGGAGACTGGCATATTGGAGGGCGTGTTCCACCCGGCTGCGGGCGAAAACGTGACGGTGTAGTTACCCACGGGGAGTTCTTCCGTGTGTCCGCTTGAGAAGGATCCGGCCCTCCCTGTGATTTGCCATTGGGCCGTGCCCGCCAATTCCAGTGGCAAAATGTTGACCTGAATGTATCCTTTTTGTTGATACGTGACGTTGACGGGCGTCTCTATGCCCGCAGTCACAAACGCGGTTACATTTTGAGGCGTGTACCAGCCGTCGACGGGTTTGAATGAGACTGAATACTGGCCAGGGTTGAGTTGCGGCGATGGATCGCCGCTTACCCGCCAGACGTTGTCGCCTGTCTGCCAACGTGCACCCGCTGTGAGCACCTGGCTGGGCAGCATCGTTGCTCTGATCGTGCCGGTGGATGGAGTCAGGTTGATTACACGCTGTGTGGTACCCGATTCGCTGACGGTGACGTTTAGAACCGTTTGATCGAGGTATCCTGGCGCATCTTTGATGGTAACGTTGTAAGTACCCTCTTGCAGACCGTTGAACCTGCGCGAACCGTCCGATTCTACGGGTTGCTCAGCGGCAAACAATGTTGACACGCCGGTAACGCTTACTTTCGCAACAGATACTGGTATCGAGGCTAGATTCAGCACGAATATCTCGAGTTTCCCGGTAACTGCAGGCGCCGTTGCTCGCCAAACGCGCAGTGCGTAGTCATTTCCTTCGCCGAAGTCGGCATCTTCACTACGCACTTGAGCGTAATACGTGCCGGAACTGTCCACTTGCCATGTGACGCGAGACGCGAGATCTCCGAGTCCTCGATTGTCGTTCTCCGGCAGTGCAAGCACGCCATTATCGCGATACAATCCAATCACGGTATCGCAATCGTGCCCGAGATTAGCTGTCTCCGCGGTAATGACGGTTCCGGCCTCAGCATAGAACTTGACCCAATCCAAATCGCCGGCCTGATGGAAATTATGCTGTTGATCGGGATACGCATCCACACCGATCCACTGTGCGGCCTCGATTGTGTCATCGGTCTCCCACGCGTCCATCTGGATTCCTTGCGGATGCGGTTTGACCACGCGCGTGCCAACGGGATCCGAGGCGATTCCCCGGGTGTCCACGGCGGTAATCGAAATCGTGTATGTGCCAAATGCTTCATAGCCGTCGTAGGTGAATTCGAAGTGGTCCGGCGATGTTTCGGTCAGCATGCGTTCGATAGCCGGAGCGCCATCCGGAGGCGTAATAACGGCTCGAATGTAGTCGACCGTCAGCATTGTCAAAACGTCTTCAATCCATATCGTGGCGGAAGACTCGTCTGGGCCTAGAGTAATGGTATCCGAAACGCTTCCGATTCGCGGGTTGTCACCCGCTCGCACTACATTTGTGCCGATGGAATACCGGCCGGCGTAGATACCGTCGAGACGGGCGTCATACGTACCGGATCCATCGTCATCCAGTTCGGCATTCTGACCGGAAGCAAAGCGCATGGCCTCGGCAGCGTTGGTAAAGGCCTCGCCCACGCCGCGGCCCAGTGCGGTTTCAATCCAGAAGAATGCGGAAAAACTGGTTACTCCGCCGCTTGCAAAAGTGGCGACTTCGCCCGCGCCGGTGCTGGCGATGGTAATGCGCTTTTGCCCGGATTCGGCCTTGAGCGGCCCCAGCATGCTTCCTGAACCGCTTGCATCGCAGATTACGGTAACGGTACCCGGTATGGAGTCCTGCGCGTCATCGATCCAGCCGTCGAACACATCCCAATACAGCAAATCGTCGGCGCCTTCGTCGAGCCAGAACCCGCCGAGGGTTCCGGGGCCAATCAGATAGATGGTCAGGTCAAGCGTGTTTACCGCTCCCCACTGTTTAATGGCATTCTCCAGCGCGGTGGAGGATGGTGCGGCGTAGGCGTTGTTCACGCTGAGATCCGTTAGAAACCGTATGTCGTTCGGCGCATAGGTCTGTATGGTAAGTGCGCTGTACGCCCATTTGGAGGCCCAATCGTACGAATCCCAATCCGGCGACGCGGGATCGGCACTGTTGACAATGATGGCCTTTCGTGTCGGTGGCGCACCGACATGCACGGTGGTTGTATACGGTCCGGCTGTATTGCCGTTGCTATCCAAGGCGAAGATATCGACTTTGTAAGCGCCTTCTTGGACGAACTGATCGTAGATTCCCTCGTAGCTTCCATCCGGCTGCAGCAGCATGTCCACTCGCGCACGATCAATGATGGCCATGGTGGAAAAGAAAGCGCTGTAGGTTGGCGGTGTGACAATCGCCCATACACTTTCAATGCCGTCTTCGTCTTCAATATTGTCTGCCCAGATTATCGATTCGCTCACTCCGACGATGCTATGGTCGGGGTCATAGTTGCCGATGTCCGGCTCTTCCCAGTGCCTGTCAGTCCCTTTGCCAATGAAAACAGCGTTTGCGATGTCAAAGTCCGCTTGCTCGTTGTCGATGTCGTTACCATTTGCGTCCATGCGCGGGTTTTGTCCGGACCATGTCATGGCTTGTTCAGCACGGTCGAACGCGGCGCCGACGGAGTCTCCGTTGAGAATCTGCATCCAAAAGAAGGTGGAAAAAGACAGCAGACCATTGGCCACAAAATTGGCGGCTTTTTCAATTCGAGTACTTGTGATAATGATCCGGCGGCCGGCATACTGCGGCAGCGACAGCGATTCCAGAAATGAGCCCGATTCGCATGCGTCATACACAATGACAAGCGTGCCGCTGATGTTGTCCTGAATGGTGTTCAGCCATGTGGCCAAATCGCTCTCGGAGAGAATTTCGTTGGATTCATTCAGCCGGAATTTGCCTGGAGCGCCGTGATCAACCAGATACACCACCACGTTGTCGACGGCTTCCCCATTTACGGGCTCAATGGCTTTCTGGGTTAGCGAGAATTCAACTTCGGTATTGGTGGCCCATGCGTCGATGTCGTGCGTTGCATCTCCGTCGAGGGAGAGATTGATGACCGGCGACACGGTATAGATGGCTGTGCGCACAATGCCTTGCTGCGTCATAGCCTTAAAGGCGGAACTGGCCGCCGAGGTGGTCGCCGACCAGAGGCGATTGCCTTCGTAGGGACCGCCGCCCAGAACCAGTACGGCGCGGTTGATATCCGGTTCGGGGAGCGGCGCTTGTGCACGCCGGTACTTTTGTACGCGGAAGTTGTTTGAATCTGCAATGTACAGGGAATGGCTGGAGTCTGTTGCCATTCCGCGCGGCGTGTCGAATTGTCCTAGATCAAAGCCGTAGGATCCAAATGCCTCGAGAAATCCGCCGTTGGCGTCAAAGCGTTGAATTCGGTGACCACCAACGTCCGATACAAAGACGGATCCATCCGAAGTGACCGCCAGTCCCGCGGGTGCCTCGAAACGACCATACCCCGTTGTTCCTGTGGAAGAGTACCAGAGGCTACCCCAGCTAAACTCAAAATCTCCGTTGGCGGCAATCTTAATTACGCGTCGCCGCCCCGCATCGAGTGCGTAGAAGGATCCATCGTCAAGTACGGCCACGTCGGCGAGAGCGTAAACCTGGGCCGGGCCGTAACCCACTTCACCCCATTCATCCAACAACGCTCCGGTCACGCCGTCAAATACTTCGAAACCATCGCTGTAAATGGCATAGACCGTATCGTCGGGCCCGGCTGAGACGGCGACCAATTCCCGGCTCACAGTCCACGTGTCTTGAAACGAGCCGTTTAGATCGAATCGCTGAATACAGTCGTTTCCGTTGTCGGCGGCAAACAGGTGGCCGCCTGAAGTAATAGCGACATCAACCAGCGCGTCAAACTCTCCTTCACCGGTGCCCTGAGTGCCAAAACTTGTCCAGATGCCGGAAGTGGAATCACGCCGCTGTATGCGCCAGTTTTCGCTGTCGGCAACGTACAGAGAGTTGTCTGAAGCGACGGCCACGCCGAGTGGTTTGCGGAATCTGCCCGGGAGAACGCCGCCCTTGCCCCATTCTTTCTTGAATGTGCCGTTCTCATGGTACTTTTGCACGGCTTGCGAATCGCCCAGTACATATACGGATCCGGCGGAATCCACCGTCATATCTGTAAATTGATAGCCAAACGCGTTCCACGTAAGCACGACATTGCCAGCGTTGTCCAATTTACGGATTACGCCAAGATTGTCCATAACCCATACTGATCCGTCGGCGTGCGTGGACACTGCAACAAGTGTACCTGTTGTGGGCACATTCCAACTCGAGTATGGCGCACCTACTCCGTCGAAACGCTGAATGGCGGTTCCACTTATTACGTACACGGTGCCGTCAGGGCCGACTGCGATGTCGGTTCCCGAACCGGCCCAGTAGGCAAGGACGTCGGTCGTGTTGGCGCGGTAAATCAGGCCTCCCGCGAATATGCCGAAGCCGCTTCCGTCCGGACCGCCGGCGACGGCTGTGCCTTGCAAGTTCACGTAGCGAGTTAGGAAGGCTCCGTTTCGATCGAAAAGCCGGACATGGAACGAATCAGCCACAATTACGATGCCTTGATTCGTCACCGCGATGTCAACCGGTCCAAGAAATTCCCCTTCATCGAACCCGTATTTGCCCCAGGTGAGCAGGAATCGGCCGCTGCTGTCGGTCTTTACGACGCGGTGGTTGTCGGTGTCTGCAACGTACACGTTGCCGTCCGAGTCGACGGCGATACCTCTCGCTGACGGTGAATACGCCGTTCCACCTGTCGGGGTATCCGGCCACATACGATCGAATTCGTACAGAATGGAAGAAGGATCGATCGGACCGTACAGATTCAACGTTACGTATCCATCGCTGTTGTCGACAACAATGTAATACGTTTCACCCTGAATGGCCTGGAATCCGACAATTGTGATTCCTTGGGCAATTACCGTTAGTCCGCCCAATGCGTTCCCGGTAACGATGGAGATTAATGTGGAATACTGACTGCCATATGTATTGACTTCCACTTGCCCGTCGGCGGGGGCCGTCCATCGCCACCAGATGGAATCATTCCGTTGGCCGTAGACGTAGTCGGGTTCACCGTCTTCCCCGGTTGCACCTTCTGCATTGACGACGGATTGCGCCGTTGCCCCGGAGAGCTGGATGGCATTGGCAAAGTTATCGTTGGGTGGCGGCGGCATTTCAGACCAGTTCAGCACTATGGCGCCGACGCTGGTCCCGTAGTAGTCCTTGCTCACCCGAATGAAGTAGGTGATTCCCGACACGACATCGACAGTGACACGGCTTGCAGGCTCGGGGCGAGACGTAGAGCTTATGGGCAATTCCGTCAGTCTATCTACCGATTCTCCGGAATAGACTTCCAGAAGAGTTCCAAACTCGCTGCCTTCTGTCGTAAACGTGTACTCTCGCGTTAACGGGGCCGTCCATCGCCACCAAATAGAATAGTTGGAACTGGAGTACGTTGGTTCGTTCCATTCCGTCGTTGCACCCAGGTTGGTACTGCTGGACTGTCCATTTGATCCGGTTATGACTATGGCGTCTTCAAATAAATCGTTTACAGGCGCGTTTGCACTCGACCAGTTCAACCGAAAATTGCCTATCGCCGCATTGAAACCATCAATTGCGATAAAATAGGTGGTACCTTCCACCGCGGCAAACGTAGCCTCGCTGATTCCTACGGTGTTCGAACCTCGATTATCGTTTGCGGCGATTTGAGTCAGGGCGTCGACAGACTCGCCGGTGTAAATCGCAAGCAGAGTGTCAAAGTTGCTGCCAGTCGTATTAAACGTGACACTAGCGCTTTCGGGAGCGGTCCACTTACGCCAGACAGAACGTCCGCCGGCATTCCCTGCGTGGTTGGGTTCGCCCGTCTCTTTAGACGCATTCAAGTTTGCGCCGGAGGTCACACCCTGTAATCCACTCACGGACGTGGCGCTCGCGAAGTCGTCGCCAGTAGACACGACAGTCAGTGCCCAATCCAAAGAGACGCCGCCTCTCGCATCGTCGTAGCCATCCACGGCAATGTAGTAGGTTTGTCCTTGCTGTGCGGTAAATGCTACTCGGCTGGTATAGTTGCTTCCAAAGTGGGCATTGTCATTTGACGCCAAGAGCGAAAGATTATCAACAGAACTGCCGGTATATACGGCAAGCAGGGTGTCAAAGTTGGTGGAGATCGTGTAGAACGAGTAATCGCCGTCGGACGGCGCAACCCAACTCCACCAGACAGAACGTCCGCCCGCATTGCCCGCGTGATCAGGCTCACCCGGTTCCTTGGTGGCGCTGTAATTCGTGGCGTATGCGTTGCCCGAAGCACCTGAGATGCCAATAGCGTCGGCGAAATTGTCGTTGGCCCTGCGCCATCGCAGCGTGGGAATACCCGATGCGCCATCGCGTCCGTCGACGGCGATGAAGTACGTTGTGCCTGTCTGGGCATCAAATGTCAATTCGCTTCTATTATTGGCGGAATTGTTTGCATTATCGTTCGACGCAATTTCGCTGAGACTATCTACGGACGCTCCTGTGTAGACTGCGAGAAGTGTGTCAAAATAGCTTCCGAATGTATCGAATAGCACCGGCATCGGCGCGCTCGGAGTCCATCGAAACCAGATGGATCTTTCACCCGAATTCGCCGCATGGTCCGGCTCACCCGCCTGCTTGGTCGCGGATGCCGTCGACCGCGTTATACTCCCAGACTCGCCGGAGATTTCTACCGCATCGTCGTAGTGGTCGTTGGACGGGCGCCAATTCAGATACAAGGGTGAATTGTACCAGGATGAAACCAAGTCGACAGCTATCCAGTATTCCGTGCCTGCGTTTGCGTCGAATGTTACCTCGCTTTCGTAAGATCCGTTGTACGCATTGTTGTTCGAAGTGACTGGGGTCAAAGCATCCACCGACGAGCCGGTATAGACTGCAAGCAACGTATCGTCGTAGGTTCCAAAGGTATCGAACGTGATCCGAACCGGCGTCGCGGAAGCCCAACGCCACCAAAGCGACTTACCACCGGGATGGCCGGCATGATCGGGTTCACCGGTTTCTTTAGTCGCGTAGTAGTTGTATTGTGAAGTGTTTCCTGCACTCCCTTGCAATGGCTGTGCATTGCCAAAATCGTCATTGTAGAGCGACCAGTTCAGTGTAAAGGCGCCGCCACTCCCACTGTACCGATCAAGTGCGATGAAGTACGTCGTACCGGCCACGGCATTGAGAAAAAGACGGCTGCTGCCATATGAAGAAGCAATGGCGGACAAATCATTCACGTCGGTTCCTGTATAAACGGCCAGTAGAGTCGTGAACGTAGAACCAACGGTGTCAAATACAAACGTAGAGTCTGAAGGCGCCTCCCAACGCCACCATACCGAGCGGCCGCCGCTGTATCCCGCATGGTTGGGCTCTCCTGCTTGCTTTGTTGCCAACGCATTCGACCCAGTCGTTTGGCCCGTCGCTCCTGTAAGGCTGATGGCGTTCGCGAAGTCGTCGTTCTCCGGCGGAGTATTGGCAAACCATTTCAGCGTGATGGATCCCTGACTTGTTCCTGGGCCGTCAACGGCGATGTAGTAGGTGGTGCCAGTCGTTGCGTTGAAAATGATTTGGCTCTGCAAACCAACTGCGTCGTCGTTTGCCCCAACACTGACCAGTGAATCCAGTGCGGAGCCTGTGTAAGCGGCTAGAATCGTGTTAAAGCTGCTGCCCTCGGTATTGAAAATGCATTCACCTGTAAACGGTGATGTCCATTTCCACCACGCAGATTGTGATCCTTCAGACCCGAAATGGAATGGCTCGCCCGCTTGCCTGGTCGCGGAGATATTGGAACCCGAAATCTGTCCCGTGCTGCCGGTAATTTCGATGGCGTCGGCGAAGTTGTCATTTGCTGGCGGAGATTGTTGAAGCCAATTGAGGACAATGCTTCCTTGGTTCGACCCGTAGCCGTCCACCGCAATGTAATAGGTCGTACCGGATACCGCCAGAAAACTGATTGCACTTTGGGTGCCTGGGCCGCTGTCATCGTCGTTGTCCATAAGCGTGTAATCTTCGATGGACGTTCCGGTGTATGCGGCGAGAATGGTGTCGAAATTGCTCCCCGCGGTATCGAACACGACTAGACCGCTAGCCGGAGCGGTCCACTGCCACCAGACTGAGCGACCGCCGGTGCTGCTCCAATGGAAAGGCTCGCCCACTTCGAAGGTCGCGTTTACGTTGGTGCCGGTGGTTTGACCGTTGCCGCCCACAAGGATCAGGGCTGCTGCAAGGTTGTCGTTTACGGGGGCTTGGGCACGCGCGATTGCACAGGAAAGCGCGGCAACAAAGACCAGCGCCAATTTCCGAAGCCAATTCAGAGATGTTGCCGCACGGAACCCGTTCCCGTACGGTGACGGGTCCGCACTTGGCTGGATTGTAGTGTCTTTACGCCTACTGCAACCGTCGATGCGGAGTCTGGACATGTCTTACCTGACTTCCCTTCTCCCCACGACGATATATTGCCTATGGTTCATTCGGTTTTCGCCGCACCTTGGCAAATCTCGAATGTCGAAAATCTAACGATCGGGATGTTTGCTGCTGATGCCGTCAGCCCGCGAACATCCCGATTGTGTACACCCGCTGTGGGTGCAAAACGTGTCATGCTCTCTTAAGTGGAGAGTATGGCTGTACCAATCCTGAGCCCGCGCCGCGTCAAATTCGCCGCATGAATCCATCCTTTCCGCTGTCTCCCAGCCCCGCATTTCTCACCGCGCCAGCGAACGGCGCAGTGAGAAACGGGAACTCACCCCAAGGCCCCATCCCGGCCAAGTGCTGAGTAGTAAAGGCAATTGGCGTGCCAATCGGCAGGAAATCTCGACACATTCATAAGTCATTGCCCCTATTTTGGTTACAAAAAGCCAAGATGTATGCCAACCTGCAATCTCATGTGAACCTGTTCAGTTTCTGGACTGGATGTGTTCAACTATTGAACTTTTTGGGTCTGAGGTATAGGAAATGGGCAGGAAGACCACACTATTTGCTCGAACTCCTCACCGTAGAACTAACAACCGCTGTGTGGTCACGTGGGTAAGGGAATTCCAATCCAGGTGGCCGATGTGAGCCGTTTTATCCACCCGAAAGTGCCCCTGTTGTTTCCGGCCCAGACCGGAACGGCGCGTAAGAGAAGTTCGTTCAAGCGGTCGATTGGTATTTGACCAAAACCGGCGCACGCGAGTGACTCTTGAAGTCCTGGCAGATCTTCTTTAGTCCAGTTGGGACTGCCTTCGCGCGAAAATGCGCGCGAAATCTCGTCGGGCGTGGCCAACCGGTCACGAGAAAGTGTGATACTGGCCGGCACGTGGCATTCAAAGAAGGTATTCAAGAGCGTTTCGGCACGTTCAAGCGGCATGCGGGCGGCAAGCGTGTAGTCCATTTGCCACAGTCGCAATCTTCCTGAAGTCGAACCTGCCACGGCGTGACTTCCGTTGCGGGTAAAGCAAACGGAGGTTTGGGGATCTCCCGGCGCGTTAAATACGGCGGTCATTTTCCCGGTACGTGCGTCCCAAATGCGGATATCTCCACCTTCCTCCGCGGCGACTGCGTACTTGGAATCGTAGCTCAGGGCGAGTTTGTTGACATTGCCGGTTTCACCTTCGAACACGCGAGCACATGCCCATGTGCACAGATTCCAAAGGCGCAGGTCGGCCTGCTGACTCCATAGATGCCCACCGGCGGACATCATGTACCGGCCATCTCCGCTGATTGAAAGCGATCGGATTTTACCCTTGCCACCCGACAATACGCGCACGCAGTCTCCGGTGGCAGGCGAGTACACGCGGATGGCGCCGTCGGAACAGCCCACGAGGAGGTACTTGCCGTCGGGCGTCCAGACCAGGCAGTCGGACTCGACCGATGTGCTTGTGATGGCAATGAGGCATTGCGATGTAGCGAGATCCCAGATGCACAAGTCAATTCCACCGATGGCGGCAAACCGCGGATCGGGACTCATGCAAATCGCTTCAATCTGTGCCAACGCCGAGTTGCCGGCTATCGTCCTGATGCGACGCCCGGATCTTAGCTCCCACAGGCGCACGGTTCCATCCGAGCTTCCGGAAAGGAGAAAGCGCCCGTTGGATGCAGAACACAAGCAGGTTATGCGATCGGAATGCCCGTGTAATTCCACGATCATACGTTGCTCAAGCACATCCCAAACCGCGATTTTTCCGTCTTCACCACCGGTCGCCAGAATACGTCCATCCCCTACCGTGGCCATGCTGGTAATGGCGCCTGCGTGTTGTTCGAGGTCCGCATACTCCCAGCACCCCACGGAATCAAGGCGTGGAAGTTTGGTGTAGAGTTCGGTCCAGACACGCATGGCTGAATTGTTTCGTTCGTACCCTTTGACTTCGCGTGCCAGCCTGGCCTCTTGCCAAGCGCGTTCCCACTCCGAATCAGCCATGGCTGATTTGACATTCGCAAGGTGTTTTTCAAAGGTAACCTGATTGGTAATGGCATCTTCGCTGCTAACGGCATGGGAAAGCATTAGCGGGGCAGGTCGAGGGTTAAGGTCTTTGGATACGCGCCAAGAGAACAGGTTTCCGGACTCGTCGCCCGAAAGGGCATACATGCCCTTTATGCACAGGTCAACGCTCGTAACGGGATCCTTGTGCCCCTCTAACGTGCAAAGGCAACGGCCGCTGCTTGTTTCCCATAGGCGTAATGCGCCGTCCGCCGATCCTGAGACCAATACTCGTGCATCAATGGAAAGGGCAATACTTTTGACGGGTTTCTGTCCGTATTGGAATGTCCTGACACATTCGACGGTATTGAGATCCCATAGTTTTATTTGACCGTCCACACCGGACGAAGCGAGATATCGCCCGGAAGCGCACACCGACAAACCAGTTACATGGCATTCGTGCGCCAAAAAGGAAAGTGTGGTTTCTTCGGACTTCAGATCCCAGATTCGGACACTTCCGTCAATACTGCCTGAGATCACGATTCCCAATTCAGGTTGAAATGACATGCAATTCACGGATCCTCGATGACCGCGGAGTACAGTGGCTCCGGAGACGCCTTCCACCCGCCAAAACCGCAATGCCGCGTCTTCGTGGCCCGAGACTATTATGTTTCTCGTTGTGGACAAGGCGACACACGAAACCGTGCCGCCTTTGCCGTCCATGTCGCGAATGCATTCAGCGCGGCCAATATCCCACAGGCGTACCGTGCCATCGACGCAACCAGACAAGGCCACAGTACCGTGCCTGGACAGATAGACGGACGCAACGGACTTTCGGTGACCTTTGAGCTTTCGCACACAATTTCCGGTCTTCAAATCCCACAGCTTGACGGTATTGTCTTTGCTTCCCGAAAGCGCATACCGGCCGTTTCGACTGATTCGCGCACTGCTGACGCCGTCACGGTGCGCGGCGATAATTCGCTGTAATCCGCGACCTTCGTCTTTTGCGGCCTCCCAGGTTTCACGCAAATACCGTGAGGCTTCGTCGTGAGATTCTCCTGTACTCTTGAATTCGCTCAACGCCGACGAGTAGTCTCCGCGTTCCGCATGAATCATCGGCAGGACTTTGTTGACCAGTTGCCGGCCATTTTCCGAGTTTCGGACGGGATGTAGCAGATCGATCAGGTCGGTATCGGAGATTGCGCCCTTGCGCCATCGTAGTAGCCCCAGGTTGTATGTGGATTCCGCGTGCCCAGGAGCGACAAGCAAGGCTTTTTTCCACTGTTCAATGGCCTTGTCGTGTTTGCCTAGGTCCATTAGGGAGACGGCCCTGTTATTCATTCCGGTCGGAGGGTGAGTTACATCCGGGGGTTGAGCTAGCGGAAAGGCCTCATCCGCGACATCCTGGTACAATTCCTTCAGTGCCTCTGCAGGCTCCAGTATGCTTGCTGGCCTGCTTCGTACTTCGTCCTGACAACAGTGCCAGAGGACTTCAAACAGTCTTGCCGGGACAAGTGGAAGCAATGGGCCCGGTCGCTGACCCCGAATGCATTTTTCAATTGCCGTGCGGCCATCCGGCCCGTGCTTCCACATACGAGCGCCGCACAACATTTCGAATACGCACAATGCCCAACTCCAAATATCCGTTGCAGGAGTAAGGGGATGAACTAGCGCTTGTTCCGGGGAACAGTATCCGGGGGACATGCCGTAAATGGACATTTCCGCACTGTCGGTCTGGCTTTCCATTTCCTCCAGTTGGGAGAACGCTTTCGCAAGGCCAAAGTCAGTGACCTTGGCGGCGCCTTCTTTGGTGAGCAATACGTTACCGGGCTTGACATCAGCATGTATCAAGCCCTTTTTGTGTGCAAACGAGAGCCCCCAAGCGAGCTGAATGGCAATGCGCAATATGCGCGCGAGGCAATCCGGACTCTCATAGAGCGATTTCGAGCGGACCGCCTGTTGCAGCGTGCCTCCTGGAACCAGTTCGGCAAAAATACGGGGCACACCGCCAAGTACGCGAACGTAGTAGCAGGTGGCCACTTGTGGATGCAGCCCGAGGTGGACCCAGTGCTCGCATTCGTGTTTGAACGCGCGCGACCGGTGTTTGTCTTTAAAGAAGCTTGCAAGTGGACTCTTTACTGCCAGCATGGTATCCCACTGGCGATGATAGACGGCATAGACCTGTCCCATTCCCCCTTTGCCAAGAACATCCCTGACTTCATAGGTATTCAGGATCAAATCTCCAACTTGCCACTCCACCTGACAGTCGAGAGGAGGGTCCGGAGAGCTTGGTTGCATGGGACAGGAGCCGTGTACAACTGTATCCGCCACGGCTTCGTTCAATGGAAACGCATGGCCACATTGCGCACAGTTACCGCCCTTCTGAGGACCGCCCTCGGCGTCTGAAGCGGCGTAACCGCACGTTGGACAGGATTGGACCGGCTTGTTCACGCAGAATTCCCGCACCGATACGCGCCGTCGGGCCGGATACTGGGATTGCGAAGTAACCTCTGCCTGTACAGAATCAAGGCCCGTGGGATGTTGGGCTGAGCCTGTTTGGATTCTTCCACGGTCACCGACGGGTATGGCTGCCAAGCTGCCGTCAAAACGAATCCTCCCTATCACTTCTCAGCACGAATTAGGTCCACTTGAGATGGACGCCGTCTGGCGCACGACGGAAACCAATAGGCACAAGAAAGGGCAAATCCCGTGCCAATTCGGCCGATTGAGTCGTCACACTGTAAGTGCTTTTCAGTACAGAGCTTATCGCTTATAATGCCTATTGGCCTAAATGCATTTATAGTAGTGCTGTTCACTTTCTGAACACTTCATGTCCAATAAATGGACGTGGAAGCGGTGTTCCATGCGCCCGCCGCACTCTTTAACTATGTGCGCTAATCGTGACGCCTGAACCCACAGCAACCGACGTCCACGAAGTGAATGGATCTGAATTGTCACGCCAAGAGCTCTTAATTCTCCAGTTGACAACTCGTCTCGATTCCACATTTTTTGTATAGTACTGCCCATGGTGGTCAAAACTGGTGTAGACGGGCGAATCGGAAAGTACCGTATCGTTCGCGAACTGGGCCACGGCGGCATGGGGGTCGTTTACCTGTCGCAAGACGAGGATCTGGGCCGGCCTGTCGCGATCAAAGTGCTGCACTCGTCGATGAGCCTTGATCCGGACTTTCGCGGCCGCTTCCGTCAAGAGGCGCGGACGATCGCTTCTCTTGTCCATCCGCATATCGTACGTATTCATTCCTTTCTAGAAATCGACGATGTAATGGTAATCGAGAGCGAGTTCGTCGAGGGGGGGTCGTTAGCGGACGTAATGACGCAACGTGGCGTCACACCACATCAAGTGGCGCGGTTTGGCGTTGAGATGCTGGAAGCGTTGATATGTTGTCATGACTTGGGAATCGTTCATCGAGATGTGAAGCCGACTAATATATTGCTCGATAGGTACGGCAGGGCCTTGCTTGCGGATTTCGGCCTTGCAAAGATCTATTTCGATCACTTGGCGCAAGCCAACAAGAGTTCAAGCACGAGTCGACTTTTTCTTGGAACACCCCGTTATGCGGCTCCCGAAGCCTGGGACGGTACGGAACCTTCTCCGTTGTGGGATTTGTATTCCCTGGGCATGGTTATGTACGAGGCAATCTCGGGACACTGTCCTTACGATGCTTCATCGCCGTTCGCCTTATTGAAGCAAATCATGGAGCGCAAGCCGGACCCGCTGCGGGAGGTGGCGCCACACGTATCGGTCGAACTGGGCGACTTGGTCGATTCCATGGTATCGCGAGATCCGGCAAACAGGCCACAAACCGCTAGAGCGGCGCTTGAGACTTTGCGAAACACTCAAGAATATGGATCCGCACCCACGTCAAGTTCACCGACGATTGTCCAGCCGAGGCCGCTCCGGCCGAGCACCATCGTGACGGCCGCGCACCGCGTGAGCGCAGCCTGGAAGCGGAATGCAACAGTGATTAGTGTGCTGTTGTTCGCTGCGCTTTGCCTGGCTGTTTCCATTCAGTTACGGTTGAAACCAGGAATGGATATGGGAGCCGACAAGCTGCCGCCTCCCGACTATCAGATCGATCTCGTACGAACAGGCATTCCAGAAGAAGAAAGCATTAACGCGTTTGCGCTTGGGCCGGCCTCTCAGTGGTTGGTCTTGGATTCGCTCGACCACGAGACATTGGCCGCGCGATCCGGAAATTGGCTATTTAAGTTCGAGCCAGGGGGCAAACTTACCGCGGTTGTAATGGCAGACGAAGAATCGCTGTGCCGCCTTGAGGCATCTGAAGATACCGATCAAGCCGTCAAATTAGACGGCTTCTGGGCCGATTATCAGGGTCTTGCGGGGGCCGTGTACCGGCATGGGACGGCTTCCGGTACCGGCCGCTGGAACGGGGATAGAACGTCATTCACCGCTCGGCTGGAATTCACCAACGAGCAAGATAACTCGAGGTGGGAAGAAGTATTGACCGGAACTGTCTCGCCAACTTGGACTGATACGGCGTTTCTGCTCCGCATGGAGGAACAACCCAATACCCACGCCTTGATCTACAATGAACTTGTGCCAAGGGGCAAGGAGTGGGCCGAACATCTGGAGCAATTGTTGCCCGCGATGTCCGGTATGCGCACTCAGGTTGCGATCTCGGCGGCAAACAGGCCTGACTTTCATCCAAACGGCATGTTGGACGAAGTGTATTGGAATATGGAATCTCGAGCCCGCGACGGAGGAGTGCTTGCCGGTTATCCAATGAATGGCGCGTCGCACTTGATATTGCGATTTGGCAATGACGGTGTCTATATTGCCGCCTATTGCCGCACAGGCGAAGGCGTGAAGTCTGAGTTTGAATGCCAGTTGACTGCGCGATATCGAGTATTCATGGATCGCCAGCCGCGCGTGACGTTATTTCACAACTCCGACGGCGAGTCCCTGGTGGAACTGATGCCCGAGGGAGGACCTGTGGGAGACTCAGAATCCTGGGCACTTGGCGATGCCTATCATGACGGAGTCTGGACGGTCGAAGGATTCGTCGCCTACTCTATACTTGGGCTGACCGGGCCGCCCGAATCCGGCCATCGTATTCGGACGAATGCCGTTATTCGCGCAGGCAAGGCATCGGACATTAAGGTGCCTGTGGCGCTTTGGGGTTACCCCGCGGTCGACCGCATAGAGCATGGCGCTATTATCGTCGTCCAATAAGGACAACGGGGAGAGTGGCGTTGTACCAACTCACCGCACTAGCGGGCTTGACAAAAGGTGCGTCGTGGCAAATCACGGCCAAGCCCCTCGTCATTGGCAGAGACAACACGTGTGACATTTCGCTAGCGGATCCTTTGGTATCACGCCGGCATTGCGAACTCTCACTGGTCGGCGATTCGCCTTTCCTGCGGGATCTCAATAGCAGCAATACAACGCTGGTCAATGGTACGCCGACCAAAAGCGGCCTGCTTACTCTTGGCGATCAAATATGCATAGGCAAAGTCGTCTTTCTTGTAACGCAGCCGAACACTGTCCATTCGGCTGTTCCTGGACAGTTGGTCGAAGAGCAGACACAGACGCTTTCAGAGGCGGACGTTGTTTACTTTGGAGATTCTAGCCGTCTTCGCCAGGTGCAAGGACCGCATACCATTGAGGATATGGTACTGCTGATCCGGCTTAACCGGACATTTAGTGAATGCGACTCCGTTCCCTGCCTGATCCGGATGTTGGATCAATCGCTGAGAGAGCGTTTTTCCCCGCAACTATGCTGGATCATGACGCAAGAGGGCAGTTCTGGCGTGCGCACGCTTCATCCGACGCACACGTATTCGAATCAAAGTGAGAGTATTCCTGAGCATTTGATTGAACTTGTAATGCAGAGCCGTCAGGGATTGTTGGCTCCAAAGCGAATTCATCGCAAAAACGCAGTCGCATATCAGTTTTTCCTCGCCTCCCCCATCATCTGGCAGGATCAGATCACCGGCATAATCGTATTGATGTCGGATTCCCTTCATCGCATATATGACGAATCGGATTTGGAATTTCTCGTTGGCGTTACTCGAAGCATCGCCCCGGTCTTTCGTGCGCTCGAAAAGCGGGAAGAGTTGATGCGTGAAAACGAACGGCTTCAGGTGTCGCTTCATCATTCACTGGCGATCATTGGCAAGAGCAGCGCGCTCACCTCTGTTCGCACGCTGGCTTCGAAAGTCGCGCCTACGAACCAACCTGTTCTCATCGTTGGCGAGACCGGCACGGGCAAAGAACTGCTTGCACACATGATCCACAACTTGTCGCCCCGGTATGATCGGGCGTTTGCCGTCGTGAATTGCGCAGCCATTCCGCGCGATTTGTTTGAAAGCCAATTCTTTGGACACGAGAAGGGATCGTTCACTGGTGCCGGGGCGCGCCACATAGGACTACTGGAGGAAAGCGATCAAGGCACCCTGTTTCTGGACGAAGTGGGCGACTTAAGTCTCGACAATCAGGCGAGAATCCTTCGCGCAGTGGAGACCGGGGTCTTTCGGCGGGTCGGCGGGAAGGAAGATATCCAATGCGACTTCCGGTTGATATCCGCGACCAACAAGAATCTTGACGAAGCGACAAGAACTGGGTCGTTTCGCCCTGACTTGTACCATCGGTTGCGCGGCATCGAAATCAAGATACCGCCGTTGCGGGAACGCGCAGGGGATGTGCCGTTGCTTGTAGAACATTTTCTTGAGGAAGCGCGTGCGCGATTTTGCGGTGGGATCCAAGGCTTCTCCCGCGAATCAATGGAGAACCTGTGCAGCCGCGAGTGGCGTGGCAACGTGCGCGAACTTAAACAGACCGTCTTTTCGGCTGCCATTCTGGCCGATGGCCCGTTGATTGAAGTCGAACACCTGAATGTTTCCGACAAGTGGACGGCCGACGACACGGTCCCATTAACCTTGGACGAAGCGGAAAAGCTGCACATTTCGCGCGTACTGGAAGTATGCAAGGGAAACGTCGTCGAGGCGGCCAATCTTTTGAAAGTGAGCCGGACAACCCTTTACTCGAAGATGGACAAATATGGGTTGCGTTAACGCCC
The DNA here is from genome assembly GCA_045863295.1 of Candidatus Hydrogenedentota bacterium. GTDB lineage: Bacteria > Hydrogenedentota > Hydrogenedentia > Hydrogenedentales > SLHB01 > BTWA01. Next base: position 159,849 of record BTWA01000008.1, read on the forward strand.
GAGTGTCGTGGCAGATGGCTTGTTCGCGCACCGGCCGGATGACTAAGTCGTAGTCTTGTCGCGCCTGTGCAAAGGAATCGCGGGAATTGAGGTGAATGCATGCTCTTTCTGGAATGGCGTTCGGTCTACTCCGTTTCTGGTGCAATCCTTTTTCTGGGTTCCGCGCTCTGTTTCCAGCCCACAATAGCCCTTGCGCAAACGATACCGCCTGAATGGCAGAATCTTCATTCCGAGCCCATGGGCCTGAAGCATTGCGGTGACTTTGTCTACTTCAGCGCGGACGACGGAGTCCACGGCCGTGAACCATGGCGCACCGATGGGACGCCGGAGGGAACGGTGATGATCGCCGATCTGCAATTGGGAAGTGAGGGTTCCAACCCCGAGAATTTCGTCGAAGCTGGCCGTTGGACGGTTTTTCTGGCCACCCGCGATTCGGCCCCCCTACTCTGGGTAACAGACGGGACGCCTGGAAACATATACACTGTGGAAGGCGAACCAGGCAGGGCAATTTGGTGTGAGCATGTGATTGGCGCTCCATTTGGAGTCCTGGGCCATGAAGTGTACTTTCCCTCCCGAAATAACTCTGTTCAGATGTCAATGTGGATATTCGATTTGAATTCCAGGTCTCTTCGCAGATTTGAGAAGCCTTCCTTTCTACCAACCCAACTCGACTATCCAAAATACTTTGAATCGGCCGAAGATCGTATCTATTACGTATGGGGCCGCAATGACTACCACGAAGGCCAACTCTTCACGCTGAATTCCGGTGGTGACCAAGTTTTGCTGACGTCGTCACTCGGGCCTAACGTTCGGTGCGTGTTGACGTGCGTGGGAGATCGTCTCTATTTCGCGGCAAGCACCCCTGAAACTGGCATCGAAGTCTGGACTTGCGACGGAACGCCTTCGTCGACCCGTATCCTTCAGGATATTAATCCCGGACCCGGCGAAGCGCTTAGCGTCGTTCACCCCTACGGCGCAGCCTTGGGAGATTTACTTGTATTCAGAGCGAACGACGGCATTCATGGAGACGAAATATGGGTGACCAACGGCACAAGCTCGGGGACGTTTATGCTTCGCGATGTGAACCCAGGATCTGGGTCTTCCAATTGCGGCATGCTGACGACCGTTGGAAGACTCTGTTATTTTCAGGCCAACGATGGCATTTCGGGCGCGGAGTTATGGACGACCGACGGTACGCCGGAGGGTACGCGGCTGGTGAAAGATGTTTTCCCTGGGCCGCGCGGCAGCAATCCGTTCGGGTTGCTGGGTATTGGCGACAAACTATACTTTTCCGCGGAGGATCATCTTCGAGGAGGCGAGCTGTGGCAAAGCGACGGTACCGCTGACGGAACCATGCCGGTGATCGATCTGGCGCCTGGAATTCAAGGAGGCTGGGCCAAACACAAGGCAGTGCTCAACGGCAAGATCCTTTTTGGGGCGGGCAATCCTTCTTATGGAGTCGAACTATGGTCCAGCGATGGCACAAGCCAGGGAACAACGATACTGAAGGACATTTGGCCCGTTCGCGGCCCAAACCCATCTTCCAACCCAGACAAACTTATATCAGTCGGGAATCGGCTCTTCTTTGTCGTTAACGATGCAACTCATGGTGCGGAACTTTGGCAGAGCGATGGAACCCACGAAGGCACGGGGCTGGTAAAGGACATCTTTCCTGGAGCTACAAGTTCCAGCCCGTCGCACTTCTGCGCATTTGAAGGACTACTCTACTTCCAAGCGGATGACGGTTCCCATGGAAGCGAATTGTGGTGCAGCGATGGCACCGACAAGGGCACACGTCTGTGCGTGGACTTACGTGAAGGCAGGGATTCCGCCAATCCGCATTCCATTACCTCCGTTGGCGAACGACTTGCCTTTGTGGCGAATGATGGAGTCAGCGGATATGAGTTGTATCGATATCCCCCGGTAAACCTGTTCGATCGGCTACTGGTCAAGGACATTCGCGCCGGTAACGACGGATCCAACCCGAAGAATCTCACGGTTCATCAGGGTAAGCTGTATTTTGTCGCGGATGACGGTATTCATGGTCAGGAACTTTGGGTCAGCAATCTTGAACCGAGCGGAACCCATATCGTGCGAGACTTACTCCCACGGCCAAAAATGCAGAGCCAAGCGCAAGCGAGTACCATTCACTTAGACTCAGGATCCGCGGTTTTGAATAATTCTTTGTTTCTACTGGGAGACCAAGACGGTGCCCTGCCCGTGATCCTATCCCTCAAATCAAATGTCATGGAGACGTATACGGTCGGCGAAAATGAGTAAGACGCGGCCGAAAGGCGCCTCACCGATGCTTAGACGCACTCGGCCCGCAAAGGCGAAGTCTCATACGAGAATGAAACCCGGCTTCAAAACCCCAGGCCCATGGCATCGAGTATTCGCGAGGCCAGCAACTCCGAAGTAAACGGTTTGACAACATAGTTGGCCGCGCCCATCTTTACCGCGCGCACGATATTGTGTTTCTCGCCTTCGGTAGTGACCATCACCACCGGTATTTGCCTGAAACGTTCGTCGTTTTGAATAGCCTCTAGAGTCTGAAAGCCGTCCATTACTGGCATGTTCACATCCAACAAGATGAGTTGAATCTGCTCATAGGCATCCTGGAGCAGATCTAGTGCTTCTCTGCCATTGGCCGCTTCCATCAACTCATAGCCGAGAGCCTCGACGGTGCCTCCCACTATCTGTCGCATCACCGCGGAATCGTCAACACAAGTTTGGGGATTTGATGTCAATTCACAGGGCGAATTGGTATCATGGGAACCTACTAGTATTTGTCATGCATTTGGTAATCGGCTGTACCCACCCATTGTTGGGCGGGTTTTTCATTTAGACGCGAGATTCGGACACGACCATCGCCTGCCGCGTGGTTGCGCCGGGAATTCCAAATGGGAGGTAACTATGTCGGCGGAGTATGTGGTCCCGTTTCTGGCCAGCGCCAGGGAAGTGTTTCGGACGATGATTGCGACGGAGATTTCAAACGGTGAACCCCGGCTGGAATCGACCGTCGAAGGATCCAATGTCATTCTGGCAATTATCGGCATGAGCGGAGAACTTCGCGGCGCTGTTGCTGTCGCGTTTCCATACACGACTGCAATCAATATCGCCAATCAAGTCCTGGGTACCACCAAGACTGACGTAGACGCGGATGTGGTGGATGCGGTAGCCGAAGTGACCAACATGATCGCGGGCGGCGCAAAGGCCCAGTTGTCACGCGTGGACGGCCCTCCAGTTCAGTTGGGGTTGCCGGTGGTAATTCGCGATACGCATGCGAGCCTGGACAATCTCTCGCGGTCGAAATGGGTCGTTATGCCATTCTCGAGTGGAATGGGTGAATTCACAGTACATGTAAGTTTTGAAAACCGGATTTCGAAGTAGCTGAATTCCGTTTGCGAAGCAGTCAAGGGGGAAGAAAATGCGTGCATTGGTAGTAGATGATTCGGCGGTCATGCGCAAAGTTTTAATCGGAGCATTGAGCCGAGCGGGAATTTCCGAAGTAGATCAAGCGGGGAATGGTCGAGAAGCCGTGGATGCCGTGGGCAAAGGCGCGTATGACATTATTTTGATGGACTGGAACATGCCCGAAATGCCGGGTATCGATGCGGTCAAAGCTATTCGCACGTCCGGGGTGAGCACCCCCATTGTAATGGTTACAACCGAAGCCGAAAAAGGCCGCGTCGTTGAGGCGATCCGATCCGGCGCGCAGAATTATGTAATTAAGCCGTTCGATCCAGAAACTATCGTGGGCAAGATCCGGGATGTTTTGGGAAAGTAACCCAACGATTACGCCTCATGGTTAGACGCTAGGTTAAGGCGGGTAGTCTCCGCCCGGACGCGGTCACCCCTCGTAGCGACGAAGTAGAGCACTGGCAGGATAAAGAGCGTAAGTACCGTACAACTGACGACGCCGCCGATTACGACCGTGGCCAGGGGCCGCTGCACTTCAGCACCGACACCTGTGGATAATGCCATGGGCAGAAATCCCAGGGCGTCGGTTATCGAAGTGGCCAACACCGGGCGCAACCGTTGTTTGGCGCCTTCGATCGCGGCGTCACGCAGGTCCAACCCCTGACTTCGATAAGACCGTATGGCCGCGATCATAACCTGGCCATCCAGAACCGCGATTCCAGTCAGCGCGATAAAACCGATCGCGGCACTGACGCTGAATGGAATTCCGCGCGCATACAAACAGAGCACACCTCCAACTGCAGCAAATGGAATGCCGCTGTATACGATGAGCACATCTTTCAGGTTATTAAGACTCACATACAGGAGAAGAAACACGAGGATAAGCGCGGCCGGCACCACGGTCATCAGCCGTCTTTGGGCCTGGCTCAAGTGCTCAAACTGGCCGCCCCAATTGATCAGGTACCCTTCAGGAAGTTCAATTTCGCGGTCGATTCGCTCCTGAGCTTCGGCCACATACGAAAGCACATCGCGATCACGCACATTGGTCTGAACACGAATTAGCCGTCGCCCCCATTCCCTGTTAATATTGGCAATCCCTTCGGTCTCGGTTACTTGAGCCACTTCGTGCAACGGCAGGGCCATACCGCCGCCCGCCGGCACCAACGTCTGCTCAAGTGACGTGCGGCTTCGCCGAAGTTCCTCGGGGAGGGTAACCGCGAGTGGAAATTTCCTCTGGCCTTCGACTACCTCGCCCACCTGTTTCGCACCCAATGCCTCAACAAATGACAGAACGGTCTCGTTTTCAATCCCAAGCCGAGACGTTGCGGCCTTATTCACGGTTACCTGGAGGGTCGGCTGGCCGGAAATCTGATCCACTGAGATATCGGCCGACCCGTTTATTCCGGTGAGGATTTGTTGTACTTGGTTGCCAAGTCTTGTCAATTCATCGAAGTTGTCGCCAATGATCTTTATTCCGATATCTGACCGGATGCCGGCCGACAGTTCGTTCATCCGCAATTCGATGGGTTGGGAGAAAACCACGTTCTGACCCGGCAGATCCCGCAACACGGTTTCGATTGCCGATACGAGTTCCGTTTGATTCGATGCCTTTTTCCAGTCGTCGCGGGGACGCAGCGTGACAAACATATCGGTCAGTTCGATCCCCATGGGGTCCGTTGCCACCTCAGCCGTTCCAATGCGAGCCCAGACCCGGTCGATCTCGTCTGGAAACGCTTCGAGTAACAGACGTTCCATGCGCGTGTTGTAGGCGATCGACTCCTCGAGCGCGATGCCCGGAAGCCGGATCACATTCATCACCAGCGCCCCTTCGCTGAGCTTTGGCAGGAATTCGCCCCCAAGGCGCTGTGCGACCGCTATGGTCAACGCGATCAACACGATGACCGCGCCAAGCGCTACACCGCGTATTGAGAATGTACCGCTGAGCAACGCGGCATAAAGACGTGTGAAGAAGGCCATAATCCGTCCGTCTTGCTGACCCCGCGCATTCCCCAAGGCGAAAAACGCGAATATGGGAGACAGGAATAGCGCCAGCACCAATGCGCCGATCAACGCGAGAATAAACGTGTAGGCCATAGGCCGGAACATCTTTCCCTCGGCGCCTTCCAATGTGAGAATGGGCAGGAAGACTATCAGTATAATCCCCATGCCGAACAAGATGGGACGAAATACCTGGCCAGCCGATCCGGCTATGGCGTCAATACGCTCATCCACCGACAGCGTACGCCCAAGCGAGAGCCGCTGCTCCCTTAAGGCACGGAGGTTTGCGTCTGTCATGATGACTGACCCATCGACCAGAATTCCGAAGTCAATTGCGCCAAGACTAAGCAGACTGGCGGCGATCGCTGTATTGTACATTCCATATATGGCGAACAACATCGACATTGGAATCGTAATAGCGACGGCCAAGCCTGCACGCAGACTTCCCATCAGAAAAAACAGAACCAACACGACGAGTATGGCGCCGGACACCAAATTGTGCCGTACCGTGCCGATGACATGTCCAATCAGTTCGGTTCGGTCATAGACAATGTCGACTTGTATATCGCCGGGCAACGCGCCACTCGCGCGATGGAGCGCCTCGCGCAACCCTTTGGCGACTTCAGCGCTGTTTGCTCCCAACAGCATATAGCCCAGGCCCATCACCACTTCGCCACGGCCTTGTGCCGTCACCGCGCCGTGACGAATGGCGCTGCCAATAACCACGTCGGCCACATCGTGAATGTGAATGGGAACGCCGTCATTCGTCTGAATGACAATGCTTTGAATATCCTCCACTCCGGCCACGCGGCCAATGCCGTGGATTAGGGAGGCTTGACCGCTTTCGACCAACATGCCCCCACCCACGTTTTGGTTACTTCGCTCCAGTGCCTCGACCACATTCGTCAATGCAAGTCCATATTCGACGAGCTTTGCAGGCTGCACGACCACATGGTATTGGCGCTCATGGCCGCCCCAAGCGTTGATCTCCGCAACTCCCGGAACCTTGATAAGCTCGGGTTTCAATACCCAATCGTGCAACGTCCGGATTTCTTCTATCGTGCGGCCCTGGTCCTCTGAACTTAGTGTGTATACGAAAATCTCTCCCAGCCCGGTCGAGATAGGTCCGAGACTCGGCGGCTCAATGCCCTCGGGCAATTCCACGGTACCAAGCCTCTCCAGGATGAATTGCCGAGCATCGTAAATATCGGTGTCATCCGTAAATACAGCCACCACCTGCGACAAGCCGAATTTGGATACGGAGCGAACTTCCACAAGGCCGGGCAAGCCACCGAGGGAAAGCTCTACCGGCAATGTAATTTGCTGCTCTATCTCTTCGCCGTTCAGTGCCGGGGCTACGGTATTGATTTGCGCTTGTACATTGGACGTATCCGGAAACGCATCGACCGGAACCCGTGGCAAAGCCCAGACACCCAGGGCCATGCAAATGGCGGTCAATGCCAGCACCAGCCAGCGGTGCTGTAAGACCGTCCGCGTCAACCGCACCAGCGACGAGTCGTTCAACTCAGTCATGGGTGCACCCCGCACCCAGACGCGACTTCAAAAACTCCGACTTGACGGCAAAGCTCTGAGCGACTACGACGGGCTCTTCCGGAGACAAGCCCTCGACTATCTCCACTTCGGTTCCGTCCTCGCGACCGAGATTAACTCGTCTCACGTCGAACAAATCGGCCGCCATCTGTACGAAGACAAATGGCTTGCCGTCATACCGCTGAACAGCCTCTTTAGGAAGTCGCACGCCCTGACGCAATACCGACTCTTTAAATATTGCGGTGCCAAACATGCCGGATCTAAGCAGACCACCGGGGTTGTCAACCAGGGCGCGGGCTTCCAACGTGCGGTTGCCTTCGTTGAGAGAGGGAGACACCCAATCGATTTTACCTTCGATTGCAATGCCGGGAAGTTCCTCAAACCTTACTTCAAATCCGGAACCAACTCGCACAGAAGCCATCAGTGCCTTGGGCACTGATAAATTGAGCGCCATTCGGCTCAGGTCCGCAATGGTGAGTATGCTTTCCTCGCGGCCCACCGCCTCGCCGCTAATGGCATGCCATTCAATTACGGTACCGCTGAACGGAGCACGCAAGGTAATGGTCGTTCCGGTATCGCGCCTTGATTGGATGGCCTTTAACTGGTCTTCAGTTATGCCCACGTCCAAAAGCCGTTGCCGTGCGGTAAATTCGGCGGTCTCGGCCTTGCGCTTCGCCGCGAGCGCGTTTTGATACTCCTGCTCGGTGGCGATGCCTTTTTCGCGCATCGACTTCTCTCGTTGGAGCGTGTTCTCCGCAAGGGCAACGTCCGCTAATGCAGTCAGGTAGGCATCTTTCGCATCTGCCAGTGCCGGAGCGGCGATCTGCACCAGTGGCTGCCCCTTTTCGACGGCCGCGCCAAGTTCAACATCCACTTGCCGTATTACACCTTCAATGAGCGGAGTAAGGTGAGCGATGCGCTTGGGATCGAAATCGATCCGGCAAAGGGCGGTGGCGCCTTCCGCACTGGAAGAAGCGCTTTGCCCGGGAACGGCGACAAGACCCGCCAGCTCAGCGGAAACCGCCGATGGCATTCGGAGTTTCAAGCCCTCGCCCGGCTGCAACTCAACAGCTCGCTGCGGCTGACAGATGGCACAATCCAACTCCAACACACCATGCTCGGGGCACATTTCGCCCGCTCCATGCGCGTGATCGTGGCTGTCTTCACCATGTTCATGGCCATGTCCCTCCTCGGCGTGCTTGTCTTCACTCTTCACGGACGTTGACGAAGTGGATCCGGGCTCCTGCGCGCTTTCCTTGTCCATGGTTGCCTGTGGCACCGTGCAACATGCATCGACCGGAGCCGTCTGCGGGACTTGGGCCACTCCCTGCGCATTGGGAGTGGCTACGTCTTCATCCTCATGGGCATGGCCTTCGTGCGGTTCCGTCTCTGATGCCACGGCAGCTTCCAGATCGCCTGCGGGCCATGGCGCGCCGGCCAAAACGGCAACGGCAACCATTGCGCCTGCACAAAGGCCCGCATAGTTCAAGAGAGACAATGCCTTACTCTTGCTCATGGTTGGTATCCTCCATTTCAAACGGTGTCGCGCCGTCCGGCGCGGTTAGGTCGAGTCCGCTCAGGAAGTACAACTGAATAAGTTCCGCCTGATACCGGGCCGTTGCATCCAACAAATCAAGTCTTAACTCAATTACTTCACGCTCGGCATCCAGGAGTTCGAATATGCGGTAGCGGCCGGCATCGTAACCCTCTTTGACAAGACGGTATGTCTTCTCCGCATTCGGCAATATGGATCCTGCGAGTGATTCGGTTTCGGCGAAAGCCGCGGAGGCAGTTGCATGGGCACCGCTTATCCGGCTACCCACATCCATCTGAGCCTGCCGTTGCTCTGCGTACGCTTTACTGACACGGCTCTCGGCCGCGCGAATCGAACCTTGGTTGCGATTGAAAATGGGGAGTTCTATGGCTGCGTCAATCACGATGCTCCAGTCCGTACCGCGGTCGGAGGATACACGGCCTCGCGTATAATCTAGGCTTGATCCATCCCACGACGCTTCCCATGAAGCGCGCGAACGCAAGGGTTGGGCGCGCAGTCCTATGCCGAGCGTGAGATCGGGAATCCGTTTGGAGCGTTCCAGCCGGTGGATTGCCTCACGTCGCGCGATTTCCGTTTGCCATCGTGCAATATCCGGATTTCGCTCTGCTGATTCTCGCAGTTCCAGTAACGATGGCAAGGGCGGCCGTTCTTCAACAACGCCCATCGCACGATGAAAATCGGGCGTCTCGGCGCCCCATTGCAGTGACAGTGCACTTCGCACCGCATCCAGCCGGCGTGCAGCCTGGTCCACCTCCAGTAAGACGAGGTCGCGAACAGACTCCGCGCGCATCAAGTCGATACTGGCGGCGCGTCCGCCGTCCACTTCAATTCCCACGTGATCACAGGCAGCGATGGCAATCCGGGACAATTCGGTCCAATAAGAGTGGGCTGCCTGGGCGGCAATTACATCGTTGAACAGGATTGCCGTTTCCGCAATGACCGAGGCCCGCGCCGCTTCGAAGTCCCATCGCGCCAAATCACGATCCAACTCCGCTACGCGAACTCGCTTGGCTCGTTTGCCGCCCAGTTCAAACGCCTGGCTCACACGCAAGGTAAAGAGCGCCTCACGAAAGCCGGATGCCGGCCCTTCCTCATTCGATCTGGTCATCCCGGGTGTGATTGCAGGCAGATTCAACGTCGTTGAATTCGGATCGCCTCCATTGCCTGGAATGGGCAAATCCAGTGATTCCGTCCCCAATCCAATTGTCGAGGCCGTGGCGCGCGAAACCGGCCCTTCGCTCAAGCGAAACTCTTCAATTTCAATGCTGACCATCGGATTTGGGCGCAACCCGGCTTGCAGCACTTCTCCGTCACGCGCCCGCGTTTCCCAGTCGAATGCTTCAAGTCTGGGGCTGAATTCCAACGCACGACGCAACGCCTCGTCGATCGACAGTTCAACAGACGAATCGGAATTGACTGCGGCGGGTGTGTTGTCAGCCATAGCGGACAGCGATACAAGCATCGCCAACACATACACCGGCAGCGACTTGGAAACAGAGCACACGCGTGCATTCCTCCTGAACACAGAATCGGGGTCAAGACACGATGCGGCAGCCGGGAAGCGAAGTCCCGGCAAGAGGAGGAATCTAGCGTCGAAGTACGGAGAGTTGCGCGAGAGAAAGAGTGTGTACCAGGGGTCGCGGATAGGCTGATTCAAGTGGCACGATAGAAGGATCTGAGGACGTAGCAGCCACAGCCCACGCAGAAGCAACAGGCACTGCGGAACGGTATTCGAATTTCTTGGCCGTTACCGCCTTTGAGGCGATACCGCAATCCAGCGAAAGTGGAATATCCAGGCAGGTGTCGCATGACGACGGCAATTGGCTATCGAGCATCTGCACGGCAACGGCCGCATCAGATTCCTCGCCAGAATCGCATCCCGAGCATGTGCCATCTTCGGCCATGCGCTCCAGATTCAATACGCCGTCCGGCTCGATGCACAACACCGTGCTCGAACCCTCCGAACACGGCAGCAGGAGCGCCGTGGCCATCATGGCTATCACCAACATAATGTGAACAAAACGGTTCATGAAGTCACCAGTTGCCTCAGCGGGAGAATAGCGGAATATCTGGCGGGCGGTCAAGAGGCCAAACCACAAATCGATTGTTGATACTGATTTGCGACTCTCACTTCACCGGCAAAAGACTGCAAACATAGATTGTGCCATTGTGATTGAGACAATGAGAATGTAAAACCGCGTTTTGCCAGAACGTCGTATGAACTAGGCGCCTTTCATAGCTTCTAATTCATACTAGCCCCCGCTCATTGACAAGTGCCTATGCTTCGCAGTCCACCGTCAGTTCGTGGATGGACCACCAGAGACCGTCACTGCCTTTCTGCACAATGCGAACAAACCGGCCGTTGCGGGGCTCAAAGCTGATTTCGGTGATGGGACCACCGCCATCGCCCGCGGCCGCGGGGGTCGTGCCGCCCTCCGCGCTGTTAGACACATAGACTTCGTATTTGCGCGGATAATCGCCATTCGATCCGGTCGTGTCCAACCGTATACACCGCACCCGGCGTTCCCAGCCCAAATCCACCTGGAACCACTGGCCGTCTCTTTGCGATTCACTTGTGGACCAACGCGTATTGGGGTCATGGTCGATGGCATTGCCTGCTTCGCCCGCATTGGCCGACGCCGTAACGGCCATCGTCACATTGTTCAGTGCATCGGCGACCAGTTCCGCCTCCGCCTTCACGGCCTCATTCGCAAGGTAGGGCTTTACGATTTCAATCACGCTGGGATGACGTACTTCCTTCAATCCGGAAAGCGCAAGCTTGATGTCGTCTGGGGACGATGCCAAGTCCAACGCCAACTTATATAAGGCGGCAGATTCCTCCGCGGACCTGTCGGAAGGACGCTTCAACAATTCGATATAGCCCCGCAATGCGGTTCGTTTCAACTCGTCGCTGCTATCTGACCTGGCAACAGTCTCCAGGCAGGAGAGCGGCGCCGGTGTGGGCCACGCGGCCATCGAACGCACTGCCGCGACCTTCACGTTGGCGTCGGTGCATTCAAGGGCCGACCGAACCGGCACAAGCGCCTGATCGGTACCAATTCCACTCAAGGAGGTGAGGAACGCAATTCGCGCTTCAGGAAGAAGATCTTCGCGTGCCAATGCCGCAGCCACCGGCTCCGCGCGCACGGTCGCATTGGAATTGCGGTTTGCAGCGGCGACAATGGCGTGGCCCGCGGCTTCCCGCGCGTTCGCGGCGGTGGCCGTAGCGAGCAACTCCACGAGGGCAGGCACATGTTCCGGCTTTGCCAGCGTCGAAAGTGCTTCAAACACAGCCGCGCTTGTCGCTGGATCGCCGTTCTTGGCCGCGCCCAGCAACGCGGGGACAGCGGTGGTTGAATTACGGCGCGCCAGACTCTGAGCTAGTTCCACACGTGCCAAAGGCGTACCTTGAGTCAATTGCGCGGCCATGGCCTCTTCCACCCCGTCCGCATTCAGGCGGTCAAGGCTGGCCCGCGCCGCTTCCGCGGTAGGGCGATCTTCGGACGCGGCACACTCGGCAAGCAGCGGAACGACCGACCCATCGCCTATCTTCCCCAAAGCCTCAATCGACGTCAGTCTCAATTCAACGTCTTCCGATTTTGTCATTTCCACGAAATTCGAAAACACATTGGGCGTGCCGTGGTCTCCCAATGCGCGTATGACCGAAGCCTGCGCATCGGGCTGGAGTCCAGACAACAAAGTGGCGTATTGGGATATATCTCCGGGTAGCGCGGCAAGTGCGGCTCCGCCCAGACGGCGCATCTCCGGATCCTGTGCTGTCAACAGTTTGGGAACCCATTCTTCCGCCTGCGCCGGATTCACTCGCATGAGCCCTTCAAACGCGGCGATTCGAATATGGGCGGGTGTGGAGTCGAGGGAACTCGTAAAATAATCTTCAAACAGTTTCTGAGCGACCGCCTGATTGCCATCCTCGGCAAACCGGTTTGCGATGGCGAGAAGCGCTTCGTGCGCCTGCTGTTTCAGTTCGTCGGGCGTATTCGTCAATGCGGCCTTCAACGCACGTAATGCGTCGCTGCCTCCGATCTTTGACAGCGCCGCCATGGCCGCGCCCGCTACTTCATCCGGTTTTGCATCCAGATAATGAATGAGCGCCTTCACGGCCGCGGGGTCGCGCCGTTCGCCCAGCGAATTAATGATGCCCGCCCGGGCAAGGCCGGCACACTTGGGTAGCGCCTCAATCAGCGCCGTTGTAGCCTCGGGCGAAGGGTTCCGCTCTAGTCCGTATCGAGCCACATCGCTAAGTGTGTCGTCGTGGAGAAGCTTCGCCAACGAAGGTACCGATGCAGCCGTACCAATGCGAAAAAGCTCTTTGGCCGCCACATCTTTCGCGGCAAAGGATGCATCCGATCCCAGTATCTCCGCGATGTTGTCTTCCAGCTTGGCGCGTACCGGCTCGTTCTTCGCATACTCGCTTACTGTATCACGCAGTGCAACAACATCGGCTTCTGGCTTGCCTATGTCCCAGCTTGCAACCGCGTCCACAAGGCTTTCGACGGCTCTCAGTTGCGCTTCAGACCGCGCCTTTTCAAAGTACTCGGGCGGCAACTGCGCGCTGGGCATGGTATCCGCTTCGAGATCGCCAAGCGCAAATTGAAGGCCGTCAAGATAGTACCGCGTGATTGTCGGATCCCAGTAGATATGCTCATTATGACCGAGCGAGCAATAATAAACGCGCCCCTTGTCATATGCGCGCACCCACGAAACGGCAAAATCGCCGTCGGTCCGCTTGATGCCCTTCTTCGTCATATCGGTCTTGTCGGTGTTCAAGGTGAGCAGAATCCGCAGCTTGTCGCGCGAATACGGCTCTTTCAATTGATAGATCTCGTCAATCACCACGTAGTCGCGATTGTGAAACACTTCAACCAGCGGATGTCCGGGATCGTCGATGCGCACGGTGACCGTATCGCCGGCGCCCCATGGATGGCCGTCGAAGTAGCCGCCCATCATGTCGCCGTATGACGCCCAATCGTAAAAGCAGTCCGTCGCTGCATGAATGCCCGCAATCCCCTTTCCGGCGGCGACAAAGTCGAGTAGATTTTGTTGAAGCACCTTGTCCTCAAACAGGGTCATCGTCGTGTTCAACATCAGAACGCCATCGAACTGATCGAGGAAATCCTTTTTGAACGCGTTGGGATTGTCTGTGATATACGCCGAGTAGGCGCCTGTCTGTTCACCCATCGTCTTGATGCTGTACGAACCAATTTCAATGGACTTGTGCCGGAATCCCGCCGTCTTGGTGAACACAAGCAGCTTGCGCGGCTGTTTGGGTTGCACACGCGCCTCCGTCGGAATGGCCATTTTTACCTTTTCAATCTGATCCGCCGGCACCATTTCGTGAACAGGTATCTCGGAAACCGTCTCAGGCGGCGGCGGTGGCGGCGTCTGCTCCTGGCCGAGTGCCTGCGAACCCCCCAAACCAATGTTGAGAACTGCGATAAACCAGGCCGTATGGAAGAATCCGAATCGTTTCATGATATTTGTTTCCTCTGTTGTCGCTTAAATGCGCCAAGGGCTTCGCATTGGGCGTTGAAGCAGACGGTTCGCATCATCATCGCCGTCAAACTGCTCGGTGACCGGATCCCATTGAAGCGCACGTTTAAGCCAGTAGCATATGTTGCCAATGTGGCAGACCGTCGCCGAACGATGACCAATTTCAATGTCGCAAATGGGTTTGCGGCGGGTTTTAATGCATTCCAACCAGTTCTCATGATGCCCCGGACTGTCGTAGAGGTGGATCTCTCCAGGGCCAATGACCTCTTGGGCAATTTCGGCCGGCTCCGTCTCAAACCAGCCTCTATTCACCCGCACCTTTCCCTGGTCACCGATAAACTCGACGCCAGCATTGCCAAAAGCCCCGCCGTGATACATGACAACGCCGTTGTCGTATTTGTACGTCAAGTAAGGGTAGTCCTGACCATCCGGGGGATGGACTTCACATGGGCCGCTCCCGTCCCTATCAAGGCCCCACTGCGCAATATCGAAATGATGAGCACCCCAGTCCGTCATCATGCCCCCGGCGTAGTCGCGATAGCTCCGCCAGTTTGGCCAACCTTCGTAGGTGTGCGGCGGAGCGATGTCGGAATGATAGGGCCGGTAGGGCGCCGGCCCCAACCAGAAGTTCCAATCGAGTCCCTCCGGCACGGGTTCTTCCGGCAAATAACAGTCGACTGGCGGTCCGCCCACATTCACGTGAATGGTATGCAACTTGCCAATGCGGCCATTGCGAACCAGTTCGCATGCGATGCGGAATTCCCGGGACGATCGCTGCTGGCTGCCGGTCTGAAATACCCGGCCATAGTGGCGCGCCGCAGTGCGCATCGCCTTCCCTTCATTAATTGTGCGCGCAAGCGGCTTCTCCGAATACACGTCCTTGCCGTTTCGCATGGCCTCGATGGCCACAAGTGAATGCCAATGGTTGGGCGTTGCATTAACGACCGCATCGATATCCTGACGCGCGCACAGGTCGCGAAAGTCAGAGTACGCGTCAATCCCTTCGTAACCGGCGTCCTTACCGAACGTCTCGGTATACGCATCGATTGCGCGCTGCTTTTGAATACCAAGCCGGACAGACTCCACATCGCAGAGGGCAACCACCTGCACTTCCCGGTTGGACAGGAAACTGCCATGATGCCCCCCCATCATCTTCCCCATGCCAACCAGCCCGAGGGTAATGCGATCACTGGGGGCTGTATGCCCATCGGCCCCCAAGGCCGACGCGGGAATGATGTATGGAAATCCGGCAACCCCGGCCAGAGCGGCCGCGCCTTGTTTGAGAAAGGTCCGGCGCGTTTGGCGGCGGGTCGACCCCTAGAGGCGTAACGTGGCAAATCCATCGCGGCTGACTCCTGTTGCGAGCGACGGCACGGGGAGGTCGCGGACGCCGCCTGTTCTCTGGCCCAAGGTTGCGAACGACTTTACTCGGTCAGCCGGTCGGGTACAAGCTTGGCTTAGCGTCGGAAGATTCCGTTTCCCCTTCTATGCGCATGGGGAGGTAGTGATTACTATCTGCTCAGCACAACCATATAACCATATGAATTGATTGGGCTTAATAGAGATCGCCCATTCAGGCGCCAGTATTTGAGATCCCCACAAATCCGGGATTTGACTTCGCGGGGAATCAGGCGGGATAATTTGAGTCTGTGTGCGGAGCGGGTTCCCGCTTGGCGTGAATAAACCCCGATGAGCTTCGTCTATCATTCGACGGACAACCGCGAAACGTGTTTTCGCGAATTTCAGGAGGAAGTATGAAGCGTTTGCGTTGGACAGTGAATGCGGCCTTGGCGGGCGCGGCGGCATTCGGTTTTGGTTACGCCCTACCGGTGATTGCTCAGGATGAGGCAGAGGTTAAGATTGAGTTGCCGGCGCCCGTGTTTGGCGGCACCCCGTTGGACTACTTCAGCGACAATCTCGAAGAACGTTCCTACAAGCCCCGGGAACCCTTCAAAGCGCCTGCCGGCACGGAGTTGCTTTCCAAGGGCAAGCCGGTCACCTGCAGCACGCAGACGAACTTTGGCAAGCTGGAACAGATTACCGATGGTGACAAGGAAGCCTACGACAGCAGCCTGGTTGAAGTGAAGAAGGGTGCTCAATGGGTTCAAATTGACCTTGGCAAGACCGCGGAAGTTCACGGCGTCGTCGTATGGCACTACCATGCGGCAGAGCGCGTGTACTTTGACACTATCGTCAAGGTATCGGACGACCCCAATTTCGAGAAAGACGCCACGACGATTTACAATAACGATCACGACAATTCAGCAGGTCTTGGCGTGGGCGAAGACAAGGAATACATTGAAACGTACGAAGGCCGCCTGATTAAGGGCAAAGCCGCCAAAGGCCGCTATGTACGCTTGTACACGAATGGCAACACAACCGACGATGCCAACCACTACCTCGAAGTGGAAGTGTTCGGCAAGCCGCTGTAATCGAATACAGTAAGCGCCACGAGCCCTGCGCCGGATTCGCCCGGCGCGGGGCTTTTTGTTTTCGGGCAACGGCGTTGGGGAACGGGTGTAAGATACATGGTGGCAAGTCATCGACACTGAATCGCCGGGAGAGCCAAAATCGATGGATTGGCTAAAGAGCCCTCGTGCCATTGTGGTTGTGGCGCTGGTCCTGATTATCGCCGTGCCCACGTTGATATGGCGGACTGAGGCAAGGCGGGCCAAACCTGAATTTGTCAGCGCTGTCAACGCGGGCCAGGTGCATAATGTCCCCATAGGCCTCAAGGAGAAAACGTGGACAAGCGCGGAAACCGCCACTGTACAGCTGAAAAAGGTCCCCATTGGCCGGGGCAGGCGGCAGGCACTTGCACGGTTGTTTAACCCTGGGGTCGTCGTGCCGGGCGACAATTTCGACATGCAGGCAACTATGATGGATAATGAGACCGGAATTCGGCATGTGTTCGGAAGAATGCGAACGGATCCACACCACTGGATTTGGTACGGCATACATCCGGACTCCATGGAGTTGCATATTCGGTTGCGGCAGGAAGAAGTTGAAGCGATAAAAAGCCTGAGTAAGTAACGGAGGTTACCCCTATGAAGCGCAGAATAGTGGTGGGTATGGTGTCCGCTGTCCTTGCCGTTTTAGGCTATGCAGATGAAAAGGTGGAAGTTGCGATTGATCTGCCCGATCCGGTTATTGGGGGCACACCGCTTTCCTACGAAAACGAGAATCTCGAACCCCCGGACTTCAAACTACGCGAGCCGTTCATGGCCCCGGATGGCACGGCGTTAGTGTCAAAAGGCGCACCCGTCACCGCCAGCACAAAACCTTCTTTCGGCACATTGGAACAAATTACGGATGGCGACAAGGAGGCTGTAAATGGAAACCTAGTGGGTCTAAAGAAAGGCCCTCAGTGGGTTCAGCTCGATTTGGGTAAGACTATCGAAATGTACGGTATTCTGATTTGGCACTTTCATGAGTATGAGCGCGTGTATTTCGATGTGGTTGTGCAAATATCGGACGATCCAACGTTCGAAAAGTCAGTGTCCACCGTTTATAACAGCGACAACGACAATTCAGCGGGACTGGGCGAGGGAAAAGACAAACTGTACATCGAAAAGTTTGAAGGCAGGTTGATCAAACTGGACGGAACAAAAGGCCGGTATGTCCGGCTTTATTCCAATGGAAACACCACCGACGACGACAACCATTATCTCGAGGTAGAAGTATATGGCAAGGCGCCATGACATCACGTTCTATGACTTGGAGGTGAAACCGGGGTCCAGCCGGCAATACGTCTCCCTACCCATATGAAAAGCGCTGCCTTCTGGATAACAATGAGTGCAATGGTAGTTGTCGCCGCTGCATTTCGTCTTGTAGACCTGAACGGGAAGCCCATGCACGGGGACGAAGCCAATCAGGCATACAAGGCTGGAGTGCTCTACGATACCGGCGTGTATGAATACGATCCGCATGAGCACCACGGCCCCACCCTCTACTTTGGCACGTTGCCATTCTTGAAGTATGCGGGCAACAGCAGCGTCGATGCCGACGCGCAAACGTATCGAGTGTTGCCCGCACTGTTCGGTATCGGCTTGGTTGCGATTCTAGTCCTCCTCAAAGACGCCATTGGCCCATGGCCCGCCGTCTGGTCTGCGGCACTGACCGCGATGTCCCCCGCACTCACGTACTACAGCCGGTACTACATCCAGGAAGTGCTTCTCGTGTTCTTCACACTCATGGCGTTGGCCTCGGCATGGCGGTATTGCCATAGGCCGAACTGGGGCTGGGCCGTATTGACGGGAGTCGCCGTGGGCCTGATGCACGCCACCAAGGAAACATGCCTGCTGTCGTTTGCCGCAATGGCTGGAGGCGCGGCTATGACCTGGGTGTGGGGTCGAGCGGTCCGTTCACGTGGGCAAAGTGAGCAGACACGGCAAGGCGACGAAAGAAGGCCGCCCCTGGCGCTATCGCACGTAACCGCGGCAGGCCTGGCTGCCGTTTTGGTATCTGTACTCTTGTTCACGTCGTTCTTCACGCACGCACGAGGTCCGCTGGATTCCGTCTTGACCTATGCCACCTACCTCAATCGCGCCGGCGGCGAAGGCAGCGCTGCCCTCCATGACAAACCCTGGTATTACTACCTTCAACTGCTGGCATTCACAAAGAGAGCGCCCGGGCCATGGTGGAGCGAAGGTCTCATACTCACGCTTGCGGTGACCGGATCCGTCGCCACGCTTTGCAAGCGGGGCGACTACCCAGCGCTGAAATTCCAGCGGCTTCTCGTTTTCTACACCATTCTGCTGACCGCCGCCTATTGCCTGATCGCGTATAAGACGCCGTGGTCAATGCTCAGCTTCTATCACGGGATGATTCTCCTTGCTGGAATCGGCGCGGCAACGCTGGCCGGCCTGTTCAAACACCGCATGGCGCAGGCCATCGTCGTGCTGTTCATCGGGTCCGGAGTAGTACAACTCGGGGCGCAAAACTATCGTGCCAGTTTTGAGTACGCGGCGGATGTCCGCAATCCATATGTCTACGCGCACACGTCAACGGCCTTCATGCGGTTACCTCAGCGCATGCTCGATCTGGCTGCGGTCCATTCGAATGGCACGCGAATGCGAATTCTTGTCATCGCCGCCAATAATGACTACTGGCCGCTTCCCTGGTATCTGCGCGCATTTGAGAACACAGGCTACTTCGGCGAGATGCCTCAGGCGTTGGATGCGGATGTGATTATTGCGTCTCCTCCTTTTAACGTGGATATCGGCAGAATGGCAGGGGATGAATATCAATCTGAAGTGCACGGATTGCGGCCTAAGGTATTGCTACAGGTTTTTATACGCCGGCCGCTGTGGAATGCATTTATGGAGACTCGGAAATAATTTATTTGCCGGAATGAACGGGCACGCTTGGCTGTTGATTGCGCCAATATTCAAGTAGGCTGCCGAGCAATTCCTCAAACGTAACTGTGGGTTGCCAACCAGTGCGCGCAGTCAGCTTTGCATGGGAACCGTAGCTGTCGGGTATGTCGCTCTTGCGCAGCCGCTCCGCCTCCACTTCCTGGCGAATTGCCACGCGTGATTGCGCTACATACCAATCCAAGGCCTCCTGTATGCTCCTGGAACGGCCCGAACACACATTGTATGCCTCGCCTGGCTCGCCCTTCTCCGCCAATAACGCGTAGGCCCGCACGACATCGTCCACATGCAGAAAATCGCGCCGCGCACTGAGATCGCCCACGCGTACAACCGGATCCGCCTTCCCTGCTTCAATCGTTGCAATCTGACGCGCAAAATCCGACAAGACAAAATTGCTAGTCTGGCCGGGGCCACTGTGGTTAAACGGCCGGGCGACGACTGCATCCAAGCCTTCGGATTTATACAGGAACCGGCAGTAGGAGTCGGCGGCCGCCTTGGAAATCGCATACGGTTCTACCGG
Source organism: Candidatus Hydrogenedentota bacterium (assembly GCA_045863295.1). Taxonomy (GTDB): domain Bacteria; phylum Hydrogenedentota; class Hydrogenedentia; order Hydrogenedentales; family SLHB01; genus BTWA01. Next base: position 179,779 of record BTWA01000008.1, read on the forward strand.
ATTCAACGAACTGAATTCGTCGATCGGCAACGTGCTGGGAATTCCGTATACCGCGGCACTGCTCGTGAACAGGAACCGGGCGCTTGGGTTCCGCCGCTTTACTGCGGCAGCCAACAGCATCGTTCCTTCCAGGTTTACACGGACCGTGTGCAACGGAGCCCGAACCGAACTCGGCACAAAGGTAACGGCGGCGAGGTGGAATACATGCGTAATCTCCCCCGCGCCCGATAACGCATCATCAACGGATTCGAGATCGGACACATCGCACTCGACGGCTCCAGGCATGTCATCCACGGAAGGATAAACTGCCGGTATAACATCCCAACCCTGGCCTACCAGATACTCGCACAACCGTCGGCCCGCAAAACCGCCCGCGCCGGTTACAAAAGCGCGTTTGCTCATACCGATTGTGCCTGCAATTCCCGCTCCACCCGCTTCAGATCGGCGTCTACCATCATTTCAATGAGTCCCTTGAACGAAACTTCAGGCACCCACTTCAGATTTTTGCGGGCCTTGGAGCTGTCTCCCTGAAGCAGATGCACCTCGGCCGGACGATAAAAGGCGTCGTCCACTTTCACAAAGTCCTGCCAATCCAATCCGGCATGTTCAAACGCGATTTGACAAAACTCGCGAACGCTGTGGGTTTCATCGCTTGCAACTACATAGTCGTCCGGCGAGTCCTGCTGCAACATGAGCCACATGGCATGGACATAATCCTTGGCAAAACCCCAATCCCGTTTCGCCTCCAAATTCCCAAGCCGCAGTTCCTTTTCGATGCCCAACTTGATTCGGGCCACCCCATCGGTAATCTTGCGTGTGACGAACTCCAAACCTCGCCGGGGCGACTCGTGATTGAATAGAATGCCTGACACCGCATACATATCGTAGCTTTCGCGGTAATTCACCGTAATCCAATGTCCATACACCTTGGCCACGCCATAGGGACTGCGCGGATAAAACGGTGTGACTTCCGTTTGCGGCGTTTCGCGCACATGGCCGAACATCTCGCTGGAAGACGCTTGATAGAATCGAATCGACTTGTCCACCACGCGAATCGCCTCCAGCACGCGGGTCACGCCCAGCGCCGTCACATCGCCGGTCAGGATCGGCTGACCCCAGGAAGTCGGCACAAACGATTGCGCCGCGAGATTGTAGACTTCCCTGGGCTTTATCTGCGCGATAATGCTGATCATTGAGCCTTGATCTGTAAGGTCCGCTTGGACCAGATTCACTTTGCTCTGTATGTGCTGGATCCGGTCCAACGCCGGTGTGCTGGATCGGCGTACGGTACCGTACACCTCGTATCCGTTTTCCAGAAGCAGTTCCGCGAGATAGGATCCGTCCTGCCCAGTGATGCCGGTGATAAGTGCCCGAGGCTTGGTACCCGTCGTCATAATGCGTATCCCTCTGAGAATTCGTGTTGTTATGCTGGTGCTCCACGGCGCCGACGGGCCTGCATCCAACAGAGTGCCGTGGTATGGATGCGCCGCTCTACAATCACCATCTATTGTAGTGTCATTGCACGGGCGGCGCAAACCGCTTGAAGGTCTTTTGCTTCAACTGATATTCTTCATCTCTCGCCTTGGCGAAAAACCTCAAGGAAATGGAGTACAACCCCATGTCAATGCCCGTAAAGTTTATTTCCACGGAAATTCCAGCTGTTCTGGAAGTGCACTGTGGAGTCGCGGGCGATGATCGTGGGTTCTTTTCTGAAATCTATTCCGAGAAGACGTGGACCGAAGTCGGATACGCAATGAGATTCGTCCAGGACAACATCAGCCAATCCGTCAAGGGCACGCTTCGCGGACTTCACTATCAGAACAAACCCCATGCACAAGGAAAACTGATTCGCGTCATGCGGGGCTCCATATACGACGTTGCGGTGGACATTCGGAAGGGATCGCCCACGTTTGGCAAATGGGTAGGCCGTGAAATGTCGGCAAAAAATAAAATGGCGATGTGGGTGCCCGAAGGGTTTGCTCACGGCTTTATCGCACTCGAAGATGAGACGCTCATCATGTACAAATGCACGGACTTCTATGCGCCGCAATCCCAGCATACCATTCTCTGGAATGACCCCAAAGTCAATATTCAGTGGCCCATGGAACCGCTTGTTTTGTCGGAGAAAGACGCTGTGGCCCCAGTTCTGGACGAGGCGGACTATAATTTCGTTTACAGCGCGTGATCGCCGTACCACGCCACTGTCCGGCGCAAACCTTCTTGCAGATCAACCGGGGGTTGGTAGCCCAAGGCACGTCGTGCTTTCTCAATGGACGCCATCGAATGCATGACCTCGCCCAATCTGGGCGCTCGATATTCAATCGGCATGCCGGCTCCCGTTAGCTTCTGCAACGTCTCCACCAATTCGTTTACGGTAATCCCACCCCCGCACCCCACATTGTACACGCAACCAGCTGCTTCAATAGGCGCTTCACAAGCCCGCAGATTGGCATGCACCACATTGTCCACATATGTAAAATCGCGGGACTGCGTGCCGTCGCCAAATACAATGGGCGAGCGGCCTTCCCGCATCGCCAGAATGAATTTGGGGATCGCTGCCGCGTAGGCGGAACCGGGATCCTGGCGCGGCCCAAACACATTGAAGTAGCGCAACGAAATGGTCTCAAGGCCGTAAAGCCGGAAAAATGTCGATGCGTACATTTCCGCGGCGGCCTTGGTGATGGCATATGGAGACAGTGGATTCAGCGGCAAATCCTCCGACTTCGGCAATACGGGCGTATCGCCGTATACGGATGAAGACGATGCCAGCACCACGCGTTTGACACCGGCATCTCTCGCAGCAACCAGTACGTTTAGGGTCCCCACTACGTTTGCCTGATTCGAAGCAACGGGGTCGGAAACGGATCGCGGCACGGACGGCAATGCGGCCTCATGCAGCACGTAGTCCGCATCCTTGCATGCGCGGGCACACAGAATAGGATCAGTTATTGATCCCTGCATGACAGTCAAATCGCCGTTCAGATGCGATATGTTTTCCAGCCGCCCGGTGGAACAATCGTCCAACACCACGACGGTCCCGCCTCGTTCGAGGATGGCCTCGACAAGATTCGACCCGATGAAGCCAGCGCCGCCGGTAACGGTAAAACGAGTCATGCAATTCCCTCAGGTCTATACTGGTACTGAATCCCAAGCTCCATGACGCACGTCATCCCATGGTTGCCTTGTACCAATCGACAAACCGGGCAATTCCCTCGTCCATATCTACTTGCGGATTGTACCCCAAAAGTCTCCGGGCCTTGTCGACATTGGCATAGGTAATCGCCACGTCCCCGGGCTGCATTGGCTGACTGTCAATTACCGCTTCTTTGCCCACATGTTTGGATATCAGCCGGATCAGATGCCGCAATGAGGTCGTGGTACTTTCTCCCAAATTAAAAATCTCGTAACGAAACGGCGTGTCGACGGCCCGAATCACGCCGTCAATGCAATCGTCAATGTAGGTATAATCCCGCTGCGTCGATCCGTCGCCAAACATGGGCACGGGCCGCCCTTCGTGGATAAGCCGCGTAAAATGGTGAATAGCCATGTCCGGCCGCTGCCGCGGGCCGTACACGGTGAAGAATCGCAGCATCGCGACATTCATGCCGTACGTGTGGCTGTAGACATGACCCATCAGTTCGTTCATCCGCTTGGTGGCGGCATAGGGGCTGATGGGCTGACTCACATCCTGGCCTTCGTCGAAGGGCACGCAAGTAAGCGCTCCGTATACGGAACTGCTCGACGCCCAGACCAAATGAGAAGGCGGAAAACGCCGGCAAGCGTCCAATACGTGTTGCGATCCCACAACATTTACCCTGTGATACAGATTGGGGTCCTGCAACGACGGTCGTACGCCCGCCCGGGCGGCCAAATGAACTACCACATCCGGTTTGGCCGTTTCGAATACGCGAAGCACCATGGACTCATCGCAGATGTCGCCCTCGATGAGTTGAAAACGTGGATTCGCCTGCGCTGAAATTATATTTCGACGCTTTAGGGCAGGGTCGTAGTAATCATTGAACTCGTCAATCCCAACCACGGCATCGCCGCGATCCAGAAGCCGATCCGCCAGCGAAGACCCAATGAATCCGGCCACCCCGGTTATAAGTATACGCTTCATCTATTTTGCCCCACGCAGGTCCGAAAGTCGCATAGTCTAACGAATGCAGACCCTCAGTTCGAGGAATCCAACCCGTAGACCATTCGAATCGATTTTTCCGACTGGACGGTGTACGAGCATGCCACTTTGCATCGCGCTCGTGTCAAGTCTAGAATCGAACCTGGTAAACCGTGAAGGCAGGGAGCAAAGCGAATGCGGGTATTGGTAACCGGAGCGGGTGGTTTCATCGGCCACCATCTGGTAAACGAGTTGAAAAAGCGCGGACACTGGGTGCGTGGCGTCGACATCAAAGCACCGGAGTTCGAGACTTCGCCGGCCGACGAATTCGAATTGCTCGACCTGCGAAAAGCCGACAATTGTCTGGTCGCCACCCGTGGCGGTCTGGATCGCATTTACCACCTTGCGTCGGACATGGGCGGCATCGCTTTCATCGAGAACTTCAAGGCGCAAATCATGCGCAACAATACACTCATCAACATGCACATTATCGAAGCCGCCCGGCTGAACGGCGCCGGACGGTTCCTTTTCTCTTCCAGTGCGTGTGTATACCCCGGCTATAAACAAAAGGAAGCCGACGTCACTCCGTTAAAGGAATCCGATGCCTATCCCGCCGATCCCGAAGATGGATACGGATGGGAGAAGCTCTTCATGGAGCGGCAATGCCGGCATTACCGGCAAGACTACGGCCTTGAAACCCGCATCGTGCGGTTTCACAACATCTACGGCCCGTTGGGCACCTATGACGGCGGCCGCGAGAAATCGCCCGCCGCGGTCTGCCGAAAAGTCGCGCAGGCGCACGACGGCGGCGAAATTGAAATCTGGGGAGACGGCGAACAGACACGAAGTTACTGCTATATTGACGATTGCATCGAAGGAATCATCCGCCTCATGGAATCCGATCACCTCGACCCACTTAACATCGGCACCGACCGGCTTGTCACCATCAACCAACTCGTGGACATTGTCTCTGCCATCGCCGGCAAGACCCTGCGCAAACGCCACGAATTGGACCGTCCATTGGGTGTGCGCGGCCGCAATAGCGACAATTCACTTGTCAGATATGTGCTGAAATGGGAGCCGCAAGTCAGCCTCGAAGACGGGTTAAGGAACACATACGAGTGGATTGGAACGGAGCTCGAAAAAGCTGCGCGCATCTAAACGGGTGTTTGATTCAGCACAATGCCGCTGCCCCTCGGACGTGAACCCGGGGTACACGCTCGACCACGCCACGTGCCGCCGCAATCGACAGACGAAAGCGGTTAACAATTCGTCTACAATGCATTCGCCTGTTTGTCGATCGTGCTTTACGATCCCAAGTCGATGGGCGCCCCTCCGGGACCTGACAAACGAGCCATGAAATTCCAACCCCCTGCTCCCTGGCTGATTCGCAGCAAGATGGTATTGACACCTTCCTTGAGCTCAACGTTCACGACATCCTGATCGAGCGCGGCACCCCGGTCCACGTTGTTGTCATGAACCATCTTTCCATTCACCCAGGCACGCACTCCGTCGTCCGAACCAATTCGAAGTTGCGCGGCTTGAGCCTTGGCCGATGGCACTTCGGCATAGGCATATGCAAACGATCGATCGCGTTGTCCAATTGTTCCAATGAGATCGACCAGCGCCATGGAGTTGTCCGCATTCACGGACTTCCATGCAAGCACAACATCCGCTGATTTGATCTCCTTGGCCAAGTCTACCGAGGGCTCGCCGATAAACGCCTTATCCCAATCGGCCTGCTCTGCCCAATCAAACGGTCCGATCACTTTCCATTCCCGAATAAAACCCATTGCGGCCTGGGCAGCGGCGTTGTTCTGCATGGTCTGCAACTGCGCCGTAATTTGCTGCAACAGTTCCGGCGTCGGTTCGAGTTGCGTTGCCAGTTGAAGTGCTTCGACGGCCTTGTCGCCCTGTTCTTCCTTCGCAAGCACGCCGGAAATGGCTAACAAGGCCGGAATCGATGTTGCTTTCAGCCCGGCATCGCTGCTCGCCGCCTTGACGAGGTCGTACGCCCCACTGACAGGAAACTGCGTGATCCCCTGCAGCGCCTGCGACTTCTGATCCGGAGTCGCGGCCAGTTCGAAAGCGGTCTTATACACTTGACCCGCGCCGCCCGCATTGCCCATTCTACCCATCGATTGAGCAAGCTTGATGATCGTCTCAATGGAAACCGCCTTGGCATCCCCTTCTGCCTTCTGCGCTGCTTCAATCAATGCGGGCATCGCCTCGATCCGGCCGGCAGCGATCAGACCGGCCTGCGCCGTGTCATGCAGCGTTGGCTCGGAGTTTCCCAACTCGGTCAGCAACACGCCAATCAACGGTTCGTCCTGCCGGCGGGCACACATCTCCAATATACGAATTTTTGACGTGTGCGATAGTCCCGGGTAGGCGGCGGCAATAGCCACAGCCCCGGCATGACCTCTCATGGATTCCAGGGACGGCGTCAACGCGTCCTCCAATTCGGGATTGTCGGTTGCCGCCTGAACCAGCACCGGCACTTCCCGCTCGTCGCCATACTTTCCCAGTCCCATCATCGCCCCTGCCTTAACAACGGGGTTAGGCGCATTCGCAAGCAAATCATGGTAGACGTTCATGGCCACTTGGTGTCTGCCGCCTTTGATCACAATGGCCGCCGTCAACTTTAACAAGGCGTCGTACGCCTCAAACGACGTCTTGTCGATCGCCTGCGCAATAACAGCTTTGTAGTCGCCGATAAGAGCCGCGTCGCCAGTCCACGCCGTGGCTCGAATCGCCGAGGATCGGACAGCGGGGTCGCTGTGGGTATATAGCGCGCGTATGCCGGGTAGGCTGTCGTAGTCGCGGAGTTTCTCCAACGAATCAAGCACGCTGTACACGAGCGAAGCGTCGTCCGATCGTAGCGCCTCGCGCAGAACTCCCCGAGCCTCCGTGGTGCCGGCAAGAAATAGTGTATCGCGCACGCGTTCACGGATGGCAATGTCGTTAAGCAATGTACCCAAAGGCCGCATGTCGAACCCTTCGGGCGCAACGATAGCCAGCAATTCCAGCACCGTTACCGTAACAAACTCGGGTTTACCCACACCGAGTTCCGCCATCAATGCAGTGGCTATCTGAGATCGCTCGCCGGTAGGGGCGCCGGGCTTGGCCGCCTCATTGCAGATGTCTTCCAGCACCCGCTTGGCAGACCAGGAGATGCGCGGTTCCGCATTCGACAACAACGGCAAGAGGAGCGGCACCGGCGTCGCACCTTCCCGTGGCAATAATTGGCGGGCACGAACTTGTGCGGGCGTATCCGGCTGCTGCAAATCAGAAACCAGGTTTTGGACCGCGTCCGCACCGGCCAACGCTACCAACGCCAGCGATGTAAAAGCAGTGAAAACGATGTGCCTGAACATGACTTTTCCCCTTTCCCGGACTACAGATGCCACGGCGCGCGATACGGCCGGGTCAGGTAACGGTTTGCAGCGTCATCGCCAATGAACTTCTCGGCTTCGCCGTCCCAATTCAGCTTGCGGCGCGTTTTCAGTGCGATGCCGGCAAGCAGCACGCAAGCCGTGGATCGAAATCCCTGTTCGATATCTGCGGCGGGCTTCTTGCGATGCCGCACGCAATCGAAGAAATTGTTGTGATGATCGTCGTTTGCCCAGGAAAGCTCCGGGGGCCCCACCCACTCGGTCTGGCCGCTCTTGTCGATTACTTCATAGGAAATCCGGTTCACACGCACGATCCCGTCCGTTCCGTTGAACTGAATTCCATAGTCGCGGTTGCCGTGGAGGCTGTTGTGCCGCTGTTCCCACGTCACTGTGCACCCTTCATACTCCATAATGGCTTCGATGGTCTCGTAATTCTCGCCCCCGGTATTGCCGCGATACTGACCGCCCACCGCCTGAATGTTCAGCGGCCGGTCTTTCCGGATGCCCCAGTGCACGATGTCCATCAAGTGAATGCCCCAATTCGTCAACTGACCGCCGCGCGCGTAGTCGTGCCACCCCATGAATCCGCCGAATCGCTGCGGGCTGAACGGCACCTTGGGTGCGGGGCCAAGCCACAGGTCCCAATCCAGCCCGGTCGGAATCGGAGCCGGAGACTCGCCCACGCCCCATCCATTGGCCCCAATCCACGCGCCAGCCGTGGTCACTTGGCCAATCCTTCCGCTGTGCACGATTTCAATGGCCTTTTGAAACACCGGCATGGAGCGTTGCTGCGTGCCGGCCTGAACCACGCGGCCGTAACGGCGGGCTGTGTCCACCATATGCCGGCCTTCCTCAATTGTGGTGCACACCGGCTTTTCCACGTAGACGTCTTTCCCAGCCTCGCATCCGAGAATGGCAAGCAACGGATGCCAATGATCCGGCGTGGCCACAAATATCGCGTCGATGTCGTCGCGGGAAAGCAGCATCCGGAAATCCTGAAAACCGTCCGGCGTTGCCCCTGTGGCGTTGCTGATGATCTCGCGAGCGCGCCGGTAACGCGGCACGTACACGTCGCAAACCGCCGCGACCGTGCAGTTCGGATTCTTGGCCAGCGCCTCCAAGTGGCGGCTGCCCATGCCGCCGCAGCCTATAAACCCAACGCGCACTTTGTCGCTGGGCGCCACAGCCCAACTATGTCTCGGTGCGAACGCGGCGAACCCTGCCACTGAGGCAAGGCCCGCCTGCAAAAAAGAACGACGGTTGGAAATCATGGTTGCTTCCTTCCCAATGCCCGGGTTGTCTGAGAGTATGCAAACGCAACCGTTATACTCCGTACGCCCTGATATCCTCAATAATTTGAAGCACTGCGGGGCTTTGGAGTATTCATGGCGAGTGCGCCGGGCGCGGAATGGTGCGCGCGAATGACGGCGAATCAACCCGCTCAGGCGGATCGGAGGTTGGGGTATGGTGCGCAGATCATATTGGATCCTGGGTTTCATGTGCGCGTTGGCGAGTGCCGGTGCATGGGCCGCGGACGACGACGGCGTCATGGGCAATTGGGAAGGCAAATTCGCCGATGCCGATTGGGCAGTGCAACCGCTCCGGGCAAAGATTGTCGGGGAAGGCTCCAACACATGGCGCGCCATCTTCTACGTGGGATCGGATGCGGGTGCGCATGCCAAAGTCGAAGTGCCCGGCATCCGAAAGGGTGAAAAAGATATTCAATTTAGCGGTGACGTGGATCTGGGGAAAGACTTTGGAGGCAAATTTACACTCGAAGGCAGCCTTACCGGAGAGGGTGTGATTGCAGGTACACTCAAATCCAAGGCAAAAACGATTCCATTTACGCTTAGCCGCGTCTTCTTGAAGTCGCCCACCGAAGGGGCTACGCCTCCCGAAGGCGCTGTTGTTCTCATGGATGGAACCGACCAAGACTTTGAACGCTGGCATCCCGTATCCCGGTGGCAACGCAAGGGTCCCGGTCGCATTGGTCTCGCGGGCGGCAGCTATGTGTCCAAGGCGGAATTCGGAAGTTGCCAGATTCACGTCGAGTTCATTACGCCATACATGCCGGGCGAACGAGGCCAAGCCCGCGGCAACAGCGGCGTCTACGTCCAGGGCCGATACGAAGTCCAAGTGCTCGACAATTTCGGATGGGATCCCGCCGACAACCTGTGCGGCGGCATTTATAAAATGGCCGTGCCGATAGCCGACGCGGTGTTTCCTCCGCTCTCCGTGCAGACGTACGATATCACGTTTCACGCGCCGAAGTTTGACGCCACAGGCAAGAAGACACAGAACGCAAAACTTCACGTGGTACACAATGGGGTGGTCATTCACGACAATTTGGAACTGCCCAATGGCACACCTGGCGGCGTGAGCGATCAGGAGGCAGCCACAGGCCCTCTGCTGTTTCAGGATCACGGGGATGAGGTCGCATACCAGAATGTGTGGGTAAAACCAATTGAGGATTGACCGCACCCGAAATGCCTTGCGGGCGATCCTCGATTGATTGGGTTGAATTGAAACTCGGCCGCCAACCTCCCCTTGTATCCGGCGGCGGCTTCGGCAGCCGTCGCCGGATCGGGTGTCATAAACCAGGTTCCGCACGCCGTTGGGAGAATTCCATGGGTGTTCGTTTGGGCATGCTGATCATTCTGCTGGCGGCCGGGGCTCATTCCGTCGAAATTGTGGTTCACCGCGGAGCCAACGAATATGCTCCTGAAAACACCATGGCGGCGGGTAAAAAGTGCGTGGAGTTCGGGGCCGACTACGTCGAGGTCGACGTTCGGACCAGTGCCGATGGCGTCTTTTACATCATGCACGACAATGATATCGCCCGAACAACCGACGGCGAAGGCTTCCTTCACAAAATGACGGCCGCGCAGCTCGACACACTGGATGCCGGTTCCTGGTTTAGCGATCAATTCAAGGGAGAACCCGTACCACGCCTGGATGCTTACCTCGATTGGGCTAAAGGCAAGATCAAGATCTATTTCGATGTAAAGGCGGCGGATATACCCGCGCTGGTCGCGCTGGTTCGCAAAAAGGATTTTGAGAATGACTGTTTCTTCTGGTTCGGCATCCCGATGCAAGCCCGAAAATTTCGAGAGATTGCCCCCGACCTCGCTTTGAAAATAAATGCAAATACTCCGGAGGAAGTGCGCAAGGCCAAATCCGAATACAATTGCCAGATCATCGAGTGCGGCGTGAACGACATCACGCCGGAATTGAAAGAAGTATGCGGGGAACTGAACATTAAGATCATGGTCCGCGCCGGCGAAAAGGATGAAGCAGTCTTTCGAGAAATAATCAAGCGCGAGGCCGATATGGTAAATTTGGATCATCCGGATGTCTTTAAGAGACTATCCGGCGAACCTAGCCCTGCTAATGAGGCTGCGGTACCGTGAATGATCCCCGACTGTCGGTGATCATCCCGGCATACAACGAAGCGGACCGAATAGGCAGCACATTGACAGCCTATCTCGCTTATTTGAACAAACAAAGCTATCGGTTCGAAATTATCGTCGTCGACGACGGAAGCAAAGATGGCACGACGGACGTTGTACGGAATTCATTTCCCGGCGTCCAGGTCATCGGATACTATCCGAATCGCGGCAAAGGTCATGCCGTGCGGACGGGTCTGCAGGCGGCCGCGGGAGCCTTCAGGTTGTTTTCGGATGCAGACGCGTCAACTCCCATCGAAGAAATCGAGAAGTTCTGGCCCTGTTTCGAGCGCGGAGCCGAGGTTGTTATTGGCTCACGTTCTCTTCCTGAATCCGATGTGGAGGTGCACCAGGCATGGTATCGCGAAGGCATGGGCCGAGTGTTCAATGCCATGGTGCGTGCATTGCGATTGTCCGACTTCACGGACACGCAGTGCGGTTTCAAGGCGTTTACGGCAAATGCTTGCGAGGTCATTTTGCCCAGGCAGACTATCGATGGCTTTGCATTCGATGCCGAAATGCTGTACATCGCTTCGAAACATAACCTGCGAATCGAGCAAGTGCCCGTCCACTGGATTAACAGCCCCAAGTCTCGGGTAAACCCAATTACCGATTCCTCGGCCATGATTGGTGAAATTGTGGGAATCCGGGTTAGGGATTGGCGCGGCGCGTACGACTGAAGCCATTTACTGGCCACCGTACCGACCCAGTATCTTTCGTACTAGCTCGAAGCGATACTCTCCCGGCACTATTCACACTGCACGCACGGGACCAATTGCGTGGATTTCGGACACTATCCGCAAGTCGTTCCGACAAAGCATCGACCATGATCCGTTTCCTGTTTGTCCTACATGTTGCGTACTTCAGATTCATCACCCAGTCGGCCGATAGGGTTCCAATTCCCACCTGAATCCTGCAACTGAATCCTGTCGCAACCGACAGCCGGGATACCCGGACACAAGGCACCATTAAGGAAGAAGAGTTATAAGAAAGAAGATTGAGGTTGCCGCCATGGATGCGCGTCTTTTTCGACGATTGCGATGGCCGCTGCTGGTCGCCTCCGCAATGTTGGTCATCGCAGGGGCGGGTTGCCCCGCCACTACCCCCGCGGAAAGGGAATCAATGCAGTATCAGGACGAAACGCGCACTTACATACTGCATGTTTCGCCGCAGTACACCGGCAAAAAATCAGTTCCACTGGTCATCGCGTTGCATGGAATGCCGCTGACAGGCGATGACATGCAGCGACGATCTGGATTCGACGCAGTGGCCGATCGGAATGGATTCATCGTATGCTATCCCGATGGGCTCAACTTCATGTGGAACAGCAATCCACTGGTGCCGGAGTCGGCCGAATTGCCGGATGATGTGGGCTTTCTATGCGCCCTCATTGACGAACTATGCTCTGAGTACGCCATCGACGAGAGGCGTGTTTTCATTGTCGGAATGTCCAACGGCGGCATGATGGCGTACCGGCTCGCATGCGAAGCGGGCGATCGACTTGCCGGCGTAGCATGCGTCATTTCGACCTTTCCGCTCGACTATGATTCCTATTGCACACCTCAAGGGCCTGTGCCAATCCTGTTAATGCTGGGAACCGAGGACCCCATCTTTCCGTGGAATGGAGGATATGACATGTTCGGCAACATCTGTTACCAATCGGTGGACGAAACGGTGGCCTACTGGATCGACAACAATAACGCCAAAAGAACTCCCGACGTGGAAGTCTTTGCCGATGTCAACTCGAACGACGGCGCCACAGTCTGCCGATTGACGTATCAAGCCCGTTGGAAGGGCGCATCCGTCGTCCTGTATCGAGTCGACAACGGCGGCCACACTTGGCCCGGATGCGCTGCAATACCCCTTGAGAAATGGCTCGGCGTAGGCAATACGTGCCAAGACATCAACGCTACGGAAGAAGTCTGGAGATTCTTCAGCAGCGCCCATTGCCGCCCTCGCCGGTAATCCAATCGTACGTCATGATTCGCTGGAAGTCGCAGGCCGGTCAAACTCGACGAGAAACCCCCGGATCATTTCCGCCTGCGGATGCTGCGGATTCAATTCCAGGGTCGCCTTAAAATGGGGAACTGCATGGGCCTCCCTGCCGGTTGTGGCGTAGGCGGCCCCAAGATTGAATTCGATATCCACATCATTAAGAATCGACGTTCGAGCCACTTCCAAGCGACGAATCGCGGAGTCTGCGTCGCCGCTGCGTAGCGCGATGATGCCCAGAGCTTTGTTTGCCCGGCCATTGCCAGGTTGAGTGGCCAGTACGCTCTCGAAGTGCGGCACCGCCTCTGCATACTGCCCTGCGTCATCCAGGGCGGTGGCCAGGTTAAGATGCGCGGAAATGTGATTGGGATCGCTGAGCAAAGCGCTTTTGTACTGCTCAATCGACTCTTCTACCCGGCCCATCGCGCGATACACATTACCGATATTGACCAGAATGTCCGGGTCGCCGGGTCTCGCTTCCAACCCCCGCTCGCCAAACGCGAGCGCTTTATCCAATTCGCCCAATTCCGTGTACGCGATCACCAGATTGGCCATCGGGTCCGCGAAGTCAGGGGCCATGACCACCGCCGACTCCAGATTGACTATGGCCCCGTCAATGTCGCCCCGCTCCAATTGCGCCTGTCCAAGGTTGGCTCGCGCAATGGGATTGTCCACCGTCACAGCGAGCGCCCTCTCCCAAAGCCTGATACTGTCCCGCCAATGCCCGGCCTGCACTTTCGACACAAGCACAAGCAGAACGAACACCGGAACGAATATGCCCAGGGCGGCACGATCGGCGCGCTTGAAGGCCCTTTGCGTAAAATCCGGCAGTCCGCATGCCACGATGACGCACAACCCCACCAGCGGAAGATAGACAAACCGATCGGCCCGCGCAAAGCTGCCTATCTGAACAAAGCCGATCACAGGTACAAGTGCGATGAGAAACCACAACCAACCCGCGACTAAGTAAGGAGCCCGTCTGCGCAACGCAAAGGCCGCGGCCGTGATTACGATTAAAACGGCGAGCGCCAGAATTCCTTGCAGCATAGTAAGTGTACCGCCGGGATGGGGGTAATACGCGGATAGCCCTGTGGGCCAAAAAAATTTCTGCACGTAAACAACATACGATACCAGCGCATTGAGTATGCGTTCAGCCAGCGGAAACTCCGCTACGCTACGCACTGCACCGCCCGATTTCTGCGCGAAAAAAGTAATTACTGCGACAGCCATGGACAACATAAAAAATGGGGTCTTCTCCAGGAAAAAAAGCATCCACTGCCGCCGTTCATCCGGCGCGTCCCAGCGTTTGAGCGGCCAGTAGTCCACCAGAATGAGTAACACCGGAAGCGTCACCGCCATGGGTTTGGCCATAAGCGCAAAGGCAAACAACACTAGACTCGATACATAGGCGCTCCAGGATCTGGACTTGGCGTACAGACCGTAAGTAAGCATGGTGAACATGACGAACACCAGACACATGGTGTCCTTGCGACTGGAGACCCACAGTACCGGTTCAATTACAAGCGGATGAACACCCAGAATCAACACCGCTCCCATGGAGGCAAGCCTTGGCACGCCCGCAAACGTGAGACACAGATATAGAACCGCTATTGCCACTACATGGAGCAAGATTCCGGTTGCCCGGTGCATGCGTGCATTCATCCCGAACAGGTGCACATCCAACATGTGGCTGGTGGTCGCCAATGGGTTCCAACCTGCATTCTGGACCGTTGTAAGGGCAGTCCATATTCCGGCAAGGGTCAAACCATTCAACACGGTTGGATTCTGGGTGACATATACATTGTCATCGTAATTCAAGAACTCATTGCCACGGTGATCAATGACAAACAGCCAAAGCGCAAAAAGAACCCCACCCAAAAGTAATGCCGCCGAGACGTGCCGACGTAGTACCGATTGGAAATCGGAGCGGGTTTGTTGGTCTGAATCCTTTGACATTGGCAACTTCTCATTTCCCGATTGCGCCGTCGCATGCAAACGCGATCAACCCTCGCACCGTGGTCAAGACCCATCACGGACCTTTCGGTGCGACCGGCCGTGGATTATGTGTCACGAGTTTCGTGTTATACAATACCAGCCTTTACGGGCCGGGCGATTCAAACTAGGCAAACTCTATCGGAGTAAACCCATTGGACATTGTGTATCTGATACTTGGGACTGTTGTACTGATCCTGGGCGCGGAGGTCCTTGTGCGAGGGGCCGCCCAACTAGCGGTATTGGCGAAGATCTCTCCGCTTATCGTAGGCCTCACGGTAGTCGCTTTCGGCACCAGCGCGCCGGAACTCGCCGTGAGCGTCATGGCCGGTTGGAGCGGCAACGCGGATGTGGCGCTAGGAAACGTGGTCGGCAGCAATATATTCAACATTTTGTTGATCCTGGGCGTCGCAGCCGTGATAACTCCGCTAACCATTAACCAGCAGCTTATTCGTCTCGACGTCCCCATCATGATTGGCTCGTGCGCGTTGACATGGCTGTTGGGCCTGGACGGCAGTATCAGCCGCCTCGACGGAACTTTTCTCTTTGCCCTGGTTATTCTTTATACGGGCTTTCTCGTGTATCACGGCCGCAAGCAAGGCGCTGCCGAAACAGGAGAAATCGAGGACGAAGTCGCTGAACTGACGGCCAAGCACATGAATCCGTTTCTGGCAGTTGTCTGTGTCGCGGTTGGCCTGGCCCTGCTCGTGCTCGGATCGCGATGGCTCGTTTTCGCCGCCGTGTCCATCGCCGAATCCCTCGGCGTCAGTCAACTAATCATAGGCCTTACCATCGTCGCTGCGGGCACATCCTTGCCCGAAGTGGCCACGTCAGTCATGGCGAGCCTTCGAGGTCACCGCGACATCGCGGTGGGCAATGTGGTTGGCAGTTCTATATTCAACATCCTGGCTGTACTCGGGCTATCGTCGGCCATATCGCCTTCCGGCGTCGTCGTGGCGGGAGAGGCCCTGACATTCGACATTCCCATCATGGTGGCCGTGTCGCTAGCATGCCTTCCCGTTTTCATATCAGGTTCCTCCATGAGCCGTTTTGAAGGCGCGCTCTTCCTTTTCTATTACGCAAGCTACATGACGCTGCTGGTCCTGGAAGCGATGGGCAATAACCTGATTGGCCATATCACAAACGTGTACGCGTTCGGGCTTCTGCCTGCCACGGGCGTTGTGCTGATGGGGTCGCTGGTGCTCTCCGAAAAGCGCATGGAGAAGTGGATTGTGGAATTGCCGTCCACCGTTCAGTCCGTCGCATGGACCACCATACTTCACACAAGAAAGGTCATCGTTTTCGTAATCGGCGCCACGGTGCTCGTGGGAGGACTGGCGCTTCTTGTCTTGCCCGGCCCTGCGTTCATCGTCATTCCCGTCGGTCTGGCGATCCTTGCCACCGAGTTTGTCTGGGCACGTACTTTGCTCATACGGATTCAGAACAAAATCAAAGAGTCCGCCGCGTATGTAACAGGCAAGAGTCAGGGCGGCGATTCATGACGCCATGGATTTCAGCTGCTCGATGCATATGTCGGTGAATATTCGCGATGCCTCTTCTTCAAACGGCGGCATCGAGCACAATTTGGGCACGACCACCGCGGCGTATTCATTGTCATCGTATGCCCTGGGGTCTGTCAGATAGCCGATGAAATCTTCGCAGTACCCCACAACCAACGTGTTGGGGAATGGCGAAGCGTGTCGAATCTTCAAACCGTAGTAGCTGTACAGTTCCGAGGGGTGAAACAGCATTCCCAATTCGCCCAATTGCACCGTGGACACCGCGGCTTTGTACGACTCAGGCGGACTGGTCCAGGTGGATACCTCCGCATACCATGCCTTGGCAAATCCTTCGTCCACCCAGATCCCTTTGGTACACTCTTCCGGATGGGCCTTGTAGAACGCAATTTCATCGCGTAGCCGTTGTACGTCAAACGGGATTTCGATCTCACGGGTCTGCACGCGGATCTCGTCTATCCGTACCATTTCACCGTGGGTGGCCGCATGATGCAGTGCAGGCAGAATCGCCGTGGCCGTGGGTCTGGCTTCGCCAATCCATTTGCTGCCGTCTCCCGGATTCACATCGCCAATATGGCCTTGCAAAAAGCCGGGATTGGGCGCACCGCTCGCCTGAATTCCTTCGGCGACCAGCGCCGGCCAATCGGGTCCCGCCAATTCGTCCTGATAACAGACCGGGTGAGCGCAGAAGTGGTACCACAGGATCGGGGTCTTATTGTCCGCGCGTTGAAAGAATAGTGCATGCAGCATTGTGTCCAGCCAGCGGTCCGAGTCCGTTGCGTTTGCATCAAACGCTTCGTCGGTTTTCCAGACCTTTGAGGTGCGATTGAAGTTCCCGCCCTTCACACGGTCGGCGCCGATGTAGCAGTCGGCTTCCGAGAGGTCGGCGACAGCCTGCTTCAAAGCCTCGATGCACTTGGCTTCAACAGACGCCATGTAGTCCGGTGAGATCGCGCCCCACTGGCGCAACGCGCGAAACGTAGGCATGCCGTGGGTGTGGGTCGCGCACACCCGCACGTGCGCAGCGGGAATGCCGGACTCGGCCTCGGCCCGCTGTTGCACGCGCCGGCTGAACTCGGGCGACACGGCCAACATATCGAGTTGGAGTATAGCCAGCGCCGATTCGTTCACCTTCAAAACCAGGGCCCGCACAAAGGCCGGTTTTCGGGCGCCGGCCACGCGACGCTCCCGGCCCAGCGGCTTGTGGAATCCGGCCAGTTCAATGCCCAAAGGCGGCGTTATATCGACAATTCCTTCACCGGCAAGAAGCATGGGGGTGCCTCCTCGTTGCAGCTACACCATTACATCAAGATACAGGACGTTGCCGACATCGGCGGACGGAAATCTAATTATCACTTTTGCCTGACCGCCAAATGCGGGTGATCGAATTCTTCCACCGGGAGCCCGGGCCACATTTCGCGGATGTGCCGGATGACGGTGTCCGCCATCACATCTTCGACATCTTCGGACCAGCCGACCGGGCTGGCGTATTGAGTGCGCAACGTACCGGCCTGATAGGAATCCTGACGCACCAGTTCGCGTGAGGGGATATAGAGATTGTGCTCGCCGAAGTACGCGTTGACCATTATAGGGTGATACACGCGAAAAGCGTCCTTGATACGCATGCCGATGGGCGCTACCACCTCGCCCTGCAGGCACACGAATGCAAGCCCCCCGATTTTCGCAATCAATGCCTCTTCATACCGGCACGGATATTTGCGGCCGTCTCCGATGTCGTCCACCATAAACCCGTCGTCCGTACAAACGAGTTCGTCCAAACGTTTGGGGAACGATTTGCCCGTTTCGTAGTAGTCGTTCAACACGCGAATCCAGTTGTTACCGCGATCCGGGTGCGGATACGGCACGCGCAGCGGCCCCTTGGCGAGGGTCTGCATCAGCTTGGCGACTTCCGCCCGCGGCAGCGGATCTCCCAGGGGAAGCGAGATGATCTCGAACCGGCTCTCCATGGGTCCGGTGACGTCAATCATGGGACCATACAAAACATTTGAAACCTCGCCAGCGAGGCCATTGGCATACTCGATGGCCTTTTCCGTGGGCGTGCCGCCGGGCGTGATTTCCACTGGAAATTGATTGCCGCCGCAGGCATCTGCGTACAAAGCCACGCATCCCGGAAACTGTTCTTCCAGGGTCTCGCATGCGTATCCGGGATGCCCGGGTTCGATGACATGCGACGCCCCCAGCAGCGGGTGCACCGGATGATTGAACACCACGGCGACCAAATCGCCGCCTTTCGACACCCGGAGGACTTGCACTTCCGTATCCAATCCACAGTTGCCGACGCAGCGTATCCACGGGAAGTCGCCCACGCCGTAAGACAGCGTGACCGGCCCTTGCGCGTCTGCAATGGCCTCCTGTATCGAGTCAAACAGCGAATCCGCAAGCCACCGGCCGTAGCCAAAATTGTCGTGGGCAATCTGAATCGGAGCGTTGTGATTGTGCGTGGCGAGCAAAGCCAGGTGGGACGGTTTGATCCCAAGTTCGGTTTCGCACCGTTCTCTCAGGATGGGCGTGGCCACGTCGAGACAATTCAGGTCGTAGGAAGCGATCACGAAGCGGGAATCGCCGTCCGTCAGGACGAGCACGCGCGCCGAAATGGGGTGCGCAATTCCTTCGGAAGCCATGCCAAACACTTGGGTTCCGTGATAGCCCTGCTTGGGCGTAATGTCGCGTTTAGCCGTGCCTGCTTTGAGAACGGTAGCCATGCATTGTCCTCTGAGAGTATTTGCCAGGGCGCCGATTTTCGCAGATTGTCAGTCACCCACACAACCACGGCGCGCCCCTTTTGTTTCCAACGTTCACGCCAAGTACCATACGCGGGATCCGGCGCGGCACGGTTTCCGCGCAGGGTACATTTCGGCGATACGAATGCATCGGGGGACATGTCCATGCGCGTACTTGTTCTCGGCGGCACGGGTCTAATCAGCACCGCCATTGTGAAGCGATTGATCGAAAAGGGGCACGACCCTGTCCTGTTCAACCGGGGCATCTCCGCCCGCCGATTCCGGCACGAGGTCGAAACGATAGCTGGAGATCGGTCCGACTTCACCGCGTTTGCCAAAGCCATGCGGTCAGTCAAGGCGGATGCGGTGATAGACATGATTACCTTTGACGCCAAGACGGCGGCTCACAACGTTCGCGTGTTCAGGGATCGCGTGAAGCATTTTATTTTTTGCAGCACGGTCTGTGTCTACGGCGGGCCGCTCACGCAGGTGCCCGCCGATGAATCAGAACCGCACCGCCCAGTTTCGGAATACGGACTGAACAAAAGCAAGGCAGAGGCTGTCTATCTCAACGCGTTTCAAGAATCCTGCTTCCCGGTTACCATGATGCGCCCCTCCCACTGCTACGGGCCCGGCCAGCCGCTGCTGGACATCTGGGGCTATAACCCGAGCCTTGTGACGCGCATACGGAAGGGCAAGCCGATCCTCGTGCCCGGCGACGGTCAGGGCCTGTGGCAGCCGGGATACGTCGGCGACATGGCCAAGGGGTTTGTGGGCGCGCTGGGCCGCGAGGCCACCTTGGGCAAGGCGTACAACATTGTTGGCGATGAAATCATGACGTGGCGCGAATTCCACGAGCGCATGGCCAAGGCGATCGGTTGCGAGGCCAAAATTGTGCCGTTGACCACGCCGCAAATAATCGCGGGATCGCCCAGGAGCGCAAGCGGCATGCTCGCGGAGATTTTCCAATTCCATGCTGCCTACACGAGCGCGGCCATTAAACGGGACATCCCGGAGTATCGTAATCTGCTGTCCTGGGAAGAAGGCGTCAAACGCACGGTGGCATGGATGGACGAGACCAAAGTGCATAAGCCGGCAAACCTCTATCCCTGGGTGGACTCCCTTGCCGCAGCCGCAAAAAAATTCACATCCGCCATCGCCTCCACCTCCCGCCGAAAAGCGTAGTCCGGCATGTCCAATCGGGAATCGTGCGAAAAGACGATCGCACGATTCCTATCCTTGCTTATAGTTTAGTGCCAGCGCGTTGCATTCCTCGCTGCGAAACGCATGCGACGCGGGTGTTACCGTTCGGGTGCATTTGCAGGGGGGAGGCGAGCCACTATGTCGATACAAGGGGACTAGGGCTGAAATCGTCGTAACTCCTTGTTTCAGGGTGTCACCCATGGCTATTCCTTTGTTGGGGTGTCGCCGCACCAAGGCGATGCGCCGAAGGGACTAAGGAGACAAATAGGACGACACGAACAAAAGATGGGTCAAATGAAATATTCGGGATAGCCGGAGTTGAAGGTGTGAATGCCGGTACTCATTTGCGGAGAATTTGGGGGCGATTGCGCTGGGGAGAGGGGTGGCTTATAATGGGAATATGGAGTGCCGGGCATAGGCGCGGGCTGGTCGGATACGCACGGGGTGTCCCCCCTGCGAAAGCGAGGGCTGCATGTACAGGATAGACGCTGAGAAGCCGGTTCATTTTTGCGACGGGCTGAGCCGACGGGATTTTCTGCATGCGGGGGCGTTGGCAGCCATGGGGCTGACCATGCCGGGGTTTATGCAGCTTCAGGCGCACGGGGCGGTGGACAAGTCGAAGGAAATGAACTGTATCTTCCTGTTCCTCGTCGGCGGTCCGAGCCAGTTGGATACATTCGACATGAAGCCGGACGCGCCGGCGGAGATCCGGGGACCGTACAAACCCATCAAAACCAACAATCCCGATATACAAATTTCGGAAATATTTCCCAAAGTCGCGAAGCACGCGGACAAGTTCTCGATCATTCGCACATTGAATCACAAAGCGGCAGCGGTGCATGACACGGGCCACCAGATGATGCAGACGGGCCGCTTGTATCAAAACGGGCTGGAACAACCGCATGCGGGATGCGTTCTGGGGTATTTGAAGGGCACGCAGAACGACATGCCGGCGCACGTGTTGATGCCGCGGCCAATTGGCAATACGGGCGGCAACATGCCGCATGGGCAGAGCGCGGGATTTCTTGGAAAGAGTTTCGATCCGTTTATCTTGAACGACGAACCGGACAAGGCCGATTTCAAGGTGCCGGATCTACTGCCGCCGGATTACATTTCGGCGCACCGGTTGGATCGGCGTCAGAAGCTGCGGGAAGTGGTGGATCAATCCGTGAAGCAGTTGGAGGCCAATCCGGACGCGCGCTTGTTGGATGAGAACTTCCATCAGGCCTACACACTGATGTCGTCGGCGACGGCGCGTGAGGCATTCGATTTATCGCAGGAGCCGGAGGTGGTACGCGCGGCGTACGGCCAGAACAAGTTTGGGCAAAGTTGCTTGCTTGCTCGGCGGCTGATCGAGCGGGGCGTCCGGTTTGTCACGGTGAATATGTTTGAGACGGTGTTTAACGAGATTACGTGGGACATCCACGGGTCGGCGCCGTTCAGCCCGATCGAGTGCTACACGAACCAGGTCGGGCCGATGTTTGATTTTGCATACAGTTCGCTGTTGGAAGATTTGAAGCAGCGAGGCATGTTGGAGAACACGCTGATTGTGGCCATGGGCGAATTCGGGCGTACGCCGAAGATCAATCCGGCCGGCGGCCGCGATCACTGGCCGCAGACGTGGTCCATACTGATGGCGGGCGGCGGCATTCAGGGCGGCCGCGTGGTGGGCAAGACGGATGCGATTGGCGGGTATCCGGTGGAGCGGCCGGTGAGTCCGGCGGAAGTGATCGCCACGGTATACCATTGCCTCGGCATCGATATTGAGACGGATTTGCAGGGCCCGGGTACCCGGCCGATTCCGGTGGTCGATTACGGCACAAAGCCGATTTTCGAGTTGATATAAGACATCGTGAAGCGCCGGGATTTCCGGCGCTTCGCCGTTTTTGTGGTCAGGGAGCGTTAGTCATGCGGTCGTTCACGCTATTGCTGTTTCTAGCCGGGGTTTTCGCGCATGCGGAATTGCGCGTTTTGCCGGGCGATATCCGGCTGAATTACCAGGGCGCAACGCACCAACTTGTGGTGGGCGAATTTTCTGGTGATCGGTGGCGAAGCGACTTAACGGCGCAAGCGGCATTCACGTCGTCCAACCCGGCTGTGGTGACAGTGGACGCGTCCGGCACGTTGCACGCCGCAGGCAATGGCGTATCCACCGTTACCGCCAGCGTCGGCACTGAACTGGCCACGATTCAGGTGACCGTCGCCGGAGCGGATGTGCCGGTGCGGTGGAGTTTTGCCAATCACATTCAACCAATTCTTTTTAAGATGGGCTGCAACACGGGCGCGTGCCACGGGGCGCAAGCGGGCAAGAACGGTTTTCGACTTTCGCTGCGGGGTTACGACCACGACTGGGACCACAAGGCGTTAACGCGCCAAGCCAATGGGCGACGCATTTCGCTGGCGGAACCTCGGGAGAGCCTCATTTTGTTAAAGGCAACGGCGTCCGTGACGCACGAGGGGGGCGAACGGTTTCCAGTGGAGTCGGAACCCTATACGGTGCTCCGTCAGTGGATCGAGGACGGCGCCCAACCGGTGAGTCCTGATGATCGGAAGCTGGAACGAATTGAAGTCTTCCCGAAGACCGCTACACTCGCACCGAATGCCGCGCAGCAGATCCTTGTGCAGGCGCATTATGACGACGGTTCGTATGAGGACGTGACTCGCTGGGTCAAATTTGGCACAAGCGACGACACGGTTGCGCTGGTGGATGATTTGGGCAAGGTCACGGTAATCGGATCGGGCGTCTCGTCGATCACGGTGTATTTCAACAGCAAGGTGGCGTCCGCTTCGCTGACCATTCCGCACGCGGTGGATGCACCGGAGGCGCTGTTTGCGAATGCGGCGAGCTACGGGTTTGTGGACGAGTTGATCTTAAAGCAGTTGCGCAATCTGCGGATTGCGCCGGCCGCCATCGCGCCGGACGAGGTGTTTATCCGCCGGGCGTATCTTGATTGTCTTGGCATCCTACCCACGCCCGAGGAGGCGCAAGCATTTATTGCGGATACAAACCCGGCGAAACGCAAGACGTTGGTGAAATCGCTGCTTGACCGGCCCGAGTTTGTGGATTACTGGTCGTACAAATGGTCTGAGTTGTTGCTGGTGTCTTCACGCAACCTTCCCAAGCGCGAAGAAATGACCGCGTTGTATCAGTTCATCCGCGAAAACGTCGCCGCGAATACGCCATGGGATGAATTCGTGCGCAAAATAGTGACTGCCAAGGGGAGTACGCTGGAAAACGGGGCGGCCAACTATTTTGTCATGCACAAGCAGCCGGACGACCTTACGGAGACTACGTCGCAGGCCTTTCTGGGTATGTCGATCACATGTGCACGCTGCCATAACCATCCCTTGGAAAAGTGGACCCAGGACGATTATTTCGGGATGGCGAATTTGCTAGCGCGCGTGACGCTGAAGAACGGCAAGCGGGGCACGGATACGGTGGTATTGCCGGCGGCTTCCGGGGATATCATTCACCCGCGTCTGGGGCGCCCCGTGGAGCCCAAGCCGCTGGACGGCGAGGCGATCCCGCTGCAGCAGGCGGGCGATCGGCGCGAATATCTTGCGGCGTGGCTGACGTCGCCTGAGAATCCGTATTTCACGAAGGCATTCGTGAACCGGGTCTGGACCAACTTCATGGGCCGCGGTCTGGTTGCACCCGAAGACGATTTGAGGCTTACGAACCCGCCCACGAATGCACTGCTGTTCGACATGCTGGCGCGGGACACGAAAGAATACGGATTCGATCTCAAGCATTTGATCTACACGATCATGACTTCGGCAGCCTATCAGCGGTCTTCACAACCGGCGAATCCCGCGATCCAGGATGACAAACACTATTCCCAATATGTTGCGCGACGCCTGAGCGCGGAGGTCATACTCGATGCCTATTCCCAGGCCACGGGCGTGCCCACCGAGTTCAGCGGTTACCCCAGCGGATTCCGCGCTTTGCAGTTACCGGATTCGCAGGTGGCTTCGTATTTCCTTGCGGCCTTCGGTCGACCGCAGCGTAATCAGACGTGTTCGTGCGAACGGACGGACGATTCCAGCGTGGCGCAGACGCTCCATGTGGCCAACGGGGACACGCTGAACGGCAAGCTGCAAAGTGATAAGGCCTTTCTCACCGAATTGGCCAATCAGAAGATAGGCGACGATGCGGCGATCACGGCAATGTATTGGCGGGCATATTCTCGCGCGCCGTTGCCCGATGAGCTTGCGCAATCCAAGGCGATCCTCTCGGAATCGCCCGCGGACGGCGATTCCGCGGAGCGGCGGATGGCGCTGGAAGACATGATGTGGGCGCTGCTTTCGAGCAAGGAATTCCTGTTCAACCATTAATGGCGGACCCAATTTTCGTGAATGCGCACCGGCATCCTATAGGGAGTTTGACGTGATTCGACTGGAACGAGTACTACGGCGGTTCTTCGCGATCTCCGTGACGGTTTGCGCGGCGTCGGCGTTCGCGGACGACATCGTTTTCGAGCGCGATATTGCTCCAATCTTCGCGAAGGCTTGCGCGGGGTGCCACTCTCCCAAGTCGGAGACACTTAAAGGCAAGCTGGATGTGACGTCGGTCGAGTTGCTTTTGAAGGGCGGTGAATCGGGTCCGGCGATCGTTCCAGGCAAGCCGGGCGAAAGTTATCTGATTGCGTTGATAGAGCAGACTGAAGAGCCCGTGATGCCACCGAAGAAGAACGGCAATCCGCTTGCGCCGGATCAAATTGCATTGATTCGCAAGTGGATCGAGCAAGGGGCCAAGGGCGATGGCAGCGCCATTCCCGTGACTGGGATACCGGCGGATACGCCGCCCCAGGATATCACGCCCGAAGCGGAGGCCTCGCCGTCGCCTGCTTCGATCAGCGCGGCGGCATTCTCACCGGTATTGGGGGATTCACTGCTTGCGTTGGGGACGCTACACGATGTCATTCTCTACCGCGTGATGGATGGTGGAAAGCGAGTCGAGCGGAAGTCCGTATTGGCCGGACACGCTGAAATGGTTCGGACCCTCGCCTTCTCGCCCGATGGCGCGTTGTTGGCCGCGGCGGGCGGGCGGCCGGGCCGCAGTGGTGAGATTAAGGTATGGAACGTGTCTACGGGAGAACTCGTCCGCACGATTGAGGGACACGACGACAATATCCTCGATATTGCGTTCAGCCCTGACGGATCCAGACTTGCTTCCGCGAGTTACGACAAGACGATTGGCGTGTGGGAGGTGGCATCCGGGGCGCAGGTGCACGCATTGAAGCATCATGTGGACGCCGTGTACAGCGTGGCTTTCAGCCCCGACGGAACGCGCATTGCCTCTGGCGCGGGCGATCGCACGGTGAAGATATGGGACGCCGCCACCGGCGTGATGCAGATGACACTGGCCGATTCGTTGGATGCCGTCTATGCCGTGGCGTTTTCGCCGAATGGCAAACATCTGGCTGCCGCTGGCGCGGACAAGATGATTCGCGTGTGGTATCTTGGTTCGTCCGACGTGATCTTGCAGTCGTCGCTTTCGAGCGGCATTCTGGCGGGATCCACGTTCGCGCACAATGCGGCGATTTTGCAACTGCTCTATTCACCCGACGGCACGAAGATATTTACGACTTCGGAAGATAAGCACATCAAGATCTGGAACTCCGACACCCTCACGGAAATTGCGGGCATGGAGGAGCAGTCGGATTGGGTGCCGGCGCTTGCGATCAACGGCGATGGTTCGCTATTGGCGGCAGGCCGGTACGATTCCACAAGCGGCCTGTACACGGTAGAGGGCGGCCAATTGATCGCCGCTCGCGAAGCCGGCACGGATTTTCATGCTCCAAAAACGGCGATGAAAGAAGGAAAACTAGCGGCACTGGATGTAGGCGCCGTCATTGTGCGCGCGACCGTGCCGCCGTCGCTGCAATCCCTCAGTCCCGATCGGTGGCATCGTGGTTCGGAAGTCGAAGTGACGATTGAGGGCAAAAACCTTGCGGAGGCGGTGCCCTTGGCCAGCCATCCCGGGATTGTACCGACAGTGGTTGAGGTTATAGAGCATCCCGAACCTGACCTTGAGGAACTAGCGAAGCAGCCGCGCGGCACCGGAGCGGCGATTATCGACAATGCGCGGCCGTATACGGTCAAGCTGAAGTTGGCCATCGCGGCCGATACCCCGACGGGCCGGCACGAGATCCTTTTTCGCACGCCCATTGGAGTGACCAATGGAGCCGGCATTACGGTAATTCTCCAGCCGGATACCGGCGAGACGGAGCCCAATAATACCGCGGAGGAAGCAGCGGCAATAGCGTGGCCCAAAGTAATCATAGGGCAGATCAATCCGTCGGGCGACGTGGATCGTTTCAAATTAGAGGCGAAGGCCGGGGACGAAGTAGTGTTGGCGGTAACGGATTCCGGGTTAAACACGTCGCTTCGCGTGTTCGATGCCGACGGCGGCATGATTGCCGACAGCAAGACATTTGGCGACTTACGGAACAATAAGGCGGCTTTCCGTGCCGAAAAAGACGGCGTCTATGTCGTAGAGTTGGCTGACAATGAATTGCGCGCTGGGCTGGGCTACCGGTTGCATGTCGGCCAGTTTCCTGTTGTCACCGAGTACTGGCCGCTGGGTGTGCGGGCCGGGGTCAAGCAGACGGTGCAAGTGAAGGGGTTCAATTTGCCGTCGGACACGCTGGAAGTGGAGCCGGCCGCGGAGTTGGCCTATGGCGCCAGCGTTGGCCTGCCCATCTCGGGGGTGCCGGGAAGCCCGGTGGAACTTCCGGCGATTGCCGTGGGGCCCTATGAGGAATCGCTTGAGCAACAAGACAACAATTCTCCTGCCACAGCGCAGGCCGTTGGTTTCCCGTACACGGTGAACGGCGTCATCGAGTCAGCGGGCGACGCCGATTGCTACCGGTTTCCTGCGACGAAGGGCCAGACGATTCTGATTGAAACGATGGCGTCGCGTTTGGGATCTCCGCTGGACTCGTTCGTTGAAATCGTGGATTCCGAAGGCAATCCGGTACAGCGTGCCGTCGCGCGGTGCGTGGCCGAAACGTATTTGGTGTTGTCGAACCGCGATTCCAAATCCGGTGGCCTTCGGATGGACAGTTGGTCTGATTTCCGGATCAACGACGAGGTCATGGTCGGCAATGAGATTATCCGGCTGTCGCGTTTGCCGGACTACCCGGACGAAGACGTGGGGTTTGCCACATATCCGAATGGGCAGCGCATAGGTCTGTACGGCACGACGCCGCAACATCAGGCGGTGAACGCGAAGGTATATCGTGTTGAGATTCATCCGCCGGAAGCGCAATTTGCGCCGAATGGAAAGCCGGTTGTTCCCATATATTGGCGTAACGACGACGGTTTTTTTGGGGAAGGCGATGCGTCCGGAGATTCACTTTTGGAGTTTATCGCGCCTGAGGACGGCGAGTACACCGTACGTTTGAAGGATGCAAGCGAAGGCGGCGGACCGGACTATGGGTATCGTTTGACGCTTCGAGCCCCCGCGCCTGACTTTGAATTCTTTCCAGGATTGTTTCGCATCAACATCGCCCCCGGCAGCCGCATTCCTCTGGATGTGCGAGTGCGGCGGGAAGAGGGGTTCAATGAGCCGGTGAAGATATCGGTACACGATTTGCCGGAAGGCATTTCCATCGAATCCGACACGGTGCTCGCGGGCGAGGAACGGGTTAAGCTCGCAGTCGTGGCATCGCCAGAGGCGAAATCTACACCACTGGATGCAACCTTTCGAGTCACGGCCGAGACCACCATCAACGGTCAAAGCGTGATGAAGGAATCGCGTATTGGCGCGATCACGGTGAGCGCGAAACAGCCCGATCTCATTGTAAACAACGGAGTGCCTGCATTAACGATAAAGCCGGGCGAGTCCGGCGTCATCGCGGTTTCGCTGGATCGGTTCAACGGTTTCACCAGCCGGTCTCCCATCGATGTCTTGAATCTTCCCTTTGGCGTGAGGGTGCTGGATACCGGACTCAACGGCATACTGGTGCGCGAAGGCGAGACGGAAAGGCGAATGGAATTGTACGTGGAGCCGTGGGTGAAGCCTATGACACGGAATATCTACATTCAATCCACCATCGAGACGCCGTCATCGGCCAGTCCCGTATTTATCGGGGACGCCATCGCGTTGACCATTACTGAGGCCGGCGATCCGAAGGTTGCGGCAAACTAGACAATTTTAACTTTTTATACCTACGACACAGTGCCGAAAGTAACCTG
>BTWA01000009.1:0-191105 GCA_045863295.1 Candidatus Hydrogenedentota bacterium
ACAAGGACTGATGAATAACGAACCTCAACTCGTCAACAACGAATGGGTACTCCAAATCAACCACGGCGCGACGATGAGCGTGGGAGTTGCCGAAGCCTCACGATCAGAATTCGCCTCGGCTGGAATTGTCAATGCCGGGAGTCGCGGCGGCATTGTTGTATTTTGCATTATCGCAGGTTTGCTTGTCCTAACCGCGTTTCGGATGCGGCGTGCGATATGAGTGACTCGCGTATCGAGGCATTCCTTCGCTTCGTCACACGTGCATCGTTCGCACACATTTCGTTGCTCAACGAATGATCTGCCTGAGACCTGTGCGCTACAGCGTGGCGTCAGAACGGTGCTTTCGCATATACGGCATAGCCGTCCTCCTTTCCAGGAGGCCACGGGACATACAGCCGGCCTGCATCTATCGCTAATTTCAAAGCCGCTTTCGGATCGTTGTCCGGGGCGCGGCTATTCCAATCCAACCATACAGCCGAGTTCCTGTGTTGCCACGAGTGTGCATTCGACTTGACTTCGCTGCCGATTTGAGCGACTACGGATCGGTCCTTTCTGAACTCGAGTTGCTCAGGCGCAGCGCCGGAGGTTGGCACGGGCACAGAACCAATGGTGGGGGCTATGCCTGCATAGTTCCAAATTCCTTCTACCTGCGATATCTTTCGCCAATAGGCCTCGGGACCAAATCGCAGGCGTGCTCGATCGCTCGTTCCGTCATGTTTTGCCATGCAGTAGCCGGTGGTCGCCAGCAAAACAAGGGGACAGGCAAGCACCGAGACCACGAAGGCGTTACGAAGGTTCCAACGGCCATCGGAGGGCACAATTCCGGAAGGGCAGACAACACCCTCGTTTATCGGCGTACGCGTCACCAGCAGCATAGACGTAACGACGACAGCGAGCACAAACAACGTCGCATGCGAAAGCGGGAATTGGCCGGCTGCCGCTTCCGGAAAGAAATGGAGCACCGCACCGGCGAAAGTCACCCAAATCAAGTAGAGCAGAACGATCGCCGCTTTCGAATAGGCACCTGCAACTACAATAGGCAAACGGCCTCGGGCATATTGCGCCAATGCATAGACTACCGTGGCTGATGCCAGGCCACCGCCGGCCGCATACCATACCCATGGCATAAACCCAAGGATAGGTTCATTGGGCAGAAACCCAAACCGATCAATCCAAGCCATGGGAGCTCGCCGGAGATTGACCCACATGAGCGCAATCAAAACGGTGAACGCAGCAAATAGATCCAAGCGAATCGCAGGTACATCTTCCAGTGCAGGTGCGAGACCGGTTCGTTCGAGGCGTCGCACTCCCAGTGCGATGCCGAGGCCCATAAACAGTCCGACCGTCTCTTCCGCGTACTCCCGAAACACGCCATAGGCCAGGGCGAATCCCAAACCACCGATTATTGCGCCGTAGAAACTAAGCAGCAGTGCGGCCTTATTTCGTTGCCAATAGAGGTGGGCTACCACCATTATCAAGACAGCCAGCGTACCGCCCCATGCTTCGCTGCGATAGGGCGGTCCCAGGCGAAGCCCGCCGAACTTCGTTAGCAGCAGGTAGCCGATCCACCATGCGGCCGCGGCCGCAACAAAAAGCAACGCTTCGCTTCGCTCGCGGGGGCGTATCAGGGCATACAGTCCGGTTACGAGGATGATCGTGGTGGCAGGTAGCCATTCCGAGTCATGGAAATGCTCCGCGGTGAACCGTTCGTACAGATTCAACGTGTCCGGATGAAATACAAGGTACAAATGGGTGGCCAGAAATGCTGTACACACGGCAACAAACGGCCCCATGAACCGTTCAATGCGGGAACGAGGTTCGGTAAAGGCGAGACCCAATATGGCTCCTCCAATTCCTGCCCAAATGGCACCAATGAGGAACAGGGCGGAGCACCCGTACAAGACGTCCAGAAATGACCCCGAGATAATGTACGATGTTTGCTCCATATAGCTGAGTGCGCCGCCCCAAGCCCAGCCGATCGAACCTACGAGCGCTGCAACAAGCGACCTGCGTTGCCAATCCGGCCTGCGAGAGGCGAGGCATACCGCCAACCCCAGCATTGCTCCGGACACCATTGCGCCGCCTTCATGTCCTACCGTTCCACGGTACCGCCAGCCGTATGCCATGGCGAGAGAGGTGAGTATCAAGGGGAAGAGTTCTTTTGCCTGAACTCGTCGAAGCGATAGCGGAAAATTCATGAGTGACTTCCGCTGTTCCAGGATTTTACGAGGTCTCCATTGCCAATTCTTGCCAAAATACCATCGACGTAGTGGTGTGCGAGCCGGACTTTGCCCATTTCAGGATTCAGTCCTTTCGCATTGCCGTGGCAATCGGAGCCCCCGGAGACCAGCAACCCATTGGCTTTCGCCAGTGTCAGGTACTCCGCACACAAGCCGGGCGTGTGCTTGGTATGATATACCTCGATGCCGTCAAACGGATATTGCAGCAGTCGCTGTACTTTCTTGCGTGTCGCGGGCAGGCCGGGATGCGCTAGTATTGCGATGCCTTCCGCTCCATGAATTCTTTCTATGGCTTCCTCGATTTTCAGCCTACCCCGCGGAACAAAGGCGGGTTTTCGGGCGCCGATATATTTGTCGAATGCATCCTGAACCGTCTTTGTCTTTCCCAACGCGAACAGCTCTTGTGCGATGTGAAGTCTGCCAACCGAAGCGCCTCCCGCCGCCCGGTCCAACACCCGATCCATCGCTATGGGAATCCCCAATGCATTCAACTTTTCCACAATACGTGCGGCCCGTGCCATGCGCTCTTGTTGCATCCACGCCAGCCGATCCAGCAGCGGCGCATTCGTAATATCAATCCCCAGTCCAAGGACGTGGACTTCGACGCCGCCATGTTCACAACTGATCTCCGTGCCGGGCACCAAGGTGATGCATCGTTCAATTGCGGCCCTTTGTGCTTCCGCCACACCCGATACCGTGTCATGGTCCGTTAGCGCGACGGCAGAGAATCCCCACTCAGCCGCGCGGCGCACGACTTCAGATGGGGAATCCGCGCCATCGGAGTGATTGGAATGGAGGTGGAAATCGGCGTAGCGATTGGTAAGAGTCACGATTCTGCGTTTGCGGGGATGGCCAATCGATCCAGAACGGCATTGACGAAACGCGGAGCGTCGTCTGCGCCAAATCGTTTGGCCACTTCCACGGCTTCGTTGATGGCTACTTTAGTCGGCATGCCCGCCACATGGCGGATTTCGTACAAGGCTACGCGCAGAATATTGCGTTCGACCCGGGCGACGCGCTCCGGAGTCCATCCGGTAAGTGCGGAGTCTATGGCAGTATCCAATTCAACCCGGTATTCGAATACCCCACGAATGAGTGTCTCGGCATACTCTCGCACGCTTGGTTTGGAGGGATTTTCACGCCAGAATGCATCGATGGCCGCCAACCACTCGTAGGCCGTGAAATCGAGGCCAAACAAGAATTGGAGCGCGCGTTCGCGTGCGATTCGCCGTTGTTTCGGGTTGATGGTCATCGTACTACTTTCGTTACCTTCCAAATAAATGCACGATCAGGCTATGGAGGATCCGGCCCAGATTAAAGCTGATCCACCAGATTTACCATTTCGATGGCGGCCACGGCAGCGTCAAAACCCTTGTTGCCGGCCTTTGTGCCCGCCCGCTCAATGGCCTGTTCAATGCTGTCGGTAGTGAGGATGCCAAATATCACAGGGATATTCGAATTCAATCCGACGTGCGCAACGCCCTTGGCGGACTCCCCGGCGACATAATCGAAATGCGCGGTTGCGCCGCGAATTACCGCACCCAGGGTGATGATTGCATCATACTTTTTGGATTCGGCCATTTTTTTCGCAATCAGCGGAATCTCATACGATCCCGGCACCCATACCACGGTGATATCCTCGTCCTTCGCGCCATGGCGGACCAGGCCATCCAGCGCGCCTTCCAACAATTTTCCGGTGATGAACGCGTTGAAGCGCGAGACAACAATTCCAAAACGCTTTCCCTGCGTGTGCAAGTGCGCTTCAATTACCTTGGGCATGGTCTTTCTCCTTGTCACGTGAATAAATGACCAAGCTTTTCCCGCTTGGTCTGCATATAGCGTTCATTTGAAGCCGAAGGCGGAATAATGAGTGGGACCCGCTCTGTGATATCCACGCCGTGGCCGCTGAGCCCGGTGATCTTGTGCGGATTGTTGGTGATAATCCGCACGCGCTTGACGCCCAATTCCGATAGGATTTCAGCGGCCACACCATACTCCCTCGAGTCCGGCTGGAAGCCGAGATGCACATTTGCTTCAACCGTATCCAGTCCCTCATCTTGAAGAGCATACGCACGAATCTTGTTGGCAAGGCCTATGCCACGACCTTCCTGCCGCATGTATACGACAACTCCGCGTCCTTCCTTGGCAATCATATCCAGCGACGTGTGCAGTTGCGATCCGCAATCGCATCGTTGCGATCCGAACACGTCTCCGGTCAGACATTCCGAGTGTACCCGGACCAGAACCGGTTCCGGCCCGGACACATCGCCCATGACTAGCGCGAGATGATCGGCATGATCCGCCGTACTTTCATAGGCGATCAAGGTATACTCGCCGTGCTCACTGGGCATGCGAGTCGACCCTATGCGGCGAAGAACCCGCTCGTTTTTGCGCCGGTATTCAATAAGATCCGCAATCGTGCAGATCTTAATTCCGTGCTCCTTGCCAAACTGTTTGAGTTCGGGCAGACGCGCCATGGTTCCATCATCCTTCATTACCTCGCAGATGACGGCCGAGGGATTCATGCCCGCGAGCCGGGCGAGATCGACGGATCCCTCGGTTTGACCGGCGCGCACCAATACGCCGCCTTCGTGTGCCCTTAGCGGAAATACATGGCCGGGTTGGACCAGGTCGGATGGTTTTGACGAAGGGCTGACGGCAACCCGAATGGTGTGAGCCCGATCAAAAGCACTGATGCCGGTTGTAATACCCTCGGCGGCTTCGATGGATACATGAAATGCCGTGCCAAACCGCGACCGGTTCTCCCGTGACATGGGGGGGAGTCCGAGGAAATCGATGCGCTCCGGCGTCAACGCAAGGCAAATCAGGCCGCGACCGTATTTGGCCATGAAATTGACAGATTCGGGCGTGGCCTTTTCTGCCGCTATCACCAGGTCGCCTTCGTTTTCGCGATCTTCATCGTCGACAAGGATAATCATGCGTCCTTGCCGCAACTCTTCCAGAATCTCTTCGATGGGCGTAAGCATGACGTCATGTCCATGAGTTTTGCGCGTCGGCTCATCAATTGCCGTCGCAGTCTCACTTGTGGGTGTCGCCGTGGATTGCACGGGGCCGTTCCCTTGTTTCAAACGATTACTGACCGTTGTTGTTGCCATTCAATCTGAATTCCCGTCACGCAAATCCGTGACGCTTGAGCGTGTCCAATGTCACGCCTGTAGTGGTCATGTTCTTGATCAAGTGATGGATGTGCTTGCCAATCATGTCGGCTTCCATGTTGACCGGGTCGCCCGGCCGTTTCATGCCGAGGCACGTCTTCCTGATTGTCTCGGGAATGATGGCCACACCGAACGTGTCGCCTTGCGGATCCACGACAGTCAAGCTAATCCCGTCGACGGCCACTGAACCTTTCGGCACCAAATACCGTGCCACTTCCGCCGGTGCCTGAAACGTCCAAAAAGAAAAGTCGCCTTGCTGCCGAACCGCTTTTACACGGCCGACGCCGTCGACATGCCCTTGCACGAAATGGCCGCCCATGCGATCCCCCATGGCCATGGCCCGCTCCAGGTTCACTGCATCACCCGCCTTCAACCCGCCGAGGGTGGAGCGCTCGATCGTTTCCGGCGAGAGTTGCACGACAAATCCCGCATCGTCGAATGCGACTACAGTCAAGCAAACGCCGTTAACGGCGATGCTGTCACCCTCAGATACGCCCGTCAAGACGTGTTTGGCCAGAATGGCAAGGTCCGCGCCCGAACGTCTGGAAACGGCGCCTACCTCTTCTATAAGTCCGGTAAACATGGTGCTATTGCCCGTGCATCACGTATGCTTCAATTAAGAGATCGGGACCAACAGGTTCGACAGTCATGCGTTCCAGCCGGATTACGTCCGCCATGCGGGATACGCCTTCGCCCTCCACCGCCGTCACTGCATCGCGACCACCGATGATTTTCGGGGCGACAAAGAACATCACCTTGTCCACGATGGATGCTTCGAACGCGGAGGCATGGGTCGTTCCTCCGCCTTCGATGAGCACCGATACGATTTCCCGCTTACCCAATTCCTGCATGAGAAGACGAAGGTCCAGTTTGCCGCTGGAGGTTGGAATACGGATGACTTCGGCAGCTCCGTCGAACGTCCGGTCATCAGGCACCGCCACGATGGTCGGAGCATCGCTTGGCGTGTGAAACACCCGCCGTTCCGTGTCGAGGTATTCATCCGCGTCAAGGATGACGCGCACAGGATCCTTGATCTTGCCTTCCGGCAACCGCGTAGTCAGTGTAGGGTCGTCCAACATCACGGTTCGGCTTCCAACGAGTATGGCGTCCACTTCGTTGCGAAGTGTATGGACCCGGTGCCGGGCTTCGTCACTGGTGACCCAACGGGAATCGCCTGTACGAGTGGCAATCTTTCCGTCCAGCGACATGCCGACTTTGGAAATGACGAACGGCATGCCGGTCGTGATGTATTTGATGAACGCTTCGTTGAGCTTTCGGGCCTCGGTTTCCATCAGGCCCACTTCGACCTCGATTCCGGCTTGACGCAGCTTGAAGATGCCTTCTCCGCACACCTTGGGATTTGGATCGTGCATTGCCACGACCACACGCGCCGGCTTATGCTGAATCAACGTGTCGACGCAAGGCGGTGTGCGCTCGTGGTGCGAACACGGCTCCAAATTCACGTAAAAAGTCGAGCCGCATACGTCGCCGCCTGCTTTGTCCATTGCGATGGATTCAGCGTGAGGCAGCCCAGCCTTTTCATGGAAGCCCTCGCCGAGGATTCGGCCGTCCCGGACTATGACACATCCCACCATTGGATTGGGGCTGGTTCGCCCGCGTCCTTTGGCAGCGAGTTCGAGCGCTCGCGTCATGAATCCCAAATCGGTTGCCATGGCCGCTTCCCAGTGCTCCTTCTAGTTCATAAGCAGCTGGGACAAAATGACATGCCCCAAGGCTGCGAGTTTCCTTTGGGGCTTGTACTGGGAGATTGGAAGCCGTATCCCGGATGCAATTCGGGCGTACGGATTTCGTTTCCAAATCCGGTTCAACCCAGACATACTGGTTACGTGGCCCGCGCGCATGCACGGATCCGCAGCCAATCGTGGGGGGCTGAACCCGACTGCCTTCTCCCATCCGGACTGTACCGTCGGCGCCTGAATTTCACAGGCTCCTGCGTCTGACGACGCTCGCGGGCTATAACCGCCGGTCAGGAATTTCACCGTGCCCCGAAGGCAATCTGTATATACCGTTCGGTAGGTTTTTCAACCTGCCATCCTAATTCTACTCCTGAAACGGATGACCTGTCAAATGGCGGTTGCTACCAACCAATTGTATGCCAAGAAGTTAACGCTGACTTGCCGGCATTTCCTTCCCAATCGTGTATCCGCCATAATAAGGGCACGAGGGGAGGCCATCATGAAGCAGTTAGCAGTTCTTTTAATGTTGGGGGGAGTCATTGGCGCACAGGCGGCCGTCAGCCAGCCGGTTGACGCAACCCAAGGACCCAAGGCAAGGCAAGGCGACCTGCGGCTTGGAACGTACATTACGTCCAGAGGCGTGCAGGCCATCGCGGAAAGCAAGGAAAAACAGGATCAGGCCCTGGAAATTATGGACCGCATGGGACTTACCCGCGTCTACCTTGAAGTGTACCGAAGCGGTCACGAAGTTCCTGCGGCTACCATGACCCAAGTGCGTGACCTTTTCCAGGATCATGGGGTGGAAGTTACCGGTGGGATCGCAACCACCCCAGGCGGAGACGTTGGCGTGCCCAACGAGGGACCACTCACCTGGTACAACTGGCAGAACCCCAAGACTCAGGCGGACCTGAAGGCGATTGTCGAGCGGGCCGCGCCTTTGTTTGATACTTTTATCGTCGATGATTTCTTCTGCACCGGCGATGTGAGCGCCGAATCGGCTGCGGCAAAGGGCGACCGGCCGTGGCCGGATTACCGGCGCGAACTCCTCTCAAGGCTTGCGAGCGACGTATTTGTTGCGCCGGCCAAGGCGGTGAATCCAGGCATTACCATGATCATCAAATATCCGCAGTGGTACGACCTGTTTCACGAGTATGGCTATGACGTGGCGAATCAATGGAAACCGTTTGACCAGGTGTGGGTCGGTACAGAGACTCGAGGCGCAACCACACAACGGTTTGGATTTACGCAACCCTACGAAGGATTCGTCAACTATCGTTGGATTCAGTCCATTACCGGAGACAAACTGAAGGGCGCATGGTTCGATCACGGCGACTGCCTTGAGCATGACTTCATAGACCAGTGTTACATGAGCATTTTGGCGGGGGCACGCGAGTTTGTGTTTTTTGAATTTGGAAGTCTGCAGGTAGGCCACCCCGATCATGCAAAAGTGAAGGAACAGTTTACACAGTTGGCGGACCTTGCCGCGTACGTGCGCGACCACCCCGCGCGGGGCATTCCCGCTTACAAGCCAGCCAACAGCGATGCATGGCCGGATGTTTACTTGTTCGATTTCCTGGGTATGTTGGGAATCCCGTTGGTCCCGGTGTCGGTTGTTCCCGAAGGTGAAACGGCCGTACTGTTTGCCTCCCAAGCGGCAGCCGACTCCAATGCCCTGAACATTTTGAACGGCATCTTGGAACGCGGCGGATTCGCGTGTGTAACTCCGGGCTTTTTGACCAAATCGGTGGGTGCGGCGGATATTGCCGGAGTACAAATCGCGTCAAGCGCCGCGTTGCTCAAAGCCACTGCAGCCAAAGATTCCGGAGCCTCGTGGGTCGATCTCGAAACGGCCGCCAATGTTATGGGCGGCGTGAAGCCGCGAAGCGCGCAGACGCTGGCCGTGGTAAAGGCGGGCGAGACGGTAGTTCCGTTTTTCGCGAAGCGTGCCGTGGGCGATGGCGCCGTGTACACGCTGAACACGTTCACCTATACCCCTCAAGACTTCTTGGACGTAAACGAAGTGTTGCTTTCGCCCAAACCGCAGGGCATATTGGATCTGCCCCGCGAATTCATCAATGAAATCCGCAACGCGTTTACTGAACCTCTCGGCTTTCGCTTGGAAGCGCGTTCCCGAGTGACCCTGCATCTTTTGGGGTCATCGGCGTGGGTGGTGCAGAATTTCAATGAAGAAGAAGCGCGCGTTCAACTCACTTGGAACGACGCGGCCACGGCGCCGAAGCTCGTCGTCGATCGATTTACCGGCGAACGGTTTGAAGTGGATCCGCTGGATGGATTGCGGTTCCGTATTCCTGCGCGGGGCCGGGTCTGGCTGGTGGCGGAATGAATCAGAACCATCGGCAACCATGACTCAGGCAGCACGCTATACGATGGAGACGCTAACCAATGAAGCAGCATAGTTCTCGATTCCTCACTATTGTGCAAGACGCGAAGACCCGCGTCTCCGAGTGCCGCGTGGACGATGTGCGCAAATGGATCGACGAGGGCAAGGAGATGCATATCGTAGACGTGCGCGAGGAGTCCGAGTATGCCGCCGGACACGTGCCGAGTGCGGTGCATCTCAGCAAGGGCGTCATTGAGCGAGACATCGAAAGAGTGTTTCCCGATCCCAGCGCGCCGCTGGTGCTCTATTGTGGAGGCGGATACCGGTCGGCGTTGGCCGCGGACAACATTCAGAAGATGGGGTACACCAATGTCATCTCCATGGACGGCGGATGGAGCGGGTGGAAGGAGTCGGGACTGCCGATTGAGATGTAGGAGTTGAACCACGGATGGACACGGATAAGAATGGATTTTGGTATTGGATTCAGGATTGGAATGCGTGACTTTTACCGGCAGGATTTTGTTGCGAGTGGTTTTCGGTTCTAGCCCGGATATTTCACGACTTTGTCCAACTAACTGTGTAACAACTATGCTACCGGGCCATTGACCCATCCGATGCAAGTACAGCGTGCTCGTGAAATATCCTCAGCGTTTCAAGCCCAAACTATTCTGTGTAAGCATTCTGCACCACAGAGATTGTACTTCAGTCTTCCACGCACGCTTTTAGCGTGGTGCAAAATGCGGGCTAGGGGTGAATGCACTTAACAAACAGTGCCGGATTCCGAACCATGATTATGCCGTTGCAAAGCAATAATCGATTCTTCCATGATTCCTATCAGTGTGAATCCATGTCCATCCGCGGTTCTTACATTCTTTTGAATACGTCTCGCGCTGCTTCCAGGGTCTTGTCGATTTCCGTGTCGCCGTGGCAGGTACTGGTGAATCCGGCTTCAAATTGCGCGGGAGCGAAATAAGCGCCGCGTTGGAGCATGCCCTGGAAGAATGCCGCGTAGCGTTTTGTATCCGACGCCAGGGCCTCGGCATAGTTGCGAACGGGACCTTCCTGAAAGAACATGCAGCCCATGGATCCGATTCGGGTAAGGTACACGGGCACGCCTGCCTCTTTGGCGATGTCTGCGAGACCGTCGCCCAAGGCATTCATTGCATTGTGGGTAAATTGCATGTTACCGGGTTGGCACAAAACTTCGAGTGTGGCGAGTCCGGCCGCCGTGGCCAGCGGATTACCAGACAACGTACCGGCTTGGTAAACCGGGCCGACGGGGGAGAGGTGGTCCATGATTTCCGCTGGACCGCCGTACGCGCCAACCGGCAATCCGCCACCAATGACCTTGCCGAGTGCGGTCAGATCCGGAATGACTCCGGACCATTCCTGCACGCCGCCAAGGGCAACGCGAAATCCCGTCATGACCTCGTCAAAAATGAGCAGCGCGCCGTGGTTTTTTGTGATGACACGGAGGCCCTCCAGATAGCCCGGCTCCGGCAGGATAAGGCCCATGTTACCCGGCACGGGTTCGAGGATCATACACGCGATCTTGTCGCCATGAGCGTCGAATACCGTTTTGACGGCTTCAAGATCATTGTAGGGTACGGTGAGTGTACATGACGCATAGGCCGCGGGAATGCCGGGGCTGGTCGGTTGGCCAAAGGTTGTCAGGCCGCTTCCTGCCTTGACGAGCAGGCCGTCCACGTGACCGTGATAGCACCCTTCCACCTTAACAACGAGGTCGCGTTTGGTGTAGCCCCTGGCGAGCCGAATGGCACTCATGGTGGCTTCGGTGCCGCTGCTTACCAATCGCACTTTTTGCATGGACGACACCAGACCGCGAATGCGCTCCGCCAACCGGATTTCCGCCTCCGTGGGGATGCCGAAACTCGCGCCTTTTTCCATGGCCTTGATGACGGCTTCGACTACGTGCGGGTGAGCATGCCCCAACACTAACGGTCCCCAGGACAGCACGTAGTCCACGTAGTCATTGTCATCGGCATCGGTGACATAGGCGCCTTTGCCAGATGCGGCAAAGAACGGCGTGCCGCCGACGGCCTTGAACGCTCGCACAGGGCTGTTCACCCCTCCCACAAGCACATTGTTGGCTTCCTGCCAGAGTGCGGCGGATCGATCCGACTTCATGAGTTCCTCTCCATCTGATACGCGACCCTTGGCCGGGTCTCAAAATCGTTAAAACACTAATTGGCTTCTTCGTCGTGATGCGTTTGGTGTGGAATCACGATCGAAGCAATGAGTCCAACGGTCAGGATCCCAAAGATGGCCCCCAACAGATAGAAGTTGAAGTGCTCCCCAAGGGCCAGTTTAATCCACTTTGCCGTAAGCATTTTCACGCCGATCATGACCAAAATGAGTGATAGAGAAACCTTGAGAAAGCGGAACGTATCCAGCATTCCCGCCACCGCAAAATAGAGCGACCGCAATCCCAGGATGGCGAACACATTGCTCGTGAAAACCAGAAAGGGATCCGCGGTGATGGTGAAAATGGCGGGGATCGAATCGACCGCGAAAATCAAATCCGAAAACTCCACCACGATTACGGCCAACCCCAAGGGGGTCAGCAGCCATGTGCCCGGCTTCGCATTTTCGACGACCTCGTCCCGCAGAGGCGCTTCGCCAGAATTTCGGCCTTCAAGCGAACTGGGATGGCCAGCGCGCACGATAAAATGCTTTCCATGATATTGGCGCGTGATGGGAATAATGCGCCGGGTCATGCGAACAAAAAAACTGTTGCCCGGATCGGCGTGGCTCTCTTTCTGAAACAGCATCTTGATGCCGGTGAGGACCAAGAATACGCCAAAAATATACAGAATCCAATGAAAGGTCGAGACCAGTTGCGCACCGATGCCAATCATCAAGCCGCGCATGACTAGTGCCCCGAGGATACCGAAGAAGAGTACCCGGTGCTGATACATCGCCGGCACGGAAAAGAAACTGCAGATCATGGCGATTACGAATATATTATCGACACTCAGGGACTCTTCCACGATGTAACCGGTTAGATATTTGACCATGGCCGTTGTGCCATCATTGATGATGCCGTCGGTAGCGTCCACTTTGGTGCCAAGTCCCATCCAGTGATTCTCGTATCCGAAATAGACAAATACAGAGAATGAAATGCCCAGTGAAATCCAGACGACCGACCAGGCGCACGCCTCCTTCACAGACACGGCATGTGCCTTACGGTGAAACACGCCGAGATCGAGGGAGAGGAGCGTTAGAATCAGCAGAATGAAACCAATCCAAACCCAGACCATGAATCCTCCAACCAAGTGCCGGATAAAAAAAGCCTCCAGCGGCACGCAATGGCGAGGTTCTTGCAGCCGACTGAGGCAACTTGAGACACGATCCGCGCGTTTGTGCAGTTCAATCAAAGGTACAGAATTCCCGAATCATACTGGATCGGGTAGATTCGGTGCCAACCCGCTTGCTCGACTGACGAGTGTGTAATGGCCCGATAGTGTCCCTCCGGGCAACAACACAAAGCTCGCACCTGTACTCAAATAGTCAGGAAGTAAATGAGTATATCGATTCCACCTTGAAATAGCGTTATCAAGATGGTTGCAAAATAACTGAACCATGCCAGAATCGAATTCACATCCATTCCACATCTCCTGATAATGCCCGGCCATGAGGACTATGGTAACCAATCTCACCCAATCATTTCTGTAACCACGTAGCCGCCTCTTTTGCCCAATAGGTCAATATGATCTTCGCGCCGGCTCGCCTGATGGCCGTAATGATTTCCAGCGCGGCTTGCTTCTCGTCCAACCACCCATTTGCCGCCGCTGCCTTCACCATCGCAAACTCCCCGGAAACCAGGTAGGCCGCGATTGGCACGTCAAACTCCTGAGACGCACGCACGATGATGTCGAGATAGGCCAACGCGGGCTTGACCATAATCACGTCTGCGCCTTCATCAATGTCCAATTCAATTTCACGCATGGCCTCGCGCGCATTGCCATAGTCCATTTGATAGCTCTTACGGTCGCCGAACTGCGGAGGAGACTCGGCGGCATCTCGAAACGGGCCGTAAAACGCAGAAGCGTATTTCGCGCTATAGGCCATGATGGGCGTGTCCAAAAAACCCGCAGTGTCCAGCCCAGCCCGAATGGCGCCCACGCGACCGTCCATCATGTCCGATGGAGCAATAATGTCCGCTCCCGCCCTGGCATGGGCAACGGCCTCCTTTGCAAGCAGCGGTAACGTTTTGTCGTTGTCCACATCCTGACGGCCATTCTTCGCCGTGTGGACCACGCCGCAGTGGCCGTGGTCTGTGTATTCGCAAAGGCAGACGTCGGTGATGACGCACAGATCGGGCCTGGCTTTCTTGATCGCCTCGACGGCGCGGCATACAACGGCCGAATCGGCGTAGGCCTCGCTTCCGATCGCGTCCTTATGCTCCGGTATTCCAAAGAGAATCACCGCGGGCACGCCCGTATCGGCAATGGACTTAACCTCCTCGACCAGCGTGTCCACCGAGAATTGAAAATTCCCCGGCATGGATTGGATGGGGTTCTTCACACCCGATCCGGGACGGACAAACAGCGGCATAATCAGATCATCCACCGACACCCTGGTTTCACACACCATACGCCGGATTGTGGGTGTCTGACGGAGCCGCCGCATTCGAGTAATGGGATAGGCCACGGGTCATCCTTTCAATGCAGTGACGATTGCTTCGACAAAACTTGGAATATCATGCTGAACCGGCTCAATGGTAATTGGCAAGCCGAGTTCGTTTGCAGTCTGGCTCGTAATCGGACCAATGCCGGCGAACCGGGCGGTGGCCGCCAAGTGACGGGTGCGCTCTTGTCCGATCATTTCATGGAAATTTCTTGCAGTGGACGAGCTTGTAAACGTGACCAGATCTGGATTGTAGGCCATCAGACGTTCCGCCAATTCCTCGGAAGTTGCCGGAATAACCGTACGATAGGCGACCAGTTCGATCACCTCCGCGCCACGTGCGCGCAATTCCTTGGGGAGGAAACTTCGGGCGATATCAGCTCGAGGCAGGAGAAACCGCTTTCCGCGCAGATCGCCTTCGTGAGCGGTAAGCGCGGCCATGAGATCCTCCGCGACATATTTGTCCGGCATCAAGTCTACCTTTAAGAAACGCTTCCGCACCGCTTCCGCTGTAGCCGAACCAATGACACAGAGTTTGACACTAGCCAAACTGCGGCCGTCCAAGCCTTGTTCTTCCATGCGCTCAAAAAGCATCTCTGCGCCGTTTACACTCGTGAGAACAATCCAGTCAAAGTCGCCCGCGTGTGCATAGGATTCGTCAGAGTCCGCAGGCTCGATCGCAATAGTCGGGAACTCGAAAACATCCGCGCCCAGCTCTCGCAGACTTTTTGAGAGTTCGCCCGCTTGGCCTCGCGCTCGCGTTACCACAATGCGTTTTCCAAACAGGGGCCGGTGTTCATACCAGGAAATCGAATCGTGAAGCTTTACCACTTCGCCAACGACTAGGATGGATGGAGGATCGATTGACTGCTCTTGAGCCAGGGCCGCAATGGTGGACAGCGTTCCAGTGACCGAAATCTGTCTGGGGTACGTTCCCCATTGCACGACCGCGGCCGGCGTATCCGGGCTTCGCCCCATGGTAATGAGTCTGTCCGCAATGTGCGGCAACCGGCGCACTCCCATGTAGAACACCAAGGTGCCATCCAGTGCCCAGCGGGCGGATCCGTCCTCCAGGCACTCGCACGACTCCTCATCGTGCCCCGCCACGAATGTTACGCTGGAGGCAAGTCCCCGATGGGTGACGGGTATACCCGCGTACGCCGGCACGGCGATACCTGACGTAATGCCTGGCACTACTTCAAAGGGCACCCCGTGCGCCACGAGCGCAAGCGCCTCCTCGGCGCCGCGCCCAAATACAAAGGGATCGCCGCCTTTCAATCGAACCACCCTATCCACGCGGGCGGCTTGATCGATAAGAATCTTATTGATCTCGTCCTGAAGCAACGTATGGCGATCGGGCGACTTGCCCGCATAAATCTTCTCGGCATGGAATGCGATGTCCAGAAGCGCTTCGTTTGCCAAACTGTCATACACAACCACATCCGCACGTTCCAGGCATTCACGGCCCCGAACGGTAATTAATCCCGGAT
This sequence comes from Candidatus Hydrogenedentota bacterium, assembly GCA_045863295.1. Lineage (GTDB taxonomy): Bacteria > Hydrogenedentota > Hydrogenedentia > Hydrogenedentales > SLHB01 > BTWA01. The sequence goes on from BTWA01000009.1 coordinate 15,595, forward strand.
CGCCAGGTCCCGCACCCACGAGGTAGACGGTTCCATATCCTTGCTTCATCGTGCCGCCGCGATAATTGCGCCCGCGCCTTGCGCGAAGAGGCTATCCGCGACCTGATCCCCCAGCGCCAGGGGATCCGAGAAATCGCCTTCGTGCCGAACACGAAGACAGGTCTGGCCGTCAGGACTGCAAACGCAAGCCTCCATCGTCAGACGATCACCCGATGCGACGGCATGGGCGCCGATTGGCGCCTGGCATCCGCCTTCCAAAAGGGCAAGGCAACGGCGCTCGGCGGTGACTTCCGCCGCGCATCGCGGGTCGTTGATCCGTTGCACAAGAGTTCTCGTATCGCCGTCGTCCTCGCGCAATTCAATGGCAAGCGCGCCTTGGCCGGGCGCGGGGATCATGATGGATGCGGGGATGACCTGTGCGATATCGGTGTGACGTTCAAGCCGTTCAAGTCCGGCGCACGCCAAAATGGCCGCATCCAATGCGCCTTCTCGAACTCGCCGGACCCGAGTGTCAACGTTCCCACGCAGATTCAGTATCTCCAGATCCGGTCTATACGCCCGGATTTGCGCACCGCGCCTCAAACTGGACGTGCCGACTCGGGCGCCGCTGGGCAAATCGGCGAGCGATGTGGCGATCGAACATACAAGCGCATCAAAAGGATTCGCGCGCCAGGGAATGGCGCCTAACATCAGACCATCGGGAAACACGGTTGGCATATCTTTCAAACTGTGAACAGCCAAATCAATCCGGCCGTCCAAAAGTGCATTCTCCAATTCTTTTGTGAAGATGCCTTTGCCACCCACTTGAGCCAGCGGCACATCGCGAACTTGATCCCCGCGTGTTTCGATGATTTCAATTTCGATTGACATGCCGGGAGCGGCATCCCGCATCCGTTTGGCCACCCAATGCGCCTGAAACAACGCCAGTTCGCTGCCCCGCGTCCCTATGACAAGTGCGTCTGCCATACCTACACGCCTTCCTTCAGGCCAAACAGGCGTTTAACCAGGTGCAGCACCCGGTTGGGATCCTCGTGGATAACTTCCTGCTTCAGTTGTTTCATGGGTTTCTGCAGTATCTTGTTCACAATGCGCTTCGTCAGGTACTCGATTTCGGCACGTTGTTCGTCGGTCAATTCAGGGATGGCGGACAAGGTCCGCTGCAACTCCATTTCGCGGATCGCATTCAGCTCCTCCGACATCGAAACAATTGTCGGTTCAGCGGCTAATCCGCGCCACCATTGAACGAACTTCTCGGCGCCGTCCTCCACCATGGCCAGACAGCGCGTCATTTCCTGGCGCCGGGCCTCCAAATTGGAATCCGTTACCTTCTTCAAATCGTCGACATCATACAAGTATACATTGTCCAGCGCTTTCACCGCCGGTTCGATGTCGCGCGGTACCGCAATATCGATTACAAACATCGGGGCATGCGATCGCGATCGCAACGCTTTTTGAAAATCCGACGCTCCCAGTATGTACGATTGCGACGCTGTCGAGGAGATCACGATATCGGCACGATGCAGATGTGCCGCAATATCGGCCAGAGCCACGGACTCGCCCCGGATCTTTCGGGCGAGCTCCTCCGCCTTGTCCAGTGAACGGTTTACCAGCAATACATGGTCCGCCCCTTTCGCAATGAGGGATTTCAGGGCCAATTCGCCCATCTTTCCCGAACCGATGACCATCACGCATTTGCCGGTTAATTCCATGAATATGCTGACTGCAAGGTCTACAGCGACGGAGCCCACGGAAACCTTGCCTTCGCTGATGCTGGTCTCGGTTCGCACACGTTTCGCAACGCTGAACGCCTTTTGGAAAAGCGAATGCAACAGCCGGTCCGTAGTCTGTTCGGCTTGCGCTAACAAGAATGCGTCATGCACCTGTCCCAATATCTGTCCCTCGCCCACAACCAGACTGTCAAGGCTTGACGCTACCCGGAACACGTGGCCCACGGCCTCCCGGTCTTCGTGAATGTACAATGCGTCGCGCAAGGCGTCTGCGGGTACTGAGTGCCATTCTCCAAGAAAAGAGACAATGTGGCCGGCCATGGCTTCGGCATCCATGTCACCGTGAGCATACACCTCCACCCGGTTACAGGTACTCAGGATAACAACGCCCGCGCCCTCCAGCCGGACTTTCAGCTTCTGTAGCGCGGATGGCAACGATTTCTCGTCGAAGTGCAGTTTTTCGCGCACCGCCAACGGGCTGTTGTGGTGACTCAAACCAATGGCCAGCAGGCTCATGCGGACGCCTCCCAGAACCGGTAGTCACTGAGTTGGAGCACGTTTAGACCGAGATACAGAAGCACCAGCGACGTAAACCCTACAAATATAAGGTAGGCAAGCTTTTGTCCGCGCAGCCAACCCACCTGACGCGAATGAAATGCGAAGGCATAAAAGACAACCATCAGCACCGCGCGCCAGATTTTCGGCGACTGCCACCAAGTCGCGTTCAACAAATTGCCCTGAAAGTACGCCCACCACATGCCAAGCACAAGGGTTATGGTGAAAGCGATATATCCCGCCAGAATGAGCGAATACAACATGCGGTCCAGTTGCTCAAGCGAGGGCAGGCGCTGAAACAGACCGGTCAGACGCATCTGCTTCAGCCGGCGAACCTGAAAGATATACGCCATGCTCGTGAGGCTGGCTACCACGAAAAGTGCATAAGCAAAAAACGCAGGCGCCACATGAACCACCATCATTGCCCAATTCAGACCTTCCGGAGACATTTGAACGCCGAACGGCCCGACAAACAGGTTCGCAACAAACAGCGCGAATACGGGAGGGACGTAAAAACATAACAACGCCGGGACCCGGCCACGGATCGCCACACTCAGTCCAATCAGCGTCGCAAATACAATGAGCATGCTGAATGCGTCGGATACGTCCGTAAAGGGAAGTCGCTTTAGCACCAAGCCTTTCAGCACGATGCCCGCCAGCAGAACTACGGATCCCGCCCCTGCGGACCCCGTGGACCAACGAAGGAATTTCTCACCCTTGTCCGCCAAATACGCCGACACGGCGACCGCTGACAATGCGTAGCACGCGAACGATCCGTAGAAGAACACGTAAACAAGGGTTGTCATACGCCACCCCTCAGACAGCTGCCGACTCTGGCGGCATTTGGCTCAAAAGAACAGCAAAAACACAGTTCAGACATATCCTAACAGGATACTGTACTTTGGTGTTGTGGTGCCAGTCCTGGGGGATGGATTGGACGCAGAATTCTTTCCGTGCAACGGTGCTTCGTTATTGCCGTACGGCCACTTCTTCGCCGGTCCGGCTGGATTGATAGGCGGCTTCCGCCACAGCCACGGCCTGCCGTCCATCCCAACCCGTGCCGGGATTCGGCGTTCCGGATAGCACGTCATCTACCAGTCGTTGGAGGATGACCGCGTATGTCTTCAGCCGTACCGGATCGAGAAAGCCTTTTCCCGCCCAATCGATGGGTTCCTGGCGAGCCGCAACCTCCCAGGGAGATCCATGCCTCGAAACCCGCAATTCGCCATACCAGTCGGAATCGATGATACCGTGCTCCAGCATCACCTGCGTTGCGCCGCCAGTTCTCGGAATACCGGGTTTAGGCATCTCGAAGGTGCAGAAGATCGTGCACACGGTTCCATCGTCCAGCGTAAGTATGAGGTCGGCCGTACTGTCAACCCGATAAGTGGAGCCAAAGCTGCGTACCTTGGCGAATACTTTGGCGACCTCGCGGCCTGTAAACCACCGCACCTGGTCAATGTTATGAATCCCGTGCCCCATCAAAATACCCACGTTCTCCGGATCCAGTTGCCAGGCCGGAGTGGACTTCATGCCGTCCGGCACGATTTGCACATTGTGCATGTACCGGAGTCTTCCCAGTTCGCCTGACTCTATCAAACGCTTTGTTTCGATATTGCAGATGCGTTCGCGCTGGGTATACGTGATGTCGCACCGCAGTGAACGGGCTTTGCATTCCGCCAAAATCGCATCGCACTCCCGCACGGTACATGCCATGGGCTTGTCAATAAGGATGTGTTTGCCCGCCTGAGCCGATGCCAGTGCCTGGGCGCCGTGCAACGCGTGCGGAGTCGCAAGGCAGACTATGTCCACGTCCCGCCGTGCCAGGAGGTTTTCCAGCGATGGTTCCACGGCCACCCCATACTCTCGTGCCAGATCGGGGGCGCGAGACCCAACCGCAACCGCCGTCAACGCAGCCTTTTCCACCAGTGTCGTTATGGTGCGTGCATAGGTCTGGCCCATGAATCCCGCGCCCACCAGACCTATTCCCAATTGACCGCTTGTTGTAGGCATAATCCCCCGCAATTCCGTACAATGTTGTCCTTCGTTGCCTCGATAGTAATTCATCGTCGAGCAGTCAGCCAAGACTGCGATAACCGTGAGGGCACATACCATGAACCGGTTTGTCGTTGTGACGCTGGGATTGCTGGCCGTTTCGATGGCCGCATGGGCCTGGCCCGGATGGGACTGGGAGGAAGGCCGGAAGAAAACCGGTATGACCAAGCCCGATCTTCAGACGCCGCAAGCCGGGTTGAAGGACTTGTTACCCCTGTTGCAGGCGACGCCGGATTCAGAACCGATCGACTCGGTGGCGACGTGGGAAGCCAAGCGTGAATCGATAATAACCGTATTGGAGTCGTTATTCGGTAATCCGGAGAACCTGGTGCGAGCGACCAACACGGTCGAAGAAATTGGCCGCGAGGATATGGGCGCGTACAACCGAATCCATCTTCGCATTCCCAGCGAGGCCGACGACGCTATTCCCGCCTACCTTCTTATGCCGAAGCAATTGCCGGACCACCCGGTACCCGCCATGGTCGTACTGCATCAAACCCAGGCCCCCGGGAAGCAGGAAGCCTGCGGCATGACCGGCGATCCAAGCATGGCCTTCGCGAAGGAACTTGTCGAACGTGGATTCATCTGCATCGCGCCCGACGCCGTTGGCTTCGGAGAACGCATCCGCGAAGGGGGACAACCCTACGACAATGCCATGGAGTTTTACGCAAAACATCCCACGTGGTCATATTTCGGCAAAATGAACTGGGATGTCAGCCGCGTTGTGGACTATCTGGTGAGTTTGCCCAGCGTCGATCCCCAACGAATTGGCATAATGGGCCACTCGCACGGCGCCTACGGTTCCATCATGGCGTCCATTTTCGAACCGCGCATTTCGCTCGTTGTCGCCAGTTGCGGGTTTACTACGTTGCGCACGGATCCCGACCCCAATCGGTGGAGCCATCTCACCGCGCTCTTGCCGAAGCTGGGATTCTATATGGACGACGTTTCCACCGCACCCACGGACTGGCACGAAATCGTCGCGTGCATTGCTCCCAGACCCTATTTCAACTGGGCGACCCTGGAAGACGATATCTTTCCCGAGACCGACAATCTGGCCGAAGTGTATCGCCAGTTGAACGGTGTCTATTCCCTGTACGGCAAACCGGAAGCGTTCACGGGCAAACTCGCTCCCGGCAAGCATCGATTTCCTGAGGAAGCAAGGATCGAAGCCTATGAGTGGATAGAAAGGCAATTCAAGGTCGAAAAGTAGCCGGTAACGCGATTAATCCAATGTTTTGACCAGTACGCGTTCGCCATTGCGCGAGGCCGATTCATGCAAAGCTTCGAGAACGGCCGTGGCAACAAAACCGTCTTCAGCAGTCACATACGGCGCGCGATCGTTGATCACCGCATCAAGAAAACTCTCGATGCACGCCGGAAACGCTCCTGTCCAGCGGTCGAATACCTGGGCGTTGAGCAGCGACCGCGGCCAGGAAAAGCCGTCCGCCGTGCTCATTTCAATCGCCTCGTCTTTTCTATCCACTTGAATATGTCCCGATTCGCCTACGATCGCCATGAACGAGTCGGGCATGGCCGGATGAGTCTCCGGATAGATCCACGCCGCCTCGAACGTGGCCACGCCGCCTTTCCCGTAGCGGACTTGCCCTTGCATGGCGTCGTACGTGTCCCAACCCAAGCGTGATTTCAAAACCGACTTGACCCCAACGCACGTAACGTCCGTGGGCATGTCGTCAAACCACCATGTCATTAAATCGATGTCGTGCGAGGACTGAAACCACATCGGCGAACTCTCCCGCGCCCACGAAGCAAGCATCTGCGTGGGTACTGTTATTGGATTGTTCTTTCTCGCATACCCCACCAGTGGGCGTCCAATCGATCCGCCATGAATCTTTTTCCACACAGCGTTGTATGGGGCTAGCCAGCGATGATTGTACGAGACCTGCAACTTTAACCCCGTCTCACGCACGCGGCGGACGATGGCGGCGGCCTCGCTGGTTGAGGTAGTCAGTGGTTTCTCGCAATACACATGGACCCCGCGATCCATGCAAGCCATCACGGCATGCAGGTGATCCCAATCCGGCGTCGCCACAAAGGCAATGTCCGGCTGGACGGAGTTCAGCAACAGGTCGACGGATGAAAAACCCTGACAATTGAACCGGGCTGCGGCTTCTTCGCGCTTTGCATCGGACCTTTCTGCGATGGCTACAATCCCGGCATCGCTCCTGCGCGCCAGCACGTTTGCCACGCCGGTGCCCATAATGCCCATCCCGACTATCGCCGCTTTCAACGTCATTCGCTGTCTCCGGACGCCGATTCATTCAGATAGTTGATTAAGCGATACATCCTTCCGGTATATCCGCCTACAATATACGCATCAAACGTCTGGGCGGGCGCGGTAAATGGCGAGAAAGGATCCATCACTCTGGCCTCGTCGTGCCAACCGCCCCGTTCATCCAGAGTGCGACAGAGTTCAGCCACACCTGCTGGGGTCTGCTTTACTTTGGCAAGCGTTGTCGCGAGATAACCGCCCCGGATTGCGTCCGGTAGAGGCGCTCTCGATTTTGCTTCTTCGTATTCGCGTTTAGCGGCTTCTGGCGCCTGTTGTCGGAGTTTCTCAAATTCCCCACGCAAATACTCTACCGGAATCGACATGCGATCGCCGTACGGGTAGACCCCCGTGGAATCATAGGTCAGCGTATACTTCACATCGGTAATCGTAGTCCCCGTCTGTAGTATATAGACTGGCTTGTTGGATTCCAGTTCGTAGAACATCGTATGGGTGAAACCCTCGGCACCTGGAATGACGGAGGCTTCCAACCACGCAAGCGCGAGCGGAATGGGGGAGAGGTACTTTGCGTCCCCGGTAATCCGGTAGAAATCCATGAGTTCGAGAACATTGCTGTGTGTTTCCGCGCTGCATACCGCCGCGATTTCGAACGGGCGGCCCCACGCCGGCTTCAAATCGGCAGAGTACTGCTGCGCCCAACCGGCCTGCGGCGCCGGCAATTGTGACACAAGATAAAAATCCATCCCCTGGCGCGCGGCCCGCAGATATCGCTCTTCACCTGTCAACGCATGGGTTTCAAGAAGAACGTCAATACAGTCCGCCGTAACGTCGTCATTAAATGTCGCGCAAGACGTATAGTCCTCGGATTCAACCGGGAACCGTTGAGGCCATCCGCCGCTGGGCAACTGCGCGCGCAGAATGTGGTCTAGCGCCTTGTCCAACACGGCTTTGTGCGAAGTGTCTCCAGTGGCTTTCCACAGACGGAGAAAGAATCGGGTCGGTTCCGTGGTGCTATAATCGTCGAAAGTCGCGTTTCCCCGCCGCTTGAGATACTCCTGCCACCCCCAGCACTTCGAAAAGAATTCATCGTAATACCGTTGCAATCCATCGGGATCAAAGTCTATAAAGTAGTTCCACCCTCCCGAGGGGTGTTGTCCCGCCGCCAGGGGTGCGGCCGTTTCCTTGGCACGATCAAGGTAATAGCCATCGCCGGTGGCGTGATAGGCCTCCAACAACACGAGCCCTACGGCAGGGGTGCCCGGCGGCTCTACCCAAATCATGCTGTCTCGTGCCTTGAGTTCACCGAAGGGTTCCAGGTCCATGGAATAGAGCCATACAAAACCTCCCCGATTCGCAAGCGTGCCGAACATGAAATCCGTCGCGCGCCGCATTGTAGACAAGACCTCTGTGCGAGAGACGCGGACCTCGTCGGCATGCGCGGGGAGTACGAAGGCGGCCAATAGCAGTGGAAGTAACATTCGCATCGGCAAAGCATAAAATCATTCGTCGTGGGTTTCAACGGCAGGACTTCGCCGTTGCCAACTGCAGGAAGTACTCAATGCGCCATCATCTTGCCCTATTCGTTATCGTCGCTCTCCTTTTGTACATTGTGCCGGCGGAGGCGGTGGAAACGGCGGCCAACGAATGGGATGCAACAGCACTCTATGAAAACGGATTCGCGCAAGGGGTGATGCGGTCCCAAAAGGGGACCGGCATCCAACTCAACGACATGACTCTGCTGGAAAACGACGGACCCGGCGCGGGATACAGCGAGAAAGGTCCGTTTCTCGAACCGCTTCATACAGGCGTTCTGGCACGAAAAACATTCACTTTAGACGATGCCCGCGCCATGGAAGCTCACGTCGTGCTTTACCTGGAATACAAGGGCACGGGAGAGGCGCCGCCATACTACCTAGTCGTCAACGGCAATCGCGTTGAAGGGATAAGGAAACCCTGGCACGACGGCCTGTGGCATTGGGTTCCCATTCCAGTGGATATCCTCCGAAAAGGCGAGAACACCATCATAATCGGCTGCGACGCTCCCACCGGTCACGGCTACAATCTGCTCTTTGCGCGCGACGACGAATATGACCGAGGTGGGGGTAGGGTCACGCTGAAGGGCAATACCGCCATGATCGCCTCCGGATTCGTCACGCCTCCGCGGCATCCCGACGGCGCGGCGTTTGCCCGAATCCAGGTCGGCTCCACCTCGGCCAAGAGCATGGACGGCGGCGCTACATGGATCGAAGGCTCCCTGGGACCGGAAAGCAACGTACCCGGCGAGTACACCATCCGATTAAACCTTACTCGCTATGGCGATGAAGGCAGTTGCACGACACTGCCCATGGATCTCTGGAGCGAAATAGAAGGATTTGGTCCGCTGTCACCCACGGCAGAAGTGAAGTCCTTGCGCCTAACCGGCGAGGGCGCTACGCCACCTGGAACAGCGATTGAATGGCAAGTGCGCTTTGCCGGGTCGCCGGATCCGGCTTCGCCGGAATGGGGCTCGTTCACTGCGCTGCAATCAGGCGCCCAATGCGATGTGAATCTTGTCAACGTGCCCCAGAGATTCATGCAGGCGCGTGTAGTGCTCCGTTCTTCCGACCCCTTGTCCACCCCGGTCGCAAAACGCCTTCGTGTCGAACGAGTGATGGAAAGCAAACCGTTGCAAGACTATCGCGTGTATCCGCGCGATGCAGTCCAGCCGCAACCGGTATTCTCGTCCTACAGCGTCGCCTACGAGAATTATGATCGCGGCGAACTCACCGCTTTGTGGGAACGGCTCGATCTCGGCAGAGTGACCGGGGCAACTTGCGGCGACTTTGAGCGAGTTAATCTGGTTCGCCACCACGTCTCGCAGCAGTGGTACCACGAACTGCCATTGCCAGACTATCCGGAATGGGACGCCCTCGCCATTCTCGACCGCCGCGATGCCAAAGGCGCGGGCGGCATGTGTATCCAGTTTGCCATTACCTTCATGCATGCGCTTCAAGCCTGCGGCTACCAGGCCCGCCATGTGAATGTCTTCAATCACGAGACCATTGAGGTTTACGTGGATGAACTCGAGAAATGGGTCGTGGTCGATCCGGAGAGCCTGTTTGATTCCTACGAATACCGTACCGACACGGGCGAACCCGTAAACGTACTCGAGCAGCACTACGCATTCCTTGCGAGATACGGATTTGATAGGGATCGTCAAATCCCCTGGATGGCCGCCGAGCCTTGGTGCAATTGGCTCGCGGAGGGCGTGAAGGAATCGCCTCAACCGCTTGAAATCTCCACGTTTACCGGCTGGATTAACGACCCGGACTCTGCGAAGCGGCCTCCGCAACATAACCTCGCAGGCTTCTTCCGTATTACGCCCCGGAACGACTTTTATTCGCGGCCCATTCCGAGGCCTTTGAGCCAGGGCTCAACGTATTGGCCATGGAACGGGTACCTCTGTTGGTATGACGAGGCGACCCCTCGTCACATGCAATACAGCTTGCACAGCGATCGCCCCGCCGACTTTTATCCCACGCTGAATCGGGTGCACTACACGGCGACACTGGAGGATAACCCGGGAGTTGTGCAATTGGCGTTCTTTACTCAGACACCCAACTTCGCGGGATACGAGGTCAATGTCGACGAGACGGGTTGGCGAGAAGCGGGTTCAGACTTTCGATGGGAATTAAAGCGAAGCGCACTGAACAGGATTCAAATGCGTGTGCGAAATAAGGCAGGCGTCATTGGAAAGCCGTCGACGCTGTCGCTGCTTTACCACTATGCTGAACCGTACACACCGAAAGTGGCCGCGCAGGAGTAATTGCACTTCATTTTGTCGCGGGTTCGCTCTTGTGACTGTCGTATGACCCTTGCCTGGAAGGAACCGGAACACTGTGCAACAAGGCAAACTATACTCAAGCAGTGCCCTGGTCATCGTCCTGCTATCGCTGACACACGTTCATGCCGAATCAGTTCAAGTGCCACCACACCCGCGACTGTATGTGACTTCCGCGGAACGTTCGCGTCTGCATGCTCAAGGTTCCGATCCCATCTACGCTCGCATGTACCAGAACCTGATGGAGTCCGCGGAGTGGTGCCTGAAAAAGACGCCCAGGAAATCCTGGATTGCGCCGGTGCCGGATGATCCGATTTACGAGAATCTCTACGACCGTTTCTACGCCATGATGATGGACATGGCCATCACCGAGCACCTCGCCTTCGCATATGCGATTAGCGGCGACCCGAAGTATGGCGATGCCACACGAGAATGGACGCTGGCCTGCTGCCGCGCCTGGAAGCCCGATGCGGACGCAGCCCCCGACGGTGGCAAGGCCTACGCGGTAATGCGCCTCCTGAAAGGCGCGGCCGTCGGGTATGACATGGCATACGACCGATTCTCGGATGCGGAGCGCGACGAGATTCGCAACATGATGTCCGCAACCGCGGGAAACTACTTCGCGAAGTACTTCTCGGATCCGACTCGCTCGGGTCCGAAATTTCACACGCATCACGCCGTGGTTGAATACAGCTCATTTGGCGTGGCCGCCCTCGCCTTGCTTGGCGAAGTCCCCGACGCCCAAAAATGGTTGGACGCCACCGTAATCAAGTTCAAGGATCATCTGTTACCCAACGGGCTCGCATCGGACGGCGCACAAGTCGAAGGGGCGACATTCTGGGCGTCCACCATGCACTACCGGTTATTTTTCATGGATGCACTGCGCCGTGTCACCGGTCAAGACCTGTTTACGGAATTCGCCGTGTACATGAACGCCGATCTCGCCTTGGCATCCGTCGCCGCGGAGAAGCGCCCTGGCTGGGATGAACCCCACCAAAACGTCGTCTTGTCACCGTCTTACGGCCAACTCAATTACTACGCGCCTGTACTTCTTGCCATGGCGCGCGAGTACCGAAGCCCCATCTGCCAGCATTTGGCTTTGTGGGATCACACGCTGGGTTCTATCCAAGAAACGCGCTATATCACTCCCAATCGAAAAGAACAGTTGCTCTTTGAACTCGGCGGATACGCGTGTCTGTGGTATGAGTCATCGGTCAAACCGAATACCGCCCATACAAATCTCTCTTACGCGTTTCCATCCGTTTTTCAGGCCTATGCGAGGGGAAGCTGGGATCCCAACGGCATTGTCGCGGCCATCGACAAGGGAGGTCAAGTCGTCGTCCATGCCGGCGGCATAGCGGCACTGATTGCATCAGGAACTGCAAACGATAGCCATGCCGTGCCAACCGTTGAAGACAACGGCGACGTCGCGACACTGGCTTGGAAAGAGGGGAATGACCAATCGGTCATTCTCGAAGTGCATCGTCCGAACCGCGTAACAATTTCGTGGAAGGGACTGCCGGACGGCTGGAACTTTTGGTCGCTGCGAGATCCGGAATGGAGCGGCGGACGCCTTTCCTGGCCAGGATGTACTGTTCGGACAACCGCAGGCGCCATTAAGGACGTGAAATCCAAAGCCTACTCGCCCGCGCACGCCGTCGGAAATGGAAAACTCTTACTCATTGATCCCGAACCAAGGCAATACCCGCTCGTATTCGCGGAACCGGATGCGGACGGAGTGCTGGCCATCGAGATTGCACTTGAACGTTGAAGACCCTGTTAGCCCGCATTTTGCACCACGGAGACTGAAGTACATTCGTTGAGGTGCAAAATGCTTACACAGAATTCCTTAAGCTTGAAAGGCTGAGGATATTTCACGTGCACACTGTAAGAGAGCCAGTTTTGGCAACTGGCCGGTTGAATTGTTGCTACTCAGTTAATTGGACAAAGTCGTGAAATATTTGGGTTAGAGGCTCCTCGAATCAGGTGCATCTATTCCTCAAAAATTTCCGGCGTCTCTTTCCAACTGTCCGTCTCGATGATCGCCGCGCGATCCATATTCGCGATGCCGGTGCTCTCCAACTCGCGCCGCACGGCTATCAGGGCGGAAATCGCCGCCTTGCGCTCCTCCAATGTGGACGCCTCATTGTTCACCACCGCCGCGGTTGCGGAACACTGCTTCGCGTGCCGCAACCCCTGTTGGAGAAAGTGCACTCGCTCCCGGTACACCGGGTCGCTGTCCTTTTCCGCTTCCAGCGACGCACGCTGCAGCATCTCGCTTGCCGGTTCGAAAACTGCGTCCGGATACAATTCATCCGCCACTTTTGCATACAACGCATAACGCCGAAAGCGGCCCTCGCTACGCTTACTGATGGATTCCGCGGCTCTAGGACTATTCTCGATGGCATAGCGTTCCCAATAATCAAAATACTCTTTGACCACGCCCGCCGCCGGACCGAACGCGGAATAGTACTCATTCAGAATCTCGTCCACACCAACCGTGGGCCGCGTATGAATGCGAGCAAGGAGATATAAGTTAGGACCCTGGGCGGCCCACTGCCCCTGAAGCGAGTCAAAATCCGTGCCCGTCATACCGTGCTGCTCATAGAACTGAAACGCATCCGCGAACTGATGCATGTACACCAGGGGCATGGCATACCCATCCAAAAACCAGTTCGGCCTGTAGTACATCGAAACCCCCGAACGCTGCCAGCCAAGCCATTGCTCCTTGATCCACTGATGCTCTGCGTCGGTTCTCGGAAACCAGCCCGCCCAACGAAACCAGGGCACAAACCCGATTACAATGTTTTTGTTCAATTGAATTGACGGATCCGGTGCCCAGAAATAATTCTCGTACGCATACATGGTTACACGCACGTCGGGATCGATGGTGGAAGCCAACGCATGCACCGCCTGCAAAAACCGCGCATACCGGTTCGACGCTTGAGCGGGTTCGTACGACCGCTCCATCCCAGGCGGCACTTGCTCTAAACTGGGCGCCGGACCGTCCCAAGCGGCGCACGCGTCACAAGCGCACGATCCCTGCGTGTCGTTCTCCCCAATGCCAATATTTACCGTCTCGCCAGGATGTTTTGCGCGTTCTTCCTGCCAAAGCTCGATGATTTTCGCGTGAAGACCCGGATTCGAAACGCACATTGTGAACTTCTTCGGCCTGTCCGGATCGGCGGGACCCCGCCGCCCGTCCGGTAGCAGCTGAAACCATTCCGGATGCTCCGCGCCGTATTTTTCCCACCACCCTTCGAACGAATGACCATGCCCCGAACTCAACTGCGCGTACAGGCAATCCGAAGACATGCCCATCCGGTGCCGCCGCAAAAAGAGGTCTTGATTCTCCGCGTACGCTTCCCGCGCCATCTGCGAAAAGGCCAGACGATCATTGGCCGTCGTAAACCCCTTCGGACCCAGCCCCGGGCGCAACAATCGCTGATTAAAACGAGGCGTCACCGTCTCGTCCATCGCGGGAATCCGAATTGAATCGGATTTCGGAATGACCTCTCCCAAACGGCCCGGCCAAAGCCACCGCACGCCCATGAACCGATCCAATATGTCGTAGACACCCCACAACGTGCCCGTATAGGTCGATTTCTTGTGCAACGCCTTCCCCGGCCCGTCATTGCCAACGATATAAAGGGCATCCCCAATTGTTCTCAGCACAGTCGCTTCGCTTGCCAGCGAGTCCGAATCGATCCCCACCGCCCGCGCGGCTTGAGTCGCGCCTATATAGACAACGGGACCGTCCCACGGTTTGGCGAGCGGCTCTTTCAGCACAGGCAATTCCGCGCCGGTAGCCTGCTGTACGTGATATACCAGTTCCTGGGCTGCATGCTCCGCTACGGGAAACGCATCCTGAGAAACAACCACGGCCGCCACCGCGTGGCGATTCTCCACCAGCGTTACTGGGTCCGCCGAAAGACACACCCCCGCCAACAACACGGTACATAATGTCATCGTGAAAACTCCCCGGCTCAAAGTACCCCGCCCGCAAACCCGGCCAGCAACGCCAACAACAAGGCCCCAAGCAAAAAACCAACCACCATCCGCGCCAAGCGCCCAAAACGTTTTCGAGGAGCCTCAAACGAAGACACAAACTCCGCCGCATGCCCCCGGAAATGCAATCCGCAATGCCCGCACCGCGTCGAATCCGCCGGAATCGGCTTCTTGCACCGCCGGCAAGGCACCAAAGCCCCCCGGCCGGACCGATACGCAGAGAAGTCAAATACGTCTTTCGCCATAGCCTCGCCTCCTTGCTATCGGATCGGCCGGCTCTCGAGGAGTACCACAACGCCGCGCTTCAACCATGCTACAACAAACACACGGTACGCACTATGCTTGTTCAATTCGACTTCCGCGCCACGGCAAACACGGAAAGCCCGAACGGAAGGGGCAACACACGCAACCAGCCCCGTTCAAGCGCCAACGCCAATCCGCAAACATGATTTGTGATCGCCCCTGGGAGTTCGGCAACGTCGGATGCCGGCTTGGGATCGGCCTTTCGCCAGACTCGGATGGCGGCCGCGGCGGGGAAGAGCAGGGTATTCCAATACGAGACCCGTACTACCGCAAACCCCGCCCTATCCAGCAACTCAACAAGAGACCGGCGCGTAAAGCGTCGTGCTGTCTGGATATGTTCATCATGGGATGATCGAAGCCATTCGTATGCCGGTACGTTGATGAAGGCGTAACCGCCGGGCCGAAGCACCCGCAGCATTTCCTTCAGGGCAACCTCGGGATCGGGAACGTTCCGGTGATAGATCACATCCAAATTAATCACTACATCAAAGCAGGAATCCGGGTAGGGAAGATCGAGCACGGACGCACGGCAAGTATTGTATAGATGACTAAGTCGACAATAAGACAGTGCCTCTATGGCAGCATCGATTCCGTGCTTTTCAACATTCTCGCCAAGTCGAAGCAGCGAATCACCCGTCCCACAGCCGGCATCGAGCACTCTTAGTTGTGTTTCTTGTGAAAGTAAATTGTTCCAATGATGTTTCAAGAGTCGATTTAAACCCAAATACCACCAGTGAGCTTGTTCCGCCCGACGAAGATGGGCATATTCCTCGGCCTTCACCGGGCGAATTCACTCACGAGTCCAGCCACAAGAAGCAGGTCGTCTTTAGCTAACTCCGGGTAGAGTGGAAGACTTAGCACTGCTCGGGAGGCCTCTTCGGAAACTGGGAAATCTCCCTGGCCCTTGCCAAGGCTCCGGTACGCCTCCTGCAAGTGGATGGGGACCGGATAATGAATGAGCGAGTAAACGCTCCGCGAGGCAAGGAAGTCCTGCAATTCGTCCCGGTCTTTCACACGTATGGGAAACAGGTGCCGGTTTCCTGTAGCCCAGGAAGCTTCGGCGGGCAGCGTCAGCTTCGCGGTGGACAGGATGTCCTCGTACCACGCAGCCCGGATTCTTCGTTCCCGATTCCAAGTGTCGAGGCGCGGCAGCTTCACCCGAAGCACGGCCGCCTGGACCTCGTCCAACCGGCTGTTTACCCCCTCGACGGTGTGTTCGTACCGGCGCTTCTCACCATAGTTGCGAATAAGCCGGAGCGAGTCCGCGATTGCCGGATCGCTGGTCACCACGGCCCCGCCATCGCCGTAGGCCCCCAGATTCTTGGTGGGATAGAAGCTAAATGCCGCGGCTGCGCCAAAGGTCCCGCATTTCTTTCCTTTGTACAGACTCCCATGCGCCTGAGCACAGTCTTCCACCACCACCAGTCCGTGCGCCGCCGCGATATCCACGATGGGATCCATATCGCATGGATGTCCGTACAGGTGAACGGGAACTACCGCCCGGGTCCGGGGAGTGATAGCGGCTTCAAGCCGGTTCGGATCCAGGGTCAGCGTTTCGGGATCCACATCCACCAATCGGGGAGTCGCACCGGAGGCCGTGATACCGCATAGCGTAGGCACACACGTATTGGCCACCGTGATGACTTCATCCCCCGGACCCACACCGGCGGCACGGAGCGCGAGGTGAATCGCATCCGTGCCCGAGGCTACTCCCAGGCAATGCGCGGCGCCAACATACTCGGCAAATTCCCGTTCGAATGCCTTCAGTTCTTCACCCAAAATGTACCAACCGCTGGTCAATACCCGTTCCACGGCGTCGCGAATCTCGTGTTCCATCGAGGCAAACTGATTCTTGAGTTGGAAGAAGGGAATCATGGCGGCCCATCCTCCGGCTTTCCTGCCGGACGCAACGGTTTTGACCGGCCGCCACACCAATAAAAGAGAAACACATCGCGATACCACAAAGCCGTCAGATGGCGCGCAATCCGAAACAAGCGCGGAAAATTAAAGAATTGCGATTTTCCGTGCGCCCGTTCGAAATGATGGACCGGAACTTCCACGATTCGAAAGCCTTCCCGCTGAATCTTCGTCATCATCTCCGCGCAGATGGTCCCATCAGGACTAGTCAATTCGATCGTATCGAAAATGGATCGACGCAGGAGACGGAAGTCGCAGTCGGTATCTCGAATCTTCAAGCCAAAGGCGATTCGGATAATCCAATGGTAAATGCGCCCAATGACGATTCGGTGAAGCGGATCGTGTCTCTGAATCTTGTATCCTTGTACGACATCCACATCCGGACCGGCGTGTCGAACGAGTTCAGTTAATTCGCGCACGTCGTATTGAGCGTCCCCGTCCGTGTAAAATATCCATTCCTTCTTGGCCGTTGCGAATCCCGTTCGCAGGGCACATCCATATCCCCGGTTAACCCCGTGATGGACAATAATGGTGTCTGGTAGAACAGACTTTATTTCGTCAAGAATCGCCTGTGTGTGTTCACCACTTCCATCGTCCACAACGATGATTTCGTAATCCAATCCCATTTGTTGCACGGTCTTCTTGGTAAGCAATACCATGCTTCCGATGGTGCCCCAGTCGTGATAGCACGGATAGAAGATGCTCACTGAAAGTGGGTGACCCAACCCATTAGCGGATGTCATTGAAATACACCCCATATTCGCCGATCATCCGATCCGGTGGACGATGATTCGTAAACGTCGACACTTGATGGGGGGCAACCAAGACAACAGCGGCGTCATCAAGCGAGTCAGGAGAATCGGGAACACGAGACACAGGCCGGTCTGCGAAAAAATTCGCAATGCGGGGAATCGTGTAATAGGTGGAAGCTACGTGGGTGCCAGTATCCAGCTCTCGGAGGAAATCAGCCATTGCCCGATCGGATTTCATGTCGTCGGCCTGAATTGTCGCCGACAAAGGCCCGGCCACAGCCTGCACCATCCCGGCGAGGGTTAGCCCAATAACTCCGAGGCCAGCCAAACCCAAGCCCGGCCGTCGGCGAAATTCAAGTACCATCCCGGCCATTCGTACCATGAGAGGTGCGATAAATACCGTCCCAAGTGCAAACGCGTACCACACATACCGGATGATCTGTCCGGGTGTGAACAAGAGAAACCAAGCCAGCACGAAAACGATGGTCAGCCAAAGGGCCAACGACACCGGGTCACAACTCCTGGATCCCGTTCGTGGAATCGCATAGGCCAACGCGACCCCAAGCACCACGCACGGCAATACCCAATCCACCAAGTTCGCGAGCCCTATCCGAATACCCGCAGGACCGATCAGGAGATAGTGCATGTAGAAACTTCCCATTCCCGTGGCAGATCCGCTGCCCGAGTCCGCGAATACGAATTGGCAAACCTGCCACAAAACGATCGGAACTGCTGCCCCCAACACGATTCCCGCCGTGCTGACCAAGGAAGAAAGCCGACGTGCCTGCCAATCGTACAGAAGAGCCCAAACCAAGGGAAAGAGCAGCACGATCAGGAAATATTTTGCCAGGACAGCGAGGCCGAAAAATAGGCCTGCCATTATCCCGTATGCTAACCGGGCCGGTCGTAGCGCATGTCGTCCGCGTTGCATCACAATGCACCCGCACAAAAGATACATGGCCGCGGGAACTTCACCGTACAACGTCCGGCCAAGATACAAACTCCCTACTGCGGAAATCGAAAGGAGAACCGCAATCAGCCCTGTCCAAGGGGTATACATCGATCGAACCAGCAGATAAAGCGCCAGACACATACCCACAAAGCTGACGGCAATGACTCCCCGCGCCGTTTCCAATCGTGCGCCGAACATGACAAATCCGGCGGCGACCGGGACGATTACCGACGGCCCCACGGAATCATAGGGATCGAATCGGACAAACCCTTGCTCCGGCCGTCCCGATGCATATACGCCGTACTCGGCAAGATTTCGCGATACTATCAAGTGGTGCAGTTCGTCCGGTTCGGCGCGAGGGTATCGGTCAAGGCCCTGAAAAGCCGCGAATCCAAGTAGAAGTACGGCCGCCAGCACACCTACGTCGGCCATTTGAAACGGTTTGCGTACCCCAGTCTCTTCTGGATGGGAGGCACGTTCAGGTGAAAGGCGCGAAAGCAGAGCCAAGCAGACAAACGACACGCCTCCAAAAACGGCGAATCGCAACCCCAATTTCCAATTGGCTATCCCGGGTACGTCTCCGTGCAGCAACTCGAAAAGAAATACCACGGCCGCACCCGCGGCAGCGAAGGAGGCCACCATACCGGCGGCAACCAACAAAACCCTGGGGTACGGCCCACGTACCCCTACGTCAGCTTGGACACCCGTCATAGCGAGGAGGTATGCAAGTAAGTTGAAACCTCATGTCGTAACTGCTTGGAACGAATGAGACTATATCAGCAAGACTTTCCTGGAAGAAACGATTTGCCCATTCTGCTTGGATTGGACCGCATTTTGGTGGATGCCGCTGCTCAATGGTGCGGGTCAATCCCGAAAACCCGGTAGATGCCTGTATCCAGTCTGCTTGGCCATAGGTTTGCGCATAATTCTCTACACACAGTAGAATCGCAGGTGCTTGGCAATGCCCTCGGGGCAAGGCCGTGGCGCGTCGTCCGGACTTGTGGAATACAGGCCGCACCAATAGCCACTGGCGCGTTGTCCAAGTGTGAATGCGAAGATCCATAAAGGCAACAGCGATTCTCCCCCTGAGGAAAAAATGACAATGGCTCCCCAGGCAATTGCATGTCGTAACAAAGGGGAGATGGATTCTTATGAGTGAAGACACAACTCCTGGGAAAACGCACCGCAAGTCGCGGGCGCTGATAATCGGTTGTGTTGCACTGGCCCTGCTGGCGGCGGGTACCTATTACATTCAGCACGAGGCAATACGCATTCGCAATGAAAAGCAACTGGAACTCGAGGTCATAGCCTCCCTCGCTGCCAGACACATCACCGAGTGGCGGAAAGAGAAAAACGCCGACGGTCATCGCATATTGGAAGGCATTCTGATAAAGCAATACATTCGCGATTACATGGCCGATCCCGCGTCAGAGTCCGCATCCGAACTATTGCGCAGCCGATTGGCCCTCGAACTCGAAGACGACGAGTTTGACGCATATGTGACGAATCTCAATGCGGAACCGGTGTTCTCTGCGTCGGGTTCGTTTGACGCGCTTCAACCCACAACGAAGTCTGCCGTACTGGAAGCTATTCGGTCCCAAGCGCCGCTTCTCTCGGACTTTTACATCTCCCAATCCAATCGTGCGTGTGTGGACCTTGTTATTCCGATTCTGTCCGGTGACGGTGAGCCCATGGCCTGCGTGATTCTCCAAAGCGACTTGGGTCACAGTCTGTTTCCATTCCTGGAACTCTGGAGCGAGATGAGCGATACCGGCGAGTGCCTGTTGGTCCGAAAAGACGGCGACTATGTTGTCTTTATCAGTCCAATGCGGTATGTGTCCAGTCCCGCCACGATGATTCGCAGACCACTTACTCAAACGGACCTGCCCGCGGTCGAAGCCGTGCTCGGACATACCGGGTTTTTTGAGGGAAAGGACTATCGCGGCGAAGACGTGATAGCCAATTTGAAGCACATACCGGGCTCTACGTGGCATCTGGTCACCAAAACTGATGCCTCGGAAGTCACCCATGAAATTGCGAGGCGCGCGGTATTCGTTGTCGGATTCGGCGTTCTCATTTTCCTCTTGGCGACGGCATGGACTTCGCACCTATTTCGACGCCGCCAATCCAAGATATATAGGGACCTGTATATCAGCGAACGAAGGGCCCGTGTCGCACAAAGCGAATTTCGATCGACGTTCTTAAGCATCGCCGATGCCGTCTTCACCATCAATGCCGAAGGCCTCGTCCAACAAATGAATCCGGCCGCGGAGCGGTTGACCGGGTGGCGCCTCGAGGAGATACACGGAAAGCGCCTCGACAACGTCATCGCCATTTTGGACGAAGATACCCGCTCACCTCTGCCGAGCCCAGTGTTCCACGTTCTCCAAGTAGTAAAGCCCAGCGTGGCCGAGCGGGCGATTTTGATTACGCGCCAAGGGATCGAATTGCCCGTTGCCCGCACGGCATCGCCCATCAAAACGGAAGACGGTGTCGCCTCGGGCGTCGTGTTAAACCTGCGCGATCAATCCTCCACCCGGGCAGCCGAAAACGCCTTGCGCATGAGCGAGGCCCGGTTTCGCACGTCGCTCGATGCCATGCTCGAAGGCTGTCAGCTAATCGGCTCCGACTGGCGCTATATCTACGTAAACGATGTGGCCGTCGTTCAGAACCGGCAGCCTCGCGATCAACTGATTGGGCGCACCGTGCACGAATGTTTTCCCGGCATCGAACACACCGTTGTTTACGCCAAGATGCAGCAATGCATGGAGGAACGCACGGCGCACAATTTGGAAACCGAGTTCGAGTTTCCGGACGGGCAAAAAGGGTGGTTCGACGTGTGTATCCAACCCGTGCCGGAAGGCATTTTTGTACTTTCGCTCGATATCTCCCGCCGCAAGCGCGCAGAGCAAAGGCAAAAACTGTGGGCCGATGCGTTTGCACACAGCGCCCAGGGTATCGCCATCGGCGATCCCGGCACCGGCACGTTGCTGTCCTGCAATCCGGCATTCGCAAACCTGCGAAACATGACCGTTGAGCAGTTGACAGGATACAAGATCCTGGACCTGTATCCGGAAGAAGAAAGAGAGAGCATAGTGGACCATATTGCGGAGTGCGATCGCTCTGGGTATGTCCGCTTCGAAGTCCGGACCAAAACCCACGACGGAATTGCCAGGGTCCTCCAGATGGAACTTGTCAGTGTGCGCGATGAAGAAGGAAAGCTGCTCTACCGCGTGGCCACCGCCCTGGACATTTCTCCGCTTATCCGGGCTCAGGAATTACTTCGGTCCAATCAAGCCATGCTCCGCCAAATCCTGGATACGATTCCCCAGTCCGTGTTCTGGAAGGATCTCGAAGGCCGCTATCTCGGCTGCAATAAAGTGTTCGCCGCCGCCGCCGGCGCAGACAATCCGGACTGGCTAATCGGCAAGAACGATTTCGACATGCCATGGTCCAAAGAGGAATCGGAAGCCTACCGCGCGGACGATCAGGCCGTAATTGAGAGCGGTCAGGCGAAGTGGCACATCATCGAACACATCCAACGCGCCGACGGTGTTCAGATTTGGGCCGATACATCCAAACTTCCGCTGCGTGACGAGAACGGCCAAATCTACGGCGTATTGGGTGTGTTCGAAGACATCACCGATCGACTCCGCGACCAACAGGCCCTGCGCGAAAGCGAAGAACGGTTTCGAACCGCATTCGAAAACATCCCCGACGTTATTGTCATCTACAATCAGGACCTTCGCATAACGTACATTAATGCCGCCACTTTATTGGTAACCGGCCGGCCCGCAAGCGACTACATAGGCAAAAGAGACGAGGAGATATGGCCGCCGGAGGTATACGAACTGTACTTGCCCACGCTACGCGCCGCAGTCTCAGAGAGAGCCATCCAGCATGTGGAAGTTGCGCTCGATCTGCCGGTTACAGGCAAACGCTATCTGCACATTACGTGCGTACCGATATTCGACGCAAAGGGTCGCGTGAACGAAGTCCTCACGATCACGCACGACTATACCGCGCGGCAAAAGGCGATGGAACAAAACGAGAAGCTGGAAGCCCAGTTTCAACAAGCGCAGAAAATGGAAGCCGTCGGGCGGCTCGCCGGAGGCGTCGCGCATGATTTCAATAACATGCTTGCCGTAATTACGGGCAATGCCGGCATGGCGCTGGACTCGCTCGATCCAGACGACCCGTTGTATGCGGACCTGCAGGAAATCATGCTCGCCAGCCAGCGATCGGCGGAACTCACGAGACAGCTCCTCGCATTTGCCCGCAAACAAACCGTGGTCCCCAAAGTGCTGCAAATAAACGAGACGATCGAAGGCATGCTGAAGATGCTTTCGCGTCTGATCGGCGAAAATATCGAGTTGACCTTCAAACCCTCGGTCCAGCCACTCCAGGTTCGCATGGATCCCAGTCAAATCGGCCAGATACTTGCCAATCTCGTGGTCAACGCGCGGGATGCCATACACGACGTGGGGGAAATTCAACTCGAAACAGCCGCCACACGAATCGACGGCGACTACAGCACAACACATGCGGATTTCTCCCCCGGCGATTATGTGTCGATTACGGTAAGCGACAACGGGTGCGGCATGAGCAAGGAAACACAGTCGAGACTATTTGAACCGTTTTTCACGACAAAACCCCAGGGGGAAGGTACCGGCCTGGGATTGGCGACCGTGTACGGAATTGTCCGGCAGAACAATGGATTTGTAAACGTATACAGCGAACCCGGATCAGGTAGTTCGTTCCGCATTTACCTGCCCCTCCATGTGACCGGCATGGATTCGCAATCCGCGGTCAAGACGCCTACCGAACTGGCAACCGGATGCGAGACCGTTCTACTCGTGGAGGATGAGCCCGCGCTGCTCAAACTGAGCACGAGGATGTTGGAACAACTGGGGTATCGGGTTCTGCCGGCAGATTCGCCGATTCGAGCCGTGGAAATCGCCAAGGAAGACACAGAACGAATCGATCTGCTCGTAACCGATGTCATCATGCCTCAGATGAGCGGCCGCGATCTGTGGAAAATCATCAGCGAATTGAGCCCCCACACGCGTTGTTTATATACATCCGGCTACACGGCCGATGTCATCGCGCGCCAAGGCGTGTTGGACGAAGGAATACATTTCCTCCAAAAACCGTATTCGAAGGAAGAACTGGCTGTCAAGCTGCGTGAAGTCATCGCCAAACCCTGATGCAGCCGCAATTCTTGCAGAGACTTTCGGTGACGCGTGAAACCTGAACAATCAGTGTTTCGGCCGGTCGTGTTGCTGCACGCCCAGATTCGAACTGGATGCCGTTGCCCACTTGCTCGCAACAAATCGACACGCTTCTTCCGGGTTCGACACCCGCCCTTCCAATTGTGCGTCTTCCACGGCCGAAAGGATTTCTTTGAATAACGGTCCGGGTTTGAATCCCATGGCCATCAAATCCGCCCCAGAGATTAACGGCGCCGGCTTTACCTGCTCCAAGGGCAGGTGTTGCTTGTAGTCCTCGATCCAATCGATGGTGGATTCATCGCCGTGGCTGGCCCGGCAATCCGCCCGGCACAACGCCAGCAATTCGTCAAACCCGTCTTCCCGGATAAACCGTTTCCGCTTGCTTTCGCGCATGGAGGGAATGTGGGCTACGCGCATGTGTTGGCCCACCAACCAAGCAACGCGTTCCGTAGCTGAATTGGAGATCCGAAGCCGCCGGCAGATCGCCTCCGCCATGGCCGCGCCCACCTTGTCATGATTATTGAAGCGTATACGGTCTTCGAAGGTCATCGTGGGCGGCTTGCCCACATCGTGCAACAGGGATCCCAGCGCCAACGTGGGAGAGGGGGATTGAAGCTCGTCCAACATCATTAACGTATGAACGAACACGTCTCCTTCGGGATGAAACTCCGGCGGTTGTTGCACGCCCTTCATCGCCTCGATTTCCGGCAACACTTCATGCAACAGACCCGACCGATCGAGCCACTCAAACGCGTGCCGAGGCCGGCCCTCGGTCAGCATCTTCAGGATTTCATCCCGTATCCGTTCCGCGCTGGTGGCGCGAATGGTGGGCGCCAGCCGCCGCATCGCCTCGAATGTCGGCCCATCAATGGCATAATCGAGTCGAGCTGCAAAACGCACCGCCCTCAACAAGCGCAACTTGTCCTCATCAAAACGGTGCTCTGGATCGCCCACCGCACGAATCACGCGCCGTTCGATATCCTGTTGACCGCCCACGTAGTCCACTATGGTTTTGCCCAACGGATCGTAAAACAGCGCATTAACCGTGAAGTCGCGGCGCCGGGCGTCTTCCTCTTCGTCCGCGTAAGTCACAAACGCCGGATGTCTGCCGTCGAGATACGGACCGTCCTTTCGAAACGTCGCCACTTCAAACGACCCCGCCGGCAGTACGACGACTACGACACCAAACGCCGCGCCAACATTAATCGTTTTTTCAAACAGTCGCGCGATTTCGTCGGGGGGAGCAGAGGTGGCGATATCGTAGTCCTGGGCCGGTACCTTCAGGATCATGTCACGAACGCTGCCGCCCGCAAGAAGTGCGCGGTGCCCGGCGGCAGACAATCGCATGCAGATGTCCGTAGCTGCACGGAACCGGTCATCCATGAACCGGAGGATCCTTGACCGGGCGCCCCGCGGGAACTCCCAAGCGGCGGCCAAACTGAAACCGGCGAATGGAAACAAGCACCGCCGCCGCGGACAGTCCCACCGCCAACGCGGTTAAACCAACCAATTGAAATACGAGCATGCCGTCCACCGCCTGCGGAGCGTTAACCGCGTACCAAATCAAGGTCAGCACGACTGACCCTTGCGCCATAAACGCGTAGACCCTGTCCTTGAACAGGATGCCCAATGTTCCCAATCCACACGCGATACCCAACCAGGCCAGTCCCATGTTTCGATCCGACACGTAGGCTTGGCTCGCATTCAAGGCGAATCCAAGCACAATGCCGACCGTTACCGTCCGCAATAGCGTGGCCCTGCGCGGTTTGGCACCGTGATCCTGACCGGCGGTATACCGCAACAGTCTCTCTGCCGCCACTAAACCGCCAATCAATGCCACCGCATTAGCCACGGGATAAGCGCCCTCTGGAAGTCTGCTGCCTTGCCAGGCCGCTATCAGCAACACCAGCGTTCCCGCGGCGCGCAATACCGGCTCTTGCACCAACGTAGATGATCCGATGAGACAGCCACCCAGAATTAATATTCCCAGCGCGGAATAGTCCGGCGGCAATACTGCAACCAGCAATACTGAAAGCTGCACCGCCGCCGCGACAAAAGGCAACCCTGCTGTGGCTTCGTGTTCCCACAAAGATCCGCCTTGAAACCGGTTCAAGTACCGTTCCCACCGCCGCGCGGCAAAAAGTGTAAATGCCGCCATGGCGCACCCGAGCAGCAGCGTGTTTGGATCCATATCGGCAAGAGGAGTTCCGTTCAACAAGAAATAGTAGAAAGCGACATGGCCAGCCATCAAAACCAGGACCGCGCCCGCTTCGATTTGCGGCGTGCGCAACAACCAGCCAACCGCACCCATGGGCAAGGCAACCAGGCAAAGCATGTAGGGCAGCGCAGGCGAATCGCCGTTCTCGGAGATCACGACCAGGATCAGCATCAATGCACTCGCCGCGGCATGCAGCAGCGATACCACGTTGTTCGCGGGATCCCACATCGACTTGGATCGTTCATGGGTACGGCCAAACTGATCGTAAATCGCGGCAACTACGGCAAAAAGGGCCGGTACCGAGACGGCGATAAACCATTCCGGCGGCACCCTTAGGGATCCCAACAGCACCGGTTCGGCATATCGCAACGCCCCAATGACGAAGTAGGAAGCGGTAACCGCAAGCCCCACCGAAATGACCTTCAGATGATTCTCCGGTCGCATCCGGTACCACAGACTTACCAGTACGCTTTCCGCAGCCATGATGACAGGAACCCACATCGTCGGCGCCGCCAGCACCAGCGCGAAATTGGCGGCCAGCACGCCTTTCATCCGAAACAGGGGACTAAGCGTGTTGCGGGCCTTAATCGGAGTATCGGCCAATCCCGCGAGCACGAACAATCCCGCGGCAACCATGGCTACAAAAGGCCATTCGTCGCCGGGGTACCGGCGATGCACCGCGTGCCATGCCAGAACAAAGTAGAAGAACGACTGCGGCACGGCCACAAACACCAACCTCCTGCGGCCGCGAATGGTGTGCCGGACTTCCCACGCCATTGCCAGCGAGAACACGCTGTAGCTGAACGTAAGCAATCCGAAGGAAAACCAGAAATAGGCCGGCTCCGAGTAGGGCCATCGCAGTGGCTGGTCCCGCAGGTAGAACGCGTACGCCAGATAGATCGCAAGCGACGCAAGAGCGGGAAAGGTGAATCGCAAATGGATCACGTATGCTCCAAGGGCCAACAGAACAAGAATCGCGACTACAAGGAGCGGATAGGGGAGCGCTTTCTCCGCCATACTGTCGTTGAGTTGAACAACATCACTCCAGTTCTCGGCGGAAAAATCGATGGTCAGTGCCGCTGCCAGTCCCAGCACTATGGTCAACGTCACCAAGGCGCAACGGCTTAACCACGTGGGCCGCGACGAAACCAGATGGTCTCCCTCAATCGCGCGAACGGTCCGGCGCAAATGCTCGACTTCCGCCGTAAGCCGCGAGACTTGCGATTCAAGATCCCGGGTGCGGTCGACGCCGCTGTCCCGATCCGTTTGCCGTGGTGCAATCAATCGCTGGTCGCCGTTTCCACATTGCCAGTGAACCGGTGCAAAGCCGTTCCCTGCACCGGGTCGGCCTTCAGTGTAGCGAATGGAACCGGGGCAATGAAATCCATCGGGCCACCGGTCACGGTCACCGCGCCGTTGCGTTGCGTAATGGACTTGGCGTTGGGTGCCATTGTGACGAGGTAGTGGTGCTTCTGGCCGGTCCTTGGATTAACCACAAAAACAAACCCATGCGTGCCGTTGCGGTCCACATAGGGTTGGTACCAGTCGTTCCCGTATATCTGCTGATCGATGAAAAACCATTCGCCATCGCGGTTTTCCCAAAGCATCGGCGCCTTATAGGGCACAAATCCTTCCACCAGAATGGGCGTCCAACCTTCGCCATCCGTCAGTACGAATTCAGCAAAGCCACCCGGGTCTGCGGTCACGCGAAATGGGAGTCCCGGCGATGCCGTGCCGTGCAGCACCTCAAGCGAAGGCATCTTCTCGCCGTATAACACCCGTTGAAGGCGCGCGGGCCGCTGATCCGAATCCGGTCCGCCGTAGGGCATGACGAACAAATGGGCCTCTAGCATATCGCCCTTTTTCAAATGGGACACCGGCGCCGGGCCCGTCAAGAACAATTCCGTCAACGTGGCTCCGCCGAAACAGCTCAGGCCAAAAGCGTCCAGGGGCTGTCCACCGATCTGACCCGATACACGGTTCACAAAGAAGGCCATGCAACCGTTCTTGTGGGGATATGCCGCGGCGTAAGCCCATTTCGACGCCAGCGGAACGCCTTCAAGGGCCCATGTGTCCGTGCCCGGCACGTCCACCGTCGTTTCTTGGCCGCCGGTATCGGTGTACGTCACTTTAGGCCACTTGGTGTTGACGATATACGCGCCCGCGTTCAAAAAGCGGAGGTGCTGTGCGCTGGGATCGTCAATCGCTACGTCGTTCAATACATCAATTTTCAACTTCATGAACGAACGCGCCTCGTCTTCCTGCGGCCATTCGGTTACTTCGACTGTTGTCTTTACGTTGCCGTCTTCGCTCATGTAGTCCACGGCGAAGTTCGCCAGATTCGGCGCCGTAAGATAAATGCGTGTATCGGTCAACCGGTTGTTAACCCATTGGCCATTGGAGCGGTATCGCAACAGGCCCACCACCGAAACATGGTCGTGTTGCGGTTGTCCGGTCCACATCGCATTGCTCAATCCGCGCACATCGGCCAGAAAATAGTTGCGCTTGTCCTCCCGCGCGAACTCGAATGGCACGTAGCAAAATGTCTCCGTCGGTCCAAGCGACGCGTGAAAATAGTGGTGATGGAAGCGGATGGAGGATATTTGCTTGAGCGGATGGGTGCCCCAGTGGCCGAATAAATGAAGCACCCGTCCTTCAAATGTCTTTTCCGGAGAGACGGCTACCGGAAACCAGGATTCGCTAAATGCGGCGTCACCTTCCTCCTTACCCTCCTCGAACTCGCTCCCGAAATTCTTCGAGACCTGTACTTGAACAGGCAGGGGAAATCCATCGGCATTGGTAACAACGGCCGCTTCCAGCACTTCATAGTCACCGTGCACGTTAAACATGAGTTCCGCGGGCTGGGTCCAACCCACGGGTCCTTTCGTCCGGCTCACGGACAGGCGCGTTTCGAAACGCTGGTTCGGATTGATCCAGGCCTCCTCGAAATGACGGGGGCCCGAATGTTCCATACGGACGCGGTAATAACCCTGTGCCTTCACGTACCCTTCGTACTCTCCCGAGGATACGGAAACGGAAACCGAGTCCGCATACATTTCGTTTCGGAGAAGATTCATCGCTTCAGCGTGC
Organism: Candidatus Hydrogenedentota bacterium; assembly: GCA_045863295.1. Lineage (GTDB taxonomy): Bacteria > Hydrogenedentota > Hydrogenedentia > Hydrogenedentales > SLHB01 > BTWA01. The sequence continues at coordinate 44,474 of BTWA01000009.1, forward strand.
GTATCCCCGGCGACCAATACGATATGTTCGGAACGCGTACCGGTTTCCTCGGATCCAAAGGCGCATATCGCGTTTACACTGTTCCCATTGTCAATTCGAATGACACGTTTTCGTTGATTGCCGACCTGCCCTTTCCAACGCGGCAGAGCCATGAGCGTACTGGGCCGGGCGTCTCCCCATTGGAGGCCTTGCTGCAATTCGGCCTCATCGAAAGGCAACTGATTAAACGTGTACCGCGCCCCCCCAAGCCACCCAAGAAGCAGCACCGGAACAGGACCCCGCGGCGTTACATTTAACTGCACAAATACCCGCTTCGCGTAACAGGTGTACACCACCTCGATATCCGCGGCAATGTCGTTCCAGCGCAAGTCGCGAAGATGAATCTCGTACATCTGCGTGCCAAACCGGTAAATGTTGAATCGGCCTGGACCCCACAAAGCAGCGGCATCCATAACAGGCATCAACGGGTTTGCTGGATCGATTAACTCGTCGCTCTTGGATCGAAACGAGTGAATCATTGGCACTTCGCGATCGAGGCGCATCGTGTACGTCTGGCCTTCCACGACGAGAAACCGCTTCGCCGCATCCTCGTAATACACGTTCACCGCAGCCTGATCGCGGGTGCCCTCGAACGCATACACCGCGGTGCACGCAGTCAACGCCAGAATTGCACCGGATACCGATTTCAACATGTACTGCCGACTCCTGACAAAGGGATGTCCTGCGGTTATTGCCGCACGTTCCATTGCGTGCCGATGCTTAAGGCCATGAAACCAAGCGTGAGCACCCAGATGACCCCGCTGATTCCCGCGGCCGTCATCCACACACGGTTCCACGTGAATCGCCCGGGTATCTGGCGTATTGGTACAAAGCCCAAGAGGTAGCCCGCGGCGAAACCGCCAAAATGCGCCGCGTTGTTGGCCCCCATGAAGAGGCCGAACAAGAAGCCGTACATGGCCCACTGCAAAAAGAACGATCGCATCACGAATCCGCGAACGCCGAAGTGTTGCGCACCGCCGATGCCATACCCAATCAGTGCGAATAGCCAGCCCGAAGCCCCAACCGTGGGGACGTTGGAATGCCTGAACTCGAAGTACCACAGGTGGGTGGCGACAGCCGCGCCAAGTTGGCCTAGCGTGATTAGCACCAGCATCCGGCTGCGGCCTATGTGCGATTCGATTATAGGCCCGACCTGGGATACGGCGAATCCATTGAAAAAAAGATGAATGATGCCGGCATGCAATAAACCGAAACTCATCAGACGCCAAAACTCCCAGGTGCGCAAGACCTGGGCCGGCTGGTACATGCCGAAAATCGCCAGGGTGTCCCTGGGGGGATTGAACGCGCCGATAAACCCGTCGCGTACAACGCCGAGCAGGAAGAAGGCCATAATGACACCCAGAAAACTGAACGTAACGGGGTTCGCGGATTCGGGGAAGACAATGCCCAGCATGCGAAATATGCGGTATCCCAACACCGAAGGAAGGCGAGCGCCGCACGACGCGCACCGCTTGTCCTCACGGTTATTGATGGCTGAACACTTAAGACAAAACTTGTGAGGGTAATTCAGCCATTGAAGCGACACCGGAAGGCGCGAACCCTGGGAAGCCGCATTACTCCGGCGCTTTTCCCATTGGTAGAGCCGCCACTGTAGCTGCGTTGTATTGATTCCGATCCGTTCCAACCACGGCCGGAGTGAAGGAGGTATTTCCATGGGTACGTATTGGTTCTTGGTTCCGCCGCCACTGCGTTCAAAAAAGAGGGTTTCGCCTCCCCTCGTTCAGGAAAGGCGAAACCGTGCAAATTCTATTGCCAAAGTTTAACGATCCGCCTTGCGCCGATCGACAAATACCGCGCTCTTGCCCTGCGGAACGGCTTTCTGCCGGGTCTGCGCCAGTATTTCAAAAAGTTTCTTGGCGCTTTTGAACGCCCGGAACTGCGTATGACCCACGCCGATGGACAAGGCCATCAGCGGGTACTTGCCCTCTTTGCCGCTCTTGGCGGTCGCCATAATATAGCCTCGCTCTGCGTCGTCAGCCGTGTACAACTTCTTGACCATCCGGTCAAAGGACTCCGTCAACGTGTTGCAGAACCGCTCGTAGTCTTCCAGGTTCAACAGAACCACGAAGTGCTCGCCGCCCAAATGGCTGATGAATGTCTCGTAAATGCCGATCGTGTGCGTCAATTTCTTAAGCAGCTGCGCCATGAATTCCAGTGTACGCTTCTGGCCTTCCTGGCCATACACCGCGCAATACGGCTTGTAGCCTACGATGTCGATATAACAGGCCGCCAAGGGCACTCCCCGCGAAAGTCGATGATTGATTTCCCGCTTGATGGCTTCCGTTCCCGGAAGGTTCGTAATCGGGTTTAAACGCTTTATCGACTCCTGAAGCCCTTTCAGACTGTCAATCTTTTCCATCAACTGATCCAGTTTGAATGGCTTCGTAAGGCAGTCGTCGGCCCCTTGTTCCAAGCCATGGAGTATCTCAGGCTCTTCGCCCAGCGCTGTCAGGATCAGCACGCTCACGTTATAAAGTTCCGGATCCTTCCGGATGCGGCGGCAAATCTGGTAACCCGTCACGCCCGGCAACATAATGTCGAGAATCACAATTTCCGGACGCACATCTTTCGCGCGCTCAAACGCGCCTTCCCCGGAATTGATCGTGGACACGTCGTTGCCTTCCGCGGACAATTTGGTCTGAACCAATTCAGCCAAATCCACATCGTCGTCCACAAGCAAGATCTTGGACATTCGAAACCCTTCCTTGGCGGCTCCTGAACTTCGGTAACGCGGTCACTCCGGGCAAAAAACGGCTTACCCGCGAGTAATGTCTCAGCAATATCCGGGCTCGGACGGCCCGGCGAAGTAGTGCCTGGACGCTGTGTCCCGACATCAAGTCGTTGAAATACGTGTATTTACTTATATCACATGGCCCCTGTCCTACGCCAAGTTGTGAGCAGGGTATTCTTGACGTATAATGTGAGTCAGGACGTAAACTGGGCATACGCCCAACGTGGGCCATCAACCTATCCCGTCTGATCTGCCGTCTGTCTGGCCGGGAAAGCCAATCAGGAGTGCACATAAATGAAACGCCTTGCGGCAGTTTTGCTGGTACCCGTTCTCGCGTTCGTGTTCACCGCGTGCGAGAAAAAAGAACCGGAAAAGCCCGAGGCGCCGCCCCCGCCGCCACCCCCGTCCGCCGAGCAGCTATCGCAACAAGTCATCACCCAGGTCACGCCCATGCTCGCCCTGGGGTCGGCCGGTTCGCCCCAGATGGTGGGAATGCTAACGGGAGAATTCGGAAAACTCAGGGGTGAAGTCAACGGCGAAAAAGCCATGATGCAAGTGCGAAATTGGCTCAAGGAACAGTTGCGGGCCTCCATGGACGCACAAGCCTGGGACGTGGCATTGGGACTTTGCGACGCCGTCGACGCCGTAGAACCCGGCAACAGCCGTACCACTCGCTCCCGGGAGCGCGCACTCTCGGAACGGAATAAACCTCAAGTCACCGTGAAGGGCTTCTACGAAGAAAAGACCAACGGCACGGTCACCATATTCATGGATGTCTATCTTCCCGCGACCGGCACCATGGAAAGCGTCCGGGTGCGTGAAGGGGAAGAAGTGCTGGGGCTCAAAATCGAGAAGATTATCGGCGACAACAAGGGTGTACGCATTAAGTATCTGGAAACCGGACAGTCCTATGACGTTGCGGGCCCCTGACGCGGCCGCCTACATGGGAGAATGGCGTCATGCAGGCGCGCAACGTTCATCGACGCCTGAGGTGGAATTCGGGTCCGTCATGCGTCTGCCTCGCCCTCGTTCTGGGGTCGCTCGGCTGTGATGAGTCGGTCCTGCGGCCACCGCAAACCGTTCAGCCTCCCGGTCAGCCGCCTGATGCGGCAGCCATTGAACGTGAAATTCGCACGGGTCTGGATCCACTGCTTCAGGGTGCGCCCCTGATCGATGCCAACACGCAGGTGTTGCCGCAAAACTACCAAGCCTGGATCGCCCACGCGCGGCAAATGATAGCTTCCCATGCAAACTCCGGAGAGGGGCGGAAGGCCATCAATGCCGTAACGCACGATCTGGAAGAGGCGCTCCGCACCGTACGAAACGCCGGCAACGTCGGATACGTGTTGGTATTTGCCGAACTGGTTCGTATATTTGATCCCGGCACCGTCAAAGTCCAGAGGCACGAGGAATGGGCGCAACTACGCAGAAACCGGCCAATCGTCACCATTCGCGGGTGGTTTGAGCGGTTGGATGCCGATATTGAGATTATCGACGTGTTTTTGGAAGTCTATCTCCCGGAATCCGGCGAGTCGCGCCATATGCGCGTGCGCCCCGGCGAAGAATTCCTCAATTTGAAATTCGAAAAGATGATTGGGGATAAAAAGGGCATTCAGTTTTACTACGAACCCACCAACGAAGTGTTTGAGGTATACGGTCCGTGACGCAATCCGAAAACGGACGCCGCTTTGGCGTCGTGGCCTCCCTGTTGCTGCTTGCTTTGGTCGTGTTGGCATACGCGCCCAGTTTCAAAGGCGGATACGTATGGGACGACTATTCGTCGATTGTCCTGAATCAACACGTTCAGGATCCCAGTGCAATCCTTTCCCTTTTCGCGGAGGATTTCCACACGTTCGGACGCGGAAAAGGCAACTTCTACCGGCCTATACAGGCGGTTACCTACATGGTCGAATACGCCATGTCCAGTCCAATGACACATCCCGCGCCGGGTGCCACGGAACCGTGGATGAGTCCGTTTCTGTTCCGCGTGGGCAATGCCCTCTGGCACGCCTTCGCATCCATCATGCTGCTTGCTCTGCTGGGCCGGTTGGGTGTGTCCAACGGCGTCCGGTTTGTCCTTTGCGCGTTGTACGCCGTGCATCCTATTCACACCGAGGCGGTCGCCTACATTAGCGGCCGCGCCGATTCCCTGTCCGCCGGTTTTATGTTCGCGTCGCTCTATTGTGTGCTATCAGACCGCCGGTGGGTTTCCACGGGGCTCTCCATGGTTTGGTTTGTCGTTGCGCTTTGCAGCAAGGAATCGTCGACGATGCTTCCATTCCTGTTGCTCGCGCTCTGGTTGACGCTGCCGCGAAATGAGGAAGGCAAAGCCCGCCGGAAATCGATGTGGATTCCCATGGCCGCCAGCGGAGTAATTGTCGCCATATACGGTGTCCTCCGCATGACCGTGCTTCAATTCAGCCAGAACGCCTCCGGCCGCGAACTGAGTTTTGCCGACCGGGCCATTGAAGCGATGCAAGCGCTCGCACTATATGCCGGCCTGTTCTTCGTGCCGACTGGTTTGCACATGGAGCGCACCCTGGACGACGTGCCCGTATGGCTCGCCGCCGTGGGACTGCTTCTCCTCGTTACGTTCGCAGGGGTCGCGTTCATAGCGTGGCGGAAAGGCTGGACCCCGGTCGCGTTCGGGCTCCTCTGGTTTCTTATCACATGGCTGCCCATTTCCGGACTGTTTCCACTCAACGCGCCCATGGCAGAGCATTGGATGTACGTGCCGATGGCCGGATTCATGCTCGCTCTGCTGACCATACTGGGCTCGATACTGCGCGCCACCCCTGCAAGGACCATCGCGGCGGGAGTTGCGTTCGCGGTCTGTACCGCCTTTGTGATCTTGACGGTGCAACGCGCCGACGATTGGACGTCCAATGAAAAACTGTATCTCGCCACGCTGCGAGAGAACCCCAATACGACGCGTGTCCATTACAACCTCGCCGTGACCTACGAGGAACTCATCGGAAATCCGCCCGGCGCGAAGCGCCACTACGAGGCGGTTCTCGCAATCTACGACAAAAAACACCAAGCCGCCGGCATCAGCCCTAGCGAAGTCCGGTTTACTGACGAGGAACTCGAGTCCCACCTGTCGCTCGGGAAAATGGCATTGGATCAGCAGCGCTTTGGTGAAGCCTTACCCCATTACACCGTCGTCCTCCGGCTGCAACCGACCGACGAAACCAAACCGCTCATCGCCGCCGCGTCCCTTGGCGCGGGCCAGTGCCTGCTCGCCTTGGGCGATCCGGAAAAAGCACAGCAGATGTTCCAGCAGGCGGTCACCATGGATCCGTCCATGCAACAGGATATCAACCGGCTGATGGGTGGACCATTGCAGCCCGCAACCACTTGAAGCAACGGCCACCAGAGCCGAATGGGGGATTAAACTGACTATGTTGAGAACTCGTCTCTTGCACCCGGACTTGCTGTCTGCTCTTGCCGCGGCGGGACACGGCGCGCGCGTACTCATTACTGACGGAAACTTTCCCGCCAGCACCCATCTTGGCGACAGCGCCGAAGTCGTGTACCTCAACCTTGCGCCCGGAAAACTGAACGTGACCGAAGTACTGGAAGTTCTTTTGACGGCAATACCTGTCGAGGAAGCTGCCGTCATGGAACCGGACGAAGGTCCGGAACCCGAGATTTTCGACGAGTTTCGGACCCTGATGCCCGAGCTGGACTTGGCAAAGTACGACCGGTTTGCCTTCTATGAAGAAGCAGCCAGTCCAGACACCTGTTTGATGATTGTTACGGGCGAACGCCGGATTTATGCGAATTTGCTGCTGACAATTGGCGTCGTGACCTGAATTCGAGCACGGAACTTATTCGCATTTTTCTTATTCCACGGCGACGCTGTAATCCCCTGTAAACATGACCGGATTTATGGCCCTAACAGCTTGTGAACAACCGGAATAGAACAAACAAATTACCAACAAGGGATTAGTTGACACCCCTATAGACGCGTGTTATCATGCCCTCGGTAACCCAATAAACCTGAGCCACCCACGGAGGTAAGGTCTCATGGCCGATCAGAAAAAGCCTGGAAATCGACCCGATAACACGGACGATTTCGGCACGGCAGACGTCGGGGACAGCGACTTCGGAGCCCTTACGGGTGATGAATCCGGCCTCGGTAACCTGCCCCCACTGAGCGATTTCGAATCGTCCGCGGGGGGAGATTTTGACAGCGGCTTGCCCCCACTCAGCGGCATTGACACACCGGGCCCAGACCGAGCCCGCGATTCGGTCGGCGGGTTACCCCCTATCAGCGACATTCCAGTGGACACGCCCATGCCCACAGGCGGGGCAATTCGGCCCAAGCCAGCCGGCTTCTCCGATTCGCCCGCATTTGAAACGCCTGGATCCGGCAGCGCGTTCGACACGCCCAGCGGCTCCCACTTCCAGGACCTCGCCGCAGACAGCGACTTCACGCCGGAGACCCCGGAGCTTGCGCCTCCCGGACCCGAATCCGATATCGACACGCCCATGTTCGACAGCGCCTTTGGCGGCGGCACGGACTTCGGCGACACCTCGGACACGTCCGCGCCCACCCAGGCGATGGAAACGCCCATGTTTGGTGTCGACGACGAACCCGGATTTGACGCGGATGCCTTTGGTGCCGGAATGGGCGGCGTACAAGTACGCGCGCAACAAGGAACTCCCATGCCAGACTTTTCTCCTGATACCGGTGCTCCCACGCACAGCCCGATGGCCCCCATGGCTCCGGCCGGAGGTGGAAAATCCAAGGGCGGCGGCGGTGGATTGTTGGTCGGTGTTGGCCTCGGTGTTGTCGGTTTGATTGCCGGTATCGTGGCGTCGCCGTTCCTCGCGAATACACTGAGCTTTCTGCCCAATCCTCAACTGACAAAGATTGGGGAGTTGGAGCAAGATATAGATCAGAAAGACCAACAAATCACCCGGCTGACTCAGATGGAGAGCACCGGACAAGCCGCTGGAATCAGCCCGGAAGACATGGACAAGCTGATCACCCAGAAGGAAGAGTTGGTTTCCAGCATTGAGCAACTGAACACCCAACGCACTGATGTACAAACCAGCCTCGACACGCTGTCCGCCGATCGGGACAACGTCCAGAAGGACCTTGATGCGCTGAACGCTCAGTTTGCGCAGGCGCAGTCTGACTACGAAGAACTCGTGAACCAGACAGCCATCGTCACGGCGCGCCGTGACGGCCTCACGGCCGAGGTGGACCGCCTTGAAGGCCTTACGGGCCGCCTCGAAGACGCCAACCAGCGACGTGCCATGACGCTTGCCGCTTTGGTTAGCGACCTCGAAGAGCTGGAAGTGCTGATTCGCGAGGGATCGCCCTTGACCCCGCCCAGCTACAGCCGGGAAGCGCGCATCACCCGCATCCAGGATCTGAAGGGCAAGGCGCAAAGCGCCAAATGGGTCGATCCCGCGTTGTTGGATGAATACACCAACATGTACCTGGATGAGTTGAAGATTGCTGGCACACGCGAATACTTCTACGCGAAGATCCCCGTACGCGACCGTTTCGGCACGCCGTCCGAGCAATGGGCCGAATGCCTGATGAACGGCAACTGGAGCGTCTACTACCGTACGCTCGACGGCAAGCATATCGGCGTGTTTGAAAACCTCGCCATGGAAGGAACGCCGAACTACGGGTTCAACGAGAAGCTTCCCAAGGAAGTCCAGCTTCGCATCGAACAGGAAGTGTTTGCCAAACGCCCGGTCGGGTTTGAACAGCAACTCGTCCAACTCGCCGGCAAGCAAAACGTCCAGGACGAAAAATCGGATATGCAGCGCCTCTACGATTCGCTGTAAGCCGGAAAGTAGAACGTCACAACAAGCCGCACGCGATACCGCGTGCGGCTTTTTTGTGTACTTGATACTAGGTTGATCACCTGGAGCACGGCCATGGTTGTCTTCAGCAGGTATCTTGCACTCCTGTTCGGCATTGGTCTCGCCATCGGCGAAGCCGTGATCAATTGGGGACACTGGCAATACGCGCCCCTATGGATCGTGGACTACATTATCGCGGGCTGGCTGCTCCTCGGGTTTGTACGCACCCGCGACAAGGAGTGTGCAGGATCGTTGCAGGCCCCGTGGGCGTTTACGTGCGGCGTATTCTACATGGCGCTGTTTGTAAGCCTGAATCTGAAACGCGATCACCCTGAATTGTACGGACATTCAAATACCATGCTGTATCTCATCGGAGGTATGCTTCTGCTGGCACTGACAGGGCTGGCGACTGCAACCGTGGCGGCTAGAAAGTCATGATAGAAGGAATGACCGCAACTCCCGGGATGGCGACCGAATTGGCCCGCATGAACCAGAAACTAATAGCCGACGAAGGCCATCGAAATCCCATGACGTTCGAAGAACTGCGGCAGCGCATGCTCGCGTGGCTATCCAGCGAATACGAAGCCACCGTACTTCGATGCGATGCCAAGACGGTAGGCTACGCCCTATTCCGCCGCGAAACCGAATTCATCTACCTGCGTCAATTCTGGATAGCCCCGGAGTACCGCCGGAGAGGCATCGGCCGGGCGGCCATTGCCTGGCTCGAAACGAACGTCTGGCACGGCCATCGAATCCGTCTCGACGTACTCGTCAACAACGCGCCGGGCATCGCATTCTGGCGCGCCGTTGGCTTCGAGGACTATTGTTTGACGATGGAAAAGAATGCCTGAAGCCCGGCATTACCCGCTGAACTGACTAAGCCTTTTTCGGTTTCTTTACAAATTCCGTATACGAATCCACGAAGGACGCCTTAACCGATGCGGCCGCCTTGCGAATGGCCGCAGCCTCTTTCTCGCTAGTTACCGCGCCAAACTCAAGGGTCACTTTCTTCGATGCGCCCGGCCGCAGTGAATGCAGCAGACCCAACGCCTCATCCACATGCCGGCCCTCGACGCCGCAATTGCAGGGCTCGAACCCCACGACATAATCTTGCTCGCCCATCTGTTTCCACACCACGAACCGCGGGAGTTCTTTCACGTTGTACCGGATGTACGTACCTAGGCCACAGCCACGCTTGAACCCGTCGTTCACGATTGCGGTTGTCGCAAACCCTTTCGCGTCTCCGGCGACATCGAGGTAATACACCTTCTCCTTGTACGCATGCACCGGCGGACCGCACTTCCACCAGGATTCCTTGCCGTTCCGTGCTTCCTCATCGCGCGGCGCGACATGCTTGACCGGCACAATCATTTCCGATCCGTCGTCCACCACCGGCCAGCCCATGTTGCAGTGATACAGCAACTGGTACGCAGTCTCGCTAAACCCCTCGTTGGTTATCACATCGTGCAACGTGAACGACGTGCTCCCAAGTTTTGTCGATATCGTGCGCGTTAGCGCCAGGTTCTCGCCGAATACCACGGTCTCGCGCATCGTCCCGGTTATCGATAATATATAGTCGTCACCCTGCCACTCTTGCCGGATCTGGATGTTGCGCGCCGGTGCATGGCCGATGCGCCCGTGCAGTCCCGTGCCGAGCAACGCGGATTCCGGCCTCGGCGCGCCCACGTTCATCAAGCCGCACGTGGCCACCAGCCCGCCCGTGTAACTGCGCAGCCAGCGGATGCCTTCTGCCTCGTAATACTGCGGTGCGACGTCGCCGCACGTGGATCGCCAGCCCATGGCCTGTCCGTTGAAGGAAACCGACGAAATGTCCATGCACCGGTCCAGCAAAACCGTAAAGGCCAGACCGCTTCCCGTATGCACCAACGCCGCGCGCGACGGCCGTTCGTTGCCGTCGTCCAGTTGCACCGTGCGAATCGCCGCAATCTGATCCAGATTGCCAACCCGACGCCGCAAATCGGCAACGGTGTATTTCTTGCCATAAATGTCCATATTGCCCCCAAGCCCCCGTTGTGACTACAGGAAAATGCGATCAATCCAGTAAAAGAGATTCTCGATAATCTGTGGACTCCACGGCAACAGAAAATTGTTGATATCCAGCCAGAAGAAGATCCACTGAAATACCGCATTGATGATAACCATCACCATACCCCGCTGTTAACGTTACAAAACCGCAATAAACAAATTAAATACGGACCGGAGAATGTTGAACCACTCGATCAGCAACTGAATCAGGCTGATGATGGGTCCACCAAAAAATGTCAGGTCGTCATACAACATGCGCATCTCCCAACTACACGCCTCGCGGAACCGCGCTGCAAGGCGTATCCCAAAAATCGTATTATACGGATATGCCGCCCGCAATGAACACGTGCCGGACCAACACGAAATGACGAATCACGAATACCCATGGACCGACATCCAACTGTGGATTGAACCTCTGCTCGCCGCGGCATACGCGGATACCGCAAACCCGGTCCGCGCCGGGGAATGGCTGGATACCCTACAACTCATTCTCGCGCTCGTGTCGCACGCCCAAATCGAAGAACACAACCCCGGCCCGTGGGTTGAGAGACTCGCCACTCTTCCCGATTGTCGAAAAGCCGTGGTCCTCTCCGGCAATGCCTCGCTCTGCCGTTGCGATGTGTCGCTCATGGACGCATGCGTGCGGCTTCTCATGCGTGGAGCCGAAATGTCGCGCGATTCGACGCCCGTTCTCGAACTCGTCATGGAAAAGGACACTCCTGCGTTGTCGCTCGGATTTGACGGGTTCGGGCGCATACCGGCCTCGCTGGAAATCGGCCATGGACTCCGGTTGCCGCGCAATCTCGTGGAACAAGCCTGGACCCGCGCAACCGGAGGCGGCCGAATCGATGCCGATGGCGGAGGACTCCTCTTGCGCCTGAAGGGCGTACGTATGATTCCCCCGGCGCTCCAGGAGGCAGACGACTGGAATCAACGCATCGCCGCTCTTCGGAGTGAACAATCTCCAGACCCGGCCCTGTGGCTTTCGTGCCTGTCTGATTTGGCCCATTCAAAACCTGTCATGGAGCCTGTCTCACTCGATGGGCTTTTCCGCGCCGCGTATAGCCGGCACCAACCCATGCTCGACGAAGCCGGGATTCGAGTGGAAACCGCGATTGACCCCGCACTTCCTCCCATAGCTGTACACAGAAACGTCCTCGGCCGCTCGTTCAGCCACCTGTGCATGGCCCTGCCGGCCTCACTTCCCAATGGCGGCGGTGCGTCACTCGCGCTTTCGTACGATTCACAGCGTTGGACCGTTGTACTCAGCGCGACCCTACGAGGCGACGGCATGCGAAGCGTACCGGAAATCTATCAAGCCGTATTCAAATGGATCTTCGAAACTTTGCACGACGGCCAATGTGAATTCGGTCTGCAGGAGAACCACGTCACGGCAATCTGTACCCTGCCCGATCGGATCGGACGATCCGTCGAAACCTGGATTCCCGAAAGCAGGCATCTGGCCGATGCGTCGCGCAAAATGATCCGGCTCTTGAAGAGCGGCGGGCCCACGCCCCCCGAATCGTTCATCCTGGCGGGAGTATTGGAACAGGAATTGGAGCGATGGCTCATGCCGATGCTGTCCAGTCCCTTGATGGTAAACCTCGCGCACGAAATCGGAAACGGTGTGCAAAAATCGCCGCGTACGCACAACGATCGCCTCGAAAAAGTGCTGGCTCAAATCGCGCGCCGCAAACCCAAGAAAGAGATTTGCGCACCGGCGTATGCCGGCGTTCTGATTGCCGCGCTTGCAGACAACGCGCGAGGACGTCTTGCATTGGGCATGCCCGACACGGCTCAGGACAAGCTCCATCAACTGGCGGCTGCAATGTCAGCCGATCCCGTGGACGATCTGGGTGCGCTTCGTGCCGTAGCCCTCTTGCGCGCCCTGGCAAACCCCTCATGATTCCCGCAAACGCGGGCCGTGCGCGGCAATAAGGGCATCCAAGAACGCACGCGACCGGCGAATAGTACCCGACCAAGAGGTGCCGCAACCTCACCACCACCCCGAGATATTCGCGATACACCCGTGGGGACTGAATCCATTCAAGCAGGGGAGGGTTCGACTCTCGGAACAGGCCCAGCGCCTTTCTCAAATCCCATCCGTTGATGTCCAGATTCCTCGCTATCGGCGGTTCGATGACAACGCGACCCGAATCCAGTGACAAATACCACGCAGGCCGGTGAATGTATAGAAAACGAACGTCGCTGTCCGTTGATGCGAATCCCCATGCGCGGCTGCCGGATTCGCAGGCATAAAGAATGCAGACATCCTCGTTGCGCTCGATTGGGTCGAGCCGGTGCCGCATTTCAGCGTGGACATGAAGCGACATACGTCAATAGTACCGGATTCCGTGCGGTTTCCCGTGAGCGGGTTGTGGGCTCTTCTGTCGTTAGGCATTGTCGAACGGTGCTGGCCCGTGGTATACCGAATCCGGTCGATGAAAATAAGGGGAGCAGTATGAAGTTCCAATTACAGTCCCATAGGCCATGGGCTCTACTGGCCTTTGCCTGTGTGCTCACTGCACTCCTGGCAGCTTGCCCGCTGATGGCGCCGCCGCCCGACGGCGATCCGGACCCCGATCCCAACGACGACGGTGACAACGGGGGACCCACCGAAGAACCCCCAATCGCCCTGCAACTCTATGCATCTGGTTTTTTTCAGCCCCTGTTTGTCGGTTCGCCCCCTGGAGACCTTCATCGCCTCTTCGTTGTCGAGCGCACAGGCAAGATCTGGATCATCAAGGATGGCGATCGGCTGTACACACCGTTTCTGGATGTCTCGACCCTCGTGCAAACCGCTGCCTTTGAGCAGGGCCTTCTCGGGTTGGCGTTTCACCCCCAGTACGCGCAGAATGGCTTTTTCTACATCGGCTACACTGAACTTGACGGCACGGTTGTACTCGCGCGCTACTCGCGAAGTCAGGCCAAGCCCAACGAGGCCGATCCGGCCACCGCGAAGATACTGCTGCGCGTTCCGCAGCCGCGAGCCAATCACAATGGCGGCATGGTCGCATTCGGACCGGACGGCTATCTGTATTTTGCGCCGGGCGACGGTGGCACATCCGCCGGCCCGCAAAACACAGCTCAGATGCTCACCACGTTGCTGGGCAAGATGCTCCGCCTCGACGTCGATAACGGCGATCCCTATGCCATCCCGCCGGACAACCCTTTTGTAAACGATCCCAATGCGTTGGGCGAAATCTGGGCCTACGGTTTGCGCAATCCATGGCGCTGGAGTTTCGATTCGGATACCGGCGACCTCTACATCGCCGACGTGGGGCAAAGCCACCGCGAAGAACTGAATTTCCAACCCGCCTCCAGCGCAGGCGGGCAAAACTATGGGTGGTACACCGCCGAGGGATTTGCCTGTCTCGGGGGCGGGGGCAACTGCGGCACGAACGACGGATTTACTCCGCCCATTCTGGATCTCACGCGCGATCTCGCCCAATCCATCACCGGCGGGTATGTCTATCGCGGCATCGCCATGCCCGGACTGCACGGAACGTATTTCTTCGGTGATTTCATGAGCAAACGCATCTGGTCCCTCAAATACGACGGCACCACCATTTCCAATTATCTTGATCGGACCACCGAACTCGCGCCCCCGGCCGGCTTGACCATCGCCAGCATTGCCTCCTTTGGTGAGGATGGATTCGGCGAAATCTACTTCTGTGACTTGTTGCAAGGCCGCATCTATAAAATCGTCCAAGCGGAGCCCGAATCGTGACACTGTCCGGATCGCGCAAAACGAAAACCTGCGTCGCCGCGTTGGCTCTGGTACTGCTTACCGGTACCGCCTCCATTCCCGGCTGTCCATTCTTTCCTCCACGGGAAGAAGAGGAAATCATCGTGCCCGGCGAATTGGAAGAGCCCGCGCTGGCACTTGAACTGTTCGCCACCGGATTCACACAACCCCTGTTCTTGACCTCGCCCCGCCTCGACTTCAGCCGTATCTTCGTTGTCGAGCGCGCCGGTTATATCTGGCTCATCAAAGGGGGTGACCGGCTCTTCACGCCATTCCTGGATATCTCCGCCATCGTGCTGACGACCAATCTCGAACAGGGCCTGTTGGGCGTGGCGTTTCATCCCCAGTACGCGGTGAACGGCCACTTCTACATCACCTACGTCGAGGCCGGTGGGTCACTCGTATTGGCCCGGTACACCCGTATGGCCGGCAATCCAAATCTCGCCGACCCCGCCTCCGCGAAAGTCCTCATGACCATCGCGCAACCCCGCGCCAATCACAAGGGCGGAATGATCGCCTTCGGCCCTGACGGCTACCTCTACTTCGGCACAGGCGACGGCGGAGGGGACGTCTGGTTCTCCAACGGCGCGCAAAAGCTAGATTCCCTGCTCGGAAAAATGCTCCGCATCGATGTCGACCACGGCGACCCGTATCAGATACCCCTGTCCAATCCGTTTATCCAAAATCCCAACGCGTTCGGCGAAATCTGGGCCATCGGCTTTCGCAACCCATGGCGATGGAGCTTCGATTCCCTCACCGGCGATCTCTACATCGCCGACGTCGGCCTGCTTCACAAAGAAGAACTCAACTTTCAATCCGGCACCAGCCTCGGCGGTCAGAACTACGGCTGGTGGATCGCCGAAGGGTTCACCTGTGTCGACGGTCTCGGCACCTGCGGCACCAACGAAGGCTTCACGCCGCCCATCCTGGACCTCGGGCGCGACGTGGCGCGCGCCATCACCGGCGGCTACGTCTATCGTGGACTTGCCATGCCCGGACTCCGCGGCACCTACTTCTTCGGCGACCACATCACCCGCCGCATCTGGTCCCTCGAATACGACGGCGCCGCCATCTCGAACTATATCGAACGCACCCAGGAACTCGCTCCGCCCGACGGCCGCACCCTCGGCTTTCTGCCCTCGTTCGGACAGGACGCCCACGGCGAACTCTACCTCTGCGACTTCGCCGACGGCGAAATCTACAAAATCGTCCCCGCCGAAACCGCATGGAATTCATGATGCCTCGATTTCTGTACCGCCGCGCCAGGCAGGGGGGCGGTACTGGCGCGCCGGGAATGAATGATTGCGGCTTTGTAACTCCATTCGTGGTTCTTATGAGTTCAGAGTGAATGCTCCTCTTGGCAATGCCCCCTATAATATTGTCTTTCCGTTGCATTTCCTTAGCGGATTGAAACAAGGGTAAATGATGGATATTCTCGGTTTGAACACTTGCGCCGAGGGCGTTTTCGTGATACGGTTTTATGATCGGGACACTCTTTGGTGACCGATAGGGTTTCCGCCCAATCCCGATTTGAAATGACTGCGCGATTCGAAGTTGAGACCTTGCGGTCATGGGGAACTGCACCCATTGGGCATGTGGCGGGTAATTTGGGCAGGGATACCCAGTCGACGTTAGGTCACATATTTCCTTTTGCATTCCGGCCTGAAGGGCCATCACATGATAGCCTGGGGCAACGCCCCAGGATCGGGGACACACCTACGTCGAGCACTGAAAGTGCGGCACATCGGATTTGCACTATTGCGGCAGGCCGTGTGAACGACGAACCCCGCGCAGAATAATTTGTTACGCCCTTTCAGGGCTTGCGGTTTAGGGCGGGTGATCCCAGGGCGTCACTTCGTTTTGCCCTGGGCTAGTATGTTGCTGGCCTTTCAGGCCGTGGGAGAAGATCTAATTTCTATTTTGGGGTTCCCCCGTTTTTTACCGGTCACAATGAGGGATGTACGTGTGGGATTGGCGGTTGTGGGTGTGCGGCAGGTCTGCGAACGCGACAAGATGTCGCGTCTACTTTCGCGCCATTGACGCCGTGGCCATGGGCACGTACACTGAATCCAGATCATCCGTGGAGGCAATTGCGGGGTACGTCCGAATGCGCAAGAAACGAGTCTTGGCATATTTGTTCGCCGGTGCGACTGCTCTGGTCGCCGTGGCGGGGCTTGGAACAATGTACTTCGTGTCGACACACGACATTTATTTTCATGACACCTATTTCGAATTCAAGGTACCAGACTTCTTCCTCTCGAACCCGTAGTCCTTCCCTTCGCTACCCAGAAGTCTTTTTTAAAGACGATCGTTCCGCGAAGATATTTGAAGTCTTAGACAACGGCCAAAGCTTGTTGTAAATTCGGATGTCGACTTCGGGCTATTGCAGCTGCTGCAGTATGTTTTCCAAGCCGATGTTTGCAAGGGCTGCGAGCGCGGCGATGTTTAAGATCACGGTCACCCAGAATGTGAGTTGAAAACTAAGTTTTCGATTCTTGTGGCGCAGCACACGCTGGGCGATGAGGGCGCCGGGCCAGCCGCCCAGGAGGGCCACAAGGTGCAGCGTACTCTCCGGGATGCGCCACAGACCGGATTGGGCCTTGGCCTTGTCATCGCGATACAGGGTAAACGCCAGGGCACTCATGCCTCCGATGGCGAGCAGCGTCAACACCGGTAGACGCGCCTCGTCGATGGCGTACGCAAGGGCCGCAAGGCCCGCGGCAATAGCCACGGCCGCCACCCAACCGCCGACGCCTATGCGCGGCGAGCCGTGCGTACTGCAGACGGCGACGCCAACCGCCTTGTCGCCCCGATCCGAGGCGACGACTTCGCATGTGACAGCAAGGCCCACAGCAGGACGGTTGCGTTTCGTCACCACGTCGCTGATATGAAAGAATACCTTGCGCGGATTGTCTGTTAAGGTGATGAAGCCGAATCCGCGTTGATCATTCCACTCTGTGATCGTGCCGTCGCGCATGGCGCTCGCGTTATATACTCCAGTAGAAATTGACGAGGGTAATTATGCACAGGTGGATTTGCCGATTGCAACAGGCCGTGGCTTGGGCATTTTGCACAAGCTGGTAATGTGGTGTCGGTGTACGATACGTGTGATGCGTGGTGAAAGGGGGCGACATGCGTTTCTCTGAGCGGAAGGATGGCGTAGAACGTTTCTAATCCTCGTTCCCAAGCTTCCACTTGGGAACGTGCTCCCGAAAAGCTCTGCTTTGATTCCCATTCACATGGGCAGTAGATCGATCTCCAGAACCGAATGATCGTCGAGATAATAGTTCCTTGCTGACGAATATCGCCAGTGCTCAGGAAGATCAACATATCCGCGGCGAACCGGGTTATTATGGATATACTCCAGCTTTTGATTGAGCATCTCGTCGTCAAGAATTCGCTGCGGATGAGAACCCTCCTGCCAGACCTGATAGGTGCTGTCCGCTTTGTAGCGCTTCTTGTATGCGGTGAACTGTTTGAGCAATCCGGTCCTCCCATCGGTCTCGGCAAGACGGATTATCTCACGGGCTGTGAACCCCTTGAATGCCTGAATCACCCTGCGCGGGTTTAGCGCAGCGACGATAAGGTGTACATGGTTTTCCATGATGACGTATGCGTACACACGCAACGCTTTTTCGCGGCGGCAAAATTCGAGAGAATGAACAATAACATCGAAATAAGGGCGGGATTGAAAAACCGGTGTCCATTCAACAATGGTGCAGGTGAGAAAGTATGCCGCGTCCTGCTCGTGAAATTTATATCGCGATCGCATGAGATGAGAATAACGAATGCGGCAGTGGTTTTCATCTAAACCCGAAGCAGAAGCTTCCCGGGAGGGCGTTCCCAAATGGAAATTTGGGAACGAGGAAATACTCCTGAACAGTTGTCGATTCCGAGTGTGGAGTAATGTTTAAGGGTCAGGATCTTGTCACGGCTTCACTAAGCATTTTATCCGAATTTCCTGGTTATATAACTTTCCGGGTCCTGTTCAATCGTATCGTATTCAGAGGGGTGAAACTTCTTGGAATCAAAATCTATTCTTACAGCCTGGACGAATTTTTCGAAATCGGTATTCTGCTCACATAGCTTATTGACGGTTTCCCAGTCGAGCATTGGCCGTACGCGTGCGGGGAACATCACAGTAGATGAGTCAAAGTCGGACAAATCAAGTTCGATGATTCCAATGCCAAAGGCAGAAGAGAGTCTTCCAAGCTCCGTCAGCAAGTCGTCATTCTTTGTTATAGCCGGCGACACCAAGTACCCTTCGTGTGCCCAAGAGGAGTTCGACACGGCTTGAAAAAAGGACTCGCGATAGTTTCCTTTGTCGACGGTCTTTTTCAATTCAAACGAGAATAGCCGAACTGCGCTTTTATCGAGTAATTGGTTGAATGCGATCACCTCGTGTTTCCAATCGTCCAGAGGTAGATAGACTCCGACAATATCCGGATGAAGCCATTCGTTGTATCCGCCCCGCTTTGATTGCTCATGACGTATGGTTTTTGTGTAGATGCGTCGTCCTCTGGAAAATGTGGGATTCGCGTATACAAAATAAGTTAGCAGGGGATGCAAGTCTCTTTCGTGAAACTTGGTCGATTGGAAATGTTTTTCAGGTTCATCGGCTTCCAGGTCTGTCAGAACCGCTTCCGTAACATCGGCTTCCCGTTCTTTTAAAATGAACCGGCTTGGCCGCTTGCCAACAGATCTGAATCTGCTATTTGGATTGTCTCGCACATCTACGTACAGTCTCGCACCTAATGTATTCCATGGGGTCTTCCCCCGGGTACGTAGCTTCTTGGAAAGCCCTCTAGCATCCGCTTGTTGCCAAATCTCTTGGAATGTCAACGGTTGAGGGGACTTGCATAACACCTCTTCTGCCAGATCGATAAAGGAATATGACATGACCTCTCCAACTCAGGTTCGAAGTAAATAAGTTCCAAGAAGCCTACTTCACATTCAACTTCCTCAACTCCGCCATTAGATCTTTGCAGTTGGTGTAGCGATCTTCGCGTTTTTTGGCGATGCATTTCATGACGACGGTGTCGATGTCGGGGGTGACGATTGGGTTTTTTTCGCTGGGTTTGGGGGGGAGTTCTTTGAGTTGGCGTTCGAGGACGTTGTTGCCGGAGATGGCGGTTTCGCCGGTGAGGCATTCCCAGAAGACGAGGCCGAGGGAGTAGATGTCGGAACGGGCATCGGCGTCTTTGCCGAGGACTTGTTCGGGGGCCATGAAACTGGGGGTGCCCATGATGACGCCTTGTTGGGTCATGCGGGAGTCTTCGGCTTTGGCGAGGCCGAAGTCGGTGAGTTTGACGAGTCCGCCTTTGGCGAGGAGGATGTTTTCGGGTTTGATGTCGCGGTGGACGATGCCGGCGTCGTGTATGGCGGCCAGGGCGTTGCAGGCCTGTCCGATGATGTTGATGGCTTCGCGGGGGGGCAGGCCGGCCTTTCGCATGGACAGGTGTTTTTGCAGGTTGGGGCCTTCGATGAATTCCATGGCGATGTAGGCTTTGCCGACGCTGGCGCTGATGTCGTAGATGGCGATGATGTTGGGGTGCGAAATCTTCGCGGCCGTGCGGGCTTCGCGGATGAATCGCTGGCGGAATTCATCGGAGTTGTCGACAAGATTGCCGATGAATTTTAACGCTACGGGCCGGTCGAGTTGGGTGTCGCGGGCCATGTAGACGACGCCCATGCCTCCGCGTCCGAGTTCCTTGTCGAGGACGTAGCGTCCGCCGAGGGAGGTCTGGACGGTGGTCATCAGTTGCGTGCCGGGATCGGCAGAGGCGGGTTGCGGGCCGCCGCCGGAAATGGAGCCGCTGGGTCCGGCGGTCATCTGACCGCTTAGCTGGGCCTGCATGGAGATGCGCGAGGCGACGCTGGAGAGACGTTGAGAGACATCGCGAAACGAGCGGTTGACGGCGCCGATCTTGAGCAGGATTTCCTTGGACTTATCGAGCTTGCCGAGCTGTTCGTAGGCGAGCGCGAGCATGTACCAGTATTCGATGTTGTTGGTTTCCACGCGTTTGTTCGTGAGGTGGTTTTCGAGCGTGGCGGCGCAATGTTCGTAGTCGTGCGTTTCCCAGAAGCAGCGGCCGAGCAGCGCGCGCGAAGTGTCGAAGGTGGAATCCGTTTCCGGGATTTTCTGGAGCACCTTGATGCCGGCTTCGTAGCGCGTGGCCTGGGCGTATGCGAGACCGGCGCGGGCAAAATCACCAGCCTTTTCAAAACACTCGGCGGCGCGCAGCGGGTCGGCGGCTTTGGAGAAGCACTCGCCGGCCTTGAGGATGTCGCCGGATTGGACAAAGGCCATGGCGGCTTCTTTCCACTGGCTCTTCATTTCGTGGTAGCGGCCGACGATGCGGGAGGCTTCCTTGGTTTTTCCGGCGGCCTTCATGCATTCGGCGGCTTCTTCCAGTTTGCCTGCGAGCACGAACACTTCGCCTGCACGCACGAGATCGCCGGCTTCCTTGAAGAGCGCGGCGGCGAGATCGAACTTTTTCGATTTTTCGAAGCGTTGGGCAAGGTGTGGCTGCAATTGTTTGAGCACATCCGCGGGCACTTTTTCCTTGGCGGCGTCGTTGGCCAGCATGGCGAAGCATTCTTCGGCGGCAACGACCTGTTCTTCCACGGCATCCGTCGGATTCGAGAAATAGTCGAGGTAGACTTCGGCGGCCTCGCGGTATTTGGCGGCCTTCCGGTAGGCGGATGCGGAGAGGGCCTTGCGTCCGGCTTGGGCGTAGGCCTTGGCGGATTCGAAATGCTTGCCGCATTCGCCAAAAAGACGGCCGGCGGTTTCAAAGTCGCCTTCCTTCAAAAGCAGTTTCGCGGCCTTGGCGGTATACCCGGCCAGGGCGAGTTCGCGGGCGGACTCACGCTTTTGTCCGGCTTTCTTGTACCACTTGGCGGCATCCTTGTGGCGGTTGACGGAGGCGTAGGCCTTTGCGACGCCGAGGTAGTTTCGTTCGCCTTTCAGGCGCTTTACCGTGCCTTCGAGGTTCTGCGCCGCCTCCAGGTTCTGAACGAAATCCTGGCCCGCGGGCGCGCCACCCCCCGACGCACCGAGTGCGCGAATGTCGCGGCCATCCGCGAGGCGATTGCGGTTCATCAGGTTCGAGACGATATCCCATACTTTCGATAAGACGCTTTTCAGGATGTACAGCAGAATCAGCGTCAGTACGAGTTTCGTGATGAAGACGACAATGTCGCTGGCCGGCAGGCCAAATCGCAGGAGGATATTGACCGGAATATTGAGGATGCCGTTCCAGTACCAAGTGATAAGGCCCATGCGCGCGTCCCTTGTCCCCGAAGATTGTGCCCACAACGTTAGCCGTATAGTACGAAAAATCACGCGGGTCAACAAGGTGCGGACTTGGATGCGGCCAAGAGTACTTCGGGATCGGCAGGCGGTGCGGGATATCGCACCCGTTTCAGGCCCGGTTTTTGGCGGCGCGGCTGGGCGTCAAGGTGAGTAGGACAAACCGGTCGTCCTGAAGAAGACGTTTTTCGACGGTTTCTGGCGAGAGTTGCATGGCGCGCTGGAGCGTGTCGCGCGATCGCTGGATTTCGCCCAATTGGGCGTATGCGGCAGCGCACTCGTAGTGGGAGTCCACGTCTTTTTGGTCCAGTGCGGACAGAATGGTATAGCCGCGGGCGAGGGTGGCGAATTCTCCGGCTTCCCAGAGCGCGGCGATGACCGCGCTGTCGTCCGCCGCCGGCGGGCTTTCCGTCTCATTCATGCGGGAGTCAATGACCTTCTGAAACGCCAATTCCAATTGGCGCGTATCGTCGTCCGCCTTCATGGCGGCAAGGAATTCGGCCGGGTCGTTTCCTTGAGGCAACCGCCGCAGGCATTGTTCGGCATATTTCAACGCGTCGTCCTGTTTGCCGAGGCGCGTGGATGCCAACGCCACCAGGCGCCAGGTATCCGGGCTATCCGGCTGCATGGATAACGCAATTCTCGCATACTCGACGGCCTTGGCGGGTTCGGCTTGGTGCCGGAACGCGCCGGAGAGGGGCTTCAAGACATCGCAGAGGGCGGCTGCCAGATCAGGGTCGCTGTTGGCAAGGCTATCCAAGTGCACCCGCTCAAGGTCACCCGCGAACGAGCGGGGTTCCGAGTCCGGCAGACGCGGGTACACGAGAATGCCTCCGCGAATCTGGGCGCGGCGCAGGAGCCAAGGGGAGGACACTCCTGCAAAGCAGACCGGTCGGTCTGGGAAGTGGGTGAGAATGACATCCCATAGTAGGGGGTCGGGTTCGTGTCCTGGGTCTGCGGGGGGCGGCGCCGGTTCCGGGGAGTCTTGTGCAAACCGGACCGGAGTCAACGCAGGCCGGACTTCGGCGCCTTGTTCCTTTTGATATTGGGAGACGATGTCCAGCGGGGCGTTCATGGCCAGGAGCGACACGTCTTCGCGGATGCCGTGGCCGCGCTGGGCCGTCACCAGGAGGGAGCCCAGTCTTGGCGAGCCTACCACGAGGACGGCATTCTCGGGGCAGGAATCCAGAATTGAGCGGGCTATCGTGACGGGTGCAGGCCCTCGGCGAATAATGCCGTCCCTCCATTGAAAGAACAGGGTAGCTGTGCCCACGAGTAGCAAGAGCAACGGACCGATAGATCGATGCAGCCGTTGGGTATTCACTTTGGAGCATAGAAAACCCAGGGCGGCGGAGGCAGATACTGAGGTCATGGCCAGGAGTATCAGCGTGGGGGCGTTCGAGTCCGGTACGAACGGGGAGTGTACGGGATTCGTGAGAAATGGGTAGAGGGGTCCCATCATGAGGAAAATGCAGGCGGCCAAGAGCATTGCGGGACGCAGTGACCGAGAAGCCGCCGTTAGCAATCCCGCCGCTGTAAGTACCAATACCGGCAGGGACAATTCCCGGAGAAGCAGGGGGCCAAAGACCCAAGTGGGTTCCGCGCCCCAAAGCAATGGCGTGGGTCCCTGAGACCATTGCAGCACGGCAAGTTGCAGGGGAATGTTGTTGTAGGCCTGGATGAGCGGATAAACCGCGCATCCCAGGAAGAATGCAACGGCCATGGTCACTGCAACCAGGAAGACACGGTTACTTGCGGAGGGCCGGGACAACGCGTAGACAATCGCCGGGACAAACAGCCATGCCGTTCCCGGGTGGTTCACCGCCGAAAGCCCGAGGAGTAAACCGGATACCGCCAACATGGGCAATCTCTGCGGATCACGAATGATGAACAAGATAGCCCAAGCCGCGGTTACCAGGAGCAATGTGAGGCTGTCGGGACCGGGCGCGGTCGCCGCGTATATCCAGGTCGGGCACAGCCCCGCCGCGAGACCGCCGATGACCCCGGCGAACAGGGCCTCCCACCGGCGGGTCATTCGCGAAAGGAGGCCGGCGATACCGGCGGCCAGGAATCCCGCGGCGGCCGCTACAGCCAAGGCATTCAGGAGATTCAACCGGGCCAGGTGCGCCGCCGAAGATGATTCAGGGCCGGTGGGCACGAATACGGCGGTTAGGACCCCCATCCCGGCCGGCGTCGAGCCGGTCAGCAGCGAGCCCATCCACTCAGAGGCCGAGACGTTATCGGGGACGCGCCCTTTGTATTCCGCGGCCAGAAGGCCCCATACGACAATTCCCGCAACAGCCGCTGCCCTGAGGGATGGGTGCCTTGGTGCATTTTCAGGGCTTTTAGCAGACGAGTCCGTCGCCCAGCCTTCGATTTCCTCGATAGGGTTGGGTTCGTAGGCGGGCTCCGCCATTTCGGCAGCTGCCGTGGGGATATCAGCTTGATTGTTTTGCACGACGCTTTGACCCGGACTGACGCCTAGGATTTACTATAGCATACAAGGGGTTAGTGTTGACTATTTGATTGACATAAGTTGAAGCGTCCTGGGGAATTCTCTATAACCGTTGTCAGCGCCCTGTGTTCGGGGGATGCGACCGACGACCACCGCCATATTGTAATTGAGAGGTGGTTCAGAGTATTGTGTCTCGCCCCCGCACTGGGAGTGGTTTGTGCGGGTGGGCACTGTTGACGGGCATTGCATTTTCCGCCCGTTGAGGGTGAGTATAGTGCGACGGAAGCGGCGTTTGCCCGCGGGCGTGTTGCAACGCCTGGGCCACATCCGTAATGAGTGCGTGGGGAAGTCTCACCGGATGCGACGAAGTGCCTTTGAGCATGGGTCGTTCGCGTACAGTTGCCTGGCGATCGTACATGTTGGAGTACGGCGGGGTGGGTCTGGGGTAATCACAACCACCGAAAGGTACTAATGGCTTGCGCTACGCACTGATCTCCGATATTCACGCCAACCTCGATGCACTCAATGCGGTGTTGGCCCGTATCGAAACGATTGGGGTGGACCAGATAGTCTGCCTGGGGGACGCGGTTGGATACAACGCGAATCCCGATGAGTGCATTAATATCCTCCGAGAGCGCAATATCCCTACCATTTGCGGCAATCATGACGCCGTGGCGTGTGGCTTGGAAGAGCCTTACGGTTTCAACCCCGTTGCTTTTTCGGCGGTCATGTGGACGCGGGAGCATATCAGCCCGGATAACCTGAAGTGGTTGCACGATTTGCCCGTGAATCTGACGTTTGACCATTTTCTGGCGGCGCACGGTTCGCCCACGGATCGGGACTGTTACATGTTTACGTGGGAGGACATTTTGCCGCACATGACCTATCTGGAAGAGCGGAATCTTCAGGTATGTTTTTTCGGACATACGCATAGTCCTGGTATCTTTTCGTCGGACGGGACGTACACCGTTGACGATGACTCCCGATTCGCCCTGGGCGATGGGAAACTCTTTTTCATCAATCCGGGTTCGGTAGGCCAGCCTCGCGACGGCGATTCTCGCGCGTCATTCGGCTTGTTTGACTCGGAGAGCAAGGTGTTCGAGTTGGTTCGTCAGGAATACGACATTGATCAGGCCGCGCAGCGGATAGTGGACGCGGAGTTGCCACCGTTTCTGGCGGAACGGTTGTACCTCGGGCGGTAATCGCCCGCATTGGACCGTGGCCCCAGGATTTTGGCGGGCGCGCGGTTTGGAAACGGAGTCATGGGTAAGCAACGCATTGGAAACATCGACCGCAAGACCGCGGAAACACAGATCAAGCTTCGCCTCGCGCTGGATGGCCAAGGCACGTCCAAGTTGAAGACCGGCATTGGTTTTTTCGATCACATGTTGACGCACATTGCCAAGCACGGGCATTTGGACCTTTCGGTGGATGCCAAGGGCGACCTTGAAGTTGATGCCCACCACACGGTGGAAGACGTGGGCATTTGCTTTGGCAAGGCGTTGCTGGAAGCGCTGGGCGACTGCAAGGGCATAGTGCGGTATGGGCATGCACTCGTTCCCATGGACGAAGTGCTTGCCGAGGCGGCGATCGATTTCAGCGGCCGTCCTTACCTTGGCTTTCACGCGGACATGCCGGTGGGCCGGGTAGGCGAATTCGATACGGAATTGACCCAGGAATTTTTTCGCGCGGTGGCTTCGAATGCGCGCTGCACGTTGCATTTGACGTTGCGGCACGGGGGAAACGCGCACCACTGCATCGAGGGGCTTTTCAAGGCGTTTGCGCGGGCGCTGGACCAGGCGGTTTCGATTGATCCGCGGGTGACCGGCGTTCCGTCGACCAAGGGCATGTTGGAAGTGTAGCCCGGGGCATTGCGCGCACAACGAATTGGGAACCACGCCGTTATGATTAAACATTTGCTCGTTCCGACGGACGGAAGCGACCGGGCGACGACCGCCATTCGATATGCCACGGCGGTGGCCAAACAGTACGGGGCCAAGATCCACGGGCTGCATGTGGTGGACGTCCGTCTTTTGGAGGGGCCGATCCTTCGGGATGTATCCGCCTCGCTGGGCACCGCTCCCTACGCGAACTACCAGGGCAATATCAGTATGATTCTCGAAGAGCGCGGCAAGGCGGCGCTCGAAGTCGTACGGAAGGCATGCGAAGAGCAGGGCGTGCCCGTGGAACTGCATCTGGAGACCGGTCTGGTCGTTCGCACCATTGTGGAAAGCGCGACCTTGACCGATCTCGTCATTTTGGCCCGTAGCGGGGAACATTCGGAATGGCTCGAAGGCGTGCTCGGATCGACGACCAGTTCCGTAGTCCGCCGGTCCGAACGGCCAGTGTTGATCACGGGCATTGAGACGCCGGGGCGAAATGCCTTTTTGCTGGCCTACGACGGGTCCAGCCATGCCCGGCGCGCGCTGCAAATCGCGGCCGACGTGAGCCGGGACTGGTCTGTGCCGTTACATCTGCTGCTCGTGGGCGAAGACCATGCGACGGTGTGGTTGGATGAGGCCAAGAGCTATTTGGACCCCCATGGCGTATCGTTCGAGTACACAGTCAGAAACGGGGATCCGAGCGAGACGATTGTGGAGCATGCCCGGGAAATTGGGGCTGATTTATTGATTATGGGCGCGTTTGGACACAGCAAGGTGCGGGAGTGGGTGGTAGGCAGCACCACCGCTTATGTGATGAACAAGGTGCATTGTCCGGTCCTGCTGACACGCTGAGACTGGAAATTTGGGGAGGTCCGCGGGTTTATTTTTTTCTGTGCCCCATTCCCGTAGAATACTGCGGAAACTGGAGGCTGGGGTGTGTGCCGGATACGAGGGGCCCAATCAAGGCCAGCCGCCTCTCCCCGCCGACCTGCATTTCAATCCGCTGATGAAAGGCCTGGATTTTCATGATTCGATCCAAAGTGGTGGAAAAAGTTGTTGAGCGTACCGGCGATCTTCCGGCTATGCCGGAGTTGGTGGCCGAAGTATTGCGACTGACGGACGATCCGCTCACGGATATGAGTGAGGTGAGCGAGGTGCTGGAACGCGATCCGGCATTGACAGCCAAGATTCTGCGTATCAGCAACTCGCCGTACTACGGCATGAAGCAGTATGTGGGAACACTCAAACTTGCTTTGGTGATTCTGGGCGTTCGCGAAGTTCGCAACATTGTGCTGGGCGTATCGGTATTTGATGCTTTGAAAGACGATCGCGTCGGCGGATTCGGGGTGAAAGAGTACCTGAACCACTCGTTTCTCGTGGGTGGACTCTCCAAGGCGCTTGCAATTCGTTTGCGATCAGGCGTGCAGGGCGAAGCGTTTGTTGCGGGTCTGCTACATGACATGGGCAAGCTGATCATGATCAAGCAATTGCGGGACGACTACGTGAAAATTTTGAAGGCGACCGGAGGATCCGGGGCGATTCTGTGCGTTTCGGAGATCGCCAAATTCGGATTTTCCCATAGCCATGCGGCGGCCGCGCTGGCCATACGCTGGAATTTTCCCGAGACGCTCGCGGACTCGCTGCTCTATCATCACCCAGCGGAAGGCATGAGCCTTTCGCAGGCCAAAGATCCCCAATTGGCCGCAGTTGTCCGGATCGCAAACTTGTGCGCTCATGACGAGTTTTCCGGTGAAGATGGCGCGCCGTTTCTTGCGGGTGAAGATACCGAGGCGTGGGAGATACTTGACGCGACCCCAGATCCGCTGCCTCCCGCCACGCGATACACCGCGCTCGCGGGATTGCGGCAGGAATTAAAAGACTCTTCACCTCCAAGTTTCTAGTTCGCCAAATTAGCCATGATTGGCCTGTTCAGGGTGGCAGTATGACATTCAAGAAGATTAATAAGGTTGAACTGAAACGCCGAGAGGACTTGCAGGACATCGACACTGAGTTGGATGCCGCGCTGCAGCACTTGGATTCCGCTGTGGAGAACATTGGACGGTTGCTTGAGACCATCGAGAAGGTTGGTACTCAGGGAGTTTTTGCCGAATTGCCGGATGAGGGAGAGGTGGTTCCGGAGGCGTCGAGCACGACTCCAGAGGGGACGCCTTCCTGATTTTGTTTTTGAGTATTCTTCATCTGATTTCCCGGTGATACCACTATTCACACCCGGGTCCGTTTCTTCCTTTTTGTTTCAATTGTGTTGTGTTTTTAGTATATAACACATTGAAATTAGGCAGT
This sequence comes from Candidatus Hydrogenedentota bacterium, assembly GCA_045863295.1. Classification (GTDB taxonomy): domain Bacteria; phylum Hydrogenedentota; class Hydrogenedentia; order Hydrogenedentales; family SLHB01; genus BTWA01. The sequence goes on from BTWA01000009.1 coordinate 72,842, forward strand.
TTATGAAATTAGTTTTGTTGATTGGGAGTGGTCGTGCTATAGTGAGATTGGGGTAGGGTGCGAAAGGAGGCGGGTATGACGCTTCATTCTGCCGATATCTATCCCGAGCTTGATCTAATCAGTCATCCTGCCCGCCGGGAGCCTGCCTATGCCCGGGCGGAGAACAAGCGCGGCACGTTGGGCAACGGCTTCCTGGAAGTCCGCCTGTCGCTGGAGGGAAAACGGACCGAGTCCGCCACCATCGAAAACAAGTTGATAGGGGAGTCGTATCAACTTGCATTCAGTCCTGTCGAAGCGATTTGCGAAAGCGGCACCATATCGGCCGAGAGTTTCCGTGTGACCCAGGTTGAGTCGCGAGGATCGAGCGATATGGCATCGCTCACGATTCACGGCGACTGCGGCTGGTTCAAGAGCTCCGTGTCGTACGTTGTTGCGCGGGGCGAGCACGTGATGCGCAAGACGGTAGTGCTGCATGGTTTCACGCGCGAGGCGCGTGTTAACGAAGTATCGCTGTTCAAACACGAGGTGGATGCATCCTATGACCTGCGGGTGCACGACGCTGGGATGTTTTCGCCGGTTGTGTTTTTGCGCGGTGCAGACGGCGGCTTGTTTTTTTGTGCGGAGTTCCTTGGTTATTTTTCGGAGGTCAAGAATCGATCGCTCCGATTCTATTATTACCCGGCGCATGACGTAGTACCCGGGCACAGTTTCCGGTTGATGACCGCGTGCATCGGTGTTTATGGGCTCGTTGGCCGGCCTTACAGCAATCCTTATCACGAAACCGGGGCGGAGTTGGATGAAGGCGAGGCGTCCTGGTTTCGCGAGTACTTGATGCAGGGCGCTCCGCCGCAGGGTGCGCCGGTGGTAGAAGTCGCGGGATTTCCGTTTGGATTGGAAGGTCCGAGCGACCTTGAGACGCTGGATCAATGCGGCTGGTTTTCCGCGGAACGGGTTTATCTTCCGAATTTGCTACGCTCGCCGGCTTCGTATCCGCATCGTGCTTCAGTTTCGCACCGGCTGGGCGACGAGGGGATATCCGCCACGCTGGCGCTGGGTCACGACATCCCGCAGAGCCTTCACTGGCTGGCGTTGTCACCGCATGGTTTGCCTGCGACGCCGGATGTTGGCGCCTGTTTTGGATTTGACGAGTTCCGCGACTATTTGATTGATCGTTACCAGATGCTGCTCGAGCTGTACCGATTTCGGGACATCGAGGTAAGCGGCACTCCGATAGTGCCGTGCAGCAATCCGGGCCACGACCATGGGTCGGGTCTGGAATCGTTGCAGAAGGCTTTTTGGGGGTTAATCGAAGTTGTCGCGGCCTTGCGAGAGAGCGTGGGGCATGTGGGTTGTTCCGGTCCGTATGCCGCCTATGGCGCGGGACTGGCTCGGATCTGCGACTGGATGACCGGTTTGGCCGATGCTCACCCTTTGCCCTTGCCCGACATTCATGTGGGCCGATTGTTTGCGGATATGAACCGGCTGTATTTTCGCCGGTCACATGCGTTCTTGCTTCCGCTGTGCAAGATGGGCAATACGATAGGCTTCTCGCCTGCCTCCAGTCCGTCCGCTCCTTACCCTGGCGCGGATCATTTTCCGTGGTACTGCTATCACGACAGTGCGGGCTGGCGCTATGCGGTATTGTCGGCCGTTGCGACGGGCCACAGGCATCGGATCTTCGCGGTGCCGGCGGATCTGGGCGAGGAGGATCGCGCGTTTGCCCGGCATTGGTTTGGGTGGCAGGCGCGCAACCTTTGTTCGCACCGTCATGTGCTTGAAATTCTGGATTGTCCCGGGCTTGGTAACGTGGACGGATATGCCTATGCGGATGCCCGCGGCGCAACCGTGTTTTTATTCAACTGCTCGTATGACGAGCAGGATGTTCAGCTTCGTCCGCATCTTCACCGTGACGCGGACTACGTGTTTCGCGAAGTATATCCATGTGATCGGCTGTACCTGGGGCCTTCCAACGGATTGTTTCGCCGGGATAGCGTGTTGGGATTACGCTTGAAGCCGCGCGAGGCGCGCGTTGTTGAGATGGTTCGCCGATCGCCGGCATCGGCGAAGCGCAAGCGTCCCGAGGTATTTGGATGTTCCTATCGGGAGGACGACGAGCACGTGGTCCTCCTGGGCGAGGCGGGATCGCGTTGCGATGTGGGTGTGCGGATGGGCGATCGGTATCAGGTACACGACATCCGTTTTCCTGGTACCGCGTTTCCACGTCATTTGCGCGATTGGACCTATACGGTGCGCGCGTACCGCGATGGGGCCGAACAATTGCCCGCGGGACAGTTTCCCGGCAAGGTCTGCACGCCGGAGATGTTGGAGCGGCGCAACGTATGGCTGTATACGAAGTTGAACGTGCCGCGCGAATATGCCAGCCGGATACATTGTTCTCCCTTTGAGTTGCAACGTCCGTGCTGGGCCTATCCGGATTGCCTGTTTTTTGTGGTACGGTTTGAAGGGCCGGCCATGTTTGATCCGATCCGGACGGGCACGGACGAAGTCGGCGTGCCGGAAGGGTACAAGACGCAAGTGCCCATCAAGTGCGGGATCGATTTGGCGCCGCTCAATCTGGGCTTGCGTGCGTGGATCAACGGAGAGGAATGCACGGTACATTCCGCACTGGCGGCGTGGCGGGGTTTTTCCCCCAATGCCAATCCCGTTACGGCGTACTTTTTCGAGGCCGGGAGCAAGTTGCGGTTTGGCCATCAGAACCATGTGGTATTGTTTGCGAACCGATTTGACGCGGGCGCGTTCAAAGGGATTATGATCGAGCATCTCCCCGAACTCCCGGCGGAACGCATTTTGGAAGTGAAGTGAGCACTCGTCCCCTGAAGATTTTATTGACTGACCCCCATCTCAAAGGCGGGGGACAGGTACGCTATGTAGAGAAGCTGGCGAGTGAACTGACCCAGTTGGGGCATTCGGTTGCGATTGGCTGCAAGCGCGAGAGTGTGCTGGTGGAGTCCGCTCGTCTGGCGAAGTGCGGGTTGGTCAACCGGTTTCACTATCGTGGAGGACTGCGGCCTACGTGCTGGTTTGATGACGTGCGAACCGTGAAGGGGTACATCCAGGCTGAGGCGCCGGACATCCTCCATGCCAATGGATCGCAAGACCACTGGGTGAGCGCCATCGCCAATCGCTTGATGGGTTTCCCTGTGTGCATGGTACGGTCGCGGCACAACACCTACCCGGTCAGCGAAAATATTTTGAACCGGACGCTCAACCTGCGATGGACCGATTATCAAATCGCGGTGTGCGAAGAAGTGCGCGAGATGCGCATCTCGCGGCCCGTTTTCGACGCTGATCGGATGGCGTCCATCCACAATGGCGTGGATCCCGACGAATACAAGCCTGACGCGGAGGTGCGCAAGCGCGTGCGCGAGGAGTTTGGTTACACCAACGGGCAGGTTGTGCTGGGCATGGCGGCTCGTTTGACGGAAGCGAAAGGACACCGTTATCTGTTCGAAGCGGCAGTGGATTTGTCGAAGGCGTTTCCCAATGTTCGGTTGCTGTTACTGGGTCGTGGGGATCTGGAAAACGATCTCAAGGCAATGGCACGGGAACTGGGCATCGACGGCATTACACACTTCGCGGGATTTCGCACCGACGTGGGTGATTGCATTCAGGCGTTTGATATAGGCGTCCAACCGTCCATTGCGTGCGAGGCGTCGTCCTTCAGCGTGATGGAACAGATGGCCACGGAAAAACCGATCGTGGCATCTGACCATGGCGGCACGAAAGAGATCGTACGCGACGGTATCGATGGACATATTGTTCGTCAGGGCGAGACTTTGCCGTTGATGGAGGCGCTGCGCTCACTTATTGCCGACGAAGAGAAGCGGCGGACCATGGGCCGTTCAGCGCGGACGCGCGTGGCTGACGAATTTTCCCTGGCCAAACTAGCGGAAAGGACAGTAGCGGCATACCGGCATGCGCTGGAGTTGCACCAGGCACGGGGGACCAGACGTTGACACGGCGTGGAGCAGCCCGTGTGGACTATTTACCTTGTGGTCAAAACACAAGGACTGCGTGTGGGTTTCTTCCGAAAATCCATTTCAAACTTTTCGGGGTATTCCCCGATGTGTCCGTTTAGATCATGCGGATTCTCCATATAGACGAACAGACGGGTTGGCGCGGGGGCGAGCAGCAGGCGAGTTACTTAATTGCAGGGTTGGTGCGGCGCGGCCACGAATGCATTATTGCGGGCCGGCCCGGGTCCGAGTTCCTGAAGCGTGATCACGGCGCGCCGGATGCGCCCAGGCTGTCGTTGCCCATGCGTGGAGAGGCCGATGTAATCAGTGCATGGCGATTGGCCGCTTCGGCGCGCAAATACGGGATTGACATTCTCCATGCCCATTCCAGCCATGCGCATGCGCTGGCGATTCTTGCACGGGCGTTGGGTGCGCATGCAAAGGTTGTGGTTACGCGCCGGGTTGATTTTGTACCGAAGAACCACTTGTTCAACCGCTGGAAGTATCGATCGCCGGATTTCACGGTCGCCATATCCGGACTTGTGCAACGGATACTGACGCGGATCGGTGTGCCTGAATCCCGGTTACGAGTTGTGTATAGCAGCATCGATCCCGCTCGGTTTGACGTGGAGCCTTTGCCTCGGGCGGCATTCGGAGTGCCTGACGACGTGCCATTGTTGGGTAACGTGGCGGCCTTGGTAGGGCACAAAGATCATGCGACGCTTTTGTCGGCCATGCCCGCGGTGTTAAAAGCCATTCCCCAATTGCACCTGATTATTGCGGGCGAAGGGCCACTGCGCCCGCACTTGGAATCGCAAATCGCCACGCTGGGACTGGGCCATGCCGTTCACCTGCTTGGCTATCGCAACGACGTTCCGCAGTTGTTGCGGACGATGGATGCCTTTGTCATGTCCAGCAAGGAAGAGGGGCTCGGTACCTCGATTCTGGATGCCATGTGCTGTGGAATTCCCGTGATTGCGACGGCGGGCGGGGCCATTCCTGAAATCGTCAAACCGGGCGACACGGGGTACCTTGCCGAGGCACGAAACCCGGATTCACTGGCGAGGGAAATCATAATTGCATTTGGCAATCCATTGGAGATGAAACGCCGGGCTGAATGCGCTCGGAGCATGGTGAGTGAATCCTTTTCCGTAGACTCGATGGTCGAAGACTATCTCCGAATCTATATGCAACTGATGTAGACCTACTGGATGCTTCTGCCCGCATACATGCGAAAATGGAATTACCACCCTTGATGCATGTACGATCAGGGTTACTCTACGGCATTGAAATCACGTCAACCGGGTTTTAACCGCGCACACATCCATGAGCATCGTACGCCTCGAAAATGTCCACAAATCCTACAACGCCAAACCTGTGTTGCGTGGAGTCTCCTTGCAGGTGGAGTCGGGGGATAAAATTGGTTTGATAGGCCGCAACGGCACGGGCAAAAGCACCATTTTCCGTTTGATATTGGGCGACGCGGAGCCTGAGCAGGGCGTCATTGAGCGGATGCGCCGTGCTCGGGTGGCGTGTTTGGAGCAGCTGCCTGCGTTTAAGCCTGAGGCGACCATTTTTGACGTTGTGATGGAAGGGTTTCGCGAATTGCTCGATCTTGAGCACGAACTCAATGCCATGGGGGACCGGTTGGGCGATGGCGACGAGACGGCGCTCGCGCGGTACAGCGAAAAGCTGGATGCCTTTCAGGCCAAAGGTGGGTATGAATTCCGGACAAATGCGAAGCGGGTGCTGCATGGGCTTGGGTTCACCGTGGACGATTTTAACCTTCACGCCAAGGCGCTGAGCGGCGGACAGCGCAGCCGCCTGATGCTTGCGCTGGTATTGTTGAAGGACGCGGATTTGCTGTTGCTTGACGAGCCGGAGAACCATCTTGATCTGGAAGCGCAAGAGTGGCTGGAGGACTTTCTTCAGGAATGGCCCCGCGCGCTCATGATCATTTCCCACGACCGGCGCACGTTGAATGCGGTTTCGAACCGCATCATTGAAGTCGAACGGGGCGAGGTGAGGTGGTTTACGGGCAACTACGATGCCTACGTGGCGAACAAGGCGTTGATTCTGGAGCAGCAGCAGAAAGACTATGACCGGCAACAGAAGCACATTGACAAAGAGACGAAGTTAATCGACAAATTCCGTTACAAGGCATCCAAGGCTGCGTTTGCGCAAAGCCGGCTGAAGAAGTTGGAAAAGTTGGAATTGATCGATGCACCAGAGAGCGAGCAGCGCGCGGCGGTGTTCCGGTTGGGCGAAGTGGTGCGCAGCGGTGCGGTGGTGTTGGAGGCAAAGAATCTGTCGATGGCGTATGGAGCGCTCCAGCTTTACCGGGATGTGAAGTTTGCCATTGAGCGAGGCGAGCGCGTGGGCATTGTCGGCCCGAACGGCGCGGGCAAGACCACGTTGTTGCGTCATTTGGCTGGCCGTCTGCCGGGCGGGTCCGGGGAAGTCCGTGTGGGTCACAAGGTGCAGGTGGGGTTCTACGATCAGCATCATGAGTCGATGAACCCCAACGGGGACGTGATGAGCGAGGTACACTCCGTGGATCCTGAACTGAAGCCCGAGGAAGTTAGGCGTTTCATGGGCCGGTTCCTTTTCACGGGTCAGGATGTGTTTAAGCCGATTGCCGTGTTGAGCGGTGGCGAATTGAGCCGGGTTGCATTGGCAAAGCTGATACTTGGCGGGTCCAATTGCATATTGCTCGATGAACCCACGAACCATTTGGATATTGCGTCGCGCGAGGCGTTGGAAGATGCGCTTTCCGAGTTTCCGGGCACGCTCGTCATGGTGTCTCACGATCGGGCACTGATAGATCGGTTGGTGGACAAGCTGATTATTCTTGAGCGCGGTACGGCTACCGTGCATTTGGGTAACTACACAAGCTACCGCTGGAAACTTTCCCAGACCCCCGATAGTGCACGGAAGACCGACAAGGACGAGGTGCTCAAGATTCGCCGGAACGATCCGGTGCAAAAGCAGAAGATCGACGAGAAAGAGCGGCGAAAGAAGCGGAAAGAACTGGAGAGTCTCGAGCGGGATATTGCTGCCATGGAAGAGACTCTCGAGGATTTTGACAAACGGTTTTTGAATATCGATCCCGCGGACTACGAGGGGGCGCGCAAGCTCAAAGATGACTATGACGGCCTCAAGCGCGATTTGAGCGAGTTGTACGAAAGCTGGGAAGTGCTCGCCTCCGAGGTCGATCAGAAGTAGTCCTTATTCGCCGGGTTCGATTTTGGGTAGGGCCGTTTCTGATGGTTCACCGGATTCCGTATTGTCCTGCACCCGTTTCCAGACCGTGGTTTTGCCGAATGCAGGCAGACCGACGTAGCCACGGACATGGAGCGTGTCCGGGGCCGGCAATGACATTACGCTGTCATACGTATTGCCGTGGTAGGCGTCGTAAATCGAGCCCTCATTCCATGATTCCTTGCCGTCAAACGAGAATCCATAGAAGAGCACGAGACCGATGATCGGATCATCATGGCGTGTCTTGTCCGGGTTTGCTTTATCGGTTTTGGGCTTGCCTTCGTCCGGGTGGCCTTTGGGGTAGTTGGGTTCCTTCATCCAGACGATTTTTCCCTCATACCTTCCGTTATCGTTCTTGTACACCTGTACCCGCGCGCCGCCGTTTTCAGCTTCCCATAACCCGAGTACATCGTCATCGGAAATGGCGAAACCTTGAGCACATGTGAGGCATAGCAAGAGTGCCGCAATGGTGTGTCTGTACATCATGTCGATCTTTTCCGGTTTTGTGTTTCGTTCCGATGCATTCAGAATTGTCGCGGGGATATGTCAATTGCGACAAAAAAAGCCGCTCCGGCGTACAGGCCGAAGCGGCAGTAAGGCGACTTGATTTTATTTTGCCGGGGCGCTTTGTTCCTGGGGTGCGGCGCTTTGGGTTGCGGCGTCAGTTTTTTCCTTTTCCAGGACTTCTTTGGGTACTCGTTTCCAGACGGTGGTGCGGCCCAGTGCAGGGATACCGAGGTATCCTCGCACATTCAGCGTGTCTGCGCCGTCGAGCGTCATCATGCACTTGTAAGTCTTTCCGTTTTCGGGGTCGTATACCGTGCCGCCTGACCAGGTTTCTCCGTCAAAGTCGAACCCCTGCACCAGATTCAGTCCAATAATGGGATTATTGTGTTTTTCCGGATCGGGATTGTTTTGATCGGTTTTGGGCTTGCCTGCGTCTTTGTGTCCCTCTTCGTAGAGGGGATCTTTCAGCCATACGATTTTGCCGTGGTACTTATTTTCCTTATCTTTGTAGACTTCTACGCGGGCGCTGTTGCCGTCCGTATACCAAATACCGAGTACATCGTCCGGACCTGGGGCGGCAAAAGCCCAGGGAGCCAGAGTCACTGAGAAGCCGACGGCCACAAGCAGCATGGTTGCACGAGTACGCACAGGGAAATCCTCCAATTGAATCGTCGTAACACCTGTTTTGACGCCGAGCTACCCGAAACGGTTTACAGGATAATACGGAAGGAATCCACCGAACGGCAAGCGGGACGTGGGTGTGTCTTTTAGAATCGGTATGGACGTACATATGCCACGACGGACGCCGCCACGGCGAATTTGACTGGTTGTGATTATCTTGTTTTGGGCTGACGCCAGAACGCATCATGGTTCGGGCACGATTCATTCAACGAGAGGGCGAGCCGACATGCGGGCATCCATTTGGGCGTACGTTGCATTCAGTATCGTTTCCGTGACCTGCTTTGCCGAAGTGAAGCATCCTGTCAACCGTATCCAGTTTGAGGGGCCGATGCGGGACCGGGTGGAGGCCGTTGTGTCTGAATGGGCGTTGCCCGCACCGGAGGCGAATCCGGGGATGCTGGAGATGTTTCGTTTACGGGACCGGCAGCCGGATTACGAAGATCCGGTTCCTTGGGCGGGCGAATTCGCTGGCAAGTACTTGCAGTCGTGTGTGCTGTTGCGGCGGATGTCTGCCAACCCGGAATTGGAAGGGCACACGCGCCGATTTGTGCATGACCTAATCGCGACGCAGGCGGACGACGGCTATTTGGGGCCATTTCGCAAAGAAGAACGGTTGCTTGGCCATTGGGATTTGTGGGGCCACTACCATGTGATGCTTGGTTTGTACATGTGGTATGCCGAGACTGGCGATCGGGCCGCGCTGGATTGCGCAACGCGCGCGGCGGACCTTGTGTGTGCGACTTACCTTGATGGGGACAAGACCGTGCATGACGCGGGGTCGCATGAAATGAACATGGCGATCATTCACGTCATGGGCCTGCTTTACCGAGAGACCGAGAACCCGCGTTACTTGAAGCTGATGCGGCAGGTTGAGTTGGATTGGGAAAAGGCGCCGGCGGGCGACTATTTGCGGACAGCGCTTGATGGCAAGGAGTTTTTCGAGACCCCCAAGCCGCGGTGGGAGAGTCTACATCCCATGCAGGGGCTCACGGAGTTTTACCGCATCACCGGAGATGAGAAGTACAAGCAGGCGCTGATGCATCATTGGCACAGCATCCACCGTTGGGACATACACAACGCGGGCAGTTTCTCGACCAATGAGGGGGCGGTTGGCAATCCGTTCAAGCCGGGATCGATCGAGACCTGCTGCACGGTGGCGTGGATCGCGTATAGCATTGACGCGTTGGCGCTGTCCCGCGACAGCCTTGTGGCGGACGCGATAGAACGGTCGACTTGGAATGCGGTGCTGGGTTACTTGCACCCCAGCGGACGCTGGTGCACGTACGACACGCCGATGGACGGGAAGCGGCTGGCCAGCGCGCATTCGATTGTATTTCAGTCAAGACCGGGGACGCCGGAATTGAATTGTTGTTCCGTGAATGGACCGCGGGGATTGGGTTTGATTGCGGAGTGGGCTGTAACGGACGACGAGGGCGGAATTTATGTCAACTACTACGGCCCGTGCCGCATTGATGCGACGTTGACGAACGGGGAACACTGGGGCATTGAAGAGTCAACCGCGTATCCGAATGAGGGTGAAATTCGAATAGCGTTCACGCCCTCCGGGACTATCGAGCGCACGATTCATTTTCGCATTCCCTCGTGGAGCCGGAGGACATCGATCCGGGTGGACAATGAAGCGCCCGCAGACGCCATACCCGGTACCTATCATGCTATTCGAAGAACTTGGCAGCCAGGGGACACCGTGACATTGGACGTGGATTTGAGTGTCTGGTCTATTCGCGGTGATTCCTACGTCGATCACAAGTCATCGGTTTTTCGGGGACCGATCTTGTTGACCTACGATCAGAAGTTCAACGCCGTGGAGCCGGGCATGTTGCCTGAACTCGATCTGCTGAATCTGTCGTTGGAGCCGGAAGCGGTTGTGACGCAGTTTAGCCCGATTGCAGCCTACAGGGCGGCATCGGGAAGTACAACGCTTACGCTGGTGGACTACGCGTCGGCAGGGGCCAGCGGTACGGCGTACCGTTCATGGATGCCGGCGAGAAATGGCGAACCATCGCCATTCAGACTTCTGCGACCCACGGGCAATTTACCGGTACGTTCGGACCGGCCGCTACTGCTCACATGGATGCCGAGCGTACCCGGATCATTGTACGAAGTGACGCTGGGCGAAGGTCCTGACCGTTCGCAATCGTTGAAGACGTGGACGGATGTGGACCAGCCGTATGTCATTTTGGATAGCGGCTTGGAAGCCGGCAAGACGTACTATTGGCAGGTGGCGGCCAAGACCGAGGGGCGGGAGGTGGCAGCCTTGAATGGTCCCAAGGCGTTCGATGTTGTTGCACCGGATGCAAGCGTGGGGACGGGCGAAGTGTTGATTCACGCATCGCTACACGGCACGGCGGATCCGGCCACGGGTGTGCTTCGCGAGGCGGCGGCCGTGGTTCCGGCCATGGGGTATCGGGGCGAGGAGGGAACGGGGCTCGCGTTTGATGGCAAGACCAGCAAGGTTGTTTACCGGGTGGACGATTTCCCCGTGCTTGATTACACGTTATCCATCTTGGTGAAGCCCCAGGGGCCGCAACAGAAAGGGCAGCAGTGGTATCAGATATGTTCGGCATGGAAGAAGGGTATGGACGACCCGCTTCGCATCTCACTGGTAGACGGCCGTGTGGTCGCGCAGATGGAAATGGCCAAAGGCGGCGCGCGGATTGATGGTCCCGCGATCCCTGATCATGCGTGGACACGCGTGACTTTGGTCAAGGACCGGAGTGAATTGCGGCTTTATATCAATGGGCAGTTTTTCGGGCAGACTGTTGTGCCGGAGTTGTTGGACACCGAGGCGGATTCACTGGGTATTGGCTGCAATCCCAACTTTGGGCAATTGGAGGGGCTTTCGGCGGTGTTTTCTAATTTGGTTTTTGAAAGCGTGGCCCGTTCAGACGCGGAGATTCTCACGGCGTACACGCAGACGGCCAAATGAGCTAAAAAAGTGTGCCGGCAGACGAATGCGTCTGCCGGCACTATAGAAGGTCTTACTGTTGTTTAGTGTTGCTGGTGGGTCGGTTCCCAGTGTTCGGGAGCGCGCCAGAGTTGTGACAGCATCAATTGCCGCATGAACACGAATTCTTTTGGCAGTCGATCGTAGACGCGCATGAACAATTCTTCATGGGAAAGGATTTCCGCCTGCCATGCATCGCGATCGACCGACATGACCTCGGTGAAATCATCCTCTGAGAATTCGATTCCGGTCCAATCGATGTCTTCATAGCGAGGCATCCAGCCTAGCGGGCTTTCCTCGGCGTAGGCTTTTCCTCGCACACGGTCGACCACCCATTTCAGGATGCGCATATTCTCTCCGAATCCGGGCCACGCGAAGTTGCCGTCCTTGTTCTTACGGAACCAGTTCACGCCGAAGATGCGCGGGGGATTGTTGATGACTCGGCCCATATCCAACCAGTGGCTCCAGTAATCGCCCATGTGGTATCCGATGAACGGGAGCATGGCAAATGGATCGCGGCGGACTTTGCCGACCGCGCCGACTGCCGCGGCGGTAGTTTCCGACCCCATGGCGGCCGCCAAATAGACCCCGTAGTTCCAGTTGTAGGCTTGCATGACCAGCGGCACGGTTGTGCTGCGGCGGCCGCCGAATATGAATGCACTCACGGGCACGCCTTCGGGGTTTTCGAATTCCGAATCCACGCAGGGGCAGTTTTTCACGGGGGCGGTGAAGCGGGCATTCGGGTGCGAGGACTTGCCCTCGCTTTTGGGTGTCCATTCCTGGCCGCGCCAATCGGTCAGCTTGGCGGGCGGTTCCGGTGTCATGCCTTCCCACCAGACATCGCCTTCTGGGGTGAGGGCGACATTGGTGAAGATGCAATCGCGCTTGATGCTTTCCATGGCGTTGGGGTTGGATTCATAGGATGTTCCAGGGGCTACGCCAAAGAAACCGCATTCCGGATTGATGGCGTACAGGCGTCCGCCCGGTCCGGGTTTTATCCACGCGATATCGTCGCCGATGGTTGTAATTTTGTACCCGTCAAATGCGGGCGGGGGAATAATCATGGCGAAGTTGGTTTTGCCGCACGCGCTCGGAAATGACGCGGCGACATAGGTTTTTTCTTTGTCGGGGGTTTCCACGCCGAGGATGAGCATGTGTTCGGCGAGCCAGCCTTCGTCGCGCGCCATGCAGGATGCGATACGTAGGGCGAAACATTTCTTGCCGAGCAATGCGTTGCCGCCGTATCCGCTTCCATACGACCAGATTTCCCGTGTGTCCGGGAAATGAGTGATGTACTTTTCCTTATTATTGCAGGGCCAGGCGACGTCTTTTTGCCCGGGCGCCAGGGGCATCCCCACGGAATGGATGCAATGGACGAATTCGCCGTCTTCTCCGAGGGTATCCAATACCTTTTTGCCGACGCGCGTCATGATGTGCATGTTGACGACGACATACGGCGAATCGGTCAATTCCACGCCGATATGCGCGATGGACGACCCGATGGGCCCCATGCTGAACGGAATGACATACATGGGCCGGCCCTTCATGCAGCCCTTGAACAGGCGCTTGAGGGTTTTCTTCATGTCTTTGGGGTCGACCCAGTTATTGGTGGGGCCGGCGTCTTGCTTGCGGCGGCTGCAAATAAACGTCCGGTCTTCCACACGGGCGACATCCTGGGGGTCGGAGCGAAAGAGGAAGCTGTTGGGACGCAACTTTTCATTGAGTTTGATGGCCATCCCCGACGTGACCATTTCCCCCATTAACTGGTCGTATTCGGCCTTGGAGCCGTCACACCACACGACCTTTTCGGGCTGGCACAGGGTTTCCATGTCGGCAACCCACTTTTTAAGTTTTTCGTGATTTACGCTACCTACAATGCCCATTGAAAACGTTCCTTCCTGGGGCCGCCTTTCTGGGGGTTGCAGCCTTTTCCGCCTGGGAATAAGGGGGTCATCATGCTTCATTGGGGGGCAGCTTGAGATAGCCGCGCATTCGCGACTGGGATCATAGTCGATTTGGGACTTGGCTATCAATTCGAGGGGTGAAACCGATGGTATTTGTTGCCTGGATCGCACAATGTGTTTTCGGGGAAGGCGGCGTGGATAGAGTTCCAGTATGAGAAAACTGCGAGACACGAAGTTTCGTTACCGCGGTATAGATATTGGCCGACGCGACGACTTGATTGCGTTGGCGGAACAGTTTGGCCCATAATCAGGTTTTCATGGGGCCGGGATACGACCATTCGAAATTGTTGACAAATGGCTGTCAACGGCTTAGTCTATGGCGGAGGAAACGTGGGGTACGAGTCAGGAGTGAACTTACCATCGGGGATCCGGCGTCACTTCAGGAACCTTTCACGGCCCAGGGCCGTGGCGGTTACGGTTGCGACGCCTGCGGAAATTCAGTTCACCAAGGCCCAGTGGGCGGTCCTCAATGCCTTGTTGTCTTTGGAACAGTCCAAGACCGATAAAGTGAATGAGCAAGCCGGTTCATGACCGTGCCGGCCAGTTTGCCGATGCCGCCGGAACGATTCCGCGGAGTCAGGATCGGCGGTCACGTGCTGCCGTAAGGAGGAGACGGAGGTAACATGAAGCATCACCGACTGATAACGCGGAAGCCCGTGCAGGGTCAGACTGCGCTTGCCGTGAAATTGGATTTCAAGGTAGGTTTGAGCGACCTTGCATTTCTCGCTACAGGGTTTGTGGCAAATTTCCTTATTGAGTTTTACGACATCATCGGTGGGTTCCCGACGAACGGGTCTGGCGGCACCGGCGGTGACACGGGAGGCGATGGCGGTACCGGTGGCGACACCGGCGGCGACACCGGCGGTGATACGGGTAATGAATAACGCAGCCCAGTGATCAGCAAGTTGGCGATTGTACAGCAGGAGACACTGAAATGAAGGCGAGCATGAACCATTGTCGGGCCATTACAAAGTCGCCATCCACGGCTCAAACGGCCTTGGCGCTAAAGCTCGATGCTTATTTGGCCATTATAACCAATATGTTTACCTCGGGCTTGATCCTTTGGGAAGCAAGCACGGGCGGTTGGTGGGCCGCGTGGCTTGACATTATCGGCGGTGAAAACGTCGATGTCGTGTTTGGTCAGAACAACCAAGACACCACGACGGAATAGACATCCGCGAAGCCGGTCGTTATCCAGTCATTTTGGGCGAACGCATGGACAATGCGTTCGCCCTTTTTTGTTTGGGATAGCCTACATTCTTCACCGCGCTTAAAGCGTGTGTGGGACAAGATCTCCTGCACAATGATTAGGACTGGGAGAGAGGATATCTGACGAGCAAGCCGCAATTTTGGATGAGCACAATTGGAAAGGGGCTACCCGGTTTTCTGCTGGGATGTGGCTCTCTTGTTTGGCGATGTACGTGCAATATTCGGGCTAATCGCCTGCTTCGCTGGGCGCGTCCAGGCCCAGTTGGTCCATTTTATATTTCAGGATCCGGCGGGTGGTGTGGAGTATTTCGGCGGCCTTGGATTGCACATAGTCGGATTTTTCCAGCGCCCTTTGAATGAGAAACCGTTCCAAGCGCTGCGTAGCTTCATCCAAGGATAGCCCCTCAAATTCAGCGAGGGATCCTTCCACCGGCCCTTCGGAAGATTCGGTGGGTGTCAGTATGCCCTGCAGGTTTGTTTTTCTAATTTCCTTTTCGTGCGGATTCAGTACCAGAATTCGCTCGACCATGTTTTCCAATTCGCGGATGTTTCCGGGCCAGTCATACCCAGTCATCACGGCCATGGCATCGGGTGCAAACCGATCCACGGTGCTGTTGACGCGGGTGCGGTGTTTGGCGATGAAGAAGGAGACGAGACCGGGGATATCTTCGCGGCGTTTGCGCAGCGGCGGCAATTCTATGTGCAGCACGTTGATGCGGTAATACAGGTCTTCGCGAAATGTTCCGGCCTTCACGCAACTCTTCAGTTCGCGGTTTGTGGCGCAGATAAAGCGCACGTCGACTTCGATTACCTTTGAGCTGCCCACGGGGTAGATGTGGCCGTTTTGCAGCACGCGCAATAGTTTGGCCTGGGCTTCCAACGGCATTTCGCCAATTTCGTCGAGGAAAAGACTTCCGCCATCCGCTACTTGCACCTTGCCCATGCGCTTTTCGATCGCGCCGGTGAAGGCGCCTTTTTCGTGGCCGAACAATTCGGCTTCGACCAACTGGTCTGGAATCGCACAGCAGGATACGGGCACAAACGCTTTTTGCGAGCGGGGTCCGCCGGAATGAATGGCACGCGCCAGCAGGTCCTTGCCAGTGCCGCTTTCACCGGTGATCAAAACAGTGCTATCGACTTCCATGGCGCGTTTGGCCATGGCCAATGTCTGCCTTAATGCAACGCTCTCACCGACGATGGACTCGAAGCCCGCGGAGCCGGCCTCGCGCAGCACGGTCAATTCCCGGTCGCGCATGTAGTCCGACAAGGTCTTGTCGATGGTGTGTATGAGTTCTTCGACGTCGAACGGTTTGATGATGTACTCGCGCGCTCCTCGCTTCATGGCTTCGACGGCGTCTGCGACAGATTTGAGAGCGGTGACCACCGCGACCGGGGGCATCACGCCGCGCCGTTGCATTTCGTCGAGCACTTGAAATCCGCTCATGCCGGCCATCATGAGATCGAGGAGCATCAGATCGACGTGGTTATCCTCAAGAATCTTAAGTGCCTTGGGACCATCTTCCGCGAGGAGGACCCGGTACTGATCCTGAAGGATCATCCGGTACGATTCCCGGATGCTGAGCTCGTCGTCAACCGCCAGTATGGTTTTCATGAACGCCTCGTACGAGCGGTTCCGCGGTTTTTGCAGCGGCCGTAGGGGGGATAGCATCGGACTTTGCGCTTGAGACCAGCGGTACCGAGAGGCGGAACCGGCACCCCTGCGGGCCGGGGATATACTCCAGCGTTCCGCCATGCATCACGGCCGTCCGTCGCGCCAGTGTGAGGCCCAGTCCCATTCCTTTTTCGCGCGTGCTGAAGAAAGGCAGGAATATCAACGGCACGAATTGTTCCGGGACGCCGGGGCCCGAATCGGTGACGGTGATCTCGATGCGGTTGTTGGACTCGCCGGAGGCGACCGTGATTACACCGCCTTCGGGCATGGCCTCAATCGCATTTTTTACCAGGTTGTGTATGGCTTGGGCAACGTACACGGGATCCATTTCCGCCGGCGTGATGGATGGATCCAGTTGTCGATTCAAACGGATTCCTGCAGCGCCCAGCTTTTCGCGGAACGAGTCCAGCACAGTATTTATGGTGTCGTTTATGTGCACGCGTTGCAGCGCCATTTTGGGTTGGCGGGCAAAATCAAACAGACTTTCCACCACGCGGTTGATGCGCGCGACTTCTCCCATGACTGTTTCGCAGAATTGATCGCGGAAGTCTTGCGATTCATATTTTTTGGGCAACAGTTGCGCAAAGGTATTGATGGCCACGAGGGGATTCTTGATTTCCTGCGCTACACGTGCGGAAAGGAACTCCCAGAACGGGCTGGTTTCCAGGTCGTCCTGGGCAGTCCGCTCGTCCATGGCGGGTATGGGCGCCATGAGCACGACGGCTCCGTCGCCTTCCAAGACGGAAACGCTAACGCCCAAGATAGTATTTGTAGCTCTGTCGCGGACGGTATGACGTAGAACCGGTCTGTTTTCTCGGAGTGCCTGCAAGACGACGTGAGCGAGTTCCGAGCCGAGCCGTTGCACGCTTCGGCCTATATGATCGTTTGCGGATACCTGCAGGAATTTTTCCGCGCTGGCATTCATCATCGAGATGGTGTTGTCCGCTCGCACAAAAATCACGCCGCTGGTCAGGCGAGCAATGGCGGTATCCAACTGTGTTTGTTTTTCGGCCACCGCGTCGTAGGTTTGGGCATTGTCCAGAGCGATGGACGCGCAGCGTGCGAACGAGGTCAGCAGGTCACGTTCTTCCTGGCTATAGGCGCGTCCGGTCGCTTTTTCGCCTATCAGGATAGCGCCGACGACACGGCCGGCGCGCAGCAGAGGCACGCCAAACCGCGCCCCCAAAAGCCGCATGTGTTTGGCGGCAGGCGCCTGAGCAGGCAAGAGATTGCGATCGATCAGGCATGGGTTCTCTTCAAAGCACCGCATGAGCCCCGCGGCGAACCCGAGCCGAAGCGAATCGGTCAGCGCGGGTGAAAGACCGACACCCACCGCGACTCGTGCTTCGCCGCCCTGTTCCAGCAGAATTGCCGTGCGAACCGGGTCGAAGATATCTGAGACGGCATCCTGTAGCGTTTGCAGCAATCGTTGCGGGTCTTGCAACATGCCGGCGGCGCGACCGAGCCAGCGCAACGCCGTTTGATGCTGGGACAAGTGCGCCGCAGGGGTAATGTCCGCAGGCGCTGGCGGCGCAATTATTTCGACAGTGCGTTCCAACGGCCTTGCGCGATCCATTGCGGCATGCAGATCGGCGCAATTGAACGGTTTGGGCAACGCTGCCGAGGCCCCAGCGAGAAGATAGGACGCGAGCGTTTCGGAGTCGCTGTAGTTGGACAAGACGATGACCGGCGTGTCGGGCGAGACACCGCGCAATTGGCGCAAGGCGTCACGCCCCTGGGTGCGCCAATCGTCGAGTATGACTACGTCGGCATTGACGGCGATCATTCGACGGATAGCCTGTTCGACATTGGGTTCAAAGAGCGCGACAGATGCATCCGGCAGTGCGGCTGCCAGGGATTCGCGCAAGGCTTTGTCTTCCGCAACGATGAGTACCAGATTCATGGCTGGCTACTCACGGAAGCGTTTGCGTTGTTGGGGTCCCATCCTTGCCGCATTTTGGGTGGTGGATCGAGAGGGAGGAGGATAACGAACGAGGCACCTCCCGACGGGTTATTTTCCACGTAAATTTGTCCGGCGTGTTCGCTGATGATTCCGTGCACGACGGATAGGCCGAGGCCGCTGCCCCGGTCCTTTGTGGTGAAGAACGGAGTGAAAATGCGATCCAGGGCGTCGGGGGCGATCCCCGTGCCGGTGTCGGACACAGTGACTTTGACGCACTCTCGAACCGGCTTTGGCCCGTGGCCGTTGCTGCTGTAGAGAGACGCCTGGTCGCGTGCAGCGGTAATGGTCAAAGTTCCCCTTCCGTGGTCCTTCATGGCATCGATGGCGTTGAGTACTAAATTCAAGAAAACCTGATGCAACTGCTGTTCATCGCCGTAAATGCATGTGCAATCCGTGGCCAGCTTGGTTTCGACGCCAATGATGCCTTTACGGATCTGATTCTCCAGCAGAATGAGGACCTCCTCGATGATAGCATGAAGATTCTGAGGCGCAAAATTCGCAGGCTTGGGCCTCGCGAAGTGGAGCAGGCGCGTGACGATGGAATCGATTCTCTCCACTTCGGTTGGAACCACATCGCTGAACGTGTTTCGAAAATCGGGATCGTTGTAACGGTCCATGAGAAGTTGTGCGAAGGTCTTGATGGATACGAGTGGGTTTTTGATTTCATGCGCCATGCCGGCGGCGAGCGTGCCAATAGAGGAGAGCCGGTGGGCGCGCTGCATGCTTTGTTCCAGGCGTTTCAAATGCGTGAGGTCGTATAACAACGCCATCGCGCCCGTGACTTCCTCGTCCACGGTAGTGAGACACGAGGAGGACATGGCCACGGAAATGCGGTCGCCGTTGGGCCCGGTGATGACGGTTTCATAGTCGTGAACACTTTGTCGCGTAGTGAGGGTTTGTCTTATGACACTGGCCACTTCGGGCGTAAGCACATCGACGTGTGCGCCGATCTTAATCGGACCGAGCAATTCGACGGCGCCTTGATTTACCGTAGTGACTTCGCCGCTGGTGTTTACGGCGACGACGCCGCCGCGCATGTTACTGAGGATGCGGGCGCGATGCAGGTTGGCTTCCTCTAGCGCGCGGTAGAGGCGTGCATTTTCGATGGCCGCGGCCAGAGGCCCCGCGAGTGCCTGAAATGCCAGGACGTCTTCCGCTGTAAAGATGTCCTTTGACGTTTTTTGACTGAGGGTCATAATACCCACCAGCGTTGATTTTTGAATTAGCGGCACCGCCATGTAGGCGTCCAACTCCGCGAGGAGTTCGGCGATTCGCACGCGGTCGGCGGAGGGTTTTCCGTGAATCAATTGTTCCAGCACGAGGGGGGTCGGGTTTAGGTGCAGGTAGTCGAGCAGCATGCCGAACTGGTGGAGGCGTCCACCCATTTCGCGCCTATCGCTCGAGTACTCAGTAATCAGGATATCCTTGTCCTTGGGATCGACCAAATGGATTCGGATGGTCTTCACGCCGAGGGTCTGTTGGATGTTCGTGCAGACGGATTCCATGAGTTCGTCAATCTGCACAGTTTGCGAAGCCTTTTCGCTGACGCGTGCGAGCAATTGCTGGGCGTCGTAGTGACGCTTGAGAATCACGCGTTTGGCGATCAGTTGCAGGCGTTCCTTCAGGGGTTCCAGAAAGACGGCGATCACGATGGCGGCGAGCAGGGCGGTGATGATATCGGCGTCGCCGCGGGCGATGCTCAATCCATAATGGGCCAACACAAACGCGCCCACGAAGATAAGTACGACAAACCCCGTGGTGACCGTGTATACCGCGGTGGCGGACAGGATTACCCACACGTCCATCAAGTGGTACCGGATCATGGCGTAGGCGAAGATGGCCATGGTGGGCAGCACGAAAACAGGTCCATAGGGTTCGAAGAAGCGGATTCCGAGGAATACCAAAAGCATGTTCGTAATGAAACCGAGGATGGCGACGACAAACACGCCCAGGATTACGTGTTGAATCTGGCGGCGTTGAATGCCGGACGAAACCCGCAGTTTCCGGAACAGGTTGATGTAGATCAGAATTAGCGCCAGTACGCCCAGCGGAAAGAATCCGAAATTGAAGACCGGTCCGTACACCACGTTGGGATAGCCCGTGGATTTTGCCTCGACGGTGACAAAATAGTAGGGATCGGGCAGGAAGCAAAGTACAATGAGGGCCAGCCCCACGACGTAAAAGAAGATGACGGCGGAGCGCGAGCCTTGGAACCGTCCTGTGGGGGAGTAGCAAACAAAGTTATAAAACGTGCCGGGGAACAGACACGCAATAATGAATGTGGATCGCATCCAGAAGCGCGCATCTTCGACGTTGGTGCAATGGATAATGGCGAAAACGCCGAGGACCCACAACATCAGATTCGTGGACAGGGCAGCGAATGCGATGTGATTGACACGGCGGTGGTTGTGGCCAAGGACGATTGCCGTGAGCGCAAGGCAAGACAGGGCGGAGAGGATTTGGAAAAATCCTGTGACGTCAATCCACCACATCAATTACATTTCCTGAGCACCAAAGCGCCGTGCGTGCCTCCGAAGCTCATGGCCGTTACGATGGCTGTCCGCACGTCATTATAGCGCGCCTTTTTGGGAACGTAGTCGAGGTCGCACTCAGGGTCGGGATCCTGGAGGTTGATGTTGGGCGCGACGATACCTTCCTGAATGGCCAGCAGGGCGGCGCCTATGCTGTAGAGGCCCCCCGCGGAATAGGGCTGTCCGGTCATGGACTTTGTGGCCGAGAGGGGGATCCGGTAGGCCTGTTTTGCCAGCGCTTTTTTGTAGGCGGCGGTTTCGGATCGATCGTACATGGGCAGGGAGACCCCGTGGCAAAAGGCGGCATCGATGTCTTCCGGCGATGTGCCGGCATCTTGAATGGCCGTGCTCATGGCGCGTGCCAGGGCCGCGCCTTCCCGTTCCAGGGTTAGCAAGTTGTTCGCCTCGGCGGAGGAGCCGTATCCGCCCACTTCGGCCAGGATGGTGGCGCCTCGTTCCCTGGCGTGTCCGAGCCTTTCCAATACCAGGGCGGCCGAGCCTTCGCTCAAGACGATGCCATCGCTGTTTCGATCGAAAGGCCGCATTGCCTTTTCGGGAGCGTCGTTCATTTTGGAGAGGATGCCCAGTGCGCAGGAAGCGGCAATGGTCAGTTCTGTTAGCGGCGCTTCGGTAGCGCCGACGACCGCCATGTCGGCACGTCCGGAGCGGATTTGGGCAACGCCCCATGAGACTACATCGAGCCCAGTGGAACAACCGCTGGCCAACGTCACCGCAGGTCCTCGCAGGCCGTGCGTGACACTGATGTATGCTGTTGCGCCGTGGCCTGACGATGCAGACGTAGTGAGTTTGTCCAGATTGGTCCAACCGCCGGTTTCATAGGATGTTCGATGGCGCAGATAGTGTTCGTCTGGTGAGCCCACGCTGGTTCCGAAGGCCGTGGCCATGCGTTCGGGATCGTACGTGCCGGGTACATATGAGGAATCGTCCAATGCCAGGCGGGCCGAGCCGGCGGCCAAGTGGACGTGGCGATACCACCGCCGGACATCGGCTTTTTTCATGAATTCAGAAGGGTCGTAATCGCGGACTTCCCCCGCAATTTTGCATGGAAAAGGGGTTGGATCGAAACGTTCGATACGGCGCACGCCCGAGCGTCCTTCGCGCAACGAAGACCAAAAGGCCTTTCGCCCGACACCGTTGCAGGCGACAATCCCGAACCCTGTGACTACTATTGGTTCTCTGATTATCATGATGAGTTGCCGTTCTATGCGCGTCGCGGACGGCGCATGCCGGGTTGCGCCTGTGTAGCGCATCCGCTAAATTCGCCACGATTCCCCCGGCCGGGCACACTACGCGCGGCCGATATTTTTAAGCCTGACTCGCGACGCCGCCGCGCGTGGCATCCAGCGGTTCGAAAGCTACGCGGCGCGGCGCAATGCAGACTGCTTCGTTAAATTGCATGACGAATTCAGCAATTCCGGAGGTGTCGCCTTCGAGGAGTTCGCGCTGGATGCGATCGCCGAACAGGCTTTCGCCTCCGTCATAGCCGACGAGGCGCGCAATACGCAGGAGCGGTTCCGGCGTGGATGCATGAACGCCAATCTCTTCGATATCTTTGATTAGTTCTTCACGTTCGGCGAGTGCCTGGGCCAAGCTGAGTTTTCCGATTTGATAGGGCAACGCGCGCCAGCGATCTTGTGGAAGCGGAAACCGGCGGCGGCGCTTGATCATGTGATGCAAGTAGGCCGACTCATCCACACCGAATCCAAACCGTTTCGGATCGCGGAACCAAAGAGAGAAAGGCGTCAAGCCGGGAAAAATGACCGGCGCGGCACTGGGCTTGGTGCGTTGGAGAATACGAAGGGTTTCACAACGCGTGTGGTAGTCGTCCCACGGGCAGGGATACGAAAACGAAGCCACCGTGAAGAGCCCTGCGTTGCGGCTTGCGCGCAGTACGGTCTCGGCCTCGGTGACGGTAAAGCCAGTGCCGTAAAACTGATCGAGGAGGCGTTGACTGCCAGTGCCAATCTCAAAGGCCAGCGACATGCACCCGGACTGGCGCAAGGAATGCATTGCGGCTGGCACCATGCGCCTTACATTGCTTGTACGCGTGTAGCGGATGCGCATGCCCCGCCGGATCAATTCGTTGGCCACGGCGGCCACGTGCGACGCGGGTGCGTGAGAGCCCGTGAATGCGAACGCGCGCGCGCCGAACAGGGTGCCTAGACGCCACATTTCGTGACACACGGCCGTCACCGGTTTCATGCTGAGCGAGCGGTCGGGGCTGATGCAGGGGTCCCCATTGCCCGGATGTGGATTCCCACGGGAATCCTCCACTTCAAACACGCGCAGCTTTTCGCCGTGGCGAAGCGCTGGATAGATGTCAATTTCGTAGGCGAGATTGGGAAGGCTGGACAACGTTGCGCCTGGCTGGCGCGGTGTACGAGCGAGAGTACGTCCACGCCGGACGACCAAATTTGAAACACCACCCCACGAATCGGGCTGTTCGATTTTCTCGGCAATGGCGACCAAAGTCATTTCCGGGTCGCCGATGCACAGGCAGTCAAAGGAATCAAACGCCAGCATCACGGACTCGCTGTGTTGGCTGGCCGCTTCGCCGAAACCGACGATGCGCAGTTTGGGGCGAAGTCCTCGCAGGCGGGAGGCAATGCGTGAGGCGCAAGGCAAATCTTCCACCGAGCGCAGGTGAAACGCAGCGAAATGGAGCCCACGCACATTTGCAAGCGCAACGGCAATGGAGTCGCAGAGTTCGTTTTGCCGTTGGCGAAAGGCTTTGTCTGCGGAGCGGATTTGCCAGAGTGTGTGCAGGGTCTCAAGGGGGTTAATGGAATCGTCGCCGACTACTCGATCCGCAATGCGCCTCGCCGTGTCACTCAACCCACCGGAGACCAGGCTTTCGACCACTTCTACGGAGCCATAGTCGTAGATGCGGGTTGTGTGTCCTGCATCCAGCAGCGATCCGGCGGTTGCCGCCAGGACTCTGTCCGGCATAAGCGCCTGTGGATCAAAGGGATATCCAGGGCAGTACACGAGGGCGCTGCAGGTTTTCATAGGCGCTCCTTGCCTTCAGTATCGAGTGCGACCCCACGGACCCATGTCGGCGAAGGTACCACAAGATGTAGAAATCGCCATCACTCTCCGAACGCACAATACATTATATGGCGTGGCGATTCTAGCAAAGCCACCATATTTATGCAACTGGAAATTTACGCCCCCATATCTTGAGCGGCATGAAGGCCGATTCGCAGTTTTCAGGGTAAGTGGCTGGCAGTAAATGGGTTGGTAGAGGCGCGGTTTTTCGTCGACTTCCTTGGGCATGGTAAGGAGGGCAGACACGGTGTTCGATGGTGCAGTTTTTCGCGGCATAGGTAATGTTTAAATTACAAAAGCAAACGTAAAATAAAAATTACAAAATATTGTTCATGTCCTCCTGTTGCCGCTGACGACGCATAGTGGTCGCCATCTAAGATACCATGGTCTTTGATGCTACCATTTTGATAGAGAACTCTCCATCGCTATCGCGGCGATGGAGAGTAAAATATGCAGGGAGGAGTGCCTAAGCGCAATTGTAACAAAGTGAGATAAAGATTACTTATTCCAATCTTGATATGCGTCGTAAATCTGTTGTCGCATGGTAGAAATGAAGGCTTCGGTCACGGGCTTGTCCGAGGCGACCGTGTACCACAATCCAACTTCATTGACGTACCAAGCCAACTTACGCAGTCCTTCGGCTACTTGGTCCCACGTGAGGTCCATGGCTTCCGGGCGGATATCCACGCCTGCGCGCTGGATCAGGCGAAGCATCTTGTCGGGTTCGTTTTCCTGCAGTGCCGACCCAATGTAGATACCGAGGCATACGGGTAGCCCGTGGATGAACTTCTTGTGGGTCATGTATTCGAGGGTGTAGAAGAGGAAGTGGTCGATACCCTCGATATGTCGGGGATTCCAGCCCGCGTTGTGAAATGCGGCGCCTCCCCATCGAAGCCCGGCGGCGAGGGCGCGGATGCCGGTTTCGTTCAGCGCGTGGATGTCGTCCAATTTGTCGACCACACTGTCCAGAACGGCTTTGGACTCGGCGCACAGGCCGGGGTCATAAGGCCATTGCTTTTCTGTTTTTCCCCGGTCATGGGCGAGTTTCCAGTCGTAGATGGCGGTGTGATAGCAGAAGACATCGCAGACGCCGCTTCGGTTGAGCAGTTTCGGGCCGTTTTGAATCACGTCGAAATCAATGTAGACGGCCTCGGGCACGGTGTAGGTGATGTAGCGCACCTTGCTGCCAAAGCGCATGCCGGCCCGGTGGCCGAAGGCGGCGTTGGTCGCCAGTGAGGTGGGCACTTGAAACAATGGTTTCCGGTCATGCCACGCGAAGATCTTGGCCACGTCGAGTGCCTGTCCGCCACCGAGGCCGATGACGGAATTGAATTTGGGCAGGCTGGCCATGTCCTTGACGATGTCATCGTATTCCAGCGTTTTGACGAAATACGGCCCGGCGATGTTCTTGTCAAAGTGATGTTTGAATATGGGCCACAAATCTTCCATGGTGACCACGAGATAAGGTTGGTGCACGAAGTTCGGCAGTTCGCCGATGAGGTTGCGTCCGAAAATGGTGTTGAAGAAACTGGCTTGTGAGAACATCGGTGATTTCCCCCGCGTCTGAATTGCGTTTACAGCGGACCACAGGATACGAAGTGAACGTGTACACGATCAACGGCGAGCATTGGCCGGTGTACGATCGACGAACGATTCTCAGGTACTCTTCATTCTTGGTTTAATTCAGACACCTGATTACTTCCCCCGTTGTAGAGTCACACGGCCTGGCGGTTCCCTTCAAACATCGCGACTACAGGTTCCTTCATAAGCACGATGATGGTAAAAATACCCAGGATGGTGCCAAAGGGGATGCTCATGCATTCGAGGGCGGCAACCACGACGCAAAAGGTGCGGGACTGGCGGGCCTTTAGTTTTCGGCCCGCGGTAATGATGGCAAATGCGAAGGCCCATCCAATCAGAATGACGAGCGCACCGATGGCGATGAACACAAAGCCGATGACGGCAGGGGGGGCGTCGTCGCCCGCGAAGGCGCCGGCCACCATGGCGATGCCCAGGATAATGTGGATAATTGGGATGCAGGAGAACAATGCGACCAACCCGCCAAATATGAAATGGAAAATGGCGAGCAAATCGAGATAGCGTTCGTCATCGGTCATGACTGTATCCTTTCGGGTGCGAGCCTGGACGCCTTGGTGGTGTAGCGCGGCAAATCCCTAAAGTCCGGTTACGCTAAGAATAGCGGAATCTTTCGTTCGCGACGAGTTTCTCAACGGATTGAGGGGTCCCCCATGCCGGAATCCGTGATGGCCATAGGCGTTAATCGTGCGAGTTGGTAACGTTGAATTGCCATCCGTCTGCGCGGGTGGCATGATGGTGCCTGGGGTTTGTCTGCTTCGAGCCTATCCGAATGTTTCTGTTCGGTGAACGCTTGGGAGGTATCGTATGGATCGCAGGACGTTTCTCTCACTTGCAGGAGTTGCCGGTATGAGTACTCTCCTAGGGGGCGCTTCTTCCGCTCAGGAACGTTCAGGCGCACCCATCAACGAGATGTTGTTGCGTGGGCGGAATCAGAACCGGTCCACGGTGGTGGCGCGGCATGGGATGGTTTGCACGAGCCAGCCGCTGGCAAGTCTTGCGGGAATTGATACTTTGCGAGCTGGCGGGTCGGCCGTTGATGCGGCCATTGCGGCCAACGCGATGCTGGGTCTGACCGAACCGATGAGTTGCGGACTCGGGGGCGACTTGTTTGCGATTGTCTGGTGGGAGAAGGAGAAGAAGCTGTATGGCCTGAACGCGAGCGGCCGATCGCCGTATGCGTGGAGTCTTGAGGCCGCGAAGTCGTTAAACTTGGAATCGATCCCTTCGCAGAGTCCGTTGGCATGGAGCGTGCCGGGATGCGCGAGCGGCTGGGCCGCACTTGCGGAGAAGTTTGGCGCGATCCCGTTCAAGGACGTGCTTCAACCCGCGATTACGACGGCGCGCGATGGATTTCCCGTATCCCCAATCATTGCGCGCGGCTGGCCGTTTCCGACCAAGTTCGAGAATTTGGGCAAGACCTATGCGCCGGGTGGCCAACATCCGCGCTTTGGCGATATTTTTCAAAACCCGGCGCTGGCCAACACGCTGGAGATACTCGCACGGGACGGCGCGCAGGCCTATTACCAGGGCGAGATAGCGGAGAAGCTGGTGCGCTTCTCGGAGAGCGTGGGCGGCAAGTTTGCCTTGAAGGATTTTACGGATCACACGGCCACGTGGGTGGAACCGGTAAGCACTTCGTATCGTGGTTACGATGTATGGGAGATTCCGCCCAACGGCCAGGGCATTGCGGTGCTTCAAATCCTGAACTTGTTGGAGCACTTTGATATTGGGTCGCTGACGCCCAATTCCGCGGAGCATTTGCATCTGTTTATCGAAGCCAAGAAGCTGGCTTACGAAGATCGGGCGATATACTACGCGGATCCGGAGAAGGCCGATGTGCCGGTGGATTGGCTCATTTCGAAGGATTACGGCAAGGAACGGGTTCAACTCATCAATCCCAACAAGGCCAGCATGTCGGTGAAACCGGGAGCAATGGATGGGTCGACCGATACGATCTATCTGGCCACGGCCGATCGACACGGCAACATGGTTTCGTTTATTCAAAGCATCTACAGCGGTTGGGGATCGCATTTTGCGCCGGAGGACTTGGGATTCGCGATACAGAATCGCGGTTCGGCCTTTACGCTGAATGCCGATCATCGCAACCGTCTGGAACCTCACAAGCGTCCCTTCCACACCATCATTCCCGGTTTTCTTACGCGCGAAGGGAAGGCGGTGATGCCCTTTGGCGTAATGGGCGGCGATTTTCAGCCGCAGGGCCATAGCCAGGTGCTGATGAATATGATCGACTTTGGGTACTCGGTGCAGCAGGCCGGCGATCAACCGCGCATTGAGCACGCGGGCAGCAGCGACCCCGACGGTTCGCGCATGGAAGGTGCCGGCATTGTAGCGTGTGAACGTCACATCGGCGACGATGTGAAAGAGAAACTTGCAGCCCTGGGACATACGCTCAAGCCCGGTTTCCAGGAATTCGGCGGGTATCAGGCAGTATGGCGCGAAGATGATCCGTTGCGCTATTTCGGCGGTTCGGATCCCCGCAAGGATGGCTGCGCGATTGGCTACTGATTCGCCGTCCGAGCCGAAACCTCCGCGTGTTTCCATTGTCA
The DNA here is from genome assembly GCA_045863295.1 of Candidatus Hydrogenedentota bacterium. Classification (GTDB taxonomy): domain Bacteria; phylum Hydrogenedentota; class Hydrogenedentia; order Hydrogenedentales; family SLHB01; genus BTWA01. Next base: position 100,807 of record BTWA01000009.1, read on the forward strand.
TACCCTCCTGGGATGGTCATCGCGACGGGTGCGTGCCCCGGTTGTTGGCCAGCATCGAGGAGCAGACGTTTCGGGACTACGAGGTCATTGTCATCCAGGGCGTGTCGCCGCAGGGCCGTGCCATTAACCAAGGGGCGGCCAGGGCGCGCGGTGAGATACTCGTGATTCTCGACGACGACAGCCGGCTTGCGGATGAACACGTGATTGAACGGCTTGTCCATTGCCTCGATGCCGATGGGCGGGTGGGCATGGCCGGAGCGAGCATCATTCTGCCGCCGGATGTTTCTTCCTTTCAGCGCCGTGCCGCTCGGCAATTTCCGCGATTTAATACCCCCATCGTACGCGAAGTGACCGACAGCGATTTGGCGTGCCACGGCTGCTGCGCGTTTCCCAAGAGCGTGTTTGAATCCGTCGGCCGCGAGCGGGAAGACATAGTTCGTGGCCTCGATCCCGATTTGCGTGTGCGGCTGCGCGCGGCGGGCTATCGCGTCGTGCTAGTGCCCCATGCGGCGATATACCATCCCATGCCGGACGGGTGGGGCAAGTTGATTCGCATCTTTTTCCGGAACGGCTATGGGTCGGCCTATGCCTACAAGTTTCATGCGGACAGCGTCTACGAGACGCACGAAGCGCTGCATGAATCCAGTTTTCGCCCGACTACCGGGTTTGTTTTCCGGTTGTTGCGTTATCCGTTTCGTCTCGCCAAGGCCGTGCTGCAGGGCCGCCTGATCCGGTTCGTGGCGTATCTTGCCTATGCGACCGGTTACCTCTGGGGATTGGCGGTTGCCAGGAAGGCTGTTTCGCCGACTGTATGACTGTACGGATTGGCTGATTGCCACGGAGTTGCAATTTTCGTTCGGCTGGCGGATGATCGCGCGTTCTCAGATACGACAAGGCGATTCATCGCATATGGGGGAGCCATGCAGACCGTCAGTGAACAAGCCCGCATTCTGCCCAAGAACTACAAGTGGTACATCGTCGGCATGCTGTGGTTCATGGCGTTTTTTAATTACGCCGACCGGCAGGCACTTGCCTCGGTTTTGCCGCTCATAAAAGAAGACTTCACGCTGAGCGATACGCAGTTGGGCATTGTGACCGCGGCGTTCGCTTGGATATACGGCCTCGGCGCACCCTTTGCCGGATACATCGTCGATCGGGTGCGCCGGAAAACGGCCATTCTTGCGGGTCTTCATGCGTGGAGCTTAATCTGCATGGCGACGGCACTTTCCACGAATTACCTTTCGCTGGCATTTTTTCGTGCGCTCGAAGGCATCGGCGAGACGTTTTACTTCCCGGCTTCCATGTCTTTGATTAGTGACTACCACGGCAGGAAAACGCGATCCCGCGCGATGGGCTTGCATCAGACCAGCGTATATGCCGGTACAATCGGCGGAGGTTTTTTTGCCGGTCTGATTGGGCAGTACTATGGATGGAAGTGGTCGTTTGTGGTGTTTGGCGGATTGGGCATTCTGCTTGGCATCGTATTGCACAAGTTGGTGGTTGAGCCTGTGCGCGGCGCCGCGGACGAAGAGGATACCGGCATCAAACATGAGGTTGTGCGGTCGGGCATGTCTGTCGCAGACACGGCCAAGCTCATATTTACCACCCCAACGACCCTCTTTTTGTTGGGCGCATTTCTGTGCGCCAACTTCGTGGCGACGGTCATGCTGGCGTGGATGCCCACTTATCTTCACCGCAATTTCGGTTTGAGTTTGGCGGGCGCGGGTTTTACCGCCGTATTCTATCTTCAAATGGCCAGCATGGTTGCTTCTCCCATCGGCGGCTGGATTGCAGATACGCTGCGTCGCAAGATGTTTGGGGGCCGAATGATTGTTCAGGCGGTCGGGGTTCTGTGCGGGGCTCCTTTCGTATACTTGTGCGGTGTAACCCAGGAGCTTGCGACATTGGTCATCGTGCTGACCTGTTGGGGTTTCTGCAAAGGGCTCTACGACGCGAACATTTTCGCCTCAATTTACGATGTCATTCCCGCCAACGCACGCGGGATGGCGGCTGGCCTGATGAATTGCATCGGATGGTTGGCCGGAGGCGGAACAGCTCCAATCATTGTAGGCGCCTTGGCTGACCGGTACGATTTGGGTACGGCCATCGCTGTAACGTCGTGTATGTACGTACTGGCAGGCATCGTGTTGATGTTGGGCGCGCTCTTGTTTATCAAGAAGGACTCCCTCAAGGTACAAGCGCATTTGGGCGCGGCGCCTACTTCATGATTCCTGTCCAAAATTTGGATCTCTCTTGTCCAAATAGTATACACCGGGGTTAAAAACGGCCTCTGCCAGCTCAGATCTTTTGGACTCGAATAGGGCAATTTTCGAGTCAAATTCTGGCTCAAAGTCCGCCTTGCTTATAGTCTCAAGCCGATGCTCTTTTAGTCATAACTATTTACTAAATAGATGGTTATGAATCAAATCCCCAGTATCTTCATTAGTTTAAGGATTTGCGCGAATTCCTTCTTTTTATTGACTTACCGAACCTGCGGACGTAATGGACAGTCAAATCATATGGTAAAGTAGACATCGTAGCTGTTCGGCGGTTGGTGAGTTTGTTCCCGGCTGCCGTTAGGGCACGAAAGGCAGAGTTCCTGGGTGGTATCGATGATTGTACGTTTGGGGATAGTGTGTCTTGCCGTTTTCGCGGGATTTACCGGTTACGCACAGAACCGGCGCGCGATCATTGTCGTTGGCGGCACCACCAGCGTTCCGAACGCGGCGGAGTACAAGAAGCTTTCTGATCAGGCGTATTCTGTGCTGAAGGCGCAGGGCTATACGGATGCCAACATTTCTTTCTTATCTCCCCATACTACGTCTGCTGGTCGAGACGGGGCGACGACGTCGGCGCAGCTTCAGAGTGATCTTACAAGCTGGGCGGCGTCTTCCACTTTGGACCTTGTCCTCTACTTGATTGGTCCTGGCACGTACGACTCGTTTCAATTGAACGCGACCGAGTCAATATCGTCGACGACGCTGGATGGTTGGCTAGATACGTTGCAGACTACCTTGCCTAATCCTTTGGTCGTGATTATGGAGTTTGACACGGCGGGCGCCTTTCTCGACAAGTTGCGGGCGACTGGCGGCAAGGTTCGCATCAATATCGCCACTTGCGACTATTGGGGTCCTGCCAGTTTCCTTCGCAACGGCCGGTTTTCTTTTTCCATTTATTTCTGGTCTCAGATTTTGTACGGTTCGAACGTGAACTCGGCGTTCAATAATGCGCTGGATGCGATGACGCGCTGCAGTTTGCGCCAGACGCCGCTGCTTGATGACGACGGCGACGGCGAATACAACGCATTTAATGACGGGTTTGAAGCCCAGAATTTTGTTGTGGGCAACGGTACGCTGGTGCCCGATCAGGATCCCTCCATTGGTACGTTCACCGCGCCTTCGACGATTCAGGGTGGCGATGACAAGGAGATTCGTGCGGAGAACGTAGTTACATTCGGTGCGCTTGCAGGTGTAGAGGTATTGTTTGTCGATCCGGATTTTTTTGTGCCGGAGATTGGTCAACCATTCTCGAACATTACCTTTGAAACGCTTGCGCCACAGGGTGGCGCCGTATTCAATACGTTCTACGATGGCTTTGAAAAACTGGGCGTGCACCGCCTTGTGGCAATCGTTTATGACGTGGACGGACGGGTGTCGCATCCGTTCAATATTGAGTTGACCAACGAGGGTCTGCCCGGCCAGCAGGACCTGTTTGAAGACGACGACGCAGTTGCCCGTGCCTACTGGTATGGACTTGGCGGACCCCGCCAGCATCGCAATTTTCACGATGCGGGCGATGTCGACTGGGTTGTTTTTTTCGGCCGGGCCGAGGACAACAGCCAAGGCGATTTCAATGCCGAGTGTGTTCGCGACGGTGCGTACGTGACGGATTGCGTTCTTGAACTCTATGACGGTACCGGCACGACTTTGTTGGACAGTGGCGACGGTCATCTTGAATACGAGACTCCTCCGACCGGCAAGTATGCTTTGCGTATCCGTCATAAGACCAACCAGTTTGGGCCAAACACGTACTACGAATTACGCATATGGCGCTTCCTTGTCGGTCCGGCCGTCACGGGCAACTTGCAATTGCTTGTGCAGAATGCGAGCAACAGCAGTCCGGTGGCTGGAGCGGAAGTCAACGTAACCAAACTGGGTGAGCCCGCGCTGAACTTCAAGGTGTTTACGGATGGATTGGGCCAGACGCCTCAGTTGTCTCTTGAAGAGGCGACGTATCAGGTGAACGTTGCCAAGGCCCCGGACTTTACGCAAAGCAGCACCAACGCGTTCATGTCTGCTGGCGCGACGACTTTTCATCAAGTCATGCTGAACCCGGTGGGCGGCGGCGGTCTGACCGTGACCTCACCCAACGGCGGGGAGACGCTTGTCAAGAACGCGGTGCACAACATTCAGTGGACCGGGGCCAGCGGCAACGTGAAGATCGTATTGTTGCAGGGCGCCGCGGAAGTGTTGCCCATTGCTGAGTCGACGGCCAATACAGGCAGCTTTGCGTGGACGGTGCCTGGTTTCATGACGCCGGCAAACGACTATCGTGTGCAAATCTATCAGTTGCCGGGCACCGCGGTGTCGGATATCAGCAACAACTTCTTTTCCATTGCCGAACAGGGTACGACTCCGCCGCCACCCGGCCGAAAGTCGGCATTGGAGAAGTTGAATGTCCCGATTGCAGAGTCAACGATGCCGGCGAATCCGGAGGAACTGACGGCCGGCCAACCGCTGTCCTTGCGCGTATCCGGCCATGGGAAAGTCGACCCTGCCACCATTTGGATGACTGTTGAAGGCGATCAGGGATATCGGAGTGACCAGTGTCGGTGGCAGGCCATCGCGCCGGACAACTCGGACGGCTGGATAACGCATGAGTTTGCCCAAAACGCGGCCCATGCGGAGGCGCTGTGGGTGCGTGCAGGTGCAGTGACCTCGGATGGCGCTGCCATTGAATTGCCTGTACAGCGTTTCGTTGCGGGTGGGAGTTCCGCGGCAAAGTCGATGACGGATAGCCTGGCGCCGGAATTCTTTGTTTCGCCCCTGCCGGCTGACGAGGGCAGTACCGTTTCGCAAGTATACCGTGTGAGCCCGGCGGCGGTATTCGACACACCGCGTACCGTAACCATACCGCTCTCGTCAAACGCAACAGCGGATGCCGTAACCGTTTTTTACTTTAGCGAATCGACATCTCATTTGGGGTGGTACGCGGCTGACGAAGTGACGGGCTTTACCATTCCGGGCAGCTTGCGTATCGAAACCGTGGGCGGTGTGCCGCATGCGGTATTTGAGATTTTGCACGGTGGAGTAGTGCAAATTGCGAAGCCTGCGCGAACGAGCCTTTCCGGTTTTGGATTGACTCTGGAAGTGCAGGGCGGCCGTTCGGCGATTGCCGGATTTGCGGTTGTCCTCTCTGGCGTACTGTTCGCCTTGTGGGTCTTGCTTTTGTATCGTCCACTCGGCGCCCGGCGTTGACGGTTTGCCTCTTTAATTGTAGTACTTGATCGAGGGGAGTAGATTCGTTTGCCGTGCTATACTGTGAACCGCATCTTCGTTCACATGGTTGCAGCGAAACAATGAAGTATACCCGGTTACAAGGCCCAGGCAGGCTGGCACTTCTCATTGCGGCGGTGTGTTCGCTTTTTTCCGTATCGCCGTTAGAGGTGGGCGCGACTGAATACCGGTTCGAACGCATGTGGCCGACCCTGCAACAGCCATGGTATTTCGGCACGCCCGGCGACGTTACCTACGATCAATTTTCCGATCACGTGTACGTCCTTGATTCCTTCAACCACCGTGTGGAGAAGTATACGCGAGACGGCCAGTTCGTTTTGCGTTGGGGGGTACAAGGGGACGACCCCGGTGAGTTCTTTTCCCCGCAGGGGATTTGTGTTGACTATTTCAGCAATGTCTACGTAGCCGATACGGGCAATGACCGGATTCAGAAATTTACGCCTAACGGCGAGTTTATCATGGAGTGGGGCAGTTTCGGGACTGGAGCGAGCCAATTCGACGAGCCTACGGGCATCGAAATCGATTATTACGGTGGATTGTGGGTGACAGACAAGAAGAATCACCGCATTCACAAGTACGACTTTCTGGGAAACTTTATCGGGGTCGTGGGAACCCAGGGTTCGGGTCCGCTTCAATTTAACGAGCCTTGGGACATCTGCATTGACAACTATCTCGGCTACGTGTTTGTCTCCGACAGTTTGAACGATCGCATTCAGGTGCTCGATCTCAATGGATTCTTCTGGTTCAACTTCGGCGGTACGGGAACTGGTCCCAAGCAATTTGATTACCCAATCGGTTTGGAGATGGATTTCTCCGGCTATCTCCATGTCGTGGACGAAAGCAATAATCGCATACAGACGTTCTATCCGAACGTGTCGCTTCTGGACTATGACTTTGTCCATGAGTTCGGCATGCAGGGTTCGGGGGAATCGCAATTCTGGAGTCCGCGCGGGCTTGCGGTGGACCGTGATTACAATCTCTACATCGCGGATTGGTTGAACTCTCGTTTGCAAAAGGTCACGTGGTTCGGCGACTACCTTGATTCCTGGACGAGTTCCGGGCCTCAACTAGGCCGTTTTGGATTTCCGCGGGGCATTGCGCGCGACAGCCAGGGCCGCATTTACGTTGCGGAATTTATCGGCGAGCGGGTGACTGTATTCAGTCCACAAGGCGAGCCGTTGGAAACTTTCGCGGCGGATGATGGCGGCAATGGCATCGCGATTGATTCCAACGACAACATATTTGTCGTGACAGAATCCAATTTGGTACGACGTTATACGCGAGATATCAACGGCGTTGTTGTGGAGAATGCGCAGTTTGACGGTACGGCGCAGGGGCAGACCCCGCTGAACGCGCCCTGGTCTGTTGCGTGCGATGCCACGGGTGACGTTTATGTGGCCGATTTCAACAACGATCGCATCCAGGTGTTCAGCAATACCGGGACTTGGGAGCGGACGATTGGGACTGCCGGCAGCGGCGATGGCCAACTCAACAATCCGTCCGGCGTCTTTGTATACAACGGCGAGTTGTACGTGGCTGACGGCGACAACGATCGCGTCCAGGTATTCACGTTGACAGGAAACTTCGTGCGGAAATGGGGAAGCGACGGATCGGGGCCGGGGCAATTTGACGGGACGGCGGGTATTACCGTGGATGCGTCTGGAAATGTATATACAGGCGATCTGGGCAATGGCCGAATCAATGTATTTAATACGCAAGGCGTGTTTCAGGGAGATTTCGGCGAATTGGGCACGGCGCCCGGCCAGTTTTTTAACCCTATCGCACTATCCACGGACGCGTCGGGCAACGTGCTTGTCGCCGAATTGAGCATCCATCGCGTTCAGGCGATTAAGCCCATTGCCGTAAGCAGCAATGCCAAGGCTGTTATCGTAGCGGCGGGCGGTCCGTTTCCGGGCAACAACTTGTGGGACGCCACTCAGTTCTGCGCCAATTTTGCTTACCGGTCGTTGCTTTTCCAGGGCTATGACAAGGGTGCCATCCAGTATCTTTCCTCGAATCAGTCCCTCGATCTCGACAGTAACGGCTTGCCTGATGACGTAGATGCCGATGCGACCAACGCCAACCTACAACAAGCGATAACACAATGGGCGACCGGCGCAAGTGAACTGGTGATTTATCTGGTCAACCACGGGGGACAGGGCACGTTCCGCATGAGCGAGTCCGAAACCTTGAGCGCCGCATCCCTCGCCGGGTGGGTCAACGCGTTTCAGAATCAGGCCAACGCGAAGATCATTGCGATTTACGACGCATGTCAATCCGGCAGTTTTCTGACCGCGCTTCAGGGCGCCAATCGCATCGTGATGACGAGCGCAACCGGCAATGAGAATGCTCACTTTCTTAGCGGCGGATCCATTTCATTTTCCAACTTTTTCTGGACCCAGGTGTTTAATGGGTACTCCGTTACGGATTCGTTCAATTACGCCAAAGACTCCTTGGGGCAGTCCATACAATTGCAGACGCCGCAGTTGTACGATCCTGGTAACGTCGCGGCCACGACTTTCATTGGTAATGGCACACCGACCGTGGGAGACCGTCCAGTCATCAATTCGGTGACGCCGCCGCAGAACATCAACGGGGTGACGACTGCGACCATCGATGCCGATGTGACCGATCCGGACGGACTTGCCCGCGTGTGGATTGTGATTCAACCGCCGGGATATGCGCCGCCCTCCGCGGACAATCCTGTACAGGATTTTCCGAGCCTGGATCTCACGCCCGACACCGGCAACACCTGGACGGGCGAGTACGCTGATTTTACGATTCCGGGTACGTACAACATTGCGGTGTACGCGCGTGATCGCGCTGGCGACACCTCCGTACCTGTTTCCACTGCAGTTACGGTAAATAATCCGCTCCGCCGCCGCGCCATCATCCTGGCTACGGGAACGACGAATAAAGTGGCGTATGACTTGATCAAGCCCAACGCCGATTTGGCCTATAGCGCCATGAAGCAACAGGGGTTCTCGGATGACGACATTTATTTCATGAGTCCGGTCGCCAATTCGCCTGGCCATGACGCTTCACCCACGCTTGCAACACTGGATTTTCGCATACAGCAGGCGGCCACGTCGGGCCAGGACTTGACCTTATTTCTGGTAGGGCGCGCCGGCGCGGACGGCTTCGACGTGAACGACACGGAAGTGTTGACCCCGGCTACGCTGAAAGGATGGTTAGACACCCTGCAGAACACACTGCCGGGGCCGGTTGTGTGCATTTTCGATTTCAATGGGGCGGGCAACTTTGTCAACGGCCTCACCCCGCCAACCGGCAAGTCGCGCATACTCGTTGGAAGTACAAAGGCGACTGGATCGGCGGCATTCACCAATGGTGGCCGCGTATCATTTTCGCATTATTTCTGGTCGCAGGTGTTGAACGGCGCGCACGTGCATTCCGCGTTCGGCCAGTCGTTCATTGGCATGCAATCCATCGGCACACAGCAAGTGGCCCAGATCGACGACAACGGCAATGGCACGCCCAATGAAAAGGAAGACGGTGGGCTTGCCCGCAACTATCGGATTGGCGCGGGCGTGTTGCTGGCGGGCGACGCGCCGCAGATCGGCAAGCTCGTATTGCCCGCGCAATTGCAGGGTCAGACCTCGTTAACGATTCGTGCCGAAGGGGTCACTTCGACGACCGGCATTGCACAAAACGGGGTATGGGCCACTCTGGTGGGTCCCGCGGTTTTGCCTCCTGGCGAAGGCCAGGTGTTTTCGACGTTGCCGACGGTGACGTTGAATCCTTTGGGCAACAATGTATTCGAAAACGTATTTGCTGGGCTGGGCCGTATCGCACGTTATAAGGTGACGGTATTCGCCAAAGACATCCAGGACAATGTGTCGTTTCCAAAGTCGGGCGAAGTGATTCAAGTAGGCGCTGCCGGGCAACCTGACTTTTTTGAAGACGACGATGTTGTTGACCGGGCCGTATGGTTCGGCATCAATGGTCCGTTGCAGACGCATAATTTTCACGATCCAGGCGACGTGGACTGGCTGCGGTTTTACGGCGAAACCGGCGACGGAATCACGGTCGAGACCGTCGGCCTGGGATCCACTTGTGACACGGTGGTTGAAGTGTACAACGCGGCGGGCACTACGCTGCTCGCCAGCAATGACGACCGCTTTCCCGGCGATTTATCGTCGTATCTAGTCTACACCGTGCCGGCCACCGGGTTGTTTACCGTGAAGGTGCGTCACAACAACCCCGCGACCTCGGGGCAAAACACTTATTACGATGTACGTGTTTGGCGTGAGATAGGCCCTGCGTTGGACGGCTTCATGTTGGTTCGCGTCGTAAACGGCGCCAATGGATCCATACTCCAGAACGCCAGTGTGACGATTACCAAGACGGATGAACCGGCCTACAATTTCAATACGACGACCAATTTCAAAGGCGAGACATCGATGTTGACGCTGAAGGCGGCTACGGGCGGCACATCCTATCAGGTGACTGCGCGCTCATTGCCGTTCTTTGGAGACACGTCCGTGTCGTCCCAAGTATTCTCCGGCAGCACGTCGCAGCCGCAAGTTACCATCAATCCCATCCCAGGCACCGGCAGCATCACGGTGACGGCGCCCAACGGGGGCGAGAATTGGGTGCACGGTGCGTTTGTACCGGTGCAGTGGACGGCCAACGCACCAGCCACTCAAAACGTCCGCATTGAATTGCTGAAAGGAGGCGCGCTTTCCCGTACGCTGACCGGTTCAACACCCAACAACGGCTCGTTTAATTGGCAAGTGCCCACCGATTTGGTTCAGGGTACGGACTATACCGTACGCGTGTCCTCGTTGACGGAGCAGAATGTAAGCGATACGAGCAACGGCAATTTCAATGTGTCTGGCGGCACGACGCCACCTCCGCCGCCCCCGCCAAGCCGCAAATCGGCCATTGAGATGGTAACCGGAACCATCGCGGAAGAAGTGCTTCCCGCGGACAACGACGGGGGCATTATCGCGCGCGACCAGGCCATAGCGGTGCGTGTGCGAGGATTTGGACCGATCGATCCAGGTTCCGTTCAATGCACAGTGGAAGGTTCGCTGGGATATGCCGCGGGCGGGGCCCAATGGATTGATGTCACGGGCGACGGCACCGATGGGTGGGCGGTATTTACGCCGGCCGTTCCGTACGCGCCGAATGAAACGTTGACGGTTAGCGTGCATGCGTCCCTCGCAGACGGTACAGCCGTGGAACCGCTTGTCTTTGAGTTCGTCACCGGTTTGGCGTTTCTGAGCGAACCCGATTCGGAGCCAGCCCTTGAGCTGTTGAGCGGCCACAGTGCACTTTCGGAATCGTGGGGTGAAGGGGTGGGCGACGTGTACCGTCTTTCGCCAGTGGGTCCTTTTGATGTGGGCGTGCCTGTGCAACTGCCCGTGCCGGCGGGATACAGCCCCAGCGATTTGCGGGTGTTTTACCACAGTGAATCCGATCGGCACGCTGGCTGGTACCCTGCCGAGGCCGTGGAAGGCTGGGTCGCGCCCGGCAGTGTACGCGAAGTCACTGTGGACGGCGCTGCCTATCTGGAATTTGAGGCTCATCACAGCGGCGTGGTTCAATTGGGTGCGCCTTCCGAAGTAGGCGCGTCCGGGGTGGTCCTCGTGGGCCGTCTCAGTTCGTGGGCTGCGTTCGCAGGAGTCTTGGCCGGTACGCTGGTACTGACTGCGCTGCTGACGCACCGCCTGCGAGGCAAGGCCTGATCCCGGCACGACACGGCTTTTATACCCAGGCGGCTCAACGGTTGAGCAGTTCGACGTTAAAGCGACTGGTCAAAATGACCATCAAGCGTGCGGCACTAACCATCGGCCGTTTCACGCCGCGGTTGCGTGGGAGCCGGATTCTCACGTATCACAGCGTCGGATTTCGTCTCCACGAAATGAACGTACAACCGGACCGGTTTCGCGAACAAATGACGTGGCTGGCGAAGCACCACCCTTGCATTACCCTTGGACAGGCAGCCTCCGGTGCGCACGGCGTCGCGATCACATTCGACGACGGCTATACCGACAATCTGCATGTGGCGGCCCCAATTCTGCGCGAATTGAACATTCCCTTCACTGTGTTCATGGTGGCCGGTCGTGCGGGAGGCTTGCTGGCTCACGACACCGACCTTGAAACCAGCCGGATCATGACGTGGGACGAAGTGCGCGCCGTGGAAGCCGGCGGCGGGGAAGTGGGAGGTCATACCATGACCCACGCACGCTTGTCTCGCCTGAATGAAGACGAGCAGCGCCGGGAGATTGGTGAATGCGCGCGTGTGCTGGCGCGCGAGTTGGGGGAGCGGCCCCGGCCTTTTGCCTATCCCTACGGTAGCGCCGCCGATTTCAATGAGACCAGCCAGCGGCTGGTTCGTGAGATGGGTTTCACTTTGGCGGTATCCAACCGGTACGGGGCCAACACGTCCAATGCTGACCTTTGGGCGTTACGACGGATTTGGATCGACGAAACGGACACACTCGCCATGTTTCAAGCCAAGGTGGACGGCCGTCTGGATCTTCTGTCCGCCCTCGAAACGCCGGCTGCGCTTTGGGGTCGAAGGACTCTGAACCGGCTTTCGGCGTAAGAAAATGGAACTATCGCGGATGGCTGGCGACTGCCGTCCGCGATACTTCCAAAAGGTAGTGATAGTTGCGCTTTCGATTTCGACTTTTCTTTGTTCTACCAGGTAAAACGTCTATCTCTTGGTAAATGTTGACAACGGATGCATCGATTGCGATTGCTTTGGCGGGGGCTGCGTTTTCCCGTTCGCCTACCTCATTCGTATGTGGCTAAAATTAAAGGTTTTAGGTCGTTTTCGCGGTTGCGGCCCCCCCTGCCCTGTGGTATACTCGCCGGGTAAACGGAAGGGAAGTGCTTAAAGGAATACGCTGTTTATGGCCGACATTCTCAGCCAAGACGAAGTCGATATGCTGTTGAATGCAGTCGCGCGGGGCGATTTGGAAGTCGAAGAACCGGCTTTCGACCGCGCCGATACCCGCGACATGATGCACTACGACTTCAGGCGGCCGGAGCGGGTATCCAAGGAGCAACTCAAGGGGTTACAAAGTCTTTTCGAGGCGTTCGCGCGTGAATTGAGCATCGCGATGCCTCCGTTTCTTCGGACGGTTGTGCGTGTGGATCTTGTTTCCATAGACCAACTTACATATGACGAGTTTATTCTTTCCATATCGCGCCCGACGTCAATGTCGGTCATCAACATGTCTCCCTTGGAAGGTAATGCGGTCATTGAGCTTAGCCCCACGATTGTGTTTCCTATCGTGGATCGGGTTTTAGGGGGGAAGGGCGCGACTTTATCCAGGCCGCGCGAGCTGACAGAAATAGAGAATCGTATCGTCCACCGCATTATGCTTATGATTCTTGACAGCTTGAAGCGCTCCTGGGAGCAGTTGATCGAGTTTCGTCTTTCGGTATCGCACCAGGAAAGCGATCCGCTGATTGTGCAAATCGTGGCCGGTAGCGAAATGGTCATTCTGGTGGCGTACGAGATTCATATTGGCGACACGTCCGGCACGATGAACATGTGCATTCCCTTGCTGGTATTGAATCCGGTATTGGATCAGATTTCGCAACAAACTCGATTCATTCGCCGAATGAGCACGGAGATGGCGGAGCGCACGCGCAGCCAGATATTCCGGATAATGCGCAAGGCGCTGGTGCCGGTGGATGCCATTCTTGGCCGTGTAAATTTGCCATTGCACGAAGTGCTGCAATTGGAAGTGGGTGACGTAATTTTGCTGGATTCCGACGTGAAGTCGCCGGTTCCGGTGGAGGTGGGCGGTGTGCACCGATTTCGTGCACAGCCCGGCCGCCGCGGTGAGCAGAGTGCCGTGCAACTTGTGCAATTGATTGTGGACGATTGAACGTTCGCGGGACTGCCGTAGTTGAAGAGTCCGTTGATATCAGGAGGTTCAGGCAACCGTGGCCGATAAAGAATCCGAGTCGTTGGGTCAAGAAGAAGTAGGTGAAATCTTGAGCGCGCTGGAAGGGATGCAGGACGAAGAGCCTCAGCCTAAACCCACGCCCAAGAAGGAGGCCAAGTCTCCTGTCGGCAACATAGACATGGTGCTGGACATCAAGCTGACGGCCACGGCACGGCTTGGGCGTGTAGAGATGCCCATTGGCGAAGTGTTGACCTTGGGACCGGGTTCCATCATTGAAGTGGGTCACTCGGTGGATGAACCGGTTGAATTGATGGTCAATGACAAGCTGATAGCCCGAGGCGACGTTGTGGTCGTGGACGAAAAATTTGGTTTGCGCATCACCGAGATCGTGAGCCCAGCGGAGCGTATAGAAAGCCTTGGCTAAAACCCATCCGAGCCCAGCGTTTGCTGCCGCCTTAGGCGCCGCGGATCCCGCGGTGGAAAAGGACCTGTGGGCGCGCTGGAAGGAACGCGGCGATCCTCGGGCGAGGGAACTTATCATCGTCCGCTACATGCGGGTGGTGAAGTTCATTGCGGGCCGCATGGCGATGCACGTGCCCAACAACGTCGAGTTGGACGACCTGATAGGGTGGGGCGTTCTGGGCTTATTGGATGCGATTGACAAGTTCGATCCGCAACAGGATGTGAAGTTTTCGACGTACGCGTCGATTCGCGTGCGTGGCGCGATATTGGACCAGATTCGATCCCTGGATTGGGCGCCCCGGTCCTTGCGGGCCATGGCGCGGCGGGTTGGATCCGCGCGCGACAAATTGCGGCAGACTCAGGGCCAGGAACCTTCGGTTGACGCGATTGCCGAAGTGCTTGGCACCACGCCGGAATCGGTCGAGGAGACCATGAGCCAGTTGCAGTCCGTGCAGGTTTTGTCGTTGTACGATTACCTGCCTGCGGAGGATAACGCGGAGTTGCGCAAGCTGGATATGGTCCGTGACAAGAACGCGGCGGATCCAGCAGAGTCGTTGTCGGAGCAAGAACGGCAGACTCGCATCGTGCAGGCCATCATGGGCCTGCCCGAGCAGCAGCAAAAGGTGCTGCACTTGTACTATTATGAAGAATTGACCCTGAAAGAAATCGGGGCGGTGTTAAGTGTGACGGAATCGCGGGTGTCGCAGATTCACAGCGCCGCAGTGAAGACCTTGCGGAATGCGGTGCGCAAAGGCGATTAACCATGCCTCAACCTATCGATATGCAGACGGAAGTGGCCCGGGTCACCGCCGTGGAGCGCATTCAACAGGTGGCAGGGCGTCTTTCGCTTGCCGCGCAACAGCATCAGGCCAATCAGGCGGCGGCGGAGCAACTGGCCGCCGAGACACAGGTGCAGCAGTCGCATGCGGCGGAAAACCCCGACGTGGATGCGGAAGGCCGGCGTAAGAACCCGTTTGCCGGGCGGCGGCGGCGCAAGGCCGAGGGTATGGAAGAGCCGCATTCGGATCCCCGCCGGGATGCGGCGCAGAAGCCGGTAATTCAAGACGGCGAAAGCGAACATCATCTCGACGTGACGGTGTAAATCCGGCGTTCGCGCGGGTGACTTGGGTAGACACTTGCGCGGCGACAACATACTGGAAGTGAGACGGTGCCAACGTTGTCCAGTTTAGCGGGCCCGCTAATTATGGCGGGAGGTCTTGTATTGCTTGCGCTTGCAGTCATATTGCTGCAAGATTTGCGGCGCAGGCGCGATCTCATGCCCAAGACAAACCCGGCCAATCCACAAACCGATCTGACGCATATGCGTTTGCTTATTCAGACCATGCGCGATTTATTGGATCAACAGAAGAGCCTTGCCCACCAATTGAATGCGGCGCTGGATAAGAAGGTGGTCTATATCCGTGACAGCGTGGACGCGGCGATGAAAGATCTGGAGATGGTTCGTGGGGTTCTGAAAGAAACGGTGGAATTGGTGGAGCAAGTGCGCCAACGCCCTGAGTTGGGCGCGGCGCCCGCCAATGTCGCACCGCTGAAACTGCGTGTGCTCGAAAAGGCGGCCGAGCGCGCCGATTCTGAAATTGGGGATGATGCCGCGGGGTCCGTCCAGGTGATCGCGCTTCCAAAGTCACCGCCGGCGGACGAGGAAGTCCTGAATACGTGGGTTGGTCTCGATTTCCCCGGAGAAGAGCCGGATACCTTTTCATTTGTGGATGTGCCTGATCAGGCTCCAGAGGCCCCTGATGATGCGGAAGCCGCGCGCGATGCATTTCGCGCGCTGTTGCTGGATTTTGAATCGACCCACCCGGAGCGCGAAAAGCGCAAACTTGCCTCTGTGTCAGTGTCGCCTGGGCCCAAGTCGTCCTCCAGTAATGGAGGCAGCCACGGCCCAGCAAACGGGGGTTCGGCAAAGTCCACGACGCCGGTTCAGTCGCGGGTGTATGAATACAGCGACGCCGGTATGAGCATTGCCCAAATTGCGAAGGAATTGGGCATCGGCAAAGGCGAGGTCCGGCTCATTTTAAGCCTGCGAAAGGCCAGGGACCGGTAGCATGGCAGGCCCCGCCGGTGTGTCGCCCACCATCGTGTTGAGTCCGGAGGGAGCTGCCCTGGCCGCTTGGTTGCGGCCCGGCCTTGAAATCAAAGGCCGCATCGCAGAAAACCCCGCTGGTCTTTCGTTTGTGTCTGGAAGTCGAACTCTTCCGCTCGGGCCCCAACCCGGTCTAACGGCAGGCCAGAACGTATTGTTGCAGGTGATTCGCGGTGATGCGGGACTGCAATTCAAGCTTTCCATATTGCCGAACACCGCCAACGCACCCGTTCCTCAATTGCCCATACCACCGGTTCTGATTCCCGTTGCCCAGGATTTGTTTCAAGGTACGGTCCCGGCGACAGTGCAAAAGGATGCGCAGGGACTTTCGTTGCTGATCCAGGGGCAGCGTGTACCGTTGCCCGCAGGGACGGCGTTCCAGCCCGGTCAGGTCGTGGACGCAAAAGTTGTTATGCATTCCGGTCAGGCATTTTTATCCCTGCAGCCGGCATCTTCATCGACAGTGGAGCGCTTGCCGGAAATCATGTTGGCGGTACTGAAGGCGCTGGGGGCGACGGCAAAGCCGGACGCGGCGCGCGCGATACCTTGGCATGCTGTTCGCGAGAACTCCGCCGCGGTAAGGCAGGTATTGTCGTTGTTCGTGATGCGGCAGCCGTTGGGCGCCGATCTTCAGCAAGTGGCCGCCTACGTGGCGCAGGGTGTGGAGGCCGGAGTCCTTCCACGCGGCGTGTTGGATGCGCTCACGCAACTGTTGGATTTATTCGGCAAAAACGAGCCGGAGGCGTTGGCCGGGGCATTGAAGCAGTGGCGTGGCAGCGCGGACACTCAGTTGGAGACACGCCTTGCACAAGCGCTGGCGCGCGGACAGGGTGATGCCGCGGTGGAGCTGTTACGCGAGAGCATCCGGGGACATCTTGCCCAAGCACGCAGCCATGACGCATTTACCGCCCTGCTCCGCGAACGTGGCCAGTTGGATCCATTTGTGGCGGCGGCGGACCGGTTGACGGACCGTCTTGCCGGGGCGGCGCTACAGAATCTTCATGCCACGGACGGCGCATATTGGTTCATGGAGTTGCCGTTTAATTCGGAAGGTCCGTTGGAAAGCGCGCAAATTCACGTCATGGGAGATGGACGTAACCGCCGCGAAGTGGACCCGAGCCAGGCGACAATTGCCATGGACCTGCACTTATCGCAAATCGGCCCTCTCTGGATACAGTTGACGTTTCGCAATGGTGCTTGTTCCTGCCTGTTTCGATCGGCCGATTCGGACGTGCTCGACGCGGTTCGAAAACAGTCGGACGAATTGGTGACGGGACTGCGCGAGGCGGGCTATCCCGGCAGCGCCATTCGGACCGAACCGTGGGACGAGGATCGCCTTGCGGCGGTGGCAGCGCTCTTCAAGCCCATTGGAGGCGTGAATGCCACCGCGTAGCCCACACGGAAGAGGGGTGTCGAGGGTGCAAGGAATCCTTTGCAGGGAGGGTCTATGAGCGATTCACCACGGCATATCAGCAAGAAGGCGGTGGCGTTGCGCTACGATTTGTCACGTGACTCCGCCCCCAAAGTGGTGGCTAAAGGCGAGCGGCTGCGTGCGGAGGCCATCATTGCGTTGGCCCGGGAACACGGCGTGCACATACAGGAAGATCCCGATCTGGTTGCCGTGTTGGGCAAGCTTGATTTGAACACGGAGATTCCGGAGGCGCTGTACCGTGCCGTGGCTGAAGTGCTCGCTTTTGTGTACCGCTTGAATCAGAGTTTCAGCGGACCGGAAGAGTCATTACCCCGCGTCAAATCTTGATAACCGTTTTGTCTTTCCACAGCCGCCAGGCTATTGCGTACACGACCAGATAGAATACAACGAACCCGAGCAAACCTGGAACAATACTGGCCCCGTCATGCTCGAAGCGTTCAGGCAGGTAGCTCCCATTGATGGCAAGCAGCGAGTATTGTACGAGGTAGATTACGAGGGGATTCAGGCCCAGCACGGTGAGGTGCGGAAACTCGAATTCCTTGATGTCGTTGACCAGATAGAAGAACAGGTACGCGACAAATGCGCAACTGGTCGCAATGAAGATGAATGGAGGAAGCGACCAACGTTTTGCGAACATCCAGTACTCGCCGAACTGTTGATAGGACTCCCATTGCGGTTTTAAGAGGGCATACGACGCGAACGCCGCCGCGGCCAACGACACAATGAAGATCAATGACGTCCTCACGATCTTCTTTGAATCGCCTTCTTCCATCAAATCGTAGGCAATGGTTCCGCAGAGGAGTACAAACGCGTATGCCAGGGGGCTGAGCGGCCCTCCGTTCATGCTCCGTCCGTTCATCCATTCGTGGTAACCGGTTCCCATATACAATGCGGTGAACAGGGCAAGTGATGCCAAACCAAACGCAAGGCGGATGGCTGCGCTTTTTTCAATGACGAGCAGCACGACGATTCCGGATAAACCTATCTGGCACAGCGCGTCCCACCAGTCGATGTGCGCGGCCGGTCCGTAAAAGATGATGCCTAGAAAGACGAGGATAAGGTAGCGCTTGAACGCGGCGAATCGCGCGGGCCATAGCCCTTCCTTTTCGATGCGCCGTGCAATGGACAACCGGAACCCCATGCCCACAACGAAAACAAACAGCGGCGCGATGGTATCCGCGTAGCTGAAATTGGTCCGGGTATGTTCGAACCATCCCGGCATCCAATGAAAGTTTCCGAGATAATTGACCGCGATCATGCCAAAGATGGCGTAGCCGCGTAGTTGATCAATGGACAAAATGCGTGTTGGCTTCTGCTTCATCGATGGTACGGCCGCGGGTTTCGCGGCCGGTTGGGCCGCCGGACGCGTGTTGTTCTTCGTTGCCTGGATGGACCGGCCGCACAAGGTGCATTTTCCGGTCGCTCCCAGTTTATCCGCGGGAATTGGCATTTCATGACCGCATTCGCAGGTCAAGAGTATCGTGTTCAACGCCTGTACTCCGGGGGACGGTTTAGTGCACCGTGGTGCATGTCCTGGAGGAAAGTCCATGGACGCGCAAGAAGAAATGAAGTATAGCAGGTTGGCTCCGGGAATGAGAAGCCCATGAACACGCTCAATAGCCCAATCTGGGCACGTTATTCGTAGGGGGTGCGGTCGAGGTTGGCAAGTTTCCGTAGGCGAACTGGCATGGTTTTCAGCGCCTTGCAGAATTCTTTATAGTATTCCGGTATCTGCAGACGGGGTTCCGCCGGGCGTTGTGGGACTCTGTTCGACCTGTGTCGGGCATTCCGCAGTCATTTTCGAACGAGGTACTGGGTGTGAGCGAAGAGAAGCAGTTGGAACGTGTCAAAGGGGACGAGACTGCGGCGGAGGCGCCGGTTGCCGATGCCACCGTTGCGGACGGGCAGGCGCCATTGACGGATCGCGAGACAAACGAGGCCGCTTTGGAAGAGCGCCTTGCCGAGCCTGTGTTTACGGGGATGGAAGGTATTGACAAAGCGCAGGTCTGGATTGCGGCGTTTCTTCTAGTGATTGCGGGGGCAATCGCCTTTTCCAATATTTTTGGCGCGGAGTTCTACCTGCCCGATCGTCAGCAGGTACTGGAGCAGCCCGCGGCCCGTCATTTCACGACGCTTCCCGAGGCACTTGGAAGGGTACCGGGCGGCCCCATCGCGGTGTGGACCTACGCGATGCACTGGATAACCGGAGGCGACGCACCCCGGTTTTTGCGCGCGTTCCATTTGACGTTGCATCTCCTGAACGGCGTGCTGGTGTTTTTGCTGTGCAGGCGTCTGATGCCGAAGGGGACTCCCGAGCCGGTTTCGCTGACCGCGGGTCTCCTGTTCGTGTTGCATCCCGCCAACACCGAGACCGTTATTACGGCGCTTGGCCGGCCCTATTTGTTGGGCCTGTTCTTTGTTATGAGTTCACTTATTCTGGCCCTTCGCGCGATCGAACATCGCAGAAACCTTTTCAGTGTGGAAGGCAGCGCCGCAGTTCTGTGCTTTGTGTTGGCGTGGGGGTGTTCGCCTCTGGCGTGGATTGTGCCGCCGATGGCGTTGGTGTTCGACGCTCAGGTAAACCGGGGTATTCGCAGGCAATCGTGGACTGTGCATGCAAGTTTGTGGGCCGTGGCAATTCTATGCGTGGCGACCGCGTATGCATACCGGCAGACCCTTCCCCAGGAGATTCCGTTCGACGCAGGGAAAGACGCGTATCCGTTGGAGGCGTATGCACAGGCGGTAACCCAGGGCGTGATGACCAGCATCAGTCCGACGAGCCTTAGTCCTGTTTATGCGATTCCCGACTCCGATGAATTGACAGCAAACCCCCGTGCGGACATCACGTTGGCACTGTCCCTGATCGTGCCGATGATTCTTGCGGGCCTTTTTCTCAGCGCACGGCGGATTGCTCCAGGCGTCGCGCTGGTCTGGTTTGGATTGGCCTTTGTTGCGGTAGCGGTCGGGTTCTCACCCGAAAACCCCTACAGCGATCGATGGGTCTATGGCCCCATCGCGGGCTTGGCGATGATAGTGCCGTGGGTACTGGTTCAGTTGAAGCGCCAACCGAAGGCGCAGCGAATCGCGGGCGGGGCAATCGCCGTTTTACTGTTGGCGGCGGCCGTGGGCGTATTTCTTCGCAACCAGACGTGGCGTAGCGAGGTCGCGTTGTGGATGGATGCCGCATCGAAGTCGCCGGATGCGGCACTTCCCTACCAAGCGTTGGGGGCCATCCACACGGCTCGGGCGGAGGAAGTCCTGATGCATCAAGCCGGGGCTGCCGCGGGAACCGCGGCCGGAGCGGCCCAACAGCGAGAAGCGGCTGACCGCTTCATGCGTCTTGCGGAGGAAAGGCTTCGTCAGGCCGTGCAGCGCGACGGCGAGCATGTACCGTCGCTGCTGAACTCCGGCTTGGTCCATGAGTTTTACCGGCGGTACAGCGAGGCGAGCGAGGTGTACATCCGCGCGTTGCACATTGATCCGGCGAATCCTCAAATCGCGGCCCGGCTTGGCCGCGCGTATCAAGGGTTGCATGCCGAGACCGGCAATCGGGCCGATTTGCAGCGTGCCGTGGAACATTACGGCCGTGCCGATCGCTTGAACGGACTCGATAGTACCGGGCGGATTGCCTATTCGTTTTGTCTTCTGGCCATCCGCGATATAGAAAATGCCGCTCGGCAACTCGACCTTGCGGCGGGCAACGATCCGGAGTCCCCCGCGGCGAACCAGCTGAAATTTGTCCGGCAGTCCCTGATTCAAATCCGGCAGGACGAAATGAAGGCCATGGAGGCGTTGCGCCAGAATCCTTCGGATAGGGCTGGGTTGCTCGGCGAGGCGAGTGTATTGTTTGGCCGGGGACGCGCGCTTCAGGCGTTGTATGTTCTCAGCGGACTTATGAAGGGGCCTCAGAGCGAACTTGATGCATGGGTACTGATGGGCTTGATCAAAGGATACATGGACGACGAATCGTCGTTTTTGAGTGCGTATCAACCCCCGGTGGCGCAGGAAGGCGCCCCTTCTCCATGGACTGTGCTGGCGACAGCGTGTGTACAATCCGATTTGTGGGGGAGTGCGGAGGAGTATCTGAACGCTTCCGCGTTGCGGCCGGGCGGAGTACAAAAGCCGCTCCTCGTGCTTGCGCAACTGGCACTGCAGCTTCAACAACCGCAGAGGGCGTTGCAGCTTCTGGATACCGCATCCAATACGTATGCTGACGATCCGCAGCCTTGGCTTATGTTGTGCGACATGGCCATTGCGGGTGGCAATGCGCAAACCGCTGCCCGGTATCTTGCGGAAGCGGAGAAGCGGAACGCGAAGCCGGAAGACATCGCGTCCAGGCGCGACAAGGTGGGCACCCAAGCCACACCGGAACAACCGACGTTTGATACCATCATCCGCTGACCTGTTGTATGCAGGCCTCAGGGTGGAAAGGGCCGCACATGGATACCGCCGATCTGCAGACTGTATTGACCCGGTTGTTCGTGGCGGTTTTGCTTTCGGGACTGTTGGGGTTGGAGCGAGAACGCAGAGGGCGCGCCGCCGGGTTGCGCACGCACATTCTCGTGTGTCTGGGGTCCACCGTGGCCATGATCATTTCTGAATATTTTGCGCGTGCCCTGCAGGCATCCGGTTCGCCGGTGTGGATGGACCAGGGCCGCGTTGCCGCAGGGATTATTACCGGGATTGGCTTTCTGGGCGCGGGGACGATCATGACTCACGCGGGCGCGCCACGAGGTCTCACTACGGCGGCCATGGTCTGGTTTGCGGCTATCCTTGGGGTGGGGGTTGGCGCGGGCTATCTGACTCTTTCGGCCATTGCGACCGCCTTTGCCCTGGCCAGTACGTACGGCCTGGAGCGGCTCGAGAATTTCATCCCTTCACACGAACGCATGGCCGTGAAGATGCGAATGAAAGGCGATATGAGCCAGGCCGACGCGGTCGAGAATTACTTTACCGCCCATGGATTTCACGTGCTCCAACATCAGAGCCACGTTGGCAAGGAAGGCAACCTGATTCAAGTATCGTATGAATTGGGGTGCCGTCAGCGGCCGCGCATTTCGGCATTTGTCAACGACGTTTGTTCGGCCGTACCCGCCATACAGGAAATCGAAGTGGATTATTGACGGCGATTGCCGCGAGGAATCGAGTTCATGCGTTTTTCCGCCTTGTGTCTTTTCGTGCTGGGTATGACGGCCACCGCGGACCCCACGTATTTCGATCGGGTAAAACGGGTGTTGGAATCCGTCCGCACGGATGTTTCCGCGATGACAGGGCCCGCCGAAGCCGCAGCTTCGCGTGTGTCGGCTGGCGGCCATCTGTGGGTCGCAGGACACAAGACATTGGTCAGCGAGTTATCGGGCCGTGCGGGCGGCCTCATGTGCGTTCAAAGCCTTGGCGACGACGCACCCGCGGCCGGCGACGTCGTGATATTCGGGAACGTGGGTAAGGCGCCTTTGCCGGATTCATTGCGCAATTCCGGGGCTCTGATCGTCGTGTTGGGTGACGAGCCCGTCGGCCCGACCGTTTTCTGCTTGCCTGTGTATGCCAATGAGAACGGCGTTTCCGAGACCTTGGCGAGTACGATACCTGCATGGGTATTCACGGGCGAACTGGTGGCAGCGCTGACGCGTCTCGGCACGATGCCGGTCATTTTTGAGACCATTGGCATGCCCGGCGGTGTGCCGCGCATTCAGAAGTATCAGGCGCAAGGTCTCCTTTTTCACACGGATCGCACGGTGCCGCCCGTGGCGGCCGGTGTAGTAGGACTGGCGTATTGCGACAAGGCCGTTGGGGCGTTGGATCGCGTGCAGCGCGAGTGCGGCGGCAAGCTGCTTCGAGTGGCGCAATGGGCGGCGGAATCGAAACGAGCGGGCAAGAAGGTCCACATGTACAGCATGGGGCATATGTTTCCGGCGGAGGTGGAAGAGACGGCAATCGGCGGTCTATTTACTTCCACCGCTTACTACTCGGGTTTCAGCTACATCGATCAGCCGGCCTATGATTTTGACGACGGTGACACGGTGGTGCATATCGGCTATCAGCACCCGCCGTATGAGCTTCTGGAAAAGGTGGGATCATCGGGGGCGCGCATTGCCTATGTGGACATTTTGGAGCATCGAGATTATCGCGATAATCAGAATGTGATTTGGATTGACCCGATGTGGATGTGGGCCGATGGGTGCGTCCGCATCGATGGTTACGATGTGCCGATGCTGCCCTTGTCGGGTGTTATCAACGGCGCTATTGCGTGGGAAATCTACCGGTCCACTTCAGAGTCGCTGGGTGAATCCGGTGGGGGTAAATAGGGGTCTAAACCGGCAGTTCAATCCTTGCAAACCGATGCCGGCTGCCACCCAAGGCCGATGGCGTGTCGTGGCATGTAACAAACTCTTGTCAGCCCGGTACTAATGTACGGTTCTTAGGGCAACAAGGAGGAACGTTACCATGCCTTTCGATCTCACGGCGATAGTGACTCAGATTATTGGAATTCTCATTGGCCTGTTGCTTCCGGCTCTGGAATCCCTCGGCATTCCGACGGAATTCCTGGAAGCGTTTTTGCCGAAGGCTTAGTCTTCGCCTGGACCGGGGGTAGTACCGGTTCAACCAGTTTTACAGTCCGTCTGGTGTGCACTTTAACAGCGCACCAGACGGACTTGTTTTTTTCGTAGCAAGTTCGTCAGACGCTGCATGGCGAGGCCCGCGATGACTGTGTAGAACGGCTCCGTCATGAATCGGAACCGATGAACTTCGAGTATTTCCAGTGCGATTCCCATAAAGGCGACGTATGCAATCGTGAATAACATGTATGCGAGCAATTGCCTGTCCGCAGGTTCCGCCTTGATGGCGATCGTTGCGCCGATAACCACCAGCAGAACAAGTCCCCCAAACAAGCCTGGGTAGACCGTCCGCCCCAACAGCGCACGGCCGGACTCGGGCACGATGCACTTCCAATACAGGATGCGGTCCCACGCGTCCAACCAAGGCTTCAACACAGCCACGTTTGGCGATTCGTAGCCGTAGTGTGACGGCGACTTGAAGTAGTTGACGAATGCCTGTGTACACGTGAGGACATAGGCGGAAGGCCGATACGCGAAGGCGGCCCATGCGTCGCGGCCGTAGGCTTGCGAGATGGCAATTTGAGCGAATTGATTGTAGTTCAGTTGCCCGCTCGACTTGGCTTCCTCTGACAAGCAGGGCACGCTGGCATAGGGTCCGGGATGCCGGTATTCGGGTGGGTAGTTCGAGACGGCGGTGAAGCGGTTGCGCAGTGAAACGGGGGAGAGCACGCCTTCGGCCACCAGGTGTTCCCGTTCGGCCCACGGTAGATTGCCGGCCGTTTTGATCCACAAGTGTTTGCCTGTCCAGGTGCAGACAGTGAATTGGCCAAACTCGAATCTGTTCTTGACATAGAAGCTGGACAGGGCGAGCAGCGCAACCGTCGCACAGACAGCGGCGCGACGACGGTGCCTTGAAACGATGATAACCCATGCGGACACGATCGCAACATACACGATGTGAAATACAGTGCGTATTCCGCCGAGAAGAAACAGGCACGCAAAGAAACCCGCGTATGCACCACGGGTGCGGTTTCTTGACGCGGCGTTAAGACACACCGCGGATATCACGACACATGCGGCACAGGGCAACTCATACAGGAGCATGTGCTCGTACAATAAGAATGACGGGGACACCGCGAACAAGGAGCTTACTCCGTAGGCGAGTCCAGGATTCACCCCCAGCCTGCGCTGCAAGCGGTATACGGAAACGTAGACAGCAAAACCGGCGATCAGATTCGCGGCGTGAAAAAGAATGGCTGCATGGACGCCGGCGAGCTTCAAGACAACGCCTATATATGCATTAAATAGAGGCGGTTGGATGTGCAGATACCAGAGTGATTCCCACAATCGGTCACGTAGTAGCTGCGGATCCAGATACTGCATGAAGACGCCCAGTGCGGAATCATCGAACCGGAACCCGCAACCGTACGCGACGATGCGTGTAGCGCAAAATGTAGCCGTAAGCGCCAGGGCAGATTTCGTTTTATCAGCGCTGAGTTTCATAGCTCGCTATCATGGCACGGGCACGACTCCACGCGGTAAGGGGAAATTGCGCGGAAAGTGGAGACCGCGTGGCGCAGAATTGCCGGTCACAAGCACGCGTTGCGAGCCCGGACTATCTCTATCAGAACGAAACTTCCCAGGCAACGTCGCCGGGTTGTGTCGTAATCACGGTCAAAGTGGTGATACGGTCATTTTGCATATAGCCGATATCCATCGCTCCGGCAACTCCTCTCGTCGGGAGCATTCCTTCGGGCGCGAGAATACGAATTGGGTATTCGCCGGGTCGCGGCGCGCTGACCACGCCGGTCAGGGTTTTGGACGATGCGTTCCATTCGCCTTTTACGGTACCCGCGTCTGACTGGAGGACGTGTGAACCCGCGGCGAGGACACTGGGCACATCCCTGTGCGGGGCGATGACGAAAAGCCCATGGCTTTCCGGAGCGACCTCCACGTCAACCCCGCCTTGCGCTGTGCCGTAGTACTTGTCTTCCCAAAGATTATAAACAGTGCGGTATGTTTCGGCGTTGAGGCCCATGGCCGCGAAGTCGATACGAATGGTCTTTGGCTTACTGGCATCATCGTTCATGACCGCCGCAACGAACGTGTCAGTCAGGCCGGTCTTCGAGACCCAGACCTGCGGGCGCTCCTGCAAGAAATAGTCGAGAGGCAGGGCTGGCCGGTCTGCGGCCGGCATCAGTTTTCTCAAGGATTCAAGCGCATTGCGGGGGATGTGCGAAGGAACCCCGCTCAAGTGTATCGGGCCGCCCAGCATGGCCCGCAACGTAGCTTCGGACAGTGCGGCTGGGGCGTTGGTCGTAAACGACTCCAATTCAATGGGAGCGCCGCCCGCATGCCACAGGGCGGGATGTTCGTACCATGTGTCGGCGATGTGGCCGTGCGGCTTTTCGATCATGTAGCCGTCGGCAAACGTGGCGATAAAGGGCATGTGCAAACCGGCATAAATGGGCCGGTCTGGACCCAGAGCCTCGCGCGCGAGGGTCAATACGCGGCGAATTGCTTCTACACGGGTGAACGCCTTGTTACTGAACCTCTCGACGCACCAGAGCGCGTGCAGGTCGGCGATGGGAGTGGCCGCATCCAAGTGCCACTCGTTTACCGCCCGGGCGATGGAATCGCGCATGTGTTGTTCCACCTCGGGTAGACCGATATCGAGCACGCGCCTATCCTTTCCGACCCAAATCTGGCCGTTTGTTGTGGCGGGCGCGATCCAGTCCGGATGTTCGCGTACGATGGAGGAGTCCGCAGGTACGGTGACGAGGTTGAGTGGCAGGCCGATATGAATGTTCTGCTTGCGCGCGGATTCGACAACGGATCCGAAGTTTTCCGGGGCGATATTGGCTGCTGCTTCCAGAGGGGCGTTGTTTAGCGGCCATGCGTGGCCTAGCATGGCGTAGTTCCATCCGAGCGCTGTGTAACGTTCCGAGAGGTTTTCGGCCTCGTACATCAGAGCGTCGTTGCTTTCAATTTCGTCCGACAGCACGATGCCTTGGGGCGAGGATGTCTTGCGATGGGTTGTCTTCTGTACGACCGCGACTGCCTGGCCGAATCGTTCGAGGCCCTTGACGGCAGACTCGTCGGTTACTCCCAGGTATACCGTCTCGGACTCAAGGCGTCCGCCGGGCGGGACCTCAACGGGCGGGTCGTATACATTGGCGATTTGAAAGCGTTGAAAGCGGGGTCCGATATTGCGTGCGTCGGACCAGATCTTCTTGTCCGGCGCGGCGGTAGTGGGGAGCGCAAGTTCAATGTAGGTCACCGCGCGATCGTGTGTGAGTGTGCCTGCAATCAGGCTGCGGCCGTTCGCGGGATTCCATAGGGCCACGTTCCACCAACTCTTCGCGTCCGCGCCGCGAACAAGGCGCGGCCCTGGGGCGTCCCAGGGTAGGCCGAGGCGGCGAACGGACGCGATGGATTTCTGTGTGGCTTCTCCCAGCGTGACGCCGCCGGTCTTCTCATCCGTGGTTACCGGCATCAGCATCTTGATCTTGACTGGTTTTGCCGTGTCGTTCACATAGACAGCCTGAAACACGAGAAACGGCTGCGCGGTATAGGTTCGTATACCCCACTCGCAGTTTCCTTTGCGCAATATGATTCCCTGACCCTCGCCGAGGCGATCGTTCACCGCCTGGCGCTCGCTGAAACGGCCTTCAAGTTCGAGGGGTTCTGGGTATTCTTCGCCATCAAACCAGACCATCGGCAATACGTTTGCCACGATGGGTGTGCTTGGGCCGCTTAGCAAGTTGATATCAAGCCGTCCGTTCTTCTGTACGGACACTTCATAGGAACCGCCCGAGACCGTGCGCAGTTCCTGTCCAGGCCGGTAGAGCGGAGCAGCCATCGCACAAAGGGATTCCGCGAATGCAAGGAGGCAGCCGCACGCCAGACGGACGATTTGTGTTTTTCTACTACAAGGCATGATTCCATCCAGGTGTAAAAGGCCGGGGCTATCCTCTGACGGATACCTTTCGACCGGTGCTGTTTGATTTGTAGGCCGCCAATGCAACGGCAAGCGCATCCTTTCCCGCTTGGCCGTCCATGGAGAATGGCACTTTTTCTTCAACGACATCGAGCCAATATGCTATCTCGACGGGCCAGCCTCCGGTGGCGGGTTTCTTGTCGAGGACCTTCCACGTCGCTACGCTGTCCGAGCCTGCTGAGGCTTTTCCAGTGCACAGTTGCAGCCCCTTAGCGTAGTCGCAAATGATGGAGCCCTTGACGCCGTAAATCTCTATGCCGTTAAAACCCGGCTGGCTGGTCCAGCCGGCCTCGACATATCCCAATGCGCCGCTTTCAAATTCCAGCATAAGCACGGCATTGTCGTCCACGTTGATCTTTTTCACCAGTGTCGCTGCCGTCGCACTGACTGATGCGACGGGTCCCATTAGCCATAGGCATTGATCGATCGCGTGAATGCCCATATCAAACATGGCTCCGCCAAATGCTTGTTTCTTGTCATAGAACCAATCATCCTTCGCCCAGCCGGGTATGGGGCCGCCATGAGCGAACCGGACGCGAATCATGAAGGGCTTGCCAATGGCGTTGCCCATTAGCAATTTTTTGCACGTTTCCGGGCCGCGATACAGGCGGTGCGTGAAGCCAACCATCAGTTTGCGTTTCGCCTTTTTGGCGGCGGCAATCATCCGGTCCGCCTCGCGCAGCGTGACGGCCATTGGTTTTTCGCACAACACGTGGCACCCGGCTTCCAGCGCGGCAATCGTAGCTTCCGCGTGGAGATAGTTGGGTGTGCACACACTGACCACATCGAGTTGCTCCTTCTTGAGCATTTCCCGATAGTCGGTATATCCCTTGGCGCGAGGATATCGTTTCAATACTTCGGTGTGCCTTGCCTTGGCGGGGTCCGCAAACGCCGCAAAATTCGATCTGGAATCCTTTGCATAGCCGGGAATATGACAGGCCTGCGCTATAGCCCCGGCGGCAATGACACCGGCCTTGTACGTGGCATTCTTTGCCATGCGAAACGCTCCTCGGTTTCGCGAAAGTGTACGGGCCGATGGCGGGGGATGCAAGAAGGTAACAGGCGCAGGCGTGGAACCGCCCCGGTCAAGCTCATTTGCCGCTGGACAGGATTCTCACGCCATGTGAATTCCGGCCGTTCGTGGCGGCGGCGTTGCACCACCGCCACGCGCGCATCAGTCGTGGTACCGGTTGCTCAGCACCGCCGCCATTTGTTCCGGACTCTGGTTGCTTGCGAGCCGTTGCAGGTCATCGATCGTGTAGGGTCGTTTGACCAGTTTTAACTGAAGCTCGTCGCGCAACTTTTCGCGCTCGACGTCGCGCTCGAACCGGCTGATGGCCCGGAGCATGTCCTGACGGCTGATACGGCCAATGGGTTTTCCGTCGGCCATCACGGGCAATACGGCGAAGTTGGTCGACAGAAACTTCTGTGCGACACTGAACAGGTCTTCATCCGGTTCGATCGCCACTTTCATTTCGGACATGAAATCCGCGACCACGCCTTGTGCCAGTTGTTCATAGGATGCATTGGTGAGCACGCGAAGACAGTCTTTCTCCGTGAGAATGCCCAACAAGCGTCCTTCGCTGTCGAGTACGGGAGCCCCGGAAGCCTTTTTGCTTTGCAGGATGTGAATGGCGTCATACACATCCATGTTCGGCGACAAGGACACGTACCATTTGGCGAAGAATTCGCGTGCGGTAGGAACTTTGACCATGTGCCACCTCCTTTGTTCAAGGACGGCGCTGCCCTGCGCCACCCATGGCGTTGGTCACAACCCTCAGCTTCGTTATACCAGACAAATCGCCATTTTTGGGGATTATTTTTTGATGCAATCTAAAGGTGTTGATGGCAGATAACTTAGTGCGGATTCGTGAACGAAAGTGCAATTACAGGGGGCGCTGTGCAACGCACTTTTAATTGAGTTTTTCTGCACGATTCAGTCTCGCCAATGCAACAAGCGGTGCCCATAGATAGAACCTGTTTTCATGCTGACCAGGGAGATTGTTTCATGGGCTACCCATCCGCAAAGCCACTGCGTACCGCCGCCGTTCATCAAGGTTTCTATACGCCAATTCACGATCGACTGTTGTACTCGAGCGCCTTTCAGTCCCTGACAAACGCGCAACAAATCGTGCTGATCGAGATGTATCGCGATTGGTGGAAGACCTCACAATGCGGTGCGAACCCGGCCATCGTCTTCGCCTTTGCCTACAACACGGGCCGGCTCGTGCGCGAACGGGCGTTTTACGAAGCGCTCAAGCGCATCGTTGCATTGGGATTCTTCGAATCGGTTGAGTCCGGTCGCATGGGCTTGGCCAACCGCTTCCGCATTTCGCGCCTCTGGCAGGAAGGCCAACGCGTTGCACACACCGCGCCCCTCGCGGAACCCCCACCGCACGCTATGCCGGATGCGCCCGCGTCTGCCGCAGCCGCGTCTGATGTGAAACCACAAGTTTCGTCCGCACGAAAGGCAGGCCTATTAAGAAAGAAAATGGATCAAGAAAAAATTCTAGAACCGAACTGGGTTGAATTATTTGATTTGCTGAAAAAGAAATGCATTCCCGATGCGGATGCGCGGGAGATACTCAACCTTGTGCGGGAGTCGCCTCAGGCCGAACCCTATCTCCGGATGGCGCTCCGCATGACTCACGGCCAACCCGCCGCCATGAAGGACAAACTTTCGCATTGGCTCCAGTGGGAGGGAGGCGACGCCTAATGTGGCAAAGTCGAGTTCTATCGTCCCGCCGGGACTTTGCGGATTGCGCCTGTATACCCGCCCTTGAAAGGGCGGGCTATCGTCTGGTGTCCCTCCGGGACTGTCAAGGAGGATTGCTGGTTGCTGTTCGTAAGGCGTGATTGTGTTCAGCAATCTTGCCTTTGGCCGGTACGCGCAATACACTATCGCCCTTGTATGGGGGAGCGCTTTGGGTTCCCCTGATTGTATAGAGGTTATTCTTCGCTACGGCGAGGTGTGGAAAGGGGTCGGGCATGGCCGGCAAGGGTGTGGCGGAACGGTGTGAAGGGTATTTGAATGAGGTGCAGAATCACCTTCGGGATGAGCTGCTGCCATTCTGGCTGACGCATGGGGTGGATAAGGAATACGGCGGCTACCTCACGTACCTCGACAAGGACGGCAACCCCACTGGCGAGACGTTGAAGACGCATCTGTGCCAAACGCGGATGATCTACACCTATTCATCGGTGCACCGTGCGGGGTTTGGTTCCGGGGAGTTTCTGGAAAATGCGCGACAGGGCGTGAATTTCATGATCGAGCATTTTTGGGACGACGATCACGGCGGATGGTTTTGGACGGCCCAGCAAGACGGGACGCCTGTAAACCAAAGCAAATTGACCTACGGCCAATCGTTCGCCATTTATGCCCTGAGTGAATTTCAGATGGCCTCAGGTGACTACCGGGGCCTTGAGTGGGCGGTAAAAACCTACGAGACCATCGAGGCGCTGGCGTCGGACAACAACTACGGTGGCTTCTACGAATTTCTGGAGCGGGACTGGCAGCTCAAGCGGCCCGGCAAGTACGGCGGCGACCGCAAATCCTTCGACGTGCACATGCACCTTATGGAGGCCTTCACGAATTTGTACGAGGCCACCGGCAAGGAAATTTACAAGCGCCGAACGGTGGAGATCATCTCGCTCATCTTTAATCGGATACTCCATCCACATTCGCGATTGGGTGTGGCCCAGTTCATGCTCGACTGGACGCCGACGCGGCAGATTCTGTTTAACGACGTGTGGGGATCCGACCGCGATGCGGGCGAGGATCAGGGCCGTCCGCTGGACAACACCAGCTTCGGTCACAACGTCGAATTCGGCTGGCTATTGCTTCATGCCATCCGCATCCTGGAATTGGATGTGGAAGAGTACAAGCCCGTATTGAAGAAGATTTTCGACCATGCCGCGCAATACGGCGTGGACTACAAGAACGGCGGTATCTTTTGCGAAGGATCACACGGCGGCGAGGTGACGGAAACCAACAAGGAATTCTGGCAACAGGCAGAATGCCTGGTGGGATTTCTAGATGCCTATCTGCTGTTCGGCGATGAGAAATACCTGGATGCCTACGAGGCGGTGCACCGATTCACGATGGACCACGTCATCAACCACAAAGTGGGCGAGTGGTACCCGTTGTTCGACAAGGACAATAACCGGCTCTGGGATTACATGGCCCATGCGTGGAAGATCAACTACCACACCGTGCGCAGCATGGTGCAATCCGAAGCGCGGCTGTTGAAGATTCTGGCGGCAAAATAAAGCGGCACGCCGCGGGCCAAGTTCCGTTGGGTGCCACCATCCAATCCGCGTGAGCGGCATTGGGAGGTGTGTATCGAAGCGGTTGCCTTAGTTTGCCGCATGCAACGTTGTTGTGAACGATGGCCTGCGGGTGGCTGAACCTCCTAACGCTCTGTCGTGCGTTAGAAGGTGGCGCCCTGAGGATGGCGTGTTGAGAGGGGTGTTACCTTCCAGTTTCCGTTAGCGGCATTGGGATGTGCGGATCGTAACTTACCCAACGGCGATGTCGACGCGGGTCACGTACACTTCGTCGCTCAGGCGTGCGGCAACTTCGGATGGGGACGCGGATTCAAGGAAGAGTTCTATGGCTTCTTTGAGATTCTGGCAGGCCTCTTCGATGGTTGCACCCTGGCTGGCAATATCAAGCTCAGGACACAGGCTCACGTAGCCGTCCGATTCCCGTTCGATGATTGCGGTATATTGCTTCGTCATGGTTGAATCCCGCCAAAAGGTACTGCTTCCATCCCTTAGTTTACGCTATCCGGGAGGATTTGGGAAGTGCGAACACTTTGGCCTGCGGAAGCTTGCATCCGCCTTGCCCGAGGGTGCTTGTTCCCGCGCGATCGATCGAGTCCTTTACGATATGCAAGCTGGCCAGTGCGAAATCTTCCAGTCTTCCGCGTAAGCGCTAGCTTATTCCTTCGAAACCGCAAGCGAGCTTGCTTCACTAAGGCGGAAGCGAGCTTCCGCGGTCCATAGAAGCCTACGACAACCGGTCTTTGTAATCTTCGTAGCCGAAGTTGCGTATGACTTTTACCAGTTTGGTTTCAGAGTTGTAGATGGCGATGGAGGGCAGGCGCACGCCGTTGAAGGTGGTGTTTTTTACCATGGTGTAGTGGGCCATGTCGCCGAAGATGAGCTTGTCGCCGATGTGGAGCGGCTCTTCGAAGGACCAATCGCCGATGACGTCGCCCGCAAGGCAGGTGAGGCCGCCGAGGCGGTAGGTGTGGGGGAATTCGCCTACGTTGCCGCCGCCGGTGATGATAGGGCGGTAGGGCATCTCCAACACGTCGGGCATGTGGGCCGTGGCCGAGGTGTCGAGGATGGCAAGCTGCATATCGTTCTCAAAGATGTCGAGCACGGTGGCCACGAGGATGCCCGTGTTGAGAGCGATGGCCTCGCCGGGTTCGAGGTAGACTTGCACGCCGTACTTGTCCATGAATCCACTGACGAGCCGGCAGAGCAAATCGACATCGTAGTCGGGGCGGGTGATGTGGTGGCCGCCGCCGAAGTTGATCCACTTCATTTGCCGGATGTGGTCGCCGAATTTTTCTTCCACGGCCTTCAACGTGCGTTCCAGGGCATCGGAATTCAGTTCGCACAGGGTGTGGAAGTGCAGGCCTTCCAGGCCGTCTAGCGATTCGCCGGCGATTTGCTCCACGCGTACGCCCAGGCGCGACTTCTTCGCGCAGGGGTCGTAGAGCGCGACCTTCACTTCCGAGTGTTCGGGGTTGATGCGTAGAGCACAGGAGACTTTTTTGCCGCTCGCTTCCACCACGGGCCTAAAGCGCTTCCACTGATTCAGCGAATTGAAGCTGATGTGGTCCACGAAGTCGAGATATTTTGGGAAGTCCTCGTCGCTGTACGCCGGGGCGTACGCATGCGTCTCGCCGCCGAATTCCACTTTTCCGAGTTGCGCCTCATGGGGCGAACTGGCGGTAACGCCCTTCAAATATTGGCGAATCAGCGGAAAGGTGCTCCACATGGCGAAGCCCTTCAGCGCCAGCAAAATGGTGCAGCCGGTGCGGGACTGCACACCGGCCAGCACTTCGAGATTTTTTTTCAGCAGCGCTTCGTCCACGACGTAGCACGGCGACGGCACTGAGTCCGGGTCAAATCCTACAAATCCTTGATGTGCCATGGGAGTCCGTATTTGTTGAGGTCATCCATAAAGGGATCGGGGTTAAATTCTTCCACGTTGAAGACGCCATTGCCGGTCCAAGTCTTTTCCATCACCATCTTCGCGCCAATCATGGCCGGCACGCCGGTGGTGTAGGACACGGCCTGTGCCTTCACTTCCTTGTAGCACTCGGCGTGGTCGCAGACGTTGTAGATGAAGACCTTCTTCGGCTTGCCATCCTTTACGCCTTCGATGATGCAGCCAATGCTGGTCTTGCCCGTGTAATTCTCCGCGAGGGAGGCGGGGTCCGGCAGCAGCGCCTTGAGGAATTGCAGTGGCACAATCTGTTGTCCCTGAAATTCGACCGGGTCGATGCGCGTCATGCCTACGTTTTGCAGCACGCGCAGGTGGGTGAGGTATTCCTGACCGAAGGTCATCCAGAAGCGGATGCGTTTCAGGCCCTTGATGTTCTTGACCAGCGATTCCTCTTCTTCGTGGTAGATAAGGTAGGCCTTGCGCGGACCCACGCCTGGGAAGTCGAAATCCTGCGAAATGGACATGGGATCGATTTCGATCCACTCGCCGTTTTCCCAGTACTTGCCGCGTTGCGTCACTTCGCGGATGTTAATTTCGGGATTGAAATTCGTGGCGAAGGGGTGTCCGTGATCGCCCGCGTTACAATCTACGATGTCCACGTAATGAATCTCGTCGAACAGGTGCTTCTGCGCATAGGCGCAGAAGATGTTGGTCACACCGGGGTCGAAGCCGCAGCCCAGCACAGCCAGCACGCCCTTGTCCTTGTAGCGATCCTGGTAGGCCCACTGCCAGCTATACTCGAACTTCGCCGTGTCATGGGGCTCGTAGTTGGCCGTGTCGAGATAGGCCGTGCCCGTCTCCAGGCACGCGTCCATGATGGGCAGGTCCTGGTAGGGCAGGGCCACGTTCACCACCAGGTCTGGCTTGTAGCTCTGAATCAGCTTCACCATCTCCGGCACGTTATCCGCGTCGACTTGGGCGATGTCAATTTTCCGGGTGAGTTGGCTCTGGATTTTCTCGCAACGCGCAAGCGTGCGGCTCGCGAGGCAGATGTCAGTGAACACGTGCGGCAACTGCGCACACTTGTGCGTCACCACGCCGCCTACGCCGCCCGCGCCAATGATGAGAACGCGTCCCATGGATTTCCTTCCTTACTGGTTCAGTTTCTGCCCGGCATAATAGCCGGTATCCACAGCCTTCATGGCCTTGACCATGTGCGTAATCTGGCCTGTGTGATACGAGACATGCTCAATCACATGGACCAGGATACTCAGACCTGATTCGTCGTATATTTGAACCCGCCGCTTTTGCAGGAGCGTGTCCGGATCGATGCGCTCCAGGGTCTCCCGCAGAAAGGTCTCAGTTTCGTCCAGATGAGCCAACAATTCCGATGCGGGCATTGGACCGCTGGCCGCGAACTCCGATGCCCGGTTCCGGTTGTCGTTTGCGCCGCCAAGGCCGCTGCCGATCCACTGGCGGGCGTTGCCGCAGATATGCAGCATCAAATTGCCGACGCTATTGCACTCGCCATTAACCCGATGCCAAACATCCTCCGGGCCGATCAACCCAAGACAGGTGCGCAGCCTTGGAAACGATTCCTCGAACAGGCGGCGCTTGGTTTCCTCAATCAGGGCTATGCCAAAGGCTGAATTCACGACTACCTCCACAGCCCGAACGGGCCTCCGATGATACCGGACGGCCTATGCATACTCAATGAATCTCCGCGCATCGTCAGAACTTGTTTTCCTTGCCCTGTGCGAGGCGCACGATGTTGGCGCGGTGTTTGACAATGACCAGAAAGGCCAATACGGCCACGACAATTCTCAACGTCCAATCGTTGGGCAAGAGGTGCGAAGGGGCAGTGGCGATTTCGTGGGGCAGTGCAAACGCGGCAATGACCAAGGCCACGGCCGCCAGAATCGAGCCGAGGCTCACTGTCCGGGATATCTTGACCACCACGGCGAAAACGGCCACCGCAATCAGGGTAGGGAGGGGACTGATCGCCAGGAACACACCGGCGCTGGTGGCGACTCCCTTGCCGCCTTTAAACTTGAGAAACACGGATGCCAGGTGCCCCAGGATGGCCGCAACGCCACAGGCCAGCGCCGCGTAGGGCCATGGACTCAATTTTGATAGTACGAGCGCCGCCACAAGGCCCTTCATCATGTCACCGGCGAGGGCCGCAGCGCCAAGCCCCTTTCCAAGCACGCGGAGCGTATTTGTGGCGCCGATGTTCTTGCTGCCGTGTTCGCGGATATCAATGCCGCGCAGCCACCGGCCCAGCCACAGGCCTGTGGGGACGGAACCCAAGACGTACGACAGCAGCAGTGCTGCGGCCGTCCACGCGTAGCCTGTCATTCCTTGCTTGATCCTTTTGCATCGCGCTGCTCTTCGCGCAGTTCAAATTTCAGCGGCACGCCTTCGAAGCCGAATCGCTCGCGAAACCGGTTTTCCAGAAAGCGCATGTAGCTGAAGTGAAACAATTTCTTGCTGTTGACAAACAATACGATTACGGTTGGCTTAACGCCCGCTTGTGTAGCGTACTTAACGCGTGCCTGCTTGCCTTTGTGTATCGCCGCCGCCACGTTGTCCCGGATGCTCGCAAGGAACTTGTTCATTTCCGGCGTAGATACGCGCTTCGAGGTTTCGGCGGCCACACGGTCGATAAATTCGAACGTACTGAACAAGCGTTGGCGAGTGAGGTTTGAGATTGTTACCGACGGCACGTAGGACAAAAATGGCGCCTTGAGGCCGATTTCGTCCTCGATTTCCTTGATGCGGCGTTCTTTTTCCTCAACCAGATCCCACTTGGTCCAGACAAGGACCATGCCGCGCCCCTGTTCTTCCACATATTGGATGATCTTCTTGTCTTGATCGGTTATGCCTTCGGTGGCATCCATCATGACCAGGGCGACGTCGCACCGCCGAATCGCGCGTAGCGAACGCGCCACGGTGAAGTACTCCACGTCTTCGCTTATCTTGCCGCGTTTACGCATGCCGGCGGTATCGATGAGGACGTAATCGCTGCCTTTCCAGTGGAAGCGAATGTCGATGGCGTCGCGCGTGGTGCCGGGCGTATTATCGACAATGGTGCGTTCTTCATTCAGCACGGCGTTTACAAACGACGATTTTCCCACGTTCGGTTTGCCGACAATGGCTACGCGGATAACCGTGTCGTCCAGCGGTTCCGGCTCTTCGTCCTCTGTTTCCGGCAGGTGGGCTATTACGGCCTCCAGGAGATCGCCGATGCCGACGCCGTGTCCTGAGGAAATGCCGTAGGGTTCTCCCAGTCCAAGGCTGAAGAACTCCATTTTGTTCAATTCGAGCTTTGCATTGTCGAGTTTGTTCACCGCGAGCACGACCGGTTTGCCGAGTCTGAACAGTTCGTCGCGTACTTCCTCATCGACGCGCGTTATTTCCTGCTGGCCGTCCACCACGAAGATGACGGCGGCAGCCTCTTGCAGCGCGGCGCGTACCTGTTCCTGCATCTTCCGGGTGATGGGATCGGTCGGGTTTTCCACCACGCCGCCGGTGTCGACGATACGGAATCGACGCCCTTCGAATTCCGCCTCGCCGTAGGTGCGGTCGCGGGTGATGCCTTCCTCATAGTGGACAATGGCATGCTGTCGCCCGATGATGCGGTTGTATAGCGTGGATTTCCCCACGTTTGGCCTGCCACAGATGGCCACCAGCGGCAGCGTTTTTCGGGGAATCATAGTGCGTTGTCCTTACTTCTCACTTGGCCTATTCCATCGACGATATAGTCGAGCAGCGACAAAAGGGTCACCGCCACCATGGTATAAAGGATTCCGGTCACCCACGCGCCCGGCAATTCCAGCAAAACCGCGACGATCGCAGTCATTTGCGCCGCCGTGGTCAGTTTGCCCAATACGTGTGGAGCTGCTTTCACCGGACCGTAGTGCTCGTTGATAAGATATGCCCCCAACACGACAACCACGTCGCGTCCGAGCACGATGACCGGCACCCATTTGGGTACTGGAGTCAAAAACGCGTCATTTACCGCCAGAAACACGAATGTCAGATTCAGCAGCAGCTTATCCGCGAGGGGGTCGAGCGCCATGCCCAGCTTTGTGCGCTGATTCCATTTTCGGGCAACCAGCCCGTCCACACCATCACTCGCGGCTGCGGTCAGGAACACGCCCAACGCGGCATACCGCAGCCATTGCTGTTCACGCGTGTACAAAACAACCAGTGCGGCAAACACAGGAATAAGGGCGACTCGCCCCAACGTGATGTAGTTCGCGAGGGTCACGGGATTGCCTTTGACTGCATGCGGAGTCCGCTCTGGCCAACTTCACACATTGAGCGGAATGTTGGCGCGTTACGGCCCGTTTTGCTCCTCAACCGCCAAACAATTCCCCGGCGCGCAGGCGTTCAATATACGCAAACTATAGCAAATCAGGGAGTTACGGGTCAATTTTGCGTTATGGTATCGACGTGCTTCGGATTGAGCGGGTATCAAACGGCTAATGCCTACACCCTCTCTTTGGCGTCCGGCAGGTAGAATTTGAGTTGTGCAAGCAACTCAGCGGGAGAGAACGGTTTGACGAGGAGGGTGACGGCGCCGACGGCCTGGGTTTTGGTCCAAGCGTCCTGTGCGTGGGCAGAGGAAATGCACACTACAGGGATACCCTGGGTTTGCGGATTGATCTTCAATTGTTCGCAGACTTCGTAACCGCTCATCATAGGCATCATGATGTCGAGCAGAATCAAATCGGGCTGTTCCATCTCGGCGAGATCCAGCGCGCTGATGCCGTCGTATGCCGACACCACCTCGTAGCCTTCGGTTTCAAGCGTGCGCTTGATGAAGGTTACGACATCGGGTTCATCGTCCACCACCATGATCTTGCGATGTACCACGATCTACCTCCCTGCGCGGCCAGTTGTCCGCGATTCCGCTTTTCGCGACTGAAACGGCCTGCATTCGGTGCGCTGATGTCCAGTTCCATAGCGCTGTACGATGGTCAGTACTCACGTCTAGTCATTCGAGTCCGATCCGAGTACCTAACGCCGGGGTCCTCGGCCTCCCACATGTAAGTCTATGGTGTACATACGGGAGGTTTCATGGATTGGCTGTACGGGCTTCTTACGTTCAATACGGATGGCTTTCGCGTTTCGCCTGCCAAACTCTTCGCGCATCAATTGGACGCCGTGGTCAAGAAATCCCGCTTCCTCTTCAAACGCACGCACGATCGTGCCGATCACAGGTCCGGACATCGGTTCCTGAAAGTCGTCGTCCCGCATCATCTGCACGTGAATTTCCGTGCCTACGGGCAGGCAATCCAACATGCGTACGCGCATTCCGTAGGGAGACACATCGACGATGACCCCGCGAAACAAGACTTCCGGCTCGCCACCGGCCCACAAGACACACGGACGGCACGTTTCGGTTCGAGGCGCAACACGCTTGCCACGGCGCAACGAACGCCGATCGGGGGAGAAGAACATGTCGTCAGGCATAAAAAGCCAGCTCCTGCAACTACCCCTCGTCAGCCCAGTAAACCAATTCCCCATGATCTACCTGCACAGACTACCGGATGTGGCGGGTGAAGTCCAGCACCGGCCGCACCCGAAATCTTGGGGACTTATTGTGTTGGTTGTTCAGGTTCTGCAACTGGCTCGATGGTTAGTTGTTCCTGCGCACCCCGGTGGACACGCCCCTTGCCATAACGTAAACTCTGGCGGAGTCTTGTGGCGTATGCGCGTTGACAATCCACAACAGGGAGTGCGTTGTGCGAATTGGATTTGTAGGACTGGTCCTGACGTTAGCGAGTGCCTCTGCGTGGCCGGCGGCCAAGGACTCGTTGTGGGCCACCCTTGACGCATTTGCCCCCCCGGCGAGCCCGGGTGCGATTCCATGGGCCAAGCCGCTCCGTGGCGGCCCCATTCGTGTATTGGCGATTGCTCCCCGGTTTACTCGCATGGATTTCCACAATCTCGCAAACCGGCTTGACGCCGAAGTCGAGTTTGTTCCGCTCTGGAGTTCGATACAGGTGGTTCGACCGGACAGTGGCGACGATCCGGAGGAGATTTGGGACCGCGTGCGCAAAAGTTTTTCAGCGGCTCCGTCCACGCCAGAAGGGGAGGAAACGAAGGGGACGGGCCCTGCACTGAACGCACCGATTCAAGCGATCAAGAATCTTGTGGGGTCGAAAGGCTTTGACCTGTTCATTGCCGGGAATTTTGATTTCAATCTCATGCCCGGGGATGTGCTGCAGGGCATGTTCGATCAGGTGCGCCAAGGCAAGGGCCTGATCGTGGCTCACCATCGCCACGCCGGATGTAAGGCCTTGCAGGACTTGCTCGCCGAAGTGGCCCCCATGGAAACAACGGACGTGCTGACGCGCGGCGTCCTTTGGCAGGAAACGCCGGAGTGGGAGGGCGGAACCGGCTTTCTCGGCGCGGGGAGCCTTGGAAAAGGGAGGGTGGTCGAGTTCGATTATCCGAGTCCACCTCCGGCGACACATTGCCTTTTACCGGGCATCACCAATGGCATGGCCGCGGCGATGGAACACGAAGATACGTATTACGCGCTGACCGTTCGCGCCGCCATTTGGGCGTCCGGCCGTGAAATGCCGGCCCATATCCGAGGGATTGACGTGCGTGAGTTGCCCAAACCCGATGAGGAGGAAATACCGGTCGATCTGGTAGGCGGCATGTTCGCGCAGGAGTACCAGCTCCCGTTTCAGGAGTACATCGTCCGATTCGGCGAACCGATACCCAAGGGGTGCCGGGTCAAGGTGCAGTTGCGTCGTCCGGGCATGCCTGAAGCGACGTTGGCCGGCACCCCCAAGGATTCGCCGGGCGAGGGCAGCGAGTCCTTTAGTTTTTCCCTGCCGAACGGCCCGGGGCAGCATTACCTTGACGTGTGGCTGATGCGCGACGATGCGGTCGTCGACTGGTTCAGCCAGCCTTTCTTCTACGACAGCTGGCCCAGCATCGAACGGCTGGAATTAGACAAGCCGATATTGT
Source organism: Candidatus Hydrogenedentota bacterium (assembly GCA_045863295.1). Lineage (GTDB taxonomy): Bacteria > Hydrogenedentota > Hydrogenedentia > Hydrogenedentales > SLHB01 > BTWA01. The sequence continues at coordinate 141,950 of BTWA01000009.1, forward strand.
TGCCACACGATACGATTGGAGTGACTATCGATACCGGCGTGAATGCATTGCGCGCGATGCCGACGCGCGCGTTGATTCGCGCCACGGATTCTCTGGGCCGGGTCGTGGCTGAAGTGATGGACGTGCTTCCACCCGATGGATCGGCTCGTCGCGTGCCTATGCCGGTGGCGGACCTGATGACCGATCGAGTGCGATTAGACGTGTTTGTGATGCCTCGCACTGAAGGCCGGGTCACATTTTGGGACATGTTTCACAGTGCGCATCGCCAAGAGTTTATGCCGGTCCGCCTGACGCAGCCTCCGCGCACAGTTGATGTCATTGCGAAGGTGGACGCCTCCACGGAGTACAACCAGCGCCGGCAATTCGTGGGACTGGCGAATGCGGGTATACGCAGAGTCTACGCCGAGGGCACGGAGGAAGGACTCTTCTACCTTGCTGAGGCCGGGCTTCGGTCAATCGCGGAAGTGGCAGATTACCGTCCGATAGAAATCCTTGCGGACGGGCCCATACGCGTTCCCTGTCTGGAAGCTCCAACATTCCGGGCTGCCGAGGCCGAACGACTGACGGCCGTAGGCAAGGCGCTTTCAGGTTATGGATCGTCTGTGTACAGCTTGGGCGACGGAAACGCGCTTACGACCGGTACTGAAAACGTTTGCCAGTCACCGGCAACATTGGAACAGTTCGCGGAGTACTTGAGGCGGCAATACGGTACGGTGAGTACGTTGAACAGTGCCTGGCACACCACGTATGCCGCCTGGACCGAGGCCAAACCTGCTCCGGAAGAGGGCGCCCGGCATTTTGGCGTGTACGCACCGTGGGTGGACTTCCGGCGATTCATGGATCAATCGTTTCTTGGAGCCCATGTGTTTGCCAAGGAGCAGCTTGTCAAAAGCGATCCGAATGCGCTGGCGGGGTTTGTCGCATTCTCCGAGTCGTCGATATATCAGGGATATGACTGGCAAGCCATGGCATCGACGCTGGACTTTTTGGGGGTCGTTCCCGAATCGCCGGAAGTGGACTATGTACGATCGTTCCGCAAGAAGGATTCTCTAGCGGTGATAGATGTGACGGGCGAGTCGTTTCCGTTGCAGGGCGCGCGCGGCGCGTGGTTGCCGTGGTATGCCGCGGTCAACGGATTCAACGGAATTCTGTGGCCTGGCGCACTGGGCAGCGCGCTCGATGTGAGTGCTTCCACCGCCATCGCGCCGGATGGAAGCGTACTGGCCCAATCGCCGGAGTTCTTTGCCGAAGTGGCTGCGCTTAACGGCGGCATGTCCGCTCTTATCGCAGGAGCGGTGCGTTTTAATTCCGGCGTGGCGGTTTATGTCAGCCGGGAGTCAACGTTGGTGAATACGGTGAGGGATGGCACGCCGAACGCTTATGCTTCCGATGCGGCCGTGAGGCACATACTCTCGGCAATGGGCTATGCCTTTGATTGTGTTTCGCCCGACATGGCGATAGACGATGGCCTACTGGCGTATCAGTGCGTGATTCTGCCTGGCACACGATCCCTGAGCCTTTCTGAATGCGCCGCGCTGACAGAGTTTGTTGATAACGGTGGCACGATCGTGGCCGATGTATTGCCGGGGATGTACGACGAGCACGGGCAAGCGAGGTTGAGTTCGCCGTTGAGTGAGTTGTTTGGCGTTGCGGTCGCGGATGAAGAATCCGGGTTGCCTGCGGCAAAAGCCCTGGTCGATGTATCCATCGGCGGCCAACGAATGATGCAACCCATCGATACCGTGTTGCCGTCGCAATCGTTGAATGCCGGCACCGCGACGATTGGTGGCGTTGCCGGCGTTGTGCCGGTATGGTTGGTGCGCGAAACAGAGAGGGGCCGGGCCGTCTTGTTAAATCACGGCTTTGCCCAACCTCAACCGGAAGCCGTTGAAGCCGTATCGAAGCTAACCGGATTTGTGCTGTCCGAAAGCGGCGCATTGCCGTCCTTGCTGATTCGAATGCGCAAGGGCGAACGGTTTGATGGTCAGACCGCTCTCTTTCAATTTGGACCGGCCCGGCTTGCGGTAGTACTGGCCCATCCGAATGCCGACGGCAAGGAACAGAAGATCACCCTGAACCTGGAGGGGTCGAAATCCGCATACGACCTGCGCACAGCGCTTCCCGTCGTGAATCCGAAGCGGATAAGCATCGATCTCGCACCCGGTGCAGCCGCGGTATACGCGGGTCTTCCGTATGACGTGACGGGGTTTGTAATAGAGACGGCGCCGAAGGTGATCGCTGGTGAACGAATTCCGATCGTGGTCAAGGTTACCGCGCGCAATGCCGTGCCGGAACGGCACCTGGTACACGTGGATCTGGTGCCGATATTGACAGAGACGCCGGTTCCGCTGGCGCACTACGCCCGTGACTTCATCTGCGAAAATGGGGAAGGCGAAACCTATATTCCGCTTGCGCACAACGAGAAGCCCGGATCGTACAAGGTCGTGGCGCGTGACGTCATCACCGGTCAGACCGCGGAATGTCTGTTGCAGGTGCTGCAGAATTGACTCAGCTATGATTGCCGGCATACATCAATTGCATTATCTGCCCTGGCTGCGCTACATCGAAAAGATGGCGCGGTGCGACGTGTTCATCGTGCTCGACAATATCCAATACAACAAGAACGGTTGGCAGAACCGAAACAGGATAAAGACCGCGAACGGGCCGTTGCTGCTGACAGTTCCCGTGCATGCGCGGCTTGGCGATACTTTAGATCAGGTCGCCATCAACAATGCCGTGCCTTGGCGCAAGAAGCACCGTGCTTCGATCGAACAGGCGTACCGGCACGCACCGTTTTTCGACGCCTACTGGCCGCCCCTGGCTGCCGTGTATGAACACGAGTGGGCCATGCTGAACGACCTTAACCGGGCCATGATCGACTGGTATGTCCGCGCGCTGGGTATTGGCTCGCGCATCGTCTATGCGTCGGAGTTGAATGCGCTTGGCACGGCCACGGAACGGTTGATCAATCTGATGAAAGCAGTGGACGGGACCCGGTACTACAGCGGCGCCTACGCGCTGGAGCAATATCTGGACGCGGAGGCGCTGGCCGCCGCGGGCATCGGCCTCGTCATTCAAGAATGGCGGGCTCCGGAGTATCCTCAGTTACACGGACCGTTTGTCCGCGATCTTTCGATACTCGACATGATGTTTCACTGCGGACCGGATACGCTGTCCATTATTTTGGAGAAAAGATCGTGATACCGCACAGCGCGCCTACCGTCGGCGAAGCAGAGGCCGCGGCCGCCGCTCGTGTCATACATTCCGGGCATCTGTCGCAGGGGCGGGAGGTGGCGGCCTTCGAATCAGAATGCGCCGCTTTCGTTGGACGCCGGTTTGCGGTTGCGGTGAGCAGCGGCACAAGCGCGTTGCACCTTGCCCTCGCCGCCCTGGAATTGCCCGCGCATTCGCGCGTGGCCGTTCCCGCATATGCCTGCGCCTCGTTGTCTACGGCCGTGCATCTCTGCGGGTTGGTACCGTCCTTCATGGATATTGCTGACGGGTACAATGCCGACATTGCCCATTGCCCTCCCGATGCGGGGGCCGTGGTCGTTCCTCATCTGTTTGGGTTGCCCGCCCGCACGCCAACGGCCCGGCTTTGGATCGAGGACATTGCACAGTCCATCGGCGGTCCCACCGGGCAGGGCGGCCTGTTGACAGTTGCATCTTTTTATGCGACTAAACTGATGACCACGGGCGAAGGCGGCATGGTGTTGACGGACGACCTTTCGTTAGCGGAACACGTTCGGGATCGGCGCGACTATGACAATCGGGATGATTTTAAGACACGATACAACTACAAGATGACCGACGTGCAGGCCGCGATCGGGCGTGAGCAGTTGCGCCGGTTGCCCGGGTTCGTCGATCGGCGCCGCGACGTTGCAAGCCGCTATCACGAAGCATTTGCCGGATTGCCGGTGGTATGTCCGGGAGGAGAGGGGCACGTGTACTTCCGGTATGTCATTGCGACGGATCGCCGCGCCGCGCTTCAGCGGCACTTGACTGAAGCCGGCGTGGAATCCAAGCGGCCTGTGCATTGCCCGTCTCATCACTATTTTGGCGGTCAATTCCCCGAAAGTGATCGTGCGCATGAACGATGCCTGTCATTGCCGATCTATCCAACACTCACGGCTGAATCGAGGCAACGAGTCGTCGAAGCCGTGCGCCGGTTTTTCGAGTGACTGGCAAAAGCGCTTAGAGATCCACAGGCACGCCTTCTTTCTGAATGTGGACATTCCGGCATCCCGCGTCTTCCAGTCCGGACTTCAGTGCTTGGAGTGCTTCTTCTTCTCCATGGACCAGGAGAATCTTGCCGGCTGTATCCTTAAATCGCGATCCAAAGGCAATGAGTTCCGACCGGCCCGCGTGTGCGCTTAGCGAGTTTAAGACAACAACTTCCGCACGGAGGGGTTGTTTCACTCCGAATATCTTGATGTCCTTTTCCCGCTCCACGATTCGGCGGCCCAGCGTGTGTTTGGCTTGGAAACCGATGATGAGAATCGTATTCCGTTCATCTGCGCAATTGTTCCGCAGATGGTGGAGGATGCGTCCATACTCGCACATGCCCGAAGCCGAGATGATGATGATCGGTTCATCAATCTCGTTGATTTCCATCGACTCCTCGACACTGTGCACGTAGCGAATCCGTTTTAATAGGAATGGGTCGCCCGCGTCCGACATCAGGTTGGTCGTGCCGTCGTCGAATAAATCGGTGTGCAGGCGGAATACTTCCGTGATGTTGACGGTCATGGGACTGTCGACGAATACGCGCATCGTGGGAATCTTGTTCTTGGACTCGAGCAGCTTCAGCGTGTAAATGAATTCTTGGGCGCGCTCAAACGCGAATGAGGGAACAATGACCTTGCCGCCGCGATTGTACGTGCGATTGATGGTTTCCGCCAATTTATGTTCCAGGGTCTCGATGGGATCGTGGTCGCGGTTGCCATAGGTGCTCTCCATCATGACCACGTCGGCTTGGGCCGGTTCCCACGGGTCGCGCAGGATCGGCATGTTTTTGCGTCCGATGTCGCCGCTGAAGAGGAATATCTTACGGCTGCCGTTTTCCTCGATTTCCGTGTGCACCATGGCGGAGCCCAGCACGTGGCCGGCGTCCCGGTAGGTGATGCGCACACCGGGCGCGACCTCAAACGGCATGTCGTAGGGAATGCACACAAAGTGCCGCATAACTTCCTGCACGTCTTCTTCCGAGTAGATGGGGGGCACGAAGGTTTGCTTTTTCTTGGACAGCCAGCGGGCATCGCGCTCCTGAATGTGGGCGCTGTCCAGCAACATGACAGAACATAGATCGCGCGTGGCTGGGGTGGCGAAGATGCGCCCTTGAAAGTTGTGGCGCGCGAGAATGGGGAGCGTGCCGCAATGGTCGATATGTGCGTGGCTCAGTACCACGCACGACAGTGTCCGCCCGTCAAAGGGCAGTTGCTTGTTCTTCTGAAAGGTAATGTCGCGCCGGCCTTGAAACATTCCGCAGTCGAACAAAACGCGATGGCCGTTTACTTCAAGCAGATGCTTGCTGCCGGTAACATCTTCCGCGGCCCCGTACGACGTAATACGCATTCCCGAATCTCCCCCGCTTCGATTGAACATCAACGTTGGAAGATATCACACCGGTTGGGGATATCTCGACGCAGGCGAACAAGCGCGACGGTGTGGAGCTGATGAGAGGTGATCGCAAAAGAAGGGGACCGGACCCGTGGGTCCGGTCCCTAATATCTGAACTCGCGCCGGGGAACACGGTCACCCGACCGCAAGTTGTTTTAGAGACCCCGGAATTGCTTCCGAGGCCTCCGCGGAAGGAGAAACGCCACATGTGGCGCTGACCAACTAGATTGTAACACGCTTGTCAATAGAACGCAAACATCCTATTTGTGTTTATTTACAACTCCTTATGTAGCTTCGAGAAGTGTTTTTTTAACGGCATTTTGCCAACCGTTTACCGCCTTTTCGCGTTGTTCATTGTTCCATATTGGCTCAAAAACGCGATCCGGTTTCCATACGGATCGGAGCACGTCCTGGCTTTGCCAGACCCCCACGGCAAGGCCCGCAAGGAAGGCGGCCCCCTGTGCGGTGCTTTCAATGGTTACGCCACGGTGGACGGGACACCCAAGTATATCGGCCTGATGCTGCATCAGTAGGTTATTAGTGCATGCGCCGCCGTCTACCTTCAGTTTAGGTATGGTGTGCCCCAAGTCTTTCTCCATGCAACGTGCCACGTCGGCGGATTGAAACGAGATGGATTCCAGAGCGGCCCGCACCATATGGGCTCGGCTTGAGCCTCGCGTGAGGCCAGCAATTACACCTCGCGCGTTCATGTTCCAGTGGGGCGCGCCAAGTCCGACAAATGCGGGCACGACGTAGACGCCGCCGGTGTTTTCAACTTGTGACGCAACGGCTTCGCTTTCCGCGGCTGTAGCAATGAGGCCGAGTTCGTCGCGAAGCCACTGAATGACGGCTCCGCCGATGAACACGCTGCCTTCGAGGGCGTAGGTCGTATTTCCGCCGATTCCCCAGGCAATCGTCGTCAGTAGTCCGTGTTTGGAAGAAACGGCTATCTTGCCGGTATTCATCAGGAGAAAGCACCCTGTCCCATAGGTGTTTTTGCACTCGCCTTCGTCGAATCCGGCTTGCCCGAACAAGGCACTCTGCTGATCGCCGCAAAGGGCGGCCACCGGAATTCCTCCACCCAACGCGTGGGTGACGCCGTATACGGTGCTCGATTCACCCACTTCGGGCAGGATTTCGTGGGGTACTTGCAGTGCTTTCAGGAGTACATCGTCCCATTGAAGTGTGTGGATATTATACAGCAGGGTCCGCGATGCGTTTGAGCAATCGGTGGCGTGTTTGCCAGTGAGATTGAAAAGAAGCCACGAGTCGATCGTGCCGAAGCAGAGTTCGCCGCGCTGTGCCCGTTTGCGCGCACCGGGTACGTGATCGAGAATCCACTTCACCTTAGTACCGGAGAAGTAGGCATCCATGACGAGTCCGGTCCGATCGGAAAACTCGGCGGTAAGCCCCTCCGCGGAAATCTGCTCGCAGATAGGCGCGGTGCGCCGGCATTGCCACACGATGGCATTGTATATGGGCTTGCCCGTGGTTCGATCCCAGATCACGGTAGTTTCGCGTTGGTTCGTAATGCCAATCGCGGCTACATCGGATGCCGTCGCGCCCGCTTTTTTCAGGGCTGCCTTTGCTGTTTCCAGTTGCGAAGACCAGATTTCCTCCGGGTCATGCTCCACCCAGCCGGGCAACGGATAGATTTGCGCGAATTCCTTGTTGACCGAGGCTCGTATTTTGCCTTCGTCGTCGAACACGATGGATCTCGAACTGGCCGTGCCCTGATCCAACGCCAGTATCAGACGCTTACTCACCCGATCGCTCCTCCCTCAGTGGATGCCGGCAATTGTAACGGATGAGAAGTCACAGGCAAAGGCAATGTGCCCGTACCACTCCCTCGCGAATTGCAGATGTCACGGTAAGTCGAGGTTTTTGGTTTTTCGCAATTGCATGCCGCCAAACACCAACGAAACGGCGGCTAACACGAGAACGATCACACCACCGATTGCGGCGGGCATGCGTGCACCGGAAAGGTCGGGGGCAGGAATCGTGTCGTCCTGCCGCCTGCCCCACTGCAGAGTGGCGCTGTGAAAGAGGGCGATGGCGGGTTCGCTTGGCGAGTGACTGGCCGTCAAGGCAGTGCCCACGGGGTCGAGCAAACCCACAACCTGTTCCACCGGGTGCCATCCGGCATGCGGACCGTCAGCAATGTACGCGTAGAGGCACAGCGTGCTCATGTCTTCTTCATTAGGCTGGTGGAGATTGGCAAGTATTGATACTGTAGCGGGTCCGCGAATCTCCGCAACGAAAGGTTCGCCGATCGCGCCGACAAGTACCGGTACATTCATTGCCTCCGAAACGTCGATTACTTCGAATGTAACCGCGATCGACCTCACGAGTTCACCGTCGATTGTCCGTGCCGTTGCCCAAAGACGGATCGACTCGCCTTCCGCCCAATTCGACTTAGGAGTCACTGTAACCCATGCGTCGTTGCCCGCGGATAGCGGGACTTCCATCCACTTCACCTCGTATGGTGAATTCATGCTGACGTCAACGGACATTTGGACACTCTGCGTATCTAACGGCGTATCTGCGCGCAGGCGCACGGCCAGAGCGTCATCGGGCAATGCAGCGCGCACACCCGGAGCAATGGACCCTATTGGAAGCGCGACTTCGAATGCACGCGCGTCCAGACCCTTGGTTCCCGTGCCGCGGTGGCCGCTGTCGGGGTTGCTCCAATCGCTAACGGTGCTGCCCGCACCCAGTGCTTGAACCCAGTACACGTGCGAGTTGACCTCGAATTCGGTGGAGGGCGATCCGCCACATCCGCTCGCGGGGATGGTGATCTCGGTTGGCGCGGCAGCGGAAAAGTCATCGTGCTGCGTACTCGCGACATCGGCCAACATCTGTGCCGCACCAGGATTGGCTAGGTTGGCGCGGTACACGCGGTATGCCGTTGCATTCGCTACGGCACTCCAGGTTACGCGCACCTTATCGGTAAAAGTGCCATCGCTGGCTTGCAGGTTTTGCGGTTTGTCCAAGGTCGCGCGGATGTAATCCCCTGCGGTGTTGGCTTTGTTTCCGCCCCCCACGGTTACGCGTTGCGGCAACGGGGTCACCCAGCCGGGAACTTGCGAGAATGACACAATGTAATCTTGAGGCTTTAGACCAGTGACTTCCACGCCGCTGTTGTTCCAAGCGCCGTCTTCAATGCGCCATTGCGCGCCCGCGGTCACGGCATCAGCCGGAGTGAGGGCGCATTGGATTGACCCCGGCCGCTGATACAGCCCGCTGCGTTCGAGAACCTGCTCAGGCGCAAGGGTGATATTAATCGTATCCGGTGTGAACCATCCGGCTACGGTTTTAAACTGAATCTGGTGGGCTCCTTGCGGCACGTTCTCCAGTGTCACGCCCGAGCTTTGCCACAGCCCGCTGTCCAAGCGCCATTGCGCGCCCGCGTTGACGCAGTCCTGCGGGCCCAACGTTACTTTCACCTTGCCTACGTTGGATACCAGGGGAACTGTCTCTTGCTTGCTCTGGCCGGCCGCGAGGATCACGGGACCAGAATACGTTTGGAAATGCGGGGCCTGCACGGTGAGGGTGTAGCTTTGCCCTTCGAGACTAACCTCCCATGGTCCTCCGGGCGGCACGGCAATGTTGTTGTACGTGCTGTTGACATCGCCATTGCCGGGAACCAGGTTGAGCGTCGCGCCGGGAACATATGCACCGTTGTACTGCACGTGCACTTTGAGATTGGAGTTCAACGTGGGCGCGGCTTCCCGCCATACGCGTAACGAGTATCCCGTGTCGTCTCCGTATCCATCGCCCGCGCCTTTGGTGGAATAATAGACCTGCACGAGGTACCGGCCGTCCGCAGGCACAACGAAAGAGACGTAGGAAGAAAAGTCACCCAGACCCGCGTCGTCGTTGGAGGCGATGGGAGACTTCACGCTGACGGGTCCGAACACATCGATCTGGGTGTCGCATCCCAGCCCGAGGTTTGACGTTTCAACCGTCACGATGGCCCCTGCGACCTCCTCAAACACGACGCAATCCACATCACCCTGGACGTGAAATGTGTGCCGTTGATCGGGGAAGCCGTTCACGGTGATCGGCTTGGCCAGTTCAAGGGTATCGTCCGCTTCGTACTCGTCGGGCGGCGTGCCTTCCGGAAAGGGCTTGTGCACAACGGTCTTCGCGGGTGCCGAGGTGTTGTCGCGCAAGTCAACCGCCGTCACTGTAACGGCGTAGGTACCAAATGCGTCGAAGATATCAATGGCTGCTTCGTAGCGGCCCTGGGCAACCGAGAGCAACTCGATTTCCACCTGCGTCAGACCGTCGGGCTTGGTTATGAGACATACCACTTCCTTCAATGAAAGCAGTGCGCTAATCTCCACCCAGATGGTGGCTTGGATCTCTTCGGGAGTTAATGTCTGAGCGCTTGATATGGCGCCGATAAGCGGTTCATCTCCCGACAATTCAATGCCGGTGCCGATGCTGTATTGCTGCGCGAGCGCTCCATCGATCTTCGTGCTGAATACGCCGTCGCCGTTGTCGTCGAGTTCAGCCCGTTGTTGGGCAGCCGAGTTCATGGCCTTGGCGGCCGTGGAAAACGCTTCTCCTACCGTCGCGCCGAGTGCCGTTTCCACCCAGAAGTAGCGGCTGAACGAGACGACGCCGTTGTTTGCAAAGGTGGCCGGTTGGCCGGAACCCGCCGAACCGACCAGGATTCGTTTCTGGCCCGCGGTGGGCCGAAGTCCCGAGATAACGCTACCCGATCCCGATGCATCGCACGCAACCGTGACAATGCCGGGTATGTCCTGGTGGAGCGCGTCGAGCCACCCGTCCAACACAGGCCAGGCGAGGAACTCGGCATCGCCGAGGTGAAACCCGTTGGTGGATCCTTGACCAACGAGACACAGCGTGAAATCGCGGGTGCTGGCCGAGGCCCACGTGTCGAGGGCGTCTTCCACACTCGCCAGCGTGGCGATACCGTCCACATCCGCCGTGATGGTCTGGCTCAGATAGCGAATGTCTTCCGGCGCATACCCCTGTATCTTCAACGAACGGTACACCCACGCCGCAAGCCATTCGTACGCGGGCCATTCGGGCGATGCATCGCTGCCCCCGGCCACGATGAGCACCTTGCGCGTCGGCGGCGCGCCGACGGTAACGGTGGTTTGGTAGGGCCCGGCGATCTGCCCTGCGCGGTTCGAAGCATATATATCCACTGTGTAGTCGCCCGGCGTGACAAAGTCTAGATAGGTGCCTTCCCATCGTCCGGTACCATCGGGCAGCAATTCCACAGTAGCCAGTTCCGTCACCGCAATGGTCGACGATTGCTGCTCATAAGTTGGCGGCGTGATGACCGCCCATACACGGTTGATGCCGGAATCGTCGGTGAAGTCGGCCCAGATAACGCCGTCATTCACACCGCTGATCGTTCCGTCGCCGCCCACCGTATCGATCACGGGATCCGTAATGCCCTGCGGTACGCCGCTGCCTAGAAATGCGCTCTGCAATGCTGTCAAATCGCCGGGTTCGTTCGGCGTGCCGTTGCCGTCCGCGTCGAGTTGCGCTTTCTGAAATGATATCTCGACGGCATCCCGCGCGCGGGAAAACGCGGGTCCCAACGGATCACCGTTTAGAATCTGCATCCAAAAATGATTCGAAAAGGATAGGGCGCCGCCACTTACAAAATAGGCCTGTTCGCCTGGAGTGGTGCTGGTCATAATCACACGGCCCGAATTGGCCAAATTCTGCAGCAAAGAACCTGACTCGCACGCGTCGTAGACCAGGTAAATCTTTCCGCTTATCTGCGATTGGAGTGCCGAGAGCCACGCCACGAGGTCTGTGTCAAAAAGGAGTTCATTCTCGTTAATACGGAACTTGTCCACACCACCATGATCGACCATGTACACGACCACATCATCTATCGGATCCGAAGTAGGGGACTGTCCCGCCCAAACCGTGAGCGCTTCCTGAATATTGGCCCGCGTAGCTTCGGCGTCAACGTTGACCCCGTTGGCATCGGGCGAAAGTAGCCGTATGCTGTCGTGCGTGAATCCCCGATATAGCAACGCTTCGTGAGCGATGCGGGCGGTAGCAACGGTTGCATCCCATAGCCGGTTGCCTGCATAGGGTCCGCCGCCGGCGACAATTACCGCCTTGTTGTTAGCCACGGCCGCGACCGGTGAAAACTCTTGAACGCGTGCGGCTTCGGTATCCAGTACATACACGTGGCCAATGGCATCCACAATAACATCGCGTGGAAAGGAGAATTGTCCTGGATCAGTGCCGGTTTCTCCGATAGTCGTTATCAAAGTTCCGTCGGGAGCGTATTTGTAAAGTTTGTCCTCTCCGGTTCCCGTAATATAGAGATTCCCTGCGGCGTCCACGTCCATTCCCCGATAGCTGGCTCCGGTGTGAGGCGTAAACACGACACCTGAATCCACCCAGGCTGTACCGTCCCAGAGAAACTCTGCAATCGTGTCTGTGGAACCTATGTAGGCGATAGAGCCTGTGGGAGAGAGACCTATTGTCCTTGCAGTACCCGATGGTAAGGTCATTACCGGCGTCCCACTGATGCTGCCGGATGAACCGTTGATGATATATACGCCGCCCGAGCCAACAAAATATACATCCCCGTTTGGATGCATCGCCCAGTCACGAGCGTCAACGGTGGGAATTGCTTCGAACTGTTCAACACCAGCCATATTGTACTTGGTCACGACTCCGCCACTCAGTCGGGGCAGAATCTCGGCGACGAAGACATTGCCCGCCGCGTCTACAAGGCACGCATCAGGTTCGCGATCTTCGAACGGATCTTCAGCGAACTCAGGGTATTGCTTCCATACCGAGAGGAACTGACCGGTGGGTGAGTATTTGTTTATTCGCCGGTTGAGGTAGTCGGCAACAAAAAAATTCCCCGATGCATCTCTGGAGAATCCCCACGGAGCGGTAAGGTAACCGGGTGCAGAAGAAGCACTGCCGATGCTGCCTGTCAACAGCCCGTTCCGCGTAAACTTGCGAATGGAACTTGCCCCTTGGTCGACCAAGTAAACGTAGCCTCTCTTGTCGGCGGCTAATCCGAATATTTCGCCCGTGCCACCGGGGAGCGGGTAGTTCATGATCACTAATACATCATCTGCTGGCTGCGTCCACCGTACAATGTCACCATAATCGTTGCCCGCGTAAACTGTACCGCCTGGCCCCACGGCCATATATCCGGTAGGATTGCCATACGAAACTCCTCCCGGTCCAGTCCAATCAAAATGAAATGGAAGTGCTTCACCCGAGGGCGAGTATTTGCTAGTGCCGTCGATGAAGAGATAGCCGTCCTCGTCGATAACCATATCCTTGTGTGCAATCACATTGGGAAGATGTCCCAGGTATCCACTCTCCAGATCAAACAAGTATGTTCCGGTGGCTGACCCCACATAGATCAATCCAGATTTGGCCACAGAGATGCACGTCGGCAAGAATGCTGGAGTGGTGCTGTCGGAGCCGTCGGTGAGTATGGCGCCAAGCTGTTCGCCCTTTTGATTGCACGCCCCCACGGCTGGAAACGGCGTTGTGGGGTTTGTTCCGTAGATCATAAAAAAGTTGCCGCGCGTGTCGAGCGCAAGATCTATTACTTTAAATCCCGCCGAACCAGGGACACCCGGCTGTCCCAACGCATCATCGAAAGGTGCGGTGACATACGTCGAACCAAGATACCGGCCATTTTCGTTAAACTTTACAATCCAATAATTGTCGGAGACGTAAAGATTGCCCAAGTCATCCACTTGCACCGAAACCGGACTGGAGAAGCCGTACGACACATTACTGGAGGGCCACAGACGTTCGAACCGGTAATCGTCAGCATTGGCCCGACCGCTGCTCGATAGCAAAACAAACGCCGTCCCCAGTAAGCACAAGCGCACATCCAGCCTGCAACCGCACCCCATAACCCAAACCCTTCCACCCACGACGCGCCGCTGAAACCCCGGTTTGAAATACATGCCCCGTCCCGGAAGAAACGGAGCCGATTCAGATAGTATTACGCCATATTGGGATAGTTGCTTCCAACCTCTATAGTATACACCATGTGGGTCGGCATGTAAGCGTAAGTCACTTCCTTTTGCGGCATGAGCTTTTGATACGCTTTTTTTCGCGGGGCTCGTGTCGACAAGTGTGAATCTTCCATGCATTTGAATAGGACCGGGGAAGATCGGGAAACCGTGATGTGCAGGGTGTTGGCAGTCGCAACGCTTATTTAAAAAACAAGCGCCTCCACGGCGGAGGCGCTTTGTATGCAAATTAATGGGGAAAGCAGCGTAGCAATCTCTACCTCTGTCGACACAGCCCGATAAAATGTCATCGGGGAGGAGTCCATGCGGGACTATCGCTTAGGCAGCCCTCGCTGCGCTGCTTCCTCTGTCTGTATTATACCGCAGATCGGCATTTTTGCAACTGTTTTTTGAAGACCTGCGGCATGGCGCGGAGCGTTCCAAATGGGGTACGATGGGCGCTTCGTATGATAACCCACAATAGGACGTTCAGGCATGGGTGACCGGTTTCTAGAGCAATACGGTGGACAGTCGACGGACCAGCTCATCGCCATGGAAAATGAGTACCGGATCGACTCCTTGGTGCTGGCGTTCGAGCAGGCAATCGATCAGAAGGCGTATGACCACGGCATGGATGCGCTTTCCGATGAGGAGGCAGTCGTGCTGGCGATCGAAGCGCTGGAGCGCGAAGTGAACAACGGGGGCTACATGCTGTTTTTTACCAATAGTTCAGTTGAATACGCCCCGATGATTCTGCACGCGCTGGGCCGAATCGACTGTCCGTACACGCAGTCGGTGACCGAACGCGCTATTGAGGCGTTGGCAATCGACGGCCCCTTAACGGTTGAAAACATCGAGGAAGTAATTGCTGAAAGCGATCCTGATGTAAGGGACGAGTTGGCGAAATGCGATGATTTGTATTTTCAGGGGCAAGAGGATATCGCGGGCCGCCTGTTTGAGTTCATTCGCAACAACCGCTCCGGCATACGGATTCCGTGACCGGGCGCACCGAGGGAGACGCACCGTGAAATTGGGTATGGTCACATACAACATGGGCAAGGACATGGACCTGCCCACGCTGCTTGAATTCTGCGAGAAGACCCGGCTGGAAGGCGTGGAACTCCGGACAACGCATGCGCACGGAGTGGAAGTCGAGATGAATGCGCAGCAACGCATGGAAGTGCGTCAGCGGTTTGAGCATTCGCCCGTGCGTCTGGTGCAGTTGGGATCGACCTACGACTTCCATACGCCCGATCAAGCCGAATTGCGCAAGAGCGTCGAAGGCGCCAAGGTCTATGCGCAACTCGCGCACGACGTCGGCGCATCCGGCATCAAGGTGCGGCCGAACGGATTGCCCGAGGGGGTGCCCGTGGAAAAGACCCTGGAGCAAATCGGCAAGAGCATCGGCGAGGTCGCGCGTTCGGCCGAAGGCATTGGTGTCGAGGTTCGGCTTGAGGTCCACGGCAAAGGCACCTCCGAATTGCCTCATATCAAGACCATTATGGACCATGCCAGCCATCCGATGGCGGTTGTGAACTGGAATTCCAATCCCGTCGATATGGACGCCAACGGCAGCATCGACGCGAGTTTTAATCTTGTGAAAGATAAGATCCGCCACGTCCACATGCGCGACCTCGGTGTGCAGGACTATCCCTGGCAAGACTTGTTCAACAAGCTGAAGTCGATCAATTACGACGGGTATTGTTGCGCCGAAATTGCGTTTAATCCCGAGCCGGAACGTTTCATGCACGCCTACCGGACCCTGTTCGATCTGTATACCGGCGACTACCATTGGCCCCGAAAGTAGCTCCGTCGGAAAATCCGTTCGAGGCCCAAGCCGCCGGTTCGTCGCCTTTGGTTGCCAGCTTGATGCGGCATCCCTATTTTTGCCGCGCGTTGACGGAACTCGATGGCATCGGCGACAAGCGCGCCGAGTTATTCGCCAATCTGGGCATCGCCACCGTGGCCGATTTGGTTATGCACTTTCCTCGCACGTACCAGGATCGTTCCCGGTTTACCTCCATTAGCGATGTCCAGGAAGGACAGACGGTAACCCTTCAAGCCGAGGTGGTCAAAGCAAAGGCCGTGCGTTTGAAGCGGCGGCTCACGCTCGCGGAAGTTACTTTGCGCGACGCTACCGGAACCCTGAAGGCGATCTGGTTCGGCCAGGACTACCTTGTGCGTGTAATGACTCCGGGCGTGACCTGCATTTTTCACGGTCCAGTCAGCAAATGGAACGGCCTTGCGTTGCGCAATCCGGATTATGAACTGCTTGTCAAAGACGAGGACGAGCGGATCCATACGGGCCGCGTGGTGCCTATCTACCGCCTGACGGACGGTCTATCGCAACGCATAGTCCGGCGCACGGTGTGGGCTGTGCTCGAGTTGCTGCCCGACGACGTGCCCGATGGCTTGCCTCCGGTCTTGAAGGAACGGTACGGCTGGCAGGATACGCGTGCAGCGCTTCGATGTGTTCATTTCCCCGACGACTTGGAAAGCGTCGCGCATTCTCGGAATCGCTTTGCGTACGAAGAGCTGCTGTATTTACAGATTGGCATCCAGCGATCGCGTTTGCAGCGCCTTCACGAGGAAACCGGTTTTCGGCATGTGGTCAACGGCCGGCACCTCGAAAGTTTTCGAAGGGCGCTTCCATTTGCGCTGACCGCGTCGCAGCAACGCGTTGTCGGAGAGATTCTCAACGACATGGCATCCCCACGCTCCATGATCCGGTTGGTACAGGGCGACGTTGGATGCGGGAAGACGATTGTTGCATTGCATGCGGTGGCGGCGGCCGTGGACGGTGGATATCAAGCCGCGCTGATGGCGCCGACGGAAATCCTCGCAGAGCAACACGCGTATGTGCTGCGATCTCACCTGGAGCCACTGGGTCTGGATTTGGCCCTGCTGACCGGTTCGACTCAGGGGGCTGCGCCCCTGCGCAAGCAGATTGCCTCCGGCGCATGTTCCGTGGTGGTGGGTACGCACGCGCTGTTTCAAGAGGCCACCGGGTTCAAACGCCTGGGGCTTGTCATCATTGACGAGCAACACAGGTTTGGCGTGCTGCAACGAAGCGCCTTGGTGGAGAAAGGACTCAACCCGGATATCCTTCACATGACGGCGACACCCATCCCGCGCACGTTGGCCATTACGGTGTATGGCGGAATGGATTTGAGCATCATCGACGAACTTCCGCCGGGCCGAAAGCCGGTGACAACACGGCGCATTCCCGATGGAAAGGTCAACGAGTGTTACGACTATATATGCCGTCAAGCCGGACGGGGTTTGCAGACGTACATTGTTTGCCCGCTGGTCGATGAATCCGACAAGAAAGCGTTGACGTCTGTAACTAAACATTACGATGTATTGTCAAATGGTCCACTGGCTTCCGTGCGCACGGGCTTACTGCACGGTCGCTTGTCCTACGACGAGAAAGACGCGGTCATGCGGCAGTTCAAAGACGGAGCGATCGATGTACTCTTCAGCACAACCGTGATCGAGGTTGGCGTCGATTGTCCCAACGCCACGACCATGGTAATTGAAGATGCGGCGCAGTTCGGGCTGACTCAGTTGCACCAATTGCGTGGACGCGTAGGACGCGGAGAGGAACAGGCGTATTGTTTTCTGTTGGGCAAGCCCAGGACGCCGGAGGGCAAACAGCGGTTGGATTTGCTGGTCGAACACGCCAGCGGCTTCGACATTGCCGAAGCCGATCTTCTCATGCGAGGTCCCGGAGAGTTTCTGGGCGTCCGCCAGGCGGGACTCAGCGATTTGCGCGTGGCCGACCTGATTCGCGACGTTCACCTGATCGACGCGGCCCGTCGCGATGCCGGCGAATGGATTGCCATGGGCCAGGGGTGATGCGCCGGCTGTGTTACGCTTTCGGTTTCAAATGCGGGCGTACGGCGTCATTCCAGCGTTTATACCCTTCTTCGTTCAAGTGCAGGCCATCTTCCAATAGCAAATCCGCCTTGGGTTTTCCGTCTTCCCCGATCATGGCGGGAGCAATATCAACAAACTCAAGAAGATCGCTTGTCTCCGTTTCTTCTTTGATCAAGCCGTTGGCCTGCTCCATCGCGCTGTAGAGCGCCCAACGGGCCACACTTGGCTTGATGGAGATATAGACGATCTTTGTTTGCGGGAGCGCTCCATGCACTTTGGCCACAAATGCCTTGTAATCCTCCAGGATTTGTTGTGGCGATTTCCCCTTGGCCATGTCATTGTCGCCGGCATAAAACACGATGACGTCAGGCTCGTACGGAAGGATGATGCGATCGGCGAAATGCGTGGAGTCGGCAATTTCCGATCCCCCAAAGCCCCGGTTGATCACCTCGTATTCCGGAAACGCCTCCTCCACCTTCCACAAGCGTATACTCGAACTGCCCACAAACAGATTGGCGTGTTTCGGTGGAGGACTGGTCTTGTCCTTTTCCTCAAACGCTGCGATGGCCTTTTCCCAAACGGCGTGCGGTGATTCATCCGCGGCCCGAAGTGCGGCCGGTATCGCCAGGAGCAGAGCCAGGGGCAGGTAACGAGACACTATTCGCACGTTCATGGGACCGGTCCTTTTTATGACGCCTCTCTAGACGGGTGACGCTTGATTCGAATCGTTGCATACTGGAGCGTGTGCTTTGGAAACCCGCCGAAGGTCCAACAAAAGCGCGGCGCGGACACACCGGGCATCCGCGCCGCGCACATTCATCGTCAGGAGACCTTACGCAACTTGGTGACGCGGCCGTCGGGGATCCATTCCGCAACGAAGATGTTGCCGGCCTTGTCGAAGCATGCGCCGTGCGGCGATATAAATTTGCCCGGCATGCGCTGTTCATGAGGCAGATTGGGATAACCCTGAACCTTGTTTACGCCTGGGTTCTCACCGAGTTGCACGATGACCTTGTTGTCCTTGTCGATGAGCGTGACCCGGCCGTGCAGATCGGGCACCAGCAAATCCGTGCCGCGTTGATCGAAGTGGCAGGGATGCAGGAAGCCGTCATTGACAAAGCGCAGGTGCTTGCCGTCTAGCGAGAAATACTGCAGCCGGATATTCGACCGATCCGCGACAACGATTTCTGGTTCCGCGCCGCGCGTGTCGATCCAGATGCCGTGGGGACAGGACATCTGACCCGGTTCGGATCCTTTTCCGCCCCACGAGCGAATGTATTCGCCCTTCGCGTTGTAGTGATGAATATAGCTCTGCCCATAGCCGTCCGCCACGTAGAAGTCGCCGTTCGGCGCAATGGCAATGTTTGTGGGCGAGTACTTCTCTTCCGTTTCATACACGCCGGATTCCTTGGGATAGCGCAGTTCAAAAACCTTTTCGCCGGTGAGCGTGGTCTTGACCACGGTGCGCAATCCGGTCGTGGCGAGGTAGAGGAACTCTTCGTTGCCTTCCTTACTCAGTTGCATGCCGTGCGCGCCGCCCGCGTATTCCGGGCCCCACGACGACATAAAGTTGCCGTCCGGATCAAAAATGGCGACCGAGTCTTCGCTCTGGTTGTGCACGAAGATACGTCCGTCCGCTACTTCGCAGACCGCGTGGGTGTTGCCGAACTTCTTCGTTTCCGGCAGCTTTGCCCAATTGTCGATCCATTCGTAGGTGTATTCGCCGGATCCCAGCATGCCGCCGCGCTCCCCCTGGTTTTCTTGCGCGCGCACGATCACTTGCGGCCCCAGCGCCGCCGCCGTCACGCCCGCCGCCGCGTGTTTCAGGAAACCCCGCCGGGATGAACCCTTCGTGTGTTCCGTCTTCATTGCCCGTCTCCTCTGTGCCTTGCCGCCAACGCGCACGGATTGCGCGCGGCGTGAAGAATGATGCGGTCCACCCGACCGAAGGGTGGACACGAAAGGTCTAGCATACACCACGGCGCGGGCAGAATGTCCACCGTAGTTACGTCTTGGCGCGCTGGCGGGGTTTTCGGGGCAACCGGGATGGCACGGGTTTGGAGATGGGTTTCGCGGCGCCGTTACCGTTTGCGGAATGCAACGAAGAGTATACTTCTTGCTCCACTTCGGATCGAAGTCGCAATTCCTCGAAGGCTGCCTGAAAATGCCGGGTCAATGCCTCTGCGTCGGGCAGCGTGGCTTCGTCGCCGATGATGCTTGCGAACACCCGTTGGTCGTAGGTCGTGATACCGCAGGTGATTCCCATTTCAAGCGTAATCGGCACGAATACGTAGTTCTCAATCAATCGACGCCCCACGCCATATAGCGGGACTTGCGGACCGGGCACGTTCGTGCATATCAAGTGAAGCGGCGGAACCTTCGAGAACAGACCCAGCATGGAACGGCCCAAGGGGGAAGCCGCACCGGCGACAACAGTCGCCTGGATTGGCGCATAGGCGGACTGAAGTATCTCAAACATGAGATTGATGGCCTCGGCGACACGTTTCTGCTTCAACGTCGTCATCGTCTCGCTGACCACTTCAAGCCTTTCGACCGGATTGTGAATGCGCAGTGGGACCTCCACTGGCAGAAACGTGATTCGGTTTCCCAATTTGCCCCGCTCGTTTTCGCGCCGTAGATTTACGGGCACCAGAACGCGCAACGTTTCATGCCGCGTCGAATGACCCATCTCCAGCAAGTAACTGCGAATCGCCCCGGCAAGCACAGACAACATGATGTCGTTGAATGTGCCGCCGCACGCCTTGCGAATTTCCCTGGCTTCCGCAAACGATATCGAGCACCACGCGATGGTGCGTTTGCCGGAGAAAGGCTTGTTGAATGGCAGCCGCCGAATGGGGGACAGGAACCCCGCCATGGTCGTGCTGAATTCCTTGAATGCGCTGGAGATTTCTTTCGGACCCAAGTCGCCGCTGTATTCGGCAAGATCCCGTTGCAGGCGGGTCCAATGCTCCAACGCGCCGATGGCATTGTCCCACAGTGCGTCATAGATTTGTTGGCCTTTGTCCGGCAGCGGAGGCGGGGCATAGTATTGCTTTTTTACTTTGCAGGGATTGGGCACCGTATCCAGTACGAGAGTCATGAGTTCCACGCCTGCGATGCCGTCAATCATGCAATGGTGCACTTTGGTGACAATGGCCGAGCGCCCCTTCTCGAGCCCGTAGACAACGTGGATCTCCCACAACGGCTTGTCGCGATCGAGCGGCACTTCATACATTCGCGCGGCGTAGGCTCTCAGTTCCTCAGCGGAACCGGGTTTTGGCAACGTGGTTTGCGTGATGTGGTTTTCAATGTGAAAACCGGGATCGAATTCCCACGTCGGGTGTCCAATGCTGAAGGGAGGGGGCACGACTCGTTGTTGGTACCGGGGAATGAGGTGAATTCTCTCTTCCAGATGCTTTACAAATTTGCGGAAGGGAAGTTTGCCCTCGAAGAGTGACACGCATCCCACGTGCATCG
Source organism: Candidatus Hydrogenedentota bacterium (assembly GCA_045863295.1). Classification (GTDB taxonomy): domain Bacteria; phylum Hydrogenedentota; class Hydrogenedentia; order Hydrogenedentales; family SLHB01; genus BTWA01. Next base: position 162,928 of record BTWA01000009.1, read on the forward strand.
GTGCTTCGGGGCGTTCCACATACAAGAAGAACGCATCCATTGGCGTCAAGCGCCGGTCTAGTTGTCCATCCCCCATGGACCCGCCCCCCCCGGTGCGGTTTCCATAGTATACATCCCATCGACGGAATTTGGGGGATATTTTTGCTTGACGGCAAAGGTTGCTTTGCTTTTGCTTGGGTCAGTAGAGTGCCCGGGCGGATTGGGATCTAACCTACTTGGAGTACACGACATGGGCAGTCTGTTAGCGGGGCAGGTGGCGATCATAACAGGGGCTGGGAGAGGCATTGGGGAAGCGGCGGCACGGCAGATGGGGAAGGAAGGGGCCTCCGTAATCGTCAGCGATTTGGATGAAAAGGTGGCCGATGCCGTGGCAGCGTCCATCCAGAACGACGGAGGCAAAGCCATAGCCGTCAGCGGCGACGTGACGGACCCCGCGTTTCCTGACCGCGTTTTTGAAGCCGCGACGGCGGCTTTTGGACAAGTGACTGTGCTGGTGAACAACGCCGGCTACACGTGGGATGGCGTTATTCACAAAATGACCGACGAGCAGTGGCAGGCCATGATTGACGTTCACGCAACGGCGCCCTTCCGGCTCGTACGCGCGGCCGCGAAATACATGCGCGACGTGGCCAAGGAGGAATTGATGGCGGGGCAGACGCCGCGTTACCGAACCATCATCAACATCTCGTCTACGTCCGGGCTGCACGGCAATGGCGGCCAGGCCAACTATGCGACGGCGAAGATGGGCATTATCGGCCTGACGAAAACCGTGGCGAAGGAGTGGGGGAGTTTTGGCATCACGTGCAACGCGGTTGCATTTGGGTTTATCGACACGCGGCTGACGCGGCCCAAAGAGGAAGGCGCGGCCATCACCGTGCAGGGCAAGGAAATTCCGCTCGGCATACCCTCCGGCATGCGCGATATGATACCCATGCTAATTCCATTGAATCGGCCCGGAACCGCCGAGGAGGCGGCGGGCGGCATCGTCATGATGGCGTCGCCGTATGCGCGTTACATAACCGGACACGTGCTCGAAGTAACCGGCGGGTTCGGCATGTGACAGCGTCCGATCGCCGGTATGCCGTGCAAACTGGGATAGGCTTGACCTGAATCCCGACTGCAATGAATACAAGACGTATACAATTTGTGGGCAAAACCATCCAAAAGGGGAGAACGAGACCATGGCTTCGCAACCCACACAGAATTTCGCCACTCACGTGCGCCGGGACAACGGCATCATTGGGCTGGCATTGCTGGCGGCCATTGCGGTCGTGCTCGCCATAGCCGGGATGTTCATGGGGCAGGAACTGGTGGCCGTTGCTGTGGCGATGCTGGGAGTATGCGTATTGGGTGGGTTTCTGAAAATGCGCCGTTACTCGCTGGTCGTCCAAGATCGCGTCATTCGGCTGGAGATGGGGCTGCGCTTGGCCGAAGTGTTGCCGGCCGATCTGGCCGCACGAGCCAAAGGGCTCAGCCTACGCCAACTGATAGCGCTGCGCTTCGCTTCCGATGCCGAATTGCCCGAACTGGTTCGAACGGTGTTTGACCAGAACATCCAAGACGGAAAGACCATCAAGCAAAAGGTGAAAGACTGGCAGGCCGACCACATGCGGGTATGAAGGAAAGACCGTGAGACGCGCCGCCTCGCGCGAGACTCCCCCGATATGGTCGTTGGCGGCTTTCACCTGCTATTGACAGTGAGCGCATTCACTGTTAATGTCAATGCTTTCCCGCCGTGTGTGTTTGTGGGTGGCCCGTAACGCTTCAAGCAAATTCGAATTCCGGCATCGTCCATCATGGGCAACTGGACTGCACGGAAGCGCGATGTTGAAGGTGCAGGCCCGTGGCGATGTCGTAACCAAGTACTGTCCGGCATTGTGGCATGTGTCGGCCTGTGGGGATTGCCGTGCTTTCGTGCGACGCTCTCCCAGGTCAGGATGCGCGGTTCGGCATTCCCACCGGACCCGCATGGAACAGGAGAAGACATGGCTTCCATCATTCCCGCGCTGTTGAACGTATGCCAGAACGAATGGGAATTTTTCGGCTGCTCCATTATGAATCTCGACGGATCGGTTCAGATCGGGAAGCGGGAGTACGACGAAGGCGCTTGGCAACGCGTGGGGGACTATTGGGATTTTCTCGGCGGCCGTTACGCAGGATTAAACGGAAAAGATCGGGGCGTCGCCTGGTCCGCCGCTTTCATTTCCTGGTGCATGCATGAAGCTGGCGCCGGCGACCGCTTTCCCTACTCGCCCAGCCACAACAAATACATTAACAAGGCCATCAAGAATTCCGACAACAACGTGCAAGACGCTCCTTTCTCAGGCAAACGTCTCCCCGGATATGCGTTCAAGCCCGGCGACCTGATTGGTTATTGGCGCGGCGATACGGAAGTGACCTACGACACCGCGCGGCAAATCGGATGGTACGAGAGCCATACAGACGTCATAGTTTCCGTGGAACCCGGCGTTGCCTATTGCATCGGCGGCAACGTGGAACATTCCGTCACCCGCCGCGCTGTCCAACTCGGCCCCAACGGCGATCTGACAGATACATCCAAGAGTTGGTTTGTGGCAATACAAAACAATATGTGAATTCGAACGTCCCGATTTGCAGGCGTTGCATGGGCACAAGGCTGGATGAATATGAAGCGAAGCGCGGTCATTATCGGAGTGGATAAAGTACACGGCATGGCGCTTCTGCATGATGCGGCAGCGGGAGCCATGGCGTTTGCAGACTGGGCAAGCAGCCAGGCTATTGACGTGGACCTGTTGACCGACTCGGGTGGGTCAAATGTTACGGTCGCTCAAGTAAAGTCGACGGTAAAAAGAATCGTCGATTCGCAAACCTATGACCAACTCATCATCTATTTTGCGGGTCACGGAATCTGTAAGCAGCCCGGAACGGAATTGTGGTTGCTTTCGGGAGCCACCGAAGACTCGAATGAAGCCATAAATTTGTCGGGCTCTTCCTGGCAGGCTCGAAATGCGCGTATCAATCACATTGTATTCATTTCGGACGCGTGCCGGACTCCGGCCAGCAATCCACTTCTTAGCCAAATATTTGGATCCATCATCTTTCCGAATGCTGTTGCACTTCCCCAACGTCCCGCGCTGGACTTTTTCTACGCGACACTGCCTTGGCAGCCAGCGATTGAAGTGCCTGAGCCGGAAGCTGCACAACAATACCGGGCTGTATTTACAAGTGATTTACTCAAAGGGTTGCGAGGCGAAATTGTGTATGTAGTATTGAAAGAGGACAATGGCCCGACAGGCAACGCCGTTTGGAAAGTGACAAGCGACTCGGTGAAACCGTTTCTTATAGAGCACGTGCCACTTACGGCCTCGGGCTACGACATCAGGCTGCAACAATTTCCCGAAATCATCGTTGAATCACGTCCACCAACATATCTTTCGTTATTCGATGCCGCTCCCGCCGCCGATCCTGCATTTGATGTGCCCGAAGCCGGGAGCCCATGTCCTTCTGACATCATGTGCAGCCTGCAGGCCGAGACATTCTTTCATCAATCGATGCAGCCTTCTCTCTACAGCCCAGAGATCCGGGATGTGGCCATGCGCTCCAAAATGGCCGCGCGAATTTCTGAAATTGAACGTGCCAAGGGACGGGAGTCCTTTGAGACGCGCACCGGGTTTTCCGTGGTGGGATCCCGTATTGCGCGGGCCGTCGTTTCCCGGTCGTCATGGGATATGTTTGAGGAAAACGGCGCTCAACACATTCGCGTGCATAATGAGAATCTCGAGGACCAACCTCGCTCAGCGCTCATTCAGATTGAATTTGGCAAGGTTGTTCCCCTTGCCGTATTGCCGGGTTTCATTGGTACCATTGTAGCCGATGGCCCTCGCGTTCTCTCGATCAGTTATTTACCCAGCCGCGGATCTTCCCGTTATCCACAGCACAATCCGGATCTATTGGATGACGTACGCCGGCGAAATGCATCTGCGTCCGTGGCTGCCGAATCGGGCCATTTCCGGTTTGAAACGGAGGTACTTGCCATACAGGCGGCAGACATGCTGCGAGAATCCAAAGGTATTGATCCCATGTTGGGTTTGTACTCCGCGTATGCCTATGCGCAGGCGGGCAAATTTGAAGAAGTACATTCCGTCTTCGAGATTATGCATCGTGAACCGGAGCCGGTTTTGTATGACGTTGCCATGCTCGCGGGTAAGTTGTTGCCTGGATTGGGAGAAAGCCCCAGGGCCGCGCCTTTCTGCCCGATGCTGGCGCAAGGCTGGTGGTTGATAGAAGCGACCGGAACAGAATTGAACGATTGGGCGCAGCATGCACGCAGCCTGCTATTGCCTGGACTGTGGACCACATTGGACGCGGAACGAGTGGCAGATTTGTGGACTTCCGTTGAAAGGGATTAATTCATGCGACTGGTGTTGATACATGGGCGCGCACAAGAGGGTAAGAGCAGCGACGAACTGAAGGAAGAGTGGTTGGTCGCCCTCCGGCGAGGACTCTTAGACAATCAACTTCAGCTACCGGCCGATACGGACGTTCAGGTACCGTTCTACGGGAATAGACTTGATGAACTTATTCGTCAGCTGGATGCGCCTCTGGTTGAGGATGCGGTGATACGTGGCGACGCCAAGGACAGTATTGCTCCAGAGTTTCGAGGCGAATTGCTGGAAGAGCTTGCCAAGAATGCACAATTGTCGGACGAGGAAATAAAGGCGGAGTTTACCGGAGAAATTCAGGAGCGCGGGCCGGCAAATTGGGAATGGGTTCATGCGATTCTCAAAGCGCTCGATAAAAAGACAGATTTCGGCGACAATGTTATCGAGACGTTTACTCGAGATGTTTACGTTTATCTGACCAACGCCGTAGTGCGACGTGAAATTGACGGTATCGTGGCAGCTGCGCTGCCGGAACAAGGGCCGTGTGTTGTTGTGGGCCATTCGTTGGGAAGCGTTGTCGGATACAATGTGTTGCGCAGGGCGGCAAATTCAATTCAGGTCAAAAAATACGTGACTGTAGGTTCACCGCTTGGATTGAAGTCTATCAGAAAAAGAGTTGAGTCTCCCATAAAAATGCCGGAATGCGTATCGGAATGGTTTAATGCCTATGACGATGGCGACATTGTGGCATTGCTTCCACTGGACGAAAACCACTTCAATGTAGATCCCCCCATTGTGAACAAAGGCGACGTCAACAACCATACCGATAACCAACACAGCATTGCCGGGTACTTGGACGACCCGGAGGTTGCAAAGCAAATCCAAACCGCACTCACGTAACAACTGCAATCATCGTTGCCGCAATCGTTCGGTTGTTGAAGATGAACTCCCATCGCCAAATCGCTTACACTTTTTCTTTGGTGTACATCGCAATTAATCGGAGTGGGGTTCATGACTCTCAAGGCATATCCTTCTCGGCGCAACTTTCTTAAAACGGCCCTGGCCGGGTCTGTAGCGGCTTGTGCACTCCCTGCGATTGCGCAGGAAGACCAGGAGCCGCCGTTGCCGGGCACGGCCATTTCTCCGACCTATCCGGAGACCTCCGCCGAGTTGAAAGTAGGGGATGCGTCCCGAATCCGCATTCTTCAGTTTACGGACGCGCACTTTTTTCAGAAGCGCAAGGAAATCCCCGATGGCAACGAGCGAACCGTCGGCGATTGGAAGACCATGGTCGATTTGTACAGGCCCGACCTCGTGGCCATGACCGGCGACCTGTGGCATGACAACCCGGATCATCGCGGTGCGGAGTTTCAGCATCACGCCGTGCAATGGTTGGGCGAGTTGGGGGTGCCTTGGGTCTACACGTGGGGTAACCACGACCAACTTGACGATCTGCCCAAGGGGCACGATACGTTTCATGATGCCAAGAATTCGTTGTACCGTGGGGGGACCCAATCCGGCAACTATACCGTTACGCTAACCGACGCCGCCGGAGCGCCGGTATGGCAGCTCTTCTGCTTGAACACACACCGGTTCGGCATAACCCGCGGTACCTACGAGTGGTTAAAGGTGCAGGCGGCTGGCCGCAAGGGAATGTCGAACCTCGCACCCGCATTCGCCCTCTTTCACATTCCCGTCCAGCAATACGAGCAATTGCGAACGGGCGGCGGCATGTCGGGTTTCGCATTCGAACAGGTGTGCAACGAGGGCGAACAAGGCGATGCACTCAAGGAGTTGGTGGCCCTGAACGGGGTCAGGGCCACTTTCTGTGGACACGACCACGTCAACGATTATTCCGGCGTGGTGGACGGCATCGAGTTGGTGTACGGCCGGTCCTCGGGTTGGAATGCCTACGGGTGGGACACCGTGCGCAAGGGCGGCAAGCTCATCACCATGAACGCTCAAACCGGAAACTACGCATGGGAGTCGGTATTTCCTGACGGTCTGCGTTGGCATCCCAAAGACGGCGAGCATATCGAAACCCAGGTTGATGAGCCTTGGATGAAACCGCCGAAGTTGGCCGGTTGAATTCTTCGTGGGTAGTCGATGGCGGCAGGCGGTTCCAATGGATGACGAAGCCGGTTCAACCTTGGTAAGCTATAGACCCAAGCCGGGAGCGCCACTGGGCGTTATCCCGGCCTTTTCATTCAGCGCAAAGGAGAGATGGTCGCGACATGGCGAGAATAAACGCAAACTTCGACAAATTGGCGGCGGGATACCTCTTCCCGGAGATCGGACGGCGGACGCGCGAGTTTTTGGCGGCCAACCCGGGTGTGGAAGTCATGCGGCTGGGTATTGGCGACACCACCGTGCCGCTTACCCCCACCATCATCGAAGGACTACATCACGGGGTTGAGAAGCTGTCCAAACCCGAGACGTACACCGGGTACGGGCTGGAACAAGGCAATTTGCCCATACGCGAAGCGTTGGTGCGCCGCTATGCCCGGTTGAGCGCCGAATTGACGCCGGACGAGGTATTTATCAGCGACGGCGCCAAGCCGGATTCCGCCAATATTCAGCAGATTTTCGGTTTGGACAACATTATTGCTGTTCAAGACCCGGCGTATCCCGTCTATGTTGACAGCAACGTCATCGCGGGCCGTACCGGCTTGGTGCAAGGTGTTCAATATCAGGGCATAGTTTACATGCCCTGCAATGCCGAGAACGGTTTCTTCCCGGATCTGCCCAAGCAAAAGGTCGACATCATTTATATCTGTAGCCCCAACAACCCCACCGGCGCGGTAGCCACGAAGGAACAATTGAAGACCTTTGTGGATTATGCGCTTGAACACAAGGCGGTCATCATTTTCGATTCCGCCTACGCCGCTTTCATTGCCGATCCTACGCTGCCTCGGAGCATTTACGAAATTGACGGCGCGAAGGAATGCGCCATCGAATTGAGTAGTTTCTCCAAAGAGGCCGGTTTTACCGGCGTGCGCCTCGGCTGGACCATCGTGCCCCAGTCGCTGGTGTGCGAGGATGGCGAGCCCGGCAAGTTGAACCGGCTCTGGAACCGCCGTCAGTCAACCATGTTCAACGGCGCTTCCAACATTGTGCAGGAAGGCGGTTTGGCGGCCTTGACCGAACAGGGTCAGGAAGAGTGCCGCAGCGTTATCCGGTATTACATGAACAATGCGCGCGTCATTCGCGGGGGCCTTGAAAACATGGGATTAACGGTATTTGGCGGTGTGAACGCGCCGTACGTATGGCTGAAGACGCCTAACAATCTCAGTTCCTGGGACTTCTTCAGCAAGCTGCTGCACGAGGCCCATGTTGTCGGCACGCCCGGATCGGGATTCGGTCCCAGCGGCGAGGGGTACTTCCGGTTGAGTGCGTTTGGTCAGGCGGAGGCGGTTCGCAAGGCGGTGGACAGCATCAAATCGAATTTAAAACTGTAGTCGGACAATATCAGGGTAAACGGCTGCGAAAAATGCAACTTTTTCGCAAAGGGCGAGATCATACGTTTGTCGGGCAAATCGGGCAAAATGCCACCGGATATGGCGTATAGACCGAAGGTTACCCCGAAATACTGTATGAAAAGTTGAATGGCGGGCGTACTTCTGGTACACTCCTTATGCATCAGTTTACCCCGTCCTTGTCGACCATCTCGCGGAGGAAAAAAGAACATGAAGGTCGCGCATTCTAAATTGCTGATTCTGGGATTGTGTGTGGTCATGACCATGTCCGTCGGTACCGGTTGTAAAAAGAAGCCGAAGCCCATCGATCCCAATCTCACCACCGATACTGGAATGAACAACAATTCCGGCTTCGAAGAAACCACAGGATCCGGCCTGCCTGAAATTGACACGGGCACGCTCTTTGAAAAGGCCACCGAAATGGAAGTCGTTTACTTCGACTACAACAGCTCGGCGTTGCGGCCCGATGCGCTGAATTCGTTGAAGCGCAATGCGGAGATCATGAAGCAAAACCCGACCACGCTATATCAGATCGAAGGTCACTGCGACGAACGCGGCACGCAGGAATACAACTTGGCACTGGGCGAACGGCGCGCGCTGTCGGTACGTGAGTATCTGACGCGTCTGGGCGTCTCCGGTGACCGTGTCATTACGATCAGCTACGGCGAGGAAATGCCCGCGGTGATGGGCAGTGGCGAATCGGCTTGGTCGAAGAACCGGCGCTGCGAGTTCAATAAGTCAACGCGGCCCCAATAACGCCGGTTGGACGGTTCAATTACGGTGAGGAGGCGAGGAACGATGAAGTTTCCAGTGCGCGGATTGCTTCTGGCCGGCGTGGCGGTGTTGCCGCTGGGCTGTGCGACCACAGGCGGTGGCGACCAGGTGTCGAATTCAGTGTACGCCACTCATCGGATTGTTAAGGGCTTGGAGCAGGACCTGGGTCCGCGTATCAATCAGTTGAATGAAACGGCCGCTGATTTGACCTCAAAGGTCGAACAAAGCGACATGCAGACGCGCCAATTGCAGTCCATGCTTGAGGAAAACCAGATCAAGCTGGCCGCGCTGGAAAAGCAACTGCAAGACCTGACCCGCGTCTTGTATCAGCGTATGGGACTAACCGGTCCCAATACGTCGAGCCAGACGTTCACGGCGCCGCCTCCTTCCATTTCCGATCCCGGTACTGGCACTGCTGTGCCGGCCCCGGAGGCAACCGCATCCACGGAAGTGACGCCTCCGGTTGAGGGCTCCGGCAACGCCGTGGCCGATTATGCGGCCGCGACGAAGGCCTACCTTGGCGAAGATTACGCAGGGGCCCTGGATCAGTATGACGCATACCTGCAGAAGTATCCGGTTTCTGACAACAGGGACAGCGTTGTTTACTGGCGCGCGGAATGCCTGCGCAAACTCAACCGGGAGCAGGAAGCTATCTCCGCGTACCAACAGTTCCGGCAGGAGTACCCGAGCAGCGCAAAGGTGCCGATGTCTCTTTTCAGCGAAGCCATGGCCTATCAACGGCTCGGACAGACCGCCAAGGCCATTGAACTGCTCAAGCAACACATCCGCGACTATCCCGTCGACGGGTCCACTGATCGGGCCAAGGCATTGCTGAAAACGCTTGAAGCCGGAGGATGATTTAAGCAGGTCCGGTAGTATGGATTTCGAATTCAAGACGCGCGAACACTCCCTGTTCGCGCGTCTTTCCTTTTGGAATCAATGCCGGGGGTGGATCCGGCATGCTGTGGTGGGCGGACGACCACTGGCCGTTCTGACTCTTCTGATCCTCCTGACGACGGCTTGCCCGCTGCTCCCAGGCGGGCCGTGGCGGAGCTTGTTGTATCCGGCGGAATGGACTCCAGCCTTTTCAACCCCTTCCGGCCAGTTTCTGCACGACTTTTCCTATTCCGGATATCGATTGGGGGACGACCCCTTACCTGTCGACTTGGGGCGACCCGTATTTGAGGCGGTGCAAACCTTCGGCGCCGACCCTACTGGTGCAACAGACTCGACCGCTGCCATACAGGCGGCGATTGACGCTGCAGGGTCAAGCGGAGGCGGCATTGTTCATCTGGCAAAAGGGCTATACCGGTGCGATGGGCTGCTGACCGTTAGCGCGCCCTTCGTAACCATTCGCGGTGCTGGGCCGGCAGACACCAGGGTCTTTTTCACGCGTACCTACGACATGAGCTACAAGTCACACCTTACATTTAGGGGTGCTGTACAGCGCGGACCGGACATTCCCCTGGTGGTCGACGGTTTGAATCGATCGATGCGGGTCGAGTTGACGGATGCCTCCAGTTTGCGGCCGGGCGACGAAATTGCCGTGGGCTGGGTCATCACGGACCCTTTTGTGAAAGAGCACGGCATGACCGGCACTTGGCAGGCCTTCAATGGGCAGTGGCGCCCATTCTTCCGGCGGACCATAACCGCAATCGACGGAAACCAAGTTGCTATTGACGTGCCCTTACGGTATGACGCAAAGATCCGCGACGCCGCCAGTGTCCGGGTGGAAACCGGCTATGTACGCGAATGCAGCTTGGAAGATTTGGGAATCGCGAACGCGGTCGACTACGCCACCGCATGGAATTTGAATCAGGTTTGTGCCGTCTCGTTCGACGGCGTGGCCGATTCTTGGGCCAGAAATGTTCACAGCGTTGCTTCACCTCATCCAGATGGCAGCGGCTTTCACCTGCAGAGTGTCGGGATTCGCGTATCCGGTTCCAAGCGAGTCACGATTGCGGGTTGTTCCATGGATCGGCCACAGAATCGTGGAGGCGGGGGCAATGGCTATCTTTTTGAACTGGGTACAAGCAACGAGGTTTTAATCCGGGACTGCGTGGCCACGAATGGCCGGCACAACTTCATTCAGAATTGGGATTTCGGGGCCTCGGGTCTGGTATTCCTTCGCTGTCACAGCGCCGGTGGACGAAATCTGAACGGTGTGTGGGACCCTATTGGTTTTCCGGCATACTCCGAATACCATCATTCGTTGGCCATGGCCAACCTCGTCGATTCCTGCACATTGGATGACGGCTGGTATGGCGGAAACCGGCAGGACTGGAGTTCCGGCGCGGGCCACAGCGTCACCCAGAGCGTCTTCTGGAATACGGAAGGGGCTGGACGAATCCGGTCCTTTCAATACGGCATGGGCTACGTGATCGGCACCCAAGGCGTATCTGTGGATACGCTGCTCTTCGGACAATCCGCCGAAGGCACTGCCCCCGCCGATTTTGTCGAAGGCCTGGGACGTGGGGCGGACTTGGAACCTCAGTCCTTGTATGAAGACCAACGGATAAAACGTCTTGGCGCGAAGTAACGACCGCCGACCGGGGCAAGAATCTCATCGTTCGAAGCTGAGCACGTGCCCCCTGTTTTGAAGGTACGAAATCCTGTAAACTCCAATTCCTTGTAGGTTTCGCGCCGTGCCGGGTGTCCTGCCCCAAGGTGAGAAACAACAAATTTTCCCTACAGCAGAGAATGAGGCAATGCAATGAAGTATTTTCTCGGACTGGACGCAGGCGGTACGAAGACGTTCTGCCTGATTGCGGATGAGACAGGACGTGTACTGGGGTTTGGCAAGGCGGGTTGCGGCAATTACGAGGGCCTTGGCATTCCTCCGGCCCGGGTCGAGAACCAAAAAGCCGTGACAAATGCTCTGAAGTCGGCCGGCTTGGAAATAACGGCCATTACGGCGGTGGGCATGGGCATAGCCGGCGCAGACCTGCCCGAAGACTACGAAATGCTGGATCGGGAAATTTTTAAAGGTATTTTTGGCGACATTCCACGGGATTTTCAGAACGATTCCATGGCCGGCCTTCGTGGCGGTATCCGGCACCCCTACGGGATAGTGATTGCTTGCGGTACCGGTTGCGTGTGTGCCGGCATGAATCAACAGCACCAACACGCACGAACCGGGGGGTTGGGGGGTGAGTTCGGAGATTTCTGCTCGGGAACCGATTTAGGCCGGCGGGGTCTAATCCGTGTGTGGCAATCGCGCGACGGGGTATTTCCCCCTACGAGGATGACACCCAAATTTGTTGCCCGGGGCGAATGCAAGGATGTGGACGAGTTGTTCTACAAGGTGTACCGTAAACAGATAACGGAGTCCGACTTGCAGCCCATGGCCAAACTAGTATTTGAGGCGGCGGCGGAAGGGGATGAAGCGGCGTGTGCCATTTTGGAGGAGGGAGGCCGTTACCTGGGCGAGATGGTGAACGCCACGGCCCGCAAGTTGTCTATGCAAGGCGATTCATTTGAAGTAGTTATGGCAGGCAGCGTGTTTAAGGGCAGCAGCCCGGTCCTGAAAGACTCCATGGTTACGGTCATTCACCGGGAATGCCCACACGCACGAACGGTCATGCCGGTGTTTGAGCCGGTGGTTGGCGCGCTGTTGATGGGTATGGAAGTGGACGGACCCGTGAGCGATGCGGTATATACCCGTTTGGCTCAGGCATTGGAACAGGCGGAGTCCCAGTATTCCGTAAAACTGAAGGTGAGTTAGGTCATGCGATTTTCCGGTCGCTTCGCGATCTTTGCGGTCATTGGATTGGTGGCGCTGGCAATCGGCGTCAGTGCCTTTCGAAAGGCCCCGGAGGATGAGAAAACCGAGTCGGACTTTCTAAGTGACATTCGCGAGGGCAAGATCCAGGGGGCACCGGGATCAACGTCAGAAGGCGCCCTTTCCGGCGGGGAGTATTCCGGACCCATCATCGATCCAACGGTGCTGGACATGGGCACAATCAGCCATCTCGAACCTACAACCAAAACCCTCATGGTAACCAATCGTGGCAAACGCGATATGGAAGTGGAATTTGTACAACCCATGTGTCCGTGCACGTATGCGGAAATCAAAGTCAAACGGACGAATCAAGCCGGCCTCGAGGTGGGAGTGTTCAAAGCAGGCAGTTCGACCCCCATGGATGTGACCGTCTATCCGGATCGGGTGTCTTCATTCGAATCCGATGTGGAGTTAATCCTGCACTCGCCGGACGTGGATGGCCGCCAGATGTCGATGCGGGTAAAATCGAAAATCGATCCCGAGTTCGAGTTTGAACCGGCGGAATTCAATTTCGGACCCGTTCGGCTGACCGAGCCAAAGGAAATCAAATTGACCATTCGCCAGACCGGTGAGCATTTGTATGACGTCCTGAGCATGAAGCCGGGCAAGCTTGGTAGCCTCGCCGGCGACGCGGCCGTCATGTCTGGCGACACGTGGTACACGGCATCATTCGAACCGGCTCCGAAGGAATCGTGGCGCGACCCGAATTATGCGGAATGGATTGCGACCGTAACGCTGCTTCCGGGCGCGCATTCGGGGCCGTTGACTGACAATTTGGAACTGGATACGACAGCGCCGCGCTTTAAGCCGTTGTTGATGCCGATTCAAGCCACCATTCTTCCGTAAGACGAGTGTTTAGATTGCCGTCGGCGTAGGGCGGCGAACGATTCGTGAGGAGATGCCCCCGTGAGACGAGGAAAAGGCCCGCTTGTGGCCGCCGCTTTGACTGTAGTTGTGGTTTTGGGTGCAATCGCCTATTTTCGGTCCGAGCCCGTGCAATCCGGATCGAGCACCGATGATTTTCTTGAGGAGGCGCGCCTTGCGCGTGAAGCGGGACAGGGATCAACCTCGACCGAGGGGTTGCTGGCGGCGAAGGAGGGCGGATCGACAGAGCCACGGATTGAGGTGCCGACCAACGAATTTGATGTCGGCGTGATTTCGCATAAAGAGGCCACGGTCAAGGAATTGTTGGTGAAGAATTCCGGCGGAAGGCCGCTCATCATATCCGACATACGCACTACCTGCGGGTGCACGACGGGCCACTTCGCCAGCGCGAAGAAAGGCGAAGGCGGCAAACCTGTAACGACGATCCTGCCGGGTCACGAAGAAACCCTGTTGATTACGATTGATCCTTTCCGGATACCCAGCTTCACCTCCAGCAAGACCCTGACACTGCAAACCAACGATCCGGCGCGGCCTGCAATGGACATTATCGTGAAGGCGACGGTCGATCCGGAGTTTGTTGTACCGGAAGACGAACTCCGTTTCGGGGAAGTGGAGCAGGGCAAGCCCGCGGAAAAGACCATGGTCATGAAGCAAACCGGCGAAGATTTCTACGAAATTACTTCGATTGAACCGGGGGCGCGCGTGACCGGCACGGCGACAATTTCGGCCGCCGTCAAGCCGATGTCGGATGAGGGGGGGCAGCTTTACACGCTAAGCATGTCCGAACGCCCCAAGGACCAGTGGTCCGATCCCAAATACAAGGAATGGAACATACACGCCAGTATCTCGGGAGATCTGCCACCGGGGTTGTTCACCGATCATATCTGGTTGGCGACCACCGCGCCGAGGTATAAAAAGCTGCGCATAACGCTGTCCGCAATGGTCACATCGTTCTATAAAGTCGATCCGTCTATTATGTCGCTTCGCAGCGGCGTCCTTCCGGGCGACGAGGACGTGACATCGGTAACGGTATCCGCCGATCAGCCCTTGGAAATCAGCGAACTTTCGATTACCGGCGATGACCTGATTGTCCGCAGTTCGCCCGGCGATACGGCCAATAGCGTGAAACTGAATTTGAGTATTGCGCCGAGTTCCGATCTTGGCCTCAAGAATGAAGTCCTGACGTTTGACGTGAAGGTGGGTGGCCGGACGGCGAAGCACACCATGCGGACTTTTGTTTCCGTGAAAAAACCGTCATAATCTCCAAGCTTGCACAACGCTGCACCGCAACCTGCATGGAGATCGGGGATGGGTCTGTTCGGAAAACGTGAAGACAAGTCCGCATCCGCGGAGGCCATCAGCGCTACGGCGCCAATTCCCGGCCGCACGATCTGGTGCGGCGAATGCAAGACTTCGCGTGCGTTCAGCAAATGTTGGAAGCGCATGGGGTTTATCATCCAATGTCCAGGGTGCGGCGTGCCGTTCGACAATCTGGACGCGATTTACGGCAAGCATCAGCCGATTTGTCCGCGTTGCGGCGAGTATTTGGAGCATCCTGGCTTCGAATACGGAGAATGCGACGCGTGTCATTCCAAATATGAACTGGTTGAGGGGGCCAAGCCAGGGCTCCTGCCGAATAAACAACAACGGGCGCGTATGGAGAAGTATGGAAAAGTATGGACTCGAGAATGAAGCCCTTGAACATCGACGCGGTCCGGAGCGCCCTTGCGGACCATGGACAGGATCACGTTCTTCAGTTTTGGGAACAGCTCAAGCCGAAAGATCAGGAAACGCTTTTTGATCAGGTTTCCTCTATCGACTTTGCGCTCATGGATCGACTTGTGCGCGAATGGGTGTTGAGTGAACCTCCCGCCGAACACTTCGACCACATTACTCCGGTACCCACAATTCCCATCGTTGAACCCAGTCGGGCCGATTGCCGGCAGGCTCTGGCAGCCGGCGAAGAAGCATTGCGCGCGGGTAAGGTAGGCCTCTTGCTTGTGGCCGGCGGACAAGGCACGAGACTGGGGTTTCCCGGACCGAAGGGCGCGTATCCGATTGGGCCTATTACGAAGCGATCCATCTTTGCGTACCACGCGGACAAGATTCGTTATGCCCAAAGGCGGTACGGATGCACGCTCCCCTGGTACATCATGGTCAGCGATGCCAATCAACACGAAACCCGGTTGTTCTTCAAAGCGAACAACTACTTCGGGCTGCGCGAGAAAGACA
Organism: Candidatus Hydrogenedentota bacterium; assembly: GCA_045863295.1. GTDB lineage: Bacteria > Hydrogenedentota > Hydrogenedentia > Hydrogenedentales > SLHB01 > BTWA01. The sequence continues at coordinate 178,437 of BTWA01000009.1, forward strand.
TAACCTTCTTTACCCAACGCATGGTTCCCTGCGTGGATTCGTCGGGCAAGTTCCTTCTGGAATCGCCCGGTTCCCTCGCCATGAATCCGAACGGGCACGGTGGGACTATTCCTGCCTTGGTGGAAAATGGGATCATAGAAGACGCGCGGTCGCGCGGCGTTGAGATGCTCAGCTACTTTCAAGTGGACAATTGGGCCGTGAAAGTGGCGGACCCTTATTTTATCGGCTATCACGCGTTACGTGGGGCCGAAGTGTCCTCCAAGATTCACCGCAAGGTGGCGGCGCGCGAGTCGGTTGGCGTGCACTGCGTGTGCGACGGCGTCTATCGGACCATAGAGTATTCTGAACTCGATATCTATCCGCAATTGCTTGAATTGGACAGTCAGGAGAATCTGATTCATTTCGCGGGCAACCCGGCCATTCACATTTACGGCGTGGACTTTCTTCAGCGCGTGTTCGACACGTTTGATACGTTTCCCTGGCATCGTGCCTTTAAAAAGATTCCCTACGTCGACACTTCTGGCAGAACAGTGCAACCTTCGGAGCCGAACGGTTACAAGTTCGAGACGTTCATTTTCGATTCGCTACAGTTTTGCGGGAAGGAACCGGTCTACCTGGAAATTGCGGCAGCGGGCGAATACACGCCTATCAAATCCTACGAAGGCGACAATAGCGTCGTTTCGGCATGGCAATCGATGTCCAATTACTGGGGCGCTTGGTTCGATGCGGCGGGTGTGCCGCTTCCGCGCGATGGAAAAGGCAATGTCACCGTTCCGCTGGAGATTAATCCAGAATACGCCTACTACAAAGAGGAATTTGTATCCAAAGTAAATGGCAGCCAGATTCCGTCGGGATGCGGGATCGCTATTGCCGCAAACGGATCCATTCAGGCTCAGACGGCGTAGGCATTGCACCTAGCAAAGATAGACGGGGCACACGCGGCGTATCACGCGTGTGCCCCATTTCATTAATGGTCAGCTAATCGGCCGCGAATCAGAAACGGGGTTACTCTTCGCCGCCCTCGTCTCCGCCCTCGTCAGCCTCACCTTCGTCGCCGCCTTCGTCGTCGGCGTCTTCGTCCTCATCGCCTCCGTCATCGGCGTTATCCGATTCCTCTTCGGATTCGTCGACATCGCTTTCTTCCATTACTTCTTCTTCTTCTTCTTCCATTTCTTCAGATTCAAATTCTTCCTCGTACGATTCGTATTCCTCAATCGCCTCAAAGCTTTCGTATGAAGACTCTTCTTCAGCGACAATGGTCTGTTCCTCGACCGACCACTCTTCGCTCATTTCCTCTACGACGGACACACTGACCTCTTCGTAATAGCTGTAGTCATACGATTCAGCGGTTTCCCATTCTATGGTCTCGGTGTCCACTGCGACGATCTTCTTGCTTTCCGGTTCCCATTCCGCGATGCGAAGATTCGGCGCATCCTCCGCCGATTCGACATCCGCGACCCAGCCGATGCCACCGGCTTTCGTAATCGAGTCATCTTTTACGACCATTACCTGCTTTTTGTTCAGGTAGGCGGTCGCCAGATCGCCGGTATAACGGATTTCGAGCAGGTTCTGGCCCTTCTGCAGCTTCGCCACTTCCGCACGCAACAGTTCTTCCTCGCCACCCTTCACGGCAAATATGGCGAGTAAATCCTCGTCCCCGAGATAAACGGCAAGATAGTAATTCTCGGAATCCTGAACACGCCAGGCAAGTCCCGCTGCCGCGTTGGCAGCGGTATTTGCAGGTAGTTCCATCCATACTACCCCGTCTTCGATTTGGGACTGTTCGTCCCATTCGAATAGGGTATCGGCCCCCGCCAATCCGGTTGATGCACACAACAGAACAAAGCAAAACAGTAACGTTCTCATTGATCCCCCTTTGACAGCAATGGTGGCGTTGGCACGCCGGACAGTCTTGTTTTTCCCAGCACAAAATCTGGCGAAAAGATGCGAGAGTATAGGAGCAGCCTACCGGACTTTCAAGCTTCGAAACTTCGCCGTGCTAATGCCCTTTTCGGCTTTGCGCCAAGTTCGGTATTTACGGACGACGAGAATCGATGAAACGCCGAGGGAAAGGGTGTGCCCTACTCTTGCGCGGTTGGAGGCGAAACAACGAGAGAGAGCGCTGCAGGAAGAATCTCAATAGCGGCAGGCAACTTACCCGGTTGTTCCCCATCCAGATTAAGAAGCACTTCCTCGTCGGATTGTGCGACCACGCGTGAGGCGGTGTAAGTGGATACGATGTCGTGCAATTCCAGATAGGTTCCATTATACAAGCGGGGCAGGCATCGCAACGCGCGCAAGAACTTTACGGGATGGATGAGCACAACACGGAAATGGCCTCCGTCCATCTTCGAATCTGGGGCAATATGAATGCCGCCGCCGTAGTAGCGACCCTTGGCAACAACAACATTGAGAATATCCAGTTCCTGCACGGTGCCGTCGATTTGTAATGTCACATGCCTTGACTTGAAGGTCATCAGCGTACGCACAAGAGCGCCCAGAAAAGTAAGAAACGGGCCAAAACGTTTGCTGCCTTTGTTCACACGCGCCGTGACAGCTCCGCCAATTCCAAAGTCCGCGATGTTGATGAAGTAGCGCACGTCAGTTCCGCCATCGGGCGATGTAAATGTGACGCGGCCGACGTCCACGAGCATTCGGTGGCCGCCGTTGAGCAGCGGCAGGGCATCGCGGTGATTCAACACTCCCAAGGTACGGGCTAAATCCGAACCCGTTCCGTGTGGGTAGATCGCCATGGCCGCGCTTGGGTTTACGGGCAGGTAGCCATCAAAAAACCCGTTCAACACTTCGTGATGCGTGCCATCGCCGCCCACGCTAACGATCCGATCATGACCGTCCTGCAATGCGCGGCGCGTTAGCTCCGAAGCGTGCCCGGGCCGCTGCGTGGTGAGGAGCGTGAAATCGTCGAGAACCTCCCGGAAACTGCGCTCAATGTGCGGCCATTGTTTTGCGGTCCGCCCGTTTTGTGAGGCGGGATTGACGACAACCGCGATCTTTTTCGGGTGGTCCGCGCCGGACATGGTCACACGCGCACGTCCGACTTGACGCCCAACGCGGTTTTATTGCGATTCAAGACGGGATCGATAAACTGCGTGACGAAATCCACCGTTTGTTCCGGCGCGCGGCCTACAAACTTCCTCAAGTCCAACGTTTCGCGAATCTCGGCCGCGTCAAGCGTGATCGCGGGGTCCTTTACAAGGCGTTCCAGTAGGTCATTTTCCTTGCCTTCCTGCTTCACCTGCGCGGAGGCCGCCTGCGAGTGCGTGCGAATGACTTCGTGCAACTCCTGTCGATCGCCTCCCCGCTTCACACACTCCATAAGGATGTTTTCCGTGGCCATGAACGGCAACTCTGCCATGAGGTGTTTCTCGATAACTTTCGGGTACACAGCGGGTGCTTCCATTACACTGAGGTACAGATTGAGCACCGCGTCGGCGGCAAGAAAGGCTTCCGGCAGACTGATGCGACGAATTGCGGAATCATCGAGAGTCCGTTCGAACCACTGTGTGGCCGTGGTGAATGCACCGTGCAATGGAACCGTCATGAGAAAGCGGCCAAGGGCGCACGCACGCTCGCATTGCATGGGATTACGTTTGTAGGCCATGGCCGAACTGCCGATTTGCTTTTCACCGAAGGGTTCTTCGATTTCTTTCATGTGAGCCAGGAGCCGCATGTCCGTGGCGAATTTGTGCACGCTTTCGCCAATGCCCGCGAGCACCTGCAACACCAGCGTATCTACTTTGCGCGGATACGTCTGACCGGTGACGGGATAGGAAGACGAGAAACCCAACTTCTCCGCCACCAATTGATCGAGTTTGCGTACCTTGTCGTGATCGCCGTTGAACAATTCGAGGAACGAGGCTTGCGTGCCCGTGGTGCCCTTTACGCCGCGGCATTTTAAACGCGCAATGGCCTGCTCCAGATTCTCAATGTCGAAGAGCAGGTCCTGCGCCCAGAGGCAGGCCCGTTTGCCGACCGTGACTACCTGCGCGGGCTGGTAGTGCGTATAGCCGAGCGTGGGAAGGTCCCTCCACTTCAATGCGAAGTCCTTTAGCCGCGCCATCACGTTGACCGCCTTGGCGAGCAACAGTCCGAGACCCTCGCGCAAGAGAATCAGATCCGTGTTGTCACCCACGTAGCAGCTTGTTGCGCCAAGGTGAATGATGGGCTTCGCCTTCGGTGCAACCAGCCCATATGCATGTACATGCGCCATTACGTCGTGCCGAAGGTCGCGCTCGAACTTGGCGGCCGCGTCGAAATCGATGGAATCGACGTGCGCGCGCATCTCTGCGAGTTGCTCGTCGGTGATGGGTAGTCCCAACTCCTGTTCTGCCTCGGCCAATGCGATCCAACAGCGCCTCCATGTGGAAAATTTTCGCTGTGCGCCCCATAACTCTGCCATCGGCCGGGTGGCAAAGCGTTCGACAAGGGGGGTGATATACAATTCGTTACTCAATCCACGAACTCCGATCCGGGGTGCCCAGGCGCTTCTCCGCCCGCTGCCACCGCTTTTGCAGGTTTTCCGGTATGAAAGCATTGAACAGGCCAAAGAACCGGGATTTGACCCTCGACAGCCGTTCCTTGGCTGGTTCGTTGCCCGGATCCAATTCCAAGGCGCGATTGTAATAGAAAGCCGCTGGCTCATATAAGCGCAAGGAGGCAAACGTATCACCCAGATACAGCCAGCTAATGGGAACCCTGGCATTCAAATGGGCGGACTCGGCAAAGTAGGCCGCCGCCCATGTACTCAAACCGGCGTTCAGCAGCGCCCAACCGGCCAAGAGCGCCGGTTCCCATCGATCGTTGGACACGCGCAACGCCTCATCAAACCACTGAACCGCCTCAAACCGGCGGTCGACATCTTCAAGCAAGTGCAGCTCTCCCCGAACACACCGGGCATACCACAGATTCTCGGGCGGTTCGATGCTTATCTGACTGAGGTTCTGCGCCTCTTCAAAATGCCCCATATGTCCCAATACCAACGCGCGGGATGCATACAAGGCACGGACTTTGCGATATGCGCTAAGTGCCTGCTCCGATACGACGTTAGCCTCCGCCAAAGCGTTGGCGCGCACAAGACTGTCGATACGCTCGACCCAAGCCGCATGATTGTGCTCATCATACCCAATGGATTTCTGGAAATAGGCGGCCGCGTCTTTAAAGTATCCTGCATTTCGCATCTGCCGTCCAATTTTGTAGCATCCCGGACCGTCCGTGGGTAGGGCCGTGGCAACCGATATGTTGGGAATTCTCTTGCTTCCCTTTTCGTCGAATTCAAGCCAGTCAAACCGGTCCATGGCGCTACTTCTTAGCCGAGTTGCGTTGGTTGGACGAAACCGGCCGTGCTCGATCGGCGGACCACGTCCGCAGTTCCGCGATGCGTTCGCGCATGGTGACGGAAAGCGGGACCGTCTCCCCGATGCTCCTCGCGATGTCCCGAGTATCCAGTTCGCGATGGTCGAAGAAACTGTCGTGCATGGCGGAGACAATGGCCTGTTCCAGTTCCGCTCCGCTGAAGCCATCGCTTAACTCTGCCAGTTCGTCGAGGCCAAAGTTAGCTGAATTCCGGTTCTTCTTCGCGAGGTGTATCGCGAGGATTTCTTTTCGTTCTTCGGCCATGGGCAGATCGACGAAGAAGATTTCGTCGAGGCGGCCTTTACGCAAGAGTTCGGGCGGCAATCCCTGAACGTTGTTTGCTGTGGCAACCACGAATACAGGAGCGGTCTTTTCCTGTATCCACGTGAGAAAGGTGCCCACCACGCGCGCCGTGGTACCGGCATCCGTGCTGCTTGAACCTTCCACGCCGGAGAACGCCTTTTCGATTTCGTCGATCCACAACACAATCGGCGCAAGGGATTCCGCGAGCGTCACCGCTTTGCGCATGTTCAATTCGCTGCTGCCGATATAGCCCTGGAATATCCGGCTCATGTCCATCCGCAATAGGGGCAACCTCCAGGACGAGGCGATGGTCTTTGCGATCAGACTCTTGCCGCAACCCTGCACACCCATCAGTAGAATGCCCTTGGGCTGAGGGAGGCCGTATTTGCGTGCTTCCGGGCTGAACGCGCGTATGCGTTTTCCCAGCCAGTCCTTCAGCAAGTCCATACCGCCTACGGCCGACAGATCCTCAGAAACGTCGTAGTATTCCAGCACGCCGGACTTGCGGATGACTTGGCGCTTCTCACGCGCCACGGCATCGACATCGTCCGCATCCAGCGACTGATCGCTCACAATCGCCATGGCGAAGGCGTTTTCCGCTTCAGTGAGGGTGAGACCTTGCGCCGCCTTGATAATGGCGTCGCGGTCCGCGTCGGTCAGGCGCACCTGAAACTTTCGCTGGCTGCCGCCGATGGATTTGTTCAGCAATTCATTGAGTTCATCGTAGCCGGGCAACGGCAAATCGAGTATGGACAGCGACTTCTCCAACTCCGACGGCACGGTCAGGTTGGGGGAGACGAGAATAATCGTTTTACGGGTGCGACGGAGTGCCTGACCGAGATCGCGCAATTGGCGCACGATCTCCGGAGATTCGAGATAGGTGTGAAAGTCCTTGAGAATGTATATGGCCGGAATATTGGTTTGCAGGACCTCATTCAACACGGCAAGCGGTTCACGCGATCGTTTGCCTGCTTGCGGCGGTTCCTGCGACGCAGTCATGCATCGCAGACCGTCGGTAATGCTCCACTCGAACAAAGACTTCTGCTGCGTCTGGGCGACTTCCATAATCATCCTGCGGGCACGATCTTCTTCCCATGTCACGATATAGATCAGGGAATGGCGCGCTCGGATGAGCAGATCCAGCTCTCTGAGAAAGTCGGTCTTCATGCTACACAGCGTCTTGAACCGTCAGTTCAAACGAATCACCGGTTGCCATCGCGGCAACCGCGGTTACCGGGTTGGATCGTTCAGCAAAGACTCCTCCGCCCAGCAAGAAGTCACACGCTTCCGCCGAGGTCATGGCGGTGAATGCGCCCGTCTGTGAGTCGCGGACGTCGTTCTCCTCATACGTGGCAACGTAGAAGAACGTGCCTGGCTCCAGAGGCATCTTGCGCGCGGACAGTCCGTCCTTGCGCACGATCGCCAGCCAACCGGATCCATCTACACGATCCACAACGGCCGATACGCGAGGAGTGTCGTACTGGTCTTTCTCGTAATCGAGTGCAAGACTGGATAGCACCAGTGCATCGCGCACTGGCATGCCCGCGTCGATTTTTTCCGCGATAGGATCGGTCTGACTGCCGTTGGTGGCCACGGCGACTTCGCCTTCGCTTACAACACGCACGCAGTTGTATGCGATGTACGGATTTCTTTGAACATCGCTCTCATGGCCCGCTTTGGGAATGATACTTATGCGGTTTGGCGCCAGCACCGCGGTACGATTGGGAAACGACCGGCTTGACACGCGATACCCCGCACAGAGACGGCTGTCCTTTGTCATGCCTACACACACAATGCGTCCAATATACAACATTCGTGAAATCTCCTAATTCCCAATTCTGGACTGCGAAAGCTTGCTACCCATAATGCGAGGGACGCTTGATCCACTGTAAAAACAAGAAACGAACCCAACACCCCCATTGAAGTCGACGAAGCACGGGGTCGCCTTCTGACGCTCAGAAAACGCAAAGACGTTTGCGTGTCCAAGTGGGAAGCGCGCCATTGAGCACCCTACTTACAGCACTTCCGGGTTCACGCAGTTGGGCGGTGTCTTGCCTTGCAACCGCGCCACAATGTTGGATGCGGCGATGCTCGCCATCTTGCTGCGTGTCTCCAACGTCGCACTGCCCAAGTGCGGGATGATGACCGCATTTTCCTGTTTAAACAAGCCGGGATGCACCACGGGTTCTTCCTCGAACACATCCAGAGCAGCGCCCTGTATCTCGCCTGACTTCAGGGCATCCACGAGCGCCGCCTCGTCCACGACCGGGCCGCGAGAAGTGTTGATAAGATAGGCCGTCTTCTTCATGGCCTTGAATTCTGCGGCGCTAAACGCGTGCTTTGTGTCCGGCGTGAAGGGACACAGGACGCAGACATAGTCCGACTCCGACAACAGCACTGCCTTGTCCACGAAACGTGCCTTCAAGGAAATCTCCGTGGCCGCGTCTACCGGTTTCCGATTCGTGTAGAGAATGTTCATGTCAAACCCGGTCATGCGCTTGGCGACCGTTTGACCAATGCGTCCCATCCCAAAGATGCCAAGCGTCTTACCGTGAATGTCGCTGCCCAGGAACTGCATCGGACCCCATCCATCCCACTTACCGGCGCGCAGGTACCGCTCCGATTCCGAGAGGCGCCGAGCCGCCGCCAGCAATAGTGCCACGGTCAGATCGGCCGTCGTGTCGGTCAACACGCCAGGCGTGTTCGTCACGGGAATCTTACGTTCGGTGGCGGCAGGTACGTCGATGTTGTTGTATCCCACGGCGTAGTTCGCGACTATCTTGAGCTGAGGACCCGCGGCATCCAACACCTCGCCGTCAATACGGTCCGTGAGAATGGGGAGGATCGCATCGACCCCCTTGACGCCCGCCAACAGATCCGCCCGCGAAATGGCCGCATCCTGTGGCGCCACCACCACGTTGTCTTTTCCAAATGCATCGAACAACAGGTCCAATCCGGCGTCTGGAATCCTCCTCGCCACAAACACTCTCGGCATCCTGATCCTCCTTCCTGTGCAGACCGGGGATGATAGCATATTGAAGGTGGGCGATGCCGAGGGGAGAAAGGTCAGAATTTTGGCGGATTTAACATAATATTGGCAAATGCCACTGCCACGCTCACAGCATTCGCTGCACCAAGCCAAAGGGCATACCGTTTGCCAAACGGCTGCTTAAACAGATAGTGGATCGCGGCGCCTTCAAGAAATGTATTGATCAAGACAGCGAGAATGAATGTGGCTGTCCAAGTGATTGGATTGAAGGTGCCGATGCCGAACACAAAGTAAAAGACGAGCCCGGGAAACACTTCCCACGCGACGCCAGCCAGAGGAATAAGAATCATACCCAACAGTGTGGACAGTAAATTTGCGCAGAGCGTGATGAGAGCGGCCTTTCCCGGAGGCAGCTTCCAAACCCACAAGATGGCAACGAATTCCACAAGCAGGCCAACTGCAATAATCCACCAAGTCGTCAATCCGGTTTCCAGCACAAGGGCTGGCCAAACCAAGTCCGCAGAGCAAGTGGCCGGCAGCGCCAAGGCAGCGGCGCAGAAGCCCAAGGCCCATCGATGCGCCGTGGATTTCATCTGCCGTTGTGCCTTTCCGCCCGCATGGAATACCGCTTTTTCAGTGAAGCCGCCTTACTCTAGCAACCAAGAGCTCCGATTGGCTGTCCTGTCTTGGGCAGCATAGTCCCGCGGCGCAAGCAATTACGACTAGAATCCTCATTCACAATTTGCTATACTTTTATACCCTTGGAACGGCAAACCCCCACGTTTGTTGCTGTTCATCCGAGTCGGGGCGTAGCGCAGCCCGGTTAGCGCGCTTGACTGGGGGTCAAGAGGTCGGAAGTTCAAATCTTCTCGCCCCGACCATTTTTGAGCGGTTAGAAGGCCCGAGAGTGTGCATCACTCTCGGGCCTTTTTTGTGTTACGCTGTCGATTAGATCCGGGCTCCATTTGAGGAACATGTGTCATGTTGCGCTTTCAATTGGCTCCAAACGGTCCCAGTGTTTCGACCATAGCCTACGGTCTCTGGCGCCTTACGGATGATCCGGCAGGACCTGTCACGTCGCAGGTGCGGGCCAAAATCGATGCCTGTCTCGAGTGCGGAATCACCACGTTTGACAATGCAGACGTCTATGGCGGCTACACGTGCGAAGGGCTGTTTGGCCGTGCCCTCGCCGAGGCGCCCGAGTTGCGCGATCGCATGGAATTAGTCACCAAATGTGGGGTGCGGTCTCCCAAGGCCGCGATGCCCGAGATTGGTGTTGCCCATTATGACGCAACGGCGGCTCGCATCAAACAATGCGTCGACCGTTCGCTTTCAGAATTGAGGGTGGACCATATTGACCTTTTGTTGATCCACCGGCCCGACTGGCTCACGAGCGCGGAAGATACCGCCGAAGGGTTGTTGGATGTCATGGCTTGCGGCAAGGTCCGCTCCGTGGGTGTTTCCAACTATACGGTGCATCAATTTGCGCTGCTGCAAAAGTTTCTCGGTTTTGCGCCATCCACGAACCAGGTGGAATTGAGTCTGGTGCACATGGACCCAATCTACGAGGGCACGCTGGATCAATGTCAGGCCGCAGGCGTGCATCCCATGGCATGGTCGCCTCTTGGCCGAGGCAGATTGTTTACCGACGAGAGTCCGGACGGCGTCCGGTTGCGAGCCAAGCTGCGCGAGTTGGCGCTCGAATATGGGTGTGACGCGGATCAGCTGGCATTGGCATGGGTGAAGGATTTGCCAAGCCGCCCACAAGTGGTAATTGGCACATTGAAGCTGGATCGAATTCGCCGCGCAGCGACATCCGCGGACATCCACCTCGCGCGCGAGCATTGGTATGCCCTGTGGGAGGCCGCCAAAGGTAAACAGGTGCCGTAGACGATGTCGAGCCCTGGCGGGCAGTCTTTCCGGCGAATGCATGGAGTATGGGAATTGTGAACGACACGGTGATTCGATTCGTAGTCGGTGTACTTATGGGCGCACTCAGCTCGGCCTCAGCACAGACGCCTTTGCGGTTGGAAGGGATAACGACTACCCCGCACGTCGTGGCGGAATCCATGCGGTACCGGCAGCAGACACAACCCGCCCGTGGTGCGCGGGTTCAGTTGTTTCTCGTACACAGCGGCGACAGCAGCGCCACACCGTTACTGCTTGATCCGAAAACTCCATTTTTGTTTGGTGGCCGTGAACCATCGGAGTTGATCCATACCGCGGATTGGGCATGGCACGACACGCCATCGGCCGAGAGATCCGTCCCTCTTTCCCTACCGGCGGGCATGATGACCGTTTGGACCTTCAATAGCCGCACCGATGCATACGGTCCGGGAACTTCCATTTCGCTCAAGGGTGGGGGGGAGGATTCGCCACTTGTCGATACAACGCTTGCTGTGTCCGAACCCGATGAATGGATTTCCGCCATTACGTTTACCGGCGCAGGCGACTCCATACAACCGGACACGATGGTGATTCACATTGCCAACGAAGGGCAAACCCGGATTCATATACGGTCATGTCGCTTCTGGTTGCCGCCTGATCCGAAATCGCCCAAGATACTTGCCCCACAAGAGGAATTGACAGACCTGGAATTTTTCAACGGTCACGACACCATTCCCTCGAGGGATCAAGGCGGTTTTGCCGTCCGAACCGGTGCGCTTCCGCTCACGTACGCCGTGTTGGAAGTGCACGTGGATCGAGAAGGCGGGGAGGCCATTCGTCTGTGGTCTTATTTGCGCATCAAGCCCGAACGATTCGACATATCCGGTGGATGGGTGAACGATGGTCAAAATACCGTTGGCCAGGAACAGTTTCTCAAGACGCTTATGCGACTCCACATCAACACGGCGCACTTGGCGCATACCCCGGGGTATAGCGACACGGCGTTGTATGCGCGCTACCCCTTGAAGTACTTCAATAAACTGACCCCCTTCGAACAGTACGACACAGACGAAATGTTGCCACGTATCCATGCCGTGGAATTTCTGGGCGAACCTCAATACGGTGGAGGCACGCCAGTCCCGCCGCAAGAAGTATGGCGACAATTGAAGCCCTATACGTCAACACGCCTCCCCACCACGGTGACGCACAGCGAAGAGCGTATCTGGCGGGACTATGCGGGCCTGAGTGATTTCCCGCACTACGACGCCTATCGCGTCACCGCGCCCGCGGCGGATCTTTGGAGCAAGTACGAACGCTGGGGCGATGTGCGCATTCGCTGGGGTGCGCCGCTTGAGACCATTGGTGACATGTGCCGATCATTGCGAGAGCTAAACCGTCCCATGCCTTGCGCAATCTGGTCGCAGGGACCGCACGAGTGGGATGTATACGGAGGCAGAAAACGCACCACTCCCACGCCTGACGAAATACGGATGCAGGCCTACCACGCGTTATCGACACGAATTACGTCTCTATACTGGTTTAACCTGAGTCTGAAGTCGTTGACAGACTGGCGTGATACCTTGGACGAACTCGGCCGCATCGGGAGGGAAATGCGCCTGATCGATGACTTCCTTATTGGCGGCAATGCTTACCGGTTTGAGCGCGTCAAAACACGGCGGGGACGGCTTGATTGGGATCTCGCGTCGGTATGCGGACCCACGGCAGCCCTGCTGTTTGCACTGGACTTGAACTATTCTCCGAGTGAACAGGACAAAGTCTTTGTTTTCGAAGAGCCTCGCCGTGCGGAGTGGCAGTTTGCATTGCCCGCCTACCTGCCCGCCATCGCCGATGTGTTTCGTCTTGATGCGGACGGAATCCACGACGTGAAATGGCAATTCGAACACGGCATGCTCACCATCCGCGATACGGCCCACAAGGCCGTAATGTGCGTGGCCACGCCAGATCCTGGTTTGCGACAGAGAATCGAGTCGGAACGGCAGGCACTGATTAAGCAGGAAGAGCAGATAGGCATTGACCCCGCCCGGAATGATTCGGATTTTGAGGCCTTGAGGGCATTGCTGAATGGTCGGTAGCCGTTAGGTCGCGCTTGAATTGCC
>BTWA01000010.1:0-186715 GCA_045863295.1 Candidatus Hydrogenedentota bacterium
CTCCAGGCGATCGACCTCGCGTCGAATGGTCTGCAATTGAAGGGTCGTAACCGCTGGGTCCTTTTCCACTGAATCGATGGCGTGACTCGAAAGCAATTTGATGGCATTCAGCGGATTACGCACATCATGCGCCACGCCTGCGGCCAGTGTACCCAGCGAGGAGAGCCGCTGGGCGCGCCGCAGATTGTTCTCCATCACTTCCTTTTCCTTGAGCGAATGCACCATTCGGTTAAAGGTTGCTTCCAGGGCGTGCACTTCGCCCGCTCCCCGATGTATGTTCACCGGCCGCCATTTTCCTTCCGAGATTTCTGCACAGGTTTCGGACAGTTCGTGGAGCGGCCTCAGCGCGGTCACGATTGCGTGAATCATCATGCCCAGCGTTATCAGAAACGCCAGCGTGAGTCCGATTAGATATTGGTTGCGGAAGGCGCGCAGCACTTGGGTTCTCGCGTCGGGCTCGATCCATACTTCGAATCCAATTGGATTTCCATTGAGAATGACCGTGCGCCTTGCCACCACCGCCAACTGTCCATCCTGTAGCATGGGCAGTACGCTGTCGGGCATGCCCGGTGTGGGGTTTGGGGTGAGTTTGGCGGCGACACCTTCCCGGTCGCTGAACTGTTGCTCGAGATCGCCGACGTCGGTGTTCGGATTTTCACTGAGAAAGACGAGGAGATTTTCGGCCATTCGATCGGCCTGCGCGTTTGATTCTTCGATTACCTGACGGAAGAAATGCGTGGTCAGCGTGAAGACCATACTCATGAGGCACACGACCAGCACAATACACAGAACCATCACGCGGACGATCAGCGAGTTGTACCAGCGGACTTTTGGGGCGCTTTCGTGGTGTGTGCCCTGCATGGCGATCCCCTTCAAAACAGGCTCATCGGATCCGGCGGCATGGGTTGCGCGGGTACTTGGCGCGGCGATTCCGGTTGTGGGTTGACCTCCCCCCGCAGGACTTTCATGATTTCCTGAATGTCATCCCAGGTTTTTCGTTTTTCGCCGGGGCTGCGCAATAAATAGGCGGGGTGGTAGGTGACTCGCAGCGGTATGCCGTGATAGAAGTGCCACTTTCCACGCAGTCTTGTCGTGGATTCGTCGCTTTTCAAGAGTGTTTTTGCGGCATGGGCTCCCAGCGCACAGATGACTTTGGGGCGGACCAAATCCAATTGCCTTACCAGATAGGGTTCGCACACCTGTTTTTCGTGGGGCAGGGGATCCCGATTGTTGGGTGGGCGGCACTTCAACACGTTGCAGATATAGACATCTTCACGCCGCAGTTGCAGTCCCTTGACGATAATATCGGTGAGCAGTTCTCCCGCCTTGCCCACAAACGGTTTTCCTTGCAGGTCTTCATTTTCTCCCGGCGCTTCACCGACGAAGACGAGATCAGCGTGCGGCGTTCCGTCACTGAACACGGTCTGTGTGCGTGTTTTGCACAGATCGCACTTGGTGCACCCGGCCACCTCTTTTTCCAGTGCAGCCAATGTATCCAACTGATCCTGCCCCAATTTGTCGAGCCGTGGCGGCGGCGCAGGCGCCACCGGCGTCTTCTTCAGTTTTGCCGCCGCCGCTTCGTCTGCTTGTGGCGCTTCAGGAGCGCGAAGCTTTGGAGCCTCGTGGACGAAGCCGGACTCAAACGCCTGCGCTGTTTCGGTTGCAGCCGGAGCAGGCGCCGTAGTGGAGATGCTTGTTCCTGGGGCGGGGCCGTTCAGCCACGCGGCCACCTCGGGGGATACCAGCGCGTTTGCCCGGCCTGCGTCCGCGTACTTTCGCAGTAGCAGGCGGGTTTCATTTACTGCTTGTTGAAAAAGCTCGTTGCGATCCATGGTGGCCGTAATCATACCATCCGGGTAACCGGCTTGCGAACCGCGGCCTCGCACGTGGAGGCGATCATACGCGCGAAATCAACCGGGTTGTGCGAGTTCTCGGCGGTAGCACGCGCGGCTTGGCCCAGGCATTCCCGGCGAGCGCGGCTTTGAGCCAGTTCAATTACGTGGGTTGCAAACGTATCCGCATCATCATCCGGCGCGAGCAACGCATTTTCGCCGTGAACGAGAGGGTGTGCCGAGCCGTGACAGGCCACGATGGGTCTGCCCGCCGCCATTGCATTCAGCAATTTGATGGGATAGCCCGACCATGACACGCGTGGGCAGACCACAATGCAGTCGCGGGTCAGAATGGACTTGAGCGAGCCAAAATCCGGCGTGTGCCGGTATTCCGCCCACGAAGGAGCTTTTGGCGCTCCGGTGGCGAAGACAAAGCGCAACCCCGGAAGCGCTGTTCTTGCCAACCCCGCCACTTTTTCCAGAAAGGGGAGGTTTTGATACGCATCGAGATTGCCGGTGTAGACCACGAAGGGCTGGTCGTCCGAATAGAGGGCGGGGCCAAAGGCATCCAAGGGGGCGGGCGGCGGGGATACGGAAACCATGTCCGGAACGCACCCGCATTTGCACAGATACGCCTTCAAAGGTTCGTGCGGCACGACAACGTGTTGTGCCTTTTGAGGAAATACGCGATCGAGCATTGTGCCTGCAATTCCGGCCCACGCGTTATTGCCGAAATAGTGGGGCAGTTCATCCGACATTGCGTTGTGTGCCTGATAGACAATGGGTCGAACTCCGGATGCCCATGCCGTGATCAGCGCTTCATAATTGTGGGCCAGTACGCATTCAATGGAATACGTCTTGACGACCCGGCGGAGCGTCATGCCGAGCGACACATCGAGCACGGGTTTCAGCAGAGAAGGGCCCGCGTCCGTTTTGCGTGCGAAAAAATCACGGCATCGATGCACATGCAGATCCGGCGGCGATTCACCGAGGCCGTATCCATACACGACGATATGGACTTCGTGTCCTGCATTCTGCAGTGAGCGAACGGTATCTTGCAGGAACACCTGCGAGCCCTGGGGCACGGGGAATGGGCACGCACCCAGCACGGCAAGCCTCATGGGATCACTTTCAATGCGTCACCGGCTTGAACTTCCGTCCCGGCCTCTGTACTCCCGCGAACCGGAGACTTTTCGGCGCTTGTGCCATCGCACGCTGTTGCTGTTTTTTTCATTCGAGATATCCGAGATCGCGCAGGCGCTGTTCAATCTGCCGTTCCTGATCCGGAGAATAGGCCGCCGGCGCCGCTGCAAATGCACAGTCTTCCGAAGGAGTGTACGCGGCGAAGAGACTTGTGCCGTCCATATCAGGTCCGGCTATTCCTATTTCCGCGAGCACGCTGGGTGCGATATCTTCGAGCGTGGCATATCCGCACGGCGTTTGTCTGGAGGAAAAGAACACCCCCATGGGCCTGTGGTTTCCCGTCATGCCGCGCTCTTTGCCGCCGAACAGTTCGCGATTTTCCAAGCGGCGAAACGGTGGGCCTCCCCGCTTTCGCAAGCAGGAATGGGAGTACCCGTTTTCCAGAGCGAGTTCCACGATGATGTCGGGCGCTTCCCTGACATACGGGCCGTGATAGATTGCGTCGTTTCGGTAGGCTTTGGCCACGGCTTCCCAAGTCATCAAATCTTTGCACAGCGTGTTGCAGAAGTCGTCGTATTCCTCGGGCGGAACGAGGCCGTACGGATCCCGTCCCTGTACGTTTACGCGTACCGTCGGGAAATAGTTCAGCTCTTCGGACCATGCGGTGGTGCGTGCCCAGTCAATGCCTGCAAATCGCGACCGGCTTTCCGCGAGGGTGGCCACTCCTTCCATTCGTCTGAACAACGCCCCACGCCATCGCGTGGGAATCGCTCGCAACGCCACCTTTTTCAATACGCTGTCGCGGCCCGGCGCGAAATGCAGGTAACCATTTTCTGCGAGCCAATTGTTCATGTGGACGACGCCGGTGCCCGAGCCGCCGAATCCGTGGTCCGAGACGACCATGACCGTCGTGCCGCTGCCTGCCGAGGCCATTAATCGTCCAACGGCGGTGTCGAGCCGTTCGTAGATGCCTCGAATTGAATGCTCGAATCCGGGCAAGTGCCGGGGCGAATCGGGGTCGTGAAACAACCAGAAGTGATGTGCGACCGTATCCGATTCGCCGAAGACCGTCATGAAGAAATCCCACGGCTCCTGTTGGAGCAAGCGGACGAGAATGGCTTCTTTGTCGTTGATTTTAGCGTGCAATTTTTCCAAGGCCTTCGCGTGCCAGCCGGGCCCGATATGCGATTCCTGGAAGTCCGCGAATCGCCAATGGCGTACTTCGTCAAACCGGTCCGGCGGGTATACGCATCCGCGATCGACCGAGGTGGCCACCGGTGAATCAAACCCCGATACCATTATTCCGTTGATCGGTTCTGGCGGATAGGTGCCCGGAACGCCGATGACAGCGACCCGCTTGCCGGCGGCGGAAAGAATGTTCCACACGGCGGGCGCGCGCCGGTGTGAACTGTTGATAAACTTTAGCCGGTGCTCGCCACGCACGAGCGTCGTAAAGTCGAAGATACCGTGTTTGCCTGGATTCACACCGGTCACGCATGTGGTCCACGCGGGGAAGGTCACCGGTGGTTTAACGCTTTCGCAGGGCAGGTAGGATCCTTCCCGCCGGAGCCGGTCGAGGTTTGGAAGCCGTCCGTCTGCCATCCATCGTTCGGCCAACGCGGGATCCATGCCGTCCAGTCCAATGAGTACTACGCGCGCCATAGTCCGCATTGTACGATTGTCCGGCGGGTTGTGCACGTTGGCATGGATGTTGCCTATTCCGTTCAGCACAACTGAGGGGATATTGCGATCATGGCCAATCCGCTTGTCGAGGGAATTACCCTGTTAAACGCCGCTCGCGGCTTGTTGCACGAAATCAAGGGCATTCCAGCGGCCATTCGCGGAGCGTCTGGAAACCAAGGCAACAAAATAGGTTCCAACGATTTTGCCGCAGCGCTCCGCGAAGCTTACGCTGCGGGAGTGGCCCAATCCAAGCAATCGGCGCCTGCTTCAAACACGTCAGCCCCCCAGTCGAATCCACTTGCGCAGGCCAGCCAGGTGCAGGCAAAGCTTGCCCAGTTTGCTTCCGAGATAGGAAAACTTTTCAAGCAGGAAGGGGTAGACACCGAAGTTAACGAAGTGGTGTTGCAGATGGACTCGACCGGCAAGGTGGTAGTTGCCAACGATCATCCACAGAAGACGCTCATTGAATCCGCGTTTCAGCTCTTCCCTGCCCTGACTCTTGGATTTCGTCAACTGAGTCTAAACGCGGCGGCGACGCAATCCGCCCAGCAGAATCTTCTTTACCGGCAGGCTTACATGCTGAATCCCGCGTCTGTGCCGGATGGATTTTCAACCATCAATCCGGCCGATTTTGAGATTGTGGTTGGACCTGACGGGATTCAATGGGGATTTGGCGAGGGGACTTCCACGGAATCGACCGACTCGGGTACCGACAACTCAACTGCTTGAGACGGGTTCCGGGTCGAGGAGTGGCTTGATTTCGTCCAACAGTACTTGCGACAAGCGCCCTTCCGCCTTGAGTGCCGCTGGGCAATTGTGGCGCCCGGTTTTCACGGGAATGAGTTTTACGCCGGGCTCGTGCTTCAATTTCAATGCCTGCATCTTATCGGGGTAGCAACGTTCCCCATAGATGATGGTGGCGGGCACGCGGGGCGACCGATTCAGGTACGCCTCGTTTACATTCCAAAGGCGTTCCTGGCCGAGATCGCGATACATTTGATATTCAACCATCAGGCCTGACGCCGCGACCAGCGCGGATTCGGCGTATTCGCCGGGCGCGGTCACCAATTTTTTCAAATCGAAATAGCAGTGGGATTGAGCGGGCCAACTTGTCCAAGTACCCCATGGAAATGCGGGGCTGAACGCGATGATTTTGTCGAATCCGCACAGTGAACCGAAGAAGAATGCAGCGCTTCCCCCGCCGGAGGAGCCCATTGCGACGTTGCGGCTCGCACCAATCCGATTCTTAATTTCTTCAATATGCTTCGTGTAAAACTCGAGACCGTCGGGTTTGCCGTAGGGTGAAACGTGATACAGCATACGCCGCATCTCGCGCACGAAGACCATGTTGAACGGTTGGTTCAGGCTGGAGAGCTGTTTGCGAAACTCAAACCGGGGCTCGCCGGCGAACAATACATCCATTCCCGCGAACGCAAAGATAGTCAGGTCGGCGCCACGGTCATCGACGACAAAATAATCGTCCAGGTTTACGGGGGCGTTTTCGCCTTCAAAGAGATGAAACGTTCCTTCTTCCTCCATCTTCTTGGCAAGCTGGGGGAGGAACATACGGGTAATGCCACGCGCGACCGTTTCCTTCGCGCGGTCTCTCAAACGCCGGTTTCTGACTGGCTGAGCCACCATGGACGATTCCGTTGCATTGGACATAACCTGACCGTAACCTCCGCATGATACCACATCCACGCTACTGCGTGGCGAGTACCTCGTTGTACACTTCGAGCACCTGACCGGCCTGTGCCTCCAGCGAATACCGCGTGGCCGCCGTTTCACGGGCGGCGGCGCCCATGGCCCGGGTCGCGTCCGGCCTGGCATACAGCCTGTCCAGGGCTTCATACAACCCTTCGGGCGATCCGTCACAGACGAGGCCATTTACGCCGTGGTCCACGATTTCGTCCAGCATTCCGCGATCTGCGACGACCGGGGGCTTTCCCATGGCCATGGCTTCGCGCACGGCGCGGCAAGTGCCGTCGCTTCCGGGTACCAGGAATACCTTGGTCGAGAAGGCCTTCACCATGCCCACGTAAAGGTCATCGGCGAAGTAGCCGGGAAAATGGACCCGGTCTTCGAGTCCCAATTCCCGGACAGGCATTTTACCGACCGATTCCAGGTACGTACCCCGTCCCACGACCACGGCATGCACGTTTTTACCGGCCTCGACCATGCGCTTGACGACTGCGAAGAAGTCTTCGTAGCGCCGGTGGCGTTGCAGTCTCGCCACAATTCCTATCACAAACGCGTCTTCGGGGATGCCCAAGTAGTCCCGCGCGTCGAATACATCGCGGCTTGGGTCAAACCGGTGCACGTCGATGGCTCCGTGCACCACTTTCATGGACCCCAGGGGGAAGCCGTAGGTTTCACGGTCATGGTTGAGGGCGCGCAAGGACGGCTCGATCAGGAAGCGTGTGCGTTTCACCAGGGCCTTCTGGCGCTTGGGTTGAACCATGCCCAATCCGCCGTAGTTTGTGCGGACAATGGGCAATCCCTTGTGTTTCGCGGGACTCAGGGCAATCCGGTGATCATTGTCGAGGTGGCAATGAATTATGTCATAGTTATATGTGTCTAGAAACCGCTTCAGGGTGCGCGACTCCATGGCATTTACAAGTGGGTTGAAATGTTTGGGCAACCGGAACCGGGTGATCGGTTCGATGCCTAAACTCAGTGCCGCCTCTATCATGGTAGGGGGCGCTCCGGGCGGTCCTTTTGGGCAGGCAAAATCAGCCTCCACGCCGGCGCGGCGCAACGAGGCGCAGAGGTTCAGCGCAGGTTCGGCGGGCCCCGTCCATTTGAAGTTACTGAATAGATGTAAGACGCGCATGAGTAAAAGGCTACCTGACCGACGCAAGCCAGCGTAGAGCACGATTCAAGGACCGCCGAGGACTAGAAGGGTATCATTGATTCCCGGCCGAGCGCATCTTCGCGGTCAGGCGGCATCCTCGGTAAATTTCACGCTGACAATGGTTGAAACGCCGCGTTCCTGCTGCGTGACGCCGTACAACACGTCCGCGCGGGCCATCGTTTGTTTGTTATGCGTAATGACGACAAATTGACTTTTGCCCGTGAACTCATCCAGCAGCTTCAAGAAGCGGCCGATGTTGGCATCGTCCAGCGGGGCATCCACTTCGTCGAGCACGCAGAACGGGCTGGGCCGCGCCATGAACACGCTGAAGAGCAACGCGATAGCGGTCATGGCACTTTCACCGCCCGACAGCAGCGAGATGCTTTGAGGCTTCTTGCCCGGAGGGCGGGCCTCAATTTCAATGCCGGTTTCGAGCGGATCGTTTTCATCCAGCAAGTAAATGGTTGCCTGGCCGCCGTTGAAGAGCCGCCGGAAGTTCTCCCGGAAGTGATCGCCGATGCGCTTGAACGTTTCCAGGAACATTTCGCGGATTCGCTTGTCGCTTCGTTCGATTACAGCCATGAGCGCGTCACGCGCCTGCGACAAGTCGGCGGCCTGCGTAGTCAGAAACGCGTAGCGTTGTTCCAGTGCCTCGTATTCTTCAATGGCCATCAGGTTGACTTCGCCCATGCGGTGCAGTTGCTGGCGCAAGTCCGCAACGCGCTTGTTGCGCGTCTTCTCATCCATGTCATCTCCGCCCGCCAATTCTTCGGTAACCGAGGCAAGGGCGATCTCGTAGTCCTGGAGAATCCGGGCATTGTGGAATTCGACGCGGTCCTCGTCCTGGCGCAGTTGCAGTTCAAGGCGATGCACGTCGGCTTGCGCCGAACGGGACTTGTCGCGCAGTTCGCGCAGCGACTTGTCGATGCGTTCGCCCTCATCGAGCAGCGTCTGCAGTTGGTTTTGTGCCTCAACGGCCTTGAGCGAGGCTTCTTCCTTTGTCTCGGACAGTGCTTTGGACCGTTCGATGTTGAGGGCAATTTCCTCGCTTAGCTCCGCCTGCTCTTCCTTGAGCATTGCGACAAGGTCGCGCCGTTGTCCGGCTTCCGATTGCATTTCGGCAAGGCGTTGCGTTTCCCGGGCGCGGTCGCGTTCGGCCTCTTCAAAACGCTGCGCCAACTCAGCCTGGCTCACGCGCAAATCGGAGACTTCGCTGGTGCATTGTGACATGGCTTGGCGCGCGTGCGCGGCGGCTTCTTGCGCGGCGGCTATTTGGCTTTGCAGCATTTCGTCGTCGGTCTGCAGCGAGTCGGCTTTGGCGCTTGCATCCTTGCGTTGTTCTTCGAGGCCTCCCCGGCGTGTCATCAGCGCATCGCGCTGCCGGTCCAGATCCTGGCTTGTCTTCACCAGGCTCTCCATTTCAGCCGAATTTCGCGCGATGGTCATGCCCAGTTCATTGAGCAGCTTTCGCAGATCGCGATCCTGTTGCTCCAGCACGCGCAGCGTTTCCTGCAATTCGTTAATGGCTTTGGACGTGGCTGTTCGCTTCTGGGCCAGATCCTGCAACTGCGTCTCGAGACCCCGCACTTTTTCTTCGAGTTCGGTTATCTCGGCAGTGCGGCCCAGCAGGCCCCGGCTTTCGTGCTTCATGCGTCCGCCGGTTACCGCGCCCGACGGAGAGACCACTTCGCCGTCCAGCGTAACCAACCTTGGATGACGGCGGTGATTGCGCGTGATCCGGATTGCGTCGTCCAGAGTTTCGACGACCAGGGTGCCGTGCAACAGATAGGTCACGGCATTATGAAGCAGTTTCTCGTACTTGACGAAGTCGATGGCGGGTCCGATTACGCCTTTTTCATTGGGGAATTGGCCGCCTTCGAATTCAGAACCGCGAATTGTGTCCAGGGGAAGAAATGTGACGCGTCCCGCGGAGTTTTGTTTTAGGAAATTGATGGCGGTTTTCGCGGCGTCGGCGTGTTCGACAACTACGTTGTTTACGTTGCCGCCCAAAGCCGCTTCGATGGCGCGTTCGTAGTCTTTTTCCGGCGAGAGCAGGTCGCCGACGGGTCCGATGATTCCGTCCAATCCGGCCATTTTTTTCTTGGATGCGAGCATGACCGCGCGCACGCCGGCCGCGAACCCTTCGTAGCTGTCGCGCAATTCACGCAATGAGCGAAGCCGCGCCTCGAGGCTGCTTTTCTGCTCGCGCGCGCTTTGCCACGATTCGTCCAAAGCCCGCAATGCCTCTTCCTGATCGCTACGATGTTTGGCGGCGTCGCGCCTTTGGCTTTCGGTTTGGCGCAAGGCGTCTTGCTTTTCCGCCTCACTTCCTCGCAACGAATCCAGCGCGCCCAGCACTTCTTCACGCCGCCCTGCGACCGATTGTTGCTGGCGGTAGATTTCCTCTAACTGGGAGTCGATATTGGAGATGGTGACGTTGATCGTTTCAAGCGCGGTTTGGGTTTGCGCGCGCGCTTCCACGCGTTCGGAAGCCCGCTGGCGTAACGCTTCCAGTGTGCGATCGGCGTCTTCCACACGGGCTGCGAGGCCTGCATGGTCGGACAGTTTGGCATCGAGCGATTGCCTGCACGATTCGATGTCGTTTTTTACGGCCTCGGCCCTGGCGGTTGCTTGTTCAATCAGATTTCGCAACTCGGCGGCGCGATCCGAAAACGATCCCTGTTCGCGTTCGGCTTGGTGTTCTTTTTCCTTGGAATGGTCGATTCGTTGGCGCAACAACGCGATTTGGCGTTCGATCTTTTCCATCTCGGAATCGATTTCGTACACGCCCTGTTGTCTTGCGAGCCGCACCCGTTCGGTTTCCAGGCGGCTCAAATTGATTTCTTCCTGGCGTGCTTCGAGCGAGGATATCTCGGTAGACATCGTCGTGTAGGAATCGCTTGCAGCCGCGAATTGAACTTTGAGATCGGCGATTTCGGTGCGCAAGCGCGTGTATTCCAGCCATGCCGCGCGAATCTCGAGGACTTTCAGTTCGTCGCTCAGCTCGCGGTAGCGGATGGCCGCGTTGACTTGCCGCTTCAGCGTTCGCATCTGCCTCTCGACTTCGAGGATGATGTCGTTCAGGCGCAGCAGGTTTTGTTCCGCGCCTTCCAGGCGTCGCATGGCGAGCTTCTTGCGGTTTTTGTATTTGATGATGCCGGCGGCTTCTTCAAATACAAACCGGCGATCCTCCGGCTTTGAGCTCAGGAGCATGTCCATTTTGCCTTGCCCGATCATCGAGTAGGCGTTGGTGCCGATGCCGGTGTCCATGAACAATTCCTGAATGTCGCGCAGCCGGCACGGGGCCTTGTTGATCAGGTATTCGCTTTCGCCGGAACGATAGAGTCGGCGGGTGACTTGCACTTCGGAAAAGTCGATGGGCAACACGGAATCGGAGTTGTCGAACGTAATGGACACTTCCGCCATGCCGAGCGCATGGCGGTTCTCGCTGCCGTTGAAGATGACGTCTTGCATGCTGCCGCCGCGGAGTTCCCTCGGGCGTTGCTCGCCGAGCACCCAACGTAAGGCATCCAGGATGTTACTTTTGCCGCAACCGTTCGGACCCACGACGCTTGTAACGCCTTGGCCAAAGGAAATCAGGGTTCGATCGGCGAACGACTTAAACCCCGACATTTCAATTTGTTTCAAATACATGTCGAAATGGAGCTCTGTCTATTTTTGGTCAATCCGGCGTTCTCAGTCGAAGCGCATAATGCGCGTAATCGAATTCGAGCGTCCGGTCGACTCGTCGGCGTCAATGACCACGGCTGAAATCCCCGGCCGATCCTTGGCTACCTTGAATTCCGCGGGAATACCGGTGAGAAATTTCTGAATCACCGTCTCCCGTTCCACACCGATAACCGAATCAAATGGGCCGGTCATCCCTACATCGGTAATGTACGCGGTACCGTGCGGCAGCACGCGTTCATCCGCTGTTTGCACGTGGGTGTGGGTACCCAGGACCGCCGTGCATTTTCCATCCAAAAACCAACCCATGGCGACCTTTTCCGACGTCGCTTCCGCGTGCATGTCTACGATGACCAAGGGCGTTTCATCTCGCAATCGATCCACTTCGCGCAGGCCCACGGTGAACGGACAATCAAAGGCCTCCATATACACGCGGCCAATCAGATTGACGATACCCACTTTGCGGCCGTCCGGCAGCACCACAAGGTGCGAGCCCATCCCGGGTACTTCCGGGGGATAATTGGCGGGCCTTGCAATAGGACCCAGCGAATCAATCGCACCCAACAATTCCCGCTTGCGCCATGTGTGATTTCCCATCGTAATTGCGGAAATCCCGGCGTTAAACAGCTCCCGGACGATTGCAGGCGTGGCACCCACCCCACCGGCCGCATTTTCCGCGTTCGCCATGACGAAGTCAATGCGGAATTCTTCCTTTAGCGGTCCCAGCCACCGATGCACGGAAGCCCTGCCGGGGTTACCCACGATGTCCCCGATGAAAAGAATGCGCATGGACGACCTCGGACTTTACTTCGCGATTTCGACCGTGCGTGTTTCCCGAATGACGGTGACCCGGATTTGGCCGGGATAGGTCATTTCGGACTCCACACGGCGCGCCACTTCACGGGCCAATTGCGCCGCTTCGGCATCGTTCAGTTTTTCCGGGCAGACGGCGACTCGAATTTCGCGGCCCGCTTGCAGCGCGTATGATTTTTCCACTCCCGGAAACGCGTCGGCGATTTCTTCAAGTTGTTCCAAGCGCTTGAGGTAAATCTCAACCGTTTCGCGCCGGGCTCCCGGGCGGGCAGCGCTTAGCGCGTCGCTTGCCTGCACCAGCACGGCGATTACCGAGTTCATTTCCATTTCGTTGTGGTGTGCGCCGATTGCGTTGGCGACCACTTCATTTTCGCCGAATCGCTTTGCATAATCGTGGCCGATAACGGCGTGCGAGCCTTCGATCTCGTGCGTCAACGCCTTGCCGATATCGTGGAGGAGCGCGGCCCGTTTTGTCTCCTTGACGTCCACACCCAACTCCGCCGCCATGAGCCCCGCCAGGTGACACACTTCCAGCGAGTGCTTTAACACATTCTGGCCGTATGATGTCCGGAAATGGAGGCGTCCCAGGAGCTTACCCAGTTCCGGATGCAGGCCGTGCACGTCCGCCTCCAGGCACGTTTCCTGTCCTTTTTCCTTAATGGTCTGGTTGATCTCTTCGCGCACTTTTTCGACGATTTCCTCAATGCGCGCGGGGTGGATGCGGCCATCTGAAATCAGGCGTTCCAACGAGAGCCGGGCCACTTCGCGTCGAACCGGATCGAAGGCGGAAAGCACCACGGCTTCCGGCGTATCGTCGATGATGACATTGACGCCGGTCGCGTTTTCGAGGGTGCGGATGTTACGCCCTTCGCGGCCGATGATCCGGCCTTTCATTTCATCGTTGGGGAGCGCCACCACCGAAACGGTAGCCTCGGCCACGTGATCCGCGGCGCACCGTTGGATGGCCTGACTGATAACCCACTGCGCCTTCTTCTCTGCGGTCTCCACCAACTCTTCCTCAATGCGTTTGAGTCGCAGCGCGGTATCGCGCCGCACTTCCGTTTCGAGTTGGTGAAATAGCTCGCGCTTGGCCTCGTCGGCGCTCATACCGGAAATGGATTCCAGTTTCTGCGTCTGTTGGGCGATAACCTCTCCCAAGCGTTGCCGCTCGTTGGCGAGACCGGTTTCCCTTTCCGCCAGATCGCGCTCCTTGTTGGAAATTTCCGCATTTTTGCGGTCCAATCCATCCATTCGTTTTTCGAGCGCTTCTTCCTTTGCGACAATGCGTTTTTCGAGGTTTACGAGTTCTTTTCGTTGTTCGCGGGCTTCTTTTTCCGCTTCTTCACGGAGCTGGATTCGTTGTTCCTTGATGGTGGTGTTGGCTTCTTTCAGCGTGGTCGCCGCTTCCCGCTCCGCATCTGTTATGACTTGGGCGGCCGTCCTGCGGGCGTTGCGCAAGAGATTGCGGCCCATGAGGCTGGCGCCAGCCAATGCGAGGATAACACCTAGAACAAGACCCGCCCCGATCCCCACTCCCAGGCTGAGAGGATCTCCAGGCATTGAATACGACCTCCACCCCTATTCGGGGTTCCCCGTGTTTTGGTGGTGGTCTCAGAGTTGGCAGGTTCGGTAATTTGAGGTGCACTAAGCCTTTATAGCGTAGCATGTTACAGCAAATAAACCATATTGGGCTGGTTCATTGCCGGATGCGCGCCCGTCATTCTGTATAGTCCAACCGCCCGAGCGGTAAGCCCCTCTCATACAACCGTTGCCTATTCTGATCCGCGTTGCCACCAGAAACACTGTGTTATTGTTTGGTTATGACCCGAGCGCAAGTATATGTGCCTTTGGTGATTAAGTCAATGCGTGGGACTAGAGGAGAGGGGCGCCGGAGCGGTGTGAATATCGCGAATGGGTTAGTGGTGGCGCAAGAATGTTCCAAATTGGAAATGATTCTAGTTTTATGGCCCGATTTTGGAGTGGGGAACTTTTCGGGCCGTTGGGGGATTGGAGACGGTATATTCATACGGGGACCTCTGTTTCTCGCCGGTGAAAATGGGTACCGGGAAAAACAGTTAGCTGCAAAACAATCGACAAGATTGACCGGTCGTTATAGAATACACCGGCCTGGTTGCACGAATAAAGCGTTATCGTAGACGGGAGGAATCGTCTCATGCACCACGATAAATGTTCTTTGCCGGGTCAGCCCCATCGTTGCCCGGGTCCGCCTTCACGCCGCGATTTCCTGCGCGTGGGCGTGTTGTCCGGCCTTGGGCTGACATTGGGGGACTACTTCCGTCTGATGGACGCGCAGGCCCAAGCGGCGCCGGGGTCACCCCGAGCCGAAGCTGTCATTTTCATATTCCTTTCCGGCGGGTTGAGCCATTTGGATTCGTTCGATCCGAAGCCGTACGCGCCCATTGAATACCGCGGGGAACTGGGCACGGTTCAGACGAATACGGGCGAAGTGCTTAGCGGCCTGATGAAGAATGTGTCGCAAGTGGCTGACCGCATGTCGATTATTCGTTCCGTGACGCACGGTGAGGCAGCGCATGAGCGGGGTACGCACAATATGCTGACTGGGTACAAGCCCAGCCCGGCCCTTGTGTACCCGAGCATGGGTTCGGTGGTTTCGCATGAATTCGGTCCGCGCAACGATCTTCCGGCGTATATTTCCATCCCCAATGACGGGGCCTTGTATATGGGCACCGGCTATCTGAGTTCCGCGTTTGGGCCGTTCAGTGTGGGCGGCGAGCCTGCCGCGGGCGACTTTCAGGTCCGGGATTTGAATCTTCCGGGCGGCGTAGACGCGGCGCGTATGGACAACCGGAAGAGCCTGCTGGCGTCCGTGGACGCGCATTTCTCCGCATTGGAAAAGACGGATGCGCTTACCGCGATGGATACCTACTATCAGCGCGCCTACGATCTCATCAGTTCTCAGAGTGCTCGCGAGGCGTTCAATATTGGCGCGGAGTCCAATGAAATGCGCGACAAGTACGGGCGGCATGCCTTTGGCCAGCGCTGTCTGCTGGCGCGCCGGCTGGTGGAAGGCGGCGCCCGTTTCGTGACGGTTTTGGACGGCGGCTGGGACATGCACGACAAGATCAAAGATGCGATGAGTGGCCGCATGCCGGAAGTCGATCAGGGACTTGCCGCATTGATAGGCGACTTGGATCAGCGGGGCCTGCTTCAGAAGACGTTGGTGGTGCTGACGACGGAATTTGGACGCACGGTGCGCATCAACAACACGGGTGGCCGCGATCACTGGCCCAAGGCGTTTAGTGTTGCGTTGGCGGGTGGCGGCATCAAAGGCGGCGTGATCCACGGTACGACGGATGCGTATGGATCCGAGCCCAAGGATTCTCCGGTGGGTCCTGGCGATTTGGCGGCGACCATTTATACCTCGCTGGGCATTGATCCCACGAAGAAGTTGATGGCTGCGGGCAACCGTCCCATCGATTTGGTTCGCGAAGGGAAGATAATTCAACCCATTCTGGCATAGGCCGAGTCTGTTCCTTGTCTCCGAACGGAGGCATGCAGATACAACGCGTGGGATAGCCATGAACAGCAGTCGTATTACATTGGCGGCGGCCTTTACCTTCATGTTGGTTGCAGCCTCCCTGGCCCATGCCGCATCTCCTTCCGTTGGAACGTTGGTTCCCCGGGGCGGTGCTCGGGGTACTACCGTTTCGGTTTCATTTCATGGATCTGGTCTTCAGGATGCGACGGACATTATTTCGCATGCGCCCGGATTCAAGTTGGTGGAGATTGCGGCCGAGAGCGACGGCAAAGTCAACGCGAAGCTGGAAATTGCTCCTGATTGCGAACCCGGAGTTCACGGACTGCGTGTGCGCACCCAATCGGGGTTGAGCAACCTGCAGCTCTTCAGCGTGGGTTCGTTGAACGAAATTACCGAAACCGAACCGAATAATGATCCCGCCGCGGCTCCTGAAATTGCACTGGGCACGACCATCAATGGCGAGATACCCTCGGAGGACGTCGACTATTTTGCGGTGCCCCTGGAAGCGGGTGCGCGGCTTGCTGTCGAAGTCGAGGCCATTCGTTTGGGCGGTCCGTTGTTTGACGCCAAAGTCCGGCTGATCAGCCCGCGCGGCATCGATTTGAAAGCGGCTGACGACACGGCGCTCATGCGGCAGGATGCCGCCTTTGTTTATGTGGCGGAAGAAGCGGGCAAGCACGTTCTGGCGGTGAGCGAGGCGGCGTACGGTGGGGCCGGTGGCTATCAATACCGGCTGCATGTGGGTCAATTTCCGAGGCCTTTGGCGGCGACCCCCCTTGGCGGCCAGGCCGGGAGCGAAGTTCAGGTCTCCTGGCTGGGCGATCCGGGCGCGGCTCCCCAAGCGGTCTTATTGCCGGCAGCCCCCGTGGAGAACTTTTCCATCACACCGGCGCTGGATACGGCCGTTGCTCCTTCGCGCGTTCCGTTGCGCGTAATTCCCTATTCCGGCGTGGTGGAAGCCGAGCCCAACAATGCCGCTGACGTTGCCACGTTGGGAACGATCCCCGGCGCTTTTGACGGAGTTATCGCCGAGAAGGGTGACGTAGACTGGTTTCAGTTTGAGGGCAAGAAAGATCAGGCCTTTGACATTCGGGTCTGGGCTCGTTCGCTGGGGTCTCCGCTGGACAGCGTTTTCAATATGGCCAAGCCGGACGGTGCGGGACTTACCGGAAACGATGACGCCGTGGGGCCGGATAGTGCGGTTCAAGTGACCCTTCCGGAAGACGGTATGTATCGTTTTAACGTTCTGGATCATTTGGGTAACGGCGGTCCGACGTACGCGTACCGGGTGGAAGTAGTGCCTGTTCAGCCCAAGTTAAGCCTTGCGCTGGTGGAAAACATAACCGGCAGTCTGGCCGTGGCGCAAGGAAATCGGGCTTACCTTCAACTTCGTGCCGATCGGGTCAATTTTGACGGGCCCTTGAAGCTGGCATTCGAGGATTTACCGGCCGGGGTTCAAGTGGACTATGAGCCATTGGCGGCTGGTGTGGGTCAGATTCCAGTAGTTGTATCGGCGGCCACGGATGCGGCTCTGACCGGCGCGCTGGTTAATATCGCGGCCGAGCTGGACGATGGCACCGGCGCGGTGAAGGGCACTTACCAACAAGACATTACTCTTATCGAAGGCCAGAATCGTGTTGTATTTCTGGCGGAACGTGTGGACCGCCTTGCAACGGCGGTGACGGAGCCCGCGCCATTTTCTATTGACTTGGTGGCTCCCAAAGCGCCGATCGTTCGCAACGGATCGGCGTATTTGAAAGTCGTGGCCACGCGCAAGGAAGGATTTACGGCCCCTATCGATCTTCGCATTCTTTGGACACCGGGCAACGTTGCGCCGGGTACCGCTCAGATTCCGGAAGGCGGCAGCGAAGCGGGTATTTTGCTTGATGCAAAAAGCAACGCCCAGTTGGGAACATTTCGGATGGCCGTGCTTGGGCGTAGCGCGGGTTACGAGGTTTGTACTGCGTTGACGCCGGTTACCATTGCGGAACCCTGGATTACGTTTGATGTTCCCAAAGTGGAGACCGAACAGGGTAAGCCGGTGGAATTGGTCGTTACCGCGAAATTGGCGCAGCCGTTTGAAGGCACATTTAAAGCTGAATTGTTGGGACTTCCCAAAGACGTGACGACAGAGCAACTCGATCTCACCAAAGACACCACCGAACTGCATTTTCCGCTCAACGTGGCCGCCACGGCGCCCGATGGCAAGTTCGAGGGCATTTTCGTGCGATCGGTATTGGCCACTGAAGGCGAGAGCGTGTTGCATCAATCCGGCGGCGGTCAATTGGTCATTTACAAACCGTTGCCTCCTGAAGTGGCCGCGGCCGCGCCGCCACCGGCGCCGGAGCCTCCGAAAGAAGGCGAACCCCCCGCGCCCGAGCGAAAGACACGATTTCCGTCGACCTAATCAGGCGGCTTGTATTTGGATTGCTGATGCATGTGGACTTGGACTGAGGAGTGAGACGTGAACCGTTTAGTGGTAGCCCTCGGAGTGGTAGTTGTGGTGACGGCGGCCGCCGGAGCACAAACGCTGGCTGCGTTTCCGCCGGCGATTCAACTGGACACCCGTGATGACGTGCAGCGGATGGTTGTGCTCCATTCCCTAGCCGATGGCGTGACGTACGATCGCACCATGGAAGCCGCAGTGGTCTTCGAAACCCCTGGGATCGCCACGTGGGAGAACGGGAAGTTCACGCCCGTTGCGAACGGCCAGACGAATGTCTCCGTGACCTACGGTGAGTTGGCGGTGACGGTGCCGCTTACCGTCGCCAACGCGGAGTTGGCGCCACCCAAGAGTTTTCGGAACGACGTGGAACCGGTCTTGATGCGGGCGGGGTGTAACTCCGGCGCGTGCCATGGCAGCGCCCAGGGCAAGAATGGATTTCGCGTATCGCTTTTTGGCTTTGATCCGACCCTCGATTACACAAACCTGACGCGAGAGGTGCGCGCGCGCCGCTTGAACGTGGGGAATCCCGAAGAGAGCCTGATGTTGACCAAGGCGATCGGCACGGTCGACCACGAAGGCGGAAGCCGTTTTGACCGCGAATCGCATTTATACGACACGTTGCTGGAATGGATTTCGGAAGGGGCCGGCAACGATGCCGTGGCGCCACCCGAATTGACCGGTGTGGAAATCCTTCCCGAGGCGGCGGTGCTGGACGGCGAGGGTGCGACACAGCAGTTCGTAGTCCGCGCGTTATACAGCGACGGGACAGACCGCGATGTAACCGATCTGGCGGTGATGGCCAGCAGCGACGACTTGACGATCAAGCTGTCCGAAGGTGGGTTGATCACGGCAGGCGGGCGCGGCGAAGGGTATTTGATGGCCCGTTTCGGCACCTTTGCCGTGGTGTCGCAAGCGATCGTGCTTCCCAAAGGGTTGCAGAGTGAATGGCCGGCGGATGCCGTTGCCCGGAATTACATTGACGAGAAGATTTTCGACAAGCTGAAAAAGTTGCGCATGCAGCCGGCCGTGACATGCGATGACACGACGTTTGTACGGCGCGTGTTTCTGGACATACTTGGCGTGCTTCCGACGGCGGAAGAAACCCGTGCTTTCCTGGAGAATCCGGCGGCGGACAAACGCGCGGTGTTAATTGATCAGTTGCTGGAGCGGCCTGAATTCAGCGAACTCTGGGCGATGAAATGGGCGGACTTGCTGCTGGTGAAGTCCGACATCGATCTCGATCGCAAGGCGTTGCACCGCTATAACGACTGGATCAAAGAGTCGATCACCGCGAACAAGCCGCTGGATCAGTTCGTGCGCGAGTTGCTGACTTCGCAGGGCGGCAATTTTACGGCGCCGGCAGTGAATTTTTATGTGGCCGAGACCGACCCGAAGATTGTCGCGGAAAATGTGGCCCAGGTGTTCATGGGGATTCGATTGCAGTGCGCGCAGTGCCACAATCATCCGTTCGAGCGCTGGACGATGGACGACTACTATTCGTTTGCCGCGTTCTTCGCGCAGATTGGTCAGAAGGGATCAAGCGATCCGCGCGAGAAGATTGTATACAACCGCGCATCCGGCGAAGTGAACAATTTGAAGAACGGGCAGGTGATGCAGCCGAAATTCCTGGGTGGCGCGGTGCCCGATCTGGCAGGCCGCGATCGCCGCGAATTGTTGGCGGAATGGCTCACCGCTCCGGACAACCCGTGGTTCGCGCAGACCATCGCAAACCGGTTGTGGCAGCAGTTCCTTGGTAAAGGCATTACGGATCCGCCCGACGATGTTCGCGTGACCAACCCGCCAAGCCATCCGGAGTTGCTCGAGGCCATGGCGGCCCGTCTCGTGGAGTGCAATTATGACTTGCGCCAAATAGTGCGGGACATCTGCAACTCGTACACGTATCAAATGAGTACGCAACCACGAATTCCGGACGTACGCGACGAGCGGAATTTCGCTCAAGCGACGGTGCGGCGGATTGATGCGGAGCAATTGCTCGATGCGATTTGCCAGGTGTCGGAGACGAAAGTGAAGTTTCCCAACCTTCCGCTGGGTGCACGCGCGGTGGAAGTGGCCGACGGCGCGAGCGGCAACTATTTCTTGAGTTTGTTTGGGCGTCCATCGCGTGAAAGCGTGTGCGCCTGCGGCCGCACCACCAACCCGACCCTTGCGCAAGCGCTGCATTTGATTAATGGCGACACCGTTACCGCGGCGCTGCAGGCGGGCGATGGACGGCTGCAGCGATTGACCGCCGACGGAGTCACCGTCGATCAGGCGTTGGACGATCTTTGGCTTGCCGCCTATGCCCGTCCGCCTCGAACCGATGAAAAAGAGAAATTCACCGGATATCTTGCCCAGGCCACGGACAAGCGGGCGGCCATGGAAGACGTGTTTTGGACGGTGCTGAATTCGAAGGAATTTGTCTTCAATCATTGAGGATGACGTAGTTGGGCGGAAACCGCCGCGAAATGAATTGCATTGTGCACGGAGGATTGGATGGATGAGTAGGAAAGGTACACGCCTTATTCTGGCGTTGGCAATCGCGATGGGAACCGGCACTGGGGCAATAGCATGGGCCGAGGATGCGGCACC
The DNA here is from genome assembly GCA_045863295.1 of Candidatus Hydrogenedentota bacterium. Taxonomy (GTDB): domain Bacteria; phylum Hydrogenedentota; class Hydrogenedentia; order Hydrogenedentales; family SLHB01; genus BTWA01. Next base: position 20,568 of record BTWA01000010.1, read on the forward strand.
GGCGGCGCCTGCGGCAGAACCCGCTCCGGCCGCTGAGACTCCCGCGCCCGCTGCCGAGGCAGCGCCGGCCGAAGGCCCGAGCCCGGACGCCGTGTTGGCCGAGTTGGCGAAGTTGGGTCCTGACGCGTTGGCGGCTCGCATCGCGGCGTTGCGCGAAGAGGTCACCGCGCTGGCGGCCCAGGCGGAGCAACTGCGCGCGCAGGCCGCGGAGGCCGAGGCCAAGGCCGCAGAATTGCGCACGCGCGTTGCGGCCGTAGAGAATTTCACCACCGCTGTAATGGCCGCCAAAGCGCCCGCTGAACAGCCGGCGCCCGCGGCTGCTGAAGCTGCGCCTGCTGCTGAAGCTGCTCCCGCGGCTGCGGAGGCTCCGCAAGGATGACGACGAAGTGGTCACACCGGATTCGCGTGGCGCTGGCCGTTTGGCTTGTGCTGGTATTTGCCGTGCCCATGCCGGTTGCACCGGCGCAAGAAGGGGCTCCGTCCGTAGACGACATTCTTACTCAGTTATTGGCGCTGGATCCGGCACAACTTGTCGCCAAGTTGAATGAGTATTCGACGCAGGCCGCGGAACACGAAGCGCAGGCCGCCGCACTGAAACAGCAAGCCGACGAGGCCGCGCAGAAGGCCGAAGCCATCACGCAGCAATTGTCCGCGATTGAGGCACACGCGAAGAGTCTGGCGGCCGTGTTTGGCATGCAGGCCGCCCCTGAAGCGGCCATGCAGGCGGCCGCGGCGCCCGCTCCCGCGATGGAAGCCGCCGCTCCGCCCGCGGAGATGGCGGCGGCTCCGGCGGTAACGTACAAAGACCACATTATGCCGATATTTCGTGAACGCTGTTTCAAGTGCCACGGCAAGGATTCCGCCAAGGGCGGCCTTGCGTTGGACACGTACGACGGCTTGCTCGAAGGCGGCAGTTCCGGCGCGGTGATCACCGAAGGTCAGCCCGATGCCAGCCGTCTGCTGAAGTTGGTGTCCGGCGCGGAAGAGCCCAAGATGCCGCCTTCCGGCGATCCACTGACGCCTGAACAGATCGCGCTAATTCAGCAGTGGATTCAGTTGGGCGCGCCGGTCGATGCCAATGCCAAGGTGGCCATGGCTCCCGCGGAAGCGGCCCCGGCCGAGAACGCGGTGTTTGTCGCGGCTACCTTTTCTGATGGTCCACCGCCCATGCCGGAGGCCACTCTGCCCGAGGCTCAGCCTGCGCCCGCGCGCGAAATTGTGGCGCGTGCCGTGGCGGCCAGTCCCCGCGCACCGCTAGTGGCGGTGGCGAGTTACCGCCAAGTGTTGTTGTACAACGCGGAGACGTTTGCGCTTTTTGGTGCGTTGCCTTTTGAAGAAGGCGAGGTGCTTTCGCTCACGTTCAGCCTGAACGGCGAGTTGTTGCTTGGCGCCGGGGGGGATGTGGGCAATACGGGCAAGGCCGTGCTTTGGGAAGTCCGGACCGGCAAGCGCGTTGCCACGCTTGACGATGGCTACGATACGTTGCTCGCGGCGGATGTGAGCCCGGATCACACGTTGGTGGCGCTGGGCGGGCCGAGCCGCAAGGTGCGTGTCTATTCCGTGGCCGATGGCAGTCTGAAGTACACGCTTGAAGATCACACCGATTGGATACTGTCGGTGAAGTTCACGCCGGACGGCGAATTGTTGGCCTCCGCCGATCGCGCGGGCGGCCTTCGTCTGTGGCAGGCGGCCAACGGGCGGCCCGTGGAAGAGCTACGCGGTCACACCGGCCCCATCAACGATCTTTCCTACACCGCCGATTCCACCATTCTGGCGTCGGCCGGCACCGATGGCACGGTGCAGTTGTGGGACACCTGGAAATACACGAAGATTCGTGGGTTCAATGCGCACGGGGGCGGTGTGTTGAGCGCGCAGTTCGGCGCTGACAACCAGATTGTGACCACGGGCGTAGACGGTCAGGTCAAACGCTGGGACGTCAACGGCACGAACACGGCGACCTATGAGGCACTGCCGGATTGGGGCTATCAGGTTCGCTTCGGCAAAGGCGGCGCGGTCGTGATGGCCGGCTGTTGGACGGGCAACGTACGCGTGTACGACACGCAGTCCGGCGCGAAGCTGGCGGATTTGAGCACCGACCCGGCCACGAGTTGAGCGATTCGATTCAAGGACTGTAGACGGCGTCCGTGAAGTCTATTTTGCGGGCGCCGTTTTTATTTCCAATTCCGCGGCAAAATGGGCTTTGGGTTCGAAGGCGAACCCGTCGTAGTAGGGCTCCCACGGATAGTCCCGATTATGCTGCCGTGGAGGTGCGGGAATCATGCGCGGGGCATCTTCGGGTCGCACTTCGGTGACAATGGACAAGCGATTCTTCTTGAGCGACTCGACTTCTTTTTCGAGCCGTGCCACTGCTTCCTGCAAGTCATCGATCCGGGTCGAGAGTTCCTGTTCGGACGCGGCTTTGGCGACGTCCGTCCGCGCAACCAAGCTAATTACGCTGGCGATGAAAACCAAACCGGCTGCCCATTTCAGGTATTTCATGGTGGATTCTCCCTTATAAGGCGCCTCTGGACGCATCCACGAATACAACGATTTACCCGCCTATTTGTTCCGCACGAATTTCCGGAGATTGTTCAATAGCGGGGGCGGAGGTAGAATAGGGTAGTTCGGTTGGAAACCGGGGGCCGGCTAGTATCAGGGCACCCAAACGCACAGGAAGAAGCATGAAGATGAGTCGTTGCGCGTTCCGGTCCGCCATCAATGTCACGATCCTGATGGTGCTCGTTTGGGGTTATTGGGGGGGAGCCGCGATGGCTGCTGAATTGCACGCCGGTGTTGCGGTGACGGACATATCGCCGGACACCGAGAAGTTCCATGTGCCGCTGGGGGGCTACGGGGCGCGGATGAACGCGCCCGCGCAGGGTATCCATGATTTGACGCTGGCCAAGGCGCTCATTTTGCAGCAGGGCGATCGCAAGGTTGCGTTGGTGACGACGGACTTGCTCGGTATCGCGCGATCGTTGCGGGAAGAGGTCCTTGCGCGCGTGGCGGATGTTGGAATTACCTCCGACAATCTTTTCCTGTCGGCGAGTCATTCCCACGGATCGGCCGAAATGGCCGCGATGAACCGCAAGAATGTGTTTCAGAACAAGGCCATTGGTATATTCGACGAGTCGATTCTACTGTTCACGGCGGAGCGCATCGCGGAAGCCATCGTGACTGCGAACAAGGAGCTAATCCCTGTGCGCGTGGGTTCGGGCACGGTTGCACTTCCCGGGCTGAACCGGAACCGGCGTCACGAAGACGGCAAGACTGACGAGGACATGACGATCGCGCGGTTCGATACGATGGATGGAAAGCCGTGGGTGGTTTTCGTCAATTACACGGCGCACCCGACGTTTATGAACGAACGGGTGATGCACCTTTCCGCGGATTGGCCGGGCTACCTCCAGCGCAATGTGGAAGGGTTCATGGATGGGGTGGTGTGCATGTACACGAATGGCGCGGAAGGCGATGTGGCCACGCGCGGCGCCGATGGCCCCTCGCCCTTCGCCCGCGCCGAGGATTACGGGCGCAAGTTGGCGGTGCACGCCCTGAAGCTGATCGACTCCATAGAGACGAATCCGGAAGCAGAACTGGACTTTTCGATGCAGGATTTGCAGTTGCCTCCTGCCACGCCACCGCCGGCGTTGTTGCAGTCCGCAGGCCCGGAATACGGCATGACGGAAGACAACATCAAGGCGTTATTGGACGCGATGTGCCCGCCCACATCGTACTTAGGCGTCTTGCGGATCGGCGATATGTGCGCCGTGTCGATACCCGGCGAAATGGCTACGTTGCCCGGACTTGAAATCAAAGCGGCGCTTCGCGAAGCAGGCGTCCGGAATCCGGTCATACTCGGGCTTACGAACGAATGGATCTCGTATATTCTGCCGCCGGAGGAGTACGACAAAGGCGGATACGAGCCGGGTGTGTCGTTCTATGGCAAAGACCTTGGCCCGGTGACGGTCAAGCAGGCAATCGAAGCGGGGAAGGCCGTGCTCGCCCGCAATTGAGCGGGCTATGGGTTGCCGTCCTGCGGAATCAGCGTTGCGAGGGCTTCGCGCAATGCGTTGTCGCCTGGCTGCTGCCGAATCACTACGACAAAGGGATGCCGCGCGTATACATCTGGACTTTCGGGAATGGGTTGTCCTACGACGGCTTCTGTCGCAACCAGCAATCTCCCGGCTGACTTGGCGATGTCGAACACGCGGTTGTCTTCGATCCGCAATACATCCGCGAGAAGCCCGGGTCCCTCAATTCGAATGCCTTCATCAAACCGGAAATGATCGCCGGTTGGCATTGGGGCCGCCGAGCGCGACGTGACAGGAATGCCCGAATCCATAAGCGCCGTTACCAGTGCCTCCGCGCCGCGTATTTCGTCTGGTTGTGTGCCGCACCCGGCAAGAAGCACAACAAGCACTGCTATTCCAGAGTATCGATTCATTGACCTTGCCTTAGCCGGCGGCGCTGCTCGGGCGTCAGCCCTTCGCCTTGCGGGCCTCTCAAGGGTCGCGAACCGGGCGGGCCAAAGCGGCCAGCGCCAGGTCCAAACGGTGGTGGTGTTCCGGGGGGAGGATGCAATCCCGGATCAGTCTGACCTGCGACCGGTACCGGTGGTGGGAACAGCGGCGGTGGTTGTAGTAACGGCGGCTGCGACTGAGGTGGGCCTTGTTCCGGTGTGGCTTGCTGGATTGCCGGCGCGGCCTGGCGCGTCGCGCCCGTCGGCTGCGATCGGCCCGCGCGGTTACGTGCGGTCGCGACAGCCACGGCGACGACCGCAACCACGACGCAGGCGGCGACGAGCCACTTCCAGGGAAACGAAGGCGAATCCACGTTCGAATACCTGGGATACTTTATCCCCGTGCTTTCCAACAAGTCGTCGGCGAGGGACAGGCCGCCCGGAACCCCCGTTCCCACGGTAACGGAGGCATTCTCCGGAGTTAGTGCCACGGCGAACTTGGATGCCCATCCATCCAGGTGTTTGGGCTGTGAACCCGCCCGGATGCACGCAACATCTTCGATGACCTCCGCGGCGGACTGATACCGGTCCTTCAATTCTTTTGCGGTGAGTTTTTGCACCAGCGCGCGTACGATAACGGGCACATCTGGCGCGAGATCGTGTATGTCGGGCAGGGGATCCTGCGTGATCTGTTTGATAATGCCGAGCGCGGTCTCCGCATCGAAGGGTAGACTGCCTGTCATCATTTCGAACATGGTGATGCCGAGCGAGAAGAGATCGCTCTGGGGGCCTATGGTCCCGGCGCCGCATTGTTCCGGCGACATGTAGTTTGGGCTGCCGAGCGTGATTCGATCCGTTGTCAAACGGGATGCCGCGCCGGTGATTTTTGCGATCCCGAAATCGGTCACCCGTATTCGACCGGACCGGTCAATCATGATATTTCCGGGTTTGATATCGCGATGCACGATACCCTGCGCGTGAGCGGCGTTGAGCGCCGCGGCCACCTGTTGGCAGACCACCAGGGCGTGTTGCCATGGAATCGGCTTACCGGAAGCAATACGCCGATCCAGCCCCATGCCATCGATAAACTCCATGGCCATGTAGGGAGGATTCGAATCGACGTCGACCGTGTGAATCTGCACAATGTTGGGATGGTTCAAACGTGCGGCGGCGCGCGCTTCCCGCCGGAAACGCTCCACCCATTCCGGATCGCGCGCATAGGTGCCTTGCAACGTCTTGATGGCGACGTTTCGATCGAGGGATTGGTCCAGAGCCAGATACACTTCGCCCATGCCGCCCACACCAATTTGCTTGTGAATGCGGTAAGGACCCAATTGCTTGCCAACAAGATTTCCGCCGGCATCCGGAGCCATGGGGAATCTCCACCTGGATACGACCAGCCTAACCATAACGGGTTGACCCTCATGGCTGCAAACGATCGGACCGCGACTGGTATCGCGGCTGGTGTCGTGTCCGTGGTATTGTGAAAGTCTTCGCATAGGTGTGAACGGACGACGAGCAAAGCCGAGACGAAAATTGGACACGAAGACAGGTGTGATCGTGTATCGCGTGGATCGCGACGATTCAATCGTTTACGTGAACGCAGAATGGGAACGTTTTGCACAGGAGAACGCGGGCGGTCTGCTGGTCACGGCAAAAATCATTCATACGTCGATATGGGACCATGTGACCGACAGCATCACCATTGAACTCTACCGTGAGATCATGCGAGGCGTCCGGGAGGGCCGGCCGGTTCAGTTTACGTTTCGATGTGACGCCCCCGACCTTCGACGCTTGCTTACCATGAGCATTCAGCCGTTGGACAAGGGCGGTGTCGAGTTCACGACAACGCTGATCCGTGCTGAATCGCGCACGTATCAACGGGTCCTGGAACCTGCGGGGGCAGGCGGCGTAACGACCTTGAATTGCTGCTCCTGGTGCAAACGATTCGAGGTCCGGGGATCCTGGGTGGAAGTGGAAGACGCGGTCGAACAGCTTAAGTTGTTTGAACGGGCGAATATGCCGTTGACCAGTCACGGCATTTGCGCGGATTGCTTTCGCCGAATGAAGGAACTGGAGGGCGCACCGTGAATTTCCATCGCATGGCCGCCGCGCTGTTTCTTGTTTGTTGCCATTCGGCTGATCGGACGGAGGAATGGACCGGTACGCAACAGTGGATGCGAGATTCGCCGGGGCCGGTCGTTTCGCTTGGCGAGGCCGGGTCGTTTGACGACATGCATATATTCGCTCCGTGCGTGGCGTTGGAGAAGGGGGTTTACTCACTTTGGTATTGCGGTTCCAGGGGTGAGGTGGCCACGCGCGTATTCGAACTGGGCATGGCAACGAGCACGGACGGCGTTCATTTCACGAAAGAACCGTCGCCCGTGTTTTCGTATGGCGACGGCAAGCATTCCGTGCTCACGCCCACGCTGTTGCGCGGCGAGGATGGCGCCGTGCTTCGCGACGATGGCGCATTGCGCATGTGGTTTTCGGCAACGGATTTTGCGAACGGCGGTGGACTGCACACGCTTCACGAGACGCGTAGCGTGGACGGTAAGCGTTGGGATTCGCCCTCTCCGGCGCAGTTGGAACACGCGTATGCACCGACCGTAATCAAGGACGGAGCCGCGTACCTGCTTTGGTATACCGACGTCAGTAACGAGCCTTGGGTGATCCGGCATGCCCGCAGCAACGACGGCAAGGCGTGGCGCGTGGTGGACGAAGCATCTATAGTGCTTGATCAGGCCTGGGAGGAACGGCGCTTGTTCTATCCCTGCGTGGTTAAGTCGGGCGGCACGTATTGCATGTGGTACGGCGCCTATTGGAGTGCGCGGCCCAACACCACCGCCATTGGATTTGCTACAAGCCGCGATGGCGTGACCTGGCGCAAGCACGTCCAAAACCCCGTGCTGATGCCCGATCCTGACCGGCCGTGGGAGTCTCATTACACAACCAGCCAATCCGTCTTGCGATTGCCGGACGGAGCTTGGCGCATGTGGTATGCGACTCGAAAGGAGCCGCCGTTTGTAAACAAGTATTTCGCCATAGGCACTGCGCGTTGGGAGGGGTCTGCGCTTGCGGGTGACGATGCGGCATGGCCGGAACGCAGCGAGTATTTGCGCAAGGAGATGCGATCCATTCTCACGCTGCCTGCCGAGCGCGTGGAGTTGGATGCGCGAACGCACCAAACGTTGCCGGGGGATGGAATCACCATTGAGTCGGTTTCGTATGCCGCCGAGCCGGGATCGCGGGTCACCGCGTTGCTGTATTTGCCCGATGCCGCCCGGCCTGTACCTGCGGTGGTCGTTGCCTGCGGCCACGGCGGTTCCAAATCCGCACTGTATGCCCAATACGCGGGCCAGTTGTATGCCAAGCGCGGAATTGCCTGTCTTGTTCCCGACACGATAGGCGAAGAAGAGCGCAACACCGAAGGCCGCATGGGGGCTCGAGGCCACGACCTCTATCGCATGAAGCCCGAGGAACGATTGCTGTTCGAGCGGCGTGACTTTCCGAGGTCCATACTCGGCAAGATTGTGCTCGACTTGTCGCGTGGCGTTGACTATCTCGAAACGCGCCACGAAGTTGACGCGTCACGGATCGGCGTGATGGGGTATTCGCTTGGCGGCGCGAGCGCGGGTTGCCTTGCTATCCTGGACGATCGGATCAGGGCAGCCGTAATCGCGGGTTGGGGCTTTACTCCGTTAGCCGTGGGGTATGGCAAGGAATGCACGCGGCTTCCCTACGAAGATTTCAAAAGCCTGATGCGGTGGGGCGAAATGACGGCCCTGTTGGCGCCGCACGCAGCAACGCTGTTTATCAACGGGGAACATGACACGGTAATCGACAAGGACGAAAATGGTGCGGCGTTGGTACGGCATGTTCGCGAGGGTATACAAGGGGCGCGTGAGATTTGGTCTGCGGCGGGGCTGGCGGCGATAGTGGGCGAACGCGTGGTGGAAGGGGCATGTCACCGGCCTTACTTTCTCACCCCGGACGGCGTGCGTTGGGTGGAAACCCATTTAGGGATGCCAGAAGCGCAATTGCGGGAGGCGTTGCCCGTCGTCAAATACGGCGACTGGGTGGAGAAGCAGGGCCAGAGCATTGAGAAATTGTACGACACGGAGGAACGCGAGCGAGGCGCAGTGGTGGTAGACGTCAACGCCGTGTATAGGACACCCGGCGAACTTTCCTGTTTTCCGGGTCTGGACAGACCCTCGGCGGAATATACCTTTGAGGGTTGGGTCGAATACGTCTTGCTAGCAAATCGAAAGGACACCGTCAGATGAAGTATCACTTTTGTCCCGCACCGTTGGCGTTACTGTTTGTGTTCGTTTCCATATCCCATGCCGAAGGCACGGCCCTGACCGTGGGTTCCTATTTGCAGGAGGTCCATGTGCCGTATACCGCAGAAGACGGATTGCCTGCGGGAGCCGTGAAGGCAATTGCCATCTCCGCATCAGGCACTGTATATGCCGGCACCGACGAGGGCCTTGCTCGATTTTCCGACGGCCAATGGATACGAATCGATGGCATCGGCGCTATCAGCCACATTGCCCTATGGGAAGAGACCTTGTTCGCCGTTTCGGGCGATGTAACTTATTGCAGAGAGGGCGATAAGTTCTCCCGAGTCGCCGAAACCAGTGGTGGCGTGGGCGCTCTGGAGGCAGTGACCGGGAATTTGGGCGTCTGGATAGGGATTTCCGCGGGGCTTGTTCGTGCCTTAGGGTTGCCTGTCGAGCCGATGGGGAGGCTGAACAGTGTGATGGGCGAGGGGGCAAACGTGCGAGGAATTGCCACGTACCAGGACGAATTGGCGGTCGCCGCGGAATCCGGCTTATTTGCGGGCACACTGGAGTCTTGGTCGTCCGTGTACCCGCAAGACGGCGTCGACCGGTGGGCGCCCATGGATGTTCGCGCTGTGGCGTATGACAGTCAAGGTCAATTGTGGTTTGCCGCCCCGCAGGGAGTAGGTTGCCGACATGGCGATAGCACATGGTCGCTTTACACCGGAGCGGACGGATTGCCGTACAACGATTTCACCTGCATGGCCGCGGGGGCAGACGGATCGGTTTGGTTTGGCACAACCCGAGGCGCTATTCAGTTTAAGAACGGCGTCTGGGGGTACCGTCAAGGGCGTCGCTGGTTGTTGGACGACGAGGTGCGGGACATTGCGGTAGCGCCCAATGGGGATGCGTGGATCGCCACGGCAAAGGGCGTATCACGTATAGAAGCGCGGCCCATGACGCTATCGGAGAAGGCGGCTTTTTACGAATCGGAAATTGATAGGTATCACAAACGCACGCCGTACGGGTATGTGTTGAACGCCGGCCTCAAAGAACCGGGAGACAAGGCCTCGGCCCAAGTCAGTGCGACGGACAACGATGGGCAGTACACCGGACTCTACGCCGGGGCGGAATGTTTGGCATACGGAGCGACCCGTGATCCCGAATTCAAGAAGCGGGCCACGGCAGCATTCGAGGCGTTGGCGTTTCTCAGCGAAGTGACGCAAGGGGGCGAACATCCCGCGCCGCCGGGTTTTGTCGCCCGGGCGATCATGCCGACCGACGGGCCAAATCCGAACGACCACAACACGCCGGAGCGCGATAGGGAAAAGCAGCAGGGCGACAAGCTGTGGAAGGTGATCGTGCCCCGCTGGCCCACGAGCGCGGATGGCAAATGGTACTGGAAATCCGACACAAGTTCCGATGAACTGGATGGGCACTTCTTTGCGTATGCCTTGTATTTCGACCACGTGGCCGAGACCGATGCGGAGAAAGCGCGCGTGCGGGAAGTCGTGCGGCGCGTCACCGATCATTTGATCGATCACGATTTTCAACTGGTGGATCATGACGGGCTGCCCACGCGATGGGCGCGGTTTGGCCCTCAGGATCTGAACAAGGATCCGGACTGGTGGGCGGGACGCGGCCTGAATTCAATGAGTATTCTCGCCTATTTGAGTATCGCGCATCACGTGACCGGGGATGCCAAATACCGGGACTCCTACATGATGCTCGTGCGGGAACACGATTACGCCATGAATGCGACCATGGCCCCCAAATTGCAGAGCGGCCCGGGATCGTTTGTGCAATTCGATGACAAGATGGCGTTCATGAATTACTATCATCTGATTCAATACGAAACCGATCCCGTTTTGCTTCGGATGTGGTATACCTCGATTTTTTACTATTGGAACATCGAAAAGTATGAGATGAATCCGTTCTTCAATTTTGTGTACGCGGCGAACTGCGTGGGAAAGATACGCACCGACCAGTGGGGCGACCTGGACATGACACCGGTTTGGCCGTGGCTGGAACAAAGCGTGGATACCTTGAAGCGATATCCCGTCGACCTGGTGGATTGGAAATGCACCAACAGCGGCCGCATTGACCTGTTGCCACTGCCGGACCACGTACGCGAGCCGGGGGAGAACCAGGGTACCGGCTACCGCGTGAACGGACTGGTCCTTCCGATCGACGAGCGGCAATCGCTTTCCTGGAGTGAGGATGTCTGGGAACTGGACACCGGCAGCGGTGGGCGGCGACTGCGAGACGGCGCCCCGTTCCTGTTGGCGTACTACATGGGGTTGTACCACGGATTTATCCAGTAGGATTTACGCCTGTGATCGGATGGACCGTGCCTCGCGAAGGGTGGGGTCATTGCGGGATGTCTCTTTATTCGCTAGACTGTCCATTGCGGCCCATTTCAGGCCCTGGTGGTTATGTTGATGATTCGGTGTTGGCGTTCATATTCTCACCTTTTGTTTCCGGCCGTTGCAGGCGCTGCCTGCCTTGCTGCCGGACTTGCGCCTCTTGCGTACGCGGAACCTCCATCGGTCTCGTACAACCGGGACATCCGGCCTATTCTCGCCGAGCATTGCTTTCAGTGTCACGGGCAAGATGCGGCCGCGCGCAAGGCGGGGTTGAGAATCGACCACGCTGAGGGGGCAACCGCCGTACTGCCGACAGGACACCCCGCAATCGTACCTGGGGATCCGGGTGCGAGCGTGCTTTACCAGCGCGTGACTTCCGCGGACCCGGGGGAGCGAATGCCGCCATCCAAGTCCGGTGAGGCGCTATCAAAGGCTGAAACTGATTTACTCGGCGCATGGATTGCCTCGGGCGCGCACTATGAGAAACATTGGGCGTACATCAAACCGGTGCGCCCGGCGGTGCCTGTGGTCAGAAATGCTGGTTGGATAAAGAACCCCATCGACGCTTTCGTGCTCGCCCGTCTGGAAGAGGGAGGCATTGCGCCGGCACCGGCCGCCGATCGCTATACGCTGATGCGGAGGTTGAGCTACGACATTACCGGGTTGCCCCCGGCCGTGGAGGAGGTGGACGCCTTTGTCAACGATGCGCGTCCGGATGCGGTGGCCTGGGCGGTGGATCGGTTGTTGGCGAGTCCTCGCTACGGGGAACATATGGCCAGGTATTGGCTCGATCTCGCGCGATATGCGGATACAAACGGCTATCATATTGACACAAAGCGCTCCATGTGGCCTTATCGCGACTGGGTAATTAATGCACTTAATCACAATATGTCCTTCGATCGGTTCACCGTCGAGCAGATTGCCGGCGACCTGCTGCCTGATGCGACCCTTAGTCAGCGCATTGCGACCGGCTTTCACCGCAACACCATGTTTAACGAAGAAGGGGGCATCGATCCCGAGGAGTTCCGCACCAAGGCGGTTGTTGATCGGGTGAACACCACGATGACCGTTTGGATGGGCACTACGATGAGTTGCACGGAGTGCCACGATCACAAGTACGATCCATTCACGCAGCGCGAGTTCTACCAACTCTATTCCTTTTTCAACAACGTGCCCGAGCTTGGCGGCGGCACCAACCAAAGCCAAATGCCCCAAGTGAGCTTGCCGCCCGATCCGACAATCCAGGCGGAGCTTGATGCCCTGGCCTCGGTGGTCGCGGATCTTGAGCGGCGTCATGAAGTTGAAGAAGCGAAGTTCAAAGCGGACATTCCCGCATGGGAGATCGGAGCACGCAGCGCTGCAACTGCGTGGACCCTGCTTACCCCCGATCATGCGGAGTCCGTCAAGACGACGCCGCTGACACTCATGGCTGACGGCTCCATCCTGGCGGGCGGCGATCGGCCGGATACCGACCTGTATACCCTGACCGCGCCCCTGCCCAGCGGAACAATTACGGGACTTGCGCTGGAAGTTATTCCCGATTCTTCGTTTCCCAACCAGGGACCGGGCCGATCGGACGACGGTTCATTCACGCTGAACGAGATCGAGGCCACTGCCGGTCAAACTCGCTTCACGTTGTCCGATGCGCGGTCGGTTTTTGAAGACGCGGCATATCCGGCCGGCAACGCGGTGGACGGAAAGAAGGAAAGCAAGTCGGGTTGGTCCACAGGTATTCATACAGGAAGGGGCGATTCGCTGGTATTGCGCGTGTCCCACGATGCCGCGATAGAAAGCGATTCCATCACGATTGTGTTGCGCCAGTCACGTGGCGTGCATCTGCTGGGCCGGTTCCGGTTGTGGGTCACTTCTGAACCCGACGTGAACGCCTTGCCTGCGCCACACGTGATCGATGTACTGAACACGGACGTGACGGCCCGAACCGAGGCCCACCTCACCGCATTGCTCGATTACTACCGGAGCCGGCAGACGGGCCATCTTGGGCCCCGGCTGGAGGCGCTGCGGGCGAAGCGTGCGGCATTGGAGGCTAAAGCGCCTGTTTCGCTGGTCATGGCGGAAATGGAAACTCCACGCGAAACGCACGTGCATATTCGCGGCAATTTTCTTGATCCCGGTGAGCCGGTAAGCGCTGGTGTGCCCGCCGTACTGCATGCGATGGACGCGCCGGCAGACAGGTTGCCAAACCGGTTGGATCTTGCAAACTGGCTGGTCAGCCCACAGAATCCATTGACGGCTCGCGTGACGATGAACCGGCTATGGGATCAATTGTTCGGCCGGGGTCTGTTGGATACGGTCGAGGACTTCGGCACGCGCAGCGCGCTGCCAAGCCATCCGGAATTGCTCGACTGGCTTGCCGTGGAATTCATGGAATCGGGATGGGATCTAAAAGCCATGACGCGGCTCATCGTTTCCTCCGCCACCTACCAGCAGTCGTCTGCCGTGGGCAGCGATGCATACGCACGCGATCCACACAACGTTCTCTTGGCGCGCGGTCCCCGGTTTCGACTGGACGCGGAGGCCATCCGCGACACGGCGCTTGCCGTGAGTGGTTTGTTATCACCGCGGATTGGCGGTCCCAGCGTGTTTCCGTATCAACCCCCTGGATTGTGGGAAGAGAAACTTTTGACGGGATACGAAATGGGCGTTTGGCCAACTACCTCGGGTGCCGATTTGTACAGGCGTGGTTTGTACACGTTTCGGCGGCGGTCGGTGCCCTATCCCACGTTTCAATCCTTTGACGCGCCGAGCTACGAATTCTGCGTGGCCAAACGCGCGCGTACGAACACGCCATTGCAGGCCTTGACTACGCTGAATGATCCGCAGTTTGTCGAGGCGGCGCGTGTACTGGCCGAACGTCTGACCCGCGACACCGGCAAGACGGTGGAAGATCGCATTGCGCAGGCCATGCGGATGTGCCTGTCCCGGTTACCGGAGCCGCGCGAAATCGAGTACTTGAAAAAGGCCTACGACCGGCAGTCCGCGCGCTTTACCGCGGAACCCGCCGCCGCGGCCGCTCTTGTGGCCAATGGCCGCGCGCCACTGGACTCCACGTTGTCTGTTGCCGAACTGGCCGCATGGACCGTCGTGGCGAATGTGATTCTCAATCTCGACGAGACGATGACAAAGGGATGAGCATGGACGTCGATCTGGCATATCGCAAGGCGATGACGCGGAGGCAATTCTTCGGCCGCACCGCCACGGGTATCGGCACCGCGGCGCTGGGCACGTTGCTGAGCCGGACCGTTTCAGCGGAACTGTCAGAAAAGTTGCCGCACTTTGCACCGAAGGCCAAGCAGGTAATCTACTTGTTCATGTCGGGCGGTCCTTCGCACGTCGATCTTTTCGACTACAAGCCGACGTTGACCAAACTTGACGGCCAGCCGGTGCCGGAATCGTTCATGAAACAGCGGTTTGCGTTTATCAAAGGGGTGCCCAACGTTGGCGCGCCGCGATGGAAATTCAGCGAGTGCGGCAGTAATGGGCTGACGGTCAGCGAATTGTTGCCGCACATTGGCGGTATTGCCGATGAGATAGCCGTGATCCGGTCCATGCACACGGAACAATTCAATCACGATCCCGCCACCACGTATTTGAACAGTGGTTCTCCCCTCGCGGGGAGGCCGTGCATGGGCTCGTGGGCGAGTTACGGTTTGGGCAGCGAGAACAGCGACCTGCCCGCGTTCGTTGTACTCACATCGGGTATAGGCACCCAGCCTTTGCAAACCCGATATTGGGGCAGCGGGTTTCTTCCGTCGGTGCACCAGGGCGTGCAATTCCGGTCACAGGGCGATCCGGTGCTTTTTGTTGGTAATCCCAAGGGCATGGAGGCCGCGGTCCGGCGAGAGACCATCGACGCGGTGAACATGCTCAACCAATGGCACTACGAATCCGTGGGCGATCCCGAGATCGCGACGCGTATCGAAGCATTTGAGCTGGCGTACCGCATGCAAACCAGTGTGCCTGAGTTAATGGATATCGCCTCAGAGCCAGACAACGTGCGCGAAATGTATGGCGTGGAGCCCGGCAAGGTTTCATTCGCCAACAATTGCCTGCTTGCCCGTCGGCTCGTGGAGCGGGGCGTGCGGTTCATTCAACTGTTTCACGTGGGATGGGATCACCATGGGGGCGGCGATCTGCAAAACCTTATCACCAAACTGCCCTCTACCTGCAAGGAAATTGATCGCCCCGCGGCCGCTTTGGTCATGGACCTGAAACAGCGGGGATTGCTCGACGAAACCCTCGTTATCTGGGGTGGTGAGTTTGGGCGTACTCCGATGGTGCAGGGCACGCCTACAGCCGAATCCATGGGGCGCGATCACAATCCGCGCGCCTTCACGATGTGGATGGCCGGCGGTGGCATCAAGGCGGGTTGTGTGCACGGCCAGACCGACGATTTTGGCTACGAGGTCGTGGAGAATCCGGTTCACGTGCACGATTTTCAGGCCACGGCCCTGCACTGCCTGGGCATCGATCACAAACGCCTGACCTATCGTTTCCAGGGCCGGGATTTCCGCCTGACCGACGTGTTCGGCAATGTGGTACCGGAAATCCTGGCTTAACATCGTCTGCCGCATTCCAGGGAGATTTGTGGATGTCCTTAGCCATCGAGACCCATGGACTGACCAAGACCTTTGGCGATTTTCGTGCGGTAGATTCGGTTGATTTGTCGGTGGAGCGAGGCACGTTCTACGGATTCCTCGGACCCAACGGCGCGGGAAAATCGACCACCATCAAAATGCTCACGGGGTTGTTGGCGCCGTCGCGTGGACACATTACTCTGCTCGGAACGGATTTTGCCAGGGAACCCTTAGCTGCAAAAAAGCGTATTGGCGTTGTGCCGGAAGATTTGTGTCTCTTCGAGAATCTGACCGGCCGGGAGTACCTGACGTTCATTGGCCGCATGTATCTGATGGAACGAGCCACGATTCGATCGCGCACGAACGAGCTGCTGGCGCTCATGGGTCTTGCGGACAGCGAGAAGACGCTGGTGATGGAATACTCGCACGGCATGAAGAAGAAATTGTCCCTGGCGGCGGCCATTCTGCATGACCCTGAATTGTTGTTTCTCGACGAGCCATTTGAAGGTATCGACGCGATTGCGTCACGCACAATCCGGACCGTGCTCGACCGGCTGGTGCAGCGTGGGGCAACCATCTTTCTAACGTCGCATATTCTGGAGATAGTCGAGAAACTGTGCACGCACGTAGGCATCATTCAGAAAGGCAGGCTTGTGTCGCAGGGATCGCTCATGGAGTTGTCGCACGGCGGATCGCTGGAGCAGGCATTTGTTCATGCGGTTGGCGAGCACGAGGCCAACCCCGTAACCCTATCGTGGCTTGCACCCCAAGCACCGCCTCCGATTCCTGATGCGGCGGCGGCGGAATAGCCCGCCATGCGCGAACAACTGGCTGCACTCTTTCGCCTGAAATGGACTATTTTTCGCCACGAAACGACCAAGGGGTTGCAGTTTCTCGGCGCTCTTGCCACGGGGTTGGTGGCCTTTTGCGTGGGCGGACTGGCGCTGGTCTTCTTTGCCGCAGGCATTGCACTTGGCGCCAGCGGAGTGCACGAGAAGGCACCCTGGGTGGTCATGTTCGTCGTGGATTGCGCCACGTTCATCTTCTTGCTAATGTGGATCATCGGTTCGATGCAGGAAGTCCAGAATCAATCGTTCATGGATTTGGGCAAAATGCTCTACCTGCCTGTCCCGCTCCGCATGGTTTATTTCATGAATCTTCTTTTCGCCTTCCTGCATCCGCTCAGCTTTCTGTTCCTGGCGCCGTCGATCGGGTTGTGTCTGGGATTGGCATACTCAAAGGGGCTTGTCTCCCTGATTGGCATTCCCGTCATGATGGTGTACTTCGCGGCACTATTGACGTGGCGGCAATACGCTTTCGATTGCGTCTCGGCCATGTCCAAGCGGGGTGTGCAGCGCCTTATGATCGTCTTCAGTCTGGTCTCGGTGTTGCCCTCCATCGTGTATTTCGGCATCCTCGGCACGGGATCGTCGTTACACGAAAAGCTGGAAGCGCTGGGGAATGTACTCGCCGGATCCAAGGCTTCGTCTGCCAGTACTACTCTCGAAGGGGGGCTCGCCGCACTAAACGCCATTGTTCCCTTTGGCTGGCATGCCTTCGGCATGTACGCCCTCGTGACGGACAATTTTATAGGCGTCGGATTGGTCATTGCCGGGCTGCTCCTGGTTGCGGCGGCCGGCGGGACTCTTGGATTCAGGGCAACGCTCGCACGATTCCGGGGTGTTCCTGATGCGGGCAAGCGATTGGAGATTTCGCGCGCGGCGCAGGCCCCCAGGCGAGACCTCTTGGTCGAAAGGCAGATACCGCTGTTTGGAAACGACACCTCGGCCATGTTTCTGACATCGATGCTGCGAAACGCCCGAACGCAACAGATGCAACTCGCAGTGGTCATAACCACGGTGCTGATACTCATGTTCGCCGGGTTTGCGATGTACAGAGGCTTCCGTCCTCCGGAAAAGCTTGGCGGCTTCCTGCGCAGTGCTCCCCTGATCATGATGATCTACCCCATGATTGCCATGCAGTTCTATTCTCTTAATTTATTCGGCACGGATCATAACGGATTCCGATCGCTCATCCTGCTGCCCACCCGCCGCCGGAAATATTTTCTCGCGCGCAATCTGGCGCTACTGCCGTTTACATACGGACAAATGGCCTTTGGTGCAATTGTATGCGTCTCGCTGTTAAGAACAGGGTTCGTCTCTTTAGTGATGGCACTTCTCATGGGATTGCAGCTTTTCGTGAGCCTGT
This sequence comes from Candidatus Hydrogenedentota bacterium, assembly GCA_045863295.1. Classification (GTDB taxonomy): domain Bacteria; phylum Hydrogenedentota; class Hydrogenedentia; order Hydrogenedentales; family SLHB01; genus BTWA01. Next base: position 38,479 of record BTWA01000010.1, read on the forward strand.
CCATCGTGGGCAATCTCGTATCCTGTTATCTGCCGTTTCGAATCAATACCTCCGGTATGGGCGGAGCCCAGACTCAGCCGTACATCGCCCTATTATCGGCCCTTGTGTTCATGCTCGTGTTTCCATTCTTGCTCCTTCCCATGGGACTTGTAAGCGTGATGGACAGTGCCGGGCGCTTCATACCGGGATTTGAAAGGTGGCCGTTGGGCCTCCTGGCCTCCGTGGGGCTGCTGGCCGCTACCTGCGGCGCCTACTACGCTTCGCTCGGGCTTTACGAGCGCATCTTGATGGAACGGGAACCACGGATACTCGACGCGCTGGTAAAGGATAAGAAATGACGTGTCCCCGAGCGACCCTCGTACTTTTCCCGTGGTCCGCCGTGTCCTATAATGGGGTCATGGCTGTTTTCAGGCGATATGCAAGCATGTGTGCGATGGCAACTCTGCTGGTCTTCGCGGTACACGCGCAAGAGTCCGCCGTGGAGTTGGCCAGACCCGCGATCGCCGTATTGGAAGAATCCTGCTTCCCATGCCACCGCGGCGAGAAGCGAAAATCCGGTTTGGACTTGTCCAGCCGTGCCTTGCTTTTGGAGGGCGGCGACAGGGGCAGCGCTATCGACGAAGCTTCTCCCTCGGCCAGCCTGCTGTTGGCCATGATCAGCTACAAGGACGAGCATCACCAGATGCCGCCTGCGGGGAAACTTCCGCACGAGGCAATCGCGGCATTGACTGCGTGGATCACAGCCGGAGCGCCGTGGCCCGATTCCATTTCGTTTGGATCGGAAATCAAACGCGCGCAGGAGGAAAAACCCGACGGCGCGACACACTGGGCCTATCAGCCGATGGCAAATCCATTGCCCCCGGTGGTCTCCGATGCCGCATGGAATGCAAATCCGATCGATGCGTTTGTGCGCGCGCAGATGGATCGGGCCGGTCTTGATCCCGCACCTTCAGCCGATTCCCGCGCATTGATCCGGCGCGTGACCTACGATCTGACTGGCCTTCCGCCTTCGCCCGCCGAGGTGGAAGCATTCGCGGCCGATCCCAGCGAAGCGGCTTACGAGGTGCTGGTGGACAAGTTGCTGGCATCGCCGCACTACGGCGAAAAATGGGCGCGCCATTGGCTCGATGTGGTGCGTTATGCGGACTCGAATGGCTATGAACGCGACGCCAATAAGCTGTTCATGTGGCGCTATCGAGACTACGTGATAGAGGCCTTCAACAGCGACAAGCCGTACGACCAATTCATCATCGAGCAGTTGGCGGGCGACGAACTGGATAGCGTCACCCCTGCCACGCTTATCGCCACCGGGTTTCAACGGTTGCACGTGTGGGACGACGAACCGGCGGACCCGGAACAAGCGCCTTACGACAATCTCGACGACGTTGTCTCAACTACCGCGCAGACTTTTCTGGGCATGACCGTGGGGTGTGCGCGCTGTCACGATCATAAAATCGATCCGATTCCGCAAATCGACTATTACCGGTTCATGGCGTTCTTCGAAAATCTGAAGCCGATACAGCGGGAGCAAATCGCCACACCGGTCATGACCGCGGACGAGCAGGCCGCCTACGATGCGCGCGCTCAGGCGAAAGAGGACAAGCTGGATTTGCTTCGTGAAGCCCTGTTCGCGCAGGAGACCGCCATTTGCGAGGCCTTGGCAAAAGATCATCCCGAACTCCGGGGGCGAGTCTCCAGCCTTCGTGAACTGACCTATCGGTTCTACCGCGATACATGGGACGCGCTGCCGGACTTTACCGCGATTAAGCCCGAAACCGAAGGCGTTTTGAATCACAATTTCGTGACCCTTTCTCCAGCCAGCCGGCCCGATGCCATTGGTCTGGTATTCGAAGGCAAGCTCCACGTCGCCGCGACGGGCAGTCACGTATTTCACGTAACGGGGAAAGACGGGGTTCGCCTGTCGATAGACGGCCACACCGTAATCGAAACGGACGGAGTCGGCGTACACGAATCGAATGGGACCGTATACCTTCAGGAAGGTATCTCCACATTCCGGCTGGAATACTTTAACAAGTCCGGCAAGCCGGTTCTTGATGTGCGTTGGTCCGGGCCGGGGTTGGATTGGCGGCCGTTATCGATGGAGACCGGCAATGGCGGATCGGATGAGTTTGCCGAACTGCTGACGAAGTACGAACTCGCGGCGCATGCCGAACTGCGGGACCGCTACAATGGAATAAAGCGCGAATACGAACTGGTCAAGGCGGAGGACCTCGGGGGCACATTCGCAACCACGGCGATGGAGAAAGGGCGCGAGGTGCCGAAAACCCATGTGCATCTGCGGGGTAGCGCGCATTCCCTGGGCGACGAAGTGCAACCGGGCTTTCCAACAATTCTGAATCCGCCCGCGCCCGAATTGCGGCCGGCCCCCGAAGGCGTGCAATCGACCGGCCGCCGCCGCGCGCTTGCGGCATGGATTGCCAGCCCGGAGAACGCGCTCACGGCGCGAGTCATGGTGAACCGCGTTTGGCAAGGGCATTTTGGCAAGGGAATTGTAGGTACGCCCAACGATTTTGGCCTTCAAGGCGACCAGCCCACACACCCGGAGTTGCTTGATTGGCTCGCGAGGCAGTTTATCGCGGATGAGTGGAGCGTGAAGCGGCTGCACAAACGGATTCTCATGTCGTTGACCTACCGGCAAAGCGCCCGCGGCAGTGCGGAAGCCCTCGCGGCGGATCCGCAAAACGCCCTGCTCGCGCGATTCCCTATGCGGCGTCTCACAGCGGAAGAGATTCGCGATTCCATGCTCGCGGCCGCCGGTGATATCCGTCTTGAAGTCGGCGGTCCGGGATTCTATCCGGATTTGCCCGAAGCGGTGCTGGCGACGGCCTCCAACGCAGCGGCCGTCTGGGGCCAGTCGCCGAAGGAAGAGCAGACGCGCCGCAGCATCTACATTCAAGTGAAGCGATCGCTGCTGGAACCGCTGCTGCAGGATTTCGATCTCGCGGATACCGACAACAGTTGCCCCGTGCGATTTGCGACCACGCAGCCTTTGCAGGCGTTGAACATGATGAACAGCCAATACGTCAACGAACGTGCGCACGCGCTTGCCGAGCGGTTGCGCGCCGCTTCCTCCGATCGTGCCGAACAAGTGCGGCAGGGCTGGGCGTTGGTCACCCAACGGCCCGCCACGGAGAAAGAAGTGGAGCAAAGCCTGTTGCTCATGCACGAGTTGCAGGAGAAGTATGCGATTACCGATGAACAGGCGCTCGACCGGTTTAGTCTGGTCGCGCTGAACCTGAACGAATTCATGTATTTGGATTGACCCGGCGCGTGCCCGCGAGTTCTGTTTCGGGAGCGCCGGTGGGAGACAGAAATGCACAGTGGCCATGACAACGACAAACCACGCAACACCTTTTGCGGCCGCACGCGGCGCGAGTTTCTGACCACCGTTGGGGGCGGATTCACCTCGCTCGCGCTCACGGGGTTGCTCGCGCACGACGGATTTTTCCAATCCGCATCCGCCGGCGTGCTGAATCCGCTCGCGCCCAAGCCCGCGCATTTTGCGCCGAAGGCCACGAGTTGCATCTTTCTGTTCATGTATGGTGGCCCGAGCCATGTGGATACATTCGATTACAAGCCCGAGCTTTACAAATACGATGGGAAAACGATTCAGGTAAAAACCCACGGCCGCGGCGGCCGCAAAAACGAAGGCCGCGTTGTCGGCCCCAAGTGGAGCTTTCAACAATACGGCCAATCCGGCCAATGGGTCTCGGAATTGTTCCCGCACCTGGCGACGTGCGTCGACGACATCGCTTTCCTGAAATCCATGACCGCCGACAGCCCCATACACGGTTCCGCCATGCTGATGATGAACTCCGGCCGCATCCGCAGCGGAAACCCTTCGCTCGGTTCCTGGCTCAACTACGGTCTGGGCACCATGAACAGCGATCTGCCCGGCTACGTCGTCATGCTCGACAAGACCGGCGGTCCCATCAGCGGCGCGAAGAATTGGTCCAGCGGCTACATGCCCGCCGATTTTCAGGCGACCGTATTGCGGCCCAAAGGCGATCCGATCCTGAACCTGAAGCACTACGATGCCATGTCCCAAGCCGAACAACGTACCCTGCTCGATCACCTCGCGCACTTCAACGGCGAGCACATGGCCACCCGATCGGACAACACCGATCTTGCCGCGCGTGTGGCCAGTTATGAACTCGCGTTTCGCATGCAAACCGCCGCGCCCGAAGCGGTGGATGTGGACAACGAGCCGGAGCATGTGAAGACCTTGTATGGCATGGACGAAGAACGGACCAACGATTTCGGCCGCAAATGCCTGCTCGCCCGCCGCCTGGTTGAGCGCGGCGTACGCTTCATTCAGGTCTACTCCGGCGGCGCCCACAACGACGACAACTGGGATGCCCACGGCGACCTCGTGAAGAATCACACGTATCATGCGGGCAATACCGACAAACCCATCGCGGGCTTGTTGAAAGATTTGAAGCAACGCGGCCTGCTCGAATCCACGCTCGTGGTTTGGGGCGGCGAGTTCGGCCGCCAACCCACCGCCGAATACGCCGAAGGCACCGGACGCGATCACAACTCCATGGGCTTCACCATGTGGATGGCCGGCGGCGGCATCAAGGGCGGCATCAGCCTCGGCGAAACCGACGAACTCGGCAGCGCGGCCGTCGCCGATCGCCTGCACGTGAAACACCTGCACGCGACGGTGTTGCACCAAATGGGCCTTGATCCCAACCATCTCAGTTATTTCTACAACGGACTCGATCAGAAATTGGTAGGGGTGGAAGGCGCGGATCCGATCCGGAAAATACTTGCGTAAGCATATCGCACTCTGACCGAACTGGAATTAGACTCCACATTATGCAAAAGCGTTCATTGGCCGAATTGGAGACCACATGAACATCCCCGGTGCGAACAGAATTCGAAATCTAATTGGTTCCGAGCGGGCTATTGATGCGGTGGCGCGCGAGTTGAAGTATGCCGTGCAGGAATTGCGGGCGCGGGCGGTGGGGGCGCATCTGGTCACCTGTTCGGACGAGTCCGAGCAGGAAGTTTCCAAGGTCTTTCAGCAGTGGTTCGCGCAGGATTTGTTGCCGCCGTTGCGGTACACGGACAAGGCCCTATTCCGCACGGCGAATTTGGGCGGGCGCTACGAGTGGGGCGGTGTGCGGCTGGCCGAGCAGCATTTCGCCACGGAGTTTTCGGCAGATTCGTACAAGGTCATGGTGTTGAAGATCAACTCCCACGCGGCGGAATTCCGGGATGGAAGTCACTACCGCTTCGGGGAATTCAAACGGTATGGATCGGCTTCTCCCTGTTGCGGCGCGCTGTTCTATTTGCTGAGAGACCATGCCGAGCCCTGGGCGAAAGAGATGTACGAAACTTTTGAATCGGAGGGACTGGATCGCATTGCGATGCTCAACGATTCCACGCTTGTCGATCCGGATCACCGCGCGTTGTTCGCGGCCATTTGCAGCGCGCGTCTTCAAGCGCGGCGCGCCATGCTCGACATTCAGGACTATGCCCCGCGCACCCCTACCCTGTATCTGATTTTTCCGTGCGTCACGTTGAACCGAAGGGGGGTTGACGGCGAGATGTTGTGCGGCGCGTACGTGGCGGACCACCGGGCGGCCGATACGGTTGAACAGTATCAGGGACTCGGCGACGATCCTTCCAAGTTGACCTTGAGCGAAGAGCGCGGCGTGTTGCGCGTAACGGATCCCGGGATGGAGGACGTGCGGGAGGCGCGCGATCATCGCGAAATGATATTGAAAGAGTTCAAGGAAGAACAGGTCCTCCAGCCCACGCCGCACCATGACAACCTGAAGAAAGCCGTGCAGCATGCCAGCCAGCGCACACGCGGCGATGTCTCCACGGCCAAGCTGGCGCTGAAGGCGCTATTGCCGGTGCTTATCAGCGCGGCCCCGGTGCCGGGCGCGGTAATGTTGTTCGCGGGCGGGGCCATGGCCATTCACCACGTGTATCGCATGCGGCGAATCGCCAACGACGTGTCGAAGGACGACGAAGCCCGTGCATTGCTGAACGAAGTCGCGCACCGGATCGAAGAGTTGCCTGCGGAGCGGGCCAGGGAAGTGGTGGAATTGCTGGCCCACGAATTCGGGTGATCCTCACAGCCCCGTGATGTTCGTGATCAGCCACTGGCCGTTTTCTTTCACGGCGTCTATCTGCATCGTGGCGTCGCCGGCCTTCGCGCTGATGTAGACTGGGCCTGCCTGCGCAGTATTTCCATTGATGATGAAGCGGGCGGAGGAAGCGTTGATCACGGCGTTTTCCATGCCGCCAGTCGTCTTGAACCCTTGAAGAAGCACCCGCAACTCGGTTTTGTTCCGGCCCACCTCGTCTTTAAACGAATCTGAAAACACCGTCATGATGCGGTCAATGTCCTGCGCGGCGATGGCGTCGCCCATGGTTTGCACCATGGCCTGCATGATTTCTTCGTCCGACATGGCGGCGGAATAGACGAGGCCGTCGCCCGCGCCCGGTGCGCCGATGCCCAGAAAGTTACGCGCGAAGTAGGCCCCTGCCATTACAGCGAAGAGCGCCGCCGCTCCCCCGCCGTACGTCAGCACGGCTCGCCACGGGAATGGCTTCTTGATATGCATTTTGACCAGTTGGCCGCCCACCATCACCGGCTGGCCGGCCAACACGCGCTTGTGCTTGTCTTCCAGCACGCCGATGGTTTCATTAATAGCGATGAACGCGCGGTGCCACTCGTTGTGAAGTTTCTTGATGGCCACGTCCGATTGCGAATAGATGGTTTGCAGGTTTGTCGCGCTCGAAAGCACGTTCATCATGTCAACCGCGAACCGGCAGTCCGCTCCCAGACGTTGCACGAGCACATGATGTTCCTTGGCAAGCTGGCTCTTGATATGAAGGAACTTCGCTTCGAGTTGTGCCTTGTTGGATGCAGGCGCCCGGTAGGCGCCGATGATCTGACTAAACAACATCCAATGATCCATGAACGCCCGGCACTTCTGAATGTAGGCATCAAGTACTTCGATGCCATGGCACTGCGGTTTTGCAGCCATGACTTCGTCCCTACCCGTGAAAATACCCAACCTTGAATTTACTGGCGTACTGCAGCCTGACCCACCGACAACCTACCATACTGAATGAGAATTGGGAAGCCGTAATTTGGAATGAATTGCCCAAACGGGGAAACCATCTCGCCAATCCTGCTATACTTTGATCGGCTGTTCTAATAGGTATTTACGATTCCAACTGCACTTGCATCCACCGGGGCTTGGCGGTTTCCGGCGATGCGATTGATTGCCCAACATCCGATTGGAGGGGTTTTCCGTGGCAGCAGTGCGTCCACGCATCATCAGCACCGGTCAGTGCTTGCCCGATAAGGTACTGACAAATATTGACTTGGAAGACATGATGGACACCACCGACGAGTGGATCCGTCAGCGGACCGGCATTGCCCAGCGCCACATGGTCGACAACGGACAGACGTTGTCTGATCTCGCGGCAGGCGCGGCCAAGCAGGCCATGGACCGGGCCGGAATCACTTCCAGCGACATCGATTTCGTCCTATGCAGTACGATGACCGCCGATTACCTGTTCCCCTCCGCCGCGTGTCTGGTACAAGATCGTCTCGGCGCGAAGCGGGCCGGGGCGGCCGACCTGAACGCGGCCTGTTCTGGGTTCGTGTATGGCCTTCAAATGGCCGACGGGCTGATCCGGTCGGGGATTCACAAGACCATTCTCGTGATTGGCGCGGAAGTGATGAGTTGCCGCCTGGACTGGGGCAAGCGAAACACCGCGGTGTTGTTTGGCGATGGAGCCGGCGCCGTGGTCGTGCGCGCGGACACGAGCGATCGCGGCATTCTTTCGACCTATACGCGATCGGACGGCGGCGATTACGAACTCATTTACGTGCCCGCGGGCGGATCGAAGACCACGCTCACGCCGGATAACATCAACCATGTCGAGCGCAGCATTGTGATGGACGGCCGGGGCCTCTACAAGCGCGCGGTTCATGCTTTTGGCGAGGCCGTGGAAGAGGCGCTCAAGGCGGCGGAGGTGGCCGCAGACGACCTGACGCTGTTCATTCCGCATCAGGCGAACAAACGCATTATCGATGCCGCCGCGGAACGTATCGGGCTGCCGTCCGAGAAGATTTACATGAACTTGGATCGGGTGGCGAACACCAGTGCCGCCAGTATTCCCATCGCCTTGGACGATGCCGTGTGCGAGGGGCGTCTGAAAGAAAACGACCTGTTGCTGTTGGCGGCGTTTGGAGCAGGGCTCACTTGGGCGGGCAGTGTGCTTCGCTGGTGACGGGCGTCCCGGACGGGATATCCGATTTGGTCATGGGCGATTCACAAGTTATTTATTAGCAGTAGTTTAACGTTTCTGGTTCGCTTGTTCCCCGTGCCGTACACGCATCTCGGCAACAAGTACCCTCCCGGCGACCGTGGCCATCGAAGTGTTAATCGTGAAAAATGTTGCGATTTAATCCCGCTTCGGATAAAATCTCGTTCCCGTTGAGGGTCGCTGCAAGGTCTTGGCCTGCGTCGAACCCTGCATGAATATCATCGCAGGGAGGCATACGACTCATCTTTTCCACGCGCAAAGCCGGAAAAAGGACGTGTCGTTAGGGTCGATTGCGAACCTCAGCATCGTCAAAAAAAGTGTCAACGCGAACCCGCTTTACGTGTCAACGCGGGACGAGGTGCATGTAATCCATGGCCGTACATCGAGTGACCAAGGGGCTGAATCTTCCGATTGCGGGCGAGCCCCTTCAACAGATTGAGCCGGCGCGTACGCCCGGCCATGTTGCCCTTCTGGGGGCGGACTACCATGGCATGAGGCCGACCCTTTTTGTCCGTGAAGGCGATTCGGTAAAACGCGGCCAGGCCCTGTTCGAAGACAAGAAGACGCCCGGTGTTTTGTACACGTCGCCCGCCGCTGGCACGGTCAAGACCGTGCATCGCGGCGCGAAACGCGCCTTCCAATCGTTGGTAATCGAATTGAGCGACGCCGAGCGCGACGGCAGCGCGGGTACTGAGAGCGAAGTCACGTTTCAAGCGTACTTGGGCAAAGATCCATCCGGGTTGAGCCGTGATCAGATCACAGCCCTGCTCACCGAATCCGGGCTGTGGACTGCATTTCGCATGCGGCCTTTCAGCAAGGTTCCGCAACCAGGAACCATGCCGCACTCCATTTTTGTCACGGCGATGGACTCGAACCCGCTCGCACCGTCCGTGGAAGTCATACTTAAAGGCCAGGAAGACGCTTTCGCCAATGGCCTCGTGTGTGTCGCGAAGTTGACCGAAGGCCGCACGTACTTGTGCAAGGCCGCCGGGTCTGCGATTCCCGCGAATCCCAACACTGGCATCACCATTGAAGAATTCTCAGGGCCGCACCCTTCCGGCACTCCCGGCTACCATATCCACACGCTTGACCCGGTTTATCGCGAGAAGACCGTATGGTACATCGGTTTGCAGGACGTCATTGCCATTGGACGGCTGTTTGCCACCGGCCGGCTCTTCGTGGATCGGGTCATTGCGCTTGCGGGTCCGCAGGTGAAGAAGCCGCGCCTGTTGCGCACGCGTATTGGAGCGAGCCTGGCCGATATCTGCGCCGGTGAATTGAACGACGGTGAAAACCGGGTCATTTCGGGATCGGTGTTGTCCGGCCGGAAGGCCATGGGCGAGGCGCACGGGTACCTGGGCCGGTTTCACCAGCAGGTTTCCGTTATCGCCGAAGGCCGTGACCGGGACTTTCTGGGCTGGCTTGCGCCCGGTACCGATAAATTCTCGGTGCTTGGCGTGTTTGCTTCCAAATGGATTGGCGGCGGCAAGAAATTCAATTTCACCACGACGACGAATGGTTCTGAGCGATCCATCGTTCCGGTCGGATCGTTCGAACGCGTCATGCCCATGGATATTTGCGCCACGCATCTGCTCCGTTCAATTGCGGTTCGCGACGTCGAACGCGCGGAACAACTGGGCATGCTGGAACTTGACGAGGAAGATCTGGCCCTGTGTACCTATGTGTGTCCCTGCAAAAATGACTACGGGACGTTTCTTCGGGAAACGCTGAACATAATCGAGAAAGAGGGATGATCAAGTTAATCCGCGATATGCAGGACAAGCAGCGCAAGCTCTTTGAAAAGGGTGGGCCGCTGGAGCGCTTGTATCCGTTGTACGAAGCAAACGACACGTTTCTTTTTACACCGGACAGTGTGACGGAACACGACGCCCACGTCCGTGACGGGGCAGACCTGAAGCGCGTGATGATCACAGTGGTGGTCGCTCTCGTGCCGTGTATGCTGATGGCCATGTACAATACGGGACTGCAGGCCAACCTGGCGCTTAGTCCCGATCGACTGGCCGAGCTTGTGGGGATTCGCTACAGCATCCTACGCGGGCTGGGAATCGGATTCTCCCCGGAAAGTATCTTGGCCTGCCTCGTGCACGGTGCCTTGTATTACGTTCCGGTATACATTGTGACGCTGGCGGCAGGCGGTCTGTGCGAGGCTGCGTTTGCCATTGTGCGCAAACATGAAATCAACGAAGGCTTCCTGGTCACCAGCGCGTTGTTTCCCCTGATACTTCCTCCCACCATCCCCCTGTGGCAAGTTGCGCTCGGCATTATCTTCGGCGTCGTCATCGGCAAGGAGATTTTCGGTGGCGTGGGAATGAATATCTTTAATCCCGCCTTGATGGCGCGCGCATTTCTGTTCTTTGCCTATCCCGGCCAGATCTCGGGCGACAAGGTGTGGACGGCTGTACCCGCGGATGCGGCGATGCACGTGGACGGATTCAGCGGAGCCACCTGGCTGGCGCGTGCCGCCGAGAGCGGAATGGACGCGATACAGGGACTAAACTGGTGGGACGCCTTTCTTGGATTCATCCCCGGATCCATGGGTGAAACCTCTACCTTGGCGTGCCTCTTTGGCGCTGCCGTGTTGATCATCACCAAGGTGGGCTCCTGGCGCACAATGGCCGGCGGCTTGCTGGGCAGCTTCTTTATCTGCGCCCTGCTTAATTTTGTTGGCCGGTTCGAAGGCACAACCAACGTTTTCCTCGACGTGCCATTTTACTGGCATTGGGTGCTTGGCGGGTTCGCATTTGCGATCGTCTTCATGGCCACTGACCCCGTTTCATCGGCGTTTACCGAAACCGGCAAATGGGTGTACGGTTTCTTTATCGGCGTGCTTGGCATCTTGATTCGCGTCATCAATCCAGCGTATCCCGAGGGCTGGATGCTCGCAATCCTGTTTATGAACATGTTCGCGCCCGTCATCGACCACTTTGTGGTGAAGGCGAATATCAAACGGAGGATGGCGCGCTATGCAGCGTAAGGGTGAAGGCTACACGATCCTGTTTTCAGGCGCCGTGTGCATTATCTGTTCCGCGTTTGTGGCCGGGGCGGCGGTCTTTCTGAAAGACAAGCAAGACATCAATCTCCTGGTCGATCGGAAAGAGAAAGTGTTGACCGTGTGTCATCTGATCGAGCCTACGGAGAAGTTGACCAACGAACAGGTACTCGAACGGTTTGAAAAAAATATTGTGCCCAAGGTCGTCGACTTAAAGACCGGCGACTATGTGCCGGAAGACCAGATTGATCCTGCCGCGTACGATCAGCAGAAGGCGAAAAATGATCCGGCGATGAGCGAAGAAGCGCCTCGCAACCCCGCGCAAATCTCCCGCGTGCCGAAATACGCGCTTGTTTATCAAGTGAAGCCCGCCGACGAAGTTACCATGATCGTGCTCCCTATCGAAGGGAAAGGGTTGTGGTCCACGCTGTACGGCTACCTTGTGTTGGACAAGGATCTCACCACGATCCTCGGGCTCACCTTCTATGCCCACGCGGAAACGCCCGGTCTTGGCGGCGAAGTGGATAATCCGTCATGGAAAGCCAAATGGCCAGGCCGGAAGGCGTTTGACGAGGCGCACGAACCGGCGATTGCCGTCGTAAAGGGCGGCGTGGGTTCGCCGGAAGAAGATCCGCACAAGGTGGACGCGTTGTCCGGCGCAACCATTACAAGCAATGGCGTGACCTACCTGCTTCAATTCTGGCTGGGTGAGAACGGCTTTGGTCCCTATTTGGACAAGTTACGCGAACCGGCGGCGGCGTCCGCGCAACCGGCTTAGGAGGATATCATGGCAGCCCCATCGGCAAAGGAAGTGCGGTCGGTCTTGCTGGATCCGCTTTTCAGCAACAATCCGATCGGCCTTCAGGTACTCGGCATCTGCTCCGCATTGGCCGTGACGACCAAGCTCGAAGTGGCATTGGTAATGTGCATCGCGCTGACGACCGTGACCGGGTTCTCCAACCTGTCTGTCAGTCTTGTGCGGAATGCGATTCCGTTCAGCGTTCGCATCATTATTCAGATGGCCATCATTGCCTCCTTGGTTATCGTGGTCGATCAGGTGCTCAAGGCATACGTATTCGAGATAAGCCAGAAGCTGTCTGTGTTCACCGGCCTCATTATCACAAACTGCATCGTAATGGGCCGGGCTGAAGGCTATGCCATGCAAAATGGCCCGGTGCTGAGTTTCCTGGACGGCATAGGCAACGGGCTGGGGTACAGCATGGTGCTGTTGGGTACCGGATTCATTCGGGAACTGACCGGCTCGGGGAGCCTTTTCGGATATTCGATATTGACCCGCACCGCGGACGGCGGGTGGTATGAGCCCAACGGGCTAATGCTGATTGCCCCGGGCGCCTTCTTCATCATCGGTATAGGGATTTGGGTGCTGCGCACCTTCAAGCCCGAGCAGGTCGAGGCGGAATAACATGGAACTCACGAACTTATTCATCAAGTCCGTTTTCGTTGAGAACATGGCACTGGCCTTCTTCCTGGGCATGTGCAGCTTTTTGAGTTGCTCGAAGAAAGTGGATACAGCAATCGGCCTTGGGTTCGCCGTCGTAATCGTGCAGGGACTCACGGTGCCGATGAACAATCTGATTCACACGTTTCTTCTCAAGGAAGGCGCTTTGGCCTGGATTCATCCATCGTTTGCCGCCACTAACTTCGAGTTTCTGGGGTTAATCAGCTACATCGGCACTATTGCCGCAATCGTTCAAGTACTGGAAATGGCCCTCGATAAGTATGCCCCCGCCCTCTACGTTACGCTGGGCGTGTTCTTGCCGCTGATTACCGTGAACTGCGTAATCCTGGCCGGTTCGTTGTTCATGGTGGAACGCGACTACAACTTCGCCGAAAGCGTGGTGTATGGACTTGGTTCCGGCGTGGGTTGGGCCATCGCGATTGTGGCCCTGGCGGCGTGCCGCGAAAAGATGCGGTACAGCAATGTGCCGCCAGGATTGCGGGGTTTGGGAATGTCGTTCATGCTGGCCGGATTGATGGCCATTGGCTTCCTGAGCTTCTCCGGCATTCAACTGTGATTTGCGGAAGCGACGCGGCGTTCCGCCTCGCTAACCCATAAGGACTGGATCATACATGAGTCCAATTCTCGTCATAGCCTTGGGCATGGTGATGTTTACGGGCGTTATCCTGCTGCTCGTGGTCGTCTTGCTGATGGCGAAGCGCAAACTGGTCAGTTCAGGAAACGTCAAGATTCTGATCAACGGAGAGCAGGAGATTACCGCCTCCACCGGATCCAGCCTCTTGGGGACACTCGCCTCTCAAGGCATCTTTATCCCTTCCGCGTGCGGCGGCAAAGGCAGTTGCGGCGTCTGCAAGGTCAAAGTACTCGAAGGCGGCGGCGCCATGCTGCCAACCGAGACAGGCTTCATTTCCCGCGGCGCGGCCCGCGAAGGCTGCCGGCTTTCGTGCCAGGTGAAGGTCAAGCAAGACCTTAAGATTGAAGTGCCCGCGGAAGTATTCCACGTCAAAAAGTGGGACTGCACGGTCAAATCCAACAGGAACGTCGCCACGTTCATCAAAGAGCTTGTGCTGCAACTGCCCGAGGGAGAGCACGTCGATTTCCGCGCCGGCGGGTATATTCAAATCGAATGCCCTCCGCACGAACTGGTCTACAGCAATTTCGATATCGACGAGCGTTTCCGTGAAGATTGGGACAAGTTTAGCCTCTGGAAGATCAAGTCCGTCGTTAAGGAAGGCGTTTCCCGCGCCTACTCCATGGCGAACTACCCACTCGAAAAGGGCATCATCATGCTGAACGTGCGCGTCGCCACGCCGCCGCCGCGCGCACCCGAGGGAACGCCGCCCGGCATCATGTCGTCGTATATTTTCAATTTGAAGCCCGGCGACAAGGTAACCATTTCCGGTCCCTTTGGCGAGTTCTTTGCCAAGGATACCGAGGCGGAAATGTGCTTCATCGGCGGTGGCGCGGGCATGGCCCCGATGCGTTCGCACATCTACGATCTATTCCATCGCATCCACACCAAACGAAAAGTGACCTTTTGGTACGGCGCACGCAGCCTGAAGGAAACATTCTACAACGACGAGTTCGACAAGATTCAGGCGGAGAACCCCAATTTCAAGTGGCACTTGGCCTTGTCCGAACCGTTGCCTGAAGACAATTGGACTGGTTTGAAAGGGTTCATTCACCAGGTACTCTACGATCAGTATCTGAAAGAACATCCGAGTCCGGAAGATGTCGAGTACTACATTTGCGGTCCGCCCATGATGTTGACGGCCGTGCGTAATATGCTTACCGATTTGGGCGTGGAAAGCGAGAACATTGCGTACGACGATTTCGGCAGTTGATCGGCATGCGACGCAGTGCAAGTAAGTTTATGGCCAGCGCGGCTCATCGGGTCGCGCTGGTTTCTTTCATGTCCCTCGCGTGTGCGTCGTGCCATGTCGGCAAAGGCGATTTCGCCTTGTCCGGTCCTACCATGGGCACAACCTATCACGTAAAGATCCGAGTGCAGGAGAGCGGCCTGTTTGCACACGGAAAATTGGTAAAGCAGGTGCAGTCGGCCATCGATGACGTGCTCGCCGGCATTGACGAACAGATGTCTACCTACCGGGATTCCTCCGAGATTTCCCGCCTGAACTCAGCCCCCGCCAATACCCCAATCGCCGTTTCCGCGGACTTGTTTTCGGTGTTCCAAACCGCCGGACGCATTAGCGAGGAGTCCGGAGGCGCGTTCGATATCACCGTGGGCCCGCTGGTGAACGCATGGGGATTCGGACCGAAGAAGAGCATCGAACCCAAAGAGCCCACCGGCTCCGAGTTGGCAGACTTGCTGGACTTGGTCGGTTTTCAAAAACTCACCTTGAATGCAGAAGGCAAAACCATCGCCAAAATGCACGCCAGTACCTATTGCGACCTGAACTCCATTGCCCCGGGCTACGCAGTAGACAAAGTCGCGTTGGCGTTGGACGCCTTGTCAATCGAACATTATATGGTTGAGATCGGCGGGGAAGTGCGCGCCAAGGGACTGAACGAAGAAGGTCAACCGTGGCAGATTGCGATCGAAAAGCCCACGCTCCTGCCCGAACAACAAATCGAGACCGTAGTGCCATTGAGCGGAATGTCCCTCGCTACCTCCGGCGATTATCGCAACTTCATTGAAATCGACGGCCAACGGTTCTCGCATACCATCGATCCGAAGTCCGGCCGCCCAGTCACGCATAAACTGGCTTCTGTAACCGTTATTACTAAAGAATGCGTCGATGCGGACGGATACGCAACCGCCATCATGGCAATGGGGCCCGAGGCTGGCATGGCCATGGCGGAACGCCTGAAGTTAAGTGTATACATGATTTTGCACAGCGACGACGGCCAGTATCGGGTTGAAACGTCATCCGCATTTCAACAGCAACCGGGCCAGTCCCAATGAGGGCGCAGCCATGCCGCAACTAGTCATATTTCTCGTGACCCTGACCTTCGTCGCCATTGCGATGATGGCGCTTGCCGTGGGCTACCTGGTTCGCGGCCGCTGCATCCGAGGCACCTGCAGCACCGAAGGCGTCATCGGTCCGGACGGCGAACTCCTCACCTGCGACACCTGTCCGCGCCGGAAGGAAGGCGAATGCGATGGCGAACATGGACATGAACACCACGCCGCGTAGCCATAGTTGTGGGCTCGGCGTTGCGCACACGGTAGCCCGATACGTGGCGGCGTGGGTGGTTTTCCTCCTGGGAATCGCAACCCTGGCCTTCGCCCAGGACACGCGCAAGCTCAACAACTTCGTGAGCGAACTCGGTACGTGGAGTCAATCACAAGCGGATTCCAAGGTCTCATTTACAACTCCTGCCGACGGGTGGCTTCTTATCCGGGTTGTTGCCAAGCCCGATACGCACGTGCAAGTCGTCGACGAAGGCAACATTTTGGTGAACGAGGCCCGCCCCGAGGCCATGGTGTGGAAAGCCAAGGACACGTACGTTCTTCAAGTCCTCGGCGACGGTGCACGGCAAGTGTCTGTGCGAACCATACCGGAGTTGCACTATTGCCGATACCCGGCCCAGCCCAGCGTGGCCGCCTACGGCAGTTACGATTGGCCCTTTCTCGAACGCCATGTCCTGCCGCATGTCAATACCATCGTCGGCAACCCGGCGGATGATGCAGACAATCGCATCGACCCATGGATCAGAACCGGCCGAAAGTGGATTGGATACGCCGGATTGCCGCTCGCGGAAGGACTCTCCGCAGACAACGCATACAGGCATTGGGCCGAGAATCCCGGTTTTACCGATCCTCGCTTGTCCGGTGTCATAGTGGATGAGTTTCAAGGGCGTCAGAATCCGTTGTATCCGGCTTGGACCGAATCGCTGGCCCGGCTTGGCAGCAATCCCGTCTTTACCGGCAAGAAGTTTTACGGATATTGCGGTGGCCCAGGCATGTATTCACGGCCGCAAACCCGATCTTTTGTCAACACGGTGATCGAAAAAGACTACCGCATCGCGTGGCTGCGGTATCTGCATGAGATGCCGACCCACGCCGCCGCCGAAACACAGCTTCAGACCCTGTTGACAGACGAAATGGTCAAGTGGCGCGCCACGTTTCCCGGCGTGGAAAGACACATGATCCTGGTATCCGGATTGTTTACAAGCGCCCTGAGCCTGAACGTTCAGCCACAAGTAAGTTACAAAGCCTGGATGGACATGCAAGTACGCCACCTGGCGACCGATCCGGCGTTCCAAGGATTGTCTGGGCTTCAATGGTGGACTTCCCAGCAGGCAGACGAGGAAATACTCCGCTGGATGGCCGCGCTCTTCCGGCATTACGCCCTCGAGGGTCGAACGGATTCCCTTGCGGAAGCGTACGGCTATGCATATGAGCTACCCCATTTGACTAACCCTGACTTCGACGCCCAACTCGACGGATGGACTGCCAATACAGCCGAAACAGGCACGATCACTTCGGGGTATATGGAGCACCTAGGGCGTTTGCAAGGACGTTACTGGCATCGCGCAATCTTTCCCGATGAACCTGCGGGCAACGCCTTCGCTCTGCTAAGAAGAAGTACCAGGGGCCCCAACCGAATCAGCCAGCCGGTTCGCAGTCTGAAACCCGGCCAGTTGTACTCATTGAAAGTTATTGCAGCAGATTATGGCGACCTTTCGGCCGGGTTGTCCGAGGAAAAAGAAGTCGCGTTGCGCATCGACTTCACAGGGGCAGAGCCGGTTCCAGGCAAAAGCTTTGTAACCCGGTACAATAGTGCTTCGTCCGCAACCACGAGTGGTCCGTTTACCGGGGGAAAAGTGGCCTGGTTTACCCTGTACCGGCAAGTCTTTCGCGCGACACGCGAAATCGGCGAGCTAACTATTTCGGATTGGAAGAGCGATTCGGAAGCAGGCGGCGCCACCGGCCAGGAAATAGCGATAAATTTCGTTGAATTGGAGCCCTATTACGATGCGGACGCCGGCGATCCGCATTGAATTGGGTGAATCCTTGCCAAACGTGATACACTCCTGACCATTTCCCTGGGCAGGGGAAATGTGCGCAAATGCGCGATACGTGAGTGGACCGCTACCGGATCGGGAATCAAAAAAACATGCATCCAACCCGTCCCATTATCGTCTTGGATTTTGGCGCGCAGTACAGCAAGCTTATCGCCCGCCGCGTTCGCGAAGCCAATGTGTTCAGCCTGATTGAGCCGTTCAACGTCTCCATCGAAACACTCAAGGCGCACAACCCCGCCGGCATTATCTTCAGCGGCGGTCCCGCCAGCGTGCATGCGGCCGGATCGCCAAAGCCGGATCCGCGCGTGTTTGATCTTGGCGTGCCCATTCTTGGCATCTGCTACGGCATTCAGCTCTTCGCGGACATGCTCGGCGGCAAGGTGGAGCGTGCAGGCAAGCGAGAATACGGCATCGCCCATCTGGAGCATCACGATACCACAGGCTTCCTGGCCGGCATTCATAACCGCACGCAAGTGTGGATGAGTCACGGCGACGCCGTCACCGAATTGCCTGCAGGTTTTCAAACACTGGGCACCACCGAGAATTGTCCCTACGCGGCGGCGGCTGATGTCGCGCGAAAGTTCTACGGCGTTCAATTTCACCCGGAAGTGGTCCACACCCCGGAAGGCACCAAGGTGCTTTCAAATTTTGTCCACACCATCTGCGGATGCAAGGGCGATTGGAACATGGGTTCATTTGTCGATGTCGCCATCGCCGACATTCGCGAGCAGGTGGGATCCGACGGGCGCGTCGTGCTCGGATTGAGCGGGGGAGTAGACTCCAGCGTGGCGGCCGTGCTGATTCACAAGGCCATTGGCGATCGCCTCACGTGCGTGTTTGTGAACAACGGACTGTTGCGCAAGGGGGAACCGGAACTCGTACAACAAGTTTTCCGCGATCATTTTCATATCGATTTGCACTACGTCGATGCGGAAGTTCGTTTCCTCGTCGCGCTCAAGGGCGTCACCGATCCGGAACAAAAGCGCAAGATCATCGGCAAGCTTTTCGTCGATATCTTTGAAGAAGAGGCAGGCAAACTGGGCAAGGTCGATTTTCTCGCCCAAGGAACACTTTACCCCGATGTGATTGAAAGCGTCTCCGCGACAGGCGGCCCGTCCGTGACCATTAAGAGCCATCACAACGTCGGTGGATTGCCCGAGCACATGAACCTGAAGCTGCTGGAACCGCTACGGGAACTATTCAAAGACGAAGTGCGCGCCCTGGGGCGTCAACTCGGATTGACCGAGGAAATCGTCATGCGTCACCCGTTTCCAGGTCCGGGCTTGGGCGTGCGCTGCATTGGAGAAGTCACCAAAGACCGTCTGGAAACGCTCCGCGAAGCCGACGCCATTTTTATTGAGGAGATCCGGCGCGCCGGGTTGTATCCAGCGATATGGCAAGCATTGGTGTGTCTGCTCCCCGTTCGCAGCGTGGGTGTCCAGGGCGACGAACGCACCTATGAAGAAGTGTGTTCCCTGCGCGCCGTTACCTCCGAAGATGCCATGACCGCGGACTGGTTCCGGTTTCCGCCGGAAATCCTGCAACGCATTTCCAACCGCATTTGCAACGAAGTGCAGCACATCAACCGCGTCCTCTACGACGTGACCTCCAAGCCGCCCGGCACCATCGAGTGGGAATAGCCGCGTGCGCTCAGGGCTCCACGGTAACAGGCATATTGTAGTATGAAGTTATCGTTGCTCCGTCGATGTGTGTGTTGACAGAACCCTCGATGAAATAGTCTCCCGGGGGAACTGCCGGAATAAAAACGAGTGCCGCGTCGAGATTGACGCTGCCCGTGTTCATTCGCAAGCCGATGCCGAGGAGCAAATCCCGCAGGCCTAGCACCGTACGCGATTGGGTGTAGTGGCCTCCCGTGCGCTCGGCAAGGCGCATCAGGGATACGTAATCGGGCAAGCGCCCGAGGCCCACCACATTTACACTCACATCGTAATCCAGCGCCACGCGAACGGCACTCTCGAAGATAGTCTTATCAAATGCCCGTCCATCCGTCAAAAGGATGAATTTAAGCGGTAAGTTCGCCGTATTCGAGATATAAGGAATGACATCCATCAAACTCGTGTACATGGGTGACCCGCCAACACTGGTTACACGATCCAGTGCGTCCAACACGTCGTCCTTGTCCGTCGTGAATGCCTGCAGCAGGCGGGTCTGCTTGAAACCATCGGTTGCGGGGGGGCCAAAATCGAATATAGCCACCTCATCGTTCTCAAGCAGGATCTTCACGAGTTCCTTGCACGCCAGAATGCGCGAGTTTTCCGGGTCACTCAGTATCATGCTTGCACTGCCGTCCACGAGAAATGCGATGGACACCGGGGGGCGATTGGGCATGACCGGATCGCCTTCCCCCACTTCGGGATCGCCGCCGCCGCCTGGAGGGTCGTTTTCAATGGGTTCAGTCGATTCGGGTTCGTAGATCACCACCGGCCCAAAGGTATAGTGGGCAAACCCGCTGCTGCCGGTATACAACCTGTCGCCCAGATCCACCGGAGTCAGGCTGATTTCAAATGATCCACCATCGGGCGTGAAGGCGCGAGGGGAAAGGCCCGATACCGGCGATCGGGTCAAAGGCGAGAACACCATATCGCTTTGCGATGAAACCGGAATTACAAGCGGTCCCTTTTCGGCTATCTTCAGCGATTTGCCTGAGCTTCCCGCCGGAACCTCATCCTGAAGAAAGTACCAACCTTCAACGGTGGCAATGCCTGCGTTCGTGGACTCCTCTTCAAACCGGTAAGGAAACAGCGACACTTCCGTCGACCCGATCCTTTTTGCATGCAGCTTGTTGCGCGTCGCGTCAAACGACAAAACTGATTCATCCGTAATCTTCATGCTCGCGTTAGCGGAAATGCCTTTGCTTGTCCCGCACGTATTCAGAAGTAGTGCTTGAAGCGACTGGGATGGGCCCTCGCCCAGGACAGGGATCAAGTTCTTGAATGCATTCGACAACGAACCATCCCCGTTATTCCTGTAAAAGTGCACGTCCACCGGCACATCCAGCCCCCAGGCAATGGCCAGTTTCTGATGCAAAGCGAAAAACACGGGATCGTTGGCCGCGAATCCCATACCCGCGAAAACGCCGCCTACGTTGGCCGTGACACGGCCCAGGATTTGTGCCCGCAACTCCGCCGGAATCAGCGTGAACTGGCCAAGGGCCCGGGCGTACGACTCGGCAAAATGCCGGGACATGCCATCCGCCGTAAATGTGATTTCCACATCCGCCCAGGCAACCTGCGCTCCAAAGTTTCCTTTGGCCGAAAGGGTCGAAGTCTCGCCGGGATTCAACCGATTCCCCTGATCCGGCCGGGCCGACGCCGTAATCTGCTTGATGTCCGTGGGTACCACGCAGTCCATAAAGTAATCGGCCGCAAGCAACGGGATTTGCACGATATCCAAGAAAGCGCAGAGGTTTGTAGCCTGACTTGCGCTGATGTGGCTCCAAGAAGTCTGTGCCCCAGAGGCCAGTGCGCCGTATTTCAACGCGTCTAACGTGGCGTACAGATTGGTCGTGCCCGCGCTCATGGCGTCCAGTTTGATTACCGATGCGAAGAACATCAACGCAGCGGGGTTGATAGCCTTGGTTCCATCGCCATCTTTCATGGCGGACTTGGCATCAGGCGTGACCTCCATTGGAACGCCCGACCCCGCCAGAAGACTGCATAACAGTTGCCGGTCCGGCACCGAAAGCTGCGAAAGTCTGATCCGCGCATACTGCAGAAATCGATCGCAAGTATCGAAATCATCGTCAATCTGATGGAGTTCGCCAATCAATACGCCTGACATCTCCGCGGCCTGCTCCACATACCGGCGCGTGCCGTCCAGCAACGACTGAACACTATTCAAAAAGGCCTCGGCCTCGTTCATGGCCGGGACACTCTGCGGATTGACGATAAAATGCCAATCGACGCTCGCTTTCACCTCGGGTGACTCGGCAAACGCAACATTCAAATCATACGTCCCAGCCGCTATAGGCGGTACTTGCACCGTCAAGTACGATTCGGTCTGCAAAATGGGTGTGACCCGAATGTTGTTGAACCCAACGAGGAGCGAGTTGCCCTGCGCATCGGCAAATTCGATTCGTATGATTTCGCCGGGCACGCCCTGCTGCGAAGAAACCTCCGTAATCTTGGGGAGGAGGTCACCCAGCGATACCAGCAGGTGCACAAGCGTGCCGGGTACCACGGCTGCGCCGGCCGGAGGGTTCTGCTGATAGACCGTGTTCATGGCAACGCCGCTCTGAAAGTCCGTAAACACGGAGCCCCGTGTTAGGCCGGCGGCGCTGAGCAACGCATCCACTTCGCCGATTTGCGTTCCCACCAGATCGGGGACAATGCTCTGACTATTCGAAGGAGGGTCACACGTGAAATTGGGCAGAAGCGCCAAAAGGAGGAGCGGAAGGTATTTTTTGCACACAGCCGCGTTCACCATGACTCAACCCTTTTCGTCATGGTGGACCTAGCCCCTAGTAAGTTAACTATACACCGGAACTAGGGAAGTGTCAACTCTAAAGCGTCTGAGTCGTAAGATCCGAGGCCAAATACATTCAAGGCAGATGAAGTACCTGCTCAATCGCTTCCCAGGCTACCAACTTGAAATTCTGAGTGCCCGAATTATCGACATCATCTTGAGCCACGAAAAGTCCGTGTCCAAAGGCGCCGCCAAGCGATGCACTGCACACGTCGATGCCGTCTGTGCCAGTTACCGCATCAATCGCATTCGTCGCGCCAACCTGAAATGACCCCGCAAACGCATTTCCCAGTTCCCGTGAATAAACGGCAAATTCGTTGCTCCCCTGGCAGGAGGCGACAAGATACCCTTTGCCGTCGGGCTTTGCGTACAGTGCAAGGCCTTCGATATCGGCGGTGAGGCGCCCGTCCGGTCGCACGGTGTCCACAGCAATGCGTTCATCTCCTGCATTGGGTTCTGCGTTGAAACGCCAGATTCCCCGGGTTTCTTCACCCACGTAAAGTACAGCCAAGGCATCATCAGCAACGCACCCTTCCACCTGGCCATCAACCCTTAATACACGGACTCGTTTGCCGGTCACCGCGCCGGATTCATCTTCCTGTAGACGCCACTGGACAATTTCGCCTTCCTTGGTGGTTACAAACGCGTACATCGCTCCGGCCTTATTTCTGTAAAGACAGAAGCCATATACCGCTACGCCGGATTCAATTCCTTTATTCTGACCCGTCAGGATACCGGTGGATTCATCCAGGCGGTAAATCGCAATGGTGTTATTAGTGCGATTGGTGGCGGCGACCAATGTCGACACACCGTTCCGCCCCTGGAAACCTGCACGAATATCCACGTTGTTCATTTGGCCGTCAGGAAGGCTCTGCACAAGCTTTCCATGCAGCGTATATACGTACAACCCGGTCTGTTTGTCCGTGCCAACAATCAGGCTTTCTTTCGGATTCGATGCATTAACCCAGATGCAGGGATCATCCGCAGCGTCGCCGGATGACGTCACGGCTTCTGTTTCGGCTACGGGTTGTACCGTGGCCGCACTAACCGGAACAGTGGCGCACCACAGTGCGAATGTCACAACCAGCGCGTGCATCGAATAGACCCTCTCCTTGATTTACAATCGAGTAAAGCGGGGCCTTGGGAATGACTCCCAAAGCCCCGAATGCACATTCAAGCTGACCGGCAAATAAGCAATCAGCCCATCATGCCGTCCGCAATATCAATTTCCCATGCCTTGCCATAACCCCATTCCTCAAGTTTCACGGGGAATTCGGCCGGATAACGAATGAACCGCACATGGCCGTCCATGTACAACACGTTGGCGCCGCCCGGAACGTGGTTGAACATGACAACGCCGCCTGTGGAATCGTCCAGATTCGATCCGCCCGAGTCGGACAGCTTCTTTTGCTGTGCCCACCCGTCCATCATGGCAGGTAACGTGCTTTGTCCTACAGAGCCCGAGGCCGGGGCGTTGATATCTGTGATGAAGAATCGTTCCACGCCTTCCTTCAGGCGGAAAAGCCGATCCGGACAAAGGGTCGAAGGGCCAATCCTACGATTGCTGTTCGACGATTGTGTTGTGTCGGCATCGCCATTCGTAAAGGTGAAGTGGTCGTCCAAGGTGGAGTCGCCGTAATCCCAGCGCAGCCCGCTTGGTATTTCGTACATACCCGTCCAGACGTTTCCGTCGTCATCATACTGAATGTTGTTGTACGGGCATCCCGCTCCAAGGTTCATTTTAAAATCGTCCAACGAGCCAGAACCGCCTGCGATTGTTCCCAGGGCCGGATAGTTGTCGCGCAGCACTTCCGAAGCCTTTTCGTTGCAGCGCCACGCCTGCTTCGCTTCCGTGCCATAGCGAACCGCGTAGCCGAAATACACATACGACCGGGGGAAGCTGAAATGCGCCACCATGCAATCCGAGGTAGCTTGCCCGTCGGCAATCAGGCGGCCCACTTCTTCGTAGCCTTTTTGGATATTCTGCACATTGGCGCCCCAGACGCTCGGGTCGATGTCCGCGTCGGAAGGACAATGGCCAATCATTGGGTCATTCAAGTATTCCGGATAGAGTTGGCGCATGTCCGGCCCCAACAGTTCTTCCCGCAATCCCGGCCAAATGTTCTGAAGCTCGGGAAAATACCCACCCTTGGATTCGTTCGAAAACATCTTAAAAACAAGGCCATATTGCTTCAGATTGTTCTGGCAACTGGCGCGCCGGGCCGCTTCACGCGCCCTCGCCAGCGCCGGCAGCAGAATGGCCGCCAGGATGCCGATGATGGCAATAACCACCAGCAACTCGATCAAGGTGAATCCGCGTTTACGCATACCTGTCTCCTCTTGTTGACGCAATGAATGAATTGAATGTCACCCAAAGTAATGTGCAAAGGCATGACGCCAGCTCAAAACACGGTCTTGACACCCATCGTCCTGCCCTACAGCCCGCACCCGCAAATGGTAGTCATGAAACGTTAATCCCTAATGAACAAATTGTTCGGACGGAGTTTTAATTGTGTTAGTCGCCAGAGAGGGAGCCGATCCGGTGCGGAAGGCAAATTCACTCTTTATGGAAATTACACCACGGAAATTTGCATAGTTCGGAGATCGCGAAAGCGAAATACCAGACCCCTCTCGATTGCGATACCGGAATAGAAAGTAGGCGCAGGAGCACTGGCGTTGTGATATATCCTCGAAAATCCCAATACGCTCAGGACGTGGCCGATCACTATGACGACCTCGACCATTGGTATCAGCTCATTTGGGGCGAGCACGTGCACCACGGATTATGGCGCAAAGGAAACGAAACCGTCGCCGAAGCCACCCGTGCCCTCACAACCCATCTCGCGGATCGCGTCCAGGTTCAACCTGGCGATCGAATTTGCGATATCGGCTGCGGCTACGGCGCTACCGCGCGAATTCTGGCCTACGAGTACAAGGCGAGGGTGGAAGGATACACACTGTCTGCGAGGCAACACGCGTACGCCCAGCAAGTGGCCACCCAACCGGACAACCCCGTCATTCACTGCCGAAACTGGTTTGACAATGGCCTTCCGGATGGAGTTGCCGACCTATGCATCTCCATTGAAAGTTCTGAACACATGGAGGACAAAGCGGCCTTCTTTCGCGAAGTGCACCGCGTTCTAAAGTCCGATGGCCGGGTTGGAGTCTATGCATGGTTGGCACGTCCGGCGCCAGCCGCATGGGAAGTACGCCTCCTGCTGGAGCCGATATGCCGCGAGGGACGTTTGCCGCACATGGGCGATGAAGAAGACTACAGGCAGTTGATGAGCGGCGCCGGATTTACCGGCATAGCTTTCGAAGACTTGAGCCGCAACGTCAAAAAGACGTGGCCCATCATTGTGGGCCGAATGGCGCGCCGGTTGACCTGGGATCTGGCCGCCTGGAAATACCTGTTCAAAGGCCCCAATCGGGAATTCGCGCGAACGGTGTTGCGTATCTGGGCCGCATACAACACAGGATCCATGCGCTACGGCCTGTTCACCGCGAGAAAGGCGCCGTAATCCAACTACCTTTCGTTTGTCAGCATCGGCAGGATCTTCAAATTGGCCTTGGGAAATGCGAAATGCGCAAACTCATCCGGGCTCACCCACCGCGACTCAGTATGCCAGCATGGCGACGGTTGGCCTTTGGAAACGAAACATCGATACGCATTCACGGTCACGCGAAAATGGGAATAGGCATGACTCACGCACGCCACGAGCCGGCCCGGACGAAGCGTGACGCCAAGCAGATCGCGCCCCGTGCGGCGTAATGCGATCGAATGATTCTCGCCTGATACGACCTGATTCCCGGGAAATTCCCATAGGCCTCCCAAGAGCCCGTTGGGCGGCCGTTTCGCGATGAAGTACTTCCCTTCCGAAACGATAACAGCGGCCACCATGTCGTAATGCGGTGGCGGTTTCTTCTCCCGGCGCACCGGCCGTTCCAGTTGCACGCCGCGCGCTCGCGCCTTACAGTGGCTCGCAACAGGACAATCCCCGCACACAGGCGCGCGCGGTGTACACACGTTCGACCCCAACTCCATCAACGCCTGATTGAAATCGCCGGGGTTGCGCACGGGCACCAAGTCCCCGGCAAGCCGCCAAAGAGTTTCGATGGTTCCCGATGAGTCCGCCGGTGTATCGATGTCGTGTAGGCGGGTCAACACGCGGATCACGTTTCCGTCCACCACCGGGGTTCGCTCGCTGTAGGCAATGCTCGCAATGGCCCCGGCTGTGTACCGGCCAACACCAGGTATTTCCAGCCACTCCGCGGCACTGGAGGGAAACCGGCCATGGCGCTCATACGCAATGATCTTTGACGCCCTGTGCAGGTTGCGCGCGCGGGAGTAATAACCAAGGCCTTCCCACAATTTCAACACATCGTCTTCGCGGGCATCGGCAAGCGATTGTACCGTCGGAAACCGGGCAATAAAGCGCTCGAAGTAGGGGGTGCCTTGCTCGATCCGGGTTTGTTGAAAGATGACTTCCGAAAGCCAAACCGAATAGGGATCCTTGGTGCCGCGCCAAGGCAGCGTACGGGCCTCACGCCGGTACCAGGCCAGCAACTTGCGCCTCAGTCCGGTCACATCGGCTTTCGGCAAAACGGGCTTCATGGCGGCGCCGGCAACGTCTACAGGCGGCCCAAATAGCTGCGCACTTCGTTCAGCACATCAGCGCGATCGACCCACGGCTTGAAGACCACGCGCATCTCCAGCGTATATTCCTTGCCCACTTCATAATCCGGGATAACCATCTGGAAATCCCAAGCCGGGTTCGTGTCGTCCCCATCCTTCGTCTTGCCGCCGCCGGAAGGCGAATGGGAAAAACGAAGGTAAGGATTTGGCTTGAAAATGTAAATGAGCACCATGTCGCGCCAACGGCCGTAGTAAAACGGCTCGGTGTACCGAAGCGGCGAGAGGCTGTTGAACAACGTATCGCCCTCGGGCGGATACGGCAGTTCCGCCGTCTCTTCTTTGGAAAGAACGCTGCTCGCGTGCCCATGCTTCTGCGTGCAGTATTGCGCCCAGATGGGCGTATCCAACGAACCGTCGCCTAGAAAATAAATGCTCTTATCCAGCGGCGCGTTAATGTACGAAGCCCAGAACACGCCCATGTACCCTTCAAATATGCCGCGCTTGGGTACGCACCGGTACGTTACATCGATATAATTCGGCTCTTTCACTTCAAAACGTGTCCAGCTTTCCACCCCATAAACAGGCGTTTCCGGCTGGTACAGTTCCGCGGTCGTTTCGTTCACCTTGGCAAACGTCATCGGTGAAAAACGAGGCTCGAAAAATACCTTGCGGTCTTCCGATCGAGGCCGTGAATCAAAGTAATGCTCCAGATTCACACCCGCATAGAACGGCACATAGAGGTTCTCGTCCTTGCCCGGAACCGCCAAGTGAAACACGCCGTTATATCCAGCATTGTGCTCGCCCGTCGCACCATTGCCGCCAATGATGCACTGCAATTGCGACACACCAAACGATGCAAAATCCGCCGGTCCCTCCGGCACGGGCGCAGCGGCCGCCGGGTCGGGTGGGGGAGCCGCTTCCGGAGCCGGCGCCGGCTCCACCGGAGCCGCCGGCGTTTCGGCGGCAGGCGGCGCAGCCTCAGGGGCGGGCGCGGGTTGATCCTGCGCCATCGCGTCGATCTGTGCGCACGATACCAAAGCCGCGATAACGGCCAACCGCCGCATGTGTCGCATGACTGTATTCTCCAATTGAATCCGGATGGCCAGAGTTAGTTAAGAGGTTTGATCCGGATATTCCGGAAGAACACAGGGTGACTGTGATCCGTGAGCCCGATGAAACCGTCGCGAAGCCGGGGCTTCAAGTTGTCATCCGAATCAAAGCTTGTATCCTGAACCACCTGACCGTTCAGCGTGGCCTTATATTCAGCGCCTTTCAGGTAGATCTCAACAAAGTTCCATTCGCCGTTCGGTTTCACCGCATTGACCATGGGAGGAAACGCATCGTAAATGGAACCCGTGCCCGTCTTGTTGGGCGCTTCGCCATAATCGCCCATCATCTGGAATTCAAAGCCAATTTTCGAGTTGCGCGCGGCGCGCGGTGCGCGAATGTGAATGCCGCTGTTTCCACCCTCGGGCATGTTGTACTCGAATCGCAATATGAAGTCGCTATACCGCTTCACCGTACGCAACAGCTTACCGCCCTGCCGCACCCAGCAAATGGTGCCGTCCTTCACACGCCAGCACTCCTGATCGCCCGCGATGATCCATCCGTCAAGATCCCGGCCATTGAACAACGCGATGAACCCCTCGGCACGCTCTTGTTCTGTCAATACAGAGTTGTCCGGAGTCCACGGGTCCAATTCCTTGGGATGTGTCGAAACCGTTTCAAACGCCTCGTACGACGAATCCTCCGCGGGCATCAGGCAGTGCCCAGTTTCCGGCACCGCGCCGTACAACAATACAGGGCCTTTCGCCGTCATGGTGGGTTCGAATACGACTTTCACGTGCGGCTTGCCCTCCGATCCCAAAACCACCAACCTTGGAGCATTTCTCTTGAATCGCCGGATCAGATCCGAAGCGTTGTCACCGTCAATTACGTACACGCATTTCTCACGTCCCCGCAACGCCTTTGCGGCAGTCACCGCGGCCGTGCGCCGGCCGGCCCTGTCAGTCGGTGCGTCGGGCCCAAGCACGCGGACAATCGCAGTCATCCCGCGATAGTTCATAAGTGCGACGATCTCATCCAGCAATTTCAGCTTTGCGCCACTCAATGTCTTGCCACCGTCGCCGAATCCAACCAGGTCAAAACAAACGGTGGTACCACCCACGCGCGCCACCTGGTTCATGCGCGATTCCTGGTCGACAATCGACATCCCATCGTAAATCATGTCGGGTGTGGCTATGCCGCGCAACGTATAGGGCGAACGGTCCTGCTTGAGAATACCGTCCTCCATGGAAAACTCGTCTTCCGTTCGCGCAACGGGTGCGACAAGTACCAATGCCAGCACCCAGACCAATCCCCGAATTGCTATTTTCACCGAAGTTCTCCCGATACCACGCGCCTTTCGGCCCCAAGGACACATTACGGCACTCTAGCAGATTTCGCCTCGCTCCAGCCACCACCAGGCCGATCCGCACTTTGAACCAACCACACGCCTGACGTATCATTCCCGTGTTTGGTGCAACCAGTTTGGAAACAGCCATGAAACGCCTTCTTGCCGTATTGCTCCTCCTCCTCCCGAGCCTCGTCCAGGCTCAAGAAACGCCCCCGGCCACCCCCGAACCCATCGTCGGCCCAGGCGAGTTTCAGCAAACCATGGACGCGCTCGATGCCTTCCTCGATGGCAACGCCCAGGCACTCGCCGAAACGCCCGGTGAAACGGTAGTCCTGTCCGCCCGCGACTGTGTGAGCATGGCCGTAGCGCACAATCCAAAAGCCGCGTCCGCGCAAGCGGATCGCGAAGCGGCGGAGGCACGAATCGGCCAAGCCAATGCCATGCGCAAGCCTCAGCTGAAAGGCTCCATGACCTTTACCCACACTGAGCTGAACCAGCCCGATTTCAACCAATTGGTCGGGGGCATGGGCGGCCTCGGCGGAAGTTTTATGCAGGGCGGGCCGTTTCCCGGCGGGGGCTTGGCGCCTTGGAACCGGGTCGCCGCCTTCACCCAGCAACTGTTGACCAGCCAACTATCTGGCGGTATCAATTTTGCCCCCAAGGACGACTTTCGCACCGACAAAATCACCCTTACCCAGGTTTTTTATGCCGGCGGACGAATCAGTGCCGCGGTCAAAGCCTCCAAGTTCCTCGCCGAATCCCAGGCATGGCAGGAACAAGCCGCGTTGTCGCAATTGGAGTACGAAGCGAAGCGAGCCTTTTATGACGTGGTGGCCGCAGCCTCCCTGGTACGGGTGGCGCGTAACAGCGTTGCTTCCTACGAACGCAACGTACGTGACACGGGCCTCATGTTGCAGGAAGGAGCCATCAGTCCATTCGAAGACCTCCGGTCGAGAACTGAACTGGGCATCCGGCAGAGCAATTTGGTGGAAGCGGAAAACGCCCACTTGCTCGCGCAAGCCAACCTGAAACGGGTAGTCGGCCTGCCTCAGGATTCACAGGTAGAACCCCGATTGGAACTGGATTGGTCTCCCGCCTTTCCATCCGTGACCGAATTGACACAAGAGGCCTTGGCTAACCGTCCAGAAATTCTCGCCCTCCAGAAGGGCGTCGAAGCTGCGGAACAGGAAGTGCGCCGCGCCAAAGGACAATTCAAGCCCCAGGTGGCCGGTTCCGTCCAATACCAAAACGTGGACGGCGGCGGGTACGCCCAGCCCGACGGCCTCACGTTCTCGGTTGGCGCGGAACTCGACATATACGCCGGCGGCCGGCGCAAGCACGAAGTGCTCGAAAAGCAGGCGCAACTCCGTAGCGTTCAAGCGGAACTCCAAAGCGTCGAAGATGCATCCAAGTTGAATGTGAACCAGGCGGTCATTCAGGTGCGCGACGCAATCGCGCGCTACAAGTCCGACAAGGCCAACGTCACCCTGGCTACCGAAGGATTGCGCCTCGCCCAATTGCGCTACACGGAAGGCGTGGGCACCCAGGCCGAAACCTTGGATGCGGAATTGGCCCTCACCGCCGCGGAGAATGCACTGGTGCTTTCACTGCGTGATTACGCCGTCGCGAACGCCGAACTGGATCGCGCGACGGGACGCCGCTGGATCAAGGACGGCGAAGCGCCCGAATCGGAAAACTCCGCCGAGGAATGATCGACTTTGGCGGGTTTCGCTGGGTGAATAGGGTCTCGAAGGCGATTTCACCGGTTTTATAAAGCACAATGCGCTCAGCACCATAGCCGCCATGGCCATGAAGCGAGTGACAATCCGGCATCTATGCGCCTCCGGTCACCGGCCCGCCAGGAGCATGCCGCGGCGCATTTTTGGAGATCAATTCCAGCAGGATGGCCTCAATTTCGCGGGGATTGGGTAGATTCATAAGGCCCCATTCTTCCGCATGAAAATCGCCCTGATCATCGTAGCCTTCCTGATACCGGATCACGATATCGCCCATGCCATTTCGCCGTTCGCGTCGCCGCATCTGGCTAAGCTCACTAGGCTTAAACGCGGTAAGGGAAAATCCCCATGCGGAATTCACAATAAGAACGCGCTGATTCGTGACAACGTAGTGCGTGTGTGTGGCGTCGCGATAAGCCCACAACGGACCCCCAGCCATCAGTCCGATACCAATCGCGAGGAATGGACCAGTAAGTAAAGACAGCAATCCCGAATCGAAATAGCGCGTCACATCGTAAAAGAAGAAAGCAATAAAGCCGATCCACGCCGCGCCAAACACCATGGCGCCCACCGCCCTGCCTGTAAAAAAACGGGGCACAGGCTGGCCCATCCACGCAATATGCTCTCCGGGCAACAATTGCCGTTCGATCATATCGCGCAATCGGGTATTCATATTGGACAAGAACACCATGAACTGTAGTCCTTTAAAAAGGCTACCTGCCCAGACATTGAAGCGCGCTTCATCTGAATGAAGCAGTGCATTACACGCAATTCTATTCTACGATGGCATGCAACGTTCGTGTCGTCGAAATCTTCTTCTTATCGATGATGGTCAGCGTGATGGGATACCGTCCAGGCGAAGAAAAAGCCTTTTCTACTCGAAACTCTTTCGACTTCTGGCCATCCCCAAACTGCCACTCCACTTTGTCGATCGTATACGTGGGGTCATACGCGACGCCGAGTCCCGCCTCATAAGGCGGCTCCAACGATACCGGAAGCCGTCCCACCGGGCTTCGTATTACGTCCAGCACACTGTACAGCTCCACCTTGCCGACGGTGGTCTTGACTTCAGTCACCACGGGCATGATGCCCAAGGGCCCCTGACCCACCAGCACATCCGCCACGGCCTTCATGCTTTCCGAATGGGAACCGGGCAATCCATACGTAAGAATAATCGCGTCGGCCTCCGACAACTTCGGCAAATTGGACGGATAACCCAACAACACGATGACTACGTGAAGGCCCTTTTCCTTCATGGCACGAATCAGACGAAGCTGGCTCTGAATTCGAATATCGTTGGACAGCGTCAAGACCACCGTCTTGATTCCACCGATATGCTTGGTCAGGCGCTCTATCTCGAAGTCATAGATTTCGTCGCTGTACTTCGCGGTCGATATCTCCTGCTGGGGTACCGCCTTGAAATACTCCTCCAAGGCCACCTGCAACTCTTCGACACCCACAATGCCCGTCACGCCCACGGGCAAGTTGCCCGCATGCGTCAACGGCAACAAATTGTTCCGGTTCTGAACCACCGTCACCGCGCGGCGCTCCATCTCATATACTTCCCGCGGATACTCCTTCTTCTTCGTGAGTTTCTCTGCCTCCTTGACGATCGGACGCGGCCGTTCCAGCAGATTCTGCGACTTCTTCACCTCCAGCACGCGGAGCAACGCAGCGTCAATGGTGTCCTGACTAATCCGGCCTTCTTCCACCGCTTTCACTATATCCTCAATGGTCTTCATCACCCGCACGCCGCTTCGGTTCCAGAACAGCATGTCCGCGCCGGCATTCAACGACTCCACCGCCGCCACGCTCGGATCGTACTTCATCGTGATATCCGATCCATCCATCGGCCCCGCAACCACGATGCCCTCGTATTTCAACTCCCCGCGAAGCAGATCGCGTATCACCGCCGGAGACACAGAAGCGAGTTTGTTGTCGCGATCGATGGTCGGCACCAGCGTATTGCCCACGTGTATCATCGTCGCGCCGTTTGCAATCGCCTGTACGTACGGATGCAAGTCTCGCTCCAGCAACGCGTCGCGAGGGGTCACCAACACCCCCGGTTCGTTGCCGCGCCGGTTCTGGCCCCCACCCGGAAATCCGGGCACAACACAGACTACGCCCTTTTCCTTCAACGCATTGAAAATGGCCATCCCGCTCTGGGCCACGAATACCGGATCAGACCCGAGCGATTGGACATTGCCCTCAGCCTCCGGAATGGTCGAAGAGAGTTCCAGCGAAGGCCCCCAATGCATGTTAAATCCAAGAATATTCAGGTGATTGGCCAGAAATGCCCCGAACCGCAGCGTCACATCGGAATCGCCCGCCGCCGCAATGGCCATCAACGACGGAAGCGGCACAAAGAAACGCCGCGTTATCATGTCGTTCTTTCTCGGCAGTGAATACAGATCCGTCCCAATAAACATGGGAATCCGGTTCACCTGCTCGCCAGGAAGGGAACGCAAATTGGTCACATACTCCGCAACCGTCCCCGGCTGCAACACCGCGCCAAGAATCACGCCCCCGGGCGAGTAGTTCTTCAATACGGCTCGATCGTCCGAATCCGGCGCCTGAACCCCCTGAAGGCTGATAATCATCAGTTGCGCAATGCGCTGGCGCAGATCGAGCGCCTGAATCGCCGTCTCAGGTGTGAATTCAACGGGCGCTTCCGCTTCCGGCGTTTCGGTATCCGCGCCTTCCCCTGAGTCCGCAGGCAACGGCAAGTCCGACTCCTTTGGCGACTCGCCTCGAAATATGCCTTGTGCGTGAGCAGTCGTTACACACGACCACGCGGCAACAGTCGCCAACACAACAAGGAAGAATGGCTTCATAACATCCTCAAATCATGCCATGTGCATGAGCGAACATGGACACGGTTCCCGAACACCCTAAACCAAGTTCCATCGCCGGCGCCACCTAATATGGCATCTCAATTTGCCGCTGTTCCAACGTCTTGATCCGATCCCGGAATACGGCAGCCTTCTCGAATTCCATGTTGCGGGCCGCTTCCTGCATCTGCTTCTTCAAATCCCGTATGGTCTTGGCCAGACTGCCCGAAGATACGTACAAATCGGCTTCCTCCGCCGCTTTGGGCACGGTCACATAGTCGCGCTCGTAGATGCTGTTCATCACGGAATCCATGGACTTCTGCACCGTTCGCGGCGAGATGCCGTGCTTCTTATTGTACGCCTCCTGCTTCTTGCGGCGGCGCTTCATCTCGCTCAAGGCGCGCTCCATCGAACCCGTCACGGTGTCAGCGTACATGATGACGCGCCCGTGAACGTTGCGAGCCGCCCTCCCGCACGTTTGAATCAGACTCGTCTCGGAACGTAGATATCCCTCCTTGTCCGCATCAAGTATCGCGACCAGCGACACTTCCGGGATATCCAGACCCTCGCGCAACAAATTAATCCCTATCAACACGTCGTACTCGCCCGCACGCAGTGATCGTATCAACTCAATGCGCTCCAGCGTCTCCACGTCGGAATGCATGTAGCGGACGCGCACGTTCAAATCCTTGAAATACTCCGTCAGGTCCTCGGCCATGCGCTTGGTGAGCGTAGTCACCAGCACCCGCTCGCCGCGCGCGGCAATTCTGCGCACCTCGTCAAGCAGGTCGTCCACCTGATTGGTCGCGGGCCGCACTTCCACCTCGGGATCGATAAGCCCCGTCGGCCGAACGACCTGTTCGACAATCAGACCCTCGCTCTTCTTCAATTCGTACGCGCCCGGTGTCGCGCTCACGAATATCGTCTGTCCCGCCCGCTTCTCGAACTCTTCAAACTTCAAAGGACGGTTGTCTTTGGCGCATGGAAGCCGGAACCCGTATTCCACAAGCTTGTCTTTGCGCGATCGATCCCCTTTATACATGGCCCCAATTTGCGGCACCGTCACGTGACATTCGTCGATTATGAGCAGGTAATCGTCCGGGAAATAGTCGATCAAGGTGAACGGAGGCACACCGGGCATACGGCCCTCGAGGTGACGGGAATAATTCTCAATCCCAGAACAGAAGCCAACCTCTTTCAGCATTTCGATGTCGTATCGCGTCCGTTGGCTCAGGCGCTGGGATTCCAAAATGCGGTTCTCGTGCTCCAGTTCCTTGACGCGCTCCACCAATTCGAACCCGATGCCTTCCACAGCGCGATCCAGAGCCTCCCGCGTCGTGGCGTAGTGAGACCCCGGAAATATCGATACGCGCCGCAACTTGCGCTTCACGATCCCGCGCAACGGGTCAATCTCGTAAATCGTCTCTACCTCGTCGCCAAAATACTCCACTCGAATCGCAATATCCGCCTCGTATGACGGAAAAACATCGACCGTGTCGCCCCGCACCCGAAATGTGCCCCGGTAAAAATCCACGTCATTGCGCGCGTACTGCATTGCAATGAGTCCGGCAATCAGGTTCTCGCGCGAATACTCGACGCCGGGCTCCAACTCCACCCGCAATCCCTTGTAGGTTTCCGGAGATCCGATGCCGTAAATGCAGGAAACGCTCGCCACGATGATCACATCCCGCCGCGTAAGCAGCGACTTCGTGGCGGAATGACGCATCTTGTCGATTTCGTCATTGATCGACGACTCCTTCTCAATGTACGTGTCGGTGGTGGGAACGTAGGCCTCGGGCTGGTAGTAATCGTAATAGCTCACAAAGTACTCAACCGCATTTTCAGGGAAGAGTCCCTTGAATTCCATGAAGAGCTGCGCCGCTAAAATCTTGTTGGGCGCAATGACTAGCGCGGGCCGGTTCACATCCTGGATCACGTTCGCAATCGTAAACGTCTTGCCCGATCCGGTTACGCCAAGAAGCACTTGGTGGGCAAGGCCTTCCTTGAGTCCCAGCACCAGTTCGCGAATGGCCGCGGGTTGATCGCCGGAAGGCGTGAAATCGGTAACGAGCTTAAAGCGATCCGCTTCCATCAATTCGCATGCGCTTTTGTCGGGTGCGAATGCGCCACCGGCACGCGATCGATCCGGCTCACACCCGCCACCGTCATGATGGTCGCCGCAACGCGTTCCACGCTGGCCTCGTCATTCGCCTCGAACACGAACTCAAATAGACTTCGTCCTGCATCATCCGGCAGAAACTTCGCGCGCGTGATGCTGATATTCATCGGGCGAATGGCATTGGTTATATCCGCAATCACATTCGGGCGAGTGGTCGCGGTGATGCGCATTCCCACTTCAATGTGCGTGTCGCCTTCCCAGGAGGCTTGTAGAATGCGATCCGGATCCCGCTTCGTCCGCACAAACGCGGAACAGTCTGCCCGGTGAATCGTAACCCCCGTGCCCTTCGTGGCATAACCGATGACCGCATGGCCCGGCATCGGTTTACAGCACTTCGCGAATTGAACCGCCAAATTCGACATGCCCGTGACGCAAATCAATTTCGCTCGCGTCTCATCATCGACCTGCCGGACCTTCGGCTTCACCTCCGGCAACACCCGGATCGTGTTGCGCTTGATTTGCCCTTCCAGCGGTTCCAGCACGCCCAACTCGCGCAAACGCTGCCGGATGCGCGTCCGTGCCTTGCCCGTGATCACGATATCGAGCCAATCCATGTGCGGCGTCTGGCCCTTGGACGTCAAAATCTCAACAATGTCGCCCGTCTGCAGGTTGTACCGCAGCGGAACCAGCTTTCCATTTACCTTCGCCCCTACGCATTGATGGCCAATGGCGGAGTGCACGTTGTACGCAAAGTCCAGCGGCGTCGCACCCGCCGGGAACTCCATCACTTCACCTTTCGGCGTAAACACATACACGTCCGAGGTCGTCACGGCGCGCCGCAGACTATCCAGCAATTCCTCCGGCGCATGCGCGTCCTGAAGCCACTCAAACATGTGTTTGAGCCACTTCAATTGCGAGTCCAGCTTCAGATCGCTCCGGCCCTCTTTGTACTTCCAGTGAGCCGCAATCCCTTCCCGGGCCGTCCGATCCATCTCCTCCGTGCGGATCTGAATCTCCAACGACATACCCCGCTCGCGCATCACCGACGTGTGTATCGATTGATACATATTGTCCTTGGGCATGGCGACATAGTCCTTGAAACGCCCCGGTATCGGTGGCCACAGTCGGTGAACGATGCCCAGCGAGTTGTAACAATCCGCGACGGTCTGCGTGATAATGCGCACCGCCTGCACATCCATCACCTGATCGAAATCTTTGCCTTGCCGCACCATCTTCTGATAGATGCTGTACAAATGCTTCGGGCGGCCAATGACCCGGGCCGATACTTCCTCGTCTTTAAGGCGCGCCTCCAGATATTCGATGGTCTCGTTCAACTCCTCTTCGCGCTCGCGCCGCTTCAAAGCCACATGTTCCGCCATGCGCCGGTATTCGTCCGGCCGGAGTTGGTGAAACGCGTGATCCTCCAACTCCCACTTCCAGTTCGAAATACCCAGCCGGTCGGCAATGGGCGCGTAGATCTCCATCGTCTCCTCGCAGATGCGTTCCACACGCCCGCGATCTTTAATGAATTCGATCGTCCGCATATTGTGAAGGCGATCCGCAAGTTTCACCAGAATGACACGAACGTCCTGTGCCGTCGCAACCAGCATCTTGCGCAAATTCTCGGCCTGCTTCTCCTGGCGCGAAGGCTGCGCCGTCGTATAACGCATCGTGCGGATCTTGCTGACCCCGTCCACGAGATCGGCCATTTCCGGGCCAAATTCCTTTTTCAAAGTGGCATACGTGAGTTTGGTGTCTTCAAGCGTGTCGTGAAGCAGGCCCGCGGCAACCGTCACCGGATCCAAGCCAATATGCGCCAATATCTTCGCCGTGGAAATGCAGTGGCTGATATACGGATCCCCCGAGTCCCGGAATTTGCCCGCATGAGCCTCGTTCGCGACGCGATACGCTTTCCGGACCAGATCGGCATCCTTTTCCGAGATCAGGTTCTTGCGAAGCACTTTTAGTAGTTTGGCGAATTCAGTGCGCATAGCTTCCACCGCCCGCCCCAAAATGACTCAAGCATCGCAGGACGAACGCTTTCCAACTTGGATTCAGTCTCCCCGCATTCTACCATTTGACCGGACGGACTTCATTCGGGGGAATCCGGACTCATTCCGGTAAGAACAACCAACGGAATCGATTCATGCCGTACGCACACGACTTACAGAACAAACTTCAAAGCGTTATCGAATGGGCCGACCTCCGGCACGAACAAGGCGTCGCCGTGGATCCTACCCTCGACGCACTCCGAAGTGCCCTGGATCGCGCGGCAGACCGCCTTCAGAAAGCAAGGCGCCCGGCCGACCTGGCCGATAGAGAGCCTGATGATTTAGTCGCCATCCGGGCACTGCGTCCCAATGGCCCGCGACGGTTGCGGAAGGGCCTGTTTGCCGATGACATCGGCGACCGGATGGCTGGCGCCTGGTTGGGGCGTGCCGCTGGCTGTACCCTCGGGGTCCCGGTCGAGCAATGGCCGGTAGATGACATGGAAGCATGGGCACGAAAGTGCCGTATGGCGTATCCACCAACCGATTATTGGACCGATCACCCAACCCCCGCGCGCGATTGGTACAAGACCAACACGCTCGGGGATTACCTCAAAGGAAGAATCAACGCCGTCCCCGTGGACGACGACTTGACCTACACCTTCCTCGGTCTCCGGATTCTGGAACGCTTCGGCCCCGATTTCTCGACAGCCGATGTTGCAAAGGCATGGAAAGACTGGCTGCCCATGGCATGCACCGCCGAAGAAGTCGCCTTGCGCAATTTGAAGGCAGGAGTGGATCCCTATAAGGCCGCCGAAATCAACAACCCGTTCCAGGAATGGATTGGCGCCGATATCCGCAGCGACTCGTGGGGGTATGCGGCGCCCGGCTGGCCGGAGCGTGCCGCCGAAATGGCCTATCGCGACGCCTACCTCAGCCACCGCGGCAACGGCATCTACGGAGAAATGTTCTTTGCCGCCGCCATTGCCGCCGCCTTTACAGCATCCAATCCTCGCGAAGCACTCGAAATTGGACTCACCGAAATACCGAAAACTTGCCGCCTGTACAAAGACATCCGGTGGGCGTTGAACCACGCCAAGAAACTCAAAGGGTGGCGCGACGCCCACGATGCCGTCGCGAAACGGTTCAAGGGCATGCACGCCGTACACACCAACAACAACGCCTGCCTTACCGTATTCGGCCTGTTGCTCGGCAATATGGATTTCACCCGCACCATCGGGCTCACCGTGGCCATGGGATTGGATAACGACTGCACGACCGCAACCGCCGGTTCCATTATCGGATCCATCATCGGTAAATCCAACATTCCCGGCCACTGGTGGAAGCCGTTCCGGAACCGCTCCAGGACGTATCTGAAAGGACATGGTATGCTGAAGAACGATGACATTGTCAGGCGATTCCTGGCCATGGCAAAAAGGGTGCATGACCTCGGCAAATAACCGTGTGCGAGGGCAAGTCCATGCTCGAAAAGCAATTCCTGTTCAGCAAGCGGGGACCCGGTCTTTCAGGCCTCCATCAACTTCCCGTGTTCAGCATTCATGATTGGGATCTCGTGGCGGAATCGCCGCAGAGATTGCGATACCGCACGGGAATGCGTGCCCTAATCAACCGGCTCGGCATTACCTTTGTCGTCGGAGTCGCGCTGGCCTTGATTTACTTCGGTTTCTATCGCGACTTCATGGAAACGCAGCCGATCCCGGATCAAGACCCCTCATTTGTAGCCGAAATGGAAAAGATGGCGCACGAATTGACAGCGGGCAATGCCGAATTGCAGCGTACCTTTCAGCAAAGCCAGGAGGAATTCAACCGCAAGCAACAGGCCGCGCGCGAAGACTACATCGCCAAGCGCCACAGGGCAGGCCAAGTCGTTCAAGGCATCATGCTCCTTATTGCCTTATTGGGTCTCTATCCGCCGGTGAGTGTCCTATGGTCCACACTAACCCTCGAAATCGATCTGTGGAACAATCTCCGAATTCGCAAGGGAGGTCTTATCCCGCGTACGCGAGTTTGGCCTGCCGATGCGTTTCAATCCATCGCCTACGGCGCGGAAGAACGCATCCACCGGGGCCAGGACAAACGGACGCACGGCGGTTGGCGGTGGTTCGTCCGGCTGTATGCAAAAAGTGATCTCCCGCTTCCAGCAATCGGGGCCGGAATTCCTCCCAATCAGATTGAGTTTCAGATTCATTATCAAAGGGATCGCCCCGTAACGGGGGTGAAGCCCCCGGCTCCGGTAGTTAAGCTTGTAAATTGGCTCAAGGCCGTCACGCGTGCGGAAGTGCAAGGCCCCCTCATCGTAGACGACCGCGCGGCCGCCGGCTCATTTTTCCAAGGCCGCGTTCCGGTGCAAACCGTGGGCCCGGTCACGCTAGCCCGCGGGCCCGTCACGGAAACCCGCACGGAATTTAAATCGTTGGACGAGATGCCCCCGGAACTCCGATCAAAATTCGAAAAGCTGATGGCTCAGGGGCGAACGTCGGAAGTCGTTACACATAGCGTTACCGTCGAGAGCGGCGGCCCCATAGTCTACAGAGATCAGAACGGTATCGAGCACCGGTACAGGTCGATTGATGAAATGCCCCCCGACATCCGATCCCTATTCGATCACTTTCAAAAGTAGACGGGTTTGGTCCGCGGAAACTGGACCCCAAGTTGACTGAACTCACTTGCTTGCGGCCAAACGCACTGAATTGGACTGCAAAAGGCCTCGCGGGTATTCTTCGGCCGTTACTGCACGCTTCGTGACAATCGAGGAGAAAGACATGCAACCCCCATTCGACGATGCGATCAAAGTCCATCGCTGGTTTGCCGTGGAATGCAACAATGCAGCATGGGACTCCATTGAAGGAAAAAGCCGCTCGCCGGAAGAGATGGATCGGATGATTACGGTTGCCCATGCAGCCCGATGGCACTGGAAGCACGCGGGCGGCGCTGTGAACGAACAACGTGCGCTCTGTTTGCTCGCCTATGCCTACCTCACGGCAGGTAATTGCCAGGAGGCCCTG
Source organism: Candidatus Hydrogenedentota bacterium (assembly GCA_045863295.1). Classification (GTDB taxonomy): domain Bacteria; phylum Hydrogenedentota; class Hydrogenedentia; order Hydrogenedentales; family SLHB01; genus BTWA01. The sequence goes on from BTWA01000010.1 coordinate 79,502, forward strand.
CATTATGCTCAGGGATGCTTCGCCCTGACAGAAGCCGCTCCGGCAGGACTGACCGATTTCGATCGGGCGGTTGCCTTTGACGCCTATGCCAAAGCCGCATCCAGATCCGGCGACTCCGCCACGGCAGGTCCTCTACAAGAGAAAGCACGGCAAATCGCCGAGTCATTGCCCGACATGGATGATCGGGAAACCGCCCTCCGCATCATGGCGACGATTCAATGAGGTAATGTGCGTCAGAACGGATTCCCGTTTTGATTGGTGCGAATGTGCGCCGATCAAGCCAAGAGAAAACTCGCCGAAGACAACTCAAGATTCACTCAATATGCCATTAGCCGAAACCTCATCCCACGGCATACAGAAGGATCATTCCATGACGGGCAAGGCACAACAATTTGTCGCACTTCTACTTTCGCTCTTGGCCACCGGCGCTTTTGCCGCCGAGCCCTGTGCACACCGCGGCGACAACAAGGCCGCGCCGGAAAACACGATTCCCGCATTTGAATCCGCCGCACGAAAGGGAGCAAAGCAAATAGAACTCGACGTTCATCTTTCAAAGGACGGCGTGCCGGTGATAATGCATGACAATACCCTTCAGCGCACCACCAACGGAGAAGGCAACATAAGCGATCGTACATGGGACGAATTACACAATCTCGACGCGGGAAGTTGGTTCGGCGAAGCGTTCAAAGGTACGAGAATACCCACCCTCGAGCAAGCGCTCGCAGTCATTCCCGAAGGCATTCTCTGCAACGTACACTTGAAGGACGCGCCAGGAGTCGCCAAAACGGCCGCCGAAGTCCTCGAAAAGCTCGGCCGCCTCGAAAACAGCTTCCTCGCGTGCACTCTTGAACAGGCCCAGGAAGCCCGCATCGTCAATCCCGGCATTAAAATATGCAACATGTCCCGCCAGGGAGGAAATCGAGGCGCCTACATCGATCAAACCATCGCGGCGGGGTGTCAGTTTATCCAATTGCACAAAGCACAGGGTATGGATGGACTCAAGGAAGATGTGGACCGTCTTCACGCGGCAGGCGTAATCGTAAACTTCTTCGGCGCCAACGACGCGGATACCATGCAACCGCTGGCAGATGCAGGCATCGACTACATCCTTACCGACGATCTCGATCTCGGCTTGAAGACGTTGAGGAAATAGCGAGAAAGTCTCTTTGCGCCGTGTCAGAAAATTGTGGACGTGTCTATCCCCGGTGCTACGCGATCCAGAATCATTGCCTCACCGGACTTCACCGTGAACTGCAGCAAGGTTTCCATCGACTTGGTGAAATGCGATAAGGGCCGCACCACGGAAAGGCCATACTTGCCCGCGCGAAGCCGGCCAATCTCGAAGTTCCCATTCAAACCGACCTGCACCGTTTCATACGAATCTCTAGGCGAATCATTGTCTGTCGTTCGCCACACCGAAACGCCGTCCGGCACATAGCCCAGCGCGCCAATATCCACGGTTCCGCGCACGACCGCTTCCGGCTCAACCGGTATCGTGACCATACCCGATGCATCGGGCGCTGGCCGCTGTGATGCAAGAACTACCGTTCGCGCGAAACCCGCCGTGTAAACTAATAGCACGCCCGGATGCCCTGCTTCGTCGCTGAGAGAAAACCGGCCGCGCTCATCCGTCGACGCGCGCTGCACCATTTCAAGTCCGTAGTGCCCATCCGCAAGGTCAGGCCACTCAGACCATTCAACATACAGAGCCCCGTCGTTAACGGCATAAAGAACCTCCGCGTTGACTATGGGTTCGCCAGTGGCTGCGCTGACAAGTCTCCCCTCAAACGTTGGTGACGGCTTCAACGCAATCTTGGGTACGAGTGAATACGCCAGCTTCGCGGCAGCAATTTCGCCTCGCCACGGCGCATACCCCCGAGCGTAGATCTGAACCGTGTATTCCCGGCCCGCGGTCAGTTCCTGGCCCAAAAGATACACGCCGTCTTCGTTGGACATGGGCATAGTCGGTGCGCCATGCCGGATTGTCGCGCACACGACCGTAACCGGTTCGCCGCTATCGCCATTCACCGCCTGAATACGCACTTGACCGGGCACCCCGCTGCCGGCCATCACGAATTCATGATGGTTGTCCACGTCGTAGTTCTTGTCATTCAACCACCGGTGCGGAGCTTCCACATGCACTTGAACCCGGCCTGCCGGCAGGTTGTCGAGCCGGAACACCCCATCCGCATCGGTTGTCACGAGTTCGCGATCGCTCCCAGGCAGCGGCATGGCATAAGACGGCATGGAAAAACTGGAATGAAACCCCTCGACCGCCGTACTGGCAGCAATTACCGCCCCGGCAACAGGCGTGCCGTCTTCCCCCGTCACCACGCCGTCAATCCAATGGGCAGGCTCCAGCACTGCATCTTGCTCGGCCGGAGGCAGTGTATCGGCATCGGACGCGGGTTCGCCCACATGAATCCACGGGGCGCCGGCCACCCAATACTGTGGAGCATATCCGTCCTTGCTGATAGCGAGCCGATAGCCCGCGCCATAACGTTCCACCGGCAAGGCGTATCTGCCGTCCGCCTCGGTATACGTACGCTCCCGATCCCCCGCCTCCGCGTCCAGCAATCCCCATTCCACCATCGCACCGGCAACCGGTGTGCCATCGATGTCGGTGACAAGTCCCGTAATGGTCTTCACATCCGCCCCGGCATAGGCAACAAAGTATGAGAGAATGGCTACGCACGCTGAAACAATCGACACCATGGCGCAAACTCCTGGGCACAACAGAACTCATCACAGTTTCATAACGATGCAACACGGATTCTGTTCAATAATCGGCATGATCAATGACCGGCTTTCCGTATCCCCCGCCTCCCGGCGTTTCGATCACCAGCACATCCCCCGGCGCGACCTCAATGGCCGCTCGCCCTTCCAGCGCATGCGTCTCACCGTTTCGCACCAGCGCATTCCGTCCCGGTTGCCCCGGCTCACCGCCGTGCATGCCGTACGGGCAAGTGACCCGCCGCTCGGTCAGCAGTGTCACGTGCATGCCTTCCAAAAACTCAATGGACCGGCGTGTCCCATCACCACCCCGCCATTGGCCCTTGCCGCCGGTTTCTTTCCTTAGCGCAAACTCTCGCACCACCACCGGGTATCGATGTTCCAACACCTCCGGATCCGTGATGCGCGTGTTGGTCATATGCACATGCACACCCGACGCGCCGTGAAATCCGCTCCCCGCGCCCGCTCCGCCGCCAATCGTTTCGTAGTACCCGAATCTCTCCGTGCCAAAACTGAAATTGTTCATCGTGCCCTGGCCCGCCGCAAGCACGCCCAACGCTCCGTACAACACGTCGCACACGCGCTGCGACGTCTCCACATTGCCGCCCACCACCGCCGCCGGGTACCGGGGATTCAAGAGAGATCCCTCCGGAATGCGAATCTCGATAGGATCGAGACATCCACCATTGAGCGGTATGGGTTTGCCAATCAGTGTTCGCATGACATACAAACAGGCCGCCTTCACCACCGCCGGACGCGCATTCAGATTCCCGTCCAGTTGCGGGTCCGTTCCCGCAAAATCAATAACCGCCGACTCGCCTTTAATGGTCACCGCGCAACGAATCGTTGCGCCGCAATCCAGACTGTCTTCAAAACGGTAGACCCCGTCCCCAATCGTGCCCAACACTTCGCGCATGGACTCCGCCGCATTGTCGCGCACATGCCTCATATACGCTCGCACAACCGGCAGCGTGTACTTCGCACACAGTGCATGCAACAAGGCCACGCCCTGCGAATTGGCCGCAAGTTGCGCCCGCAGATCGGATAAGCGCTCGTCCATATTGCGCGCGGGATAAGGACCGCTCGAAAGCAGTTTCACAATGCCTGCTTCGTCGAAGCACCCCCGCGCAACCAATTTCACGTTTCGAATCACAACCCCTTCTTCATCCAACGACCTCGAAAATGGCGGCATGGACCCGGGCGTGATCCCCCCTATATCAGCATGGTGTCCACGATTGGCTACAAGAAAAACACACGCTCCATCGCCGGAAAATACCGGCGTCACCACCGTCACGTCGGGCAAATGCGATCCGCCATGATAGGGATCGTTTGTTGCATACACATCGCCCGGCTGCATCGTCCCGCCGCAAGCCTCAATGACAGCCTTGACCGATTCGCCCATCGCCCCAAGATGCACAGGGATGTGAGGCGCGTTCGCCACCAAGTCCCCCTCCCCCGTAAACACCGCACAGGAAAAGTCGAGCCGCTCCTTTATGTTCACCGAATGACTCACGCGCTCCAGCGTGCGGCCCATCTGATCGGCAATGGACATGAACAGATTATTGAATATCTCCAGCATCACCGGATCGCGCTCCGTACGGACCCGTTCGCGGGTCGATTCCGAAACCGCGCGAAGCAGTAGATGATTGTACGCATTCACTTCCGCCGTCCAACCCCGTTCCAAGACAATCGTGGAAACCTCCTCCACGATCAGTGCGGGTCCGTTTACGCAATGCCCGTGGCACAACGCAACGCGCGGATACACCGGAGTGGACACGGCCTCGACGCGTCGCATGCCGTCGGCGCCGGTCAAGTCAAACCACACGGAAACCCAATCCACCGGGACGGGTTCGCCTTCCGCCCTCTCGCACAATGCTTCCACCGGCGTATCGGTATGCCCAATCGCCTCGACGCGCAATGCGACGATCTCCACCGCATGTCCGGCCTTTGAATACCCATACAGCCGCGTATGCGCTTCGACAAACCGCTCCAGAAGCAACCCGTCATCCGTCCAAGCCACATTCAACGGCGTATCCGTACCCGCATACCGAAGATCGGCCGAACGACGCAATTCCAACGACTTCGAATCGAAACCTTCGTCCCCGAGCACACCGGTTAATTCCCTTTCCAGAACGGCGAAACGGCTGTCCGCTTCGACCAGCGATTCATCCGTCAAGGACTTCAACATCGCCGTCGCGCGCGAGTGCATCGTGTCGGCCAATCCCATGCCATAGGCGCTCAGTACGCCTGCAAACGGATGCACGACGACCGTACGGATACCAAGGAGATCCGCCAGGGCACACGCATGCTGCCCGCCCGCGCCCCCAAAACAGACCAGCGCGTACTCCTGCACGTCATAGCCGCGCGAAACACTGATTTCCTTGATTGGCTTGGCCATGTTCTCGTTCGCAATACGCACAAAGCCCGCGGCCACGGCCTCCGGCGTCATCAATGAACCCGTCGCCTCGGATACCGCGCGCGCAATATCCGACAACGCCCGTCGCGCCGCCTCCGCATCCAGCGGCTCTTGCGCATCCCTGCCAAAACACGCAGGGAAGTACTTCGGTTGGATACGTCCCAGCAACACATTCGCATCCGTGACAGTAGCAGGCCCGCCGCGACGGTAACTGGCCGGCCCCGGCACAGCACCAGCGCTCTCCGGCCCCACGGTATAGCGCCGGCCATCAAAAGACAGAACGGATCCACCTCCCGCTGCGACTGTCTCAATGTCCATCATGGGCGCTTTGATCCGAACCCCCGCCACCGGCTTCTCAAACACATAATCGAAGGACCCGTCAAACCGGGACACATCCGTGGAGGTGCCCCCCATGTCAAAACCAATCGCCTTCTCAAAGCCCGCCGTCACCGCCACATGGGCACACGCGACAACTCCCCCCGCCGGTCCCGACAATATCGCGTCTTTGCCCGAAAACCGCTCGCCATCGGCGAGGCCGCCATTCGATTGCATGAATTTCAACGGCACACCCCATCCCAGCGTGTCCCGCAAGCGTGATAGATACCCTCGAATCACGGGCGTCAAATAGGCGTCCACCAACGTGGTATCGCCTCGAGGCACTGCTTTGATCTCCCGCGCCACGGCATGGCTCAGGCTCACCTGCTCGAATCCCAGGGAAGCGGCAATCCGCCCAACCGCCAATTCGTGCTCCGGATTCACATAGCTGTTCAGAAACAACACCGCGAGCGAGGTAACCCCCGCACTCCGCAATTCCACCAACGCGCGTTCCGCCTCGGCCCTATCCAAAACGTGACGCACGCTCCCATCCGCCAGCACCCGCTCGTTCACCTCGCGAACGGCACTCGCCAAAAAAGAGGGCTTCTCAATCTTCAATGCGAACAAGTCCGGCCGGCTCTGATTGCCAATCACCAGTAAATCCGCAAACCCACGTGTCGTTAACAGACCCACACGGGCCCCTTTGCGCTCCAACAACGCATTGGTGGCCAGCGTAGTCCCCATGCGTATGGATCGAATGCGGTCTGCGGGGAGAGGGTCACCCGGGCCGAGACCCAGAAAATGCCGGACCGACGCCAACGGCGCATCCGGATAACGCTCAGGATTCTCGCTCAACAGCTTCTGGATGTGAATACCGCCCGCGGGATCCCGCGCCACCACGTCCGTAAAGGTTCCACCTCGATCCAGCCAAAAGTCCCAACCGGCTATGTTCGAACATTGGGTATTCAAGCCCATGGGCACCTCCCGTTCCGAGTGTAACAGCTCGGGGAATACACGCAAACCGTCAAGGGTTTGCCTCTGCGGCGTTTCATGCTATAGTGTCCCCTTAAGGTTGGTCAGGCGGTGCAAGCGTGATTGGCGAAGACAAAATCCTGCACTTCTGGGTGAGTTTCTTCATCGCGCTGGTGCACCCGGCAATTGCAGTCGTCGCGGGCGTTGGTAAAGAGATCTGGGACGCCGCCATGGGTGGCATGGCCGACGCAGGCGACTTGTTTGCCGACGGGCTGGGCATTTTGGCGGCCGGGCTGTTTCGACCCACGGGATTGTGGTAAAGCCCCGTGACTTCGGAATCCGCACGCCGCGAATACGTGTACAGGCAGGTCCCTGTGGGATATCGGGGTCTGCACCTTCGCAGGCAACGGCAATCGTGCACGTGAAGCGAAACAAATCTGAAGTTTTATGCAACGAAAAGTCCGTAATCGGAAATAGGGAGAAGCAACGATGAAGGCAAAAGTGTTGAAGTCCATTGGAACACTCGGTGTTGTGGCTGCCGTGTTATCCGCCGGCGTATTTGCCGCTCCGGTCATTTCCGGTGAAAAAGCGGGTACCTGCCCTCTGGCCATGCTGGGTATTAAGTCGGCCTCGGCCAAATCAACCGACGTGGCGGCAAAGGAAGAAGGCACCTGCCCAATCGAAGCCGCCCGCGCGGCGCGCGCGGCAAAGGCCGAAGGCACTTGCGACGCCACCAAAGCGGTGAACGCCAAGGCTGAAGGCACCTGCGACGCCACCAAAGCGGTGAACGCCAAGGCTGAAGGCACTTGCGACGCCACCAAAGCGGTGAACGCGGTTGCTGCGAAAGCCGAAGGCGAAGCGGAATGCTGCGCTGCCGGCGCCAAGGCTGTCAACGCCGTGGCGGAAGGCGAAGCCTGTGAAGGCTGCCCTGCCGCAAAGACGGCCGCTGCCGAAGGCACCTGTGATGCCACCAAGGCCGTTAACGCCGTGGCCGAAAACGCCGAAGGCACCTGCCCCTTGGCCGCGGCAAAGCTCGCCGCCGGTGAAGGTACCTGCGATGCCACCAAGGCTGTGAACGCAGTCGCGGAAAAGGCCGAAGGCACATGCGAAGGCGGTGCATGCCCCGCCGGTTCCAAAACGGCAGGCGCGAAAAACCTCATGATGACCGCTGCCGACAACGGTTCGTTCATCACCTTGCTGCTCGCCGCCAAGGCCGCCGGCATGTGTGAGGTGCTCAGTGGCGAACAGGAAGTCACCGTGCTCGCGCCCGTGGACGCCGCATTCGCGAAGTTGCCAGCGGAACAGTTTGTCGCCCTGTTGCAGGATACGGAAAAACTGAAAGCCGTGTTGAACAATCACATCATCCCCGGAAAACTTAGCTCGGAAGATATTGCCGCGCTGGCCTCCGCCAAGAACGCGGCGGGCGCCGAACTGGCCGTGTCCAACTGCAAAGTGAACGGCTTGAGCGTGGGAAGCGCCAAAGTCGTGCAGCCCAATCTCGTCGCCAGCAACGGCATGATTCACGCCATCGACAACGTCATCATGCCGGCCGGCATGGACCTGGCCAAAGCCGAAACGGCCGAAGCCACCCAGGTTGCCCTCGCCGAATAATCGATCCGGAAATCGTATCGCGGCCCGCGTTGCCCGTCAGCGCGGGCCGCTTCTTTTTGCGTCCGCCATTGACACAGGGGAAGACAATTCGCTTTACTGCCCCTGTATGCCCAAACGAAGCGTCTTCCAGGAGGTTATCATGCGTCCACTCACCCGATTCGCGGCCGTGCTCGGCTTGTCCGCTTTGTGCGTTGTAAGCGCCGCGCGCGCCGAACACGAAGTCCAGTCCGAACTCATCTTTCCCCTGCAGGGAAAACACGTGCACGGAAGCAGCATCGTGCAATGTCCGAACGGTGACTTCCTGGCAGCATGGTTCCAGGGATCCGGCGAACGCAGTGCCGACGACGTCGTCATTAATGGCGCGCGGCTAAAGAAAGGCGCCAAGGAGTGGAGCCCGGTCTTTTTGATGGCCGACACGCCCAACATCCCGGATTGCAATCCAGTCCTCTTCATCGACCCCAGCGAGAAACTCTGGCTGTTCTATCTCCCCGTCATCAGCAACCGCTGGGAAAATGGCATGCTCAAATACCGCACCTCCACCAACTATCAGGGCAAGGGCGCGCCCAAGTGGGATTGGCAGGACGTCATCGTTCTCACCCCTGGCGAAGAATTCGCGACGCAAATCGAAACGCTGTTCGAAGGATTGAATCCCGCCGATGGCATGTGGGGCGAATACGCGCCATCGTACTCATCCATGATTGTTGATGCCGCGAAGGACAAACGCAAGCGGCAAACCGGATGGATGACCCGCATCCACCCCGTCGTGCTCGACAGCGGACGCATCCTGTTGCCGCTCTACTCGGACGGGTTCAACATCTCGCTCGCCGCCTATTCCGACGACATGGGCGCGACTTGGACCGCCAGCGGCCCCATCGTCGGCCTGGGCCCCATTCAACCCACGTTTGTTCAGAAGAAAGACGGAACCATCGTCGGCTACTTCCGCGATAGCGGCATGGCTCCCAGCCGCGCCATGACCAGCACTTCGTCCGACAACGGCGCCACCTGGGTGCCCTGCAAAGACACCGAAATTCCGAATCCCAGCAGCAGCCTCGAAGTCATCAAACTGAAAGACGGCCGCTGGGTCATGATCTGCAACGACACCGAACGCGGAAGGCACCAGATCTGCCTCATGATGTCCGACAACGAAGGCGCAACCTGGAAATGGAAACGCTACGTGGACAAGAGCGAAAACAACGAAGCGGGGTCGTATGCCTATCCCTCGCTCATCCAAAGCAAGGACGGTATGCTCCACATGACCTATTCGTTCCGCACAAATGAAGCCAGCGGAAAGTCAATCAAACATGTAGCCGTGCATCCCGATTGGATCACCGAGGGACAGTAACCCGCGTCGCGCTCAATGCGCATGACTTGCGAAGTTGAATACATCGTCTGAACCAGTGGGGTGCCTACCACGGGAAATTGTCTCGTAAAACAATATGCAGGTCATGTTTTCACACTTGGAGGTAAGTTCAAGTGGCGTTGCGGCTGTGTGGAATCAGCATCTCGATCAAACCGCGCCGTTCCCATCGCAACTTGAATGACATAGGGGAGGATCAGGCCAATTCCTGGTCCTCCCCGTTCACATGGAGGGAGTATGGCCCATGCGAAAACCTATCGCCGTCGGCTTGCTTGTGTTCCTGTCCTGCATTACGGCGCGCGCGACCGTGTTTCACGGCATTACGGTATGGACCGATGCAGGCGCAAGCCGGCTCGAACAGCAGTACGCCGCTTTGCTCAAAAACCAGGCAGCGCGAAAGACCAGCGTGCCCTGCGAAGTCAAAGTGTACAGAGGCGAACCCTTTTCTCCGGACATGGCGCACATTATCCTCGGCCGTCCCACGGATTTCGCATACCTCGCCGGACAATTCGACAAACTTCGTATCCCGTTTCCAACCGCCGGTGATCCCGGTGCCGAAGGGTTTCACATTCAACAAGTCATCGATTCGGTTCCCGTTCTCCTGGCGGCCGGGGCAGACGAGTTGGGCGTGCTGTACGCCTGCGGTGAAGTGCTACGGCAAATCACCTTTCTACCCAATGAGATTTCATTGCCCGATCAATTACGCATCCGCACCGCACCGGCATTCGAAGTGCGCGGAACCGAAGTCAGCCAGGGCGCCACAATGCGACAACTTACCGGCGCCCGGGAATGGACCGGCGATGAATGGAAACAGGCCGTACTCGAATACGTACTGGCGGGCGCCAACACAATCGCGGGCGGACACGTCAACAAGGATGGCGAAACCGCCTTTGACTGGTACAAATCGCTGGGGCTCAAAACCCTCACCAGCTACAGTCCCAACGGTGGCTCGGGGCCGGAGGAATGGACCGCCAAGGAAGCCATCGGGCGCAAAGGCCATCTCTGCCCGTCAGTCCCCGAAGCCCGCGCTCACCTCCTCGAACAAGCCGAAGCGCATTTCAAGGGCTCACCCACATTCGATTACATCCGCTTCTATTCCGGCGACGGTGGCGGGTGCGAATGCGAACGCTGCGCCCCTTACGGAAAAACCTACATCCACATGTGCGAAGCAATCGCCGCCATTATTCACAAGTACCACCCAACCACTCAGATTTTCGCCACGAATCAGAAACTCGATAACGCGGGCGATATCGCCATTTTCGAATACCTGCAGGCGGAACCGCGTTCATGGTTGAGGGCATTCTGTTACGGCCCCGGTTCCAACGCCATGGGGTGGATGCCCGGCCGGCGCCAGGACCATCGCATGGATCTCTTTCGCTTTCCCGCGTTCGGACCCATGGACCGGTATCTCCGGGAAATTGTGCACCAGCTTCCTCCGGCGAACGACCTCGTATTCTTCACCGATCTCACGCACTGGGTCTACTCGCAATACGGCCTCATGGATCACGAACTCATCCCCGACCGGGACTACAACGTTCCCCCGCACTGGGGCCACGAACTCTATGACATGCATCCCGATCCGGCCATGCTCCAGGTCTACGATCGACGCACCTTCCACGCGAGGCCGCGCAACTATTACCACGTCTTTCAGCAAACCATGCGCTATGGCATCGGAGACGTCACCTATTCGGAAGGCCATCACGATCACTTCAATCAATGGATGTGGCAGCGCCTCATGTGGTCTCCCCATACCTCACTGGACGAAGTAATCGGCGAGTATTGCCGGTACTACTTCGGCCCGGATGCCGCGCCCTTCATGGCACAGGCGGTGCTGCAACTCGAGGAAAATCTGTCCACGCCAATCGCGGAAAACCCCGGCATCGATAAACTCACCGTGCTGCTGAAAGACGCCGCCCTGCGTATCTCTCCGGAGAACATGAAAAGCAACTACCTCTGGCGCGAATACATGCAGAGAGCACTGACCGATCAATACATCCGATCCGACATGCAGCAGCAATACAACCTGAAAACACAGGTCGAGGGAATCTGCGCGCGGGGAATTCAGACAGGCGATTTCGACAGCGCCATCGTCCAGGCCACGGAACTCATGGCGGGGTTGAACGAAACTCCCGCCATGGCCGCGTTGAAAACCGAGATAGAACAGCTAGGCGACGAAAGCGAAGCAATCTTCGGTGTGCGCGGCACCGGACTCTACAACCTCGCGCAGGATTACGTTGGATTGGGGTGGATGAAGCGGCAGCTTGGCATTGCCGCCGATGCCGGCGAAGAACGTAAACAGGAATCCCTGCGCCAAATCGCCTACTACGAAGACCCAGGCCCGGGCGGCTTTTACGACGACGCGGGAAACCCCGAAAAATCGCCCAACCTCGTGTACGGATGGCCATACGGAGAAGGCGGCGTTTCGGATACCAATCGAAAATCGCAACGAACCTTTGCCTTTACCACCGACGAGAAGAACGGCGTTACCTTTCAGTACCGCGCTCTCGACCCCAAAGCGGCCTACCGCATTCGCTTTACCCTTGGAAGGCCGCGTTACTTGCCAAGGTTCGCCGCTTTTCAAAAACAAACATCCCAATCCATCTACGCCGACAACGTTCCTCTCGTGGAGAACCTTGAGCTACCCGAATACGAGACCGCGTTCTTCGAATACGACATACCACAAAACGCCACCGCCGACGGCGTCTTGAACATCGTCTTCCGCAAACAGCCCGGAGTGGGAGAGGGACTCCCGTCAGACGTGTCCATCTGGCGTAACACCGGTGGATGGGGCACGCTCGTTGCCGAAGCCTGGCTCATGAAAGTGAACTAAATTCAGATCTACGATTCCCTTCGGGGATGTGTGCAAACCGCAAGCCGCAACCTGTAAAATCATCCTAGGCTCTCGCAATATTGAATCAAGAGGGGAATTCGCCAACATGAAGCACTCGATTTCGCGCCGGACTTTCATCTTCATGAGCGCCGCGGCTGTCACAGGCTGTCAGACCGCCGGAAAGTCAAAGCCCGGCCGTGCCAAAAAGATTTCCCCGAACGACAAAATAAACTTTGCCGCCGTCGGCTGCGGCGGCAAAGGCGCGAGCGACATTGCCAGTTGCGATCGCGAGAATATTGTCGCCCTATGCGATGTCGACTGGAATCGCGCCGCCGCAACGTTTGACAAATACCCGGCCGTGAAGAAGTACAAAGACTTCCGGGAAATGCTCGATAAAGAAAAAATCGAGGCCATGACCGTCTCCACCCCGGATCACATGCACGCCCCGGTCGCCATGGCCGCCATGGAGCGTGGCATCCACGTATACGTGCAAAAACCCATGGCCCACACCGTCCACGAAGCGCGAACGATGACTGCGGCCGCAAAGAAATACGGCGTTCAGACCCAGATGGGCAACCAGGGCCATTCCGGAGAAGGCGTTCGCCAAATGGCGGAGATGATTTGGAGCGGCGCCATCGGCCATGTACGGGAAGCTCACGTCTGGACCAACCGCCCCACCTGGCCCCAGGGCATCGACCGCCCCGCCGGCTCTGACACGCCGCCCGAGAGCCTCGATTGGAATCTCTGGCTGGGTCCGGCCCCCGATCGTCCTTACGTAGCCAAGCATCCTGTCACCGGCGGCGATTGCTACTGCCCGCACGTCTGGCGCGGCTGGTGGGATTTCGGTTGCGGCGCATTGGGCGACATGGCCTGCCACATCATGGATCCCGCCTTCTATTGTCTTCACCTCGGCTCGCCAACCGGTTTTGAATTGGTCATGCAGGAAGGCCGCACCGACGAGACCGGCCCAAAAAAATCCGTCCTCAAATTCAATTTTCCCGAGCGCCTCGATCCGCAAGGCAACAAACTCATCCCCCTCGATCTCTACTGGTACGACGGCGGCGAACTGCCTCCGCGCCCTGAAGGAATCCCCGAAGGCGACAAACTCGGCGACGGCAAAAACGGTTCACTCTTCATCGGCGAAAAAGGCTGCGCCACGGCGGGAGAGTACGGTGGCATGCCCCGTCTCCTTCCTGACAAAGTAATGGACCAATACCAACGCCCCGAACCTACCATTCCCCGCCTCAAGGGAAGCCACTACATGGATTGGCTCGGTGCCATCCGGGGAGAAAAGGAACACGCGGGCTCCCACTTCGACTACGCCGGACCCTTCACCGAAACCGTGCTCCTCGGCAACCTCGCCGTCCGGATCGGCGAACCCAAACAGCCCTTCCTCTGGAATGGCGACACCCTGCAAATCACCAACATCCCCGAAGCCAACCAATACCTCACCAAACAATACCGCAAAGGCTGGGAGATTAATTTATAAACTAACGCAGATCCGCGACACTTCATGAGCCAGCGCTGCGCGAAAAGGCAGTGCTGGTAGCCATGGCTGAAAATCAGGTCCGCGTATAAGAATCCAATACTGTCTGACTACACGGAAACCCAAGGCAACTCCAGATATCTCACTGCGGTTCCGCGCCTCTGCGCGAGCCCATGAATTTGGCCTTTCCGCCCTCCATTTGTTACCCTTCCCCGGTTTCCCGTTTCAGCTTACACACGGAGTATCCGCATCCATGAAGCACTACACCATCGCCATTCTCGAAGGCGACGGCATCGGCCCTGAAATCACCAAAGAGGCCGTAAAAGTACTCAATACCATCGCCGCCCGCGGCGAAGTCGTTTTCGATCTCAAATTCGCCCCCTTCGGCGGAAAGGCCTATTTCGATCACGGAAAGTCCTTCCCCGACGAAACAAAAGCCGTATGCGACGCAGCCGACGCCATACTCAAAGGCCCCATCGGCCTCAGCTTCGAAGAGTCAAAAAAAATCCCCGTTGACGAACAACCCGAACGAGGCGCGTTGCTTCCGCTCCGGCGCCGCTACAATACCTTCGCCAATTTCCGGCCCGTCTATTTGCCTCCCCAACTCGCGCACTTCTCCCCGCTGAAATCCCGCGTCGTCGAAGGCGGCATCGATCTCATGATGATTCGCGAATTGGTCGGGGGTCTCTACTTCGGCAAGAAGGAAACCGGCACCACCCCCGAAGGCAAACGCTTCGTGGTGGAATCGCTGGAGTACGACGAGGATCAGATCAAGGCCATCATGATCGTCGCCTTCGAAGAAGCACGCAAGCGGAAGAAGATTCTGCACAACGTTCACAAGAGCAACGTGCTTAAATCCAGCGTCCTCTGGAATACCGTCCTGGACGAAGTGCACAAAGACTATCCCGACATCGAAGTAAAACAGATCATCGTCGACGCCGCCGCCACCGCCCTCGTGCTCAATCCACGCCAGTTCGACGTCATGGTCATGGAAAACATGTTCGGCGATATCCTAAGCGATCTCGGCGGTGGCCTGCTCGGTTCCCTCGGCCTCATGCCCTCCGCCTGCGTCGGCCCCGAAAAGGCCTACTACGAACCCTCCCACGGCTCCGCGCCCGACATCGCCGGCAAAGGCATCGCCAATCCCTACTCCATGATCGGCTCCGTCGCCCTCATGCTCGAAAAGAGTTTTCACATGGAAAAAGAAGCCCGCGAAATCATGGACGCCATGTGCACCGTCTTCGCCCAAGGCTACACCACCGCCGATCTAAAAGACCCCGAAGGAAAAAGCCAACCCATCAGCACCGCCGAATTCGGCGACAAGGTGGTCAAGGCACTCATGCAATGATTAGCAGAACAACAATCACTGCAAGCTACTGAAGGTCGTAGTTGCTCGTGCCAAATGAAAATCGCACCGGGTGAGGATGTTCACCCGGTGCGAGAAAGAATGAACGGAGAAGGACTACTCCACCGTTGGCAGTGTCTTGTCCCCTTTGCTTTCCGACGCCTGGCTGATGACCAGGTTTAACAGCTTCTCAAGCACGGTGAGAAAGACGCCTTGCTGCACCATGCCGATGGCCTGGGCCGGTTTTGTAATTGCGCGCATATGACGCATGCTCAATCCCCCGGTTGTTTGCCGGCTGTCAGTGTACTTCGAGCATGGCCACATTTGCATCCGGCGCGCCCGTACCGCCCTCCAGCGCCATCTGCCCTTGCCGCAGGTGATTCATGGCCGTGAACAACAACCTCGCCGCTTCCTGAGGCGCATGGAATCCCGTGGAATTCTCCGCTTCCACGAAATCGATTAAGAATGTCGCCTTGCGTTGCCGGTCCCGCGCGGCGGTCAACGTCTCTTCCGAAGCCCCGGCGGCCTGTGCCGCCTTAATCGACTCGATCAGCTCAATCAACGCATCCATCGCCGCATTCCGCATTTCAAACGTCGTCGATTGAATCCGCTCCACCTTTTCTTTCAATTCCTGTTCCGGCACGTTGTGGCAGGTCTGACACGCGTTGTTGATGTTCAACAACGGACTGCGCACGTGGTGATCGCTGATCTTCTGGCTGCCCACCCGCTCGTAGGGCATGTGGCAATCCGCGCAGGCCACCCCCGATCGCGCATGTACCCCCTGGCTCCACATCTCGAATTCCGGGTGTTGCGCCTTCAGCATCGGCGCCCCGGTCTCCTCGTGCACCCAGTCCTTGAAACCCACTTCGTCGTAATACGCCAGAATCTCGTCGCCCTTGCGGCCCTTGAACCAAGGATAGGTCAACCGCTTTTCATCGCCTTTGAAATAGTATTCAACGTGACATTGCGAACACACAAAGCTGCGCATCTCTTGCCGCGTGGCCATCGTGTTCACATCGTAGTTCTCGATTCCCTCGGCCGCCTTCACCACCTTAATCCCCTCAAGGAATCCAGGCCGCGTTACGCGCAACTGCATCGTTTGCGAATCGTGGCAATCAATGCACGCCACCGGATGCGTCACTTCCTTGCGCGCTTCCGCGTACGGCATCGGATTCAACTTCTCGAATCCCTTGATGATGTCGCCATCGCCCAGACGCTTGTACGTGGTATACACCGACGCATGGCAATGCAAGCACGTACCCGGCTGAGGCTTGGCTTGACGCCCCGTAAAGATCTGATCGTCCAGCATGTAGGCATGCCCGCGCTCCTCGCGAAAATCGATTGCAAAGGCATACCCCGCCCACATCCGCTTTAGGCGCGGATCGTCTTCAAGACGCGAGTTGGCAACAACCGACCGAGGGTCTACGTCCGTCGGTGTGCGAGGCACCGCCTCGCTGCCGCCAAATCGCGTCCGCACCATGTCCACCGTGCGCTGGTACCCGTCGTACTGCAGCGGAAAATTCTTGCCCCACACCGCCGGATCCACGGTGTCGTCATCGAGTTCCACCACCCGGAAGAAGGGATTCTTCGCTTCCTGCTTGCGCTCGAAAATATTCACCAGCAGCGCCGTGGCCGCAATTCCGCCTACCAGCGCCACGACGCCGGTCAGCGCAATGATGGTCAGAATCCGGCGTGTCATTCCCGGTGGATTTGCGTTCGTGTCGCTCATAGTCGCTATCCCTCTGCTTGTATCCGTTTCATTGATGCCCCACGGTCGAGTGGCAGCGCACGCACGACATGGCCTGCGAAGGATCGTCGTGGTTCAGATCGATCGAATGGACGACGTCCTCATGGCATCGCCGGCACGCCTCCTCCGTCACACGGAGATTCCGGCCCGTGATCTGAATCGGTTCATGGAAATTGCCCGTCGTGAACGCCTTGGAATGATGCCAGCCATTGAGCGCCTTAACCGTGTATTTGGAAAGAAGGGGTTTCGGCGTATGGCAGTCGTTGCACACCGCCACGTGCCGGTGTCCCGATTTCAACCAGGCCGAGTACTGATCTTCCATTACATGACAATTGGCGCATGCGCGAGGGTCATCTGTCATGTACGAGGCGCCTTTGGCATAGACAAACGTATACGCGCCGACACCCGAGGCCGATCCCGCGATCAAGCCAACCGCCACCGAAATGGCCAAAAGCAATCGCCAACGCCCTTGCAGCGTCCTGACCATGCCTATCCCTCTCCCTCGATCCCAATCATACCGCCGGCCGATTACGCGTCAAACACGCCAGCACCCGCCGCATGCGGCAAGGGGCGACTCCCACCAACGCGCCCGACGGCCCTGGCTTGACCGCCAACTGTGCGATGGTCCAGCTACGCAGCGTACCCACTATTGCATGATGCAACTCAAGCATAGCACAATGAAACGCGCAAACTTCATTCACCGGCTCATGATCCACGCAATAGTCGGCCAAAACCTTGCCCTGGCACGCCTCCACAACATCCAAAAGCGCAATCGCCTCCGCATCGCGGCTCAGCGTGACACCGCCGCGCATGCCACGCTGAGCTCGCAACAAATCGGCCTTCGTCAAGGTCGAACAGATCTTCGCCATGTAACTCGGAGACGTGCCCGTCATATCCGCCAACTCCTTCGGCGTCGCCGGCCCCGGCAACTCGCGCCGGGCCAAATACACCAAAACTTGAATGGCTGTCTCAGAAGTCTGCGTAAGCACGTCCCGATCCCCCCAATCCCTAGGCCCCCGCCATCACGGCCTCGACGTCCGCGGCCGCATCCGATCCAATCGGCTGCAGGTCAAACTTCTCCTGCAAAACGCGAAGCACGTTCGGCGACACAAACGCGGGCAACGCCGGCCCCAACCGGATGCCCTTCACCCCAAGATACAACAGCGTCAGCAAGACTGCCACCGCTTTTTGCTCGAACCACGAGATGAGCAGCGTCAACGGCAGGTCGTTCACCCCGCACTTGAACGCATTGGCCAGCGCCAGCGCAATCTGAACCGCGCCATACGCGTCGTTGCACTGGCCCAGATCGAGCAGGCGCGGAAGACCACCCACCGTTCCGTAGTCGTGTTCCCGAATCCGGAACTTGCCGCAACCAAGCGTCAATATCACCGTATCATTCGGAAGACCGTACGCAAAATCCCGGAAATAGTTACGGCCGGGTTCGGCTCCGTCGCAACCCCCAATAACAAAAAACCGGCGTACCGCGCCTGACTTCACGGCCTCCACCACGGCATCCGCCAGACTCAGCACCACACTGTAGTGATGCCCGATATCCGCCTCCTTGATTGCCGTTGGCTTCAAGGGTCCAATCGCGATCGCCTTCTGGATAACCTCCGTGAAATCGTCGCCGCTCAACCGGGCCGCGCCGGGTACCGCCGTCACACGCGTGGTATACAGCCGATCCAGATACGTGTTGATCGCGGGATTGGGAATGAGCACGCAGTTGGTCGTCGCAAGAATCGGCCCGCCAAACGCCTCAAACTCCATCCGCTGCTTTTGCCACGCGCCGCCGTAGTTCCCCGCCAGATGCGGATATTTCTTCAATTCCGGATACATATGCGCCGGCAGCATCTCGCCATGGGTGTATACCTTCACGCCGGTTCCCGCGGTCTGCTCCAACAGTCGCTTCAGGTCCACCAAGTCATGCCCCGTCACCAGAATCCCGGGACCCTCTTGAATGCCCTCTTTGATGCGAACCGGGGCTGGCTTGCCAAACACTTCCACGTGCCCGTCGTTCAGCATCTGCATGACCTTAAGATTCATGCGGCCGCACTCCATGTTCATGTCGAACAGGGACGCCATATCGAAGTTCACATTCGTGACCGTCGCGAAGAGGGCCTCTTCCACAAACGCGTCCACTTCCGGGTCGGTCTTTCCCAGCCGCCGCGCGTGGTGCTTGTACGCCGCGAGGCCTTTCAATCCGTACAAGAGAATCTTCTGAAGCGATTCCACATCCGGATCTTTTCCGCACACGCCCGTCTCGGTGCACGCCACCCCGTCGCGTACTTGTTCACATTGGTCGCAATGCATGATTGGCTCCTCCTCATGGTGTTGGCCGGTACAATCGTGTCTGGTCTTGGCCGGTCTGCATGGGGGGAGTGTCAGGCCGTCGCGACGACTAACGCATAATTTAGATATACTATATCTGAAATATCTTAATTATGCAAATGTGCGCATAAAGCCGGTATGGGCAACGGAATCCGCAGGGCGAAGGGAATACTTGGCCAGGCTGTAACGTTTATCACAACGAAATGTATTGTAAGTCCATGAAAAATCCCAGGCACATACCAGCAAGGCGATTGCCCTAGCCGCCTACATCGCGCCCCAATGCGGGCCTTCGCGATTCTCTTGGGATTTTCCTCCAAACCTTTCCACTTCTCCCAACGTCTTAAGTGCGGATAAGTCAAGTGAATAGGAAATTCCCAAAAATAGGCGGCACTGGTACAACTGGAAACCAAAACGGGCAGGCGGGGTTTAATAGTGTAATGGACACCCCAAGTAGTGCCAGGCTCGAAACCATCGGGGAAGTAAACGAAATGAACGCAGTATCAAACGACTTACGCCGGAACACCCGCGCCCCTATCGCGGTGTGCGCGTGGATCGATTTCCGGGGAGAAACCAAAAGCCGGGGCATGACCTCCGTCGACCTTTCGGTGGACGGCGCCCGCTTTATCTCCATGCGGCCTGTCACGGAAGGTGATCTACTCATCATCCGCCTCCAATTGCATGCCGCTGGCGAGCCTGTGGAATGCAAAGCCCGGGTTTCGTGGAACAAGCGCCTCCCGAGTGGGCTGCACCAGTTCGCGGTGCGCTTCCTGGACCTCTGTGACGACGAACGCGACGAGATTCAGGCGCTGGTCGACGGATATTTCACCCGCGGCCTCGTGTTCAGTTTGGCGGTATAACCTCCTTCGTAGACGATACGACCCCACGGCCTTGCCGCCGTGGGGTTTTTTCATGCCTTGGCAGCCATGATTCGTTTTGCTACGATGTGGTTGTTGTCCAACAGGAACTGTTTCGATGCGAGACGCCCCTGAAAAGTCAAAGCCTTCCGTCCTGGTTGCATCCAATGATCCGGGATACGCCGGCGCCTTGGCCCGATACCTCGAAGTCGATGGTTTCGAGGTGGCCCGCTGCGCTGACGCCAAAGGGGTACTCCGCACCGTAGGCCGCAAAAGTTTCGACACCATGGTTCTCGACCTGGATCTGCTCGACGAAGTTGACATGGATCTTGTTTCCTATGTGCGCCGCGGGGCACCGGCCATGCAGCTCGTTCTGATCTTCGAGCTGACGCGCCTTGACCGGGCGGTCGACGGTATC
This sequence comes from Candidatus Hydrogenedentota bacterium, assembly GCA_045863295.1. Taxonomy (GTDB): domain Bacteria; phylum Hydrogenedentota; class Hydrogenedentia; order Hydrogenedentales; family SLHB01; genus BTWA01. The sequence goes on from BTWA01000010.1 coordinate 99,914, forward strand.
CGCCAAGGGGCCTACTTTTACCTTCCCAAGAGCAGTCTGCCGTCCGATGTCGCCATGGTCGTGTCCAAGGCGATGAAGGCCCGTTCCAACGAGTCCGCCGTCACCCGGTTTGAACAGAGCGCCTTTGAGGAGCTCCTCGGTAGCACCCCGGCGATGAAACGCGTCATCGAAATCATCACCAAGGTTGCGCCGACCGACAGCACTGTGCTGCTGCTCGGCGAGAGCGGCACCGGCAAGGAGGTTCTGGCCAATACGGTGCACCGTTTGAGTGCGCGCCGGGAATTGCCGTTCATCGCCATCAACTGCGCGGCCCTTCCCGATCAGTTGCTTGAGAGTGAAATGTTCGGCCATGTCAAAGGCGCTTTTACGGGCGCCGAGTCCGACAAGGCCGGCCTTTTTGAAGAGGCCGATGGCGGCACCATCTTCCTCGACGAGATCGGCGACATGGCGCTTGTCACGCAAGCCAAGCTCCTGCGCGTTTTGCAGAACGGCGAAATTCGCCCCGTCGGTTCCAATCAAAGCAAGCGGGTCAATGTCCGCGTGATCGCGGCCACCAACCGCAACCTCGAACAAAGTGTGGCCGACGGGCAATTTCGCGAAGACCTTTATTTCCGGCTGAACGTCATTCAGATCCGCATTCCGCCCTTGCGCGAGCGCCTCGAATCGCTCCCGCGTCTCATTGCCCACTTCGTGCAGCGCTACAGCCGTGAATACGGCCGCTCCATCCGCGAAATCGACGACCATGCGCAAAGCCTGCTGCGGAACTACGCCTATCCCGGTAACGTCCGCGAACTGGAAAGCATTATTGCCCACGCCATCATCATGGCCGACGGCGACGTCATTCGCGCCAAGGATTTGCCCGACGCCGTGCTGCACGGGACCCAACCGCGGCTCGCGTTGCCCAATTACGTCGCCGATCAGTTTCCCACGCTCACGGAAATGGAATCCCAACTCATTCGATCCGCGCTCGACCGATTTGACGGGAATCAAACCGATGCCGCCAAGAAGCTCGGCATTTCCCGATCCACCCTCTGGCGCAAGATGAAAGAATACGGCATCGACAAAAAGTAGCGGTGTACGTCCGCATTCTTCATTTGACCTCCCGGCCCGCAGCCCTGCATCATGCCTGAAACACAACGACACGGAGCGAACCCATGCCCAGGATTTCATTGCCGGCCGTCTTCTGCTTTCTGATCGCCGCCGCGCACGCCGACATCGACGTACGCGGCACGCACCTTTCCAATCCCGCGCTGGTCCAGGAAGCCGCTTCCGGAAAGCGCGTTGAGGCCAACGCGGGATGGTGGGGGTTCCACCCGGAAGACGCCACGGACATTCTCCAGGCCGCGCTCGATTCCGGCGTTAAAAAACTGGTGATACCCTTTATGGGCCAGCCGTGGATCACCCGTCCACTCAACGTGCCCAGCAACATTGAGATTCTCTTCGAGCCCGGCGTGCTTCTACTCGCCAAGCGCGGCGAATTCAAAGGCGGCGGCGATTCGCTTCTCTCCGTGATGAGCAAGGAGAACGTGGTCATTCGCGGCTACGGCGCGACTCTGCGCATGTGGAAAAGGGATTACCAGAAACCGCCCTACGAAAAAGCCGAATGGCGGATGGGCATTCGCATCATGGGCAGCAAGAAGGTCACCGTCGAAGGACTCCGCATTGAGAGCTCCGGCGGCGACGGCATCTACGTCGGCGCGGGCGGCAACCTCAATTGGTGCGAAGACGTCACCGTGCGCGATTGCGTTGTACACGACAATCACCGCCAGGGGATCAGCGTCATCAGCGCGCGCAACCTGCTGATCGAGAATTGCGTCTTCTCCAACACCGGCGGCACACCGCCCGAGGCCGGCATCGACATTGAATGCGACGCCGAAACCGATTGCTTCGTCAACTGCGTCATTCGCAATTGCGTCTTCGAATCCAACAGCGGCCACGCCATTCTCGTCTACCTCAAGCCCATGACCGCGAAAACCGAAGACATTTCGATCCGCTTCGAGAATTGCCACTCCCGCATGGGCTCTCCCGGCATGGTGCTCGACGATTTTCAGGATATGAAACAAACCGGCTGGGCCGGTATTTCCGTCGGCGCCATCAGAGACGACGGCCCCAACGGCCTCATTGAGTTCATTAACTGCACCACCGAAAACACGGGCAAGGAAAGCGTTCGCATTTACGACAAATCCGCCGACCGCGTGAAGGTGCGTTTCGTCAATTGCAGCTTCAAACAGCCGTGGGTCTCCGCGTTCCGCGAAGAAGGCATTCCCCGCGTGCCCATTCTTCTGCATGCGCGCCGCCCGCACCTCGCGCAAACCGTGGGCAACGTCGAGTTCGTCAACTGCCATGTCTTCGACAACGCCTACCGCCCCGCCGTTCGCTTCGAAGAAGACGCCCCGACCCAGGGGATGAAAAACGTATCCGGCGACATCACCGTACACAACATCACCGGGGCGAGGGCCTACTTCGGAGCCAAAACCGAGAACGTCACTCTGAACATCCTCGACGGCATGCCGAAGAAGGAGTAATTCGCATAGGGCGCCGCGCTACCGTCTACGGGCCGCTACATCCGGCCTGGCGCCTTCGGCGGCGCTTCGGCGGATTCGCCGGCGTGACCAGGCTCGTGAAATTCTTTCCCGTGGGGCGGCCTTCGGCCTGAAGGAGGCTTGCCGCCGCCAGCGAATCCTCCGGGTCAGGCGGAAAGTGGAGTTCCTCCTGGGATTCCGGGGTGAGATCCGTGTCGACTTCCATCCGCATGATCTGTTTCATGGCGCTTTCGGGAGTGTGATCGAGGTCATAGGGCGACAGAAGTTTTCGCATATGCCGGTACTCCCAGAGTATGCGCATGAAAACCTGGACCTCCGCGCTGGGCCGGTCGTTACCGGGTTTTCCATCCGGCGACACACTGCGCTGCGTAAGCCGGGCGCGGCCCATGGCGGTAGCCGAACGGGACATCAAGACCTGAAGCATCGCGAGCGCGTGGACCACATGCCGGTCAAACGGGTTCGCGTTTCTGCCGGTATCCACGAGGGCCATGCCTTCGGTCACGGCGGTGTTGTATTCGACCTGCTCATAGGGGCAGATGGGCCGGTCCTTCTCGTCCATCGCCTCGACCTCTTTCGTGGCACAAGGGCAGGCCTTCCAGAGGTGGCAATGGGGGCCGCATACCATGAGGCGGCGCGAATACAATCCGTGAACCACGGCGTTCCGGTTGCCCTCCGGCGCGCCGGTGAGATTGAAACCGCCGTGGAACCGGCAACGGCCATTGTCGTGGTTGGGGTCCAGGGGGCATGGCGTGCCTGACGGCGTGCGCGCCCCGCAAATCCGCTTTCCGAGTTCTTCTTCCCTGGTTTCCACGGCGGCGATCCACGCATCGTCCCACGCGCGGGAACAACGCGTGCCCCGGTGCGTAAAACGCGGTTCACCGCAGGATTCCGGGTCGCGGGCTGTCCGCATCCGCTGCAGGTGTACGCGGACCGGACGCGTCATGCCGCTCAGTCCGTCGAGCAGGTCGAGTATGGCTTTGGGTGTATTGTCCATGGGGTATATCCTCTACCCATATAGCCCACGGCGTTGCATTTCCTTAGCGGATTGAAACAAGGGGTATTGATGGATATTCGCGCATTTCGCATCATGGCGGATTGCTAATGCCTCGAACGTGACTCCGAGAAAATCTGGGTCAGTCTATGGCTATAAACTGAGGCATGGTCAGAAACTGTGCCACACCCCAGTTGACTCACACGCATCGAACGATGAGACCAATCTGGCCGCTTTTTCGAGGCATGGAGGACTGGGTACAGTCTCAGTGGTCGGAATCCTTGTCGCAACACGTGGGGGTGGGTATCAGGCGAATACGGGCAAATCAAGTTGCCGGATTTTTGGCGGGCGTTGTCTCTACCTTTCCAATCTGACTTCTAGTGCGATTTCTCATCCGTTTTGAAACGTGGCGATAGGCCCCATAGCCGATTATGATGCCCAGGCCATTGAGAATTACATCGTCGATGTCGACGATGCCCAACTGGAAGACGCCTTGCACGACTTCGATGGCAAGCGGACTGGCCAATGCGAGCGCGAGCGTTTTAGTCCACGTCATGTTTCGAAGGACGAAAGGAACGACAAATCCGATTGGAACAAATAGGACGATATTTCCGCCCAGGTTGAATAGCGCAATGAATCCGCCCTTTTCGCCGAGGAGGTACGGGAGGATGGTTTTGAAAGGCACCCAATTGGCTTCCCCCGTGGATCTGCTGGCGAAATTAAGTGTCATGAAACCGAGCTTCAATGACACGTGCTTGAGTATCAATAGTTTGACCAGAATCGCACTATAGAGCACAAGAAAGACAGCCGGAATCAATCGTTTTTTCATGTGCGGAATGATACGCATGGCGGGATTATCAAGCAATCGATGCGTGCGGGGAAAAACAGGAAAGACGAAAGGGGCAGAAGGGACGAAAGGGGCGTTCTTGTGAGAGCGCTTTGGACTTGGGGAGCTTAGCGGACCTCGGCGTAGCGAACCCAAGGGTTCGCCTTGAAGCTATTTGCGCGGGAGTTTTTCAAGGTCTGACAGTATCCCGACTGTCATTAAGAGCGATTTATTGTGCGACATTGGGAGGTTTTGTCTGTCGCCCTCAGCGCCGAGATCGGATTTGTTGTCGTTGAAATCGTCTATTTGGAACTGTAGCGCGTCGTGAGGTGTTTGATGGCTTGGTGACTCATTCAATCCGTGGGAATACGAACCTCGAGGGGGCGACGTATGTCTGAGGGCACTCCGGGCGCGAAGCACGGAAAGTACTTGGTTTTGGGTTGGGTTTTTGCGCTGCTTGCGTGCGTGTTTGGCGTCATGCTTCTGGTGGTGGGCAAGGTTGCCGGGGGTATTGCATTTTTGCTGGCGGGCCTGTTGTCCTTGCCGGCTCTTTCCACGCTGGCGGCGACCTCGCGCCTGCCGAAGTGGGCGCGCGTGGCGGCGATACTCTTTTTCTGGCTGGTGGCTGTGGTCAACATTTCGGGCACCGACATTCCGCCTTCCAACAGCGTCACGGGGATCAAGTTTTTGGATCAGATTCTTACGCTCTGGGGTGCGTTTTGGGAGCGGATTCTGTAGGAGCCGAGCGAAACGCGCCGGCAGCAATGTTACGGCCGGCCGCAGGCACTTCACGGCCCACTACAAGAAGAACGGATCGGCCTCTCCCGATGGGGCGTTGTCCTTGAGGTACTGGTCGAATTCCTCGCCGGTCACTACGAACAGGAATCCACGCATGCGGTAGTGGCCAAGTCCGCACAATTGCGCGCATGCGATTTCGAAGGTGCGGTCGAGATCGCCTGTTTGCTTCTGGAGATCGGCCGTCGTCACTGAAGGCGTGAAGGTCACGAAGTTGCGAGTGCCGGGGACCACATCTTTCTTCACGCGAAACTCGGGCAACGCGAAACTGTGAATCACGTCCTTTGACGCCAGATAGATCAGCGCGCGCCGATCGATCGGCAGGTAGAGTTGATTCAGCTTGACGACGTCGTCGGCTGCATGTTCGTCCTCTCGATCCAGTCCCACGGGGTTCGTCTCATCGTCCATCAACTCCGGGCTTGTCCGGCCGAAGAGCCCGTCCGGACCGGGGTAGTGCACGTTCCACGCATATTGCTGGGCCACCACGCGCACGATCACCGGGTTGTCGGCCTCGGAAGGGAGGGCGGCCACATTTTTGACCCAGAACGGAATGGAAAACGCCACAAGCAGGAGCACTTCGACGGCCACGACGCCCATTTCAATGTAGTACGACGCGCGGCTGCGCGAGCCGGAAGGGTCGGCCTTCGGATTGCGGGAGCGCCGGAACCGCCAGAGGATGAACACTCCGTACAGCAGCCATCCCACGAAGAGGACGGCCATAAACAAATGCACGAGCAGCATCAGACGGTCGACTTCGGCGCCTTCCTTCGAGGCAAGCATGGGCAATCCCAGCGCGGCGATCATGATTCAGGTTCCGAGGGTTCGATGGACACGAGATTGCCGCTCTCCATGGCGTGGATGCGCCATGCGATCGATCCCACGAAGCCGACGGCTCCGGTCAACACGGCTCCGGTGCAGCCCAACAGCGTTAGAATTGCGAGGCTCATGCCTTTGGTCTGCGGTGCGTCCGCTTCGCCGAAGCAGGTGGCACAGGCCATGGCCGCGGGCGATGTGAAAAGTGCGAAGCCGCTGACCGCGCCTGCCGCTAACCGGTTTACTATCGTTTTCCGCATGACCTTGGATTCCCTCTGTTCACACCATGCAGAACAAGAACACAATAACGGCCCACAAGAGCGCCGTGAAATTCCAAACCAACTTTGTGCACGCAAGACGATTGGCGTATGCGGCAGCGTCCGAGGAGGCTTGCGCGAATCCGGGTCCGGCGAGATAGAGGGTCCAAACCCAGGTTGCGAACGCATGGAGAATGGCTACGCCGCTGAACACGTAGAACAACGCGTGAAACGTGTCTGTGGACGGGGTGATGCCTTGCTGCCACAGCCGGAGTCCGGCGAACTTCATCAATCCGATGGCCGCGAATCCCAGCGCAATGACTATTGCCAGGTGCTTTCGCGCTTCCGGTGCGCGCGGATATTGCATTGTCTTTGCGGCCTTTGCCATGAACACCCATACCAACGCCATAACGATTAACGTAATGAACATCAAACTTGCGGACAGCGTTTCCTTTCCGTCGGGCCAGTAATCGGCAGCCGTGCGCAGCAAGACATAACTTGATGCGAATGCGCTGCAGAACATGAACTCCGCCGCGAGGAAAAGCCATGTGCCCAGCTTGGCATTGGTCATGCCCGTTTCCGGGCGCGGTGTGTTTGTGAAGGGCTGGGACATCACGAGGTCTCCGCACGCCATTGAGGCGTGAAATCCGAAGGCTGTCCCGGCGCGCTGTAGTCATAGGGTCCGCGGTGGGCGCGCAACTCAAGTTCGTTTTCGCCCGCCCATTCCATCGTGGTTGCGTCCCACGGGTTTTCGGCCGCTTTCTTGCCCCAGAACAGGCTGTATACAAAATTGATCACGAACGGCAACTGCACAATCGCCAGGGCAAACGCCGAATGGGTCGCGGCTTTGTTCAAGAAGAATACGTCTTGTCCGTGGGCATAGGTCATGCCGCCGTCATACAAGCGGCGCGACACGGCGCCGAGCCCTTGCACCATCATGGGCAGGAACACCATGTTCATGAAAAACAGCGTGGGCCAGAAGTGAATGCGGCCGAGCAAGTCGTTCATTCTGCGGCCGGTGACTCGTGGAAACCAGTAATAGATGCCCGCGAACAGGGCGAACAACGTGCCCGGAGCGACAACATAGTGGAAGTGGCCGATTACATAGTACGTATCATGCAGCACGATATTCGTGGCGGACAAGGCCAATGGTATGCCTGTGAATCCGCCCATGGCGAACATGGGGAGAAACGCCAGTGCGAACAACATCGGCACGGTGAAACGGATGCTGCCGCCCCATAACGACACCACCAGCGACGTGGCCAGGATGATGGAGGGGATTGAAATGATGAGCGTTGTCGCTTGGAAGAACGCGTTCATGGCGGTGCCCATGCCGGTGAGATACATGTGGTGCGCCCACACCAGCATCGACATCAATCCCATGAACTTCGCCGCCATGACCATGCCTTTGTATCCCCACAGCGGTTTGCGGGAATTGTTGGCGATGATTTCCGCCACGATTCCGAATGCGGGGAGAATCAGCACGTAGACTTCGGGATGCGCGAGAAACCAGAACAGATGCTGCCACAGCAAGGCGCTTCCCCCACCGGAGACCTCCAATTCGCGCCCACTCACAACCAGCCCGCTCGGCAGAAAGAAACTCGAGCCCGACACCCGATCCATGATTTGCAGCACCGCCGCTGCCGCGAGCGGTGGAAACGCCAGCAGCAGCAACACCGCCGCCACCAACTGCGACCATACAAAGAAAGGCAACCGCATGAAGTGCATGCCCGGCGCGCGAAGCTGTACAACCGTGACGATGAGATTGATGCTCAAGAGCAGGTTGGAAAGATAGACCAGGGCCATTCCGGCAAGCCAATATGTCTGGCCCGCGAGTTCGATTACCGACAGCGGGGGATAGCTGGTCCATCCGCTGTTGGCTGGCCCCAGTTCCGTGAAGAAACTGGAGAGAATGACGAATCCGCCGGCCACGTAGCACCAGAATCCAATCCGGCTTAAGCGGGGAAAGGCCATGTTCGCCGCGCCAATCATGAGGGGAACCAGATAGGTACCAAATGCGGCCACGGCCAGTGGCACCACGGCGAGGAACACCATCAAGGTGCCATGCATTGCGCCGAGTTGGTTGTAGAAGTTCGGCTGCATGACGCCCCCGGCCATGGTGGGATGATCGGGTCCGAACAGCCGGCCGGCCCCGGGAATGGGCTCGCCCGGATAGGCCAATTGCCAGCGCATGAGCAGCACCAGGCCGAACGCCAGGGCAAGAAACAGCAGCGCCGTCAGGGCATAGGCCACCCCGACCGCTTTGTGATCCGTGGAAAACAAGAGGCGCCATCCCCCGATGCCGCTCTTCGATGTGCTTGTCACGCGTGCTCTACCCCAACGACTGAACCCATGCAGGTACTGCAAAGGGCGCGCACTCCCATTCCAGCGGAGCGCGCGCCTCGAATCGAAATACTATTTGGCGCCCTTCTTATACACAAAGGTGAAATTCTGTTCCGCGTCGCCTTCCGCGGGTACTGTTACTTCGGCGGTTTGCGTGCCGAGGCGTTCATGCCACGCCTGAATGGTGTAGGTACCCGGTTCCAATCCTTCCAGCGCAAACAGACCGTCCTTGCCGGAGACTGAATGGAAGGGATTATTCACCACCGCGATAAATGCGCGCATCCACGGGTGGATGTCGCACTTAACCGGAAACGGATCCTCGACTTGATCGAACACGATTTCCATTTCCGTCACCGTTTTCGACATTGCCCGGTTAAACGGTTTGTTTTTTCTGGGCATACCGTTCACGTTGTGCAAAATCTCGTCGGGATTCAAGAACTTCACGGCCTGCCCGGCGTCGATAACGAGGACGCGTGGCTTGTACATGCAGCCTTCCTGCGTGAGCTCCGCCGGGGCGGTTTCGGCGGGGTACGTCTTGCCTTCGGGCAGTCCGGCGGTCACCGTAACGAGTACGTTGCCCAACTCCAGCGCATCCCCCAGGACGAGTACCTCGTTTACGGGCGGATTGTCCTTGTGCATTGCCGCGCAATGGGGATCCGCGCTCATGTCCACCGGGGGAATCTTGGGTACTTCGCCTTCAAACACGATTTTGCCTTTGATGGATCCGGCCGAGGCCGTAATGGCCAACGCGGCGGCGGCCACAAGCACGGGAAACACTTTGAGCATTGCAAACTACTCCCAGATGACGGATACCTAGTCCCACTTCAGGTACAAGACGCGCCTTTGCGCAGAATCTTCAACGGTAGCAAAGGATTGGCCGGGGTTCAACTGCGGGAGGATTCCCGTTGTCCGGCCATTTCTCCGGAATGGGGCCTTCGGGTTCCCGTGTTTCGTTTATGCTAGACTTGAGACCTAATCCGATATGGAACAGGGGTTTGGACGAATTCACATGCAGTTGCACGGTATAGGCGACGATCTCGACATCCTGGTAGTCGGCGCGGGGCCGGCCGCATTGGGTGTATTGCATGCGGCCAAGCAGGAAGGCCTCTCCGCCATCGCCTTGGACAAGGGACCTGTGTGTTCCGCGCTGTGTTCGCATCCCACCTACATGCGCTGGTTTTCCACGACGGACAAGCTTGAGCTGGGCGGTTTTCCTCTCGTTACGATGGAAAAGAACCCGACCCGCCAGGAGTATTTGAAGTATTGCCGGGCATTTGTTGCGTTTTTTGGTTTGCGTGTGGTGATGTACCACGAGGTGATTTCGGTGACGGCGAATGGCGCCGGTTTCGTCGTGGTGGGCAAGGATCTGTATGGCCGCACCCGCGACTGGACCGCGAAGAACGTGGTATTCGCCACGGGCTTCTATGACAGTCCTCGCCGCCTGGGGGTGCCGGGAGAGGATTTGCCCAAGGTTTCGCACCGGTATACCGAAGCCCATTGGTATTTTGATCAGGACGTGCTCATCATCGGGTCGGGCAGTTCGGCTGCGGAAGTGGCGCTTGAATTGTGGCGCAACGGGGTCCGGGTGACGGTGGCCATGCGGAGCGATCGGTTTCACACCAAGTACTGGATTGAACCCGACATCGAGAACCGGATCAAAGAAGGTTCGATCGAGTGTTACCGTAGCGTGGACGTTGTGGAGATCCGGCCTGACCATGTCGTTTTGAAAAGGCAAACCGGGGATACGGTGACCATCGACAACGACTTTGTGCTTGCCATGACCGGGTATGAACCAGACACGGCATTGGTCGAATCGATCGGATGCGAAGTCGATCATGGGTGCGGCAAGCCGGTGTTGAACGAGCGATTTGAAACGACCGTGCCCGGGGTCTACGTCGCGGGCACGTTGTGCGCCGGTCAGGAATCCAATGTTGTGTTCGTCGAAAACAGCCGCGATCATGGTCCGGCGATTGTTCGCGACATATTATCTAAACGAACCGCGGGCGTTTGAGGCGGAGTATTCATGGCGCAACTTATCATTACGATTTTGGCATGCGTTTTGTCGGTGTTGCTTGCGTTGTTCTTCATGTATCTCAGTGGATTGCACCGGTATTGGGCATTGGGCGGCACCTGGCTCCGGAATGATGTGATTCCCGAAGTGGACGGCAAGCCCGTTTTCCAGATGCATCCCGCGCCCGCCATGATCGCCGCGATCGCGTTTATTCTGGCGGCATTCATTGTCACCGGACGGGTCGGTTTTTTTGGGCGGCTGGCGCCGCCGGCGTTTTTTTATTGGGCCAACTGGCTGTTGGCGATCGCTTTCTTCGCGCGCGGCATTGGTGACTTTCGTCTATTCGGTCTCTTCAAGAAGGTGCGTGACACCCGGTTCGCGCGGCTTGATTCCAAGGTTTTCGTGCCGGTGGCGTTTGTGTTGGGTATCGGCGTTGCGCTGCTGGGCCTGTACCCTCGCTGACCGGTTACAACTTGTACAACGATCCGAACTTGGTGTTGAGATATCGCAGGTAGGCATCTGCCGTGGGCTCTTTGCCGGTGGCTTCGCGCAGGATATCGGGTGTGAGTTTGCGCCGGCCGATGCGATGAATCTTTTCCCTCAGCCAATCGAGCAACGGTTTGAACTCGCCTTTTTCCACATGACTCCAGAGTTCCGGGATATCGGCCTGTATTGTTTCGAACAAGTGGGCGGCGTAGAGGTTGCCCAGTGTGTAGGTGGGAAAATAGCCGATTCCTCCGTGCGACCAGTGGATATCCTGCAGGCAGCCCTGGGCATCGTTCGGCACATCCAGGCCGAGGTACTGTTTAATTTTCGCGTTCCATGCCTCGGGCACATCGGCCACCTTTAACGTGCCTTCGATCAGCCCGACTTCGATCTCGAAGCGGAGAATGACATGCAGATTGTAGGTGCATTCATCGGCTTCCACGCGAATGAGCGACGGGGCCACCGCGTTGATGGCTTGATACACGGTTTCGGGGGTCACAGAGTCGAGTCGCCCGGGATAGGCCTCGCGAAGTATCGGTGTGAACCATTTCCAGAACGGCAGGCTTCTGCCAATCAGGTTTTCCCACATCCGGGATTGGGATTCGTGTATGCCGAGCGACGGGCCGTCGGCTACGGGCGTGAAGGCGTCTGCCCGGTCGTGGCCCTGCGAATAGAGGCCGTGCCCCGCTTCGTGCATGGTGCCGGTGAGCGCGGAAAAGAGTTCCTTCGGATTGATTCGCGTGGTAATGCGGACATCGCCCATGTCGAGTGCCATGGAAAAGGGGTGAACCGATTTGTCCTGTCGGCCCGCGTCGAGATCGTATCCGAATTGTTTCAGCGCCCGGAGACACAAGGCCCATTGGGCGGACTCGTCCCAAGTGCCTTCGGTCCAGTCTGTGTCGGGCTGGTTGGGCGACTGCTTGATACGCTCGACCAGCGCGCTTTGTTTCGCCGCGAGATCGGCGAAGAGCGGCTTCAACGTTTCCACGGTCATTCCCCGCTCGAATTCCTCCAGCAGGGCGTTGTAGGGCGAGCCCGTGTAGCCCATGTAGTCGGCTTTGCGGCGGCAGAGGTCCACGACCTTTTGCAGCCAGGGTTGGAAGGTTTTGAAGTGGTTGTTTTTGCGGGCGCCCACCCAGGCTTCGTAGGCCTGGCTCGTCGTCTGCGCGAACTCATGCACGAACGATTCGGGGAGGCGTGTGGCACGGTCGAAATCGTACCGGCACACGTCCAGCAGGGCCAAATCGTCGTCACTCAGGTGTTGCCGATCCGCCGCGAGTCTTTCAAGAACGCGGCCGACTTCCGCGTCGGTAAACATGCGGTGAGCCATCGCAGACAGCGTTGCCAACTGCCTGCCTCGCAATTCAGCTCCCTTGGGCGGCATATTTACTTCCTGGTCCCATTGAAGCAACGAAACGGCCGAGCGGACATCCGTTACGCGGCCCATTTGTTCCCGGAGTATTTCGGCGGTTGTCGGTGACATGCGTGTACTTTCTACTCAATTGTTGTACCCAGAATTTGCACTGGCGCCATGGCGCGCCGGGGGTTATCGCACGGTAAACGAGTCCCCCACGGCAATGCGGCCGCCTTGAATCACCCGGCCATGGACTCCCGCGCGGCAAAAAGGAGTCAGGCTTTTCCGCAGTCCCTGTTCAATCTGATCCATCAGTCCGCAGGGATATGTTTCGCCTTTGATTTCCACGACGACTTCGCCGACCTGTATGGTCTGGTCGATGAGCGGTCCCATGGGGAGGCCTTCAATGAGCACGTTCGCGCGGCGGCTGTGCCATGGGAGATCCGACCCCATTTCATTCACGGTTTCTTGCCATTGTTCCTTGGAGATGAACGTGATTCCGCGGTCGGGCTTGACCGGAAGGTCGCCGACCAGACCGGCGCCGGGCTCCGCGATGACTTCGTCGACTTCCTTCATGGGTCCGTTCTTGAATGTGCGCAATGCGATGCCGGCCACTTTGCCTTGCATTGGGGATTGTGTGTTCATCATTTGCACCCTCGCCTGCCGAATAGCTTCGCCCTATTGTGCCGCCGGATTCTTTCTTGAATCCACGCTATGCGTACCCGGGAGTATAGTCACTTTTTCCGCGCCGTAGTAGATGGATGGAGTCTTTCCCTGCAGCACCCTCGCGCCTTGCGGGTCATAGTCCAATTCCAACACCTCGTCGGGCGAGGCCGTTGAGATGGATACGTCTCCTATCTTTATGAATGCGGCGTTGCATGCGACGATTCTCACGGGAAGCGAGCCATGAAATCGTATCCAGGCAAAGGCCCCTGCAAAATGAATGCGATGAAAAGGTTCCATCACTTCGCTTCCCGCCGTTCCGTTGGAGAGCAAGAGCACATCCGTGTATACGCTGTTGAAGGAAATCTCGACCCCCGTGAACGATTCGGGCAGGGCACGGCCGTTCATGGTTTCCAGGGGCAGCCTCCGCGCGGATGCGATTGCGGGCCTGCCCCGATAGGGCTCCATTATGCCGATAAACGTCGAATCGAGATCGGGTTTGCTTATGTGCCGTTGCACGAATATCCACGGGACCCATTGGGTTGTTGTTGCCGCCACGTCCTGGGCAGGCGATTCCGCCACCGTGACGTCGGCATAGTCCGTCAAGCCGGTGTATCGCAGATGGCGCGGATTGTCACCGGTTTCCAATTGCCAATCGGCAATCCACCCGGGCGTTGAACGCGTGGCGGTCCGGTAATTTCGCAACGGCGAGTCTGTGAGAAATGGCGGCGTGGGCAGCGGAGCGATGCCTTGTATTGCCATGATGCCGGGCAGTGCATGCAGGGTATAGGTGTGCATCCTCCCACCGGAGCAATTGAAGCAATCAAACAGGTACGATCCGCCTTCGGCCGTTTCCACGAGGGCCACCGAGCGCGCGTACCCTCTTGACTCATTGACCGCGGGGGCTTCCAGCCGCACCGCCTTGAAGCCCTCGGCGTGGGCCTGCAATGCCACGCGGGCTTTTCCGGGGCTTTGGGATGTGTTGTCCACAGAGACCGTGGGACTTAGCATCGTTGTGTTTTGCCATGACGCCCATTCGTGGGGCGTGGGAATCAGCGATTTGCCCGACGCTGTCAATCCGAGGGCCAATGCAAACGGTGAATCCGGGTTGGATGTAGTCTGGATATGGACCGTGACACGTTCGGGATCGTTCCCCACGTGGAGTTGCACCGTGGGTTGATCGTTGTTGCCGGATTGAGCCGTCGCGGTCATGCCGACAAGCGCGCACCACATCCACGCGCACGGGATTCTCCAAGACCGTTTTATAGCGGTGAACCCATTCAGGCGGTCACCTCCGGCGCGATTTCGATGAGAAGGCGTTTGAACACGGCAGCCTGCACTTCATCCTGCAGGCGGTCATAGGAGTGTATGAGGTTTCGCAGAAACCGGCGCATGATTGCCGTGGTGGATGCGGGCTCGGTCATGAGCCGATCGGCGGAGCCGTGCGGCAGGTTTTGCCGGAGGGTATCCATCTCGCGGGTGGTGAGCAGGCGTCCGCTGTCGAAGCAATCGAAATAGAGCGGTATGGAATTCATTTCCGAGCGGGCCAGGAAGTGGCCCGGGGCGTCGACGCCCTGGACTTGCACGCCCACGCGCTGGCCTACGAGCATGAAGAGGCAGCACAAGCTGATGGGCAAGCCTTGCTTATCCTGCAGCACATGGATCATGTTGCTGTTCAGCGGCTGGTAGTAGTCATCGTGGTTGCCTCGGAATTGCTTTGAGACGAACAGGAACCGGCTCAGGGAGATGGGGTCGCGGGCGCTGCGCGTTCCGAGATACTCTTCCGCCAGCGGGTCCAGCAAATCGCCGAGGCTCACGGGCGGCTTCCACCCGTATTGGTACCATGCCATCAGTTCGAGACCGGCTTCCAATTGGGGATCCAGCAGCCATTGCCGCCATGCCTTTTCCCGTGCGTCGTCTTCGTGGCGCTTCACCAGAATGGCTTGCAGCAGCCGCCGTTGTTCGGGGGTGACGGATTCGTAGACCGCCTCCAGTTCATGCTCCAACTCGTCGCCAAAGGCGAGCAATTCCTGTTCGATCCGCTCGCGGACCGCCGGCGATTCGTCATCGAGGAGTCTGATGAGGTGGGGAATCTGTGCACGATCGACCATGCGTCTATCCTTCAACGTCCGGCGAGCCATTACCACGGGCCTATTGTACGTCCGTTCATTTAGCGGCGCAAATGCGCGGGAAGTCCCGACAGTCGATCCTCCAGGTCGCCCCGGCGTTGCCTTGCCGCTATAATCGAGCCGGGACAACCTTTGGGAGACCATGCCATGGACTTAAAGAGTTGCCGTGACACCGTTCGCCAGCTTGCCTTTTTGAATTCCTTGCCGGAGACCATGACGGACGGCCTCGGCATGATTTTTCTGTGGATTGGCTTCGATGAAGTATTGCCCGACGGCGCGGTGGTATTCGAAGAAGGGGACGACAAGGATGTCACGGGCGCGGTGCTTTTGCGCGGCCGCGTATCGATTGCACGTTCCGGCGGCGACGCCGTGGAGATTGCCGCTCCCGAATTGCTGGGCGAGATGCAACAACTGACCGACACGGCCCAACGCACCGCCACGGTGACGGCTGTGGGCGAAGTGGAATTGCTTCGCTTTGAGTGGCACGAGTTGGTGGGTCTTGCGGGTTCCATGTTTACCCCCCAGGAACAGATGTTGATTCGCGATGCGCTGGCGGCGCTGTCCAAGTCGCGTGCCGCGCACGAGTCGTCCTCGTCCGAGGCGTGAGCGTGCCCCACTACCCTTTACGGCCGGGGTGTTGCACCTGAGATTTACTAGCGGATTGTAACAAGGGGTTTTGAGGGATATTCGCTAGCCCGGATATTTCACGACTTTGTCCAATTAACTGTGTACCAACAATTCAACCGGCCTGTTACCAAAACTGGCGCACTTTCAGTGTGCACGTGAAATATCCTCAGCGATTCAAGTTTAAGGAATTCTGTGTGAGCATTTTACACCACGGAGACTGTACTTCAGTCTTCCACGCACGATTTAAGCGTGGTGCAAAATGCGGGCTTGTTGCGTTGCCCTGTGAATTGAATAGGCGCCGTAATCCGTTTATTGATCAGACCCGCAGGAAGATTTGCTTCTTGTACAGGAATCTTACAAACAAGAAGACGAATCCGATTCCGACGAGTGAGGCCACGATTTCGTCGTATTGCCCGAAGAGCGTTTCGCCCAAGGGACCTCCGGTCAGCCTTGCGCCCAGTTCGGAGAAATCGACGAAGCTGTTGACGATATAGATGGTCAGGGGGTTTGCGCCAATCCAGACGAAGGGGATGGCCCATTTTTTCCAGCCTGCGACGTCGATAATCAGGATGAACAGACCAAGCAGGATGCAGCTCCATCCGCCTGCGTAGAGCACGTAGGTTGAGGTCCATATTCGTTTTATGATCGGGAATTGGAATCCCCAGACGTATCCTGCAATGCACAGCGCAACACCCGCGGCCAGGAAGTAGAGTGATTTTTGTTTCATGTCGTACTTTGCGTTGCGGATGAGCAGACCGGCGAAGACGCCGAGCAGGCAACTGGCCACGGCAGGGAAATTGCCGAGCAGGCCTTCGGGGTCGGTGACTTGTCCGGGTTCGCGGAAGGGCAGGTAGAGGCTGTCTACATACCGGGTGAGATTGGCGTCCTTGCTGTAGGCGTTTTCGGGATCCTTTCCGGGGAACGGCACGAACGAGAGCGCGGCCCAGTAGCCGATGATGAGCAGCAGAAACGTGACGATCAGACCGCGCAGCTTGAGGTTCATGTATAGCAGACCGGCGAAAAAGTAGCAGATGGCCAGCCGTTGCATGACGCCGACGAATGGGTTTTCGTCCGGCATTTGCGCGAAACCGTGGTCGTAGAACCAGCCGAAGAAGAACATCAAGAGGGCGCGGCGCGCGAGGCGTTTGTATGCGCCGGTCTTGCCTTCCGTATCGACGAGGCGGGTGAGCGAAAAGACGAGCGAGACGCCGATCAGGAACACGAAGAGCGGGAAGATGAGATCGTAGAAGACGAATCCTTCCCATGGGACGTGTTTGAGTTGGGTAGCCGCAGCCTGCACCACGCCCGAATCGCTGGCTTTTCCCATGGACCGGACGAGGTCGTCGGCGCCGACGATCCAGAACATATCGAATCCGCGCAATGCGTCGATGGCCATGATTCTTCCGCCGGCAGACAGTGCCGGTTTGGCGCTGCTGGTATCGCTCATCGCAGACCCCCTTTGTACACGGTGCAACCCCCCCGTCGAGACGATCGCGGAATTATCTTCCCCTGTAGGCCGGAAAACAACCGGCCGGTTCAGACGGTTGCTTCGGCCTCCGCCCGTGCCGCTTCGATGGCGGGTTTCCAATAGGAAACCGAAGCTTTCAGGTCGGCAACGACGCGGTAGTCCGCGGGATAACGCTCGCGGTGGGAGATTTCCAGCAGCAGGGTCGTTTTTGCGACGCCGACGGATTTCAGCGTATCGATGATTTCGTTGGGGATGATTTTGCCGCGTTCATTGTATTCCGGGGTGAAGGGATAGTGACCTCCTTTGTCGAGGAGGCTTTGCTTGATGTGTATGCAGGGGGATTTAAGTCCAAAGGCGCGCAGCCACGCGTGCGGGTTGGTGTCATCGGGATTGGTGGACTGCAGGTCGCCGTGGTCGACGTCCTGGCACAGCAGCATGGGAATGGCGAACCCGATGCCGCACCTGCGCAGGATGTCTTCGGTGGCGGCAATGGTCTCGGCGCATTCTCGGGGGATGGACATGGGTTCGAAGAGCAGATAGCGCAGGCCGATGGAAGCGCCGTATTCGGCGAGCCTGCGCCAGTTGTCGACCCCTTGCTGGATACGTTTTTCGCGGATTTCCGGGTCTGCATTGTCACGAACCGACATGATGCCGAAGTGGCTTCCGGCGCCCTCGGCACCGAGATCGCGGGATAGTCTGAAGAACCGTTTGAACCACTCCACCCAGATGGCTTGTAGTTCCGGATCCGGGTGCATGAGGTGGTTTACGCGGGTGAAAGCGGAAGTGAATGTGGATTCGACGGTCACGCCTTTTTTGTTGCACAGGGAGCGAATTTTTTCGATTTCCTTGGCGACTTTATCCTCCGGCAGGAACGGATTGAGGAGGTCGGCCGTAAATTGCACCGTGTCGAGGCCGAGATCGTCGGCGACGACGCCGAGCCAGTCGTCGGGTTCGGGGAACCGGTTGATGGCAAAGCCCGTATTGATGCCCAGTTTGATGTCCATGGTTATTTTACGTTCCGTTCATTTGGCGGGTTTTGTTTGCGCGACCTATCGGGCAGGGATCGTACTATTTTGGCGGCGTTTTGCACAAAGGTTTTGAAAGCGCTTTGACGGGTGAGGCCATGGGGCGTGTGGAGCGGATGGACCTGTTCACCTATTTTCGGTCTGGCCTTGAGCGATGCCATTTATTTCCCCCCGGATGCGGGGTCATGCTATAACCTTGCGATTGAAGCGTCCTTGCGGCTTTTGGGCCGTTGGTGTTGGTGGGGCGATTCATCTTGCCGAGCGGGAACTTGGCACCTGATGCGCCGTGGCCCCGGTGCGCCACATTGGCAAATGCGCGTCAGGCAAACCCGCTATTCCATGCGGCAGTATTTCACGAGGTATGCCATGATCAAACTTGAGAACGTCCGGCGCAAGCTGGGTCCGGGGGTGGAGTTTTTCTGCGAGCGGTTCCAGGCGGAAGATGGAGAACAGGTTGCCCTGTGGGGTCCGAGCGGTTGCGGCAAGAGCACCATGTTGAATCTGATATCCGGTCTGCTCAAACCCGATGACGGCGTCATTGTGGTGGACAGCGTGGAGATTCAAAAGTTGAGTGCGGGCCAGCTTGACCGTTTTCGCGGCGAGCGGTACGGGTTTGTATTTCAGACTTTTAATCTTCTTGCGCCGTTCACTTCGGCTCAGAACGTATTGCTGGGCATGTTTTTCAGCGACACCATTCCTTCCAAGGAGTGGAAGGAGCGCGCGGCGGCGATGTTGAAGCGCGTGGGTCTCGAACACCGTATCCACAGCCGTCCCGGCACGTTGAGCGTGGGTGAGCGGCAGCGGGTGGCGATCGCGCGGGCGCTGGTGAACGATCCGAAGATCATCGTGGCGGATGAACCGACTGGGAGTCTGGATCCGAAGACATCGGCCTCAGTCATGGATTTGCTTCTTGAGTTGTGCGGCGAAGAGAAGAAGACGTTGATTCTCGTAACGCACGCGATGGATCTGGCCGAGCGTTTGCCGAACCAATTCGATTGTCACGGCCTCATCAAGGAGGACGTGTCATGAGTCTTTGGCGCATCGCATGGAATTATCTTTGGAACCGTAAACTGACCACCTCGATGACGATTATCTCCGTGGCTCTGAGCGTTGGGTTGATTACAGCGGTGCTGATCCTTCGCGACGAGACGGAGCGGCGTTTTGTGGAGGAGGGTCAGGCGTACGATTTGGTGGTAGGAACGGAAAGCCCTTTGCAGGTGGTATTGAGCACGGTTTACTTCATCGACAAACCGACGACGAACATTCCGTTCAGCGTGTATACGAAGATGAAATCCGATCCGGAGGTATTGAACGCGTTTCCGATATGCCTGGGCGACACGTTCAATGGGTATTACATTGTGGGCACATCGGTGTCCCTGCTGGAACACAAATTTCGGGCCAAGTCGAACGGCGAGCCTCGTGCGCCGTTCACGTTGGCCGAGGGGACGTATTTTGCGAAGCCGTTCGAGGCCGTGGTTGGGTTTGAGGTCGCGCGCGATCTGCAATTGAAGGTAGGCGACACGTTCGCCAGCCAGCACGGCACGGACGTTACGGACGAGCATGAAGAGTTGCCTTATACCGTAACGGGGATTCTTAAGCAGTCGTTCACCCCGAACGACCGCGTGATTTTTTCCGATTACCGTTCCATGTGGCTCGCGCATGCGCACGAAGAAGGTCACGACGTCGAGGGTGCGGATGAGCATGCCGAGCACGAGCATGAGCACGGTCATGACCATGAGCACGAGCGGTTTGAAGGATTCGATCCGCACGACGACACGAATTTGCTCGGTGTGCCCGAGGACAATCAGGAAGTCACGTCGGTACTGGCCGTGCTGGAAAGTCCGGGATTGCGTTTCAGCATCCAGCAACGGTTGCGCCGTGAACTTGGCTATCTGATCGTGGAAGTGCCGGTGAACGTCATCAAGACGCTGTACGATCAACTGTTGGGCACTGCGCGCACGATTTTGTTGTACATTGGTTATCTGGTGGTTGCGATCTCCTCGATATCGATCTTGATAGGGCTGTACATGTCTATTTTGCAGCGCAAGCGCGATCTGGCGGTGATGCGCGCGTTGGGCGCCTCTTCGGGCGATATCGTGGGGTCGGTGATCATTGAGGCTTTTCTGGTGACGCTGCTGGGCATCGGCGCGGGGTGGCTATTCGGTGTTGGGGCGACGTGGGGCCTAAGCCAGTACCTTGCCGATCGCATTGGCTTTACCGTATCGGCGTATCGGCCGTCCGTGGACCTTTTCACGGCGTATTCGGCGGTGTTGCTGATGGGGATGTTGGCGGGCTTGGTGCCGGCGTGGCAGGCGTACCGGACGGACGTAGCCAAAGGTTTGACCGAAATGTAGTCCCGGATCGCCCCATTTTGGCGCAAAAAGTTGTGCGGGTTGAAAATAACCCTGCTTAAAGTGCGACAAATCGTTGCCGAACGTGTACGGTAAGTCAGCAGGGCATCCGGCATGCCGCCGGATTTTCGTATCAGGAGTGTACTTACAGGGCAAAGCAAATCGTTCGGCGCCCGCGGCCGTAACAGCCGGCGTCGGCCAAACTGTCGAGGAGGATGGCCAATGCACGGAAGTTACCGGGTTCGCGTTATCTTAGCCGCCATGGCATTCGCGGGATTCCTGTGGGAGCCCGGCGCCTTTGCTCAGTCCAATGAATTATTCCGGCCCGTGGTTTGGGGGCCGACGCAAATTCCTTCCGATTTAATTCAGTATTCGGCTGTTTTTCAGAGCCAGGGCCGTCGCCAGGATCTGCATTTTTTGAATGTCGTCCGTTCTGACGGCACGTGGGTGGTGCAGAATCTTCCGGTAGGGCTTGAGCCGGGGTTGACACAGATAGCGACCGTGATCCCGGCCAGCCAGTTCATCAGCGGGGATTTGTATCACACGACGTTCAGCACCACGTATCAGCGGACCGCTCCGGCGTTTGTGGTTGCTCAGGCCGTTCTGCAGGTTCTGGGCGCGGCCATCAATTTTCTTGTCAATGGAGGCGCGTGCCGGGATGGGTATGGCACGTTTGTCGATCCGGGAGCTGCGCCTACTACATTGGTGTCATTTCCGCCGCCGCCGCTTCCGTTCTTCCCGCCGTTCCGGTACGTGTACCGGAGTGAAGTGCCGGATACCGAGCAGGGGCCCAACGAGTGTGCCCCGACCTCGGCGGCGAATAGTCTGGCGTGGATGGAGTCGGTTTATGACGCCATCGATATTGGTTTGACCCCGGAAGAGATTCGCGATGAATTAAAGGGTCCGGACTTCATGAAAACGAGCGCCGCGACCGGGACGAGTGACGCCGATTTCGTGTCGGGAAAGAATGCATTTGCGGAAGCGTACGATTTGCCCATTGAGACCCGGGCAGTACCGGGCGGGGTGGGTCCGGCGCCTGGAATGGACGATTTGTACGCGGAGTTGGAGCAAGGGAGCGACGTGGAGCTTTCGGTGGTCTGGCTGGACAAGAACGGCCAACCCAATGGCGGGCATTGGGTTACGGTGGTTGGCATGATAGAGATACAGGGCCAGTACGGGGTCTATATCAAGGACCCGGATGATGGCGTGGACCAGACCCAGTTTCACTGGATCGATACCAATCCGGATGGGAAGCATTCGCTTCGTGGATATGGCGGTGCGCATGTGGTTGACCTGACCATCGCGGAGTCTGTTAAGCGGCCGGGATTGTGTGGTTCGGGTGGTGCGGCGGTGGTAGTTCCGCCGGTGGTGTTGTTGCTTGCGTTTTCCCGTCGGTTACGGCGCCGGGCCGGGCAGACTGAGAGGCATTGACCGGGCTGTAAAACCGGTGGGAATATGCTATGATGATCCATTGGTTGTCCGGTAATCGTTGTTACAGGAGGTCGTGTTGTGAGAAGGCGTCTCGTTCGTGAATTAGGAACCCTTCTCGGCGTTGCCGTGATTCTGGGCGGCATTGTCGGCCTGAACATTTATATGCGGCTGGGTTCGCTGCAGCAGAAGTACACGAAGATGCGGTTGGAAGCCGAAGCGAAGCGGGAAGCGGAAGGCGTACAGCTTCTGAAATGGGATATGCTACGCAATACGAAGGGCACGCTGAAGACGGGGCCGACGTTTGATCCGGCGCTGAAGGAGTATAACGAGCGCATCGTCAACATCATGGGGTACATGACCCCGATTGACGAATTCCGGAACGCGACGCACTTCATGCTTTTGCCGATGACGCTGGAATGTTACTTCTGCGAGGCGCCGCCGTTGCGGGATATCATTCAGGTGAAGATGCTGCCGGACCAGCATGTGAATATTGTGGATCAGCCGGTGCTGATCAGCGGCGGTCTTGTGCTGCATGAAGGTCCAAAGAACCAGTTTTTTTACTCGATTGAGAATGCGTCATTGGAACCCGGTGTGTTTGGCCAGAAGATGACGAACCGGCAGTTTACCGAAGAACATATGGGCCATATGATTCAAGGGTCGGACGAATTCAAGGAAGAGATACTTCCTCCTGTGTTGGAGACGCCCGCGGGCGGACCGGCCCAGTAACGTCGATCGATGACTTCAACGCCTCCGGCTGTTGACTGGCACAGGCCAGTGCGGCGCCGCGAGGCGTTTTTATTTTGAATGGGCATTCCGTATGAGTCACGAGCACCGGTTTTTTTCTTCGCCTGGCGAGCAGGAGCCGGAGCGAATAACGTTGCGCGAGCAGGAGGCGCACCATGCGCTGCATGTGGTTCGATTGCGCAAAGGCGACCGCGTGATTGTTTTTGACGGGCGCGGCCGCGAGTGGTCGTGTCTTGTGTCGGAGACGGGCCGGAAGGACGTGCAGCTCGCGATTGAATCGTCGCGAACGGCGGTAGCGCCCCGATACCGGTTGGACCTGTTGTTGGGCGCGTTGCACCGTGACAAGGCGTTGGAAGAGGTGATTCAACGCGGGACGGAGATTGGGGTTTCGCGGTTTGTTTTTTTTCGGGCGGAACGGAGCGAACGTGCGGCAAAGGTGATGGACAAGTGGCACCGTTGGGCGGTGGAGTCGTGCAAGCAGTGTGGGCGGTTGTGGTTGCCGGCGTTCGCGGTGGCGGATTCGTTGGAGGCGGCGATGGCGGATACACCGGTGCTGC
Source organism: Candidatus Hydrogenedentota bacterium (assembly GCA_045863295.1). GTDB lineage: Bacteria > Hydrogenedentota > Hydrogenedentia > Hydrogenedentales > SLHB01 > BTWA01. Next base: position 123,328 of record BTWA01000010.1, read on the forward strand.
GTTTAATTGCCACACTCAACCGGAGTCCGATTCCTATCCGGACTTGTGTGGACACGCGGGAAGCCGCGGTGATTGTCGGTCCTGAAGGGGATTTCACGGATCGCGAGTTGGCTTTGGCCGAATCGTTGGGCGCGAAGGCGTTCAGTTTGGGCGGGCACGTATTTCGCGCGGAAGTGGCGGCGGCGCTGGCGGCGGGGTTGGTGTTGTACGAGTGGGGCGAGTTGGGTTGATTTCGGGGCGGGCGTTTTGCGTGGATGGCGAGGAGTGGAGTAAGCTTTCTTCTGTAGTTTGTGCGGCCTATTGAGGGAGTGGGAAGATGGGGGATGGCTGTTTGTTTTGCCGGATTGCGGCGGGGGAGATTCCGTCGCAGAAGGTGTACGAAGACGAGACCGTGTTTGCGTTCCGGGATATTAACCCGCAGGCTCCCACGCATATTCTGGTTATTCCGAAGAAGCACATAGCACGGATGTCCGATTGTGTTGCCGAGGATGCGGCTTTGTTGGGTGAGGTGATGTACCGGGCGGCGGAAATTGCGCGGCAGGAAGGCGTCGGCGACGGATTCCGCACGGTTGTGAATTGTGGCGAGAGTGTGGGTCAGAGCGTATGGCACATTCACGTGCACGTACTCGGGGGGCGGCCGATGCACTGGCCGCCGGGCTGAAGCTAAAGCAGTATTGGATTCAATTAACTTCATGCAGACCATCGATACCGAGACCCGCCTTTGCGCCGTGATCGGCAATCCTGTGGGCCATTCACTTTCGCCCGCCATGCACAATGCGGCCTATCGCGCCGCCGGTTTGAATTATGCGTATCTCGCTTTTCGCGTCGAGGACGTGAAGGGTTGTCTTGACGGGATGCGCAGCATGCCGGGATTTCGCGGCATGAGCGTGACCATTCCGCACAAACTTGCGGTGATGGAGCATTTGGACGCCATCGACGACGTCGCCCGTCATGTGGGCAGTGTGAACACCATAACCAACGACGGTGGCCGGTTGACGGGCACGACCACGGACGGCCCGGGGTTGTTGCGGGCGTTGGGGGAGGCGGGCGTTGACTTGTCGGATCGACGCGTGTTGTTTCTGGGCGGTGGGGGCGCGGTTCGCGCGGTGGCTTTTGCGGTTTCTGAGTTGACGGAAGTGGAGCATGTAACTCTGTTGGGCCGCAGCCGCGAGAAGGTGGCTTCGTTGGTGCGGGACTTACGCGACAAGACGCCGGCGGATGTGTCATGGGGAACCTTTGAGGAGGATCTTCGCGAGGCTCTGGCCACGCATACGATCGTCATTCAAGGGACGCCGGTGGGGATGCACCCGCACGAAGGCGAGACGTTGATCGATGCCGCCATGTTGCGCCCTGAGCACGTGCTTTTTGACATGGTGTACCGGCCGTTCAAGACGCGGTTGCTTGTGGAGGCGGAAGCGCGAGGATGCCAGGTGATCCCGGGAATCGAGATGTTGATTCATCAGGCGGTACTTCAATTTGAGACATGGACCGGCACGCGGTGTCCGGTTGAGGCGATGCGCGATGCGGCCTACAGCGCGCTGAAGGTAGGGGTTCGATGAATATTGTGTTCGTGGGTGCGCGGGGCAGTGGCAAATCGATCGTGGCGAAGGCAGTATCCCGTCGTTTGGGCCGGGGCGTGGCCAGCACCGACGCTGAAATTGTGAAGAAGGCGGGGGTGCCGGTGTCCGAGTATGTAGCCGAGAATGGGTGGGATGCGTTTCGCGACTTGGAGACGTCCGTTGTGCTGGACTTGGCGAACGGCGACGATTTGGTGGTCGACACCGGCGGCGGCGTCGTGTTGCGGCCCGAGAATGTGGCCGCGTTGAAACGGAAAGGCTATGTGATTTGGTTGCGCACGTCGATTGAGACGCTGAAGAGTCGCCTGGCCGACGCGACCGACCGCCCTTCCCTTACGGGAACCAAATCCTTTGTGGAAGAGATGGAAGAGATATTGGCGGTGCGTGCGCCTATTTATGAGTCAGTCGCGGATTGCATTATTGATACCGATCGCCGGTCGGTGGACGAGATCGCCGCGCTGATCGAGGAGCGGATACGTCAGGCGCTTTGACAGCGGGCTGGGGAATTGGCGGCGGCAATCGAAGGGAGGACCGGATGCGCATTCAGACGTTCATGGGAAAGGTTGGAGTGGAGGGCCTCACGGAGATGGACGAGCACATCAACCAGTGGCTGGCGCAGCATAACGTGGAGCCCAAGCACATCAGCCAGGCGTTCGGGCAGTCGACGAGCCGGGACGGTTCACACACGGAGCCGGTGTTGATCGTGTCGTTGTGGTATTAGAGCGATTTGCAGGCGGACGGGCGGTTTTGTTGTACGCTGTTGTGAACGGTGGTACACTACGTAGCGGTACCGGCGACGCCGGATACGCCCGGAGAGCAATCCCCGACCCAGAGTAGGGTCGTCGTATGTCCGGGCAGGCGCGACCCAGCGCCATTCCGCCCCGCGGGTTTCCTGCACGGAGCGTACCCATGTCCCAAACGGAAGATGAGAGGCAATACGTCGGCATGATCCTCACAAAATACATCACGAAACCCTGTATACTGCCGTCGCTTGAGGCGAAGTCCAAGGCGGATGTTCTGAAAGAATTGACCCATCTACTTTTTGACAAGAAGAAGATGGACGGGATGGAGCTTGCGCTGGATCAGATTATGGCGCGTGAAGTGACGGAGAGCACGGGGATTGGCCGGGGGATTGCGGTTCCCCATGCCCGGATCACGGGGATGAAGGGGTTGCAGTGCGCGATTGGGCGTGTTGAGTCCGGGTTGGATTTCAAGGCGATCGATCGTCAGCCGGTCCACCTGATATTTTTGATTTGTTATCCGCCGAACGAGCAGACGACGTATCTGAATTTTGTTGCGACGGTGGCGAAGCTGTTGAGCAACAAGGAGCACTTGGAGGCGATTTTGAAGGCTCCGGGTGCGGACGAGATATTCGACATCCTTGAGCAACGTTCCGAGACGTTTACGGAGAGCCACGAACAGCAGGTGCGGAAGCTGAAGACTGATCCATCGATAGCGAAAGTGCCGGATGCGCACGCGGATTTGATTCTGCTGGCGCGTCTTCAGTTGTGCCAGGAGATGTTGCAGGGCGCGCGGACGGGGAAGGTACAGATTCAGAAGCGTATTGACACGATCCGCGAGTTGGTGGAGCCGCGCATCCTTAGTCACTACGACAAGCTGATGAAGCGTCGCGCGCCCGCGCTTGTGGCGGTTGAGGGCGACACGTGCCAGGGGTGCTTCATGAAACTTGCGTCGCAATTTGTGCAGAAGGTCCGGAACGATCCACACCATTTGCACACGTGCACGAATTGCAGCCGATTTATCTACGTGGTGTGATGTGCGGATTGAGGAATTGAGTCGGGGCCGAAGAAAGGATGGCCGAGAATGAGTGGCGCAGATTTCGCCAAGCTTGCCGGTAAGATTGATTTGTTCAAGGGATTGCACCCGGAAGAGGTGAAGAAGATATTCGCCAAGGGCATGACGATGACGGTGCCCAAGGGGGACGTCGTATTTTACCAGGGAACCACGGGCAACACGATGTATGTTGTTTTGGGCGGGAAGATCGATCTCTACGACCACAAGCGGTTCATAGCGTCGCTTCGATCCGGGGACACGTTTGGCGAGATGGCGTTGATCAACCATGAGCCTCGCAGTGCGACGGCGGTGGCTTCGGAGACGAGCCATTTGTTCGCGATGAACGAAACGACTTTCGACAAGCTGATGACCAAGTCCGTCGCAATCCGTATTCTTTTGAATATCGTAGGTTTGATGAGCAGCCGTTTGAAAAATATGAACGGCCAATTGACCAAGTTGAAAGTACTGCTGGAGCAGAAGGCGGAGCAGAAGGAAGGCGCACCGCAGTCTTGACGGCGCGCGCGGGTCGGCGCCACGGGTAGGGGGCCGGCCCGGTATGGGACCCGCGTGGTCGGTCCATTTGCGATTTCGTGGGGTGTGATCGAAGGCCGGCAAGCGGCCTCGACAGGAGCCGATATTACATGGTTTTGACGACGGGCGTACGCCCGCTTTATTCAGGGCCGGACCGGGGCCGGGTTCAATGAAGATCCATCCTACGGCCATAATCGATTCCAGAGCAGAACTTGGCTCGGATGTTGAAGTGCAGGCGTACAGCCTTATTGGGCCGGGCGTGACCATTGGCGCGGGTACTCTTGTGGGTCCGCATTGCGTCATTGACGGCAGGACGGTGATCGGCGAGCGCAATCAGATCTATTCCGGCGCGCAGATAGGCGTTCGTTCGCAGGATTTGAAGCACGACCTGAGCCGTCTGGGCCGGCTTGAAATCGGCGACGGCAATGTAATCCGGGAACACGTTTCGATCAGCGCGTCGACACAATCCAACGAGTCGGAAGACGCTCGCATAACCCGTATTGGCAGCGGCTGTCTGTTGATGACGTGTTCGCATGTGGCGCACGATTGTTCCGTGGGTGATGGTGTAATTATTGCGAATTGCGTGGCGCTGGCGGGCCACGTCACGGTGGAGGACCGCGCAATCCTGGGCGGTCTGAGCGCGGTTCACCAGTTTGTTCAGGTGGGCACGTTTGCGATGGTTGGCGGCATGAGCCGTATTTGGAACGATGCGCCGCCGTACATGATTACGGACGGGAATCCCGCGCGCTGCGGCGGATTGAACCTTGTTGGTCTCAAGCGGGCGGGTTTCGACGAGGCGTCGCGGGCGCGATTGAAGCAGATATACCGGATCATGTTTCGATCGGATCTGACTGCGGCCCATGCGCTTCAGGAGATCGAGTCGACCGTTGGGCCGGGGCCGGAGCGGGATCATTTCATTGCGTTCGTCAAGAAATCCGCGCGGGGTTTGACGCGTCCCCGGAGTTCACGCCAGGAAGAGAAGCCCGCCGAATAGGGATTGCGCATCCGGGATCGCCCGGATTCGCGGCCATTGCATGAATTGAGGTTTTGTCATGGCAAAGGTACGGGCCGGAGTGGTTGGCGTAGGCCATCTTGGCTATCACCATGCGCGCATCTACGCGGAATCGAGCGAAGCCGATCTGGTTGGCGTCGTGGATATGGATTCCGGTCGTCGCGCGAAAGCGTCCAGCGATTTCCAAACTCAGGGCTTTGATTCCATCGCCGAGCTTCTGAAGGCCGGTGTTGATGCGGTCTCTATTGTCGTTCCGACGCGCGCGCATGCATCGGCTGCGTGCCAGGCGCTGGAAGCGGGCGTGGATGTGCTCGTGGAAAAGCCCATAGCCACGACGTTGGAGGAAGCGCGCGCGATTGTGGGTACGGCGGCCCGGTGCGGCCGGTTGGTGCAAGTGGGCCATATCGAACGGTTCAATGGCGCGGTGATGCGCTTGTTCGAAGCGGTGAAGAAGCCCCGGTTTATCGAATGCCACCGGCTGAGCCCGTATCCGAACCGCGGCGACGACGTCAGCGTGGTTCTGGATCTGATGATACACGATCTGGAGATTGTGCGGGCGCTGGCCGGCGCGGCGATCACACGCGTGGATGCGTCCGGCGTATCGGTGTTCTCTCACTACGAAGACATTGCGAATGCGCGATTGCGGTTTGCCTCGGGGTGCGTGGCGAACATCACCAGTAGCCGTATATCCATGGAGCGCATGCGGAAGATCCGGATATTTTCGGAGGATGCCTATGTGTCCACCGATTACAGCGCGCAGGAAATAACTGTTTATCGCAAGAAGCCGGGGGCGATTCCGCCGGGCAGCAATCCGATGGAATGGATCGAGATTGACGTGTTGCCGGTGGAGCGCGAAGAGCCGCTCAAACTGGAGTTGCATTCGTTCCTGGCGAGCGTGCTGGACCGGAAGCGGCCGCTGGTGTCGGGCGATGATGCGTTGGAAGCGCTGGAACTGGCGGATCAAGTCATGCGCGCGATTAAGGAAACAACGTGACGCGGGTCTATTTCGTGGCGGGGGAAACCTCGGGCGATGTGCATGGGAGCCATCTCATCCGCGCGTTGCGCGAAATGGAGCGTGAAATCGAATGTGAAGGGTTGGGCGGCAGCCACATGCGTGCGGCGGGGATGACGCTGCACTACGATCTTGCGGGCGACGCCATCATGGGATTTGCCGAGGTGGTGAAGCACCTTGGCAAAATCCGGCGGTTGTTTCATGCGACGGTTGAGCGGTTGCGTTCGAATCCTCCCGATTGCCTGGTGTTGATTGACTATCCGGGATTCAACATCCGGCTTGCCCAGCGGGCCAAGGGATTGGGCATTCCCGTGGTGTGGTATATCAGCCCGCAGGTTTGGGCATGGAAGCGCGGCCGGATCCACACTCTTGCCCAATGCGTGGATCAGATGCTGGTAATTTTGCCTTTTGAAGAGGCGTTGTACCGTGACGCGGGCTTGGCGTGCGAGTATGTGGGCCATCCGCTCGTCGATCATTTCGCCGCGACGGATGTGGAACGGCGTTACGGCGACGACATGGTGATTGGGATCCTTCCGGGCAGCCGCGCGCAGGAAATCGATCGGTTGTTGCCGGTAATGCTGGAGGCCGCCGCGGGTATTCGGAATGCCCACCCGAACGCGCGGTTTGTGACGCCCTGCGTGGATGTTGCGCGCGAGGCTCAGGTCAAGTCCGTTGCGCGGGAATTCCCGTTGGAGACGTTGGTTGGCCGTCCCTACGATGTGTTGAGCGCGGCGCGTTTTTGTTTGGTGGCGTCCGGCACGGCCACCGTGGAGACGATGCTGCACGGTGTTCCGATGATCATTTTGTACAAGGTGGCTTCCATGACGTACTGGCTGGCCCGATGGCTGGTGCGTGTAGATCACATTGGCATGGTCAATATTCTGGCAGGAAAACGCATTGTTCCCGAATTCATCCAACATGACGCGGCGCCCGCAAAGGTGATCCCGGCGGCTCTGGAGTTAATCGCTGATTCCGAAGCGCGGCGGCGAATGATCTTCGAATTGGCCGAGGTCCGGGAGAAGGTGGGCGGTCCTGGCGCTTCGCGGCGCGCGGCCGAATCCGTGCTGGCCGTGATCCGGCGGAGGCGATGCGATGGCTGAACGGATATTCCTGATCGACGGCACCGCGTTTGCGTTCCGGTCTTTCTTTGCGATACGCGGGTTGACCAATTCCAAGGGCCGTCCCACGAATGCCGTGTTTGGATTTGCGCGCGTGTTGCTGCGCATTATCCGGGAGCACACCCCCAGCCATATCTGCGTCGTGTTCGACGCGCCGGGCAAGACATTCCGCGATGATCTTTATCCCGCCTACAAGGCGAACCGCCAGGAAACGCCCGAGGATCTGATCAGTCAATTTCCGGTTATGCGTGAAGTGGCTGAGGCGTTCAATCTTCCGGTGATTGTGGAACCCGGCGTAGAAGCGGACGATGTCATCGGCACGCTTTCGCGGCAGGCGGCGGAACAGGGGATGGACGCGGTCATCGTGACCAGCGACAAGGACGTGCTCCAGTTGGTCGGCGTGAAGGTGAAAGCCTATGATCCCAACAAGGGCGACAACGGGGAATGGTATGGCATCCCCGAAGTGAAAGAACGGTTCGGGTGCACTCCGGAACGTGTGGTGGACGCGTTGGCGCTTATGGGCGATACGGCCGACAATGTGCCGGGCGTTAAAGGAATTGGCCCGAAGACCGTGAAGGCACTGATGGAAACGTATGGGTCCATTGAGAACCTTTACGCGCATATCGGCGACCTTAAAGGCAAACAGCGGGAGAACCTTGAGGCGGGGCAGAGCCAATTGGCGCTGAGCCGGCAGTTGGTGACGATTAAGACCGATGTTGCATTGCCTTTTGGTGTCCAAGACTGCCGTATGCGCGAATTTGACCGTCCACGGTTGGCCGACCTGTTTCACGAATTGGAATTTCAATCGCTCCTTGAAGAGTTTTTGCCGGACTCGGCAGACGTGGAAGAGACCCACTACACGCTGGTTTTGACCCGTGCGGAACTCGAGCGGGTTATCGCGGAAATGCGCACATCGGGCAGGTTCGCGGTGGATACGGAGACTACGGGCACCGATCCGATGCAGGCGCGTCTTGTTGGGGTATCGCTGAGTTGCCGGGCGGGGACGGGGTACTACATCCCCATATCCCACAGCGAGGAATCCTACGAATCGCTTTTTCAGGATGGGAGCCCTGCGGCGGCGCTGCCGGGCGAGGAATCGCTGTCCCTTTTGAGGCCGCTGTTGGAAGACGCGACCTTGGAAAAGGTGGGTCAGAACATCAAGTATGATTTGGTGGTGCTGGCGCGGTCCGGGGTGGCGTTGCAGGGTATCGGTCTGGACACCATGGTAGCATCGTATTTGACAGACCCGTCCCGGATGAGGCATAATCTGGATGAAATAAGCCTCCACTACCTCAAGCGCAAAATGATCCCCCTGTCTGATCTGATTGGCAAGGGGTCCAAAACCGTAACCTTCGATAAGGTTCCCGTCGATCGCGCTTGCGCCTATGCCGCGGAAGACGCGGACATCACCTGGCGGCTATCCGAACTTTTCCAACCGCTATTGGCGGAGCGGGGTTTGGACGCGCTATACCGGGATGTGGAGCGGCCGCTGATCGGGCTTCTGGCCCGAATGGAGATGGCGGGGATAGCCATCGACCATGCGGTATTTGAAGAATTGAAGAATGAAGTCAGTGAGCGCCTGGGCGTGCTGGAACGCGAGATACACGCGGCAGCCGGGGGGCCGTTCCAGATTAACTCGCCCAAGCAACTCCAGGAAGTCCTTTTCAACAAGTTGAAACTGAAACCCGTGCGCAAGACCAAGACGGGGTACTCCACCGATGTGGAGGTCTTGGAAGAGCTTGCGCGGGACCATCCGCTTCCGGAAAAGTTATTGGAATACCGGGTGCTGGAGAAGCTTCGGGGCACCTACCTGGAAGCACTTCCCAAGCTGGTCCATCCGGAGACGGGTCGGATACATACATCGTTTAATCAGGCGGTCGCGGCGACGGGCCGTTTGTCGAGCAGCGATCCCAACTTGCAGAACATACCCATTCGAACGGAGTTGGGCCGGCGGATGCGCCGGGGCTTTGTACCCGGCGGCCGGGATTTGATGTTTGTCGCAGCCGACTACTCGCAAATTGAATTACGCATTTTGGCCCACCTGTCCGGCGATGCGGCGCTGCAAGAAGCGTTCGCGCAAGACGCCGACATCCACACGGACACGGCGGCGCGGGTTTTCGGTGTATTTCCAGCCATGGTTACGCCGGATATGCGGCGACAGGCCAAGGCCGTGAATTTCGGGGTTATCTACGGAATCAGCCCATTTGGCCTTTCGCGGTCGCTGGGAATCTCCACGGGCGAGGCCGGCCATTTCATCGAGAATTATTTCCGGCAATACCCCGGAGTCCGGATGTGGATCGATGAGACGCTGGAGAAAGCGCGCAAGGACGGATTTGTCACCACGTTGCTGAACCGCCGGCGGTACATTCCGGAGATGAACAGCAGCAACATGGGCGAACGGAAAGCGGCCGAGCGAGTTGCGATGAACACGCCGGTTCAAGGGAGCGCGGCGGACATCATCAAGCTGGCGATGTTGCGATTGGACGCTGCCTTGCGTGGCACCTCCGCGCGGCTCTTGCTGCAGGTTCACGACGAACTGCTGGTGGAGTGCCGGGCCGAAGAGGCCTCACAGACGATGGAGACCATGCGCGTCGTGATGGAATCGGCGGCGGAACTTTCGACGCCTCTGAAGGTCGATGCCGCGATTGGAGACAATTGGGAAGCCATACATTGATGCCCTTGGCCGAAGCAAGGCCCTTGCCTCAAGGCCGTGAACATGAACCTGTTGTGGGGTTCGGTTTGGGCAAGCCGGGATTGGTGTGAAGCGGCACATAAACGCGTTAACCACTATAAAGACGCGAAAGGAAGGTTCATGGTAGAGAAATCGGACAAGACCCAAGACCGCCCGCGAAAGCCTGTGGGCAGGCGTATGCAGCCTGGCGGGGGCGGAAATGGCAGTCGCGGACCTGGCAGCCGCGGGCCGCAGCGAAATCACCGTGGCGATCGGGACCGAGATCGGGATCGCGATCCCATGCGGCGGCCCCGAATGGCCCCACCGAACATGGACATACAGGAGCCGGACGACAGCGATTTGAACAATGCCGGCGGGCCGGAGCTGAAGATCGAGGATCTGAAGCGGATGACCATGACGGAGCTGTCCGACACGGCGCGCCGGCTCAACATCGACGGCTACGGCGGACTCAAGAAGCAAGACCTGATCTTTCGCGTACTTCAGAAATCGATTGAATCCACGGGATCCCTGTACGGGGAGGGCACGCTGGAAATACTGCCCGATGGATTTGGCTTTCTGCGGTCGAGCGACTATTCCTATCTTCCGGGTCCCGACGACATTTATGTATCGCCTTCGCAGATCCGGAAGTTCGGACTTCGCACGGGCGACACAATTCAGGGCCACGTACGACCGCCCAAGGAAGGCGAGCGTTACTTCGCGTTGCTGAAAGTGGAGGCGGTCAATTACGAAAGCCCGGAAGTGGCTCGTGAGCGCATTCTGTTCGACAACTTGACTCCGCTGCACCCCGACGAGCGGGTGCGTCTGGAAACGACGCAGAACGAAGTGGCGATGCGCGTAATGGATCTCGTGTGTCCGATTGGCAAGGGGCAGCGCGGCTTGATTGTGGCGGCGCCTTTCACGGGCAAGACCGTGCTGTTGCAGAAAATTGCGAACAGCATTACGACCAACCATCCCGAGATGCATGTGATCGTGTTGCTGATCGACGAGCGGCCGGAAGAAGTCACGGACATGTCCCGCACGGTGAAGGGCGAAGTGGTTGCATCGACGTTTGATGAACCGCCAGAACGCCACGTTCAGGTTTCCGAGATCGTGCTGGAGAAGGCCAAACGTCTCGCCGAACACAAGCGCGACGTGATTATTCTATTGGATTCCGTGACGCGTCTTGCGCGTGCCTACAACGTGATCGTGCCCGCGAGCGGCAAGGTGTTGTCGGGCGGTGTCGATGCGAACGCGTTGCAGCGTCCCAAGCGATTCTTCGGCGCGGCGCGCAACCTGGAAGAGGGCGGCAGCCTGACGATACTCGCGACGGCGCTGGTGGAAACCGGCAGCCGGATGGACGACGTGATCTTCGAAGAATTCAAAGGCACGGGCAATATGGAAATCCATCTTGACCGGCGCCTGATGGAAAAGCGAATCTTCCCGGCGATCGACGTGAACAAGTCGCGCACGCGCAAGGAAGAGTTGCTGATGAGCGACGAAGAACTGCAGCGGATTTGGCTGTTGCTGAAAGTGCTCAGCCCATTGAGCGTCACGGAAGCCACCGAGCTGCTGTGTGAGAAGCTCAAGAGGACGAAGAGCAACGCCGAGTTCTTGACGATGCTGCAGAAGATGTAGCGGTAGGCGCGCGAGAATGGATTGGGCCGGCGAGACCTGTAAGGGTTTCACCCGCACCCGGCGTCTCCTGCAAGGGAGAGGCGTCCGTGGGCGCGTAGCGCGTGGCGTATCGACTTCAGTGAATCATACGGAAGGCGGGATGGCTTGAGTGGAAGCCATCCCCCTTCCGTCCGTTTTTGGCATCGGTATTTTCAGGGGCGAAGGAAACCAGCATGTCGACGAAGCAAGAGATCATTCTGTCCGGAATCCGGCCTACGGGGCGGTTGCATTACGGCAACTATTTTGGCGCGATCCATCACTTTCTCAAGCTGCAGGAGCAGAAGCACCGCTGTTACTACTTCATCGCGGACTATCATGCGCTCACGACGATCACGGAGAAGCAGGACTATTTTCAGCAGACCATCGACATGTTGCGCACGTTTTTTGCGTGCGGTCTCGATCCGCATGAGTCGGTGATCTACCGGCAAAGCGATCTGCCGTGTACGGCTGAGTTTGCTTTGTTGCTGGGCATGATTACGAACATTGGATTCCTCGAGCGCGGCACGACGTATAAAGACAAGATGTCGAAACTGACGGCAAACGAGAACCTGGAGGGCAATCCACTGTCGTTTGGATTGCTGGGCTACCCGGTTCTTATGGCCGCGGACATTCTCATAGTGAAGGCCGATACCGTACCGGTGGGCGACGACCAACGTCAGCACGTTGAAATGGCGTCGGATATCGCGCAGCGATTCAACCACCGCTTCGGCGAGACGCTGAAACTGCCCAAGACGGTCGCGCGCGATGCATTGCGCTTGCCGGGTCTGGACGGATCGGCGAAGATGGGCAAGAGCGATAACAATACGCTCGATTTGCTTGACGATCCCAAGACGGTTCTGAAGAAGATCAAGGGTGTGCAAACTTCTACCGAGCCGATGCCGTTGAACGGAGAGAGCAACGAACCTGCGAACGTTATTCCGCAGTTGCCGCCCAGCTTGGCGACATTGTACCGGCTGTTGAATCTGCTCGCTCCGCAGGACGTATACAATGATTTCGTGGAGAAGTATCGCAAGCAGGAAAAGTTCTACGGCACGCTGAAGACGACGCTCGCGGACTACGTCAATGCTTTTAATGCGCCGATCATCGAGAGATTCAACGACCCGGCGAACTCTCCGGAGTTTGTGCAGGATGTGTTGCGCGAGAATGCGAAGAAGGTGACGCCGGTTGCGTTGGACACGGTGGAAAGCTGCCGCGAGGCCATGGGGATCGGACGGAGTCTCTTCCGGGCATAGCCCGGAAATTTCACGACTTTGTCCAATTAACTGTGTAACAACAGTTCCACCGGCCTGTTACCAAAACTGGCGCACTTAGAGTGTGCATGTGAAATATCCTCAGCGTTTCAAGCTTAAGGAATTCTGTGTGAGCATTTTTCACCACGCACGATTTAAGCGTGGTGCAAATTGCGGGGTAGCGATCACCGGTCGAGCGGCTGCACGTCTTCTTCGAAATACCGGTGAAACGCCGGGGGCAACTGTTTGTAGTCCAGTTCGTTCACGGCATCGAATGCGGGCCGTGAATTGAACGTGTTCCAGAACAGCGGCGTTTGTCCGGCGAGCCTGCCGGAGCGCGCGTCGTGCACCAGTGCCGCAAGGCCCTTGGCCGAATAGGTCCCGTCGAGGGCCAGGCCGGTTTGCTTCCAGAACCAGTCCGCGGCCTCCACGCCTTCCGCTGTATACACGGCGTAATCGGATCCGAAGAATTCATTACGCCATTCCACCTGTCCGGGAATCCATCGCACATCGGGAAACGAGGTGTCGAGGCGTCGCAAATAAGCAACGGTTTGAGCGAATAATTTCTTCAGACGATCTTCGCTGGCCATGGTGGCGTGAATGACCCTTATGGCCGCGATGCGTGTATTCAAACCCGCGGCTTGAAGACCGATCGCGAGCCCCGCCACCGTTCCCATGGAGCCGACTGCAACGTAAATCACCGGGGGAGCGGGCAATGTTCCGTCGTCGATTTGCTTTTTCAATTCCAGCGCCGCGTTTACAAATCCGCAGATACCGAGTGGCGATGAGCCGCCGGCGGGAATGATCATGGGAAACACGCCGATCTTGATGCGCCGCATCGCCGATGTAAGCAGGGCGCCGGCTGCGACGCGGCGAACACCGCCGTAGTGTTTTAAGAGCGCGCCGGATGCATGGCTGAGCAGGAGATTCCTGCGCAGGCCGTGCGATATCGCTTGTGGCATCAGCATCGAAATACCGCGCAGGCCGAGTTGGTTGGCATAGACCGCCGTGGCTGTAGCGTGATTGCTGCCAGCGAAGCCGAAGGTCATCACTTCCCGCGCGCTGCGTCGTTTGGCTTCCGCCAGGAGGAACTCGAGCTTGCGGACTTTGTTTCCGCCGTACGCGGAGCCCGTGATATCGTCTCGTTTGACGTAGACGTAATCGACTCCGATCGCAGTGCCTGAGATGCAATCGACGGGGGTTGGCCAGACACCAAGTTCGGTGTGCGGAAGCCGGTTCTCCAAAGTGGGAAATCGATTGAAAAGGGCAATCATGACAAGGGTGCCTGGGGCGTTAGAGGCACGCTTCCCGGGTGGGACTGATCATCAAGCGATTGAGTCCGGAATCGCTCATGGTTAAAGAACCAGAGAATGATGAATCCTTGTGCACTGACAATGTGCCACATCGCATGCCAGGGAAGAATGAAAGCCGTGACCTGGCTATTGCCTGCGGTCGCCATGAACATACCAACCAAGAAGGTTGCGGTCATGAGGTAGAGAATCCTGCGATGGGTTGGCGCAATATTGCGCCTGTTGGCCACGAACAACGCCAATCCTATCCAAGCATTGGCAATTAGCGCGACTTCGCCGAGATAGAATTGGCCGAACTCGCCGAATGTAATCACGGGCACTTTCTCTGGGGCCACGATCTCCCAGAGCAGCCACCCAAGGACTCCAAGATTTGCCAATCCTGTACTACTCAATATCATCCGCCTTCTCAGTGGCGACATATAATCGCCGCTTACGGCAACTATCAATACCCAAGCCAGCAGGATATTCGTACCAACATCAAAAAAGCTGGCAATCCGATTTCCTTCTACCGAGTGAAGCCAGACGGTGGGTACTCCCGTGATGAGTACGCAGGCATACACGGCCAACCATCGAGGCGGCTGGAGGACTGTCAATCCCGTGAGGATCAGGGGTAGGAGTCCCGCCAGACATGTGCAATAGGAAGTCACGATGTTTGCCAGTTGTGCGTCATGTTGATAAGTCATAGCGTATGGGTATCCCCTCTCCCTCGGATGTATCACGAGTCGATCCGGCGAACTTCGGGGCTGCAATCGGATTCGAATCCGGTCGAACTGGGCGGTTTTGCAGTGCGCCCGTGTATGACCTTTCCGACTTCGGGTCAAGGCCATTCTGTGCAAGCAAATAGTAGCACGTAGAATGTGCCCGGTTATCGAGAACCGAACGAGGTGGGGTGGAAAACAGCGGGTCTGGTTCTATGGCAAACATAGATTCTGCAAGACGGGCGTATACAAAAAAGGCCGCCCGTTGGGGCGGCCTGTGCCTTCTTCCCTTGCGGCTAGGCGATAATGGGTATTGGTTGGAAGGTCTGTCCGAGGACCAACCCAGGGTCTACGTTAAACCACTGCGCCAATACGCTGGAGTATACGTTCCGGAAATCCGTGGTGTATTTGAGGTCGCCGTTGTCGAGGTCGGTGAGCGACGGCATGGCGCCGTGCACGCCTGCGTTGACGTTTGATCCCACAAGGAACATGGGTGCGGCAGTGCCGTGGTCGGTGCCGCCGCTGGCATTTTGGGCCACCCGCCTGCCGAATTCCGAAAAGACCATTGTCAGCACGCGATCCGCGTTGCCGTCGTGCTTAAGCGTTTCCTGAAATTTGGCCAGACTGTTCGAGACGGTTTCCAGCAGCCGGTCGTGCGTTGCGAGTTGATTGGCATGCGTGTCGAATCCGCTGACCGAGACGTAGAATATGCGTGTTTCCAGATTTCCGCGCAAGAGCGCCGCAACCGTCTGCAGCGGATCCGCGCCTCTTCCCGCGGCGGTTGGCGCCTTGCCGCGTTCCGAGGCTTCGCGGACTTCCTTGGAACTCATTATGGCATTGGACGTTACATGGCGCAGGAAATCGACTGTATCGTTTGCTGGGGCGCCGGCGGCATTGATGTGCGCGAAGTTTTCCGGTGTGGCGGCCCCTTTGCCGGGTTGCCATCCGTAGGATTTTGGATCGTCGAACACGACGCCAAATCCCTTTGTGCCGTCGAATGCCTGGGGTCTCTCATCTTGCAGCGCGACACCCACCTGTGGGCGCGGCGCGCCCTCGCAACAGTTGTCGAAATACCGGCCAATCCAACCGTCGCCGAGGTATTCGTTGGAATCGCTGGCGGTATGCCAGATTTCCATGGAGCGGAAGTGGGACCGATCCGGATTTGGGTAGCCCACGCCCTGGACGATGGCAATCTCGCCGTTGTTGTAGAGATCCATGAAGCCTTTGAGCTTGGCGTTGGCGGAGATGTCATCGTTGATGCGGATGAGCTGATTGTCTTTCAGGCCGATTCCCGGCCGCACGCGATAGTAGTCGTCATTGGAATGGGGCACGATGGTGTTGAGGCCGTCGTTGCCGCCGCCCAATTGCACGACCACCAGCACTTTGTCGTCCTTGAAGCCGGGGATGGCCGGGGCAGCGCCCTCGACGGCGCGGGTAAGAAACGCCGGAGCAAAGCCGACCGACGAGAACAAGGCTGCGGACATCATGAAGTGGCGTCGTGACATGTCATGTTTCATGTTCGTATCCTCGTGGCCTTTAGGCCGGCGTTAGCAAACTTGGTATTCGGCGCAACTGAGCAACAACCGCAGTGCTGCCTGCAATTCAGGCGCCCCAACGGCATCTCGCGTGAGTGGCGTTTCCTCCGATTCGGCGCCGAGCGCCTTGAGCAGCACCCCGCGTTGATCGGGGGAAATCGGCACAGACAAAAAGCGGTCAACCAGGAAATCCACGCAACCGCCTGCCGTCGTGAATTGCGCACCTGCCAGCGTCATCGCTGGGGTCCACTTTGCGGGTGCGGCATTTTTCTCCGGTTTCATGGCCATTTCCGATGTCATCGCAGGATCCGACATCATGGCTTTGGGTCTTTGATTCGGGTTCGCGTTCGCGAGTTGCACCGGCAGGTTGTAGCGGATGAGCAGCCAGTTTGCATTGATCCACGCGCGATTGCCGTCCCACCCTTTCACGTTGGGCGGGAAGAACAGGTCCTGTCCGAGTTCGCGGCCCATGCGCGCCATTACTGGATAGGGCGGATTTGCGACACCGAGGTCGGCGCACATTTGAACGAGCACTTGCGCCGGACTCTTGATTTGGCGCGCCATCGCGCGCTCACCGTAGAACGCGTTGGATAAGAACATCTGTGTCAATACCGGACGCAATTCATAGTTTGAGGCGCGCATTGTGTCCGCCAGGCCTTTGACCAATTCGGGTTCGGGATCTTCGTAGGCGAAAAAGGACCACAGTTTTCGGGACATGAATTCCGCGGTCGCGGGCTGATCGAAAATGATGTCAATTACATTCCAACCGTCGAAATCCCCGGTGCGGCCCAAAAAGGTTTTTTCGCCGAAATCGTGGGTGTTTTCCTTGTACACGAATTTGTATTTGTCCGCGGTCCAGCCGGTAAACGCGCGCGCTGAATTCTTGATGTCGCTTTCGGTATAGGTGCCGATGCCCATGGTGAATAATTCCATGAGTTCGCGGGCCCAGTTCTCGTTCGGCTTCTGCTTGGTGCTGCGCCGGTTGTCGAGATAGGTGAGCATGGACGGCGACTGGCCGACTTTAATGGTCAGGGCTTTGAGGTTTCCGGCGGCGTGTTCGCGAAAGGTCTGATTCAAATCAAACGTGTGCCAGGACGATTTCACTTTTTGCGCCGAGGTGGCGAAATGGCCGTGCCAGAAAAGGGTGAGTTTTTCCTGGAGCGGCCGATTCGAGACGAACATCCTCGACAACCACCACGCTTTGAGCTGCTGAATCGCTTCCCGCTCCGCCCGCTGATACTCGTTGTATAACTTCCGGATCTCGTCTTCGCTTGCCCCGGGATTTTCGGTGTTGAATTCCTTGCGTCCCTTGATCTCCACCAGAAAGGGCGGGGGCGCGATTTTTTCCTCGTACTTATCGAAAGAAACGAATTCGTCCACGGCCTGGTCCGGCGACAGGGCGATGAGTTTGTCGAGGCGGGCGGTGTCCAATCCGAATCCGGCACGGTTCAAAAGGTGCCTGGCTTTCTGGCGGTCCCATGCCGTTGTTGCAATTGGATCCAGAAGCGGTGTAGACATGATTTTCTCTCCCGTACGGCAGAATTCCCGACGACCGGCTACAGCACTAAGGTACCCGATACAACACCGTTTGGCCAAGCGGGTTCCGCACAGAATTCGCAGTATTCTCTGGTCCGGGTCTCGGCTAGGTCCGGTTCGAGTTGCGGCGTTTTACCGCCTTCAATGCCAACCCCTGCGCGTTGATAAGGATATCCTTTTCAATGGCTGCCTTTTCATGCGGCGTTAAATCAACGCCGCACCAGACCGCCAGTTCATACATCGCTTCACGCACCCAGTCTTCGCATAGACCCCGCAGGGCCTCGTCAGGGTGGCTGGATTGCGCGGCTTTCTGACAAACGGCTTCCATGTCGCCGATGGAACGGAGCAAGACTTCTTGAGCCGCGGGCGGATCGGAAACGGAGCCGTAATGTGTCACGCCGATTCGTTCCGGCTGATAGGACATGATGGCGTTTACGCTGGCCGTGGCCGCTTCGGCGTCGAAATCCGTGGGTGGTGATGATGCCATAATGAACGGCCTTGTGCCGCGCTGAAGCCAGGGATAGTGAAGTCCAAAGACATCGCCGGTGAATGCGGTTCGCGATGCGGAATCGAACACGGAGAGATGATGTCGCGCGTGGCCCGGGGTGTCGAGAAACGTGAGCGTGCGGCCGCCCAGCGCGATGGTTTCTCCATGGCGGACGACCCGCACCCGATGGCTGTCTATGGGTTCGATTATGCCGTAGAGTTGGGTGAACACGGGTTCGCCGTATACAAGCCGCGACGATTGCACCAATCGTGCGGGGTTGATGAGGTGCCTTTCCGCCAAGGCATGACACAGTACCTGTGCGTTTGGGCACTCGCGCAGCAAGGCCGAAGTTCCACCGGCATGATCGAGGTGAACGTGCGTAACGATCAGATACTGCACATGCCCCGGGGTCAAACCTGCTTTCTCCAGGGATTGAAGAAGGATAGGCACCGCGCGTGCCGTGTTGTTATCGACGAACGCGGCGGCGTTATCTTCCAGCACTAGAAATGCGGCCGCCATTTCCGGGCCGCCGTATTCGCAATCAATGGTGATGACGGACAATTCATGCATGATCCAAGACCTCGGTGACTGCAACGCGCCATGGTACTGATTCTGCATGGACCGGGCAACGAGCCCGTAGTAGACGCGACATCCTGTCGCGTTCGTGGAGCCGCGTGCGCTGAGCTATCGCTTTGGAAATTCAGTGAATGCGGAAAGGCGTCTGCGATCCGGAGAGAGCGAGGAGGCCTGTTCCCCTTTTGACAGTGGAGCGGAACCGACGGGATTTCGCGTTTGCTTCTTATTGACCGCGTGTTTGAGCGTGCCCTACCATGTCGTCGGGCGATGCGGAAGGAGGGTTCATACATGCTGCGTTGGGCAATCGGATTGTGTCTGGCGGTGACGGCAGCCGCGCAGGAGGATTTGCAGGTCATTCAGGCGGACCACAGTCCCGCGGCGGCCGAAATGGTGCGCGCATACCTTCTGGGTCACGTGGATGAATCTTTGTTGCAACGGCGGGCGGCCCTGGAAGAGATGCAGACGGCCGAGGCCATACAGGCGCATCAGGATCGCATGCGCGCATTTTTTCTTGAGCAGATTGGCGGACCGGCTCCAGTTACGCCTTTAAACGCGCAAATCGTGGGCGGCGAAACCCGCGAACAGTTTCGCTACGAGAAGATTATTTTTGAGAGTTTTCCCAATCATCGAGTGACAGCGACGCTCTATCTTCCCCTGACTCCGGGGCCGCACCCGGTCATGTTGATTCCGTGCGGTCACGATGCCAACGGCAAGGCGGCGGAGGCGTATCAGCGGGTGGCCCTATTCCTGAACCGGAGCGGCATTGCGGCGTTTTGCTACGACCCGATCGGGCAGGGCGAGCGGTATCAGATACTGGACGAATCGGGGAAACCACGATTTGGATCGACGGTGGAACATATCCATGTTGGCGTGGGCAGCATTCTGGCCGGGCGGGGTACGGCCTCGTATCGCATTTGGGACGGCATGCGCGCGATTGATTATCTGACCAGCCGCGCGGACATTGACGCGAAGCGCATTGGCTGTGCGGGGCATTCTGGCGGGGGGACATTGACTACTTATCTGATGGCGTTGGACGATCGCGTTGCGGTTGCCGCTCCGAACTGCTACATCACGTCGCCGGAACGGCATCTCCATATTCAGGGTCCCCACGATGCGGAGCAGAATATATTTGGATCGATCAAAGAAGGCATGACCTATGCGGATTACATCATCATGCGAGCGCCGAAGCCGACGCTGATTACCTGCGCGACGAAGGACTTCTTCGACATCGAAGGCACTTGGGACACCTACCGGCAGGCTAAGCGCGTGTACAGTTATCTGGGTTATCCTGAGCGAATGGACATCAACGAATGGAATGACGGACATGGCTGGCACGAACCGCTTCGAACAAGCACAGTACGTTTCATGCGGCGCTGGCTTATCGATCAAATCGAGCCGGTGTGGGAAGAACCGGTTACCCTGTTGACCGACGCGGAATTGCAGTGTACGCCAGAGGGGCAGGTCATGCTTGCCCCGGGCGAGCAATCGGTGGTGGATATTAACGCCGCATACGAGGTGGAGTTGGCTGCAAAGCGCGACGAGCAGTGGGCGGAGTGGGACACGGCCAAGCGGGCCAAGGAAGTGCGCCGTGTAGCGGCAATACGGGAGTTGACGGAATTACCTGAACCCACCTACGAGAAGAGGGACACTATCCAGCGGGACGGGTACTCGATTGAAAAAGGCATCATCCAGAGCGAACCCGGAATCTATTTGCCTTGCTTGACGTTCCGTCCGGCTGCCGCGACCACGAAGGCCGTACTCTATGCACATGGCAACGGGAAAGCCGCGGACGCTTCGCCCGGCGGCCCCATTGAAGCGCTTGTGCGCGCGGGGCACGTGGTGGTCGGGCCGGATTTGCGTGGGCTTGGCGAGACCAAGGGGACCTGCGCGTTGGCGAGCGGGTACGGCGATTGGTTTGGGTCGGAGTGGCAGGATATTTATCTGGCGTATTTGTTGGGGCGTTCTTACGTGGGCATGCGCGCGGAGGATATTCTACAGTGTGCGCGCGTGCTGCCTGCGATACTGGGGAGCGCACCAACGGAAGTGCACTTGCATGCCATTGGCGAGGCCGGTATTCCCGGGCTGCACGCGGCCGCGCTGGCTGAACCCGGGTTTGCATCGGTGACCGAAAGTGGCGTCGTGGATTGGCAGGAGACCGTCCGCACGGCGGTTACGCAAGGTCAGTTTGTGAATGCCGTGCACGGCGCGCTTGCGGTATACGATCTCGGTAAACTTCGCGGCATGGCCGCGCAGAAATAGGTGCGGAAGTTCCAGCGCTTCTCTTCAGGTTTCGTTAAACACCGTGTTGAGCATCTGGCCTTCCAGATCGGCCGGGGGGACTTCGCCTTCGAGCATCTCTTCTTCGGTTTCTTCCGAGGGCGGTGGCGGTGGCGGGTACGTGCCCGTGATGAATGCTTCGCGTATCGTGCCGGCGTAGGCGGGGTATCGGCTGACCCGCTTCAATAGATCGACCTCATGAAACTCGACCCCCTTGGGCACGTCAAAATCCTTTTCCGGCATGCCTTGGTGAGCCACGGCCATAAATTCGCCCCAGATGGGGGCGGCCATTCGTCCGCCGGTGTAGTCCGCGCCTGAGCCGAGGGGTTTGTTGCTTCGATAGCCGATCCATACGACGCATGTGAATTGGGGCGTGAACCCGCAGAACCAGACGTCGCGTGCGTCGTTGGTTGTGCCGGTCTTTCCCGCACGGGGGCGTTTAAAGTAGGTTCCCGTGCGCGCGCCGGTGCCGCGCGTGGCTACACCTTCCAACATGTATGTAAGCACGAACGACACATTGGGCGGAATAACATCCGGTGTGAGTTCGGGGGACTTTTCGTAGATGGGAAACCCATCGCGATCGATGATGCGCGTAACAAAGATAGGCTCCGAAAAGGTGCCGTTCTTTGCCAGCGTAGAGTAGGAAACTGCTTGATCCATCACCGTCATGCCGGACGAACCCAGGGCGAGGCTCAGGCCGGCGTTGGTGTCCACGGGGGTACGTACGCCAATTTTTTCCATATACGAGCGCACGCTGGGTATGCCCACATCGGAGAGCAATTGTACGGCGACGGTGTTAATCGACTGCTCAAGCGCGTATCGTAAGGTGACCGGGCCGACAAAGGTGCCGTCGAAATTGCCCGGCGCATAGCCGTTGATATTGATTGCGTAATCGCTTTTATAATTGGCGGGAGTTGCGCCATCGGCGATGGCGGCGAGCCACACGTAGGGTTTGAAGCTGGAACCGGGCTGGCGCACGGCCTGCGTAACTGTGTTGTACTTTTCCGTGGCGAAGTCGCGACCACCCACGAGGGCGCGCACATATCCCTCGTAGCCTTTGCGGTTGTCAATGCAGATAAGCGCACCGGCCACCGGCTCGAATTCGTCCTGCTTGTTTTGTTTGGTCAGCCTCGCCATCTTCTTTTCGTCAAATTCAGACAGTGCCTTTTCCATGATTTCTTCGGCGGCGCGCTGCAGGCGCATGTCGAGGGTCGTGCGGACTTCTAAACCCTGTTCGATCAGGTCGGTTTTGGTAATGATGCCTTGCTGCGCGAGCATTTGCCTCGCTTCTTCCACGAAGTACGGGGCTTTGAACTGATTCGGCCCCCAGTAGCCGTCGCCTTCCCGCATCATTGCCTCGCGGCTGTCCGGTTTCACCAGCGAATCCAAGACACTCGATGCCACGGCTTCATCGTGCTGCTGCTGCGTAATGAATCCGTTGGTCAGCATTTGTTGCAGCACGATGTTGCGCCGTTGTCCGGCGTTTTCCGGGTGCCGGTCCGGCCGGTTTTGGTTTGGCGATCGGGTCAGCCCCGCGAGCGTAGCGGCTTCGGCCAGCGTGACGTCGCGGCATGATTTGCCGAAGTATTGATAGGATGCGGCTTCCACGCCATACGCACTGCCGCCGAGGAAAATCATGTTGAGGTAGAGCTCAAGTATTTCGTCTTTGGTGTATTCCCGTTCTAATTGAAGGGCGACAATAATTTCTTTTGCCTTGCGCGAGGGAGTGCGTTCGGTGGACACACCCGTCACTTCTTCGACGCCGCGCACAAGCTGCATGGTGATGGTGCTGGCGCCGCGCATCCGGCTTTTCTGCAGGTAATCGAGAAAGGCCTTGAACATGGATTCCGGGCGGACGCCTTTATGTTCGAAAAACCGGTCGTCTTCCGTGGCCACGAAGGCTTTTTGCACGTTCAGGGGGATTTCACCCAGTTTGACGAGGCGGCGAACTTCGATGCTGTATTCGCCCAACGGCTCGCCTTTGGAATCGTAAAACCGGCTGCCCTCTTTCGGGCGATAGGTGTCCAGGGTTGTGATCTGCGTCTGTGCGTCTTCCAATATGGACACAAACCCGCCGAGCACAGCACCCCATGCGCCGCCAAGGACCGCGATAAAGAAGAAAAAGACGATTCCGCAACCGCGTCCGGATCCGCGCAGGAATGGGTTATGCCAAGTTCCTTGTTTTTCGCTCACGTGATTGAATCCGTTGGGTATGACACAGAGCCTGTGGTGCTTCGGGCAGGTTGAAATGCAGAATGTCTTGCCGCCCGTGGGATATTATATCCGGAAATGGCCCCACGGGTTCCAGAGCGTGTGTTTCGAAATCGTTTCCACGGAATAACCAGGATGAAAATGGCCGAAATGCCTCCACGAAGCGAGTCCAGCCTATCGGTTTCCAATCGGGCCTTCACGATACTCATCTACTTCGCAATGATTGTCATGGGGGCTGGCCTCTTCTTCCTGATCCAAACCGGGGGGGAGCGCCTGGAAGCGCCCTTTCCGGCACCACCGGGCCGCGATCAGGCCGCTGCCGGGCACGACACCATCAACACCCTCATGAATGTATTGCTTGCGTTGGCCGTGATCATCGTCACGGCCCGCTCGTTGGGTTTGCTTTTCCGGTGGATTCACCAGCCACCGGTTATTGGGGAGGTCATTGGCGGCATACTCCTGGGCCCGTCGTTTTTTGGGTATTTCGCACAGGATCTGCAATCCGTCGTGCTGCCTCTTTCCATCCAGCCGTTCCTGGGCGTGATAGCCCACCTTGGCGTGATTCTGTACATGTTTTTGGTCGGCATGGAAATGGATTTGAAGGTCATCGCGCGGAGCGGCCACACGACACTTGCGATCTCGCATGCAAGCATCCTTCTTCCGTTCCTGCTGGGCGCGGGGCTTTCTCTAGGAGTCTATCCGCTGACGGCCACCGAAAATGTGAGCTTCACCATCTTCGCGCTTTTCATGGGCGTGTCGCTGTCCGTGACGGCGTTTCCCGTGCTGGCGCGCATCCTCACCGATCGCAAGATGAATAAGACCCGGATTGGCGTGATTGCGCTGGCCTGTGCGGCGGTGGACGATGCCACTGCGTGGTGTCTGCTTGCGCTCGTGGTGAGCATTGCGCAGGCCGATATGACGAGCGCGGCATTCACGGCGGTCATGACGCTGGTCTATGTCGTATTCGTGCTGGTGTGCGTTGCGCCGCTGATGCGTCGCATTATTCCACTCTTGGAGCGGTCGCGCGAATTGACGCAATCCGGCATGGCCGTCATCTTCGTGGCGATGCTGCTGTCGGCCATGGCCACGGAATTTATCGGGATTCACGCGATATTTGGCGCATTCCTGCTGGGCGCGGTGATTCCCGGACAAAGCCGCGTGGCGCATGAGTTGAAGCACCGGCTCGACGACGTGGTGGCGGTGCTCTTTCTGCCTGTCTTCTTTGCATTCACGGGGATGCGCACGCAGATCGGGCTTATTAGCGGCTGGGAAAATTGGGCATTGTGCGGCGTCATCATTCTGGTCGCGTGC
Source organism: Candidatus Hydrogenedentota bacterium (assembly GCA_045863295.1). Taxonomy (GTDB): domain Bacteria; phylum Hydrogenedentota; class Hydrogenedentia; order Hydrogenedentales; family SLHB01; genus BTWA01. The sequence goes on from BTWA01000010.1 coordinate 147,887, forward strand.
GTCGGCAAGTTTGGCGGAACGTATGTAGCCGCACGGTTGGGCGGGCTGAACAATCGCGATGCTTCGGCCCTCGGCATACTCATGAACACGCGCGGGTTGGTTGAGTTGATCGTGCTGAACATCGGCCTTGATCTCGGCATCATTTCGCCGGCCCTTTTTGCCATGCTGGTGCTGATGGCGCTGGTCACGACGTTCATGACCACACCCATACTGCACATATTGCTCAGAACCCATCCAAGGATGCCCGAGGATGCCGCGGACATCGACGGCGTGACGCCCGAGGGTTAACTCTCGCGAGTTCGATCCGCGATCGGCGGTTCCGGTTTAGTGCGGCGCCCCCAGAAATAACAGAGCACGCTTTGGGCGAGCGCGCCGCCGGCGAAATTGGCCACGATGTCGCCGAGGTCAAACTCCCGATTGGGCACGAATAGCTGGTGGATTTCGTCCACGGTGCCGTATGCGAGGGCGAAAAACATGGGGCCAAAACACAGCGCCCACTCGCTCCACCCCCTCCGTGATCGGCGCATGCCCAGAGATACCAGGGTGGCCAGGACGGCGTATTCGACCATGTGAATGACTTTGTCGAGTCCTTCGAGGGGCAATTCCGCGGGCGACAAATCGGGATTGGCCGAGGCTATCCATATGACGGTGCAATAGAGGGCCGTGGCGACGGCATAGTATGGATTCACGCGGCGGTTACCTGATGATTTCGCTGTTGATGCGGACCGTTGCGCCTAGTTCGTCCACGGTAAACCAATGGCGCCACCCTGCCACCGCGATGCCGTTGCACACGTACATGTCCACAGGAATATTGTTTGGCATGACGCCGGGAACGCCGACCATCCACTTGCGGATGTTGGATACGTAAACGCGGTTAATGGCGGCGGTGTCGCGGCGAAGGCTGCCGTCGGGCGCCATGATGTACATAAACGTCGTTCCCCCTCCGCCGGACAACATATCCGCGAACAGCAAGTATGAATCCATGGCTTCGCGTTGTTCGATTTCGAAGAGTTCCCCTGCCATGGCAAAGGTGCGCACAGAATCCATTATCCAGAGGTAGCCAATAGCCGGAAGAAACGACTCCGGGTTTTGGTGATAGGTGGCCGGAGCGATCATATCGTAACGGCGCAGGTAGCGCTCCTTTTGCCGTCCCGCGCGGTAGAGAATGATATTTCTCCGGAGCACCAATTCGGGGCGGCGGGCAAATTGGACCACTTGGATGGCGGTGAAGATACGTTGTGCCGCCGACACGGCGAATTCCGGGGCATTGGCCAGTCCCAGCCGCTCGTAAAACTCAAGCGGGTTGACCCGCACGCTCAAGGGGGTGGGGTCGATGAAGATGGTCTGGAAGGGCGTGACCAGTTGGCCCAGGTTGATCCGGGCGGTACCTGTCACCACGAATGCGCCGATGTTGTGCAGTTCTTTTGGAATCGCGCCGGTAATCTGGTTGAGGATGGCGATTTGCTGCGCGTTGAGGACGCCGGGGTCGAACAGGAATATGCCGTGGGTTTCCCAGAAGGCGCGGAATGCGCCCTGTAGTCCCATGATTCTGGAAACCAGCAGGATGTTTGACGTAGAGGGCACGGCATATGCGCGCATGGTGAGCCCGAACTGCATGTACGCATGAAGCGATTTTGAATCGTTCTGCAGGCCCAACGAGGCGGCGCCGTATTCTCCCAGGGTCTCCGCAACGTATTTCAGGACCTTTGTACGACCGTCCACCCCCAATCCGTCCGCCAGCGAGTGCAGCAAGTCCAAGCCTCGTCCGAAAGTGGCTTCCGATCCCTTGGGTTCTTTTTCGGAAGGCAATCCCTTCTTGAAGGCATGTGCCGCGAACATCCCTGCGACGAGCGCGGCACGCCGTTGGGCATCTCCTTGTGTATTCTGAATCGCCACGCCCCATAAAGCCACGTGCGCCGGGGAGCAACTCCCGGTGTCAAAATGCGTCTTGACCAGGCTGTACCAGTCCGACTCAGTGATGGTGGAATCCGCGAGCGCCTTGACGATTTCCGCGGCGGCGGCCTTATTTTCGCCGTCATTCAGCGTGAGAAAGGCTGCAAGCACCTTTTCCTTCACGTCCGCGGGCGGTTGTGCCGCGGCGAACTGCGCCGAGACAAAGGCCATTGCGGCCAGAGCCAGAAGATTTCGTATCATGCCGGTCATCCTCGCATCCCCAACGGATATTATGGCTGGAGATTGTGAATGCCGCAAACGCATGAATTCACGGAGCCGGGTCCATCCCAAACCGGTTGGCGCAAGCGATTCGCCTGTTGGATTTCCGGATTGACTATCTATGGTGCGCTTGCCGTCAGCCTGGGCTGGTACTACACGTTCACGTACTACGGCAAGACCGGGATTCCCATGCCCCACCCGGAATCGTGCGCGTCAATCCTGCTTTATTACTTTTCCGTATTAAACGTTGAAACGGAAATTCAGGCGCTGCATTGGATTGTTGTATTTCCGGTCTCCGGCGGTATTTGGGCGTGGGCGCTGAGGCTGGTTGCCCGCCGCCAGGGTATTGCCGGCCCGGCGATGCCGCTCGTGTATTTCTGTATGGCTTGCGCCTGTATTCCCATGATTCTCCCGACCCCTTTTATGGCCTTTCTAGCGGGACTTGACGGCGGGAGCTTTTCGGCGGACCGCATGCTGCGCGTTGCGCTCAGGCGCGGCAATCGGGCGCCGGATGCCTGGTTGACACCGTTGTATCTCTCGCTGGGGGCCGTATCGTTCGCTGTTCAATGCATGTTTATGCGCCGGATGTATCCACAGCGATTTTGGAGCGCCGTGCGGCATTATTTCGTGGCCGCGATTGTTCTGCTTGTTGCCTGCATGGCGATTGGGCTTGCGGCATCGTACCCGCTACGGTACTGGCTTGAATGAGTACAGAGGTTTTATTGACGGCGCGCGGTCCATTAGAATAGCGGATTCCCTGAACCTTTGGAGACAGGTATGGGTGCGATTGTACGCGCGTGGCGGAATTTTGTTCATGCGCGCAAATTTGCCAGGGTTGGAAACGGCTGCCGGTTTGTCGGAAAGAACATTTCCGTGGACGGACATGTGGAACTGGGCCACTACACACGCCTGCGCGAGAATATCCTGTTGAGCAGTTACAAGGGCGGCAAGATCGTGATTGGCAGCCGCTGTCTGATCAGCAACAACGTCATCATCGAAGCGGGCCAATTGGTGGAAATCGGGGATGGCGCGGGTATTGCCGAGAATGCCGTAATCCGAGACGGCAATCACCTGATTTATGGCACGGATGCGAACTGGCGATACACGCCGTATATCTACAAGCCCGTGATTATCGGGCCGGACGCGTGGATAGGGAGCGGGGCCTATGTTTCGCTCGGCGTGACCATTGGTCAGGGTGCGGTGTTGGGCGCGAATTCCGTGGCCACCAAAGACATTCCGGCGTTCGAGGTCTGGGGCGGAGTTCCCGCGCGCTTCATCCGGCATCGATTGAAGGATTTGCCGCCGGCGCTGGAGGCGGAAGCGAAGAAGCTGCTGGAAGAACAACCCATCCGAACGGACCGGCGCGAGTGGCAGTAACCGAATAACGAATGAAAGCGAATCTCAGTGGGTACGGACGCAACCATTTTTCTTGTAGTTCTGATTGTCTGGATCTTCACGCTTTGCCTGCATGAGTTTTCGCATGCGGCGGTGGCCTACCTAGGTGGCGACCATACCGTGAAGGAGAAGGGTTACCTGTCGTTCAATCCACTGGCGTACGCGAATCCCATGCTGAGCATTGTGCTGCCGGTGGTGTTTCTGATCATGGGCGGCCTCGCGCTTCCCGGCGGCTGTGTTTATATTGACCGTTCGCTACTTCGGAGTAAGTGGTGGGACAGCCTGGTGTCGGCGGCGGGCCCGGCCTCGAACTTCGTCTTCGCCGTTCTGCTTTCGCTGCCTTTCACCCTGGGTCTGGTGGACCCGGATCCGACGGTGCCTCTGTGGAATGCCTACGCGGTAATCATTTTCATTGAGCTAATCGCGGTCTTCTTTAACCTTTTGCCGATACCACCGCTGGACGGTTTCGGCATCATCGCGCCATTTTTACCAGAGCCCCTGCGGGACCGGCTCTATTCTTTCGGCAATATTATGTTTTTCCTTTTCCTGATCGCATGGATTTCCGTGCCTGGATTGAGCGCGGTTGTTCTCATTCCTGTCCTTATCTTTCTAGCCATTTTCCGCGTGCCGCTGGATCTGGTGGAGCAGGGGTATGCGGCCTTGCGCATTTTTCAGCCCAATTGACTTCGGACACCATGGCCATCAAAGCAATTACGTTTGACTTCTGGTCCACGCTGTTTCGCGACACCGACACCATCGGAGCGCGACGAAAACTGCGTGTGGATGCGTTCGTCGAGGCTACCGGTGTTTCGTGCGAATTGGCAGAAGAAGCCCATCAAGTCACGGCCCGGGCTTTTCTCAAGCATCACATCGAACGGCAGCAGACCCTGGGACCGATGGATTGTGTTCGCATGATGGCGGACCATTGCGGTGTGACTATTGACGCAGGCACCGCGGAGCGACTGGCCGACGTCGTGGCCCATGCCATACTGGCATTTCCTCCCGTGCCCATTGAAGGCGCGCTGGAGGCCGTGCGGGCGGCCGCCGCGGTAGCGCCCGTTGCCTTGATATCCGACACCGGCCACAGCCCCGGCAGTGCCTTGGCGCGGATCATGGAAGCCGAGGGTTTCCGGTCCTACTTCCGGACGTTGGTGTTTTCGGATGAGGTCGGCGTTTCCAAACCGCAAGCGCCCATGTTTTATGCCGCTGCGCAAGCGCTTGGCGTATTGCCTTCCGAGCTGTTGCATATCGGCGATTTGGAGCCGACTGACATTGCCGGAGCGCACGGCGTCGGCGCGAAGGCGGCATTGTTCAGCGGATTCAACGATCGGTTCGCCGGGAACCACACGGCGCACTTTCATTTTGCATCGTGGGGCGAATTTGTAGACGCGTTGCCGGGGATCGTACACGGGTGACGGGCGTCCACAACGGTCGATTATGGGTTACAGGTTTCCCATACACGCGATGCAGATTCGGATTTCACCGTAGCTGACTTCCTCGCCCAAGGCGTCATAAATCGGACGCAATCGCCGTTCTTCCATCACCGAGGCCGCCTCGCGCACGCGATCGAATACGGACTGCGCCACCCATCGCGTAGGATCCGTAATACCCCGCTCTTCGATGTATTGCTCCAGGTAGCCGGACACGGTCGACGGCTTGCGCTCAATTTGTTCGGAAACATCCTCGATGGAGTAGCCCTTGTCGAACAGGTCAAATGCCTGTTCCAGGCGGTCATGGCGCGCGCCGGTCTTTGGGCGTGTGGACTGAATTTCGGCCTCGTCCGACGATATACCCACGTACTCGCAGATGGCATGCAGAAACGCTGTTCCGTGGGTCTTGGCCTTTGCCTGACCCACACCGTGGACATCCAGAAATGCGATTCTTGTGACAGGTTTTTTTCGGGCCATGTCCTGCAACGCGGCATCGCTGAATACGACAAACGGCGGCACGCGCATTCGATCGGCGGTTTCTTTTCGGAGCAGGCGGAGGCGTTCAAACAGGGCGGTATCGTAGGGAGCCTCTTCGTGCGCCGAATCGCGGACCGTGCGTTTAAGCCGTTTTGCGGCGGACTTCGTCAGGCGGGGAGGTGCGCTTTCCGTCATTTCCACGCGGCCTTGCCGGGTGAACCGCAGCAGATGGTATTCGCCGTGCTTCTCCAGGTATCCCTGAGCCACCAGCTGTTCAATCCAGTCGCGAATCTCCCTCTGGTGATATGACGCCAGTGCCCCGTGGCTGGGCAATTGGTCGTGTCCCTTCGCAATCACACGATCCTCGCGAGAACCAGAGAGAACCAACGAGGTATAGCTGGGACCTGCGTACTCGCCGATGTCTGAAACCGCGCCGAGGATCGCTTTTGTGATCTCGGCGGCCTCCGCGATGTTTTCGGATTCGTCGAGGCAGATGTCGCATGCGCCGCATCCGGACGCCGCATAGGGTTCGCCGAAGTACTGCACCAAGGCTTTGTGGCGGCATTGCTTCGATTGGCAAAAGCGATAGGTTGCGTTGAGCTTGGCCAGCATTGCGCGGGCGGCTTCCGCATCGTCCACTTTTTCAATGAGGCTTTTCCAGATGCCGTAGTCTCCGCCGGAATAAAACAGGCAACATTCCGCGTGGAGTCCGTCACGGCCCGCGCGGCCGCTTTCCTGTTGATAGTGCTCAATGGTCTTCGGCATGCCCATGTGAACGACGTAGCGTACATTGGACTTGTCAATTCCCATGCCGAATGCCACCGTGGCCACGACGATATCGACCTGTTCGCGGATAAAGGCCTCCTGGTTCATTTTGCGATCGGTGTCCGTCATGCCCGCGTGGTACGGCAAGGCGCGATGACCTACGGCGCGCAGTTTGTCGCAGACCGATTCCACGTCCTTCCGGCGAATGCAGTAGACGATGCCCGACTCACCGGGATGCCGTGCAATGACCTCGCGCAACTGCCCAAATCCGTCCGTGCGCTGTTGAACGCGATACACGAGGTTTGGGCGATCGAAGGAGCCGATGTGAATTTCGGGATTGCGGAGGCGCAATGCCTGCACGATGTCCTGCCGTACCTGATCGGTCGCGGTGGCCGTGTAGGCGTGCAGCGCGGCTCGCGGAAAGGCGTCTCGCAGACACGAGAGTTCGCGGTATTCAGGCCGGAAATCGTGTCCCCACTGGCTGATGCAATGCGCTTCATCCACTACAAAACAGGATGGGTCCATATTTTTGAGGTAGGCGATAAACGAAGGCTGCACGATGCGTTCGGGAGACACATAGACCAGGGTTACTTCGCGCGATTGGATGCGTTGGTGAACGTTGCGCTTCTCGGCGGCGCTGAGGCTGCTGTTGATGCATGCCGCGCCGACGCCGTTGGCGTTAAGCGCGTCCACTTGATCTTTCATCAACGAAATGAGCGGGGATACGACGACGGCGATTCCGTCGCGGGCGATGGCCGGAGCTTGGAAACAGAGGGACTTGCCGCCGCCCGTGGGCAGGATGATCAGCGAATCGCGATCGGACAAGACACAGGACATGGCTTCCAGTTGAAGCGGCCTGAACTGGTCATATCCCCAATATTTTTTAAGTATGGGAAGCAAGGTTTGTTGTGCGAGCATGGCTGGATTATACAGGATTGTAGCCGGCATTGAAGCGAATTGGGTGACGGCGCGGACATCTGCTAACGTATATCCAATCAAGGCGGATATTGCAACGGAGGGCCGATCCATGTTTCCACGAGATCGCAGACGAGTTGTCATTGTTGCCGTGACCGTGCTTTGCATCGCGTCCGCATGGGCCGCGCCCAGCAAGGAAGGCAATCCGCGGCTGATGCAGGGTCCGATGATCGGATGGGTAGCGCCGGATTCGGCCACGATCTGGGTGCGTGCGAGCGGACCGTTCGAGTGTTCGATCGAGTATGCGGAAGACGAGCGTTTCAGCGAGCCGAAGAAAACGGATCCGGTAGTGGCGACGAAGGCCAACGATTATTGCCTGACGATTTCGATTTCGGGATTAAAACCCGGGACCCGTTATTACTACCGGCCTTATGTGCAGGGCGCCATTGCGCGCAATCTCTCCGGGTTTCCCGCGTTCTCCTTCAAAACCGCGCCCGCACCGGGAGAGAAGTCTAAATTCACGGTCAGCTTCGGTTCGTGTGCGCGCGTGCAACAGGATCCCGTGCAACCTATTTGGCAGGCCGTACAATCGATTCATCCGGATTTGTTCTTCTGGGTGGGGGACAATATCTATGGCGATGCGCTCGATCCCGATATTCTCGCGGAAGAATACCGCAAACAGCGCGATGTTCCGGCGTTTTTCCCTCTGTTGCACTCGGTGCCCCAACTGGCGGTCTGGGATGACCATGACTTCGGTCTGAACGATCACGATCGCACGCATCCCGGCAAGGCGGAAGCGCTGACCGTGTTCAAGCAGTACTGGCCGAATCCGGCGTATGGAACCGCCGATACGCCTGGTGTTTTCTTCTCGTATCGCTATGGCGGCGTCGATTTCATCTTTCTAGATTGCCGCTACCACCGGGATCCCAATTCTGATCCCGATACTCCGCAGAAAACGTTTCTCGGAAAAGGCCAGTTGGCGTGGCTGCAAGAGACGTTGAAAACCAGTACGGCGCCATTCAAGGTCATCACGTCGGGGAGCGGATTCAACAATCAAAAGGGCGAAGGCGGCGATTCCTGGGCGGCGTATCTGCATGAGCGCGACGCGTTGTTCAACTTTATTCGCGATGAAAAAGTGAACGGTGTCCTGCTCCTTTCAGGCGACACACATTACGGCGAGCTGAATTGCATTCCTTGGTCTGAAAAGGGCGGGTACGACCTGTATGAACTGGTCAGTTCGCCTCTGGCGCAAACTGCATCCAGCGGCGGCCGCACTCCGGAGATGCGGATCCGCCGGCCTGTGACCAACGCCAGCAATGCGGGGATTCTCGAATTCGACATGACCGGCGATGTGCCTACGGTGACGCTGAATATGATCAATCATTTTGGGCGCCTGACGTGGTCGCCGGTCGTCATTCGCGCGGACGAGTTGGTGAACGGGGTGGTGTCGTATACCGGCAAGAGGGAGGAGTAGACGCGACATCGGGACGCGTCTACTAGTGCCTTTCCAGCCACTGGGTGCCTGCGGCGGGCAGGTCTTCGTGGCCGCCTTCGAAGATCGTGATGCGGGCTTTGTTGGCGTAGCGGCGGAGGTAGATCGTGCGGCCGTAGGTATTGTCCTGTTCTTCCTGTGTGGACAGGAATTCGCATTTGGCCAGGAGATCGCGTTCGGCCTTGGAGACTACCGGCAGGCCCTGATCCTCGGCGAGGGCATTGAACGCGAAGATGGCGTGATGCACGCCGATGCCTTTGGGTTGGCCGTCACGGATGCCGTGGGAGATGTCGAGGGGGATGGCATTCGCGTTGGCGATGTGAAATAGGGGCGATCGCTTTTTCAGTTCTTCAGCGGCGGCGTTGGAGCCTTCGGGTTTGCCGCCGGCGATCTTTTCGAGGTGGCGATAGACTTTTGATCCGGCGTCGACGCATTCCTGGTACCACCGCACGAGATCGGTGGGGGCACACCATGCGGAGACCGCCGCCCATCGAACGGGCGCGTGTGCGGCCATCATGAGGGCCATGTGTGCGCCGCCGGACACACCGGCGAGATAGATTCGCCGCTCATCTACTTTGGCGAATTTGCACGCGTAGTCCACTGCATCCAGCACGTCCTGTTTGGCGATATCCGACGCGCAGGCGTCGGCGTGCTTGTTGGGACCGCGGAAGTGGGGTGCGATGAAGTGCCACTGGCGGTTGATGGCCTCCGCGCGCCAGCGGCGCGAATCGGTGTCGTAGCCGTGACGCCATGGGTGGAGATAGACCAGCAGGGGCGCGGCCTCACGTCGGAGGGATTCTTTCCAGAGGCAGGGCTGCTTCGAGCCGTCCACCGTGCTGCGCACGTGGATGGTGAGCTTATCGGCTTCCGGATCGCGATCATCCGACTGCTTCAGACCAAGAAGACGCAGGAATTTTTTCATGGGGGGCGTGGATCCAGTTTGTCGCTTTATTTTGATCGCGCGGCCTTAACCGCCGCCGCGAACTCTTGTGCGATCTTGGTCAGGCCTGCATAGTCCTTGGCGGCCATCAATTTCTTGCTGACAAGATTGCCGCCCGCGCCCAAGGCACTTGCACCCGCGTCGAGGAACGGCTTGATGGTGTCGAGGTCGACACCGCCTGTGGGCACGATGGGCAGATGGGGCAGCGGCCCTTTGATCGCCTTCAGGTATTCGGGGCCACCCACGTTGGCGGGAAACAGTTTGACCATGTCCGAGCCGGCCTCGTATGCCGTGAGCAACTCCGTGGGCGTGTATCCACCCGCGACGACGGGCACGCCATAGCGGCGCGCGGTTTGAATCACTTCCAGCGAGAGCGTGGGCGTGACGACAAATTGCGCGCCCGCGAGGATGGCCATGCGGCACGTGGCTCCGTCGAGCACGGTGCCGACGCCGAGGAGCGCGTCCGCGCCTTTCAATTGCCGCGAGGCCGTCTCGATGCATTGGAGCGCGCCGGGCGTGGTCATGGTCAGTTCGATGCAATGCACGCCGCCTGCCGCGACGGCCTCAATGACTTTGACCAGTTCGTCTCCGCCGGTATCCGCGCGGACCACCGCAATGATGCACTTTTCCTGCATATAGCGAAGTGCCGTTTGCTTGTCCATTGTATTCTCCCTTTGTGCGCCTACCCCCTTGAATTCGACCACACGCGGCGATATTCAATCAAGCGGCGTGGATTCGGATTGGCCGAGGCCGTTTGTTATCATGACGCGTCAAAGGTACCAACGACCATGCGGGGCGCGGAAAGTCAGGAGGGAGCGAAACATGGCTACCATCCGGGTGCGTGGCGTGCAGATGCGCGTTTCCGCCAAAATCGAACAGAACCTGCCGCGAATTCTGGAAAAGCTGTTTCCATGTGATGCGGATTTCGTGGCATTTCCCGAGATGTGCCTGACGGGGTACCACGGGGAATTCAGTGACAAGGCCACTCGCGCAGGGTGGGAAAAGATTGCGGCGGCCTGCCGCCAGGCGTATACGTGCGCGCTGGTGGGCACAGGTTTCAAGGACAATGGGTCCATCTACATCCAAACGCGCGTGTTTGGGGCGGACGGCACGACGGCGGGAACTTACGAGAAGATAGTGCCCACGGAGACGGAGCGGAAGTTTTGCTCGCCGGGAAGCGAACTTCGCACATTTAAGCATGCGGGGGTTTCGTTTGGGTGTCTGATTTGCAACGATCTCTGGGTTACGCCGGGGTGCGGGCCGTATCCCGATCCCCGGTTGTCGTATCAGTTGGGCAAGAAGGGCGTGCAAGTGATCTTTCATGCCGTTCACTCCGGTACCGACCCGCGTTATTTGGAATACCACGAGTCCAATGTGCGGCTTCGGGCGAAAGAGAGCCGCGCGTACATCGTGACGGTGAACGCGGCGGACGAGCGAGGCGCGATTAATTGTCCGTCTGGCATTGTTTCGCCGGAGGGCGAATGGTTGGTGACCGTACCGCGCGAAGGCGAACATACCTTCGACTACGATATCCAGGTGGAAATTGAAGACTAGCCGGTAAAGGGACTTCATTCATGAAAAATACACAGACCACGCGACGGGACTTTTTGCGCAAGGCCGGGGCGATCGGTGCGGCGGGGGCCGTTGCGGGCTGCGCCAAGGACAAGGCGGCCGCGCCGGTCGAGGTGGCCGCGGTCGCGCCTGCTCCCAAGCCCGAGGCAGTGCGGCGTGTCATTGGAGCCAACGATCGCGTGCGGTGCGCCTTTGTAGGCGTGGGGGGGCGGGGATCGAGTCTATTGAGCACGGCGCTGCGCATCAAGGACATTGAACCAATTGCCATATGCGACACGTACGACAGCGCGCGCATGAATGCCGCGGACAAATGCAAGCAGGTTAATCCCAATATCAAGAACTACATTAAGTTCGAAGAGATGTTTGAGGCCGAGAATCTTGATGCGGTGGTTATTGCCACGCCGGACCACCTGCACGCGTCCGTGATTATGGCGGCGCTGGACCGCAAGATCGACGTGTATTGCGAGAAACCGATGACCTTTCATTGGGAAGACGCCAAGGCGATCCGCAATTGCGCCAATGAAACCGGCGCCATCGTACAAATTGGCACGCAGCTTCGCAGCACCGATATCTACAATAAAGCGCGCGAGATCGCGCAATCCGGCGAACTGGGCAAATTGATTATGGTGCAGGTGAACCGCAATGCGTGGGATGGCATGGCCACCTACAACAAGCCGCCCGAAGGCGCTACCGCCGAGAACACGCACTGGCCACTCTTCGTACGCGATACGAAAGAATATCCGTTTGATGCGCGGCGCTACTTCCAATGGCGCCTGTTCGAGGACTATTCCAACGGCGTGACGGGCGATTTGATGCTGCACCATCTCGACATCTGCCAATACATTTCCGGGTGCGGCATGGCCGAAAGGGTGATGTCGGTTGGCGGGATTTACCACTACCACGACGGCCGCACCGTACACGACACCATGAGCGCGTTGGTAAAATTCCCGGAAGACTTCCATTTCAATTACACGACGACCCTGGTAAACGGCAAGTACGGCCTTGAAGAGCGGTATCTTTTCTCGGACGGCACAATTGAGTTTTCGCGCATGAACACGATGACCGTCAGCCGGAAGTCGAATGCGCCGGAGGAAGTGGTTACCACCAAGGGATTGGACACGCTCGGTCATATCCAGAACTGGGTGGACAGCATCCGATCACGCAAGCAACCGGTTACCGGCGTGGAAGCGGGCATGCGAGGCGCCATCCTGTGCCGCATGGCAATGCAAAGCCAGGTTTCCGGACAGGCTGCGCAATGGGACTCCGCCAACGAAGCGGTGGTGATGGGATAATACCGGCTGGCGCAGCATTACCTGCCAATCGCGAGGGGGATTTCCATATGGCCGCCGATAAGAACACGGTTGTGATACTGGGTGCGACCTCCGGCATGGCACATGCCGTGGCCGGCGAGTTCGCGCGGCGCGGGCACCCGCTCGTACTGGCCGCGCGCAACGTGGACGAGACATGGCGCATTGCCAAGGATTTGGCCGTGCGTCACAACGGGTTTGTGCATGCCGCGGAGCTGCACGCTGAGAATTATGACTCACACTCCGCGTTTGTGGAGGAATGCGCCAGAGCGGCCCCCGCGCCGATCGAAGGCGTCGTATTGTGTTTCGGGTTTATGGACGAGCCGGCCGCGCAAAAAGACTTTGCCATTGCCCGGCGCACGATTGAAGTGAACTTCCTTGGGGCGGTGTCGCTGTTGAATTTGTTTGCAGATCAACTTGAGGCAAAGCGAAGCGGATGGATTGCCGCCATCTCGTCCGTGGCCGGCGATCGCGGCCGTCAAAGCAATTACATCTACGGCGCTTCCAAAGCAGGGTTGAGCGCCTATTTGCAGGGACTGCGCAACCGACTGCACCACGCGGGCGTGGCCGTGATTACGATCAAGCCCGGGTTTGTCGATACACGCATGACGTCCGGCATCGCGTTTGGTCCGATCGCGCAACGGTTGGTGGCGTCGCCGGATCAGGCGGGGCGCGCCATTTACGCCGCGATTGCAAAGCGAAAAAACGTTGCCTATGTTTTGTGGTTCTGGCAATGGATCATGTTGATCATCAAATCAATTCCCGAATTTCAGTTCAAGAAGATGAAATTGTGAGCAGGGAGTATTATGAAGGCCGTCGAAATTCACGGACAGTTTGGGCTGGATAATCTGCGCTCCGTCGAGCGATCCGTACCGGAAGCCGGGCCGGGCCAGGTGTTGGTGAAAGTGCATGCGGCCTCGCTGAACTACCGCGATTTGCTCATGGTCAATGGTTTCTACAACCCACGCCAACCCCTGCCTCTGATTCCATGCAGCGACGGCGCGGGCGAGATTGTTGCTGTTGGCGCGGGCGTATGCCGGTGGAAAACGGGTGATCGGGTGGCCGGATGCTTTGCGCAGGGTTGGGTCGCCGGCCGTCCCACGCGCACGAAACTGGCAGCCACCACGTTGGGAGGTCCGCTGGACGGCATGTTGGCGGAATACGCGGTCCTCGAGGAAGACGGCGTCGTGGCGATACCCGGCCATTTACGATTCGAGGAGGCGGCGACCCTGCCGTGCGCGGGGGTTACCGCTTGGAGCGCGCTGTTTCGACACGCGTCCGTGCAACCCGGCGAGACGGTACTCCTGCTCGGTACGGGCGGCGTATCCATTTTCGCGCTTCAGTTTGCCAAGTTGGCCGGCGCAAACGTCATTATCACTTCCAGCAGCGACGAGAAGCTTGAGCGCGCCAAGGCACTCGGCGCGGATCACGGAATCAACTATAAACACGAGGAGGCTTGGGGCAAGGCTGCTGCCAAAATTGCCGGCCGCGAAGGCGTGGATTACGTCATTGAAACCGGCGGCGTGGGCACCATGACGCAGTCCATGCGCTGCATACGCATGGGCGGCAGCATTCTGCTGATCGGCGTGTTGGGCGGATACGAAGCGCCTCTAAACTTGACGCCGGTGCTGATGCAGGACGTGCGCGTTCAAGGCGTGATTGTGGGGCCGCGCGAGACGTTTGAAACCATGAATGCGGCCATTGCTTCAACGAAGTTGCAGCCGGTGATCGACAAGACGTTTCCAATGAGCGAAATACGCGCCGCCTTCGAACACATGGCCGAAGGCAAGCATTTCGGCAAGATCGTCGTGCGGGTCGAGTAGTAGACGCGGCATCTTGCCGCGTCCGAGGGCCTGCATGCGGCCTGACAGCAGAATTGTCTTAAGCGATCACACGAATTTGTCGAGTTCCTTTAGAATCCACTGAAGTTACCCATACAAGTTACGGTGGAACGAAAGCGGCAGGATGCCGCTTCTACTTCTTGGAGCGTTTACTTGTGCGCATTGTTGTTGCGCCCGATAGCTTTAAGGAATGCCTGACTGCGCGTGAGGTGGCCGACGCGATGGCGGCGGGCGCGCGCCGGGCCATGCCAGACGCGTCCATCGACCTCATCCCCATGGCCGACGGCGGCGAGGGGACCGTGGATGCCTTGGTTGCCGCCGCAGGAGGCGAAAAGGTGTGCGTGACCGTGACTGGCCCGTGCGGCGAACCCGTGGATGCGGCCTATGGCGTCATCGACGGCGGACGCACGGCGGTCATCGAAATGGCGGCGGCCTCCGGGCTGGCGCTGGTGCCGCCTGACCGGCGGGACCCCCGATTGACAACGACGTATGGAACCGGCGAATTGATTGCCGACGCCCTGGGCGCAGGCATCCGCCGCATCATTGTTGGCCTAGGGGGCAGCGCGACGAACGACGGCGGCGCAGGCATGGCCCAGGCACTGGGATTTCGATTGCTGGATGCGCAGGGCGATGACCTTGATCCCGGAGGCGCTGCGTTGATGCGTCTCGCGACGATAGATCCGTCCGGAAGACTTGGCGGACTGGACGAGAGCGAAATCCTCGTTGCATGCGACGTAGACAATCCATTGTGCGGGCCCCGTGGCGCATCCCGCACGTACGGACCGCAAAAGGGCGCCCATGAGTTCGCAGTTCAGGAATTGGATGCCGCGCTGCACCATTTTGGCAAATGCATCGAAAAGCAGTTGGGAAAACCTGTATTGCACGCGCCCGGCGCGGGGGCGGCGGGAGGACTGGGTGCGGGTTTAATCGCATTCTGCGGCGCCACACTGCGGCCCGGTGTGGACCTTGTTGCAGACGCCTGCAATCTTCGAGGCCGTATCCATGGCGCGGATCTGGTCATAACCGGCGAAGGCCGTATCGACGGTCAGTCCGCGCATGGCAAGACCCCGGTGGGGGTTGCGCGCATTGCCAAGGAAGCGGGCGTGCCGGTGTTGGCTCTTGCGGGGGCTTTGGGCGAAGACGCGTCTGTCGTTTACAATTGCGGTATAGACGCCGTGTTTGCCATTGGCGACCGGCCCATGAATCTGGAGGAAGCGCTGGTCCGCGCGCGTCCGTTGATTGCGGCCACGACGGAGGCGGGGGTGCGGCTATGGGCCGCCGCGAGGAGTACGGGGTGACAAAATCGCCGGACACGGTTCATTTGGACGAAGCCCATACGGTCAAACGTAGCCTGGACGAAATACTGGAAGGCGAGGGGTCGGAGTCGCTTCGCGTAAATCTCGCCGACGCGCTCACGACCTGCGGCGACCCGCAAGCCGCGATGGTCCGGCTGGACCGGTACTTGTCCGCGTCGCATACCCCTTTCGCCGACATCAGCCTCCTTTCCAATGCGCCTCGTTTCGCGCGCATGTTGGTTACCGTGCTTAGCCAAAGCGAGTTCCTTACCGATATCGTTTGCCGCAATCCCGAATTCATGACCTGGCTCTGGCAAGAGGTCGATCTGGCCGTGTCCCGTCCCCGCGACGAAATGACGCACGACCTGTTCAGGCAGGTGGCGGGAGTGGACACCTTCGACGCGCGGTGCCGCGTCATGCGCCGGTTCAAACGCCGGGAGATCCTCCGAATCGCCACGCGCGACGTGTTTCAACACGCGGACCTGCAGTCCATCCTCGACGACCTGACCCATCTCGCCGAGTCGACGCTGGAAGCGGCCATCGAGAGCGCGCACCGCGAACTGGAACCGCGCCACGGCACGCCAATGACCGCTTCGGGCGAACCCGCTTCGTTCGTGGTGCTGGGCATGGGCAAGCTCGGCGGCCGGGAACTCAACTTCAGTTCGGACATCGATCTCATCTTTCTCTATTCCGAGGACGGCGAAACAACCGGCGGCCGTGATCGATCGGTTACGAACGGCGAGTACTATCACAAGCTGGGCGAGCGGATCATCAAGGCGATGAGTGACATCACCGCCGAAGGCAACGTGTTTCGCGTGGACATGCGGCTCCGGCCGCATGGGCGAACCGCACCGCTCGCAGTCACGGTTGCCTCCGCATTCGACTACTTCGAACGCACCGGGCAGGCTTGGGAACGCCAGGCTCTCATTAAATGCCGTCCGGTCGCGGGTGATCGTGCATTGGGCGAAGCGTTTGTCACGCATACACGCCCATTTGTCTTTCCCCGATTCTTTGACGACGAGACGCTGGAAGACATCCGTGCGATGAAGCAGCAGATGGAAAAGATCATCAGCGCGCGCGGTGAAACTGAAACCGAGGTAAAACTGGGCAAGGGCGGAATTCGCGACATCGAATTTACCGTGCAGATGCTGCAATTGCTGAACGGAGGGCGCTACGAGGAACTTCGGTCCGGAAATACGTTGCAAGTGATTGATGCGCTGGGGCAATTGAATCTGCTAAGCCCGTTTGAGGCCACCACCCTGGCGAGTAACTATACGTTTCTGAGGCAGGTCGAGCACCGGCTCCAAATCGAAGGCAGTCAACAGCGCCACGCGTTGCCCGATTCGCCTCGCCAACTCGACACGTTTGCGCGCCTGTTTGGGTACGAGTCCGGTCCTGCGTTCATGGTGGAGTACGGCGATCGCGCGGACGAAACGCGGTTTATCCTCGAAAAGTTTCTGGCCACCAAAGGCGCCGGCAACCTCTGGGTGAACGACCTGCTCAATCCGCACTCCGAGGCGGAAGTTGGCCTGAAGCGGCTGGAGGAAATCGGCTTTACCGATACCGGCGCGGCCCGCAAAGAGCTGTTGCACCTGGCGTGCGGCACAGCCGACCGCTCCCATTCGCTGCACGTGCGCCAGGCCTTTGGCGTTATCGCGCCAAACTTGTTGAAAGCGCTCGCGGAAACCGCGAACCCGGATGCGACCTTGGTGCAACTCAGCCGGATCCTGGGCGGATTGAAAGCGCCGGCATCCGTATACGACATACTGAAGTGGAATCCCGATTTCACAAAGTATCTTGTCGGCCTCGTGGAAAACAGCCCCTACCTGTCCGAATTTATTATTCGCGACCCCGGTCTGTTTGACGTATTCGGGCGCGCCGGCGCCTTGGGCCATGCGGCCCGACGCGAAGACCTCGAACGCGAACTGGACGCCCTCGTGTCAGCCGCAGATCCCGATGCCGCGCCGTATCGCCTGCATACAGGAGAGACCTTTCGCATCGGCGTACGCGACGTGTTTCACGGCATCACCGTGTTCGACGTCGGCGCGGAACTGACGCAATTGGCCGACGTTATTCTGCAACACGTGCTTAAACTGGCCCGAGTCAAAGTCGCCGCACGGTTCGGACCGAGCGATGCGCCGTTCGCCGTACTCGCGCTCGGAAAACTTGCCGCTCACGAAATGGGCTACGGCAGCGATCTCGACCTGATCTTCGTCTATGACAACGAAGTTGAAATCGAATCCGGCGCGGATCCGCTGGAGTACTTCACGGCCGTCGCTGCCACGACATTGAATCTCCTCAAAGAACGAACGCGTCATGGCGTGCTTTACGATGTCGACCCGCGCCTGCGTCCCGACGGCGGCAAAGGATCGCTCGCCGTGAGCGTGAACCGGCTGCGCGGGTACTACACGGAACAGGCGCAGGCATGGGAACGGCTCGCGCTTTTGAAAGTGCGGGCGGTCGCGGGGGACGAAGGGTTTGCTGAACTGGTGGAAGCCCAGGCGCGCGCGCTCGCGTTTGCCCTGCCCCTCACGAGACAAAACCTGGAGAATATCGAAAACATCCGGACGAAAATGGCTGCATCGGCAAGCCCCTTGCACCTGAAGAAATGCGAAGGCGGAATCGCCGAACTCGAATTCGCGATTCGGCTGCTGCAAATCCGCCACGCGCCGGAACACCCCGAACTTGTGCGAGGCGACGTGCTCGGTGCCCTGCGCCGCCTGAGTGAATTGAACCTGATTTCCGCGGATGACCACGCATTCCTCGAAGAGACGTACACCTTCTACCGCCGCATCGAAAACCGCATCCGCCTCGAACACGGTCGATCCACCAGCACCCTGCCCGAAAATGAGGATGCCCGAGCGAATCTGGCCAAGCGATTGGGACTGGAAGGTGACTTGGTGGCTATGGTGGAAGAGAAGAAGAAGCGGGTGCATGAGTTATATCAGCAGACCATAATCGGATTGACTCACGCTTAGGAGTCAGAACGATAGAAAGAAAGCGACCTGTCCACAGGTTGCGCTCCACTTGACCCATGGCTAGAGACCGCCGCCCCGCTCGTTCTAAAGCCATCGCATCCCTTGGCTTCTCATGGGCAATTGCACCCATTTGAATGCGGGTTTGTAACTGCGAGTGGAGCGATGTGTTGTCGATTCGCGAGTGCTGTAAGGAATGGGTTTATTCATTTCCAGATGCCCCGAAATGGGGTAAGCTTCGGCGAACTTTAGTGCCAACGTCTTTCCTCATCGCTCCGTATTCAGCCCGATCTGCACATCGCCCTTTGACAGATTTTCGATCTTCGCTCCACCCCGCAGGCGGTTGCTTGTGATGATGGCTGCCTGGACATTCTCTCCCAATTGGATTTGCGCTTTGCCCTCGGCCATGAAGTCACAGCCCGTGACCGTGAGTCCGTCGTTGTTCGCGACAATGCACGCTGCGCCGGTCTTGGCTTTGTCCCAATCCGAGAAATTACAAGCTTCGAAAAAGGTGTGGCCCTTGCCTTCAAGAATTGCATGGGATGACGTTGAATCGATTGGCCAGAATCCCGTGGCGGTGAATTTTACTGGACCCCGGTTGTCCGGCCCCACTTCGATTCCCGCCATCATTTGGCAGTTGGCAAACGTGATGCCGGAATGCGCCTGCACTTGTTCCACCCGCACCGCACAGGGACCGACATCCGAACCTGACTGTGTTACAAGCACATTGCCAGGCCCATCATTGTAGGAATCGAAATGAAATCCGATCTTGTATCCAATGCAGAACGAATTGCTCACGTACTCCCAATCCGTGCGGCCAAAAAGAAATGCGATGCCTTCGCGTTCCGTGAATTTACGCACTGGACCCTCTGTGGACCAGAATGGCCATATATGGGCATCTTCGATTCGACCCACGTCGAAGCACTTGTCCACGAAGATGCCTTTGTATAGGGCTTGCATATAGAGCGCACGAATGAAATGTCTTCCCGCCGGGTACGTGCCGAAATCAACACCCTGATACGGGTTCACCAGCAGCGTATCCGTGATCGTGCAATTGTCGCCTATACCGCGAACGGTCCAGGGGTAGGCGTGAGGGGTCTCACTGTCCACCTGGTCAGGATAAAACACGACGAGACCCTTAAGCATCGAGCTTTCATGCAGCGTGATAAAGGGGACCCCGTCGACTTCGCCCTTGCCGGCGGTGGCAAGTAGTGTGCTGCCTTTCGAATTCTTGCTTCGGGGCGGTCCGGTCCAAACGCCTTCCAGTGTTACATCCGCTGGCACCGAGAGCGTTCCGGCAATGAGATAGTTCCCGAGGGGCACGCGGACAACGCCACCACTGCCCCCCGCGGTATCCAGTGCCTTCTGAAAGGCTGCGGTCGCATCCGTACTGCCGTCCCCCACCGCGCCGAATTCGATCACCGAGAACTGGCCGGGTTCATTGTCCTCCGCCCAAACGTTCGAAATGGTGCAGACTATCCCCATTGCCCACAAGGCAAGCACGGATCTTGGCATAAGGCATCCTCCCGGTAGAGCGATAGTTCCGTTTAGTGTAGCGATTTCGCGCCAAAACGGCACGCGAATCCCTTCCCGAATCGTCAACTTTCCATTCGTCCCGTGCCTCATTCTATTGTATACTCGAACGCACGGGTAATCTGGCTGCAAGAGGGAAATCGCATCATGCATTCTTTCCGTCTTTATTCGATGATTCTTGGAACAGGGTTGATTGTCGGATACGCCTTCGCGCAGGAGTCATTGTCCGCCAATGTACCTGCGATCGCGGCACTCAGTCCTGGGGGGGTAGCGCAGTTTCAGACACCCGCTCTTTCCTCCAACACCACGTATGCCATCAACCTCGGCATGGTAACCGGCGGCTTGACCCAGGGCGAAGACGTGATGGTCAGGATTGAGTTGCCCGGATCGAATCCCATCGAAAAGCGTTTGCATGCGGGCGATCCCAGTATGTATTTGCCGTTGCGTTCGCAGTTGGATGCCAGCGCTGTTACCGTTTCCGCGACGCGAAGCGCGGCCGGACCCGAACGGCCGATTGTCCTGCAGACGCAGTGGGTACAACTTGCGATTCCGGAAGAAGCAGCGCGTTTTGAGGCCGAGCCCAACGATACGCCCGATCTCGCCAACCCGCTTCACATCGGTGTCACCGTGGAAGGCAGTGTGGACGATGTCGAGTATCTCGACAACCAACAAGAGGGCAAAAACGGACTGGACTGGTTTCGCATCGAAATCGATGAAGCCTGTCTCGTGTTGTTCGAGATGGTTATTCCTGATCGCGATGTGTCGGTTAACATGCGTGCATACACAAAGAATGAATCCGGCGAGGTCGTGCCCTATGAGAAGGGCAAGGATCCGATGGAAATTGTCCATGACCGCGAAAAAGAGCGCTATTCCAAGTCCATCTCCCGTGTGTTCGAGCCCGGCGTCTACTATCTGGAAGTCAATGCGAATCATCCGCGCTATCTTATCCGTACACACAAGTACCCGGTCCCCCCATACACCGATCCGACGCTTGCGGTTGAAGTGGGATTGCGCTATGTAATGGACGTCGGCGATGCGTGGTTTGCGCAGATACCCCGCGAAGGAAACATCTACCAGCGCGCCGCGAACATGCACGAAACCGCCATGCGATGCACGGCCTGCCATCCCTCCGTATTCTCGACGGAGCCCAATCTTGTTGCGCACCGAAACGGGTATCCGATTCCATCCAAACAGAACTTCCGTTACGTCATCGAACGGATCTACAACTCCATGGCGCCGTTCTACGGCCCGGGCGACATGTATTGGCAGCGCTTCATTGCGATTCCATTGCAATCCCAGGGCAAGCAAGGCGGGCTGCTCATCGATTTCGAAAAGCAGATAAGCGGCAGGGAAACGCCCATTGTTGATCGTTTTGGCCCCATGTTGCGCACCGCGTGGATCGACCGCGATGTTCTTCCCGAAGACGAAGCCAACGGCGTTGTCCCGGCGGACAGTGCTTTCGGCTTTGCCTGGCGCGACTGGCGCGTACTGCAGGAAGTCTACCGTCGCACCGGCGACACCTCGTATCTCGCCGCCGCGGATAACATCGAAAAGATCTTCACGGCCAAGGAAACCGAGACCCTGATCGACAACGTGCAGGATCGCGTTCACTTCGCGCTTGGACTCAGCTACATGGGCCGCGAGTACTATCGCGAACGCATTCAACAGGAGGTTGATGCGCTTTTTGCGATGCAAAACGAAGACGGTTCGTGGCACGAGGAAGGCAAGACTGGCAGCGCGGGCGCCGTATACACTACCGGCCAATTGCTCTATTCATTCATGGAAATGGGCCTGCGGCCGGAATCCGATCCGCGCATTGAACGTGGGTTGCAGTGGCTCCTGGCCCAGCAACACGACTTTGGCGGCTGGTATCAAACCACCACCCACGAAAACTTCCGCACACCCATGCGCGAAACACGCTACGCGTTGATGGCGCTTTCGTCGGGTTACCCCAAGGGAGCGCCCTTGCGCGGCCTTGGCAATCTCAACGACGGCCCCGCCGAACTCCCCGCGCCTGAAGCGACCCCGGCGCAAATCGTGGATCGCTTCGAGAATATTCAGGAAGTGCCCGGCGCCCGCCAGGCGGAAGTCGCGGCGGCGGCCATTCCCTATCTGGCGCGTCCTGAGGCGCCCGTTCGCGCGGCGGCGGCCGCTTTGTTGGGCCGCATTGGCCGCGAGGAAAGCGTCGAGCCGTTGCACGCGCTTCTGACTGATCCGTCCAAACCGGCGTGGCGCGAGGCCGCCTGGGCGCTTCGCCAGTTGGGTAATCGCGGATACGGTGTGGAAAAGCTCAAGACCGCGCTCATGAGTCCGGATGTGTTGGTAAGGCGTGGCGCCTCCCGTGTGTTCGCCTATCAGTTTCAGGAAATGGACGGCCGGCTCGATATCGCCCGTGCGTTCATCCCGCTTACTGGCGATCCCGATCTGCTGACGCGCCTGCAAGCCATTCGCACCTTGCGTCAGTGGTGGTACCGCAGCGATGACACGGCACTGCGCACGGAAATTGTATCCACGCTTATTGACCGCATGGGCATGCCCAATGAATTCCCCATCGTGCGCACGAACCTTGCGCAGAATATGTACATTCTGCTTGATGAGAATCAGACGGGTGGCGTGAGCATCCAACGCAATATCCGGGATTTCCCGAAGGAAACGCAGGATGCCGTACTGGCTGGCCGCGCGTGGGTGGAGGAAAACCTTCTCTTGAAGCCCGTGCTGAATGCCATCGCCACAGGCAATGATCTCCAGCGGGAAGCCCTGCTGGAGAGTTTTGACGGTTCGTTTTTCAAAGGCCGTTTCTATGCGCGCGTTCCGCGTAACATGATCGACGTCGGGAATGATCGGGAGTTCAGCTTCCTGTACCAGCCCGATGCCGATCTGCTTGCGCGATCCATTGGCAACACCGTGAAAACGGAAACCCGCGCCAAACAACGCCAACGTGGGATTCAGTTGGCCAGTTTCTTCGAAATGCCGCAACACACCGCCGACACCGCCTTGCAGCTTACCCTGCTGGACAACATGACCGCCGAAGAACCGGAATTGCGCGAAGCAGCGTACACGGCCGTGAGCCGCGACTGGGTTGTGTCGAATCCAAACGACGAGACCATTGCCGCGCGGCTTCTTGCGGCGATCGAGGGATCGGAATCCGCAACGCGCAAGGCCGTGTTGTTGGCCCTGTCGCGCAGCCCGGAGGCCTTGAAACATGCGCCCATCCGCGACGCTATCAGCGCGCTTACCGATCGAGTGATTGCAGACGAAGAACACACGGCGGATTTGCTCCCCTTTGTACAGACCGATTTGCTGGATGAACTGCAGGCGCTCGACATGATCGACCTGGCGTGGTCCGCGCTGGAAGGCGCATCCGCGTCCGATCGCATTCCGGTGGTCGAAGTGCTCGCGAAACGTTCGTGGCAGAATGAAGAAGGCGAAGACGACGGACTGGCCATGCCGCGCAAGGCCGTGCGCGTCCTGCAGAAGGCAGCGACCGATCCCGAGGTTGCGGTGCGGGAAAAAGTGTTTGAACTGCTTCCCGCGATGGAATCCCTGCGAAAGAGCAAGCGGGCCACGCCGGTGCTCTTCGCCGGATTGTCGGACGAAAGCCCGACCATCCGGCTCAAAGCGCTGCAACTTGCACGCGAGAACGACGCGCTTTGGGAAAACAAGGATGTGCACGAGTATGTATTGCCCCTGTTGATTGACGCGGATGCGAAGACCCGCAAGTCTGCGTTGGAAGCGGTTGCCGAGAGAAGTCTTGTCGCGGCCGAGCCGAGGTACGCGGCCCGTGTCAAGGCCGTTGTCGACGGCGACGCCGAGTTGAAAGATGCGGCAGCGGCACTTTTGAATGCCGCCGCACTCGATCCCCAATCGGTGCAGGCCGACGCTCAAATCGCAGCCGTGTATCAACCCGATATCCTGTTTTTCCGGGATCATGTGAACCGGTATTTGTACGAGCCGAGCGCCGACAAGAACTCCTGTGCGAACTGCCATGCCACGCATACCATCCTGGGGCTCGCGGAGGCTCCCAAGGAAGGCCAGACGTTGACCGACAGCCAGATAATCGCCAACTACCGATCCATGCTGAAAGTGGTCAATGTGTCCGACCCCGAGCAGAGCCTCATTTTGCGCAAGCCGCGCAGCCCGTTTGGCACAGGTAACGTCGCCGCCGACAGCCCCACCGGCATCACGCACGTCGGTGGCATCCGGTGGGAAGAAGGGGCGGCAAGCGAAGCCTATCAGGCGGTGCTTGCGTTTGTACGCACCGCGCAACAAAGACGCGATCCCGTCAAAATGACAGCCACCGTGGACAGTTATTCACCCGAGTATCCTCCGGCATACGCTGTTGACGGAAACCCCGCCACGATTTGGCACACGGAGTTCGTCGGGGCCTCGCCCGGCTACCCGCACGAGTTGGTCGTTGCGCTGGAATCGCCGCAGGGGGTTGCGGCAGTCACCTACCACCCCCGTACTGATGGCGATTCCGGCCGTGTGAAAGCATTTGAAATCTTCGTCAGCGCTGACGGTGAGAATTGGGGAGAGCCCGTCGCCACAGGCGAGTGGGCTAATGACGCCACCCCTAAAACCGCGTTTGTGCCTCCGGCCGAGGTTCGCTATGTGAAGCTGCGAGGTCTGAGCGAAGTGAAAGGCCAGCCATACATGAGTGTCGCGGAACTGGAACTACACTTCGCCAAGAGTCTGCCTCGGCAGGTCTCCGGCCTATAAGCGCGATTCAAACCGGTAACGTCCTGGCAGCGCCTCGTACACCGCAAAACCGGCTGCTCCATTCGGAGAGACAGCCAGACCCTCGGCTTGAGCCGCGAGGCCCGAACCTTCGCGTACGCCAACTGCATCGGAAGAAGGCACGTGAATTGTTGCCGTGGTATTCGGCGGCACGACAATATCCCAGTGGAAGACTCCGTCCGTTTTGCGCCAGCGGCTTTCGATGCGTCCGTGTATCGAGTCGTAGGCCGCATTCACAAAAGTAAGGTCGCGGGGCACATCCGGCCTGAGGGTGAAATGCTTATACCCTGGACTGTCTGGATCTGATTGTATGCCTGCCAGGTGCTCGTAAAGCCAAACGATAAGATCTCCGAGCAGCATCACGTGATTGTGCGAATTCATACCGGGATCCGCGGTATCGCCATTCCAAAGTTCCCAAATGGTCGTGGCGCCTTTTTCAATCATGTAACCCCAACTCGGGTAGTCGGTCTGCGTGGCCATGGTGAAGCCAACATCGACCGCGCCATGATTCGACAGCGTGCGCATGAGCCATTGTCCGCCGATGAGTCCCGTGCCAATGTGACCCTTGCTCTCGCCCTGGATCTTGTCAGTCAGATGCTTGAAGACGGCCGTCCGGCTTTCTTCGGGGACCAGTCCGAACGCCAACGGCAGCACGCACGAGGTCTGCGTCCCATTGTCGTACTGGCCCAAATCGGTTTTCAGATATGTTGTGTTGAACGCGGCTTTCATGCGATCGGCCACACCGTTGAATTGGGCGGCGTCGTCGTTCAGGCCCAGTACTGTCGCGTATCCCGCCATCAGCCGCAAATCGTGATAGAAGTAGGCAGCGCCAATGAGTTCGCCGTTGGTCTTCCGGTTCGGATCCTTGCTGTGGATCAGCTCTTGCGATTCCGGCGGCACGCACCAGTCGCCATACTGATCGCGCGGCATGAGATCGTCTTTGATAAACGTGCTCATATAGTCGATCCAATGCTTCATGGCGGCGTAATGCCTCGCAAGCACTTCCTTGTCTGCGTATTTTTCATAGAGCATGCCTGGAATGATGATGAAGCTGCTCGGCCACGTCACATTGTCCGTGTAGAATGGGTAATAGGATGGGGCCACATCGGGTATGCTGCCGGTGTCGCGTTGGGCGTCTTCCATGTCCTGTAGCCACTTGGCATAGAAAAGCGAGACATCATACAAGAAGGATTCGCCGCGCGATTCCTCCGATCGATCCCCCAACCAACCTTGTTTTTCGTCCCGTTGCGGACAGTCCGTCGGAATGCTCCGGTAGTTGCCTCGAATGCCCCACACCGCGTTCCGGTAAACACGATTGATTGTTTCGTTTGAGCAGGTAAATTGGCCCGCCGGAGTCAGCCGATCATGCACGACCTTGCCTTCAATGGCCGATAAATCCGGCTCGCCGGGAAAGCCGCGAACCTCCACATATCGAAATCCTTGGTATGTGAAACGCGGTTCGTAGATCTCCTCGCCCTGTCCCTTGAGGATGTACGTGCAAGTGCACTTCGCTGTGCGCAGGTTGTCCATGTAAAGCGCACCGTCATGGAGGGTCTCCGCATGGCGCAAGGTAACCTTGGTCCCAGCCGGGCCGGACACACGCAGTTTGCTCCATCCCACGATGTTTTGTCCCATATCGTAAATCCACACCCCGGGCGCCGATTGAACCACACTCACCGGTTTCAGCGTTTCGATTACCTGGATCGGTTCGATTGTCTGTGCGGATAGCTCATGAGAAGCCGTGTCAACGATCGGCGCGTTTTGCCACGCTGAATCATCGAACCCGGTGTCGCTCCATCCCGGCATTTCCATTCGCGCATCGTAGTCTTCTCCGTCGTATTCGTTGTTGGCGCGTATGGGCCCGTCGGTAGTGAGTTTCCACGAATCATCGGTCGAAATCATTTCGGTGGTGCCGTCATCGTATTCAAGCCGCAATTGGAGAATGGCTTTGGGATAGCCGTAGCTCGCCATGCCCACAAAGGAACTCCCGCGCGGCGCGAAGTAACGGCCATTCCCCAGCCATAGGCCAATGACGTTTTCACCCGTACGCACCTGCGACGCAACCTCGTAGGCCGTGTAATAGGCGCGCTTGGTGTATTCACTCAGCGCGGGCGACAAGACATCGTCGCTGATTCGGGTTCCGTTCACATACAACTCGGACAAGCCCAGGCCGGATACGTATGCCGTGGCGCGGCGAAGTGGCCTGTCCGCGCGAAACGCCTTGCGCACCATGCGCGCGGGCAGACGGCGTTCGCTGGGCACGCTCACATGACCCCACGGGGCGAGTCCAAATGCGCCCAGATCCATCGCATGTACCCAAGCCGAAAGGTCCGTATCGGTTGCGGTCCAGTCCGTTTGATCCGTCTCCGTGGCCAGCCACGACGAATCCGTCGTCAGGTGTATCGCGCTCCCGTCCGTGAATCGTATATCCACTGCGCCGATGAGTCCGGCGGGATTGGGTTCCTTGCCGCTGTTATAGGCAGTCACCCCGATGACGTTTGCGCCGGCCCGCACGTGGTCGATTATGTCGAACTCGCCCGCCAACTGATAGCTGTCGCTGCGGCCCGCCCGATTGCCGTTTACATATAGCGCGAGACCATTGTCCGCGGCCATGGTCACCGTCGCGGACTCCAACGTCTTGCCTTCGATCATATCAAACGACTGACGAAAGAAACGGGCGCCCAGCGGAGCGCCCGCCGCGGGGTTGCCTTCCGGAAACCAGATCCAGTGAGCGTCGGTCAGCGCGTTTTCGGAAGAACCACTATCAAGTCCGATCCACTTTGCCTGCCAGTCTTTGGGATTCAGCAGTCCCATGCTCCACTGGCCTACTTCGCTCCACGCACTTGGTCGATTCTGATCGTCCCAAATCCGGATCGACCAGTAGCAACGATCGTGCGAATCGAGCGGCGTTCCTGCGTAGGCCACGTGAATGGATACACCGGAATCGACTCGTCCGGAATTCCATCGATCCGCCCGATCTTCCTTCAAAAGGGCTGGATCGCTGGCCACCAATACCTGATAGGCCGATTGTTTTGCTCCGCGCCGTGTCGAGGCCAACTGCCAACTCAGCCCCGGATGGGGCCGATCAATTCCAATCGGGTTTGTTCGCAATTCACAACGAAGGTTTTGAAGCGCTACATCGCTCTGCGATGCCTCCGCTCCGGTAAGTACAGCGATTGCGACGACGAGGACGGATCCCAAACCCATGGCCGGTTCCTTTCAGACGACGGGCCTATGCCTGCCGGGTGGTTGGCCTGTTTCGGGGGGATGGCATTCGACTGGGGGAACTGCACTATAGCATGCCGGGACCGGATCCCGCACGGCTCTGGACGGGCATTCACACCGGGTGTTAGGATGACATCCGGAAAATGTCTCGCATCCATGAACCGGGCCGGGCCGACAGCCCTTGGCGTATGGCTTGCCTCCCAGCCTTCCGCCGATTGATGCCCGACGGGGAGGATACCGCTATGAGTGCATACGCACCTGTTAAACCCGCCCTGCGTCCGAGAATCGGGCTCTATTCAATTGGCCATCCGCACTACTGGGTTCAATTTGACGGATTGCTCGATCGATTGCTGGGCTATGGAAAATTCATCGAAAGCCGCGTGTCGCAGTGGGGAGATGTCTCCAATTTCGGCATGGTCGACAGTGAGCTAAAGGGACATCAGGCGGGCGAGTATTTCAACCGGCAGAATGTCGATTTGATTCTGTGTCATGCCGCGACTTATGCCATGAGCGCGTTCGTATTGCCCGTGTCGCAGGTGTGCCCCAAGCCCGTGGTCGTGCTCAACCTCCAGCCCGCCGAACGCATGAACTACACCCGCACCACAACCGGTGAATGGCTCGCCCATTGCTGCGCATGCTGCGTGCCCGAGATCGCAAATGCATTCACGCGCGGCGGCGTGGCCTTTCACGTTGTCAGCGGATTGCTCGGATTGGAAAAGACCCCTGGTATTTCCCTGGCCAACGAAGTCACCCATAGACATGCGGACGCTATCGCCGCGTGGACGGAGATCGAGGAGTGGGTTCGCGCAGCTGGTGTCGTGCGCACGCTGCAATACGGGCGCGTGGGTTTCCTGGGCCACACCTACCCCGGCATGCTCGACATGTACAGCGATTTCACCATGATCCAGGCCCAGACCGGGCTCCATGTCGAAATGCTGGAGATGTGCGATCTTCAGCGAATCCTGCCCAATGTTTCGGAGGACGAAAAGGCGGCAAAGCTCCGGGAGGTTCAGGACACCTTCATCATCAGTGAAGACTCGCCCGCCGATCCGCTGGCAAAGAAGCCCTCTCAGGAACAACTGGACTGGTCATGTACCGTTGCCGCCGCACAGGAACGCCTCGTGCGCGAGCATGACCTCGATGCGCTCGTCTATTACTATCGCGGATCGCCCGGCAACGAATACGAGAAGTTGCAGGAGGCGTTCATTCTCGGTCATTCGTTGCTCACTGCGCGCGGCATACCGTGCTCCGGTGAAGGCGATACCAAGACGGCTGTGGCCATGAAGATCTGCGATGTGCTCGATGTGGGCGGCAGCTACAGCGAAATCGTGGCCACCGATTTCGCCGATCAAACCATCCTGATGGGTCACGACGGTCCCTTTCACATCGCCATTTCCGATCAACGCCCGATTCTTCGCGGCATGGGCCTGTACCACGGTAAGTGGGGATCGGGAGTCTCGGTCGAGGCCAAAGTGCGGACCGGCCCCGTTACCACCATGGGCATCACACAAACCCGGGACGGCCGTCTCAAAATGATTGTGAACCAAGGCGAAGCCACCCAAGGAGAGATTCTGCGCATCGGCAATACCATGACACCAATCCGGTTTGCGGTGAAACCCCGCGAATTCATGGACGCCTGGTTTGCGTTGGGTCCCACACACCACTGCGCCATGTCCATAGGCCATAACGCGGGGCAATTCCAAAAAGTGGCCACGCTCCTGGATTGGCCATTTGAAACGGTGTCGCTATGAATCACTCGGCCACGTGCGCCCGCAAGTCCGCGCGCTCGCATAAAGGACGCTAGACAATGGAACCCAACCCATTTCTCGGAGTTGGCCTCCACGCCGCGGGCGGTTTCGCCGCTGGCAGCTTCTACATTCCCTACAAGCGAGTGCGGCAATGGTCCTGGGAAAGCTATTGGCTGGTCGGCGGAATTTTCAGTTGGATCATTGCGCCGTGGGTCGTAGCGTTCGCCATCGTGCCCGATGTAATACACGTGCTCACACATGCGCCAAGGTCGAGCCTCGCCCTGACCTATCTTTTCGGTGTTCTGTGGGGAATCGGCGGGCTCACCTTCGGCCTGTCCATGCGCTACCTCGGCATGTCGCTCGGCTACGCACTCGCGTTGGGATTCTGCGCCGCCTTTGGTACGCTCATGCCGCCCGTGTTTCAAGGCAAAGTGGCCTCGCTTCTCGGTTCGGCATCGGGTTGGGTTGTGCTCGCGGGCGTCGCGGTCTGCATGTTCGGCATCGCCATCTGCGGCAAGGCAGGTGTACTGAAAGAGCGCGAAGTGCCCGGCGAAACAAAAACCAAGACCATCGCGGAATTTAATTTCGCCAGAGGCGTGTGGGTGGCCATCTTTGCCGGTGTCATGAGCGCGTGCATGGCCTTCGCCATCGCAGCCGGCAAACCCATCGCGGACCTCGCCGTGGAAACCGGCACGTCGGCCATCTGGCAAAACACCCCGGTGTTCATCGTGGTGATGGCCGGCGGATTCACCACCAATTGCATCTGGTGCGTCTACCTGAATTGGGCCAACCAATCCTCGCGCGACTATGTCAACCTGTCCACGCCACTAATCGCCAATTACCTCTATTCAGCCCTTGGCGGCATCACCTGGTACCTGCAGTTCCTTTTCTACGGCATGGGCACAACCCAAATGGGCCGCTTCGACTTCTCCAGTTGGACCCTCCACATGGCCTTCATCATCCTCTTCAGCAACCTGTGGGGTTTGTACTTCAAGGAATGGGAAGGTTCCAGCAAGCGCACGATACGATGGATGATAGGCGGACTCGCGGTGCTGCTGGTTTCAATCGTCGTCGTCGGCTGGGGAAACACATTGGCGGCCGCGAAGTGAAAACAAACATAACGATAGTGCCGCGGTATCGACCGAAACAGGGAAAATGGTGGGCCTGGTAGGATTCGAACCTACGGCCAAGTGATTATGAGTCACCTGCTCTAACCGCTGAGCTACAGGCCCACAAAGGGATTCGGCTGAACGAGAATATTCGGCCGAAAAGGTAAGCAAATTATAGGATGTTAGCGCCTAAACAATCTAGTTAGCCGGGCACCGTACCGGGCAACCTGTCGCCCCTTCACTCCGCTTTCTTTTCCTCGGGCATCGGCTGCTCTTCCAAAATCTTCTCGACGATGTCATCCACGTAATCCGGTTTGATGCCAATCGCGCGCACAATGCCTTCGCGATCCACCACGGCAAACGTGGGCCAGAATCCTACGTTCCACGCCGACGCGGATTTCTTCTCCACGTCCTTGGCGGTGCTGTACTTGATTGCCTTTTCCTTGGCGACGGTTTCCATGTTCTCCGCGCCATCGGAACAGCAAATCGCAAGAACCTCCACGCCCTTGTCCTTGTACTCGGCCATGATCTCATTCGTGTGCGGAATCGCCGCAATGCAGGGACCGCACCACGTGGCCCAGAAATCGACCACGACAATCTTGCCTTTGAGGTCATCGGCCTTTTTTTCGGCGTTGGTCCACTCCGCCAATTCCCACTTCGGCATGGGCTTTCCAATCATCGCATCACGCTCGGTCTGCAAATGATCGGTCGTCCAGAACCAATCCTCCGGGAAAGGCGCCGCCGTCTTCGCCTCGTCCTCGGCACGAACCCCAAAAGCGGACAACACGGCCACGGTCAAGCAGACCCACAGAGCCCTGGCGATTCCAGCATTCATGGCATTCTCTCCCGAGTTAGCGCGAAGCGGTCCATCGTACACAAGAAACCCGTGTCAACTGTTGTTCTGCAGCGACCAGTCCAGGAACGGTTTCAGCTCTTTCGCACGCGTAGGATGGCGCATTTTCCGGAGGGCCTTCGCTTCAATTTGCCGCACGCGTTCCCGGGTCACATTAAACACAGAACCCACTTCCTCCAACGTGCGCGGGTAACCGTCGCCGAGGCCGAAACGCAGCCGCAGCACTTTTTCCTCGCGTTCCGTTAGCGTGCCGAGCACATCATCCAGCTTTTCCTGGAACACGGCAAACGCCGTCGCATTGGCCGGAGATTCAGCGCTCTTGTCCTCGATGAAATCGCCGAAGCTGCTGTCGCCGTCATCGCCTACGGGCGTTTCGAGGCTGATGGCTTCCTGCGCAATCTTCAAGATGCTGCGGACCTTGTCCGCCGACATCCCCATTTCTTCCGCGATTTCGTCCGCACTGGGTTCACGGCCATAGGTTTGCACCAGGCGCCGGCTGGTGCGCACGAGCTTGTTGATCGACTCGATCATGTGCACGGGAATGCGGATGGTGCGGGCCTGATCCGCGATGGATCGCGTGATGGCCTGCCGGATCCACCACGTTGCGTATGTACTGAACTTATACCCGCGCTGGTACTCGAACTTGTCCACCGCCTTCATCAGGCCGATGTTGCCTTCTTGAATCAGATCAAGAAAGGACATGCCCCGATTGGTGTACTTCTTCCCGATGCTCACCACAAGGCGCAGATTGGCCTCCACCAACTCCATCTTCGCCTTGTAAATCTTCTCTTCCTTTTCCTTAATCGTCTCGATAAGCCGGTTGATCTCGTCCGCGCCCAGTTGCGCGTCCGACTCGATCTGGTCGATTTTGCGCTGGGCCATCTGCACGCGCCGTTCCGCGTCCAGCACCGAATCGCGATCGACGCCCAGCTTGTCTGCAGCGCCGGCGCTCTTCTTCACCTTCACCGCCAGCGCGATAATGTCGTCCGAACTGTAACCGATTTCGCGCTCCACGCGATCCACTTCGTCACGCGCCGTCGATATGCGCCGTTTCAAGCTCTTGATCTTCCGCGCGATCTTCATGATCTCTTTGTTCTTGAGCTTGAAATCGCGAACGATGTCCGCCTGAAGCGCGCGCAATTCCGCTATTTTTAGCAGCACGCCCTCGGCGCTCTTGCCCGAAATGCCCGTGCGCTTCAGCTTCTTGGCGTGGTTCTGAATCTGATCTTCGTATTCGCCCATCTTCGTCATCATGCCCGGGAGGCGTTTGACGAATTGGTCCAGCTCTTTTGGATCTTCGACTTCCGTGATCTGCGCGTAATTCAAACGGCCGCCGCTGATGCGCGCCGCCAACATGTGCACTTCCTTCAGCGTATACGGCGTGCTCAACAGCAATTCGGTCAAGTCGTTTTCCGCCGCTTCGATGCGCTTGGCGATCGCGACTTCCTGATCCTTGGTCAAGAGCGGCACCCGGCCCATTTCGCGCAAATACATGCGAACGGGATCGTCCGCCCGTTCGAGGCGCGCTTGGGCAGCCTCGCGCCGCGCCTCGGCCCGGCGCGCCTGTTTTTCCCGCTGCTGTTGCAGCCGTTGCGTCTCCGTGTCCATTCGCAACTCATCGACGATGTCGATGTCCATGCCGCTCAGCATGACCATCATTTCGTCGATGTCTTCGGAGGTGGCGTCTTCCGGAAGGATCTGGTTCAGATCGTCATACGTTAGCTTGCCCTTCTGCTTGGCCAGCAGAAGCGCCTTCTTGCGCCCTTCTTCGACGGCCTTTGTTCGAAGCGCGGTATCGCCCTCGAGAATGGGTTCGAACGCCATCTTGGCACTGTCGCCGTTCGTTTTCGCGGGTTTCTTGACTGTCTTTACCATGTTCCAGACTGCTCCACCTTGGCCGTTACGCCAATCTGCGTGCGTGAAATTATGCCTGTCGCCGCCATCAGGCCGCGCCAAGACTTTTCAGTTGCTGATCAATCTTCACTTTCTCGATCGTCAGTTCGATTGCCTTTTGCTTGTCGTCGAATTGCGCGCGTTGAATCTCCGCCTGCAACTCCGCCGACTTCGACTCCAGCATGTCCCGCCGGATACGCGTACACCGTTTCCTTACTATCTCCGGGCCTTTTTCCGCCCAGTTGCCTTCGTTGTTGGCGGCCGCCGCATACAGCGTCCGCGCCGCTTCGTCGTCGAACACCGGTGCCGGCGCGCGGTAGTCCAACCGCAATACAGTCTCCAATACCTGCTGAAACGGGCCCGGTTCCAGCGGCAGGCCGCTCAGATCCGCTTTTGCCTTTTGCGCCAACGGAACGTTATGCAAGAGCGCGGCGATAAAGTCGCGGTCGTCCTGGCTGAAAGTTTTGGCCGTTTCCGCACTTTGCCGATCCACGGCAACGGGCCGCGCATGCTTCCGGCGGGAGGCGCTGTCAAATTCGCGCCGTATCGTCCAGGGATCAAATTGGAGCGCTTGGGCCAGTTTTTTCAGATAGGCCTCTTTACGCAGTTCATCGTCCACTGAAGCCACAATTTCAAACACTTCGTGGGCCACTTCGGTGCGGCCCTCGATTGTCCCAAGACGATCCGAATTCATGCGCACATAAAACGCGACAAAATCCGAGGCTCCATTAACTAATGAACGAAAAGCCTCGGAACCTTGTTCCCGGACAAAATCATCGGGATCCTGGTTTCCGGGCAACATCAGCGCGTGCACCGAAAGCCCCGCGCCGGCCAAAATGGCTATCCCCCGCAACGCCGCCCGGATACCCGCCGCGTCCCCGTCGTACACCAGCACAACGTCGCGAACGTACCGGTGCAGGAGCTTGGCCTGATCCAGGGTGAGCGCCGTGCCGCACGTGGCCACCACATTTTCGACCCCGGCTTCCACGCACCGCAGGTAGTCAAAATATCCTTCCACCAATACGGCCCGCTTTTCCCGGCGGAGTGCCTCGCGGGCCTCGTACAGGCCGTACAGGGTTCTGCCCTTCTTGTAGACGAGGTTTTCCGGCGAGTTCACGTATTTGCCAGGCGCCTCGCCGGTCAGGTCCCTCCCCCCGAATGCCACCACGTTGCCAGCGACGTCCCGAATCGGAACCATAAGCCGCTCGCGGAAAAAGTCGAATTGATTGCCCCGTTCGTTCCGCCGAACCAGCCCCGACGCCTCCAACACCCGGTCACGGAAGCCTTCCTTCTTCGCAGCGTCCAACAAATTGGACCAACCGTCCGGAGCGTACCCCAAGCCAAATTTCTTAACCGTCGCCTCGCTCAAGGCACGGGTTTTCAGATAATCCCGGCCCCGGCTTTTCAGCGGGTTTTCCAACATGTCGCGGTAAAACCGGACCGCGAACGTGCCCAACGCCAACAACTGCTGGCGCAACTGATCGTCTTGCGAACCCCCCTCGGCCGTGGCCGGCAACCGTACGCCCCCCCGATCCGCCAGCTTCTGAACCGCGTCTTTAAACGCCAGCCCCTCAAACTCCATCACAAAACCAATCGCATCCCCGCCTTTTTCGCATCCAAAGCAGTAATACGCCTGGCGATCCCGGTTGACGCTGAAAGACGGCGTCTTTTCCTTGTGAAACGGACACAAACCGACAAGCCGTCCGCTGCCGGACGGCTTCAATTCAACCGCTGCGCCCACAATATCCACGATATCATTGGCGGCCAGCACTTCTTGGATGGTTTCTTTGGAATAAAGAGCCACGGAAGTCCCGAAGCGTTGAGAATAATGAACTTAGAACCAATGTCGGATCGCGAAAATGCGCCCACACGAACTACAACTCCGTCGAAAGGGCACACCTACCCCTGGAGCTGTCAAATTCCAACAAAACTTTAACAGAATAAAGTGAGTAAGTCAAGAATTTGACCGAGATCATACCGAGGCACCCCCTCTGCCCCTTGCCCCTCTGCTAGTCCTTTCGGTCCTTTTGGTCCCTTCTGCCCATGTCCGTGCCCCGGACCACACGCGCCCCAGACAAAACATTAACGTATACTCTTCCCAACAGGAGCCACCAGAAAGTCCAATGCCCCTATCCCCACCACAGGGAAAAAACGCCCGATTCGCCAGCACCCGATGGACCGTTGTCCTGTCGGCGTCCGCTCCCGGTTCGCCGGAGGCCGCCGCCGCCCTGGATGCGCTCTGCCAAACGTACTGGTATCCGCTCTATGCGTATGTACGGCGGCGCGGCCATTCCACGGCAGATGCACAAGACCTCACGCAGGAATTCTTCGCGCAACTCCTCGAACACAACTGGGTCGCCCGCGCTCAACCCGAAAAGGGGCGATTCCGCTCTTTCCTGCTCATGGCGCTGAAGCGATTCCTGGCCAACGAATGGGACAAGGCAACCTCGATCCGGCGCGGAGGCCGGGTGCACTTTGTCCCCTTGCCCTTCGATACCGCCGAGGCGCGCTACGAACAGATTCCGGCCAGCGATGCGACCCCCGATCAACTGTTCGATCGGGAGTGGGCGCAAGCCCTGTTGAATTCCGTCCTGGCCGCATTGCAGGAAGACTACCGGGCTCAGGGTAAGCCGGCGCTGTTTGAGGCTCTGAAATCGTGTCTCATTGGCAGTCGGGAACTGCAGCCCTATGCTGGATTGGCCGAACAACTGGGCATGAGCGAAGCCGCGATCAAAGTGGCCGTGCACCGGATGCGTCATCGCTACAGGAAGCGGTTGAAAGCGGAAATTGCCGAAACCGTCGCCAATGCCTCGGACGTGGAGGACGAACTTCGGCATCTCATTCGCGCGATGGCACGCGAATGAGAGCATCCCACTCGCGCCTGTAACCTTCGCCCCGCAATTCTTAGATCCATAGGCGGGGAGGAAGGAGCACCATGAATACCCACAAAAGTTGCACAAACTGCCAGAAACCGCTCGCGCAAGGCGCAATCCATGGATTGTGTCCCGAGTGCCTGCTCAAGGCCGGTATAGACACGGGTTCCGGCACGGAAACCCCTGCCCGTTTTGTCGCGCCCAGCCTCGACGATCTGGCCCAGTCCTTCGGCGGGTTGGAACTGTTGGAATTCGTCGGCCAAGGCGGCATGGGCGCCGTCTACCGGGCACGCCAGAAAGCGCTCGATCGGATCGTCGCGCTAAAAATTTTGCCGCCCGGTGTTGGCGAGGATCATGGATTTGCCGATCGCTTCGCCCGCGAAGCCAAGGCCCTGGCCCGTCTGAACCATCCGGGCATTGTCACACTCTACGAATTCGGCCAGACGGATGGGTTGTATTATTTCCTGATGGAGTTCGTGGATGGGGTCAACGTGCGGCAACTGCTCGATGCCGGGCGCATCGCCCCGCGCGAAGCATTGGCCATTGTCCCCCAGATATGCGATGCGCTTCAGTACGCCCACGATCAGGGTATCGTGCATCGCGACATCAAACCCGAGAACATCCTGCTCGACCGCCTTGGCCGCGTGAAGGTCGCCGACTTCGGCCTCGCCAAGCTGGTGGGGCCGGGCGAGAACGCGATCGCTGCGGATAGCGGTTCTGTTCATGAAATGGACGGGTTGACGGACGCAGGCGTCCGGATGGGCACCCCGCGCTACATGGCGCCGGAACAATGGGAATCCCCCGCCAACGTGGATCGACGCACGGATATCTACGCCTTGGGCGTTGTGCTCTATCAGATGCTCACCGGCGAATTCCCCGACGCCCCCATCACACCGCCCTCACAACGGGTACGGGTCGATGTTCGACTGGACCAGGTAGTGCTCAAGGCCCTGGAGGAATCACCCGATCGCCGGTATCAGGAAGTCAGCGAATTCAAGACCGCCGTCGATTCCATTACCGAACCGGATACATCCGATCACAAACGCGAACCGCGCGTAAGCTGGCTGACATGGGCGCCGCTTCAGTCGCCCCGCGTCCGCGAGATTTGCGCGCATATGACGGCGGAAGAGGAACGCGAAGCCGGCCTGCGTGGTCTGTTTTTCGGATTGTGGATAGCAGCGACGTGCATTGGCCCCGTCATCGCCCTTCAACTCATGTCCAGGCCCGCCGGTCCGATTGTGGGCGCGGTCGTGTTCATCGTTGGCGTATCGGCATTGCAGCTCATGCGAAGGATGCAATTGGATTTCCTGGCCACCACCGCCTGGGCCCGAAAGCAGGGACTGCGTCCCGGTGAGTTGGACGCCGCCCCCGGCATCATTCTGGTGGGAAGTCGCGACGGCAAAGCCGTCGTGCGGTGGCGAACCGCCGCGCTGATCTTTGTGCTGGTGTTGCTATTTGCGGAAGCAAATGCCGTCCTCTTCACGATACTCCTCATGGATCAACCGGATCTCCGTGTTCTCGGCATGGCCTTCGTCGGCGCGATCATTGTCGTCGGGACCGGCATTCGTCTGAGCCTGAAAACACCGGTGTCGAAGTTGACGCCCTTGGACAGGGACTGACCCCGTCTTTTACTGAGTCCCCGAAGCAAAACACGGGTTCTGTCCCTGTCACTTCGGAGTCTCCGGCCGCGCGTGGCACGCTTGGCGGTATTGGAGAACTGGATCCGGCTGTCGTATTCTTACTCACGGTGTACACGGACTTTGTGTCCCTTGTTGACTCGTCCGTGCAATACATTTCGAGAGCACGTTTCCGAGTTGATTGTGGGGGACGAGGTCATTAATGGCCCCTATAGTTTGGGGTTTTTGTTGCATTTTCTTAGCGGATTGAAACAAGGGTATATGATGGATTTACGCGGTTTGCGCATTTAAGGGATGGGGCGGAATTGATCGGGGAGGGAGGGGACTGAACGTGTCCACAGATTACACGGATGGGCACAGATACTAAGAGATTATTCTTTGCTATGCAGTCCCGGATATGCGCGAGTGTTTACCTTGCAGTCAAGACGAAGAGGAGGCCATTCTGGTCATCTGGCGTGGCGGGGAGGACTGAGTACAGGCTCAGTGGCCGGAAACCCTGCCACAACGAGGGGAAACCCTGTCACAACAGAGACCCTGTCACAACAGAAGCGAACACGATCACTGCACACGCCGTGTCCCATTCTTCCCCATTGAGCTTACCCCCATCTTTCGACAGGTACGGGGTTAAATTAAGCGATAATAGTA